>NZ_PGES01000001.1:1237880-2475761 GCF_002797895.1 Janthinobacterium sp. 67 | reverse complement strand
GCGCTGCTGGCGGAGAAAGGGAGTTCCGTGGCCGTCTGCAGCACCCACTCGTTTGTCTGCGTCACCGGCATGGCCAGGTCGCCCGAGATCCTTTCCTTGCCGTCGAGGCCGATGCGGTAAAACGTGGTGCTCAGCAGGGGATCGAAATACGCGCCTTGCGCGGGGCGTGCCTGTTGGCGCAGGTGCAGCCGGTGCCGGGGAACATAGCTGTTCTGGCGATACACGCCCAAGGCCACGGGCAGGACCGTGTTGGTCTGCGTCAATTGCAGGGCGATGCTGTCGGCAGGAATGGCGAACGGAGTGGCGTAGCGCCATTCATTGGCCTGCTTGCCGGGTGCGCCTTGCAGCACGACGGCGGCGCGCGGAGGGGCGATGTCCGTTTCGCTGACGGCTTGCGCCGTGATCGCCGCAAAGGCCAGCGGTTCGCCCGCTTGCCAGCTCAGGCGCGCATAGCGAAACGCGCGCGGCGCGAAGGCGATGCTGTCGTTGGCCAGGGTTTGCGTGTCGCTGTTGCTGAGCCAATTCAGGGTGGTGGTGCCGATGGCGTCCCATTGCTTCAGGTCATCGCTCACTTCCAGCAGCACTTGGGCGCTGTAATTGTCCGTGCGGGCCGGTGGTGTGAAGCGCAAGGCGGCGATGCGCCTGTCTTGCGTTTGTTTGCCCAGGTCGAGGATCAGCGCTTGCAGCGCCGCCGTGCTGGCCGCCGCACCGGCGCGGGTGCTGACCGACAGCAAGCGCCCATCGTCAGCCGTGCGGATATCGATGCCTTGCAAGCCATCGCCAGTGTGCTGCGCGCCCGTGACGGGGAAAATGCGGGCTGGAATGTTGCTGCGTTGCGTGGCCGATTGCGCGGGCGGCGCCGCCATGGCGTAGGCCAGGCGCTTGCCGTCGGCATCGAACAGGCGCACGTCGGCCAGGCTGGGCGAGCTGGCGTGCAGGTAGACTTCCCTGGGCAATGACAGCTGGACGATGCCCGCGCCGGCCGGCACGGTCACCGGCATGCTCCAGCCGTAGTCGTGTGGCCGGTCCTGGGGCGGCGCGGCCAGCGCGGCGCCTGCCATCAACACAATGCCGAACATGAGTGTGGTTTTCATGCTGCTCCCGGTTGCGGTTCGGCTGGCGCTGGCGCGGCAGCCTTGGGGAAGGGGGCCAGGTAGCCGATCAAGACCATCAGCAAGCCGACACCGACAAAGGAAATGATGCGTTCGATGCCGCCCACGTTGGACAGGTCGATCAGGAACAGTTTCACGACAACCAAGCCCAGCAGCACGGCACCGAGGCTCCATTGCTGGCGCCGCTGCTGGCGTGCCGCGTGGCGCATCAGCAGCAGGGCAGTGACGCTCCACACGAGCGACAGCATCGCTTGCACGAACTGCGAGGCCAGCATGGCGTCAAAGGTGTAGGGCACGCCGACATAGTGCGAGACGGTGCGCAGCAGCATCAGGTTGAACCAGCCGTACAGCAAGCAGGCGGCCGCGACGGGCAAGCGCGCCTGCCACAGGGCGGGCAGCGGTGACTGTTTTGCCGGCAGCAAGCGGTAGCTGGCAATGGCCAGCAGGACGGCAAAACCCGTGCTCAAGTCCAGCGGATTGAGCAGCGGCAAGTAGGGCAGGGGTGCCATGGCGCCGTCGTCGACAATATTCCAGGCGGCGATCAAGAGCAGCGACCATAGCGCCCCCAGCGGTATCAGGGTGCGCTGGTACCACGCTGCAATCGGCGCCACCGGCCAGGCGCCGGCGCGGCAGCGGCGGATCAGCCAGGCCAGCACCAGCATCATGGCCCAGGCCGGCAAATAGCGGGCCCAGGCGGGGCTGACGCTGCCTTCGTGGCGCGCCAGCAAGGCGCCCACGTGCATGGCGCCCACGGGCCACAGCATCAGCCATGGCGCGGCCGCGCGCAAGGTATGCAAGAGGCGCAGCGCCCGCGCGTCGAGTTGCCAGCCCGCTTTTGGCCAGGCCAGCAGCAGGTATTCGCCGGCCGCCAGCGCGCATCCCAAGGCCAGCCAGCTCAAGCCCGTCGGCAGGTAATCGCGCAGGTACAGCGCCAGCAGCAGGTTGGCGCTCCACAGGCCCAGGCCCAGCCAGGCGGCGACAGTGAACCAGCGCAGCTGTGGCCAGTCGAGGCGCCGCGCCAGGAGGGCGAACGCGGGCGTCGTGACGCACACGGCGATCAGGTACAGCGCCAGCCAGTGTTCGCCCGCGTGCGGCTGCAGCGTCAGGTCGCCGTCGATCAAGCGCAGCAGCCAGCTGGTGAAGGGCACGACGATGGCGGCAAACCACAGCAAGCCGCTCCACACCAGCAGGGGGCGCGCTACCAGGGCCAGCAGTTCGTCGCCGCCGCGTGCGCGCAGCGCAAGGAAGCGGGCGCTGGCAAAGGCGGCGGCGCCCAGCAGCAGGGCGCTGAGGAAGGAACCGTCGAACAGGCTGGCAGGGTGCTGGTCCCAGGCCCAGCTGGCGCGGCTCAGCATGACCATGCCGGCCAGCACCTGCACGGCCAGCAGCAGGGCGCGCGGCGCATGCCATTGTTCGCGCCGCGCCAGCGCCGCCAGCAAGGCTGCCACCGCCAGCGCGCTGACGGTCAGCAGGTTCAGTTGCGTGGCGGCAGCCGTGCGCAGCAGGATTTCGGTCCAGATGCCGCCCAGCAGCCAGGCCGTGGCCGCCGTCAGGAACAGCACGGACAGGCTGCGCATGAATTCCGGATGCAAGTGGCTGCCATGGCGGCGGAAATTGTAGGCCATCACCAGCGCTGCGGCGGCCAGCAGCGCGCAGCCGAGCCAGATGTTGGCGTCCAGGGCCGCTGCCGTATTGAGTTCCTGCATGGCGATGAGGAAGGCAATCCAGGCGGCCCCCTGCACCAGCAAGCCGAAGGCCCAGGCCAGGGTCTGGCGCTGGCGCAAGCCGACCCAGACGATGCCCGCGCCTTCCAGCGCCCAGGCGGCGGACGTCCAGCGGCCATCCAATGCAAACGGAATGGCCAGCGTGCCAAACACGATGCCCAGCGCCAGGAAGGCTTCGGCCAGCAGTTTGAAGCCGTTCCTGCGCCACAGGGCCACGGCCAGTCCCGTGTAGGTCAAGCCGGCAAGCAGCGCGGAAAACGCCAGGCCGAAGTCAAAGTGCCGCACCAGGCCGTATTGCAGGCCCATCGCCGCCAGCGGCGTGCCGAACACGAGGGTGCCATCCACGTAATGTTTCAAGCGCGGCGCCTGGCGCGCGCAGTAGGCAATCGCGATGCCGATATAGAACAGCACGAAGATGATCAAAAACAGCTGCGTCGACAGGTAGTGCTCGGGCGAGTAGCGCAGCAGGCCCCAGGTGGTGGCGACGACGAAGGTAAAGCCAAAACTGAGCACATTCAGGACGCGCCAGGCGCGTTTCAGGGCGATGGCGAAGACGCCCGCGTTGAGCAGCGCGTAATAGCTGAACAGGCCGATATGGTTGCCGCTGCCCGTCGACACGAGCAGGGGCACGGCAAAGCCGCCGACGATGCCGAAGACGGCCAGCCAGACGGCGTTTTGCAGCACCGCCAGCAAACACGTGAACGCCGTCAGCACGAACAGCACGGCAAACGCCATGCCGGCCGGGATCAGTTCATACAGGCGGAAGGCGCCGAACGTCACCAGCATCAGTATCGCCAGCGCCGTGCCCTGCAGCGGCAGGCTGATGCCGGGGCGGCTGGTGCGGATGCGCCAGGCCCAGGCCAGCAGGGCGATGTCGGCCAGCGCGATGCCGGCCAGGCGCAGTTCGATGGACACGGTGACCTGCGCCGACACGTACTTGAGCAGGAAGCTGACGCCGAGGAACAGGATCAGCAAGCCCAGCTTGGCGACCAGGTTGCCGGTAAACAGCCAGTTCCTTGCCTTGGCAACGAGGCCGTCCGGGCGCGCGATCCAGGACGGGGTGTTGGGGGCGGCTGGGGCAGGTTTGGCGGGAGCTGGCGCAGTGGGGGGCGATGGCTTCGGCGGCACGGGAACGGCAGGCGCGGCCTTTGCCAGTTCGACCGGCTCGATCACGGCCGCCTGCGGCGCAGGCGCGGAAACAGGAACCGGAGCAGGAGTCGGCACTGCTACTGGCGCTACGGCGGCTGGCACGGCAGAGGAGGGAGCTGGCGCTAGGTCCTGGCCTTCCAGTGTCAGCAGGCGCTGCTGGATGCCGTCGACTTCCTTGCGCAGGCGGGCCGTCAGCAATTCCAGATCGGCCACCTTTCTGCGGTATTGCAGCACCTGCACGAAGGCGGTGATCAGCAAGCCAAATATGATCAGCGTTATCAATCCAAACATGGGGGCAGCTTTCCGGGATGGTCAGGGCGAAGGCGCCCACAGTATGCGCACATTACCTTATTATCAAGAAACAGGCGATTTCTGTTGCGATAGGGAAAGTAACAAGACGCGAGGCCAGCATGGCGCGGCGCGGCGCTTTCCGTATTGACGCCAAGCAAGATGACGACATTCAGATTGTCGTGCGCAAGATAGTGCTGTATTTTAGCAATTCCTTAATTGCCGGTTCCCCATGCCATGAGTCAAAGCAGCCAGTTTTCCTTATTGTCGCAGCGCCGTTTCGGGCCCTTCTTCTGGACCCAGTTCTTTGGCGCCTTCAACGACAATCTGTTCAAGACGGCCCTGATGGTGATCCTCGCCTACGATGCGCTGAGCTGGACCACGCTCGACCCGTCCACCATCACCAACCTGATTCCGGGCCTGTTCATCCTGCCCTACGTCGTGTTCTCGGCCACGGCGGGCCAGTTGGCCGACAAGTTCGAAAAGGCGGGCCTGGCCCGTTTCGTGAAATGGATGGAACTGGCCATCATGGCGGTCGCCGCCGCCGGCTGGATGACGCATACCTTGTGGCTGCTGGTGGCCGCCGTCGTGGGCATGGGCGTGCATTCGACCCTGTTCGGCCCCGTCAAGTACGCCTACCTGCCGCAGCAACTGAAACCCGAGGAACTGGTCGGCGGCAATGGCCTGATCGAGATGGGCACGTTCGTCGGTATCTTGTTGGGCGAAATTCTCGGCGCCGTGCTGATCGTGCACAAGCCGCTGGGCGTGGAACTGGTGGCCGGTGCGACGATTGCCGTGGCCGTGTTCGGCCTGATCGCCAGCTACCGCGTGCCGCGCACGCCAGCGCCCGAGCCGGACTTGAAGGTGAGCCTGAATTTTGTCGCCGAATCGTTCCGCAACCTGAATTTTTCGCGCAAGAACCGGCCCGTCTTCCTGGCCATGCTGGGCAATTCCTGGTTCTGGTTTTACGGCGCCCTGATCCTCGCCCAGTTCCCCGTCTACTCGAAGGATTTCCTGCATGGCGACCACAGCGTATTCGTGCTGCTGCTGACCGTGTTTTCCGTCGGCATCGGCACGGGCTCGCTGCTGTGCGAAAGGTTGTCCGGCCACAAGATCGAGATCGGCCTGGTGCCGTTCGGCTCCATCGGCCTGTCGCTGTTCGGCATTGATCTGTATTTCGCCAGCAATGCGTATGCGAATACGCAAGTGGTCGATGCGCTGGCGTTTGTCAGCCAGGCGGGCGTGCCGCGCATCCTGATCGACATCGTCATGATCGGCGTGTTCGGCGGCTTCTTCATCGTGCCCCTGTTCGCCCTGATCCAGACGCGCTGCGACCCGAAACACATTTCGCGCACGATCGCCGGCATGAATATCCTCAACGCGCTGTTCATGGTGGCGGCCGCCGGCGTGGCCATCGTGCTGCTGGGCCAAGGTTTTACCATCCCGCAGCTGTTCCTCGTCACGGCCATCTTGAATGCGCTGGTGGCCGCCTATATCTTCTCCCTCGTGCCGGAATTCCTCATGCGCTTCCTCGCGTGGATTTTGATCCAGACCGTGCACAGGGTCAAAGTCGTCGATGGCGAGCGCATCCCGACGGAAGGCGCGGCCGTGCTCGTGTGCAACCATGTGAGCTATGTGGACGCCATCGTCATCATGGCGGCCAGCCCCCGCCCCATCCGTTTCGTCATGGATCACCGCATTTTCAAGATGCCGCTGATGGGCTGGATTTTCCGCACGGCCAAGGCCATTCCCATCGCGCCAGCCAAGGAAGATCCCTTCCTGATGGAAAAGGCTTTCATCGATATCGCGCAGGCGCTGCACGAAGGCGAACTCGTATGCATCTTCCCCGAGGGGAAATTGACGCGCACGGGACAGATCAGCGAATTCAAGGGCGGCATCGCCAAGATCGTCGAGCGCAGCAAGGTGCCCGTGATTCCGCTGGCGCTGCGCGGCTTGTGGGGTCATCTGTTGAGCCACCGCAACGGCCATTTGTTCGAGCGCGCCTTCAAGGCGGGCTTGCGCTCGCGTTTGTCGCTGGCCGTGGGCATGCCCGTGGCGCCCGAGGCCGCCACGCCGGAGTTGCTGCAACAGAAGGTGCAGGAATTGCGCGGCAAGTGGAAGTAAGCGTCACTCCGTTCGCATAGCCGTCCCTTCCTGTCGCTCCAGGTGCGCGCGGAGCAGGGCGGTGATGGCGTCGAAATCCACCGGTTTCGTCAGGTGATGGTCGAAACCGGCTTGCTCGGTCCGTGCGCGCGCTTCGCCCTGGCCCCAGCCCGTCAGGGCGATCATCAGCACGTCGCGCCCCTGCGCGCGCTGGCGGATCTGGCGCGCCGTCTCGTAGCCATCCATGTCCGGCATCCCCAAATCCATCACAACCAGTTGCGGCCACGCCATGTCGACGGCCGCCAGCGCCTGCGCGCCGTCATACGCGACGGTGGCCGCATAGCCTTCGAGCTGGAACAGGCTTTGCAAGGAATCGGCCGCGTCGCGGTTGTCGTCCACCACCAACACTTGCACGGGCTGGCTGGCGCTGCCGGGCGATTCACTCCCGGCGGCGGCGGGCGTGGCCATCGTAGCGCCCCGGGCAGCGCCGGCGCTGGCCGGCAAGGTGACGACGAAGCGGCTGCCACGCCCCGGGCCGTCGCTGCAGGCTTCGATGCTGCCGCCATGCATGTCGGCAAATTGGCGTGCCAGGCTCAAGCCGATGCCCAGGCCGCTTTTTATCTGGCCCGCCACCGTGCGCCCCTGTTCGAACATGGAAAAGATGCGCGCGATGGCGTCCGGGGCGATGCCGATGCCATTGTCTTCGATGCTCACCTGCAACTGCCCCTGTTCCAGGCGCGCCGTAATGTGGATGTGGCCGCCCTCCGGCGTGAACTTCACGGCGTTCGACACGATATTGGCAAAGATCTGCACCACCCTGGCATAGTCGGCGTGCAAGGTCACGGCATGCGGCGGCAATTCCAGCGTGATACCGATGTGCCGGCTGCCGGCCGCAGGCTGGCACAATTCGATGACATGTTCGAGCACTTGCTGTAGTTCAAACGCCTTGCGTTGCAGCACTACCTTGCCGCTGGTGATGCGCGCCACGTCGAGCAAGTCGTCCACCAGCCGCGTCAGGTGCGTTACCTGGCGCTCGATCACGTCGCTCAGCTTGCCCACCTGCTCCGATGCGGGAAACAGGTGCTTGAGCAAGGCCACCGACGACTTGATGGGCGCCAGCGGATTGCGCAGTTCATGTCCGAGGCTGGCAATGAATTCGTCCTTGCGCCGCTGCGTCTCGCGCACCTGGTACTGGCGCTGGCGCGCGCGCAGCATGGCGTGGGCCGAGGTGATCAGGGTCAGGATGTGGACGGGGCGTTCCAGCAGGGTCAGGTTGCCCAGGGTGGCAATGGCTTGCCGCAAGGGCAGGGAATCGAGCCGCGCATGGGTCAGCAGGGTAATTGGCAAGTCGGACCAGTCCGGCTGATGGCGGGTATAGGCATCGAGCACGGCGTAGACGCCCGCATGCAAGGCTTCATCCACCGTCAGCACGCCGCCGGCGCCCAGCGCCAGCTGCTCGGCCAGTTCGCCGGGCGAGCGGCAGGCATGGCTGGCAATGGCGCTGCCCGCCAATACCGTGCCGGCCAGGGCGGCATCCTGGCCGGCTGGCGCGTAGATCAGGATGCGCTGCTCCATGGCGTTTCCTAGGGGAAGGGCGTGCCGCCGATGGTGGGCAAGCCCGACAGGATGCCGTGAAAGCCGGCCAGGGCCGGGCCGATGCGGATGCCCTGCGGGCTGATCTCGAAGCGGCGGATGCTGCGCTCGTGCGCGCTGCCCCGCTTCTTGAAGACGGAAATGGCTTGCCGCACCTCGCCTTCCGTTTCGTAATAGCGCAGCATGATGACGCTGTCGGCCAGATAGCTGGCGTCGGCCGCCGTCGTCATCGAGGTGCCCAGCATGTTTTGCTGCACGCCGACGAGCAGGGTGGCCACGCCGTGCTGGCTCAGGTAATTGAGCAGTTCGTGCAGATAGGTGCTCTGGAAGCGTTCATCGGGCACCGCATGCATGTACCCATTCAGGCTATCGATGACGATCACCCTGGCACCCCGCTGCGCCGCGTCGACGACGGCCTGGGCGAATTCGCCCGGGGTCAGTTCGGCCGGATCGATCTGCTGGGCGCTGAGCAGCCCCGTGTCGAGCGCCGCCTGCAGGTGCAGGCCCACGCTGTCGGCCCGGCTCAGGAGCTTGCTGCGCGCTTCCTCGAACAGGAACATGGCGCACGGTTCGCCGCGCTTTGTTGCCGCGTGCACGAATTGCGCGGCCAGGGTGGACTTGCCGCTGCCGGCGGGACCGGAAATGAGGGTGCTCATGCCTTCTTCCAGGCCGCCGCCCGTCATGGCGTCGAGTTCGGGCACGCCGCTCGACAGGCGCCGGTGCTCGCCGTCGCGGCGCGTCTCGGCCGCCACCAGGCGCGGATAGACGACCAGGCCCTCTTGGGCGATCTTGTAGTCGTGTGCGCCACCGCGAAACGGCACGCCCCGGTATTTCACGATACGCACGCGGTGCCGGTCATTGCCATATGCCTGGTTTTGCAGCTCCAGCGAGATCACGCAGTGGGCCACGCTACGCACTTGCAAGCCGTCGTCGAGCGCGGAACGGTCATCGATCAGCATGGTGGTGCAGTGCCGGCTGGCCAGGTATTGTTTCAAGGCCACGACCTGGCGCCGGTAGCGCAGGGGGTTTTCCGCCAGCAGCTGCAGTTCCGACAGCGAATCGAGCACGAGGCGGGCCGGGCGGTGTTTTTCGATGGCGGCCAGGATGCGCTGGTTGGTCGAGGCCAGTTCGATTTCCGACGGGTGGAAGATCGTGTACTGGCGCTCGGGGTCGAGCATGTCGTCGTTGGGCGCCACTTCTTCGATGGCGATGCCGGCCAGGTCCCAGCCGTGCGACAGGGCGGCGGCGCGCAGTTCGATCTCGGACTCGGCCAGGGCGATATACAGCACGGGCACGCCGCTGCGCGCCCCGTCGGCCAGAAATTGCAGCGCCAGGGTGGTCTTGCCCGTGCCGGGCACGCCTTCAACCAGGTACAGGCGCTCGGCCAGCAGGCCGCCCATGAGAATGGCGTCGAGACCGGGCACGCCCGTTGACAGCAGCGCGTCCGGGCCGTTCGCGCCATCGTGTTGTGCCCATCCATGCGCCTGTGCCGTCATCATCGCACCCCGCTTCGCCACGCCGTGGCCAATATAGTAGCGCGTCTGCCGGAACATGTCTTTTCGATACCATTGGTAAATAATTATTCTGCCGCGCCTGCCGCTAGGAATAGCGTTGCGTCCGCTTCGGTTAGTTCAGCAAAGAAATCTTGACCCTGCTACAGTATTCACTCAATCCACCTTTTCCGCATTGTCGTTTTGCCACCGCCCGCCAGGTTCCAGGATGACTTTTCTGGCGTGCCGCCGCTGTTGCTGTCTTCATTTTATTGCCTCATTGATAATTTAATTCGCTTGATGGTTACTATGTTTCAATTGTAACGATGCTTGACGATTTTAGAATGATCGTTCATTCTTTGATCTGCGTTAATAAATTTAGTCATTTCTAACGACACTAGCCAGCTTCTTTTTCAGAAAGTCCAAGATGCAACCAACCTTTTCCCTGACGTCGCCGCGTACGAGCGGCGCTATTGCCGTTCTGTGCGCCACTGTAATCATGGCCGGCTGCAGTAAAAAACAGGAAGCACCTCACGCGCAGCAAGCGCCACAGGTGGTCGTGTTTACTGTTAATCCGGCCGCGTTGCCGATGAGTGCCGAATTGCCCGGCCGTACAAATGCCTACCAGGTCGCCGATGTGCGCCCGCAAGTCGGTGGCTTGATCCAGAAGCGCCTGTTCGTCGAAGGCAGCGATGTGAAAGCGGGCGCGGCCCTGTACCAGATCGATTCCGCCACGTATCAGGCTGCCGCCAATTCGGCCAAGGCCGCACTGTCGAAAGCCAAGGCCAACTTGCTGACGGCCGGCCCGAAAGCGGCCCGCTACAAGGAACTGGTCGCCATCGAAGGCGTGAGCCGCCAGGAATACGATGATGCCGTCGCCGCGTTCGAGCAAGCGAAGGCAGACGTCGAGTCCGCCACCGCGGCGCTGGAATCGGCCAACATCAACCTGCGCTACAGCACCGTGACGGCGCCGATCAGCGGCCGCACCAGCCGCTCGACCGTGACGGCCGGCGCGCTGGTGACGGCAGGCCAGGCCGACGCGCTGACGACCGTGCAGCAACTGGACCCGATCTATGTCGACGTGACCCAGTCGAGCACCGACCTGCTGCGCCTGAAACGCCAGATGGCCGACGGCTCGCTGAAAAAAGCGGGCGAAGGCCAGGCCAAGGTCGATCTGATCTTGCCGGACGGCAGCAAGTACAGCGAATCGGGCAAGCTGCAGTTCGCCGGCGTGTCGGTCGATCCGACCACGGGCAACGTGATCTTGCGCGCGCTGTTCCCGAACCCGAAAGGCGAATTGCTGCCAGGTATGTACGTGCGTGCGCAGCTGGAAACGGGCGTGGATGAGAAAGCCATTACCGTGCCGCAAGTGGGCGTGACGCGCAACCAGAAGGGCCAGGCCACGGCCATGATACTGAACAAGGAAAACAAGGTCGAGCAGCGCGTGCTGACCACCAGCGGCACCGTCGGCACCAACTGGCTGGTGACGTCCGGCCTGGCCGCAGGCGACCGCGTGATCGTGGAAGGCTTGCAAAAAGTCAAGCCAGGCGCCCCAGCCGTTGCCGTGCCGGCCAAGGCCGAAGCCGCTCCTGCGCCCGCCGCTGCCGCCTCTGCCGCAGCATCGGCTGCCAGCGCCCACTAATTCAGGAGAATATTAATGGCCCGTTTTTTCATTGACCGCCCGATTTTTGCCTGGGTGGTCGCGATCGTCATCATGCTTGCCGGCGTGATTTCGATCCTCAGCCTGCCGATCGCGCAGTACCCGAGCATCGCTCCGCCGTCGATTTCGATCAGCGGCTCCTACCCTGGCGCCTCGGCCAAGACCGTGGAAGATGCCGTCACCCAGGTCATCGAACAAAAGATGAAGGGTATCGACGGCTTGCGCTACATGTCCTCGTCGAGCGATGCGACTGGCGGCATCAGCATTACGCTGACGTTTACCAGCGGCACCAATCCCGACATCGCCCAGGTGCAGGTACAGAACAAGCTGCAGCTGGCCACGCCGCTGCTGCCGACGGCTGTCACGCAACAGGGTCTGGTCGTGTCGAAAGCGACGAAGAACTTCCTGATGGTGTTCGGTTTCATTTCCGAAAACGGCAAGATGGACCAGACCGACTTGAGCGACTATGTGGCCGCCAACGTCGTCGATCCGCTCAGCCGCGTACCGGGCGTGGGCGACGTGACCCTGTTCGGTTCGCAGTACGCCATGCGTATCTGGCTCGACCCGGCCAAGCTGCAAAGCTTCAACCTGACCCCGGCGGACGTGATCACGGCCGTACAGGCGCAGAATGCGGAAGTGTCGGCCGGTGAGCTGGGCGGCACGCCGTCCGTCAAGGGCCAGCAGCTGAACGCCACCGTCTCGGCGCAAAGCCGCTTGCAGACGGCCGAACAGTTCGGCGCCATCTTGCTGAAAACTACGACCAACGGCGCCATGGTGTACCTGAAGGACGTGGCCAGCATGGAACTGGGCCGCGAGAACTACAACACCGTGGCCCGCTACAACGGCCATGCGGCCACCGGCGTGGCGATCAAGCTGGCAACGGGCGCCAATGCGCTCGATACGGCCAATGCGGCGAAAGCCATGCTGGGCAACCTGAGCAAGCAATTCCCTGAAGGCATGAGCTACCAGGTGGCGTTCGACACGACCCCGTTCGTGAAACTGTCCATCGAAGAAGTGGTGAAAACCCTGGTCGAAGCGGTCATCCTGGTCTTCCTGGTGATGTATCTGTTCCTGCAAAACTTCCGCGCCACCCTGATCCCGACCATGGCCGTGCCGGTCGTGCTGCTCGGTACCTTCGGCATCCTGAATGCCTTCGGTTACTCGATCAATACCCTCACCATGTTCGCCATGGTGCTGGCCATCGGCCTGCTGGTCGATGATGCGATCGTGGTGGTGGAAAACGTCGAGCGCGTGATGAGCGAAGAGGGCTTGTCGCCGCTGGAAGCGACGCGCAAGTCCATGACGCAGATCACGGGCGCGCTGGTCGGTATCGCCATGGTGCTGTCGGCCGTGTTCGTGCCGATGGCCTTCTTCGGCGGTTCGACGGGCGTGATTTACCGCCAGTTCTCGATCACGATCGTTTCGTCGATGGTGCTGTCCGTCGTCGTCGCGCTGGTGTTTACGCCCGCCTTGTGCGCCACCTTGCTCAAGCCGGTCGAAAAGGGCCATCACGCGACGAACAAGGGTTTCTTCGGCTGGTTCAACCGCAGTTTCGATCGCAGCAGCAACAAGTACCAGGGCATGGTTGGCGCCATGATCCGCCACCGCGCCCGCTCGATGCTGCTGTACGTGCTGTTGCTGGCCGGCCTGGTGTTCATCTTCATGCGCCTGCCGACCTCCTTCCTGCCGGAAGAAGACCAGGGCATCCTGTTTACACAGATTCAATTGCCGACGGGCGCCACGCAAGAGCGCACCCTGAAAGTGATCGAGCAGGTCGAAGACCACTTCATGAACAGCGAGAAGGACAACGTCGCTTCCGTGTTTGCCGTGGCAGGTTTCAGCTTCGGCGGTAACGGCCAGAATACGGGTATCGCCTTCGTGCGCCTGAAAGACTGGTCGCTGCGCAAGGACGTGGCGCAAAAAGCGCCGGCCGTGGCCGGCCGCGCCATGGGCAAGCTGTTGCAGATCAAGGACGCGATGGTGTTTACGTTCGCTCCGCCTGCCGTGCTGGAACTGGGTAACGCCACCGGTTTCGACATGCAGCTGCAGGATATCGGCGGTGTCGGCCATGACGCCCTGATGGCGGCGCGTAACCAGTTGCTGGGCATGGCGTCGCAGAATCCGGCCATGGTCGGCGTGCGTCCGAACGGCCAGGAAGATACGCCGCAGTACAAGATCGACATCGACCAGCAGAAGGCCACCGCGCTGGGCTTGCAGATCTCGGAAATCAACCGCGTGCTGAGCGTGGGCTGGGGTAGTTCGTATGTGAACGACTTCCTCGACCGCGGCCGTGTGAAGAAAGTGTTCATGCAAGGCAATGCCGAATCGCGCATGCAGCCGGAAGACTTGAACAAGTGGTTCGTGCGCAATAGCGCTGGCCAGATGGTGCCGTTCTCGGCCTTCGCCACGGGCAAGTGGATTTACGCTTCGCCACGCCTGGAACGCTACAACGGCTTGCCGTCGGTAGAGATCCTCGGTACGCCGGCGCCGGGCCAAAGCACGGGCGCCGCCATGAACGCGATGGAAGAGATGGTCGCCAAGCTGCCGCCTGGCATCGGCTTCAGCTGGACCGGCGTGTCGCTGGAAGAGCGCGAATCCGGTTCGCAGACGCCGCAGCTGTATGCGCTGTCGCTGCTGATCGTGTTCCTGTGCCTGGCCGCGCTGTATGAAAGCTGGTCGATTCCGTTCTCCGTGCTGCTGGTGGTACCGCTGGGCGTGATCGGCGCCGTGCTGGGCACGTGGTTCTTCGGCCTGTCGAACGACGTGTACTTCCAGGTGGGCTTGCTCACGGTGGTGGGCCTGTCGGCGAAGAACGCGATTCTGATCGTCGAATTCGCCAAGGAAATGCAGGAATCGGGCATGTCGCTGCTGGACGCGACCTTGCATGCGGTGCGTCTGCGTCTGCGTCCGATCCTGATGACCTCGATCGCCTTCGGCCTGGGCGTGTTGCCACTGGCGATCTCCAGCGGCGCCGGTTCCGGCAGCCAGAACGCCATCGGTATCGGCGTGCTGGGCGGCATGTTGACGGCCACGTTCCTCGGTATCTTCTTCGTGCCGGTGTTCTTCGTGCTGGTGCGCGGCTTCTTCTCGAAGTCGGACGCGCCCGCCACGCCGGCGACGCCTGGTTCGCCAGCCGTCACGCTTTCTAAGGATGCGCATTAATATGAAAAAAACGCTACTCTCCATGGCGGCACTGGCCTTGCTGGCCGGTTGCAGCCTGGCTCCCACGTACGAGCGTCCGGCAGCGCCGGCGCCCACGGCGTGGCCGACCGGTCCTTCCTACAAGGCCGACGCGGCCGCCGCCGACGCCAAGCCGGTGGCGGACGTCGCCTGGCGCGAGTTCTTTGCCGATGCGCGCTTGCGCCAGGTACTGGAACTGGCGCTGGCCAACAACCGCGACCTGCGCGTCTCGATCCTGAACATCGAGAAGGCGCGCGCCACCTACGGCATCGAACGCGCCGCCCTGATCCCGACCCTGTCGGCCTCGGGCGGCCAGTCGGCCACGCGCATTTCGAAAAACGCCAGTCCGACGGGCGAAGCGTCGATCAACCGCCAGTACACGGCGAACCTGGGCGTGTCGGCCTACGAGCTGGATTTCTTCGGCCGCGTGCGCAGCCTGTCCGACAGCGCGCTGGAACAATACCTGGGCACGGAAGAAGCACGCCGTGCACAGCAGATCAGCCTGGTGGCCGAAGTGGCCAGCACCTATCTGAACCTGGTGGCCGACCAGCAGCGCCTGCGCGTGGCGCAAGACACCTTGAAGAGCCAGCAATCGTCGTATGACCTGGCCGTGCGCCGCTTCAGTGCCGGCGCCACGTCGGGCCTGGACAAGTACGATGCCCAGACCAGCGTGGAATCGGCCCGTTCCGACGTGGCCGTCTACACGAGCCAGGTGGCGCTCGACCAGAACGCGCTGGTGCTGCTGGTGGGCGGCCCCGTGCCGGCCGACCTGCTGCCGCAAGGCGAGTTCGGCGCCGTGACGGCCCTGGCGGACATTCCGTCCGGCCTGCCGTCGGACGTGCTGCAACGCCGTCCCGACGTGCTGGCGGCCGAGCGCACCCTGCGCGCGGCCAACGCCAACATCGGCGCGGCGCGCGCGGCCTTCTTCCCGCGCATTTCGCTGACGGCGACGGCGGGTTCGGTCAGCGACAACCTGTCCGGCCTGTTCAAGGGCGGCAGCGGCACGTGGAGCTTCCTGCCGCAGATCAGCTTGCCGATCTTCGATGGCGGCGTGAACCGCGCCAACCTCGATATCGCCAAGGTGCAGCGTGAAATCTCCGTGGCGCAATACGAAAAGGCGATCCAGGTCGCCTTCCGTGAAGTGTCCGATGCGCTGGCCCAGCGCGGCACCATCGACGAGCGCCTGCAGTCGCAGGTATCGCTGGTCGAGGCGTCGACGAAGAGCTACACCATCCACGACGCGCGCTACAAGCAGGGCGCCGAGTCCTACCTGAACGCCCTGGTGGCCCAGCGCGCGCTGTACACGGCGCAGCAAAGCCTGATCACGGCGCGCCTGGCCAAGTCGACCAACCTGGTCACCCTGTACAAGGTGCTGGGCGGCGGTTGGCAGCCTGAGCAGACAGCCGTCGCGGCGGCTGGCGGCGCCCAATAACCACGGGGACGCCGACGCCGGCCTTGCCCTTGTTCGCAGGGGCAGGGCCGGCGCGCTACTGGAAAATCATGAACCAAGTTGAAAAGAAGCATCCGGACCCCGAGCGCGCCAACACGCGGCGCAAGCAGGTGCTCGATGCGGCCGAAAGCTGCTTCAGCCGCCGCGGCTTCCACGGTGCCAGCATGGCCGAGATATCGAAAGCGGCCGGCATGAGCGCGGGCCACATCTATAATTATTTTGAAAGCAAGGATGCGATCATCGCCGCCTTCGTCATGCAGAATACGGAGCGGGTGTCGAACTTGATGCAGGACCTGGCGCAGCGCGAAGACCCGCTGCAGTCCGTGATCGACAATGCGGGCGATCACGTGCTCGAGGCGCTGGACCAGAAAACGTGGCTGATGCCGCTCGAGATTTTTGCCGAAGCGTCGCGCAATCCGGTGATCGCCGAAATGCTGCGCTCGGCGGACGTGCGCTCGCGCCAGTTGTTCCTTGCCATCGTCCGCGACGCGCGCATCAAGCGCGGCTTGCCGGCCGACGAGGAAATGCTGCAAGGGCGTCTCGATGCCCTGGTGGCCCTCTACCAGGGCTTGCCCGTGCGCTTCATTCATCATCCGGACGTCAAGGTCGAACCGCTGATCGCCGGTTTCCGCATCGTCCTGAGGGCGCTGCTGCTGAGCGAATAGAGGGTCTGGCCGGGCCATGCAAAAAAGTTTGCGCAGTTCGACATGAATCATGCGCAAAGCATGGCAAAAACCTAAAAGCGTCTGCTATAATTCCCACCTCGTCGGGGCGTAGCGCAGCCTGGTAGCGTACATGCATGGGGTGCATGGGGTCGGAAGTTCGAATCTTCTCGCCCCGACCATTAGATTCAAGGAATTAGGCCACTCTTCGGAGTGGCCTTTTTCTTTTGGTGCTAGTTTTTTACCCCTGCATTTCCCCCTACGAAAACATGGGCTTGTTTGCAATCATTTGGCATGGGTTGAAACAGGTTCTTCCTCTTGACGATTGACCCTCCCTTCATGTCCTCGTGAACGCCGCGACCTTGCCAGCGTCGGATAATGCCGAGTAATGCCACATCGATCCCTCCAATTGCTCACGCAATGTCATGAGCAGGATGAGCGCACCGGCGATACCGACGTGCTGGTACCTGCAGCCCCGTTACAGGCGCACCCTAAGGACAGCCGCACGAGCGGCGGATGCGCATGGTCACGGGCATGCGCACCACGCTGCGCGCCGCGTCCGGCTCCCTCATGCGCCGGATCAGCAGGCTCACCGCGCGCGCGCCGATGTCTTCCAGCGGCTGGGCGGTGACAGTCAGGCTGGGGCTGTGCAGGTCGGCCCAGTCGAGGTCATCGAAACCGGCGAAGGCTATTTCCCCCGGTATCGCCACGCCAGCTTCCTTCAATGCGCGCATCGCGCCCAAGGTCATCAGGTTGTTGCCGGAGACGATGGCGCTGGGCCGGTCGGGCAGGGCCAGCAGCGCGTGCACGGCCAGGCGCGCCGGTTCGATGCTCGATTCGCCGTATGCCACCAGGCGCTCGTCGATGGCCACCCCGGCCGCCGCCAGCGCCCTGCGGTAGCCTGTCAGCCGCTCGCCGCTGGTCGAGTTCCACTGCGCCCCGGACAGGTAGCCGATGCGGGTGTGGCCGTGTCCGATCAGGTGCGCCACCAGCGCCTGCATCGCCTCGGTGTTTTCGACGCCGACCTGGTCGAATGGTGTCGGCAGCAGATGGTCGACCAGCACCGCCGGGATCTGGTTGGCCTCCAGGTACTTCAGCGAGCGCAGCGCGCCGTCGTTGGTCGGCGCCATCAGGATGCCGTCGACCCGGCGCTGGTGGAAGGCCTGGACCACGCGCAGTTCCTGCTCGGGGTCGTCGTGGGTGTCTGCAAACAGCATCATCAGGCCGGCCTTGCCGCAGGCGGTGTCGATGGCCCGCACGATTTCCGAAAAATAATGGTTGGCGAACGTCGAGATGGCCACGCCTATCGTGCTCGTGGTCGAGCGCGCCAGCGAGCGCGCCAGCGAGTTGGGGATGTAGCCGGCCGAGGCGATGGCCAGACGCACCACCTGCTCGGTTTCCGGGTCGACCCGCCGGGTCCCGTTGATGACGTGAGAAACGGTGGACACGGATACGCCGGCAACCCGGGCGACGTCGTTCATGTTAGCCAAAGAGCGGCCCTTCCATTGTTTTGTGTTTGGTCGTGCAGGATAGCACGGCCAGGCGCAAGCGCTTGCGCGCAGAGGATGGAAAAATTGCCAACTGTCAGAAATAGTGGTTATTTTTGCCGCGCAAGCGCTTGCGCAAGCGCTTGTATGTGTCGTACTATCTATTCGGAGCTTGAAATGAGGAAAGCCGCGGCATCGCGGCGAGTCCGTTTCATGACACCGCGCGCAGACGCGGCCTCCGCACCAGCCGACTTGGCGGACCAGTACTACCTATATGGAGACAAGACAGATGAAAACATTCGTAAGCGCCCTGGCGCTGGCCGGACTGACCGTGCTCGGCGGCAACGCCGCAGCCGCCCAGCCGGTGATCGGCGCCCTGATCCGTAACCTCGACGACCAGTTCCTCGGCGACTACGGCAGCAATCTGAAAAAGATCGCCGCCGCCAAGGGCGCCGAGCTGAAACTGATGGACGCCCACGGCGACATGGCGACCCAGCTCGACCAGCTCAACACCTTGCTTAGCCAGGGCGTCAAGTATTTCGTGGTGGTGCCGGTGGTGACCGAAGGCAGCGACCAGATCGCCCAGGCGATCGCGGCCAAGGGCGGCGGCGCGGCATTTTCCAACACGGCACCGACGGTAAAGGCGCTCAAGACGGGGCGCAACTTCTTCCTCGCTTCTTCGCCCGAATCGGTGGCAGGGCAGATTCAGGCCGGCATCGTCGACGACTACTTCAAGAAATTTCCCGCCAAGCTGGGTCCCGGCAGGTCGATCAACCTGCTGATGCTGCTCGGCCAGCTGGGTCACCCGGCGCAGATCTACCGCACGCAGGCGGTGCTGGCGTCGCTGCAGCAGAAGGGCTATAAGGTCAATGTACTGGCCAAGGACACCGCCAACTGGCAGCCGGAGGAAGCGCAGCAAAAGATGGACGCCTGGCTCAACGCCTACCGCGGCAAGTTCAACCTGGTGCTGGCCAATAACGATTCGATGGCGCTGGGCGCGGTCGAGTCGCTGGTCACCGCCAAGTACGTCGATGACCCGGCCCGGCCGGGCGTCGACGTCGACGGCGACGGTACCTCGCTGAAGGTGCCGGTGATCGGCGTTGACGCCACCCCGGTGGCGCTGCGCTCGATGGCCGAGAAAAAACTCTACGCCACCGTGCTGCAGGACGCCGGCGAGCAGTCGGCGACGGCCTTTGAGCTTGCCTATCTGATGGCCACCAAGGGCGCCGTCGGCGGCGCCACGGTGCGCGGCTACAAGCCGCTGGCCGTCGCCATCGAAGAAGCCCCCGCCAACAACGCGGCGATCATCGGGCAGGTCTACCTGGTGCCCTTCAAGGCCGTGACGCAGGAAAATTACAAGAGCTTCACGAAGAAGTGAGGCGCACCGGCAGCGCGCGCCACGCCGCCGGCCGCGCGCTGCGTCACTGGAGGGGACGAACATGGATGGCAAGCCTTACGTTATTGAGATGAACAACATCAGCAAGCGCTTTCCCGGCGTGCAGGCGCTCGACGGCGTCACGCTGAGGCTGCGCCCGGGCAAGGTGCATGCGCTGATGGGGGAGAACGGCGCCGGCAAGTCGACGCTGATGAAGTGCCTGTTCGGCATGGTCCGACCGGATCAGGGCGAGGTGCGCCTGCGTGGCCAGGTGCGGCAGTTCCAGCATTCCCGCGACGCCCTCGACGCCGGGGTGGCGATGATCCATCAGGAGCTGGCCAACGCACCGGCGCGTTCGGTGCGCAGTAATCTGTGGCTGGGCCGCGAGCCGACCCGCCGGGTCGGGCCGCTGCGCCTGCTGGACCATCGCAAGATGCGTACGGACACCGCCGCGCTGATGCGCAAGCTGGGCATGGACATCGATCCGGACGCCATCATCGGCGAGCTGTCGATTTCACACCAGCAGGCGTGCGAGATCGCCAAGGCGGTCGCCTGCGACGCCTCCGTCGTGGTCATGGATGAGCCGACCTCGTCGCTCACCGACAAGGAGGCCGAGCAGCTGTTCCGCATCATCGGCGAGCTGACCCGGCGCGGCGTGGCGGTGGTCTACATTTCACACAAGATGCACGAAATTTTCCAGATCGCCGACGAGGTATCGGTGATGCGCGACGGACGCATGCTCGGCACCTACGACGCTGGCGCGATCGACGAGGAGCGATTGATCCAGCTGATGGTCGGGCGCGAGTCGAGCCAGCGCTTTCCCCCGCTCGACAGTGTGCCAGGCGCGGCACGCCTGAAGGTGACCGCGCTCAGTTCGCCCGACCCGCGCTCCTTCCAGCAGGTCAGCCTGGAGTTGCGCCGCGGCGAGATCCTCGGCATCGGCGGCCTGATCGGCGCCGGCCGCAGCGAGTTCGTCGAGGCCCTGTTCGGCCTGCGCCGGGTGGCCTCTGGCAGCATCGAGATCGACGGCCGGGTGGTGCGCATCCGCAGCAGCGGCGAGGCCATAGCCCAGCGCATGAGCCTGGTCACCGAGGACCGCCGCGGCTCCGGCATCTTCCCGCAGCTGTCGATCACCCGCAACACGGTGATCTGTTCTCTGGGACGCTATACAGGCCGCTGGCGCACGTTGCAGCATGCCCGCGCCGGCGCCGAGGCGGCGCGCCTGAACCGCCAGCTCGGCACCCGCAGCGCTTCGATGGAGACGCCGATCGGCAGCCTGTCGGGTGGCAACCAGCAAAAGGTGCTGATCGCGCGCTGGCTGATGACCGATCCGGACATCCTGATCATGGACGAACCCACCCGCGGCATCGACGTCGGCGCCAAGTTCGAGATCTACTCGGTCATGGCCGAGCTGGCGCGGCAAGGCAAGTCGATCATCATGGTGTCATCCGAAATGCCCGAGCTGATCGCCATGTCGCACCGCGTCATGGTGCTGTGCGAGGGCCGCCACACCGGCACCCTTGAACGCGCCCACGCCAGCCAGCAAGAGATCATGCGCCTGGCTACGCAATACCGATGACGCCGGCGCCGCCCGCGCCGTCCCACACCCCACACACCATACGGAGACAATCTAGCATGAACACCCTGACCAAGGCGGCCGGCGAGCCCGCCACGCCCGGCGCACCCGCGCCCCATCCCACCCCGGCGCTAGCGCCGGGCCGCCGCCTGCTCGCCTACCTGCGCGCGCGCACCAACCTGCTGACCTTTGTCGTGCTGGCCACGGCGCTGGCACTGCTCACCGACGGCGCCTCGCTGTCGCCGGAATCGATCAAGAATCTGGCCGTGGCCGAGTCGGTGCGCGCCCTGGCCGCGCTGGGCGTGGGCATGATCATCATCACCCGCGGCATCGACCTGTCCATCGGCGCGGTCGTGTGCCTGGTCAGTAGCGTGGCCGCCTCGTTCGCCCAGAACAGCGACTACGCCGCCGCACTGTATCCGGGTGTCGTGTTCCCGTTGTGGTTGCCGGTCGTGGCCGGCGTGCTGACCGGCGCCGCCTTCGGCCTGCTCAACGGCCTGCTGGTGGCGCTGGCGCGCATCCCGCCCTTCATCGCCACGCTGGGCACGATGTCGGTGGCCTTCGGCTGCCAGCTGATCTACACCCGTGCCAACGTGGTCGGCAGCCTGACGGACGCCTACAAGGAAATCGGCCAGGGCGCGCTGTTCGGCGTGCCCCACCTGGCGCTGTTCGCGTTGCTGGCCGCCGCCGCCGTGTACCTGATGCTGGCCCACACGCGCCAGGGCGCCAGCCTGTACGCCATCGGCGGCAACCCTGCCGCGGCGCGGGTGTCGGGCATCAACGTCAAGCGGGAACTGGTGCTGGTGTATCTGTATGCGGGCGTCCTGTACGGCATCGCCGGCGTATTGCTGTCGAGCCGGCTCGGCCTGGCCAACGCCCTCACCGGACGGGGCATGGAGCTCGACGCCATCGCCGCCGTGACCATCGGCAGCGTCTCGCAAAGCGGCGGCATCGGTACCGCCGGCGGCATGGTGCTGGGCGTGCTGACGCTGGGGATCATCAACTACGGCATGACCTTCCTCGGCGTCGACTCCTACTTCCAGCTGGTGATCAAGGGCGGCATCATCATCGTCGCCGTCTACTTCGACATGAAAAAAACCGCCAGCGGCGAATAAGGGAGACGAACATGCTTGTTGGAATCCATCCCTGCGTCAGCCCCGAGCTGCTCTACGCCTTGGCGCGCATGGGCCATGGCGACGAGATCGCTGTGGTCGACGCCTACTATCCGGGCCACAGCAACAACGACCTGGTGATCCGCTGCGACGGCAGCACGGCTGCCGAGCTGCTGGCCGGCGTGCTGCCGCTGCTGTGCCTGGACGACTACGTCGCCGCGCCGGTGGCGATGATGCAGCCCGAAGCGCACGACCGCTGCGACCCGGAGCTGGAGCGCGACTTTCGCGCCGCCATCGACCGCTGCTGGCCGGACACGCCGGCGATCGCCCGCATTGGGCGCCAGGAGTTTCTGGCACGCTCGCGCGCCGCCTTCGCCATCGTCGTCACCGGCGAGCGCCGCAAGTACGGCAACATCCTGCTGCGCAAGGGTGTGCCGGGGCAGCAGTGAACGGCGTCTGCCGCCAGGACGAGGGCAGGGCGGTGCGTCAGCCGACCGGCTCGATCTGGTGGCGGATGCATACAGGGGCGGGCGAACCTGCGGGCGAACCTGCGGGCAAATCGTGATGCCAGTGGTCGCGAACGGCTAGCTTGCGGCGCGCGGTCCGCTGCCGCTGCTCTCCCGTATCACCAGCGACGATGCGAGCTGCAACTGCCGCGGCGGCGTGCCCGACAATTGCGCCAGCAGACTGTCGACCAGCGCCTTGCCGGCGTCGATCATCGGCGTGCGCACGGAGCTGAGTGGCGGCTGAAAATTGGAGGCGGTGATGATGTCGTCGTAGCCGATCACGCGCACGTCGTCAGGCACTTTTTTGCCGAGCGCCGCCAATGCGCCGATCGCGTTCATCGCCATCGGGTCGGTGGAGGCGAAAATTCCGTCGAAGCCGCCGTCACGCGGATAGCGCTCGGTGATCGCGGCGACCACCGATTCGCGCGACTGGTTGGCCGCCAGCGTCAGGTCGGCGGCGGGAACCAGCCCGCGCGCGTGATGGGCCTGCAGATAGCCGGTGTGGCGCTGGCTGATCTCGGGCAGCGCCGTGTCGCCCAGGAAGGCGATGCGCCGCACGCCCGCGTCCAGCAAGTGCGACGTCGCCAGGAAGCCGCCCTGCACGTCGTCGCCGCCCACCGAACCGTACAATTGCCCGGGCAGCCGCGCGCCCCACACCACGAAGGGCAAGCCTTGCACGGCCATCGCCGTCAATTGGTCATGATGCCCCCACTGGCCGATCAGGATAAAGCCGAGGCACCGCCCTCCCTTGTACGCCTCCGCCGCCAGATCGAGACGGTCGGCCGACACCCGTGACAGCAGCATGTCCATGCCGCATGCGGTCAGGGCATCGGCGATGCTGCCGATCAGCGTGAGAAAGAACGGTTCCGACAGCGGCAATTGCTCGACCGGGTCGTACGGCACCACCACCGAGATGGTGCGGTTTTGATTCAGGCGCAGATTCCTGGCGCTGGCATCGACGCTGTAATTGCTCGTTTTGGCCAGTTCGGTGATGCGCTTGCGGGTTTCCTCGCCGATGCGCCCGGTTCCGGACAGCACCCGCGACACGGTCGAGCGCGACACGCCGGCCATGCGCGCGATGTCTTCCATCTGCGTGCGCGATGGCCGCTGGAAAGGTGAAACCAAGCTGTCGTCCGGCTGCTTCTTGTCAGTCATTGTGAATCCCGATAACTATTTAAAAATGGCGATGCTCGCTCGCCGGGCATCTTACACCGGGCGTGCCCAACCTTCGCAACGCACGTGTCCGATGAAAAGGCAACCGATTGCGCAAAATGCCCATTCCTGCATACACGTTTTCAGCTTCAAAATCATTATAAAAGTTTCTTCCCATTTGAATTGTTAGCTTTTAACAACAAAAAATTAAGTTATTGCAGGCAATCCCCGGAAATGCGATAGTGAGCAATCGATTGCGCAAAAGCGACATTCAGATTGCTAGCCATCAAAACCCGGTACGACCGGGGTGGCGGCGCGTCGAGCACGAGGACAAGCTCGGAAACTAAAAAATCAAGGAGACCAGATGAAGTTTCAACTCACCCCCCTTTCCCTGGCGTGCGCCATGCTGGTGCAGGCCGCTGGCGCCCACGCGCAGGAGGCCGCGGTCAAGGCAGCCGACACGGGCACGCTCGAAGCGGTGACCATCACCGCCCAGCGCCGTTCGGAAGTGCTGTCGAAGGCGCCGCTCGCGGTCAGCGTGGTCAGCCAGAAGGCGCTGGATGCCCAGGGCATCACTTCGCTGACCGACATCGCCTCGTCGGTGCCCAACATGGCCGTTGCCAGCAACGGCTTCTCGATGCGCGGCATAGGCAGCAACGCCTCTTTCGGCGGTTATTCGACGGTCGCGGTCCATGTCGACGGCATCTACGAACCGAACTATCAAGTGCTGAGCCTCGGGTTGTACGACGTCGGCCGCATCGAAGCGCTGCGCGGCCCGCAGGGCACGGTGTACGGCCGCAACGCCACCGTCGGCGTCGTCAATGTGATCACCGCGCGTCCGACCGCGCGCCAGCAACTGTTCGGCGACGTCAGTTATGGCGACCACAACGACGTGACCGCGCGCGCCGTGGTGAATGTGCCGGTATCCGAGACGCTGCTTCTGCGCGCCTCCGCACTGCGGCGTACCAGCGATGGTGACGAGCCGGGCAGGGCGGTCTCCAGTCGCTACGGCAAGGTCGACCTGTCGAGCGCGCGTCTGGCTGCGGCCTGGCAATTGAGCGACAGCCTGAAATGGAACGTGTCGTTGAGCAAGCTGGAAGACAAGGGCACGATTGCGGCGGCCCACAGCGTCGCCTATAACTACTTCCCCGACGCCAACATCGCCGCCGGCACCCTGGGCAAGCGTGTCACCGTGCCGGTCGACACCAACGTCGGCGGCATCGGCGGCGGCGGTACTGGCACCGGCATCCGCAAGGATCTGGCCCAGACGGGGCTGCGTTCATCGCTGGTGTGGGCCGTCAACGACGATTGGACGGTGACCTACCTGGCCGGCTTGACCAAGCTGGTCAACAACGGCGTCGACCTCAACTCCGGCATCTTCAGTCTCTACAACAAAGACAACAAGACCATCACCCGCAGCCACGAATTGAACGTCAATTACGAGAGCGACCGCCTCAAACTGGTCGGCGGCCTGTACGATTACCGTGACAAGCAGACCGGACTCTATGGGGTGCGCATCGGCAACGTGCTGCCGGCGCCGCTGGCGGGCGTGCTGCCGCCGGGCTTCGCCTTCGCCCCCGGTGTGGGCAACCTGCCGTCCGGCTATGGCAACCTCGACGCGGCAGTGCGCAACAACGCGTTGAAGAATACCTCCCGGGCAGCCTTCGGCCAAGCCACCTACAGCGTCTCCAATGTCTGGCGCATGACCCTGGGCCTGCGAGGCACGCGCGACACGGCGCTGACCGACACCGACACCCAGGCTTGCCAGTACGGGACCATGCAGGCGCTGGCGGCCAACTTGCCGTGCGGCGTGCCGTTCGGCCCGGCGGTCAACGCTTCCGGCACCACCAGCTCGCGCAACACCAGCTACAAAGTGACCTCCGAGTTTGACCTGAGCAAAACCGACATGTTGTACGCCACCGTGTCGACCGGCTATCGCGGCGGCGGCGTCACGCCGAACGTGGCGACTCCGTACCTGACCTACAAGCCCGAGACCCTGACCAGCTTCGAGGCGGGATGGCGTGGCCGGCTGCGGGGCGACACATTGGGTCTGAATCTGACGGCCTTCAGCATGGATTACAAGGATCTGCAGGTGAGCACCATCGGCAAGAATCTGTCGGGCAACAACACCGTCGTGACCGGCAACGCGGCCACCGCGCGCGTGCGCGGCATCGAGGCCGAGCTCGATTGGAGGGTCACGCGCCAGGATCATCTGCAGGGCTTTCTTACCCTGCTCGACGCCAAGTTCGGCACCGTCGCGCCGGGCATCGACAACGCCAACGCCGTCGACGCGCTGTACAACAATTTCGCGCCGACGCCGATCAACACCGCCCCGCTCGACAACAGCGGCCGCCGCTTGCCCAACGCGCCCAAGGTCAGCGCACGCCTGCGCTACGCCCATACCGTCGAGCTGGGCGCCAACGGGCAATGGACGCCATCGATCCAGACGTATTGGCAGAGCGGCAGCCATTCGGTCATCGACAGCCTCTCCAGCACCGATCCGCTGCTCGGCTACCGCAAGGCCTACAGCAAGACCGACCTCAACCTCGACTGGCAAAGCCAGGACAGGCGCTGGAACGTCAACGCCCACGTCTACAACGCCGAGGACCGCAAGGTCTACACCACCAACACGCAGATCGTGGCGCTCAGTATCGCGTCGTACATGCCGCGGCGCAGCTTCGGCCTGCGTGTCGGCTACACCTTTTATTGAACGTGACCGCGCATTCAACAATATCCAACCAACGGAGTCCAGCGCATGCTAAGTAAAGTCTTTCGGCCAGCCATCCGTTCGCCCGAAGTGGGCGGCGACGGCTCGCTGATTTTCCGGGTGGAGGCGCCGGCGGCGCGTCAGGTGCGGGTCGAGCTCGACGCGCTGGCGGTGCCGCTGCCGCTGGACCGCGCCGCCGACGGCATCTGGCGCGGCAGCAGCCCGGTGCTGCCGCCAGACCTGTATTGCTACCGGCTCGTCATCGACGGCGTGTCCGTACTCGACCCCGCCAACCCGTGGATCAAGCCGTCCAGCACGGGCCTGGGGGAGAGCATGGTCTTGCTGCCGGGCCAGCCCGACGCCGCTGCGTTGCCGTGGCAGCATGGCGACGTGCCGCGCGGGCTGGTGGCGCGCCATAGTTACCGCTCCGCCGCCATCGGCGGCGACCGCGAGTTCCACGTCTACACCCCGCCCGGTTATGACCGGCGTTCCGGCCGCGCCTACCCGGTGCTGTATATGCTGCATGGCCTGGGTGATACCGCCGGCGCCTGGTTCAACGCCGGCCGCGCCGACGTCATGCTCGACGCGCTGATTCACGACGGCCGCTGCCGGCCCATGCTGGTGGTATGCCCGTCCGGGCATTGCGATCCAGGCATGGCCAGCGACCTGCCGCCGCCGTCCGCCGGGGTAGCGCTGCGCAATATCGAGCTGTTGGGCGCCAGTCTGCTCGACGAGGTGTTGCCGCTGGTCGAGCGGAGCTACTCGGTCGATGTCGGGCGGCGGGGCAGGGCGGTCGGCGGCTTGTCGATGGGCGGCGCGCAGGCGCTGTTCGTCGGTCTGAACGCGCCGCACCGCTTTGCCCATGTCGGCGCGTTCAGCCCCGCCACCTTCATGTTCGAGGGCGACTTCGAGGCCTGCCTGCGGCAGGCGCCATCGCCGGTGGCGGTGCCGCACCTGTCCCTCAGTTGCGGGCGCGACGACTTTTTGTTCGACGACGTCCGTGGCTTCGCCGACTGGCTGGCCGCACGCGGCGTCGCGCACCGTTGGCAAGTGGTCGATGGCGCGCATGCATGGCCCGTCTGGCGGCGCAATTTCATCGATTTTGTCGCTACATTATTTAATGAGGATCATCATGACGACTCACTTGACAACTCTGGCGCGTAGGCGCCTGGCCGCCGCTGCCGCCGCGCTGTGCTGCGCGCTGCCGGCGGCCGCCGCGACGCCATCCCCGAACACGCAAGGCATGGTCGAGGCACCTTGCGACGGCTTGCCGGCGCTGCCCGACGTGCCGCGCGCGCTGGTCGACATGTTCATCGAGCCCGGCGCCATGCGTCCCGCCGAACTGGAGCGCCTGCTTACCGGACCGGTCATGGCGCAGCGGGCGCGGGCCGAGGAGACGCGGCGCCAGCTCGACTGGCCGGACCTGTGCCGCTACGCCGCCGCCAACGCCGTCGTGAAGGCGGCCGGCACCGCCGTCGACGGTGTCTTCCTGGGCGACTCGATTACCGAGTTGTGGTCCGAGTCGGCGGCCCGGGTGTTCGGCGACCGCTGGCTCAATCGCGGCATCGCGGGACAGACCTCGCCGCAGATCCTGTTGCGCTTTGCCGCCGACGTGGTGGCGTTGCGGCCCCGTTTCGTCCACCTCATGGCGGGCACCAACGATATCGCCGGCAACACCGGTCCCACTTCGGCGCGGCGCTATCAGGACAACATCGAGGCCATGGTGGCGATCGCCAAGCGTCAGGGCATAGCCGTGCTGCTGGCGAGCATCCCGCCGGCGGCCAGCATGCCCTGGCGGCCCAGTCCCGGCACGCCGGCGCGCATCGAGTCGCTGAACCGCTGGCTCAAGGCGCTGGCGGTCACCGAGGGCCTGGTCTACGTCGACTACCATGCCGTGCTGGCGGCGCCGGATGGCGCGTTCCGCGCGGACTTTTCGAACGATGGCGTCCATCCGAACAACCGGGGCTATGCGCGCATGAAAAGCGTGCTGGAATCGGCGCTCAGCCGATTGCCCGAGAAGGGATCGTCAACCGGGCGCGCCGCCACACCTACCGTCAAGGAGTAACAGCATGAGCGAGTCCGATTTCAAGGCAGTGCAGACGGCGCCACGGCGCGCCTTTTTAAGCGCGTGCGGCGCGCTGGCGGCCGCCGTTGCGGCGCACGGAGCGGCCCGGGCGGCGACGCCAGTCTCGGCGGCGCCGGGGCTGATACCGCTGCCCCCGACGGTGTCGGCCGGCTGGCCCAAGATGTTCGCGGACCTGGCGGCCTTCCCCAAACCGGCGCTGCCGTCGCCGGACGATGTGGAAGCCTGGGATGCCCTGCGCCAGCGCCTGGCGGCGATGTTCGAGGAAATGAGCCGCGAGCGCGTCGCCGCCACCGGCGTGCGATCGCGCAAGGACACGCTCGGCGGCGTGCCGGTGATATGGCTGGAGCCGCCGCACGTGCGGCGCCGGGACTGCCTGATCGTGTATGCCCACGGCGGCGCCTACACGCTCGGCACGGCCGGCTCGACGCTGCTGGCGCCGGCGCAAATGGCGCTGGCGACGGGCTTTTGCGTCGTCTCGATCGACTACACCACGGCGCCGCGCGCGAAGTGGGAACGCACCACCGACGACGTGGGCAAGGTGTTCTCCGCACTCTACGCCAATGGCTACGCGCCGCGCCGGATCGGCTGCTTCGGCGACTCGGCCGGCGGCGGCCTGCTGGCGGGCGCCTTGCTGCGCATGCGCGACCGCAACATACCATTGCCGGCCGCCGCCGCGCTGTGGTCGCCCTGGGCCGATCTCGACTTCCAGGGCGACACCTTGCTCACCCTGGCCACCGCCGATCCCATCGTTTCCAAGGAAGCATTGCGGCCGAGCCGCGACGCCTATGTCGGCGCAGGCGAGCGGCGCAATCCGTACGCCTCGCCGGTGTATGGCAACTACAGCAAAAACTATCCGCCGACCCTGGTGCAATGCGGCTTGCGCGAGGTCTTGCTGTCGGACTCGGTGCGCTTGTACCAGGCGATGGCCGCCGGCGGCGTCGCCGTGACGCTCGATGCCTACGAGGGCATGCCGCACGTGCATCAGACGATGGCCGACACCAGCCCGGAAGCCCGGCGCGCCATCGCCAAGACGGTGGCCTTTTTAATCGGCCACGTCGAATCCTGACGCCACGCCCTGCCGAATCAAGGGGGTGCCGTCCGGCTTCGCTTTTATCAAGTTAATCACATCGGGATAACACCATGACACGCTGCTTCGTTCGATACAAACAACGCCCGCCTGCCGCCGCGGTGCTGCTCGCCTGCCTGGGCGCCATCGCCACCGCACCGTCCTTCGGCGCCAGCTTCGAGCAACGTTGCCTGGCGATGGCTGACAAGGCGCCACCGTCCAGTACCTCCAGCACTTTCCGCGTGCGGCAGGCGATCTATCATGCCGAGGGCGAGCCCCAGGAAATCCGCCTGGAGCAGGGCGGCGCGCGCATGGCCAAATTGCCGGCCCACTGCGAATTGATCGCCGAGACGCCGGCGCGCCAGGCCGACGGCCAGCGTTACTCCCTGCGTTTCCGCCTGAGGCTGCCGTCGGACTGGAACAACCGTTTCCTGTTCCAGGGTGGTGGCGGCAGCAACGGCGACATCGGCGACGCCACCGGCAAGCTGTATGGCGCCGACGACACCGCCATCGAACGGCGTTACGCGGTGCTGAGCCAGGACTCCGGCCACGACAACGCCAGCAACAACGACCCGCTGCGCGGCGGAGCGATGGTGTTCGGTTCCGATCCGACCGCGCGCAGCGACTACGGCCACGCGTCGCTCAAGCGCAGCGCCGACGCCGGCCTTTGGCTGGTGCGCCAGTACTACGGACAAAAACCGCGCTATAACTATTTCGTCGGCTGTTCCAAGGGCGGGCAGGAGGGCATGGCGTTCGCCCAGCGCTACCCCGAAATATTCGATGGCATCATCGCTTCCGCACCGGGCTTCGCGCTGCCCAAGGCGGCCCTGGCGGAGGCCTGGGACACGCGCGCCTTCAGCCGTGTTATCCAGGCGCCCGGCGGCGCCGGCTTCGACGTGTCGCGCCTGCATACCGCCTTCAACGGCGTGCAGCTCAAGCTGGTGCGCGAGGCCGTCCTCGACGCCTGCGACGCCGACGATGGCCTGCGCGACGGGATGGTCGCCGACGTGGACCGCTGCACCGATCCGAAGGTGCTGGCGCAGCTGCGCAAAAAGACCTGTACGGCCGGTGGCGCGACGGCCGGCTGCCTGAGTGTGACGCAGATCGACGCGCTGGTCGAATCGATGCGCGGGCCGTTGGGCAGCGCCGGTCAGTCTCTCTATAGCCGCTGGTACTGGCCGTCCGGGATCGATAGTCCGGCGTGGCGCGTATGGAAGATCGGCTCGGAAGATGGCCAGGTGCCGCCGCTTAACGTGGTGCTGGGTGGCCAGGCGCTGGCCTCGGTGTTCAGCACGCCGCCGGTGATGTTGCCGCCGGGACCGCAGGCGCTGGCCGACTATCAGGTCGGACTTGACTTCGACAGCGCGGCGGCCAAGGTCCAGGCGGTGGCGGCGCCATTCCGGCACTCGGCCTGGGAAGACATCTCCGCGCGCTCGACCGACCTGACGCGCTTCAAGGCGCGTCACGGCCGCCTGATGGTTCCGCATGGCGAATCCGATCCGGTGTTTTCGCTGGCCGACACGCTCGACTGGTTCGAGCAGTTGAACCGGCGCGAGCATGGCCGGGCCGGCGAGTTCGCGCGGGTGTTTCCTGTGCCGGGAATGTGCCACTGCTCGGGCGGTCCGGCCACGACGCAGTTCGATTCCCTGGCGGCGATGGTGGACTGGGTGGAGCACGGCCGCGCGCCGGACCGTCTCGAGGCCAGCGCCGGACCGGACACGCCATGGCCGGGCCGGACCCGCCCACTTTGCCCGTATCCGCAAGTGGCGCGCTACCGCGGCAATGGCGATCCCGAAAAGGCGGAGAATTTCGCTTGCACGCCTTGATAGCTCAGGCCTTCCGACCGCCTACACCAGATTGATCAGGTGGGCGTGCCAGCGCTCGCGTCAAGCTCAACCCTGCCGTCACATCATGGCTCCATCGGGTGAGCGGTGGCCTATTCGTGTGGTCCGGGGTTAAAGGGACATTACCAAGGCAGAACTGGAACTCGATACCATGCCCCCGATACCGCTGTCGCGGCGGTCTGCTCTCAAATGGAGTCGGTCGTCGTGGCGTAATGCAATGGCGCCCGGCTCGTCCATCGAGTCCGGCAGCGAACTGCCGCCGGATGGTGCCGGCGCAGCCAGGCCGCGTTTTGACCGCGTCAGGCGCGGGGAAGCAATGCCTGAAGGTGCGCATAGCCTGCTGCCTGTGCGAAGTCGGGCAGTCGCCAGATGGCGTCATTGACACCCCAGGTGCCGTCGACGACATGGTGGAGGATGACGGATGTCGCCAACTGCCGTTTCTCGGCCGCTGGCAGAGATTGCTGGAACGCCGCGTGGACCAAATCGACATACATGGCCTGGGACGCGTCGTCCAGGACGCCGGCCGGAACGTAGATCACGGCAAGGCAGGGCAGCAATCGTGCGCTCATGTCGCTTGCGCCGCAGGTCCAAGCGCCTGGCTCCACTTCGTCGATGAGCACCCAGCACATTGACCGTTTCCGCGGGTCGTCGGGAATTTGCTCCGCGGCGGCGGCAGCGTCGTTGAGCTTTTGTACCAGGATGGCGCGATGTTCGCTTGGAAATGCACCTTTCGGTATCTTGACGAGAATGTTAGGCATGGTCAGCTTTTCTGTGTGTGGATCGGAGCTTGTATTACAACCTCGATTGATGCAGACTCACAGTGTCTGTTTTGACATATTTCGAGCTATTTCAGCCAATGCATGATTTCACGGTTCTGGTCTTGTCAGGCGCCTTTGCGTCGAGTGTCGCGCTGACCCTCGATATGTTATCGGCCGCCGCGTCGCTGGCTGCCACTGCCGCTTGCGCGACGCCGCGTTGGCGTGTGGTCACAACGCAGGGCGCCATCAAGCTTGGGCACGGCATGACCATCGACGCCACAATTCTGCCGAAAACCGCTCGTCCGGATGGTTCTACCTGGATCATTCCCGGCCTCGGCCTGGAGAGTCCGCCCGCCATCAAGGAGCGCCTGGCGCAGCCCGACGCGCTGCGGGCCGTGCAGGCCTTGCAAGCGCATGTGCAAGCAGGAGGTACCGTGGCAGCGTCGTGCTCGGCCGTTTTTCTGCTGCAGTCCGCCGGTCTGCTGGCAGGACGACGGGTCAGTACGTCATGGTGGCTGGCGCCGCTATTGCAGCAGCTCGAGCCGCGCTGCGTGGTCGATGCCGACCGCATGGTGATACGCGATTGAACGGTCGTGACCGCCGGAGCGGCGCTCGCGCAGACCGATTTGATGCTGCACCTGTTGAGCACGCAGTTCAGCCCGGTGCTTGCCGACGCCGTATCGCGCGCGCTGTTGATCGATGGCAGACAATCCCAGGCACAATTCATCGTTCCTGCCATGCTCGCCAATGGCAATGCATTGATCGCGAAGCTGGTGGAACGTTTCGAGTCCGCCTTGCCCGATCCGCCCGGCGTTGCGGCGTTGGCGGCGGAATTTTGCATGTCCGAGCGCACGCTCTCGCGGCACGTGCGCCTCGCCACGGGGCGCAGTACGTCGGCATTGCTGCAGAGCGTACGGCTCAACAAGGCACGCATGCTGCTCGAAACGAGCAAACTGACGGTTGAGCAAGTGGCTGAGCGCGTGGGCTATGTCGATACGACGGCACTTCGGCGCCTGATGCGCAAAGTGATAGGGGTGACGCCAAGGCAATTTCGACCGGCAGTTTCATCCCCATTGTAACGAACCGGGCAACTCGGCGGCGGGGCAATCTGCGCACCGCAATCAGCTTGCCCAAGTACGGCAAAGTCCGCACCCTTGCGCCCGGCCAGGCGCCCGCCCGGCACATTGTCGATAACAACTCCGTCCGGTACAGCGCGCAAACTTGAAAATGCTTGACCTTCCTAGTGTGTCAGGTCGGATAAAGGTCATGGGAGTTGTTTCAGCTCAACAAAACCATGTCGACTCCAGTCGCGAAAGGCACAATGATGAAAGTCACACCAATAACCCTGATTACCGCGGTGCTGGGTACCGCGCTTGCCGTCAGCGGATGCAAGCAGACGGCATCGCCTGCCGCTGCGGCCAAGCCGCCCGGCGTTCCCGTTGCCGAAGTGATCGTGCGCCAGGCAACACCGTACGTCGAGTTCAACGGCTCGCTGACCGCCGTCAAGCGGGTCGAGTTGCGCCCGCAGGTGGCCGGTTACCTGCAGGACGTGAGCGTGCCGGAAGGCCGCTTTGTTGAGAAGGGCAGCAAGCTCTTCGTGATCGATCCGCGCGTGTTCCAGGCGGCTGTGCATGCCGCCACGGCGCGCCTGCGCGAGGCCGAGGCGGCGTCGATGCTGGCGCAGGCCGAGCATGAACGGGCTGAACAGCTGTTCGCCACGAAGATTGTCGCGCGCGACCGTCTCGACGTGGCGACGGCGGCCCTGCATGCGGGCAAGGCACAGGTCGACGCCGCCAAGGCCGCGCTCGACGCCGCGCAGCTGGAGCTAAGTTTTACGCGCGTCACGGCGCCGATCAGCGGACGTGTCGGCCAAGTGCTGGTGACCGAGGGCAACTACGTCGCCAGCGGCGTGACGCCCCTGACGACGATCGTTTCCATCGATCCCCTGCACGTGTATTTCGATGTCGATGAACGCACCTATTTGCGCTCGCTCGCCGCCGGCCGCGCCAGCGCCACCGCGCGTGGGGCGCAGGCGGCCAAGGTCATGGTGGCATTGGCCACGGACAAGACATATGTACGTCCCGGCCGCGTCGATTTCCTGGCCAACGCCGCCGACCGCGGCACGGGCACGGTGCGCGTCCGCGCCGTGGTCGACAACCCCGATGGGAAACTCACGCCCGGCCTGTTTGCCAAGGTCAGGCTGGAGACGGGGGCGCAGCAAGCCAGGGTGCTGGTGTCCGATCAATCGATAGGCACGGACCAGGGGCGCCGCTATGTGCTGGTGGTGGGCAAAGGCGACAAGACGGAGTTCCGTCCCGTCGAGCTTGGTCCGATGGTCGACGGTTTGCGCGTGATCGAGCAGGGGCTGCAGCCGGGCGAGCGCATCGTCGTCAAGGGTCTCGTGCGCCCTGGCATGCAGGTGACGCCGCAGCCGGCCGGCATCGACGGCACGCCCGTCGCCGTGCCGAAAACCTCGGGAGCCGCGTAATGTCCTTCCCACGTTTCTTCATCGACCGTCCGATCTTTGCCATCGTCCTCTCGGTCCTGATGGTGCTCGCCGGCATCGTCGCCTTCTTCCAGATGCCTCTCAGCGAGTATCCTGCCGTGACGCCGCCGACCGTGCAGGTGAGCGCCGCCTATCCTGGCGCCAATCCCAAGGTGATCGCCGAAACGGTGGCGGCGCCGCTCGAGCAGGCCATCACCGGGGTCGAGGGCATGCAGTACATGTCGTCGCAATCGGCAACCGACGGCCGCATGACCCTGACCGTCACTTTCGCGCAGGGGACGAATGCCGACATGGCGCAGGTCCAGGTGCAGAACCGGGTCGCGCGTGCGCTGCCGCGTTTGCCTGAAGAAGTGCAGCGGCAGGGCGTCGTCACGCAGAAAACCTCGCCGGACATCCTGATGGTGGTGCACCTGCTGTCGCCCGACAAGCGCTACGATCCCCTGTACATCTCGAATTACGCCTACCTGCAGGTGCGCGACGAGCTGTCCCGCATTCCCGGCATCAGCGACGTCCTCGTCTGGGGCGCGGGCGAATACAGCATGCGGCTATGGCTCGACCCGAACCTGATCGCCGCACGCGGCCTGACGGCCGGCGAGGTGATTGCCGCCGTGCGCGAACAGAACGTGCAGGTGGCCGCCGGTTCCGTCGGCCAGTCGCCCGATTCCAGCGCCGCCTTCCAGGTGACGGTCAACACGCTCGGACGCTTGACCGACGAGGAACAGTTCGGCGACATCATCATCCGCACGGGCGCCGAAGGCCAGGTGACGCGTTTGCGCGACGTGGCCCGCATCGAGATGGGCGCCGACGCGTATGCGCTGCGCAGCCTGCTGGACGGCGAGCCGGCCGTCGCCTTGCAAATCATTCAAAGCCCAGGCGCCAATGCGCTCGACGTTGCGCAGGCGGTACGCGATACCATGCAGCGGCTGGAGGAAAACTTCCCGGCAGGACTGAGCTCGCGCATCGCCTATGACCCGACGGTGTTTGTGCGTGCCTCGCTGGAATCGGTGGCAACGACCTTGCTCGAGGCGATCATTCTCGTCGTCATCGTGGTGGTGCTGTTCCTGCGCAACTGGCGCGCGTCGCTGATTCCCCTCATGGCGGTACCTGTGTCGCTGATCGGCACCTTCGCCGTCATGCATCTGATGGGCTTCTCGCTCAACACCCTGTCCCTGTTCGGCCTGGTGCTGTCGATCGGCATCGTCGTCGATGACGCCATCGTGGTAGTCGAGAACGTCGAACGCCACATCGAAAATGGCGAGGAGCCCAGGCAAGCGGCAAGGCGCGCCATGGATGAGGTCACGGGCCCCATCATCGCGATCACCTCGGTGCTTGCCGCCGTGTTCATTCCGACCGCCTTCCTGAGTGGCTTGCAGGGCGAGTTCTACCGCCAGTTCGCGCTGACGATCGCCATCTCGACCATCTTGTCGGCCGTCAATTCGCTCACGCTCAGCCCGGCGCTTGCCGGCCTGCTGCTCAAACCCCGCAAGGCTGGCGCCGTGCCTGACCCGCGCAGCCTGCGTGGCCGCGCCGAGCGCCTGTTGCAGATGCTGGGCCGGCCGTTCCAGCGCGCGCCGGATGCCTATGGCAACACGGTGCGCAAAGTCGTCAGGGTCAGCGGCGTGGCCTTGCTCGTCTACGGCGGCCTGCTCGCGCTGACCTTCTTCGGCTTCAAGGCCGTGCCGCCCGGCTTCGTGCCGATGCAGGACAAATACTATCTGGTGGCGATCGCGCAGTTGCCCAACTCGTCATCGCTGGACCGGACCGACGCGGTCGCCAAGGAAATGTCCAGGATTGCGCTGGCCGAGCCTGGCGTCGAAAGCGTCGTCGCCTTCCCCGGCTTGTCGATCAACGGCTTCGTCAACGTGCCGAACGCGGCCGTCATGTTCGTCATGCTTGACCCGTTCAAGGCGCGCACGACGCCCGATCTCACGGCGAATGCGATCGCCGGGCGCCTGCAGGCGAAGTTCGCCGGCATTCCCGACGGTTTCCTCGGCGTGTTCCCGCCGCCGCCAGTGCCCGGCCTTGGCGCGACCGGCGGCTTCAAGATGCTGGTCGAGGACCGTGGCAGCGCCGGGCTCGATGCCCTGGTGCGGCAGACGCATATCCTGATGACCAAGGCCAGCGAGTCGGGACAGGTGGCCGGACTCATGACCAGCCTGGACGTCAATGCCCCGCAGCTCGAGGTCGCCATCGACCGCACCCAGGTCAAGAGCCAGGGCGTGCGCCTGGCCGACGTGTTCGAGTCGCTGCAGATCTATCTCGGTTCCCTCTATGTCAACGATTTCAACCGCTTCGGCCGGACCTACAAGGTAACGGCCCAGGCCGATGCGGAGCATCGCATGCAGGCCGAGGCCATCGGCCGCTTGCAGGTGCGCAATGCGGCCGGCGACATGCTGCCCTTGTCGTCGTTCGTCACCGTCACGCCCAGTTCCGGTCCCGACCGCGTGGTTCACTACAATGGCTATCCCTCGGCCGACATCTCGGGCGGCGCGATGGCCGGTGTCAGTTCGGGACAGGCGGTGGCGGTCATGGAACAGCTGGCCAAGGAGGTGCTGCCTGAAGGCATGAGCTTTGAATGGACCGACCTTACCTATCAGCAAAAGCTGGCCGGCGATTCGGCGCTGTTCATCTTCCCGCTGTGCGTGCTGCTCGCCTATCTGATCCTGGCCGCGCAGTACAACAGCTGGCTGTTGCCGCTGGCCGTCCTGCTGATCGTGCCGATGTGTTTGCTGAGCGCCATCATCGGCGTGTGGCTGGCGGGTGGCGACAACAACATCTTCGTGCAGATCGGGCTCATCGTGCTTGTCGGATTGGCCGCCAAGAACGCCATCCTCATTGTCGAGTTCGCCCGTAGCCTGGAAATGGAAGGGGCGAGCGCGCTCGATGCCGTCATCGAGGCTTGCCGGTTGCGGCTGCGGCCCATCCTGATGACCTCGCTTGCCTTCATCGCCGGCGTCGTGCCGCTGGTCTTCGCCAGTGGCGCCGGCTCCGAGATGCGCCAGGCCATGGGCATCGCGGTGTTCGCCGGCATGCTGGGCGTGACACTGTTCGGACTGTTCCTCACGCCCGTGTTTTATGTGGTGATGCGCGCCCTGGCGGTCCGCTTCGAACGCCACAAGCCAACGACCCAGACAAGCATGCACAGGAGCACGACATGAATCGCCCGTATCAAACAATTTTAGTCTCATTGAGTGGGCTCACGTTGCTGGCCGGCTGCGCGGTCGGACCCGATTATGCGCCGCCCTTGCCGCCGCCGCTGTCCGCATCGCAGTTTTCCGGCAGCGCAGGCCAGGCCTACGCCGGTCTTGTGCCGGGAGCGGTCGAGGTAGAGTGGTGGCGCAGCTTCGACGACCCGGCGCTGGTCGCCCTGATCCAGCGGGCGCTGGCGGCCAACCACGACGTCGGCATCGCTGCCGCCCGGCTCGCGCAGGCAAAAGCCTTGCTGCGCGAAGACAGGCAGGGCTTCCTGCCGCAAGGCGGCGCCGCGCTCGGGTATGAGAAGCGCCGCCTGAGCAAGAGCGAAACGCTGCCCGGCCAGCCGCGCCAGAGCGAAAGCTATCGCGGCACCGTCGATGCGTCTTGGGAAATCGACCTGTTCGGCCGCGTGCGGCGGTCCGTGGAGGCGGGCCAGGCGCAGGCGGGCTCGCGCGAGGCCTTGCTGCGCGGCGTGCAGGCGGGCGTCGCCGCCGCAGTGGCTGCCACCTGGTTCGAGCTGGGCGGCATCGAAGCTGAACTCGCTGTCGTGGCCAGCATCACCCAAAGCCAGCGCGACAGCCTGGCGCTGGTCGAACGCATGGTGAGCGCAGGCACTGCCAGTGAACTCGACCGGCTCCGTGCCGAGGCCTTGCTGCGCTCGGTGGAGGTGGCCGCGCCGGAACTGGAGCGCCGCCGCGCGGCCTCCGTCAACGCACTGGCCGTCCTGCTTGGCGAAGTGCCGCAGACGTTCAGCCTTCCCGCCGCCACGCCGCCAAGGGACGCGCTGACGGTGCGGACGATTGCCGTGGGCGATCCCGCCGGGCTCCTCGCGCGGCGCGCCGATATCGCGGAGGCCGAGCGCAACCTTGCCGCGGCGACCGCCCGCATCGGGGTGGAGACGGCGGGCCTGTATCCCGAGGTCCAGGTAACGGGTTCCATCGGACTCGTCGCGGGCAGCCTCGATGCGATGGGCGACGCCGGCATGCAATCGAGCTTTCTCGGCCCCGTCATCCGCTGGAATCTGCTCGACACGGGGCGCGTGCGCGCCCGCGTCGCCGCCAGCGAGGCACGCGCCCGGGAAGCCCTGATCGCCTACGACCGGGCCGTCCTGCGCGCACTCCAGGAAACGGACGATGCCTTCAAGGCTTATGACACGGCAGGCAGCACGCTAGGCTTGCGGATGCTGGAGTCGGCGGCAAACCGCGAGGCTGCGCGTCTTGCCAGGCTACAATTTTCGGCAGGCGCCGGCCTCTACCTGGACGTGCTCGAAGCGGAACGGGCCGACTTCGCCAGCCGGCGTGCGCTGGCCGTCGCCCGCACCAACCAGCGGCTTGCCGTTGTCAGCATCTACAAGGCGCTGGGCGGCGGCTGGGAGATCTGCGCGCAGGCAAGCGACGGCTGTGAAGGCGCCGGGTCGCTTCCGCGGACGAAGCAACTCGCCGGCAGGCCTTGACCTGCCTGTGCGCGCGCCGGCGCTAGGCTTCGTAGACTATCCTGTAGAGAGCGCCTTTGCGCCGGATGTGTGCGAAGCCGAGTTCGCCAAGGTGCATGCCGGCGACAAGGATGTTGTCGGCGCTGACCACATCGAGCAGTGTCGAGCGTGTTGCGGCCGACAGCAGGGGATCCTGGTCGAATGCAATGGATACCTCGGGCCGCGCAATCTGGATTTGAGGGAAGTGGACAATATCCCCCCAAATCAACAGACTGCGGCCAGCGGATTCGATGCGATAACCGGAATGCCCTGCGGTATGCCCCGGTAGGGGCATGGCACTAATGCCAGGGAGAACTTCGTTCCCGGTAAACAGGCGCATCTTCTCCCGGTACTTGTCAAACACCTTGCGGGCAAACAGGAAGTTGCCGCGAGCGCGCTCACTTGCCCGGCTGAGATTGCCATCGTCCTCCCAGAAAGCAACCTCGTGCTGGTGGACCACCAGCTGCGCGTCGGGAAAGGCGGCTTCTCCTGACGCATCAAGCAGCCCGCCGACATGATCGGGATGCGCATGCGTCAGTAGTATCGTGTCGATGTCGGAAGGTAGTGCGCCAGCCAGCGCAAGATTGACTTTCAGCTTGCCGCCCCAGTGCTTGAATCCGCCTGCACCCGCATCAATCAGGATCGTGCGGCCAAGGCCGCGCACCAGATAGCAGTTGATATGGATGGAAGAGGGATCGTTCACTCCCGCGTCCTGCTGCAATTTTGACGCATCCATCCTATCGATATTGGAGAGCAAATCCAGACTGGCGGACAGGTAGCCGTCACTGATGGCCGTGATCGAAAACTCGCCTATCTGCTGGCTGGGAAATAGTATGTGATCCATTGCCGTATTCCTATCTGATAATCAATTGCGTGCATGGATGGCCGGGGGCGCATAGCCAAAACAGCGGATGCGTGCGGCCAGGCCCGTATTTGCTTTGATGATGGCCTCCAGCCTTTCCATGAACGCCTCCATGACGGCTTTCGTCCTGGACGGTACAAGCCGGTATCGGATTTCCGCATAAGCCGGATTCCCCCGGCCATGACGGACACCGACATAGATGACGTGCACGTTCTCCAGCGCGGCTTCAAGCATCCCTGTGCAGAGTTGCGTACATTGGTCGGTGAGCGCCGCCAGATTCGTATCTGGCGGCATCTTTTCTGTTGGCATGAAAATCGTCACGTTGGGCATGTGGCCTCTACCGCGAAATGTGCACGGCGATATCGCTGCCATTCGTCAATTGAGCGGTCATGGGCGCATACAGATGCACGCCCTCGGGAAGCGCTTCCATGCCGGGGGCAATGGCGCGCTCCATCTTCGCCACCCATCGATGTTCGGGAAATCTTTCCAATGCAACAGCCTGCATCCGACAGGGCGCGAGGCCCATGTCGATGAGCGGTTCCGGGCCGACCGTACTCGTCACCAGATAGTCGTCTGCGCCGATGGCCGGGGCGCGCTCAAGGCCGGCATACAGATTGCGGTGCCAGTCGCTGATGTGCTGCTGCCAGCGCGCGAAATTGCCGCCGCCTTTCTGGCGATACTCTTCTCCTTGTAGCACATCGAGACTGTCGATCGTATGCATGGCGAGGTAGGCCGGGCAGCCGGCGCTCAAGGCCTTGAAGCGCTGCGAGGTATGGAAGCCGCCCACCGAAATGAGGGCGGGCAGTTTTTCCAGGCTATAGAAATGATTCCACTGCGCTTCGCTGGCGGGATCGGCAAAGCTGCATTCGACGGTATATATCATGAGATCGTTCGTGGCCGGACGCTTTGCGCACCGGCCTTCCTTGTTGATGTTCAGTCATTGTGCACCCTGAGTTTCGCCATATAAATCGATTTTTTGGTATGCTTCCATGATTAAACATCAAGGTGAGCCGTTTGCCTGGCTCCGTCCCAGGAACTCCCATGCGCCGCAAGATCCCCAGCAACGCCGCTTTGATGGCCTTCGAGGCGGCCGCCCGCCATGGCAGTTTCGCCCGGGCGGCGGCGGAGTTGTCGCTGACGGAAGGGGCGATCAGCCGCCAGATTGGCCGGCTGGAAGTCTTTCTTGGCGTTACCTTGTTTGAACGAGTCGGCAATCGCGTGCGGCTGTTGCCGAACGGCGAGCGTTATGCGGCGCAAGTGCGCGAATCGCTCGACCGGCTGGAGCGCGACAGCCAGTACCTGATGGGACAACCCATCGATGGTGCCAGCCTCGACATTGCCGTCATCCCGACGTTCGCCATGCGGTGGCTGATTCCCCGCCTGCCACAATTCCAGCGGCAGCATCCGAACATCACTGTGCATCTCACCGAACGCATGCACCCCTTCGTTCTTGCCGGCAGCGGCTTCGATGCCGCGCTCCATTTCGAGCACCCGGCCTGGACAGGAATGCGTACGTACCCACTGTCGCATGAGGTGCTGGTTCCGGTTTGCCATCCCGCGCTTCTGAAAGGCGCAACCGCACTGGACACGCTGCCGCGTCTGCATCGGCGGCAGAACCCGGATGCCTGGGAACGTTATTCCAGGGAAACTGGAGTCGCGCTGGGCAATCCTGCGACCGGTGCGCGCTACGATCTGCATGCCATGCTGATCGAGGCGGCATTGGCCGGTCTCGGCGTCGCCCTGGTGCCGCGCCTTTACGTGGAAACGGAGCTGGCGCAAGGCCGCTTGGCCGCTCCGTGGCCCGATGGGAAAACCATCTCCAAGACCTTTTGCATCGTCCTCCCCGAGCCCATCGGCTTGAGCGGAAAACCCATCCAGGCATTCACGCAATGGATACTGGCCGAGGCGAAGAAAACGACGACGGCTGTGCCGCAGGCCTAGCCCATCGAGGGCGGCCCGGCCTTGAGGGGGTCGTCCGCATCGCATTCCATGCTCCCTTTCCCGCATCCCATCCCTCGATTTGCGTCCTCCATCACTGTCATCAACCCGGCGATATGGCTTTGGCCTATGATGTGCAGGCACATGCACAATTATCAAGTTTTCCTTCATTTCACAACCATGAGGTATCCATGATTCGCTATGTCCTGCCTGTCCTGTTGTTCGCTGGCGCACTGCCGGCGCACGCCCAAGCCCCTGTCAAGGAAACGCCGCTGATCGAACGGGCCAAGCTGTTCGGCAATCCCAGCAAGTCCGGCGGCAAGCTCAGCCCCGATGGGCGGTGGCTGTCGTGGATCGCGCCGCGCGACGGGGTGCTCAATGTGTGGGTGGCGCCGGCCAATGACCTGGCACAGGCGCGGCCGTTGACGGAAGAAAAAGTGCGGCCCATCCGCAGCAGCTTCTGGTCGCCCGATTCGACGACCCTGCTGTTTATCCAGGACAAGGGCGGCGACGAGAATTTCCTGCTGTACGGCGTGAACGTGGCGAGCGGCAAACAGGTCAACTACACGCCGTTCGAGAAGACGCGCGTGCGGATCGTGCAGATCAGCAGCAAGGTGAAGGACCGCATCCTCGTCGGCATCAATAACCGCGATGCGCGCTGGCACGACGTGTACAGCCTGGACCTGGCCAGCGGCAAGCTGACCCTGGTGCAGCAGAACGATGGCTATGGCGGCTACCTGGCCGACGAACTGCTCAACCTGCGCATCGGCAGCAAGGCGCGCGCCGATGGCGGCATGCAGTATTTTCGCCTGACCGATGGCAAGGTCGAGAGTACGCCGCTGGCCGAAGTGGGCCTGGAAGACTCGCAGACGACGGCGCCGCTGGCGTTTACGGTCGACGGCAAGACCCTGTACTGGACCGATTCGCGCGGCCGCAATACTTCGGCGCTGCTGGCGCAGGACGTGGCCAGCGGCAAGAGCACGGTGGTGGCGCAAGACCCGCGTTCCGACATCGCCGATGCGCTGTACGATACGCGCACGGGCCAGGTGCAAGCCTATACTGTCAATTATCTGCAGCAGGAATATCTGCCGCTGACGAACGAACTGAAAGCCGATCTGGCTTTCCTGAAGAAAAACACGCAGGGCCAGTTCACGGTGACGTCGCGCACGGACGCCGACGACAAGTGGCTGGTGTCCGTCGACGCCGTCACGGCGCCGCCATCGAGCTGGCTGTACGAACGCAAGACCAAAAAGCTCACGCGTTTATACGTGACCCGGCCCGAACTGGAAGGCGCGCCGCTGGTGCCCATGTATCCGCAGCAGATCAAGGCGCGCGACGGCCTGACTTTGGTGTCCTACCTGACCTTGCCGCAGGCGTCGAAGGCCACCGCCGGCGGCAAGGCCATGCAGGCCGTGCCGATGGTGCTGCTGGTGCACGGCGGCCCGTGGGCGCGCGACACCTATGGCTACAACGGCTACCACCAGTGGCTGGCCAACCGCGGCTATGCCGTGCTGTCGGTGAACTTCCGCGGCTCGACGGGCTTCGGCAAGCAGTTCATCTCGGCCGGCGACCTGCAGTGGGGCCGCAAGATGCATGACGACCTGCTCGACGCCGTGCAATGGGCCGTCAAGAGCGGCGTGACCACGGCCGACAAGGTGGCCATCATGGGCGGTTCGTACGGCGGCTACGCCACCTTGGCCGGCATGGCGTTCACGCCGACGACGTTTGCCTGCGGTGTCGACATCGTCGGCCCGTCGAACCTGTTTACCTTGCTGCAAACCATCCCGCCGTACTGGGAAGCGGGCAAGCAGCAGTTCTACAAGCGCATGGGCGACCCGACGACGGAAGAGGGCAAGGCGCTGCTGAAGGAACGTTCGCCGCTGAACTTTGCGCACAACATCCAGCGTCCGCTGCTGATCGGCCAGGGCGCGAACGACCCGAGAGTCAACGTGGCGGAGTCGGACCAGATCGTGGCGGCCATGGCGGCGAAGAATATTCCCGTCACGTATGTGCTGTTCCCCGATGAAGGCCACGGCTTTGCCCGGCCCGTCAACAACATCGCCTTCAATGCGGTGACGGAAAACTTCCTGGGCCAATGCCTGTCTGGCCGCGCCGAACCGATTGGCGCCACCCTGAAGGCGTCCACCGCGCAGGTCAAGCATGGCGCCGAGTTCGCGCCGGGCTTGCTGGAGGCTATGCGCTAGTTGGCGAAACGATGTGGGCGGACGGGCTTGATGGCCCGGGCCGCCGCATTGTTGCCGCGCGCGGAAGGGGAGAATTTCATGCCAAAAGCTGTGCCAAAGCGGTAATGCTTGCATTAGAATAAATCATTGCTTCAGTCACAGCGCTCATGGAATGGAATACCTGCAATGATGAATGTATTGACTCTGGAACACTTCGCCACGCGCGTCAACGATACATTTGTCTCGGTCAGCGACGGGCATGCCGCTTTCATCCTGAAGGAGGTGCGTCCTTTGCAGTCCGCTACGCTGGAGGGCATGCTGCGCGCGCCGTTCAGCTTATTGTTCCACCATAGCTCCGCCATCGTCTTTAGCCAAAAAATCTTTCAGCTGCAGCATGATGCATTTGGCGAGGTGGGGATATTCCTGGTGCCGGTGGCGCGTGACAGCCACGGTTTTCTGTATCAGGCCGTGTTCAACTGAGCTGCTTGTCGAACGGCGCGGACGCCGGGCGGGCCAGGCGGGCGCCGTGTGGCGCCGCCTGTCCGCCGTTCAACCGTCAATCAAACGCGGGAAACTCGCCTTGCAGGGCGATGCAGAAATTGAGGGCCAGCATGGGCTGGCGATTTTCGTGCGCCTGCCCGCTGCCGGCCGAGGCGACTGCCTGGGGAGACAAGGTGGTGTTGGGCGTTGCCGCCGGCACGAAGGCGTTCGTACCGGTGATGCTGGTCAGGCCATCGCCCGTTTGCGGCACGTTGCGTTGCAGGCTGGGATCGGTCTGGCGGCTCAAGGTCAGTTGATGCGTGTGCGCGGGGATCTGCGTGGCGTCCAGCTGGACCGTGTTGGTGCCGAATGTTTCGCCCATCACGCGTGGTGTCAGGCCCGGCCCTTGGCCCTGGCTGCAAGGCGCGCGTCCCGTGAAGTTGGGCAACTGGAAGGTGTTGACCCCGTCGCCGCCATATTGCGTACCAATTAATGAAAACAGCGCGGTATTTTGCCGTATCTGCAGGGTGGCGCCATTGCAGCTGGCCCAGCCGTAGGGGGTGTAATTGAAACCGAAGACTTGTATTTCGCCAAGGTATGGTGTTGTCACGGTAGGTTCTCCTGATCGATTTGATGGGCTGCGCTTGCCTGCCTGATGTTATTGCTGGGATGGGAAAATGCCTGCCCATGCGATGCAAAATGACGCCGTCAGGGTGGGCATGGTGTTCTCATGCGGCAAGTTGCCGCCAGCGCTGCCCGTTGCCGCAGGCGCCAATGCATAGGTGGTGAGGCCAGTCAGGCTGCTGGTGTACATCTTGTCGTTATTGACCGGGGCTGCCAGCTGTGTGTTGGCCGCTGGCGTATTCACCGTCGCCAGCGAGCTGAGCGCACTGACCACGTGCGTATGCGCGGGAAGCTGGGTCTGCAGCAAGGTCACCGTTTCGCTGCCGCCTTTTTGCCCCATGACGCGTGGCGTCAGGCCCGGGCCCGTACCCTGGTGCAGGGGAACCTGGCCGCGCAGGTCGGGCACGCCGAAGGTATTGACGCCGTCGCCACCGTAGGTGGTACCCAGCAGGATGTACAGCACTTCGTATTCGGAGATCGGTTTCAGGCTGCCGTCGCAGGCAAACCAGCCGGTGGGAATGCGGGGAAAGGAAAACAGGCGGATTTCGCCGACATAGGGTGTGGACATGACTGGGCTCCGTGGGAAGTGGCGGACACGTTAGTTGCGCGAAGGGTAGGTGCCGCTCAGGGCGATATTGAAATTGAGTACCTGGAATGGCTGCATATTCGTATGCGCCAGGTTGCCGCCTGTCTGGGCCAATGTCTGGTTGTTCAAGGGTACTTGCGGGCCCGCCGTGCCATAGATGGCTTCCGCGCCGCTGCCGCCATACAGCGTGTTGGTGGGGTTCTTCGTGGTGCCGGGAGCGGTCGAGGCATTGAGCGCATGCGTATGCGGTGGAATCTGACTTAATGTCAAAGTGATAGCTTCCGCACCGGCACGCGTACCGATCGGGTAGGGGCTGGGCTGCCAGGAACCGTCCGCAGAACTGCCTGCGCCGACCGGGGTGGTGCCTTGCAAGTTAGGCAAGGCGAAGGTGGTACTGCCGTTACCCCCGTAGTACGTACCCAGCAGTGAAAATAGCGCCTGATTCTGCGCAATTGGTAGCAATTGCCCGTTACATGCTGCAAATCCACGCGGCACAAAACCAAAGCCGCTCATCATGATTTGTCCCAGATATACATCAGCCATCATCACTCTCCCACGGTTGCAATGCCATCAAATGCGAAAGGAATAATATTTTCCGTTTGCAATCAATATTGTTTTTTGAAAAACCCTTTTTGTCATAGTTACTTTATTGAAATCTCGGAGTAGCATACGTTGACATATGGCAAGCGTCAACAGCTGTTGGCCCTGTAAAAGAGCCTTGGACAGGCTTCGATAGCCGCCTGAATTCCCTTTCCTTTTTCATCTGAAAAACTCTGTATTGGAGAAATCATGTTGCGCACTTGCAACGATGTCGCCACCCGCCCGGCATTTTCTTTCCTGCTTTCTTTTTTTGATCGAAACAAGGGCCGAATGCCAGATCGTGCCGCTGACAGGCCGCCAGTATCCGGCCGATTCGTGCACTGGTGCGCTTCGCTGTGCCTGATGATGCTGGCGCTCGGCATTAACCCGGCACAGGCTGCAAATGGTGATCCGAGCACGAAATGTATTCCCAATCAGAGAAGTTTTACCGTCGCTTCAGGGGCTTCCTATGTGGTTGATTTGTCGAGTTGTAGCGAATTTGGCTTGACGGACAATGACGCGACGGCACTGCACGGCACGATTACCGGCCTTGTCGGTAACGGTACCGGTATTGCGACCTATATCAATAACGGCGACGGGGCGCTGTCCGACAGCTTTGTTCTGTGGGACGAGGACAGCAAGGCCGTGACTTTTACGGTGACCGTCTTGCCTCCCTCCGCCGCCTTCACCGTGTCGCCGGGCAGTTTGACGGCGCCCGTGATCGGCGTGCCGTACAGCCAGGCCATGTCGGCTAGCGGCGGCGTGGCGCCCTATACCTACGCGTTTGATTCCGGCACCTTGCCGCCTGGCATCACCGTATCGGCCAGCGGCGTGATTTCCGGCACCGTGACGGCTACCGGTGCCTATGTGTTCAGCGTCAAGGTCACTGATTCGACGGCCGGCACGCCGCTGACCGTCACCAAGAACTATTCCGTGTCGATCGCCATACCGATCTTGTCCATCACGCCGACCACGCTGACGGCTGGCGGGCAGTCTGTGGCCTACAGCCAGCAGATGTCCACTTCCAATGGCACCGCGCCCTATACGTATGTGGTGGAGTCGGGCAGTTTGCCGCCTGGCCTGAACTTGTCGTCCAGCGGCTTGTTATCGGGTACACCCACCGCCCTGGGCACCTATAACTTTGTGATGAAATCGACGGATGTCACGGGCGGCAACGGGCCGTACAACACGTCCAGAAGCTATTCCCTGGTGATCAACGCCCAGCCGCCGCCAACCATCACCGGCGTGTCTCCTGCGTCCGGCCCCACGACGGGCGGCACGTCCGTCACGATCACCGGTACCGGCTTTACGGGCGCCACGGCGGTGAAGTTTGGCGCCACCAACGCTACCGGCTATACCGTCAACAGCGCCACGCAGATCACGGCGACGGCACCGGCCGGCAGCGCAGGCACCGTGAACGTCACCGTTACCACGGCTGGCGGCACCAGTGCCACTGGCGCCGCCAACCAGTTCACGTATATTCCCGCGCCAACGGTCACCAGCATTTCGCCGACGGCAGGGCCTACCGCCGGCGGCACCAGCGTCACCATCACGGGCACGGGCTTGACGGGCACCACGGCCGTGACCTTCGGCGCCACGGCGGCGACGGGTTTCACGGTCAACAGTGCCACGCAGATCACGGCGACGGCGCCAGCGGGCAGCGCCGGCACGGTGAACGTGCGCGTCACCACGACGGGCGGCACCAGCGCCACCAGCGCGGCAAACCAGTACACCTACGTGGCAACACCGACGGTGACGAGCATTTCGCCGACGGCGGGTCCCTCGACGGGCGGCACCACGGTCACCATCACCGGTTCGAATTTCAGCGGCACGACGGCGGTGACCTTCGGCGCCACGGCAGCCACGGGATTTACCGTCAACAGCGCCACGCAGATCACGGCGACGGCACCAAGCGGCACGGGCACGGTCGATGTGCGCGTGACCACGACGGGCGGCACCAGCGCCACCAGCGCCGCCGATCAATTTACGTATGTGGGCGCACCGGTGGTGAGCGGTATTTCCCCAACCTCCGGCACAACTGCCGGGGGCGCCACGGTCATCATTACCGGCACGGGCTTTAGCGGCACGACGGCGGTGACCTTCGGCGCCACGGCGGCGACGGGCTTTACCGTCAACAGCGCCACGCAGATCACGGCGACGGCGCCAAGCGGCACGGGCACGGTCGATGTGCGTGTGACCACGACGGGCGGCACCAGCGCCACCAGTGCGGCGGACCAGTTCACCTACGTGACGGTACCCGTTGCCGGCGCCGTCAGCGCGACGGTGGCGTACGGCAGTAGCGCCAATCCGATCACCCTGAACCTGAGCGGCGGTATCGCGACCTCGGTGGCCGTGTCGTCCACAGCTGCGCATGGCACGGCGACTGCCACCGGCACGAGCATCAGCTACACGCCGACGGCAGGTTACGGCGGGCCAGACAGCTTTACTTATACCGCTACCAACGGCAGCGGCACGTCAGCACCGGCCACCGTGACGATCACCGTCGGCGGACCCACCATCACGATTGCGCCAAGCACCGTGCCAGCAGCGACCTTAGGGACGACCTACAGTCAGAACGTGACGGCCGCGAACGGCATCGCGCCATACACCTATGCGATCAGCGCCGGCGCCTTGCCGGCCGGGGTGAGTCTGAATACCGCCACCGGCGCGCTGTCTGGTACGCCGATGGCGGGCGGCGTCTTCAACTTTACCGTGCGGGCAACGGACAGTTCGACGGGCAGCGGCCCATATTCCGGCGCGCGTGCCTATTCGCTGACGGTGGCGGCACCGACGATCAGCATCGCACCGACGACCCTGCCGGCGATGACGTCCGGTGTCGCCTACAGCCAGACTATAGCCGCCAGCGGCGGAACCAGTACGTACACCTACGCCAAAACGGCTGGCAGCCTGCCCGCAGGTTTGGTCCTGGCAGCGGACGGTACCCTGTCCGGCACGCCCACTGCGGCAGGCGCGTACAGCTTTACCGTCACAGCGACCGACAGCAGTACCGGCGCCGGTCCCTATTCGGGCTCGCGCGCCTATTCCGGCACGGTGGCGGCACCGACGATCAGCATCGCACCGACGACCCTGCCGGCGATGACGTCCGGTGTTGCCTACAGCCAGACTATAGCCGCCAGCGGCGGAACCAGTACGTACACCTATGCCAAAACGGCTGGCAGCCTGCCCGCAGGTTTGGTCCTGGCAGCGGACGGTACCCTGTCCGGCACGCCCACTGCGGCAGGCGCGTACAGCTTTACCGTCACAGCGACCGACAGCAGTACCGGCGCCGGTCCCTATTCGGGCTCGCGCGCCTATTCCGGCACGGTGGCGGCCGGTGCGCCGACTGCCGGCGCCGTTAGCGCCACGGTAGCTTACGGCAGCGGCCCCACGTCGATCACGTTGAGCTTGGGCGGTGGCGCGGCGACGTCGGTGGCCGTGGCCTCCGCCGCTGCGCATGGTACGGCGACGGCCAGCGGCACCAGCATCACCTATACGCCGACGCCCGGTTATGCCGGCCCTGACAGTTTTACCTATAAGGCCACCAATGTCAGTGGCACCTCGCCGCCGGCCACCGTGACAGTAACGGTGGGCAACCCTACTGTTGCACTGACGCCGGCCACCTTGCCCAATGCGACAGCGGAAGCGACATATGCCGCGCCCCTGACGGTGACGGGCGGCACGGCGCCATACACCTTCAGCATCAGCAGCGGCACCTTGCCTGCGGGCTTGACCCTGAATGCATCTACTGGCGTATTGTCGGGGACGACCAATGTGGCCGGCAGCTTCCCTGTCAGCATCAAGGTGACCGACAGCAGCACGGGCACGGGGGCGCCATTCAGCGCCACCAACAGCTATACCTTGAGCGTTGCCGCGCCGACCATCGCGGTGACTCCGGCAACGCTGGCGGCGCCAAAAGTGGCCACCGCATACAGCCAGCAATTGACGGCCAGTGGCGGCATCGCCCCGTATGCCTTTACGGTGTCGGGCGGCAGCCTGCCAGCGGGCCTGACCCTGAGCGGCAGCGGTCTGCTCGGCGGCACGCCGACGGCGGCCGGCAGCGTCACCTTGACCGTGCAGGCGGAAGATGCGCACCAGTTCACCGGCGCGCAAAGCTATACTCTGGTGGTGTCATCGGCCAATGTCAGCCTGACGCCAGCGACCTTGCCCAATCCGACGGCGGAAGCTGTTTACACGGCGACGCTGACGGCGGCGGGCGGTACGGCGCCGTACACCTATAGCCTGGCCAGCGGCAGCCTGCCTGCAGGCTTGAGCCTGAACGCATCCACGGGCGTATTGTCCGGTACGACCAATGTGGCCGGCAGCTTCCCTGTCAGCATCAAGGTTAGCGACAGCAGCACGGGGACGGGCGCGCCGTTCAGCGCCACCAACAGCTATACCTTGGCCGTTGGCGCGCCCGCCATCACGGTGACGCCAAGCACCTTGCCGGCGGCGACAGTCGCCACGCTTTACAGTCAGCAATTGACGGCCAGCGGCGGCGTCGCTCCGTATGCCTATACGGTGTCGAGCGGCAACCTGCCTGCGGGCTTGACCCTGAACGGCAGCGGTTTGCTCAGTGGCACGCCGACGGCGGCCGGCAGTTTTACGTTGACCGTGCAGGCGGAAGATGCCCACCAGTTCACCGGCACGCAAGCTTATACGCTGACTGTCGCGTCAGCCACGGTCAGCCTGACGCCAGCCAGCCTGCCCAATCCAACGGCGGAGTTGGCCTATACCACAACCCTCACGGCGGCGGGCGGCACGGCGCCGCATACCTTCAGCATCAGCAGCGGCACCTTGCCTGCCGGCATGACCCTGAATGCGGCGACCGGCGTGCTGTCCGGCACCACCAATGTGGCGGGCAGCTTCCCTGTCAGCATCAAGGTCACGGACAGCAGCACGGGCGTGGGGGCGCCGTTCAGCGCCACCAACAGTTATACCCTGGCCGTCGCTGCGCCAACCCTGACCCTGACGCCGGCCAGCTTGGCGGCGATCCGCGCCGGCGATGCGTACAGCCAGCCATTCACGGCAGGCGGCGGCGTGGCGCCGTATGCGTATTCGGTGAGCGGCGGCGCCTTGCCGACCGGCCTGGTGCTCGATGCGGCGACCGGCACCGTCAGCGGCACGCCGACGGTGGCGGGCAGCTACAACTTCATCTTGCAGGCGAAGGACGCGCATCAGTTCACTGTGCAGCATGCCTTGACCCTGCAGGTGAACCAGGCACCGCCGGCCGTGGCCAATGAAGCGGCGACCATCTCGGCGAACCAGGAAGTGAGCCTGACTATTGATGCAACCGACGGCAGCCCCATCACGGCAGTGACGATCGTCACGCCGCCCAGCCATGGACGGGTCGATATCGTTTCGTCGGCGCGCATGGCCGGCCTGGCGCGGGGCATCGCTGCCGCGGCTCCCGCTGTCAGCCGCTTCATCGTCACCTACACGCCGAACAAGGATTACTTTGGTCCGGACAGCTTCAGCTATACGCTGACGGGCCCTGGCGGCGTATCGGCTCCGGCCACGTTCAGCCTTGTGGTGGCGCCGCAACCGGTGCCGGCACCTGTCGCCAAGACGGCGACGGTATTGGCCGGCACGCCCGTGACCTTGCCCGTGACGGAAGGCGCCACGGGCGGCCCATTCACGGCCGTGGCCATCACGACGCAGCCTGCCAGCGGCACGGCAGCGGTCAGCGGCATGGACATCGTCTACACGCCAGGCATCAACACCAGCGGCGAGATCAGCATCGGCTACACCGTGTCGAACGTGTTCGGCACGTCGGCGCCGGTGAAATCGACCATCACCGTCAATCCGATGCCGCAAGTGCTCAGCCAGAGCGTCACCGTGGTGGCTGGCCTGACGGTCACTGTCGACCTGACGGCGGGCGCCACCGGTGGCCCGTTTACGGCGGCGAATGTGCTGAGCGTGGCGCCGGCGGAAGCGGGCAAGGTGGTGGTGCGCGATGTGGGCACGGCCGGCAAGCCGTCGTACCAGCTGAGCTTTGCGGCCTCGGGCAAGTTCGCCGGCGCGGCCGTCGTCAGCTATACCCTCAGCAATGCCTTCGCCACCTCGAAGCCGGGCGTCGTCAACGTGACGGTGACGGCGCGGCGCGACCCGTCGGTCGATCCGGAAGTGATCGGCCTGCAGGCGGCGCAAGCCGATGCGGCGCGGCGCTTTGCCAGCGCACAGCTGTCGAACTTCACGCAGCGCCTGGAAAGCCTGCATGGCGATGGCTGGGGACGCTCGAGCTTTGGCCTGAGCCTGACGCCGCCGAACGACAGCGGCAACCCGACGGCGGCGCTGGCGCGCTGGCAGGCGGACGAAGCGGACCGCGTGTTTGGCACGGCCGTGAAACCGTTCATGCGCAAGGCGGCCTTGCGCCAGCCAGCCGCTGGTTTCAGCAGCGATGCGCGGCAGCAGGTGGACGTCAGCGGTGCCACCAGCGGCTTGCCGGACATGCCGCAAAAACCCGACACGCAGAAGCAGGCCTTGTCTCTGTGGCTCGGTGGCGCGGTCGACTTCGGCCAGCACTATGTGAATGGCCGCGAGACGGGCTTCCGTTTCCGCACCAACGGCGTGAGCGTGGGCGGCGATTACCGTCTCAGCGACCTGGCGACCCTGGGCGTGGGCGCCGGCTTCAGCCATGACCGCAGCGACGTGGGCCAGAACGGCAGCCGCAGCACGGCCGACAGCGCCGTCGCGGCCGTGTATGGCAGCCTGCGTCCGAGCAAGGGTGTCTTCCTCGACGGCGTGCTCGGCTACGGCACTTTGCAGTACGACGCGTCGCGCTACCTCAGCGATGGCAGCGGTTTCGCCACGGGCGAGCGCGATGGCAAGCAGGTCTTCGGCGCGCTGGTTGGCGGCATCGAGATGCGCCACGACACCTGGATGTGGTCGCCCTACGGCCGAGTGGAACTGATGTCGGCCAAACTTGATCCGTACACGGAAAAGGCCAGCGGCATCAACGCCCTGAGCTACTTCAAGCAGACCGTGCGTTCGCGCATCGGCGCGCTCGGCGTGCGGGCCGAGGGCATCTATGTGGGTGGCCTGGGCACGTGGTTCCCGCGCGCGCGGCTCGAGTATCGCCACCAGTTCCAGGGTGCCGACGATGCGCGCCTGGCATATGCCGACCTAGTGGCCGACGGCCCCGTGTACGTGATCCGCACGGTACCGCAGCAGACGGGCAACTGGACGGCGGGGCTGGGCGTCAAGCTGCTGCTGTCGAACGGCATGACCCTCACCCTGGACTACAACAGCAATCTGAACATCGATAGCGGGCGTACCCAGTCGGTGATGTTCGGCATCGCCATGCCATTGAAGTAATCAGTCAGCCAGCACTGATCGACGGCCCGGAGTTCATCCGGTCCGGCGATTTTTTTGGCTATGTCACCGTCAGATGTGGGAATGCGCCCAGTGTTGCCTTCAATAACGTTTCCGGCGAACGGATGCGCCCGGCGTCGAGGATCCAGCGCCACCCCAGGTAGTTCGGCAGGTGGCGCGTCGCCACGCCATGAAACGGCCCCAGCCATTGTCGCAATCGGCTGTGATACGCATTGACGTTCTGCACATGGGCGGCGCCCTGCACGCGGATGCCGGCGCGCAAGTTGACGGCGTGATGACTGATGCCCGCTTCCCGGGCAAAAGCCCGGTAGGCGGCATGGCCGTCGGTGACCAGCAAGACATCCTTGTCGATCATGGGCAACAAACAGTGGTGCAACTGCGCCTTGGTTAGCGCTCCTTTGCCCGTGACGAAATCGAGCGTCTGGCCCGTGCGGTCGCGCGCCACCAGGATGCAGACCTGTTCGTTCGATATGCCGCGCTTGTGGGCATGGCCGCCCCGGCGGCGGGCCGGACGCGTCATTGTTCTGGACCCCTTTTCCGATTCCAGCAGATATAACTCGTCGGCCTCAGCGATGCCATGCAGGCCATGCGGCCGGTCCGTCTTTGCCAACGATAAAAACCGGTGGCGCCAGCGAAAGGTGGTATTGCGGTGCACGCCCAGCTGCAATGCCGCCTTGCGCACGGAATCCGATGCCAGCAGGCAATTGGCATAGGCGAGCCACAAGGTCTTGTGGCGCAAGCGCGCCAGCGCAGTGCCCGTCAAGGCATTGAAGGTGCGCCCGCAGGGAACGCAGCGGTAGCGCTGCAGTCCGTGCGCATGGCCGTGCCGGTGCAAGTGGTCTGAATGGCAGGCGGGACAGGCCAATCGCGGCTGGGCCACGCTTTCCAGCAGCGCGATGGTCGCGTCGTGTGGCGAGTTGCCATGCAGCAGGGCAATGCCCATATGCCGCTGGCGTTGGCTCAACCGGACAAACTGCGCAATCAAGGTGATCCATTCGGCTGGCCGCATGATTGGCTCCCGCAGAGTGAGTATGCAGAGTCAGACAGCACGGCCACAGGAAGATTCCGGCATTTCCCCTACTTGCCGATGACAGAGCCATTTTTTTGTCCGCGCGCGTCACAGCTTCCACGGATGTTCTTCCGCGCCGGCGACGATGCCGCCCAGCACGGCCTGGTCGCGTTCCGCATGACTCTGGCGCAGAAAGACTGGCAGGTCGGCCGCCAGACGCGCGAAATGGGCGTCGCGGCACAATGGGCCGGCGCCCAGCGCCCGCGTGGCCAGGTGCAGCACCAGGGTGGCGGCGTCTTCCACGGCCAGGCGCAGGCGCAGCGCCAGGCCCGTGGCGTCGCGTTGCGGATGCGCGTCGATCTCGGCGGCGCCTTCGCGCAGCAGGGCACCGGCGGCGCGCAAGGCGCAGTCGATCTGGCCCAGTTGCGCCAGGCGCACGGGATCGGGGGCGGCGTGCTGCGCGCGCGCATGCAGGTGGCCGGCGATGGCGCAGGCGGCGCCATACCAGGCGGCCGCGATGCCGGCGCCGCCATGCCAGTAGCCGGGGCGGCTCGGATAGGCGCCTGGCGTACCGACGGGAAAGGCGCGCGCGGCGGAAAAAGTCACGTCCACGCTGGCACAGGCACGCATGCCGACGGCTTGCCAGCCTTCGTCCGTGACGTGCACGCCAGGCTGCGACAAGTCTACGGTGGCAAGGCAAGCCTGGTGATCGTCGTTCCAGCAACTGACCAAGGCATGGCCGAGGCCATGCGCGCCGGAACACCAGGCCTTGCGTCCATCGAGCACATGGCGGCCGTCTGCCATCTGCCGCAAGCGCACGCGCGCGTCCGGTACGTCCGCGCACCAGACGCCCCAGCTGCCGCCGGCCGGCACGCCGGGGCCACCGAGTTCCGCCAGGATGGCGAGCGCATCCGTATGGCCTTCATACAGCTTGAGCAGGGAGAGGTCGATGGCGGCGATGGCGGCCAGCATTTGCCAGCGCCGCAAGGTGGCGCCGTGGCCGGGCAGGGGCAGCTGGTCCAGCCCCGCGTCGCGCAGGCGCCGCAAGCCTTCGATGGGGGTGACAGCGCTGTCCTGCGGCTGTAGCAGGGTGGCCAGCGCGGCGTCGGACGGCAGGGAGAAAGCGTTGGGCGACATGACAAGCTCCTTTTAAACAGGATAGCTTTGTGCTTTTGCAATGTCCGTCCGATTCTACACCTACCGTCGCCGACGGACTCGAGGCCGTGAGCGCCGCAGCAAGTCCAGCGCTTATTTTTTACGTACAGCATGTCGGGCACATAACTGCTGCCGTTATGCGAGAAGGTGTAGAGATTGTTGTCGCGCAAGAAGATGCCACCCTTGATGGTTTGCGCCGGGCGCATGCCTTCGTCGAGCGGGCAGCTGGCGCCGCCTTCATATTCGATGCAGCATTGTGTTTGCCGTCCTCCTTCCCCTATGGCACGCCAGGTCCCGTGACGTTGAAGCTATACGCGGGGATGGACAGGTTCAGCTTGTCGATGCGCACGTTGCTGGCTTAAAACTCTTCCCAGTCATCACCGGCCGGCGCCTTGGCTGCCGTTCTTTCCGCGGGCGCCGGCTTGACCGGGGCAAGGCGCCGGGCTGGCGGCGCTACTTTGGTCACCGCCAGCACTGCCTGCGGTGTCATTTGTTGCTGTGCACCCAGCTTGAACACGCTGACCACGTCGGCCAAATGGCTGGCCTGGTCCTGCAGGCTTTCGGCGGCAGCCGCCGCTTCCTCGACCAGGGCCGCGTTCTGCTGCGTCACGCCATCCATCTGCGCCAGCGCCTGGTTGACCTGGGCGATGCCGTCGCTTTGCTCGGTGGTGGCGACGCTGATGTCGGCCATGATGGCGGTGACACGGCGCACGCTGTCGACCACCTGTTCCATGGTGGCGCCCGCCTCATCGACGAGCTTGCTGCCGGCCGCCACCTTGCCGACGGAATCGTCGATCAGCAGCTTGATCTCTTTGGCGGCAGCCGCCGAGCGTTGCGCCAGGTTGCGTACTTCCGTGGCGACGACGGCGAAACCGCGCCCCTGTTCGCCCGCGCGCGCCGCTTCCACGGCCGCGTTCAGGGCCAGGATATTCGTCTGGAAGGCGATGCCGTCGATGACGCTGATGATGTCGACGATCTTGTTCGACGAATCGTTAATCGACGTCATCGTTTCGATCACCTTGCCGACCACTTCGCCGCTCTTTTGCGCCACGCTGGATGCGGAGGCTGCCAGTTGATTCGCCTGGCGCGCATGGTCGGCGTTTTCCTTCACCGTGCCCGTCAGCTCCTCCACCGAGGCGGCCGTTTCTTCCAGCGAACTGGCCTGCTGCTCCGTGCGGGCCGACAGGTCGTTATTGCCTTGCGCAATTTCCGCACTGGCGCGCGCCACGTTGTCGGCGCTCGCCTGCACTTGCAGCAGCACGGCGTGGATTTTTTCCACGAACTGGTTGAAACCCTTGCCGATGATGGCCAGCTCGTCCGTGCCCTTGACTTCCAGCTTGACGCGCAGGTCGGCGTCGCCGCTCGACAAATCCGTCATGGTGCGGCCCAGGGTGCGCAGCGGGCGCGTCAGCTGGTTGACGACGAGGATCAGAATACCTGCCGTGGCCGCCGCGCACAGCAGGGCGACGATCAGGGTATAGACCATCAGGTCGCGCGCCGAGGCCGTGGCCACGCTTTTCGGGAAATTCAGCTCCACGCTCCAGGGCGCGATGTCGGGGTGGATGTGCAGCGGCTGCAGCAAGTGGATGTAGCCCTTGCCGTCCTCGTATTCATACGGCTGGCCCTGGCGCACTTTGTCCAGGCCGGCCGCCGGCACGTCGTCCGCCTTCTTGCCCAGCCGCTCAGGCAGCGGGTGGCTCGCGTACAGGCCGCCGTTCGAAATCAGGGCCAGCTTGCCGCCTTCGATCACTTTCAGGTCGGCGAGGATTTTCGCCAGGCGCGTGAGCATGAAGTCGGCGCTGGCCGTGCCCTTGAAGCTGCCGTCGATCATGATGGGCGCCACCAGCGAGGCCATCAGCACATCCTTGCCATCGACGGGGTAGATGTACGGCTCCGTAAAGTAGGTCTTGCCGGTGCGCTTGGGCACGTCATACCAGTCGTTGGCGCCCGGTTTCGGGTCGAAGACGATGGGCTCGACCTGCAGCTTGCCGCCGGCGCCCCGCGTCCAGTAGGGCATGAAGCGGCCGCTGGCGTCGTAGTTCGGTTTCTGGTTGGCGAACTCCGCATCCTTGCCGTCGAGTGCGTTCGGCTCCCACGTCACGGCCGAGCCCAGCAAGTCTTCCGAACTGGTCAACGTTGCCTTGGTCAGTTCATTGATCTGTTCGCGCTGCAGGGGCAGGCTGGCGCTCTTGGTGCCGCGCATGGCGCCGGCCAGGCTGGACACGCTGGACAGGTTGCTGGCGATGCGCGCCTGCAAGGCACCGGCCACTTCGCGCGCCGACGTGCGCGCCAGGTCCAGCGCGGCCGCTTCGGCGCTGGCGCTGCTCTTGTAGCCGATCACGGCCGCCGTGACGCCGAGGCTGAGGACGGCGAGCGCGGTGGCGGCGACGCAGATTTTACTGTTCAGTGAAAGTTGCATGGTGCTGTTCCTTGATGGGGAGATATGTCGGTTCAGAACGTCTTGCTGACGGCCAGCACGAAGGTGGCGGCGGCGGGGTTCGACGTGTCGAACTGGCCGGCCGCATTCGGGATGCCCAGGGTGTAATGGTCATAGGCGTCGGTGGCGCCCCAGGCGCGCGTGAGTGCGGCGCTGGCGCTCCAGCCGCCGTCGAAGGTCCGGGTGACACCCACCTTGGCGTCGCGCCAGTTCCACATGGCGTTGCCCGTGCCCGCCACCCGGCCATTGCCGGCGTGCAGGTTCAAGGTCCAGGCATTGCCCAGGTCGACATTCGCGCCCACGTCCAGGTAGCCCGTGCCGCGCGCATTCGTGATGCCGAAGAAGTCGCGCGTGACCGTGCGGTTGTACTTGGCGTACAGCATCTTGTAGCTGAGGCCCAGCGACAGTTCGCCATAGTCGTACTTGACACCCGTGGCGCGGTAGACGGCGCCCGGATATTTGTAATAGTAGGCGAGCACGCTATAGCCCAGTTCGCCCACCGTGCCGCCGTAGCCGCCGTACACGTCCCATTCGACGGTCGCATCCTCGATATAGCGGTCGCTGACGGTGGAAGCCCACGTACCCAGCGACCAGCCGCTCGGGTGCGCGTAGTCGGCACCCGCCTGCAGCGCGGGCTTGCCCCAGGTCTGGCGAAAGCCGCGCGAAATGTATTGCGAGGTGAGGCTGGCATTGGCGCTGAAGGTGGCGGCAGGGCTGTCCGTGGTCTGGGCCTGCGCGGGCAGGGCGGCCAGAAAAAAGAGGCAGCCGAGCAAGGATATGGCAGGAAAATGGTGGTGCGATGGCATGGCAGTCAGCTCCGTATTTGCTGGCAGCGGCCGTCCAGGCGCGTTGCCCTGATGGTTGCAATAAAAATGCGGAATGGACTTTTTTGGGGAGGCAAGATGGCTAGTGTGCATGCTCGCATGAACAGGCAGGCATTCTCACCAAACGTAACCGGAAGGATAGGGCGTGGGGCCAGTGGAAGTCAATAAAGTTGCGCTACGGAAATCGTAAGTTGTTGTTTCTTGGCACTTTTTCATGCGCCTGTCATATGGCTGGGGTGCCCCGGCTGGCTGCCTGCTGCAAGCCGTCCACCAAGCCGGGCAGGGCGGCATGCAAGGCAGGCAAGTCATCCGCCTGCAGTTCGGCCTGCATTTCCACGCGGCCCGATGGCTGGCCCCACACGACCTGGGCGCTGAGCCGGGCATCCGACTCGAGGCCCGTGACGCTGACCAGCAGGGCGACTTCTTCCGGCGCATCGTCGGACACGTCGTCGAGCAGGCAGGAAATGCCGAAGTGATAATCCTGGAAGGCGCTGGCCGTGCCGCTGGAAAAGGCGAAGACGGAGGCGAGCGCCTGTGGCGCGGCGGCCGCCAGTGCGGGCAGGGCGGCGCGGAACAGCGGCAGCAAGTCGTTTTCCAGCTGGCGTACCAGCGGATGGGTGTGGGCGAGGACGGTCATGGCGGGAGGGATCAGTTGGCGGCGCGCGATGGTAGCAGTTTTTGCGGCCGCCGGGGTCCATCGTCAGGCGGCGTAGCGGCTGGCCATGCTGGCGATGGTGCTTTTCATCTGTTCGCGCAGCGCGGCGGGGGCCAGCACTTCCACGCCATCGCCCAGGCCCAGCAACCACCATTGCAGTTCGCGCGTGCTGGGCACGGTGGCGGTCAGGTGCAGCGAGCCGTCGGCGCGCTCCTGCAATTGCTGGTCCGCGCTCAGCGGTGTCTCGTACAGGTGCTCGCCGCTGCGACGGGCAAACACGGCTTCGAGCAGCAGCGGTTCGCCATCGCGGATGCCCATGGCGCCCGAAGCAATATAGGCATCGATGTCGAAGCCTGGCTGCGCGCGCGCGGTAAGGAAGAGCATTTCCGCCTGCTGCACGCGGTGCAGGACCAGGGTGCGCACATCGTTGTAGTCGGCAAACAGGCATACCAGGTAGAGCAACTGGCCGCGCTGCACGATGGCCAGCGGATGGACGGCGTCATAGCTGACGAGCTTGTCGTTGTCGCGCTTCTTGTAGCTCAGCTTGAGCTGGCGGTTCTGCATCAGCGCTTCATACACGATGCGTTGGCAAGCTTCGTCGATGTCGGGCGCCAGCAGCCGCTGCATGGGGGCGATGACACGTATCTTGTCCAGCCAGGCAGACGCGCTGGCACGCTCGCTGGCCGCGTTCAGGGTCTGGCGCGCCGCGCTGAAATACGGCTGCATGCTGTCCAGGGTGGATGGCGGCAACGCATGGCGCATGTGCTGCTCCATCAGGGCCAGGGTCAGCGCGGCCGGCGTCGACAGGCCCGGCATGTCCATGCGCGCCGCATTTTCCATCCAGCACCAGCCAAACGGCTTGCTATCGGCTGGCATGGTCAGCGGGAAAATTTCGGCCAGGTCGAGCAAGTCGCGCTGGATGGTGCGGATGCCGATGGCAAAGTCGATGGCCTTGAGCTTGTCGTGCAATTCGGCGACGGTGATGGTGCGTGGCGCTGGCGGTATCAGGCGCAGCATTTGCCATTGGCGCATGATGGTGGAAGGGCGGGTCGTGTGTTCAGACATGGTGGTTCCGTTCGATGTCAATGGCAGGATGTGTACTGATAAGTACACAAGTTAACGAATGGTAACATTGATTCGATGGCAATTACAGGGCGTCCAGCATGGCTGCCCTGACGCAATTGCGCCCCGCGTGCTTGGCCTGGTACAGCAGGCGGTCGGCAGCATTGACCAGGGTGGCAGCGCAGGGCGCCTGGCTGTCCGGCGCACACGCGAGCGTGACCACGCCGAAGCTGGCCGTCGTCCCGATGTGCTGTGCCAAGCCGTCGCGCAGGCGTTCGGCCAGGCGCACGCCGCCAGTCAGGTCCGTTTCGGGCAGGATCAGCAGGAACTCTTCGCCGCCGTGGCGCACCACGCTGTCGATGCCATGGCGCGTGGCGTTGCCGAGCAGGGCGGCAAAGGTGCGCAGCACGGCATCGCCTGCGGCATGACCGTGGGCGTCGTTGATGCGCTTGAAGTGATCGATATCGCACAGGATGGCCGTCAGGCACAGGCCATGACGTTGTGAGCGCGCAAGTTCGGCGCCCAGCAGGTGCTCGTCGAGGTAGCGGCGGTTGTAGCAGCCGGTCAGGTGGTCGCGCACGGCCTGTTCGGCGAGGATGGCGTGTTGCAGGATGCGTGCTCGGCGCTGGCGCTGCTGGCCATGGCCGGCGCACAGGCCGGTCAGGTTGAGCAGCAGCAAGTTGGCGGCGTTGCCGGCTTGAAAGTCATCCTGCATGCCGAGCCAGGCCAGGCTCGCCACGATGGCCAGGCCGGTGCCGGCCAGCAGATGCGGCGTGACGCCGGCATAGGGCGCGACGAGCAGGATGCAAAAGGCGGTTGCGTGCCAGCTTGCATCGGTCTCGCGCAATGCATAGCAGAGCAGGAACACGAGCAGGTCTAGCGCCAGCAGCGCGGTAGCGGAGGCGGGGCGGCCCGGCCTTGCGGCAGGCGCGTGCCAGGCCCGCAGCAGCATGGCCAGGATGGCCAGGCAGCAGGCCAGGGCCAGCGGCCAGCCGCCGGGCGGCAGCAGCGCGGTGGCAAGGGTGGCGCTGGCGCCGGCATGCAGCGCCAGCAAGGGAAGCGGCGCCGGCATGCGGATATCGTCAGTTGCATGGTGCAAATGCATGGAAACCTGTCGGATAGCGAATCGGGACCCCATTCTTGCCCGACCCTGCGACAAGCCGCGACGCGTTGCCCATCATGCTGCCTATCAGATTGGTCCTACCAGCAGCCCTTATTCGTCACTGGTGACGCGCGTGCGCACGAAGTCGATGTGGCTTTGCATGGCCGTGCGCGCTTCCTCGGGCTGGCTGGCGCAGATCGCCTCGCACAGGGTGCGGTGCTGCGACAGCAGGTGCAGCGAGGTGGCCTCGTCCTGCTGGCGCAAGCCCGTGCCATTGATGGTGATGTGTTCGCGCAGCATGCCGATGATGCTGGTGTGCAGGTGCAAAAACATGGTGTTGTGCGAGGCCTGCGCGATGACTTCATGCAGCCGCGCGTCGGCCTGCGCCTCGCCGTGCTTGTCGTCGCTGGCGCGTGCCTGTTCCAGTTCGGCCAGCAGCGCCATGATCTGCGCGCGCTCACCGCCGCTGGCCCGCTGCGCCGCAAAGTAGGCCGTCGCCCCTTCCAGCACGCGGCGAAATTCCAGGATGTCGTCGCGCAGGGCGGGGTGGTCGGCCACCAGCTGGCTCCACGGCGAAGCCATGCCGGTGCGTAATTGATCCGTGACGAACACGCCGGCGCCGCGACGGCTGCGCACGAGACCCCGCGCCGCCAGCCGCTGCACGGCTTCGCGCACGGTGTTGCGCGAGACCTCATATTGCTGCGCCAGCAGGCGCTCGGCCGGCAGTTGCGCACCCGCCGGCAAGCTGCCGTCCAGCAGCGCCGTTTCCAGCCTGCGCATCACCATCTCGACCCTGCCCCGCGTTTGCATGCCTGTCGCCATCGATGTCTTCCGGTGTTGTTTTAAAGTGGTCCGAGCAATTTGAAGTGGCTTGCGGAAGCTGGAATTATGCGTGAACCGGTCATTCTTAACAACACACAGCGGCGCCGCAGCAACACACAGAGCGCCGGGGAGACACAGCCATGCCGCCAGAATCGCAGCCAGACTCGCGCCAGTCACGCCACTATCCATCGCCACCGCCACAGGTGTACCTGTTCGCCACCTGCCTCGTCGACCTGTTCGTGCCGCAGGCGGGCCTCGACGCGGTGCGTCTGCTGGAGCGGGAAGGCTTGCTGGTGCATTATCCGCGCGGCCAGAGCTGCTGCGGCCAGCCCGCCTACAGCAGCGGCAATCCGGAACAGGCGCGCGCCGTGGCCCGCGCCCAGCTCGACCTGTTTGCGCAGCCGTGGCCCGTGATCGTGCCGTCCGGTTCCTGCGCTGGCATGATGCGCCACCACTGGCCGCAGCTGTTCCAGGACGATCCCGTCGCCGGCCCCAAGGCGGCGGAACTGGCCGAACGTGTATATGAACTGAGCGAATTTCTCGTCTGCGTGCTGCAGCTCGATCTTGGCGGTATGGGTGCCGCCGCGCAGGCCGATGAAAAGGTGGTGCTGCATACCTCGTGCGGGGCGCGCCGCGAAATGGGCACGCGCACCCACGGCGTGGCCCTGGTCGACGCCTTGCCCGGCGTGACGCGCATCGAACACCAGCGCGAATCCGAATGCTGCGGCTTCGGCGGCACGTTCTCACTAAAACACCCCGATATTTCCGGCGCCATGGTCAGCGACAAGATCGCCTCGGCCTGCGCCACGGCCTGCGACCGGCTCGTCTCGGCCGACTGCGGCTGCCTGCTCAATATCGGTCACGCCGCGCAGCACCAGGGCGCGCCGCTGGCCGTCGAGCATATGGCCAGCTTCCTGTGGCGCCGCACGGGAGGCGCGGCATGAGCGCAGCCTTGACCGCCCGCGAACGCATGCTGGGGCGCCTGCGCGCCGCCGCGCCCGCCGCACCCGAAGCGGTGGATGCCATCGATGCGGCCATCGACCAGCACTACCTGGCGCGCCGCGCCGCCGCGCCGCTGCCGGCACGGGACAGGATAGACGCCATGCAGGCCGCCTTGCGCGCCTCGCATGCGGAGGTCGATTGCATCAGTAGCGAGGCCTGGCCCGCCTTGCTGGCGCAGCGCCTCGGTGAACACGGCGTGCGCCGTTTGCTGCTCGATGCCGGCAGCGCCGAAGGGCAGGCCTTGCGCGCCGCCCTGCCGGCTGGCGTGGAGACGTTGTCATTCGCGCGTCCGCTGGCGCAGTGGAAAAGTGAGCTGTTCGACACCGTCGACGCGGGGTTCACCGTCGCGCGTTCCGGCATCGCCGCCACGGGCACCCTGGTCATCGCGCCCGATGCGGCCACGCCGCGCACGGTGTCCCTGGCGCCGCCCCTGCATATCTGCCTCGTGTACGCCAGCAGCCTGCACGTGGACTTGCATGCGGCGGCGCGCGCCGAGCGCTGGTGCGACGGCATGCCGGCCAATCTGGTGCTGGTGTCGGGCCCCTCGAAAACCTCCGACATCCAGCAAACGCTGGCCTATGGCGCGCACGGCCCGCGCTGGTTGTGGGTGTTGATCATCGATGATTTATCTGCCCATGAAGGAGGCCAGCCATGAACGCCAAGCCCCTGCAATTCGTCACGCCGGCCGACTTCCACGCGCGCGCGCGCGCCGCGCTGGACGACCCGAAACTGCGCCAGAGCTTTCGCGGCGCCATGGATTTTTTACAGGACAAGCGCAAGACGCAATTCCCCGATGGTGACGAACTGGAACGCCTGCGCGACATCGGCGAAGCCGTGCGCCGGCACGCGCTGGCGCGCCTGCCCGATTTGCTGGTGCAGCTGGAAGACAAGCTGACGGCGGCGGGCGTGCACGTGCACTGGGCCGAGAATGGCGAACAGGCCAACGCCATCATCCACGCCATCGCCGAGAGGAATCAGGCGACGCGCTTCATCAAGGGCAAGTCGATGGCCAGCGAGGAAATCGAGCTCAATCACTATCTGGAAGCGCGCGGCATGACGTGCCTGGAATCGGACATGGGCGAGTACATCGTGCAGCTGGCCGGCGAAAAACCGTCGCACATCGTCATGCCGGCCATTCACAAGACGAAGGCGGATATCGCCGGCCTGTTCGCCGAGCATATCCCCGACGCGCCCTACACGGAAGACGTCGACAGCCTGATCCAGACTGGACGGCGCGCCCTGCGCCAGGCCTTCGTCGACGCCGATATCGGCCTGTCGGGCGTGAATTTCGCGGCGGCCGACACGGGCACCCTGTGGCTGGTGGAAAACGAGGGCAATGGCCGCTTGACGACGTCCGTGCCGGACGTGCACATCGCCATCATGGGCATGGAAAAAGTGGTGGCCAAGCTCGAACATATCGTGCCGCTGGCCAGCCTCCTGACGCGCTCGGCCACGGGCCAGGCCATCACCACGTATTTCAACCTGATTTCCGGCCCGCGCCGCGCCGGTGAAAAGGACGGGCCGCGCGAAGTGCACCTGGTCTTGCTCGACAACGGACGCAGCCAGGCCTACGCCGACGAGCAGCTGCGCGCCACCCTGCAATGCATACGCTGCGGCGCCTGCATGAACCACTGTCCCGTCTACACGCGCATCGGCGGCCACGCCTACGGCACCACGTATCCGGGGCCGATCGGCAAGATCATCTCGCCGCATTTGCTGGGACTCGACGCGACGGCGGACCTGGCCACTGCATCAAGCCTGTGCGGCGCCTGCGGCGAAGTGTGCCCCGTGCGCATCCCGATTCCGCAGCTGCTGGTGCGCCTGCGCACGGAGGCCAACCGTAATCCGCATGAGGAAGTCAGCCATCCGCTGCGCGGGCAGGGCGCCAAGTTCAGCCGCGGCGAAAGTCTGATCTGGCGCTTCTGGAGCGGCGCCTTCGCACACCCCGCCAGCTACCGATTGTTCCGCTGGGCCGCCACGCGGCTGCGCATGCTGGCACCGCGCAAGCAGCTGGGCTGGACGCAGCACCGCAAGCCCTTGACCCCGGCGCCGCGCAGCCTGGCCGACCTGCTCAATGCACGGGGACAGGAAGAATAGCCCGTTCCCGGAGCACCGCAAAAAACACGCTACACACAATTACATCAAAAGCCGTTTTTTCATTTAACCCGCATCCACCGGAGGAGACCCGACATGCAAACCTGGACCCAACTTTATACACCGCTCGGCAGCTTGTGGCTGTCGTCGCTGGCGGCAGCCGTTCCCATCATTTTCTTTTTCATCGCCTTGGCGGCGCTGCGCATCAAGGGCCACGTGGCCGCCGCCGTCACCTTGGCGCTGGCGCTGGCCGTGGCGATTTTTGCGTATGGCATGCCCGTGCCGCAGGCGCTGGCGGCGGCCGGCTACGGTTTTGCGTACGGCTTGTGGCCGATCGCCTGGATCATCGTCACGGCCGTCTTCCTGTACAAGATCGTCGTCAAAACGGGGCAGATCGACATCATCCGCGCCTCCGTGCTGTCGGTCACGGACGACCAGCGCCTGCAGGTGCTGTTGATCGGCTTTGCCTTCGGCGCCTTCCTGGAAGGGGCGGCCGGTTTCGGCGCGCCCGTGGCGATCACGTCGGCCTTGCTGGTGGGCCTGGGCTTCAATCCGCTGTACGCGGCGGGCCTGTGCCTGATCGCCAACACGGCGCCCGTGGCCTTCGGCGCCATGGGCATCCCCATCATCGTGGCGGGCCAGGTGACGGGCATCGACCCCTTCCTGATCGGCGCCATGGCGGGCCGCCAGTTGCCGCTGCTGTCGCTGCTGGTGCCGTTCTGGCTGGTGTTCATGATGGATGGATTCCGCGGCGTGCGCGAAGTGTGGCCGGCCGCCCTGGTGACGGGCTTGAGCTTTGCCGTCACGCAGTATTTCACGTCCAACCATATCGGCCCTGAACTGCCGGACATCACCTCGGCCCTCGTCAGCCTCGTGTCGCTGACCCTGTTCCTGAAAGTGTGGCAGCCAAAGAATGCGAAAGTGGCGCACGCCGTCGGCGGCGGTACGGCTGCGCTGTCCGGCTTCGGCGGTGCTGGGGCCGTGCGCGGTGCCGGCAACCGCGCCGCCTCGCCCTACACGATGGCGCAGACCATGCGCGCCTGGGCGCCGTTCGGCCTGCTGACGGCCATCGTCACCGTGTGGAGCCTGCCCGGCTTCAAGGCCCTGTTCGCCGCCGGCGGCGCCTTGTCCGGCCTGGTCATCAAGATCCACGTGCCCTATCTCGACAAGCTGGTGATGAAGACCATGCCCATCGTGGCGGAGCCGAAGGCGTACGACGCCGTGTTCAAGCTCGATCTGCTGTCGGCCGTGGGCACGGCGATTTTGCTGACGGCCGTGCTGTCGATGCTGATGCTGCGCATGAAGCCGCGCGATGGTTGGAAGGCGTTTGTGGAAACGATCGTGGAATTGCGCCGTCCCGTGCTGTCGATCGGTCTCGTGCTGGCGTTTGCCTTTGTCGCCAATTACTCGGGCATGTCGTCCACCCTGGCCCTGCTGCTGGCCGGCAGCGGCGCCGCCTTCCCGTTCTTCTCGCCGTTCCTGGGCTGGCTGGGCGTTTTCCTGACGGGTTCCGACACCTCGTCGAACGCCTTGTTCTGCTCATTGCAAAACACGACGGCGCACCAGATCGGCGTGTCCGACACCCTGATGGTGGCGGCCAATACGACGGGCGGCGTGACGGCGAAGATGATTTCGCCCCAGTCGATCGCCGTCGCCTGCGCGGCGACCGGCCTCGTGGGCAAGGAATCGGACCTGTTCCGCTTCACCTTGAAGCACAGCCTGTTGTTTGCCGTCATCATCGGCATCATCACCATGCTGCAGGCCTACGTGTTCACCGGCATGATCCCGCATTGAGCGGCCCGTAGAAGTACGTAGTAAAACTAGATGAATTGATAGTAAAACGTGCAGAAGGTCATGAAAATGACCTGATGCACTGCAGCATATCGAGGATGGCCCGGCGCAATGCCGGGTCCGCGGCGATGCCTTCCGCATCGAGACCCGATCCCAGCAGGGGCAGGCTGATGCAAGCGTCGTCGATCAGGCGCGCCGACATGGTGCGCACCGTTTCGCGCAAGGCCGCCTGCGCATGCGTGGCGCGCGGCGAGGCGTTCAGCAGCACCAGCGGCTTGTCGATGAACGATTCATTTCCCACCATCCAGTCCAGCGCGTTTTTCATGGGGCCGCTCACGCCATGCGCGTATTCGGGGCTGGCCAGCATCAGCACGTCGGCCGCCAGGATGGCGTCGCGCAGGTCCGTCACGGCCGGCAGGCTGTCGGCGTCGAGGTCGGGATTGAACAGCGGTAACTCACCGAGTCCCGAATAGATGCGGATGTCGAATGGCGGTGGCGCAAGCCCGGCGATGGCGCGCAGCAGGGCGGTGTTCAGCGAGGCAGCGCGCAGGCTGCCGGCGATGGCGAGAATGGTCATGGGCGTATGCATCCCGCCTGTATAGCCCATCCTGTGCTCAAGCGCAAGGCGAGCAGGATGGCGCTATCGATGTTGCAACAGCCGGTGAGCGACTGGGGACTGCGGCAATATTAACGGCTCAGACCGCTCATCCAGCTTGGCTGCGGGTTGGCACGGGCCAGTTCGCGCATGCGGTATTCCAGGTCGTAACGGTCCGTCGATTCGGCCAGGTACGCTTCTTCGTAGGCGCGTTCGCGGCGGTCGCTGCTTTGGTTCAGCCAGGCGCCAACACGTTTGGCGGCGTGGACCAGGGTGGCGACGATATTGCTGTTTTGCGTGGTGTGGTAAGTAAATGCGGTAGACATGGCAGACTCCTTATGTGGCGTGCCGCGTTGTGCTGCACTGCAATATAAGTATAGCGATTCCAAGTTATAAGGCTACTTTTGATTTCAAATGTCGGCTATTCATTTTTAGAATAACAGCTGCGAAAGCTGCGCAATACGGGGCTTTAAGGCATAATGCGGGCGCAGTATCGTAGTTTTACTACAAGACTGTTTTGTCCTGAATGTTGTTTTCAGACGCAGCCCGCAGGCGTGCCGCGCCCACAAGACATCATTTTGGCGAGAAACGGTCGGCCGTGCGCCTGCCGCGCGCAAGAGACGCCATGCCTGCCCCTGTTTTGCTGATGGCAGTCATGGCCCACGCTGATATCTGCGTGGCGCTTGCGCGTCCTGGTGCTGCCGGGTGGAAACGCTTCCATGCCTGGCAAGATCAACTTGGAATTGAAAAATGGAGAAGGTATGGAATACGTAAAGCAAGGCCAGGGCGTACCGTCCGCACAGGCCGGCACGCAAAACAATACGGGCGCCCTGATCATTGTCACGGTGCTGTTTTTCATGTGGGGACTGCTGACATCGCTCAATGATGTGCTGATTCCCCATCTGCGCTCGATCTACACCCTGACGTATGTGCAGGCGATGCTGGTGCAGTTCTGCTTCTTTGGCGCCTACGCCATCGTTTCGCTGCCGGCCGGCATGCTGATCAAGAAGATCGGCTACCAGCGCGGCGTCGTCGCCGGCCTGCTGATCGCGGCCGCAGGCTGCGCCATGTTCTACCCGGCGTCGACCGGCAGCTATGCGCTGTTCCTGTTGTCCTTCTTCATCCTGGCGGCCGGCATCACCGTGCTGCAGGTGGCGGCCAACCCGTACGTGACGGAACTGGGCGACCCGCAGACGGCATCGAGCCGTTTGACCTTGACGCAAGCGTTCAACGCACTGGGCACCACCGTGGCGCCTGCGCTGGGCGGCATGCTGATCTTGTCGGGCACCGTGCTGACGGTGCAGCAGTTCGACTTGCTGCCGGCGGCCGAGCAACTGGCTTACCGCGCCAAGGAAGCGGCCTCCGTGCAAGGCCCGTACCTGGTGCTGGCCGCCACCCTGGTGATCCTGGCCGTGCTGTTTGCGCTGGCAAAACTGCCGAAGATTTCGCATGCCGACGATGCGGCCGCCCTGGCGCACGATGGCAATAAAGTCTCGATCTGGTCGCACCGCCACCTGGTGCTGGGCGCGCTGGCCATCTTTTTGTACGTGGGCGGTGAAGTCAGCATCGGCAGCTTCCTGATCAACTTCCTGGGCGAGAGCCATATCGCTGGCCTCAGCCATGCCGACGCAGCCTATTTCGTCAGCTATTACTGGGGTGGCGCCATGCTGGGCCGCTTCGTCGGCTTTGCCGTGATGCGCTATGTCAGCCCGGGCAAGACTCTGGCCTTCAACGCCGCCGTCGTCATCGCGCTGATCCTCGTCGCCGTGTTCTCCAGCGGTCACACGGCGATGTGGGCCTTGATCGCCGTCGGCCTGTTCAATTCCATCATGTTCCCGACCATCTTCAGCATGGCCCTGAACAAGCTGGGCGCGCAAACGGGACAAGGTTCGGGCATCCTGTGCATGGCCATCGTCGGCGGCGCCATCGTGCCGTTCATCCAGGGCTTCCTGGCCGATCACATCAACCTGCAACTGTCCTTCCTCGTGCCGGCCCTGTGCTACACCTTCATTCTGTACTTCGGCTGGAAGTACGCCAGCATGTACAACGACAGCGCCAAGTAAGCAAGGTGGCGTGATCAGGCAAAAGGGTGGCTTCGGCCACCCTTTTTTCGTCAGGGGGCGAACGGCGTGCCCAATACGTCCTGGCATACCTCGAGCCAGGCGCGCGCCGCATGCGACAGATAGCGCCCGCTCCAGACATGCGCCACCTGCCACGCCACCTCAGGCTCGACGATGCGCACCGCCTCCAGCGGTTCGCCGGCCAGGCGGTGGATGAAGGGCTCGGGCAGCAGGGCCACGCCCAGGCCCGCCGACGCCATCGCCACGAGCCAGTCCCATTGCCCGCTCTGGGCCGCGATCGTCGGCGCGAAGCCCGCTTGCGCGAAATGCTGGCGCAGGCTGCGCGTCAGGGCGAAGTCATCCTTCAATAACACCAGCGGCAGTTCGGCCAGCGCCTTGAAGGGCAAGGTCGTGCGGTTTTTCTGGAACGTGCCCGGCTCGGCCAGGGCCCAGATCGGGTAGTTGGCCACTTCCACGGCCACCAGATCGAGTTCCGGATCGGCTGGCAGCACCGTCATGCCGATTTCCAGCTCGCCGGCCGCCACCTGGCGTTCGATCTGCTGGCCCGTATCTTCCTGCAGGGTCAGGCTGATGTTCGGGTGGCGCGCGCGGAAGGCCTTTAATACAGGTGTGAACAGCACATTGATCATGGGCGGGATGCCGACCGTCAGGCTGCCGCGCTGCAAGGCCTGCGTGTCGCGCACTTCCAGTGTCAGCTGGCGCATGTTCGCCAGCATTTCCTGGCCGTGCTGGTAGACGATGCGGCCCGTGTCCGTCAGGGTCAGCTTGCGCCCGTCGCGCACCAGCAGCTGCGCCCCCACTTCATCTTCCAGCTGGCGCACCATCTTGCTGATGGTCGACTGGGTCAGGTGCAGCGATTCGGCCGCCTGCGTAAAGCTCGACAGGCGCACGGTTTCGACGAAATAGCGCAGGGAACGGATATCCAAGGTAGGTGCTCGGCGTTGGCAAGCCATGAAAATATCGACTGGATGTGGCGAAATTAATTCATGCCATGCATGTGACCGCGATTTTATACTGATTCCACTTATGGGGCTGGTGTATGACAGCCATCCAGTTTGAGAATATGAAGAAGATCAGGAGCATCCGATGTACGAAGACCGTATCCGCCACCCAGGCTTGCTCGGCAAAATCATGAGCGCCGATGAGGCAGCCAAATTGTTCCATAACGGCATGCGTGTCGGCATGAGCGGTTTTACCCGTGCCGGCGACGCCAAGGCCTTGCCGCGCGCGCTGGCCGAGCGCGCCCTGCAAGATCCATTAAGCCTGACCCTGATCACGGGCGCTTCGCTGGGCAATGGCAGCGATGGCTTGATGGCCGAGGCGGGCGTGCTGGCGCGCCGCATGCCGTTCCAGGTCGACCCTGTGCTGCGCGGCAAGATCAACAAGGGCGAGGTCATGTTCATCGACCAGCATCTGTCGGAAACGGCCGAGCAGCTGCGTTCAGGCAACCTGGCCGCCGTCGATATCGCCGTCATCGAAGCAACAGCCATCACGGCGGCCGGCGCCATCATTCCGACCATGTCGGTGGGCAATTCCGCCGCCTTTGCCCAGCAAGCCACGCAAGTGATCATCGAAATCAACCTGTCCACGCCGCTGGCGCTGGAAGGCTTGCACGACATTTATATACCACACACCTTGCCGGGGCGCGAACCGATTCCCCTCACGCGCGTCGACCAGCGCCTGGGCAGCACGGCCATCGCCATCGACCCGGCCCGCATCGCCGCCATCGTCATCACGGACAGCCCCGACAGCCCGTCGAACGCCTTGCCGCCCGACGCGGAAACGCAGGCGATCGCCGGCCACGTGATCGCCTTCCTGGAAGGCGAAGTGGCGGCCGGGCGCATGGGGCCGGAATTGCTGCCGCTGCAAGCGGGCATCGGCACCATCGCCAATGCCGTGCTGCATGGCCTGATCGGTTCGCCTTTCCAGAACATGACCATGTATTCGGAAGTGCTGCAGGACAGCGCCATCGAGCTGCTCGATTCGGGCCAGCTGGCGTTTGCCTCGGCCTCGTCGATCACCTTGTCGGCCGCCGTGCATCAAAAGCTGATGGACAATATCGACCATTACCGCTCGAAGATCGTGCTGCGCCCGCAAGAGATCAGCAACCACCCCGAGATCGTGCGCCGCCTGGGCATCATCGCCCTGAACACGGCGCTCGAGTTCGATATCTACGGCAACGTCAATTCCACGCACGTGTGCGGCACGCACATGATGAACGGCATCGGCGGCTCGGGCGACTTTGCGCGCAATGGGCAAGTGTCGATGTTCGTGTCGAAATCGGCGGCCAAGGGCGGACGCATTTCCAGCGTCGTGCCGATGGTCTCGCACGTGGACCACACGGAGCATGACGTCGACGTGCTGGTGACGGAGTGGGGTTTTGCGGACTTGCGCGGCCTGGCGCCGCGCGAACGGGCGCCGTTGATCATCGAGCGCTGCACGCACCCCGATTACCGCGCGCAGCTGCGTGCCTATTACGACGCGGCATGCCAGCGCGGCGGCCACACGCCGCACATCCTGCAAGAGGCGCTGGCCTGGCATGTGCGCTATCAGGAAACGCAGAGCATGCTGGCCGCGCAGTAAATCCTCGTCAGCGCAAGGACAGGGCAGGGCGCTGCGGCACCGCGCCTGCCTTTTTTTCGCCTGGCGCATGTTGCGCCAGATTAAGGGTCAGACCGCCGGTGCAAAGCGCAGGCGGATGCCTGCCGTGACGACGGCGAGCAAGTCGTCGATGTGCGCGTTCATTTCCGGATGCGGCGTCCATGGGTCGCCCGCATCCATGACGATGCGCAGCGACACGAGGCCGTGCAGCGATTGCCAGAAGATTTGCGTCATCGTGTGCAGCGCCGGTTCATCCTGGCGTACCTGGCCCGCCTGCGCCAGCTCGCCGAACAGGTGCAGCGCGTAGGCATACGGGTCTTGCTCGATATTGCCGTGTTCCACTTCGACGGCGTCGACTTCCGCGTGCGGACGCAGCTCCATGAAGATCAGCGAGTATTCGTCGGGATGCTGGAAGCCGTACTCGATGTAGGCGCGGCCGACCAGGCTGATGCGTTCCCATGGGTCAGTGCTGGTGTCGCAGGCCGTGCGCATGGCGCGCACCAGTTCCAGCAAATCCTTGTCCATGGCCTGGGCGATCAGGGTGGCCTTGTCGCGGAACAGGGCGTACACGACGGTGGTGGAAAAGCCGGCCGCCTCGGCCACTTTGCGGATGGAGACGGCGCGCGCGCCGCCCTTCTTGATGAGATCTTTGACGACGTCGATGATGTGCTCGCGCCGCGCTTGTGCCTCGCGTAACTTTCTTTCTTGAATATTGGTCAGCTTCTTGTCCACGACTCTTTCCTGGCGACTCTATGAAAGCAGGAATTATAGGGGGATGATGGGCCGCCAATGTTTCTGACATTGTTACAATTCAGTTTTTTGTCCGGTAGATGCGACAGCGGACCGATTTTTCGCGCTTTTGCCCGGCACTTTTCCATCGATGCCCCGGAATGGTGCATAAATCGCCGGGTCAGGCTTTGCGATCGGAGTCAAAGGGCGGAAAATAGCGGGATAGCTTACACTGCGTTTTTTAGCGCGACGGCGGTGGCCCACGAGGCCGCGCCGGGACACTTACCTAGGACGGGATCATTACATGACCATTAAAATCAGCCAGAACTTCGACTCGGGCGCCATCGACGTGGTGAGCGCCACCAGTGCCGGCGCCATCGACCTGAACTTGCGCAAGGATAGCCACGCCGACATCCACCAGTGGTTCCACTTCCGCCTGCAGGGCGCGCGTGGACAGGCATGTACGATGCGCTTCCTGAACGCGGGCCAGGCCACCTATCCGGCCGGCTATGAAGACTACCAGGCCGTGGCCAGCTACGACAGCGAAAACTGGTTCCGCGTGCCGACCTCGTTCGATGGCCAGGTCATGACGATCTCGCATACGCCTGAACTCGACAGCGTGTACTACGCCTATTTCGAACCGTATTCGTGGGAACGCCATTTGCGCCTACTGGGCGAAGTGGCCGAGCATCCGCTGGCGCGCGTATCCGACCTGGGCAGCACGGTCGACGGCCGCGACATGAACATGGTCACCATCGGCAACCCGCAAGCGGAAAAGAAAATCTGGGTCGTCGCGCGCCAGCATCCGGGCGAATCGATGGCCGAATGGTTCGTCGAAGGCCTGATCGACTCGCTGCTCGACGACGCCAACCCGATCGCGCGAAAACTGCTGCAGCGCGCCGTGTTCCATATCGTGCCGAACATGAACCCGGACGGCTCCATCCGCGGCAACCTGCGCACGAATGCGGCCGGCGCCAACCTGAACCGCGAATGGATGACGCCATCGCTGGAATCGAGCCCGGAAGTGCTGTGCGTGAAAAACAAGATCCACGAAACGGGCGTCGACATGTTCTTCGACATCCACGGCGACGAAGCGTTGCCGTACAACTTTGTGGCCGGCAATGAAATGTTGGAAAACTTCACGCCGGCGCAAGCGGCGCACCAGAAGGCCTTCATCGAGCGCTACAAGCAGGCCAGCCCCGACTTCCAGGACAAGTTCGGCTATGCGGCCAGCAAGTACAAGTCGGACATGCTGACCCTGGCGTCGAAATACATCGGCCACCACTTCGGCTGCCTGGCGCTGACCCTGGAAATGCCGTTCAAGGAAAACGCGGACTTGCCCGATCCGGCCGTGGGCTGGAACGGCGCGCGCAGCGCGGCACTGGGCGCAGCCATGCTGCAGCCCATCCTGCTGTCGCTCGATTGAACGGCGTTGATCATGGGCGTCGAGATCGAGCGTAAATTCCTGCTGGCCGGCGATGCCTGGCGCGGCCTGGGGCAGGCGGTGCTGCTGCGCCAGGGTTACCTGTCGTCCGCGCGCGAGCGCGTGGTGCGCGTGCGCATCGAGGGCGAACAGGCGATGCTGACCATCAAGGGCGCGAACGTGGGCGCCACGCGCGGCGAGTGGGAGTATCCGATTCCGCTGGCCGACGCTGCCGAACTGCTCGACGGCCTGTGCGAACAGCCGTTGATCGAAAAGGTCCGCCACCGCATCGAACACGCGGGCATGGTGTGGGAAGTCGACGAGTTCCTGGGCGCCAATGCGGGCCTGGTGGTGGCCGAGATCGAACTGGCCTCGGAAGACCAGCCTTTCGACAAGCCGGACTGGATAGGCGCGGAAGTGTCGGGCGACGCGCGCTATTACAACGCGAATCTGATCCGCCATCCGTTTTCGCAGTGGTGATGGCGTTGTAAATGACGTTGCAATGAAAAAGGCGGAACCTCGGTTCCGCCTTTTTTTTTGTGCGCCAACGCTGCTGTCGGATTACGCTGTGCCGGCTAATCCGACCTACGGCCTATGACAGCATCGTAGGTCGGATTAGCGCGCAGCGCGTAATCCGACAAGCCCGCATTAATGGAAGTGTTCCGTGCCCTGCGGCGTATCTTCCGGCATCTCCGCATGCGCCAGCTCGCCGACCGGGTCGGCAAACAGGGGCGCGCCGCAATCGTCGCAGTATTCACCGACAAAACGTTCCGCGTGGCGCTTGATCTGCGTCACGCCGGCGGCGTTCAGGTGCTCGATGATTTCATCGGCGGGCGTCTTTTGCTTGTCCAGCGCGGCGATGCCGACCTGGATCAGGCCTTCGATCGGCGTGCCATCCTCGTCTTCCTGGCCGTACAAAGGCCAGACGATGCCGTAGATGACGTCCGGCGCCTGGCGCAGGGTGAAGGCGATGCGGTACTCGTCCACCTGGCCGTCGGCAGCTTCCTCGCCGAAGCCGGCGATGACGGCGCGCAATTCCGACGGCTCGATGGCCAGGGTATGCGTCAGGTAGTGCACGGCGGCGCGCACGGAGACGGGGCGTATCAGCTTGTCCGCTTCGCGGCAGGCCACGTAGTACGCTTCCGGCAGCAGCAGTTCCAGGCCGCAGCCGGGCAGCAGGCGGGCAATCGTCGGCGTCGCCTGCGTGCGCCATTGTTCCAGGGCGGCGCTGCGCTCGGCGATGAAGTCGAGCTGGCTGGCCGGCGTCTGCCAGCGGAACAGCGGGGCGCCGGCAGGGGCCACGACGGCCGCCAGCAGGTAGCGCGTGTCGGCCAGGAACGGTGCCGTTTCCGCCTCTTTGCCCGAGGGCTTGACGGCCGTGCCTTTCAGCGCGGCCAGGGCCAGCTTTTGCGTCTTGGCATAGGTCTCGACGTGGCTGCGCGGCAACTGGTCGATCGAGTAGAGCGTCGGCGCCATGGCCATCTTGGTGCCGTCGGCCAGCAGGTGGGCGGCGAAATGCGCCGACAGCACGCCGTGCGCGTCGCCGGCCATGGGGCCGGAGGCGATGGAAAAGCGCGTCCACGCGAGGATGGGCACGGCGACGAGCAAGGCGTCGTAGCGCACGTCTTCATGCACGATGACGGTCGATTCGCTGACGGCTTCAACGCAGTCCATCAGCACGTCGTAGGCGTTCAAGTCTTCCTTGAACAGGCTGCCCAGGGTGTTGTCGATGGTGTCCTGGTGGCCGGTTTTGAGTAATTTCTGGAGCTGCGTATCCAGGCTGTGTTCCCAGGACCGCTCTTCGAGACGGCTGGCTGCCTGTACGATCGCCTGGGCAAAGGTGACCAGGCGCTGGCTGTCGGCAGTCAGTTTATGGGATGAATCTTTGGAAGGACGACGCATAGCGGGATAAGAGTCTCGGAAAGTGAAAAAAATGGATCAGTCAAACAATGATAAACCCTTATAACCGTATTGTAGAGGATTCAGCCGCACGCAATACGTAAGCTGTCCTTAGATCATGCCAATAGTCGAAATTTCAAGTCGGAACAGGATGCAGGGACGAAAAAAAGCGCCGGTCGAAACCGGCGCCTTTATCTTGCATCACAACTGATCGATTACTCGGCCAGCAGTTGACGCAGCACGAATGGCAGGATGCCGCCATGCTTGTAGTAATCGACTTCGATCGGCGTATCGATGCGCAGCAGGACTTTGACTTCCTGGCTGGAGCCGTCGGCGCGGTGGATCACCAGGGTAGCCAGTTGCTGTGGCTTGATTTCGCCTTCGAGGCCTTTCAGGTCGAAGGTTTCCTTGCCGGTGATGCCCAGGGTTTGCACGCTGTCGTCGCCGATGAATTGCAGCGGCAATACGCCCATGCCCACCAGGTTCGAGCGGTGGATGCGCTCGAACGAACGGGTGATCACGGCTTTCACGCCCAGCAGTTGCGTACCTTTTGCCGCCCAGTCGCGCGACGAGCCCGTACCGTACTCTTCGCCGCCGAAGACCATGGTTGGCGTGCCTTCGGCAACGTATTTCATCGCCGCGTCGTAGATCGACATCTGTTCGCCGGAAGGCTGGTGGATCGTGATGCCGCCTTCGACCGCCGAACCGTCTGCCTTGGCAGGGATCATGCGGTTCTTGATGCGCACGTTGGCGAACGTGCCGCGCATCATGATTTCATGGTTGCCGCGACGCGAGCCGTAGGAGTTGAAGTCCGCTTTCAGGACGCCGTTTTCCTTCAGCCATTTGCCTGCAGGACCGTTTTCCTGGATCGAGCCGGCTGGCGAGATGTGGTCGGTGGTGATGGAATCGCCGAACACGCCCAGTGCGCGCGCGCCTTCGATACCGGTGGCCACTGCCGCTGGCGTCATCGAGAAGTTGTCGAAGAACGGTGGTTCCGCGATGTAGGTCGATTTCGGCCAGTTGTAGACTTGACCGGACACGGTCGTGACTTTTTCCCACAGCTTGCCTGGCGCGCCCTTGACGTCAGCGTAGTTGTCCTTGAACACCTTGGCGTTCATGGCGAACTTCATCATGGCCGACACTTCAGCCGAGGTCGGCCAGATGTCGCCCAGGTAGATGTCCTTGCCGCCCTTGCCCTTGCCGACCGGTTCCGTCATCAGGTCGCGCGTCATGTTGCCGGCGATGGCGTAAGCGACGACCAGCGGTGGCGAAGCGAGGAAGTTCGAGCGGATGTTCGGGTGAATACGCGCTTCGAAGTTGCGGTTGCCCGACAGCACGGCCGACGCGACGATGTCGTGCGTGGCAATGGCTGCGTTCAGCTCGGGCGTCAGGTCGCCCGCGTTGCCGATACAGGTGGTGCAGCCGTAGGCGGTCACGCCGAAGCCCAGTTTTTCCAGGTATGGCAGCAGGCCGGCAGCGGTCAGGTACTCGGTCACGACGCGCGAGCCAGGGGCCAGCGAGGTCTTGATGTGCGGAGCGACTTTCAGGCCGGCTTCGACGGCTTTCTTGGCCAGCAGGCCGGCAGCCAGCATGACGCTCGGGTTCGAGGTGTTGGTGCACGAGGTGATCGCGGCGATCAGCACGTCGCCGTTCGACACTTTCACGCCGTTCGTCGTTTCGTACACGGCAGCCAGGTCGGCCGGATTCTTGTTGAAGCCGTTTTCCGTGGTTGGCTTGGCGAACAGCTCGGCGAAGTTCGCCTTGACGTTGCCGATCTCGATACGGTCTTGCGGGCGTTTCGGGCCGGCCAGCGACGGAGCGACCGATGCCAGGTCCAGTTCCACCACGCGGGTGTAGTCGATGTCGCCCGCTTTTGGCACGCCGAACAGGTTTTGCGCCTTGAAGTAGCCTTCGAACGCGGCGATTTCAGCCTTGCTGCGGCCGGTGCCCTTGAAGTAATCGATGGTCGCTTCGTCGACCGGGAAGAAACCCATGGTCGCGCCGTATTCCGGTGCCATGTTGGCGATCGTCGCGCGGTCCGTCAGGGTCAGGGACTCGGTGCCTTCGCCGAAGAATTCGACGAACTTGCCGACGACTTTTTCCTTGCGCAGCAATTCGGTGATGGTCAGTACCAGGTCGGTGGCGGTGCAGCCTTCGCGCAATGCGCCCGACAGGTTCACGCCGATGACGTCAGGCGTCAGGAAGTAGACCGGTTGGCCCAGCATGCCCGCTTCCGCCTCGATGCCGCCCACGCCCCAGCCGACCACGCCGATGCCGTTGATCATGGTGGTGTGCGAGTCGGTGCCGACCAGGGTGTCAGGGTAGTACACGTCGCCGGCTTTCTTGCCTGCGTGGTGCACGCCGCGTGCCAGGTATTCCAGGTTGACCTGGTGGACGATGCCGAAGCCTGGTGGCACGACGCCGAAGGTGTCGAATGCCTGCATGCCCCATTTCATGAACTGGTAACGCTCGTTGTTACGCGAGAATTCCAGTTTCATGTTCAGGTCCAGCGCTTTCTTTTCGCGGTAGTGATCGATGGTCACCGAGTGGTCGACCACCAGGTCGACCGGCACCAAAGGCTCGATCTTCTTGGCGTTGATGCCCATCTTGGCGGCCACGTTGCGCATCGCTGCCAGGTCGGCCAGCAATGGAACGCCGGTGAAGTCCTGCAGCACGACGCGCGCCACTACGAACGGGATCTCGTCGGTGCGCTCGGCGGTCGGGCCCCAGCTCGCCAATTGCTTGACGTGTTCTTCGGTGACTTTTTTGCCGTCGCAGTTGCGCAATACCGATTCGAGCACGATACGAATCGACACTGGCAGGCGGGAGACATTGATGCCCAGGCTTTTTTCCAGCGCAGGCAGGGAGTACAGCTTGCCCTTCTTGCTATCCGAAATATTAAAGTCCTTGAGCGTGTTCAGAGTGTTGCGGGACATGACCTCTCCTTGTTGGGTATCGTCTATTTATTGATTATTCAAATTACAAAACATGACTGAGCCCCCGAAGAGGCCCTTGCTACGCACATCAGCCGCCGGCGGCCGGCAGCACGCCCAGCGATGGCGCGGCTTCCACCACTGCCGCCGGCTTGGCTTGCTCCGCATCCTTGCATTCATTGGCCAGCTGGCGGCCCTGCTTGGAATCGAGCAGCATGCCTTTGGCCGGGATGCCGATCCACACGAGGCCGTACAGACGGTTCTCGAAGCGGTTGGCGCCGGTCGTGGTGCCGACGCGGCTCAGGCGGTGCAGGCGCTTCTTCCAGCGCAGGGCGATGTGTTTGTCGTCAGTCGCATTGGTGTAGATGGTAATTTTGTTACCAAGTTCACAATTGAAATCGGTGGAAGCCGAGCCCGCGGTATCCGGTTCGTCCGACTCTTCCTTGTCGGCGACCGACATGGCGAGCGGATGGGCTTCCTTGGCGGCTGCCTTGGCCTTGGCGGTCTTGGCCTTTGGCTTGGCCTTGACAGCCTTGACGGCCTTGGGATTTGCCTCTGCCGTGGCGGCGAAGCTGGCTGGCGCCAGCGTGAGGGACATGGCGCCCAGCGCGACGCTGCAGGCAATGGCTAATTTGGAGAGGGACATCGTGTAATTCCTGTCAGTTTTCAGTGGTGCTGGAAGAGGGGGTGTTGAGTAATGCGGCGGCCGCCTCGGGCAGGCCGAGGCCCGCCAGTTTGGCGCGTTGCAAAACGGTCCAATAATATCGGTAGCTGGCGCGGTCGTGCAAGCGGCCATTTTGCGCAATCGGTCCCCAGTTGGCGCGCAGCGCCTCATTGAGGATGTTGCTCGCTTCGTTGACTTCGGACAGGCGCGGCGTGAAGGCCTTGATGATGGGCTTGATCTGGTCCGGGTGGATGCTCCACATGCGCGTGTAGCCGAACTCGGCCGTCGCGCGCTGGGCGTCGTTCGCCACCACGGCCGAATCGCGCACGTCCGTCGTCACGTTGTGCGACGCCACCTTGCCGTGCGCGTGGCAGGCGGCCGCCACTTCGAGCTTGGCGCGCACCACCAGCGGGTGCGTGAACTGGCCCGGCGTGCGCATGGCGGCCGCGGGAATGGCGCCGTAATGGGCCGAAACGAAATCCATGATGCCGAAGGACAGGCATTCGACCTGCGGCAGGGCGGCGATGGCGTAGGCGTCGCGCAGCGCGCCATGCGTTTCGATCAGGATGTGCACGGGCAGGTTGTCGCGGCCGGCGCGGCGCGCGTGCAGGTTGATCAGGTCGATGGCCAGCATGGCGTCCTGCACGCCGGCGACCTTGGGCACGGCGATGTAGGCCAGGCGCGATGCGGCGCCGCAGATGATTTCCACGTCGCGCGCGAAAAACGGGCTGTCGACGTCGTGCACGCGCACGCCGATGCGGTTGAACTGGTTCTCGTCGCTGGCCAGCAGGCCGGCGATCATCAGCGCGTGGGCTTCTTCATTGCCGGCGCTGGCGCCGTCTTCGCAGTCGAAGGTGATGTCGAACAGGGGGCCAAGCTCTTGTTGCAAAGCAATCGATTTACGCATCAGCTTTTCGGAGCCGGCGTAGTGGTCGCAAGCGGCGAGCAACAGCGGCTGGCGTTTGCCTTGGAATAAAACCTCGGAAGGGTGCATGCTTAAGGCATTTCTGCAGGTAAAAACTACTTGAGAAAACAGCCGCGCCGCGAATCTCGCGGAGCGGCCTTCTTGGCGGGCGGCGCATTGCCGCGCCGCCAAAACTGGACTTAGGCCAGCAGGTGTTTCACGCCTTCGCGCTCTTCGGTCAGTTCCTTCAGGGTCAGGTTGATGCGCTCTTGCGAGAATGCATCGATTTCCAGACCTTGAACGATGGTGTACTCACCGTTGTCGGTGGTGACCGGGAAGCCGAACACGGTGCCTTCAGGGATGCCGTACGAACCATCCGAAGGAACGCCCATGGTGGTCCACTTGCCGGCCGTGCCCAGCATCCAGTCATGGATGTGGTCGATGGCGGCGTTCGCTGCCGACGCTGCCGACGACAGGCCGCGCGCTTCGATGATGGCCGCGCCGCGCTTGCCGACGGTAGGCAGGAACACGTTGGCGTTCCATTCCTGGTCGTTGATCAGGTCCTTGACGGCCTTGCCGTTCACGGTGGCGAAGCGGTAGTCGGCGTACATCGTTGGCGAGTGGTTGCCCCAGACGGTCAGCTTCTCGATGTCTTTCACGGCGGTGCCGGTCTTGGCAGCGACTTGCGACAGCGCGCGGTTGTGGTCCAGGCGCAGCATGGCGGTGAAGTTCTTCGCTGGCAGCGATGGCGCCGATTTCATGGCGATGTAGGCGTTGGTGTTGGCAGGGTTGCCGACCACCAGCACTTTGACGTTGCGCGAAGCGACGGCGTCGAGCGCCTTGCCTTGCACCGTGAAGATCTGGGCGTTCGCTTCCAGCAGGTCCTTGCGTTCCATGCCTGGGCCGCGCGGACGCGCGCCAACCAGTACGGCCACGTCGACATCCTTGAATGCGGTCAGCGGATCGGAGTGGGCGGTCATTTCCGTCAGCAGCGGGAACGCGCAGTCGTCGATTTCCATCATCACGCCCTTGAGCGCCTTCTGGGCTTTTTCGTCCGGGATTTCAAGCAGTTGCAAGATGACAGGCTGGTCTTTGCCGAGCATGTCGCCATTGGCGATGCGGAACAACAGGGCGTAGCCGATCTGGCCGGCGGCGCCGGTCACTGCAACACGCATTGGGGTTTTAGCCATGATGAATCTCCAAAAATGGGAAAGAAAACGGGCTTGAAGCTGGGCTTACGCTTATCCGGAAAAACTGTAATGATACCAAAACCGGCCCGCGCCACCGAATTGCTGGTGTACGCTGCCGCGACGCATGTGCTGCACGAGGCCAGAGTGGCTGGCCGACAACATAAAACGCTGGCTCACAAGTTTTATCGAGGGCAGTTTAGGCCTCTGATCCCTATCTGTCAATCATATCTTATGTCTTATATAAGACAGATAACTACATGCGTTTTACTGGACGCGGGCAGTGATTTGTGTTGAAATGTCGGACTATGAATTCCGCCTCGTCCAATCTGACCAACAATGCCACTGCTGCAAGCGGGGCGGTCAGTCCGACCGCGGGCGCCCCGGCCACCCCTGCCGCCAGCGCTAATGCCACCCCTGCCACGGCCGTATCCGCGCCCGCGCCTGCCGCGACCGCTTCGCCCACCTTCAGTCCCCTGTACCAGCAGATCAAGGCGCTCATCACGCAAAGCCTGCAATCGGGCGAATGGAAGCCGGGCGAGCTGATTCCCAGCGAAGTCGAGCTGGCCGGCCGTTTCAAGGTCAGCCAGGGCACCGTGCGCAAGGCCATCGATGAGCTGGCCGCCGAGAATCTCGTCATGCGCCGCCAGGGCAAGGGCACCTTCGTTTCCACCCACCATGAGGCGCGCGCGCATTTCCGCTTCCTGCGCCTGGTGCCGGACGAAGGCGTGCCGCATTATCCCGAAAGCAAATTTATCGAAGTCAAGCGCGTGCGTGCGCCGGCCGACGTGGCGCGCCTGATGGACCTGAAGTCCGGCGACGCCGTCATCTTCATCAAGCGCGTGCAGTATTTCGACGGCATTCCCACCATCGTGGAAGAGCTGTGGCTGCCCGGCCTGATCTTCAAGGGGCTGACGGCCGAGCGCCTGGTGGAATACAAGGGCCCCATGTACGGCCTGTTTGAAACGGAATTTGGCACGCGCATGATACGCGCGTCCGAGCAGATCCGCGCCGTGTGCGCCGATGCTGGCGCCGCGCAACTGTTGAATATCGACCTCGGCACGCCCTTGCTCAGTTCCGAGCGCGTGTCGTTTACCTACGGCGACAAGCCGGTCGAACTGCGCCGGGGCCTGTACCTGACCAGTCGCCACCATTATCAGAATGAACTCAGCTGAAGCGGCGGGGTGCCCATGGGTGCCCGAACAAGCGGCAAGGCGGAAGTGCATCGCTTGAAGTGCCCATCGCGAGGCGGGCATGGAGACAACAGAACGCGCAGGTAAAGCATGGCCGGCCCCGGCGGGCCGTGTTTTGCCGGCGATTCTGTAATTAAATTACGTGAACTACGGAAAGTAGCGCGGTATTTTGTAGTAAAAAACCATTTTGGTTATATGTAACAATAGATATTGGTATCGGTTGCGAAAATCGGCGAAAATCGCGGCTTCAATATTTAGTTGAAATTCAAAGGGGAGGTTTTTGTTATGTCTGAAGCCGTAAGAGAAGTACCAAAAAAAGAACGGCCGCAATTCCGTAACATTCATGTTACCGAATTGTCGAACTACCGCATGGCTGTCGGCGCCATCGTCTCGATCCTGCATCGCATCAGCGGTTTCATCATTTTCGCCTTGCTGCCATGCATACTGTACATGCTGGAACTGAGCCTGCGTTCCGAAATGTCCTACGCCTACTTCCAGGGCATCGCCTCGCACTGGTTCGTCAAGCTGATCACCCTGGGTCTGGTCTGGGCCTTCCTGCACCACTTCTGCGCCGGTATCCGTCACCTGTTCATGGACGTGCACGTTGCCATCGAAAAAGATTCGGCACGCAAGACCGCGTCGTCCGTGCTGGTCGTGAGCCTGGTGTTGACGGCCTTGGTCGCTTTGAAACTGTTTGGAGTATTTTAAACATGGCAGACAATAATATCGGACCGAAACGCCTCGTCGTCGGTGCCCATTACGGCTTGCGCGATTGGCTGGCGCAACGCGTTACCGCCATCGTCATGGTGGCCTATGTGGCCATCCTGCTTATTTCTTTCCTGACCGGCAGCAACTTCAGCTATGAAGGCTGGGCTGGTCTGTTCGCACAGCAGTGGTTTAAATTGTTCAGCCTGGTGACCTTCGTCGCCCTGTTCTACCACGCATGGGTCGGCGTACGCGACATCTGGATGGACTACGTGAAAAGCGCTGGCCTCCGTCTGACCCTGCAAATTGCCACCATGCTGTGGTTGATCGCTTGTGCCGGCTGGACGGTACAGATACTCTGGAGTGTGTAATCGTGGCAGCATATAAATCTGCAATCCCTACCCGCCGCTTTGATGCGGTTATCGTTGGCGCCGGCGGTTCCGGCATGCGCGCGTCGTTGCAGCTGGCTGAAGCCGGCCTGAACGTCGCTGTTCTGTCGAAAGTCTTCCCGACCCGCTCGCACACCGTGGCGGCGCAGGGCGGTATCGGCGCGTCGCTCGGTAACATGGCCGAAGACAACTGGTTCTGGCACATGTTCGACACCGTCAAGGGTGGCGACTATCTGGGCGACCAGGATGCCATCGAATTCATGTGCCGCGAAGCACCGAAGGTCGTGTACGAACTGGAACACTTCGGCATGCCATTCGACCGCAACCCTGACGGCACCATCTATCAGCGCCCTTTCGGCGGCCACACGGCCCACTTTGGCGAAAAGCCGGTGCAGCGCGCTTGCGCGGCAGCCGACCGTACCGGTCACGCCCTGTTGCACACGCTGTACCAGCGCAACGTGCGCGCCCGTACGCACTTCTTCGTCGAATGGATGGCGCTCGACCTGATCCGTGACGCCGAAGGCGACGTGATCGGTGTTGTTGCGCTGGAAATGGAAACCGGCGAATGCATGATCCTGGAAGCAAAGACGACGGTCATGGCAACGGGCGGCGCAGGCCGCATCTTCGCCGCGTCGACGAATGCCTTCATCAACACCGGTGACGGCATGGGCATGGCGGCACGCGCCGGCCTGCCGCTGCAGGACATGGAATTCTGGCAGTTCCACCCGACCGGCGTTGCCGGCGCGGGCGTATTGATCACCGAAGGCGTGCGCGGCGAAGGCGGCATCCTGATCAATAGCGAAGGCGAACGCTTCATGGAGCGCTATGCGCCTACCCTGAAGGATCTGGCGCCGCGCGACTTCGTCTCGCGGTCGATGGACCAGGAAATCAAGGAAGGCCGCGGCTGCGGTCCGAACAAGGACCACGTGATGCTGGACCTGCGCCATATCGGCGCCGACACCATCGCCAAGCGCCTGCCGTCGATCCTGGAAATCGGCCACAAGTTCGCCAACGTCGACGCCACCAAGGAACCGATTCCTGTCGTGCCGACGATTCACTACCAGATGGGCGGTATCCCGACGAACATCCACGGCCAGGTCGTCACCCCGACCGGTCCTGAAGGTTCGGCGAAAGTCGTCAACGGCCTGTATGCGATCGGCGAATGCGCCTGCGTTTCCGTGCACGGCGCCAACCGCCTGGGCACGAACTCGCTGCTCGACCTGGTGGTCTTCGGCCGCGCGGCCGGTAACCACATCGTGGGCAGCGGCCTGAAAGCCAAGGAAAACAAGCCTTTGCCAGCCGATGCCGCCGATTTTGCCATGGGCCGCTTGCAGCGCCTGGAAAACTCGACCGGCACGGAAACCGTGCAGGGCGTGGCGAACGACATCCGCGCCACCATGCAGAAGTACTGCGGCGTGTTCCGTACCGACGAGATGCTGAACAAGGGCGTCGAAGAAATCATGAAGCTCGACGAGCGCCGCAAGCACGTCTCGTTCAAGGATAAATCGATGGTCTTCAACACGGCCCGCGTGGAAGCGCTGGAGCTGGACAACCTGATCGAAACGGCGAAAGCGACCATCGTTTCGGCGGCAGCGCGCAAGGAATCGCGCGGCGCCCACGCCCAGGACGACCATCCGCAACGTGACGACGACAACTGGATGAAGCACACTCTGTGGTATTCGGAAGGCAACCGACTGGAATACAAGCCAGTCGTGACCAAGCCGCTGACGGTTGATACCTTCAAACCGAAACCACGTACTTTCTAAGGCTATACCATGGCACGCACTCTTAAATTCAAAATCTACCGCTACGATCCTGACCAGGATGCAAAGCCGTACATGCAAGACCTGACGGTCGAACTGAAAGACACCGACAAGATGCTGCTCGACGCACTGCAGCGCATCAAAGCGGACGTCGATGACTCGCTGGCCCTGCGCCGCTCGTGCCGCGAAGGCGTGTGCGGTTCGGACGCGATGAACATCAACGGCAAGAACGGCCTGGCATGCACGACCAACCTGAATGAACTGTCGGAGCCTATCGTGTTGCGCCCGTTGCCAGGTTTGCCGGTCATCCGCGACCTGATCGTCGACATGACGCAATTTTTCAAGCAGTACGATTCGATCAAGCCTTTCCTGATCAACGATTCGATCCCGCCTGAAAAAGAGCGCCTGCAATCGCCGGAACAGCGCGAAGAACTCGATGGCCTGTACGAGTGCATCCTGTGCGCATGCTGCTCCACGTCGTGCCCGTCGTTCTGGTGGAATCCGGACAAATTCGTCGGCCCGGCCGGCCTGCTGCAAGCCTACCGCTTCATCGCCGATTCGCGCGACGAAGCCACCGGCGCGCGTCTGGACAACCTGGAAGACCCTTACCGCCTGTTCCGCTGCCATTCGATCATGAACTGCGTCGACGTCTGCCCTAAAGGTTTGAACCCGAACAAGGCGATCGGCAAAATCAAGGAATTGATGGTCCGCCGCGCGATCTGATCCCCCTGATCGCATCCGCCGGGCGCCGTTTGCGGGAAGAGGGTATCCTCTCTTGCCTGCAGGCGGCGCCTGCAAAGCAGCACCGTGCCGCAAGGCACACGTAAAGTGGTAAACCAAATGACAGAATCAATTTTGTCCTCGCATCAGGCCGACCCGGCCAACCGCGCCCGCCTGCGCTGGCGTTCACGCCGTGGCCTGCTGGAAAACGACATTATCCTGACCCGTTTTCTCGATGCGTATGAAACCGAATTGACCGATGAAGAAGTTGACGCGCTGACGCGTTTGCTGGATTTATCGGACAATGCGTTAATGGATCTGGTACTGGCCCGTAAAGAGCCGGAAGGCGAAGTCGATCTGCCGCATGTGCGCGCACTGCTGCAACGACTGCGCATTGCCTAGACGCCTGGGCGATATATTGCAAACGGTGCGAGTGGCGCGCTGTAGCACTGCCGAGTGCGGTGCGAATTGCAGCCAGAATTTTTGATTTTAATTTCGACTCACTCCCGAGAAGGAAGAGCCCATGAATATCTCTGACACAAAAGCTACCCTGTCGTTCTCCGATGGCAGCCCATCGCTTGAATTTCCAATCTACAAAGGCACGGTTGGCCCGGACGTCATCGACATCCGCAAACTGTACGCCGGTAGCGGCAAGTTCACCTACGACCCAGGCTTTATGTCGACGGCCGCCTGTAACTCGTCGATCACCTACATCGACGGCGACAAGGGCGAGCTGCTGTACCGTGGTTACCCGATCGAACAGTTGGCCGTCAACGCCGACTTCATGGAATCGTGCTACCTGCTGCTGAACGGCGAACTGCCGAACGCGGCGCAAAAAGCCAAGTTCGTCGACACCGTCACCAAGCACACGATGGTGCACGAACAGATGCAATTCTTCTTCCGTGGCTTCCGCCGCGACGCGCATCCGATGTCGGTCCTGGTGGGCACCGTCGGCGCGCTGGCATCGTTCTACCATGACTCGCTGGACATCAACGACCCGCGTCACCGCGAAGTGTCGGCCATCCGCCTGATCGCCAAGATGCCTACCCTGGTCGCCATGACCTACAAGTACTCGGTCGGCCAGCCGTTCGTGTACCCACGCAACGACCTGTCGTACAGCGCCAACTTCATGCACATGATGTTCGCCAACCCGTGCGAAGAGTACAAGGTCAACGACGTGCTGGTGCGCGCCTTGGACCGCATCCTGATCCTGCACGCGGACCACGAGCAAAACGCATCGACATCGACCGTCCGTCTGGCCGGTTCGTCGGGCGCCAACCCGTTCGCCTGTATCGCTGCCGGTATCGCCTGCCTGTGGGGCCCTGCCCACGGCGGCGCCAACGAAGCGGCACTGAACATGCTGAAAGAAATCGGCACCGTCGAGAACATCCCTGCCTTCATCGCGCAAGTCAAGGACAAGAACTCCGGCGTCAAGCTGATGGGCTTTGGCCACCGCGTGTACAAGAACTTCGATCCACGCGCCAAGCTGATGCGTGAAACCTGCTACGAAGTGCTGCAAGAACTGGGTCTGCAAGACGACCCGCTGTTCAAGCTGGCGATGGAACTGGAAAAGATTGCACTGAACGACGAGTACTTCGTGTCGCGCAAACTGTACCCGAACGTCGACTTCTACTCGGGCATCGTGCAATCGGCGCTGGGCATCCCTGTGTCGCTGTTCACCGGTATCTTCGCCATGGCCCGCACCATCGGCTGGATCGCCCAGTGGAACGAAATGATCGCCGACCCGGAACAGAAAATCGGCCGTCCGCGCCAGCTGTTCGTCGGTTCGACCACGCGTGAAGTACTGCCACTGGACAAGCGTTAATCCAGAGCGGTATCGAGCAAACAAAAAAACGGGCTTCGGCCCGTTTTTTTATGCCGGGCTGTTATGCTCGGGCCCTGGTTCAACAGGAAGCACACGCGATGAATGAAGAAACCTGCGCCCCCAGCGGCGTGGCCCTGGCCGATACGGCGTTTGGCTACACCTTGTCGCTGATTGGCGGCAAATACAAGATGCTGATCCTGTACGCGCTGGCGGCAAACACGGTGCTGCGGCATAACGAACTCAAGCGCCATCTTGGCGGCATCGCCTTCAAGACCCTCAGCGTCGTGCTGAAGGAACTGGAAGCGGACGCGCTGATCGTGCGCAAGGAATATCCGCAAGTGCCGCCCAAGGTGGAATACTCGCTGTCAAGCAAGGGCGTCTCGCTGATCCCCGTGCTGCATACCCTGTGCGAGTGGGGCGAACGGCACCAGCCAGCCTGAGCCCGATGCGCATGGCCAAGGGGTTTTTCCTCGTCAAGTAACTTACTTTTCTTACTGTATGACCAGTCAATGTGCGTACTTGTGAAAAGTAATCGTGATGGTTATGCTGTTTTTGCCTCTGCGGGCGCTACCACGCGCCATGGGGCAGGGTACCGGCTTGCCTGATTTTCTGTGGGCGCGGGGCCGGTGCATCCATCCATTTTCAGGAAAACAGCATGTTGAAAACCCTCGTTATCGTCTTCCATCCCGCCATTGAAACTTCGGTGGCCAACAAGCGCTGGCTGCAGGAAGTGGCGCAATACCCGGAGCAGTACACCATCCACGACGTGCATCGGGCCTACCCCGATGGCATCATCGACGTGGCGCAAGAGCAGGCGCTGGTGGAGGCGCACGCCAATGTGGTCCTGCAATTTCCCGTGTACTGGTTCAACTGCCCGCCCTTGCTGAAACAGTGGCTTGACGAGGTGCTGGCGTATGGCTGGGCCTACGGCACGGGCGGCGATGCTTTCCGGGGGCGCAAGGTGGCACTGGCCGTCACGGCCGGCATCCGCGAGGAAGAATTCAGGCCGGAAGGCAAGTGGAAAGTCACCCTGGCGCAGCTGCTGGCGCCATTCGACGTCACCCTGGCGTATGTGGGCGCCGACAACCGCCGCTTCTTTGCCTTCTATGGCGCGGAAGACGGGCCGAAGGAAGCCGGTTATGCCGAGCGACTGGCGCGCAGCGCGCACGAGTACGTGGGTTTCCTGGCGGCGCTGTAGGCAGCGGGGCCAGCCTCAGTTCAATGCCGCTTGCCGGTGGCGGCGATGGTGTGCGCTAACTGCGCCGCATCGGAAAGGTTTCCAAGGGGCGGAAGGGGCGGGCGGCGCGTGCAAGCATATGATTCTTTCGCTATTCGATACTCTCCTTGCATAGATCCTTTCGACCAAACGGGACAAATAGGGTAGATTGCAATACTTAGTTGCATGGATCGGACGAATCAAGAGGGAGCCGCAGATGGACCGTATCACCGCCGCACAAGTATTCGTCACCATCGCCGAGCGGGGCAGCATGGTGGCCGCCAGCGACGCGCTCGACATGTCGCGCGCCATGGTGACGCGTTATCTGGCCGAGATGGAGGAGTGGGCGGAGGCACGCCTGTTGCATCGCACCACGCGCCGTCTGAGCCTGACGGATGCGGGCGAGACCACCCTGGCGCGCTGCCGCCAGATGCTGGAGGTGGCCGGCGCCATGGCCGTCACTTCGCCCGAGGGACTCGATACGCCGCACGGTCTGCTGCGCATTACCTGCTCGCAATCGCTGGCGCAGACGGCGCTCGCTGGCGCAGTAACCGCTTACCTGCGGCGCTACCCGCGCGCCGCCGTCGACCTGCAGATGGAGAACCGCGCCGTCAATCTGGTGGAGCAGCGCATCGACCTGGCGATCCGCATCACCAACGCGCTCGAGCCGAACCTGATCGCGCGCCAGCTGGCCAGCTGCGCGTCGGTGGTGTGCGCCGCACCATCGTACCTGGCGGCGCACGGCACGCCGCGACGGGCGCAAGACCTGGCCCTGCACAACTGCCTGACGTACACCTATTTCGGCAAGAGCCTGTGGCAATTCACGCATGACGGGGAAGCGCTCACTGTCCCCGTCAGCGGCCGCCTGTCGGCGAATGAGTCGCTGGTCCTGCTGGTGGCCACGGTGGCGGGTGCGGGCATCGCCATGCAGCCGCGCTTTTCTGCCGCGCCGCTGATCGCCAGCGGGCAGCTGGTGGAACTGTTGCCCGCCTACCAGCCGCAGAACATGGGCATCTACGGCGTCTACACGTCGCGCCAGCACATGTCGCCCCTGCTGCGCACCATGCTCGACTTCCTGGTCGAGTGGTTTGCCGGCGATGCCGACTGGCTGGCCGCCATCGCGGCGGCGCCTTTGCCGGGCAGACCAGTGGGGCGAAAACGGCAGGCCGGCAGGGGCGCCGACGTGCCGTAAGCGCAACAGTGGCAGGCTTGCAAGCCCGGTAAAATCAACAACACAGCTTACATTTGCTTGCCAAATAAAATCCAACTGGCAGTTGTTGCGTTACAATACCGCGTGCTATTCTAAATGACGGTATGCAGAATGCTGGTGCAATAAAAAAGCCCTTCCCCACAACTTGATGTGCAATCCGCTAACCGGTCAGGCCGTGTCGCGGAAGGTTAGATTAACCCGCTAATTCCTCGCGAAGCGCGAAGAAAGGTGAGCAATATATGCAGCAATTAACGACCAACTCCTACCTGTTCGGTGGGAATGCTCCGTACGTGGAAGACCTGTACGAGGCGTATCTGAACAACCCAGGCTCGGTACCCGACAACTGGCGTTCCTACTTCGACGCCATGCAGCACGTGCCTGCCGTCGATGGCACCAACAAGCCTGACGTGGCCCACGCCTCCGTCGTCGCCTCGTTCGCCGAGCGCGCAAAAGCAGGCCCGATCCGCACAGTGACCGCTTCCTTCGACGCCGAAATGGGTCGCAAGCGCGTCGCCGCCACGCAGTTGATCGCCGCTTACCGCTACCTGGGCACGCACTGGGCCAACCTGGATCCGCTGCAGCGCCAGGAACGTCCGATGATCCCGGAACTCGAGCCGAGCTTCTACGGCTTCACCGATGCGGACATGGACACCGTGTTCAACATCAGCAATACTTATTTTGGCCCCGAGACCGCCACCCTGCGCGATCTGCTCAACTATCTGCGCGATACCTACACGCGTTCGATCGGCGCCGAATTCATGTACATCTCCGACCCGGCCGAAAAGCGCTGGCTGCAAGAGAAACTGGAATCGATCCGCTCCACCCCGAATTTCACCCCAGAGAAAAAAATCCACATCCTCGACCGCCTGACTGCGGCTGAAGGCCTGGAACGCTATCTGCACACCCGCTACGTGGGCCAGAAGCGCTTCTCCCTGGAAGGCGGCGAAACCTTCATCGCCTCGATGGATGAAACCATCCAGCGCGCCGGCGAAAAAGGCGTGCAGGAAATCGTCATCGGCATGGCCCACCGCGGCCGTCTGAACGTGCTGGTGAACACCCTGGGCAAGGCGCCGCAGGAACTGTTCGAAGAATTCGAAGGCAAGCATGGCGACGACCTGCCTGCCGGCGACGTGAAGTACCATCAAGGCTTCTCGTCGGACATCTCCACCGCGGGCGGCCCGGTCCACCTGTCGCTGGCGTTCAACCCGTCGCACCTGGAAATCGTCAACCCTGTGGTCGAAGGTTCCGTCAAGGCCCGCATGGACCGTCGCGGCGACGTGCACGGCGCGCAAGTGCTGCCTATCCTGGTGCACGGCGATGCCGCTTTCGCCGGCCAGGGCGTGGTCATGGAAACCTTGAATCTGGCGCAAACCCGCGGCTACGGCACGGGCGGCACGGTGCACATCGTGATCAACAACCAGATCGGTTTCACCACCTCGGACCCACGCGACTCGCGCTCGACCCTGTACTGCTCGGACGTCGTCAAGATGATCGAAGCGCCGGTCCTGCACATCAACGCCGACGATCCTGAAGCCGTGGTGCTGGCGACGCAAATCGCGCTCGACTACCGCATGGAATTCAAGAAGGACATCGTCCTCGACATCATCTGCTACCGTAAACTTGGCCACAACGAGCAAGATACGCCGGCACTGACGCAGCCGCTGATGTACAAGCGCATCGGCCAGCACCCAGGCACCCGCAAGCTGTACGCGGACAAGCTGGTTGCCCAGGGCGTGATCCCTGCCGATGGCGGCGACAAGATGGTGGCCGCCTTCCGCGACGCCATGGACGCCGGCAAGCACACCGTCGACCCGGTCATTTCGAACTTCAAGAACAAGTACGCCGTCGACTGGCTGCCGTTCCTGAACAAGAAATGGACCGACTCGGCCGACACCGCCGTGCCGATGACGGAACTCAAACGCCTGGCCGCGCGCATCACCACCGTGCCGGAAGAATTCAAGGTCCACTCGCTGGTTGAAAAAGTCCTGGGCGACCGCGCCACCATGGGCCGCGGCGAAATGAACCTGGACTGGGGCATGGGCGAACACCTGGCCTACGCTTCGCTGGTATCGTCCGGCTACGCCATCCGCCTGACCGGCCAGGATGCGGGCCGCGGCACCTTCGTGCACCGCCACGCCGTGCTGCATGACCAGAACCGCGAGCGTTGGGATGCGGGTACCTATATTCCGCTGCAAAACGTGTCGGACAACCAGGCGCCGTTCACCGTCATCGACTCGGTGCTGTCCGAAGAAGCCGTACTGGCCTTCGAATACGGCTACTCGACCGCTGAACCGAATACCCTGACGATCTGGGAAGCCCAGTTCGGCGACTTCGCCAACGGCGCGCAAGTGGTGATCGACCAGTTCATCAGCTCCGGCGAAGTGAAGTGGGGCCGCGCTTCGGGCCTGGTCATGATGCTGCCGCACGGTTACGAAGGCCAGGGCCCTGAGCACTCGTCCGCGCGTCCCGAGCGTTTCCTGCAGCTGTGCGCAGACAACAACATGCAAGTGGTGCAGCCGACGACGGCTTCGCAGATCTTCCATTTGCTGCGCCGCCAGATGGTGCGCCAGTTCCGCAAGCCGCTGGTCATCCTGACGCCGAAGTCGCTGTTGCGCAACAAGGATGCCGGTTCGCCGCTGACCGACCTGGCCAAGGGCGGTTTCCAGACCGTCATCGGCGAAGTCGACGACAAAATCGACGCCAAGAAAGTCAAGCGCGTGGTCGCCTGCTCGGGCAAGGTCTATTACGACCTGGTCAACGCACGCAAGACCCGTGGCCAGACCGACACGGCCATCGTGCGCCTGGAACAGCTGTATCCGTTCCCGCATAAGTCGTTCGCTGCCGAACTGAAGAAGTTCCCGAACCTGGTCGAAGTCGTATGGGCGCAGGACGAGCCGCAAAACCAGGGCGCCTGGTTCCAGATCCAGCACAACATCTTCGAAGGCCTGGAATCGGGTCAGCGTCTGGCTTACGCCGGCCGTCCCGCTTCGGCGTCGCCAGCTGTCGGCTACTATGACAAGCACTACGCCCAGCAAAAAGATCTGCTGGAAACGGCATTCTCGAAGCTGAAGGGTTTTATCCTGACCAAGTAAGCGGCAGGATGAGGGGCGCCATGCGATTGCATGGCGCTTGCTCGTTACATCATGACGGAGCGCCGCCCTTGCTACGCAGGGGCGGCGCCGCAATAACAAAATAAACGGAGTTTTACATGGCACAAATCGAAGTCAAAGTTCCCCAGTTGTCGGAATCGGTTGCAGAAGCGACCCTGCTGGCATGGCACAAGAAAGTCGGCGAAGCAGTTGCGCGCGACGAAAACATGATCGATATCGAAACCGACAAGGTCGTGCTGGAACTGCCGGCGCCTGCCGCTGGCGTGATCGTGCAGATCATCAAGGCTGACGGCGCCACCGTCGTTGCCGGCGAAGTCATCGCCATCATCGACACCGACGGCTCGGCCAAGGTCAGCCCGATGGAAGTGTCGGCCGTGCCTGCACCAGCCCTGGCTGCCGCCGCCCAAGATACCGCTAGCGCTTCGGCGCCAGCCGCCGCGACCAAGGGCGATGTCGCCATGCCTGCCGCCGCCAAGATCCTGTCCGAAAAAGGCCTGTCCGCTGGCGACGTCGCCGGTTCGGGCAAAGACGGCCGCGTGACCAAGGGCGACGCCCTGGCCGCTTCCGCCAAGCCAGCTGTCGCGCCACTGGCGCCAGCCGCTGCCAAGCCGGCGCTGCAACAAGTTGCCACGCCGTCGGCCGCCAACCTGGGCGACCGTCCGGAAGAGCGCGTGCCGATGAGCCGCCTGCGCGCACGTATCGCCGAGCGTCTGCTGCAATCGCAATCGACGAACGCCATCCTGACCACGTTCAATGAAGTGAACATGCAGCCGGTCATCGACCTGCGCAACAAGTACAAGGACAAGTTCGAGAAAGAGCACGGCGTCAAGCTGGGCTTCATGTCCTTCTTCGTCAAGGCCGCCGTCGCCGCCCTGAAAAAGTACCCGATCATCAATGCCTCCGTTGACGGCAACGACATCGTCTACCACGGCTACTTCGACATCGGCATCGCCGTCGGTTCGCCACGCGGTCTGGTCGTGCCTATCATCCGCAACGCGGACCAGCTGTCGATCGCCGACATCGAGAAAAAAATCGGTGAATTCGGCGCGAAAGCCAAGGAAGGCAAGCTGACCCTGGACGACCTGACGGGCGGCACGTTCTCGATCTCGAACGGCGGCACCTTCGGCTCCATGCTGTCGACCCCGATCATCAACCCGCCACAATCGGCCATCCTGGGCGTGCATGCGACCAAGGACCGCGCCGTTGTCGAAAACGGCCAGATCGTGGTACGTCCGATGAACTACCTGGCCATGTCCTACGACCACCGCATCATCGACGGCCGCGAAGCCGTCCTGGGCCTGGTGGCGATGAAAGAAGCGCTGGAAGATCCTGCACGCCTGCTGCTGGACCTGTAAGCACCGTAGTCCCCCGGCGTAGCCGCCGGGGCAATGTAGCTGATACCTTGCCAGAAGACGCAGCTGGCTGATCTCAATGAAAGAGGATTCCTATGAACATCTCTGAAGAAATCAAGCGTCTGCACGAGTTGCACCTGGCGGGCGCCCTGAGCGACGCGGAATTCGCGCAAGCGAAAGCCAAGCTCCTGAGCAGTATCAACCTGGACAAGCCGGACGGCACTTCCGGCGCCAATGCCGGTGCGGCTGCCGCTCCGTCGAACGACCTGGTGCAGGAATTCAACCGCCTGCGCCGTTCGCGCAACGACCGCTGGCTCGGCGGCGTCTGCGGCGGCCTTGGCCGCGCTTCCGGCATGGATGCGTGGATCTGGCGCCTCGTCTTCGTCCTGTTTACATTGACCTTCGGCTTCGGCGTGGTGATTTACCTTCTATTGTGGATTTTCGTACCAGACGAAGAGATTGGAATAACAAAACATGAGTACTAAACAATTTGACGTAGTTGTCATCGGTGCGGGCCCTGGCGGCTACATCGCCGCCATCCGCGCAGCGCAGCTGGGCTTTTCCGTCGCTTGCGTCGACGAGTGGTCGAACGCCAAGGGCGGCGCCGCTCCTGGCGGTACCTGCACCAACGTCGGCTGCATCCCGTCGAAAGCGCTGCTGCAATCGTCCGAGCATTTCGAACACGCGGGCCACAGCTTCGCCGAGCACGGCATCGACGTCGCCGGCCTGAAGCTGAACCTGGGCCAGATGCTCAAGCGCAAGGACACCGTCGTCAAGCAAAACAACGACGGCATCCTGTACCTGTTCAAGAAGAACAAGATCGCCTTCTTCCACGGCCGCGCCGCATTCGCTGCCGCCGCCGCTGGCGCGTACGAGATCAGCGTGACGGGCGAAGCCAACGAAACCCTGAGCGCCAAGCACGTGGTCATCGCCACGGGTTCGAACGCGCGCGAACTGCCGGGCGCACCATTCGACGAGAAATTGATCCTGTCGAACACGGGCGCACTGGCCATCGACGCCGTACCAGCCAAGCTGGGCGTCATCGGTGCCGGCGTGATCGGCCTGGAAATGGGCAGCGTATGGCGCCGCCTGGGTTCCGACGTCACCGTGCTCGAAGGCTTGCCGGTCTTCCTGGGCGCCGTGGACGAGCAGATCGCCAAGGAAGCGTCGAAGCTGTTCACCAAGCAAGGCTTGAAGATCAATCTCGGTTGCAAGATCGGTGCGATCACGCCAGGCAAGAAAGACGTCACCGTGGAATTCGTGGACGCCAAGGGCGAAGCGCAAAAAGCCGTGTTCGACAAGCTGATCATCTCGATCGGCCGTACGCCGAACACCAACGGCCTCGGTGCCGACAAGGTCGGCCTGCAGCTGGACGAGCGCGGCTTCATCGCCGTCGACGGCGACTGCAAGACCAACCTGCCGAACGTGTGGGCGGTGGGCGACGTCGTGCGCGGCCCGATGCTGGCGCACAAGGCGGAAGAAGAGGGCGTTGCCGTGGCCGAGCGTATCGCCGGCCAGCATGGCCACACCAACTTCAACACGATTCCTTGGGTCATCTACACCTCGCCGGAAATCGCGTGGGTCGGCAAGACCGAGCAAACCCTGAAGGCCGAAGGCGTCGCCTACAAGGCAGGCACCTTCCCGTTCATGGCCAACGGCCGTGCGCGCGCGCTGGGCGACACCTCGGGCATGGTGAAATTCCTGGCCGATGCGAACACCGATGAAATCCTCGGCGTGCACATCGTCGGCCCGATGGCTTCCGAACTGATTTCCGAAGCCGTCGTGGCGATGGAATTCAAGGCTTCGGCCGAAGACATCGCGCGTATCTGCCACGCCCATCCGTCCCTGTCGGAAGCGACCAAGGAAGCGGCACTGGCGATTGACAAGCGCACGTTGAACTTTTAATTGTAGTTAGTCCTGCAGGGGCGCTCGCGGATTTTTTCCGCCGGCGCCCTTGTGCGTTAAAGCGAATCCCATGAACGTAGAAGAGTTTTACCAGCACGCGCTGCAGAAGCGTGATTTCAAGGCCGATGCCGCCCAGCGGCGCGCGGTCGACCGCCTGCAGCTGTGCTATGACGAGTGGGTGGCCTACAAGGGCCAGCGCTCGAGCACCTTCAAGCGCCTGCTGAACCGTCCCGCCGTGCCGAAAGGCGTGTACATGTGGGGTGGGGTGGGGCGTGGCAAATCGTTCCTGATGGACAGTTTTTACTCGGTCGTGCCCCTGGTGCGCAAGACGCGATTGCACTTCCATGAATTCATGCGCGGCGTGCACCAGCAGCTCGACGAATTGAAAGGCGTGGCCGACCCGCTCGACGAGGTGGCCAAGCGCATCGCCAAGAAATACCGCCTCATCTGTTTCGATGAATTCCACGTCTCCGACATCGCCGACGCGATGATCCTGTACAACCTGCTGTCGGCCCTGTTCGCCAATGGCGTGTCCTTCATCATGACGTCGAATTACGATCCGGACCTGCTGTATCCGGACGGCCTGCACCGCGACCGCATGCTGCCGACCATCGCGCTGCTGAAGGAAAAACTCGACGTGATGAACGTCGACGCCGGCGTCGATTACCGCGGCCGCGCGCTGGAACAGGTGGAAAGCTACTACACCCCGCTCGGTGCGGAGACCGACAAGGCCTTGCGCGACGCCTACGCGCGCATCGCCGAGACGGCCGACGAAGACGCGCGCATCCGTATCGAGAGCCGCGAAATCCATTGCCTGCGCCGTGCCGGCGGCATCATCTGGTTCGATTTCGCCACCCTGTGCGGCGGTCCCCGCTCGCAAAATGATTACCTGGAAATCGCCAGCCGCTTCCATACGGTGATATTGTCCGGCATACCGGCCATGTCGGCGGCGCAGTCGTCCGAGGCGCGCCGCTTTACCTGGCTGATCGACGTGTTTTACGACCAGAAGGTCAAGCTGATCATGTCGGCCGAAGTGCCGCCGGAGCAGCTGTACACGAACGGCATGCTGGCCAACGAGTTTCACCGCACCGTTTCGCGTATCATCGAGATGCAATCGCGCGAATACATGGAAAAAGAACAGCGCGGCGCGGCCGACGCGATCGTTTGAGGCAGGGATAATGAACATGATGGCAAATACACTATACAAGCTGGGTGCGGCGCTGGGCCTGGTCCTGGCGTTGTCCGCCTGCGCGCACCAGGGTGCGGCGGCATTGGACGAGGTCGGCGTACCGCAGGTGCCCGCGACCCTGTCCGTGGAAGAAGCGGACGCCAAGCTGAAGCAATCGGCCAGCGAGCGCGAGGCGGCGGAGAACGAGTTTGCCGCGCGCGAACTGGAGTGCTACGACAAGTTTTTCGTGAATAACTGCCTCGACAAGGCCAAGGAAAAGCGCCGCCTGATCCTCGTGCGCCTGCGCGCCATCGACGCGGAAGCCAATTACTTCAAGCGGGCCGAGTCCGTGCGCCTGCGCGATATCGAGCTGGCCCGTACGCAGGAAAGTGCGCGCCTCGATGCCGAGCAGCGCGCCGCAGCCGTGCCCAAGCCCGTGAAAGTGGTCACGCCCGAGCCGGCGCCGCCCAAGCCGCAAGGCAAGAGCGTAGCCGAACGCGAGGCCGAGCAAGCGGCGAAGGTGGCGAAACAGGCTGCCGCCGACGCCGCCGACGCGCCGCGCCGCGCGGCCCGTGAAGCGCAATATGCGAAAAAACAGGCGGATGCCGAGGCGCGCCAGAAGCGGGTGGCGCAACGCCTGGCCGAACGCCAGGCCGAGGCGCAGGCCAAGGCTGCCAAGGCGGCCGCTGCCGCCGCCGGCACGCCGGCCGCCGCTGTGCCTGTGCCGCCGGCCAAATAACACTGCCGCGCAGGGGAATGCCGGAAATGGCGTGCCCTAAGGCGCGCGGCAGGTTAAACTACGCACCATGGCTGCCTGCGTACGCTGCGTGCGCCGGTTTCCCAACACTGTTACCAACACTGCCTGGAACGCAACACATGAGCGATGCACAGCAAATAGAGCGGCGCCTGATTGAACTCAACGTGGAACACCGCGACCTCGATGCCGTCATCGAGTTGCTGATACTCGATGGCCACCATGACGAGCTGCAGCTGCGCCGCCTGAAAAAGCGCAAATTGCAATTGAAGGATCACATCACCTTGCTGAAAATGCAGTTGGTGCCCGACGTTCCCGCCTGAGGGGCGCCAGTAGCGTCCAGTCCAGCCTTCACCTAAGTATATTTTGACCGATCACAATTTATTGCCCGCAAGCCAAGATGGCCAGCCTGCTGCCTTGCCAGCCGATGTGCCAGCCGAACCGCAGGCGGCGCCCGGCAAGCACGATGCCGACATCGAGCGCCTGTTCGGCGCCGGCGGCCCGCTCGGTCCGGCCGTGGGCAGCTACAAGCCGCGCCGTTCGCAAACGGAAATGGCGAAAGCCATCGCCAGCGCCATCGACAGCCAGACGACCCTGATCGCCGAGGCGGGCACGGGCACCGGTAAAACCTTCGCCTACCTGGTGCCGGCCCTGATGTGGGGCGGCAAGACCATTGTCTCCACCGGCACGAAGAACTTGCAGGATCAATTGTTCCTGCGCGATATCCCCACCGTGCGCGCCGCGCTGCAGGCGCCCGTTTCCGTCGCCTTGCTCAAGGGCCGCTCGAACTACGTCTGCCATTACCACCTGGAACGCACGCTGCAGAATGGCCGCATGACGTCGCGCGACGACGTGGGCCATTTGCGGGAAATTTCGCGCTTCATCAAGATGACCAGTTCCGGCGACAAGGCCGAGCTGGCCAAGGTGCCTGAAAACGCCATGATCTGGAACCTGGTGACGTCCACGCGCGACACCTGCATGGGCGCCGAGTGCCAGTATTACCAGGATTGCTTCGTCATGAAGGCCCGCAAGGAAGCCCAGCAGGCAGACGTCGTGGTGGTCAACCATCACCTGTTCTTTGCCGACGTGGCCCTGAAAGACACGGGCGTGGCGGAATTGCTGCCGTCGGCCAATACCATCATCTTCGATGAGGCGCACCAGCTGCCCGATACGGCGACCTTGTTCTTCGGTAACACGGTGTCGACCTCGCAAATCCTGGAACTGTGCCGCGACGTGCTGGCCGAGGGCCTCGCGCACGCGCGCGGCATCGACTGGGCCAAGACCGTCACGGTGGTGGAAAAGGCGGCGCGCGACCTGCGTTTGACCTTCCCGCAAGATATCGTGCGCATGTCCCTGCCGCAGATCGCCCCGTCGAGCGACTTTTTCCCCGCGCTCGATACGCTCAAGGATGAGCTCGACGGCATGGTGGCCGTGCTGGAAACCCAGGCGGAACGGGCGGAAACGCTGGAGCAGTGCCGCGTGCGCGGCGTCGAGCTGGCGCAGCAGCTGAGCGGCTGGAAGTTCGATCCGAAGGCGAAAGTGGCGGCCGGCGAAGAAGCCGTGTTCTGGGTGGAAGCGTTTTCCAGCTCCCTGCAATTGCACAAGACGCCGCTGTCGATCGCGCCGATCTTCAACAACCAGCGCGAAGGCACGCCGCGCAGCTGGATTTTCACGTCCGCCACCCTGGCCGTGAAAAACGACTTCAAGCATTTTTCCGAACAGATGGGCCTGACGGGCGAGCCGTCGCATACGTGGCCAAGTCCCTTCGACTATGGCCAGCAAGGCTTGCTGTTCGTGCCGCAAAACCTGCCGCAGCCGAACTCGCTCGGCTACACGGACGCCGTCATCGACTGCGCCCTGCCCATCATCGAGGCGGCGGGCGGGCGCACCTTCTTCCTGTGCACGACCTTGCGTGCCGTCAAGCGCGCGGCCGAACGCCTGGCCGACGAATTCAAGCAGCGCGGTTTGAACTTCCCCCTGTTCGTGCAGGGCGACCGGGGCCGTACGGAATTGCTCGACCAGTTCCGCGCGGCCGGCAATGGCGTGCTGATCGGTAGCCAGAGCTTCTGGGAAGGCGTCGACGTGCGCGGCGATGCCTTGTCGCTCGTCATCATCGACAAGCTGCCGTTCGCGCCGCCCGACGATCCCGTGCTGGCGGCCCGCATCGAAGTGATGGAAAAGCAGGGCAAGAATGGTTTCATGCACCATTCGCTGCCGGAAGCGATCATCAACCTGAAGCAGGGCGCGGGCCGCCTGATCCGCGACGAAGGCGACCGGGGTGTCCTGATGATTTGCGATCCGCGCCTCATTTCCAAGCCGTATGGCAAGCGCATCTGGCAAAGCCTGCCGCCGTTCAAGCGCACGCGCGATACCGCCGAAGTGGTGGAGTTCTTCCGCAACCTGCCCGCCAAGGGCGCTTAAATTCAGCTTGCCGGCGCCATCCGCGCGCCGGCATATTTCCCTTTGTTATCAAGCGAGTAGCGTTTTTCGCGCGGCGCCCGCTTGCGCGCCCGGTATGCCAGAAAGCGGCGCGATCGCGCCAGTTTCTGGCATTGTGACGCGTGTCCAGGACGCCAGACACATCTTTGCGCCAGCGCAAATAGGGCTGTTGCCGGGCAGTCTACAGTGAGCCCATGCCTTGCAGGACCAGGGCGCGGCGATGGCAGGGCCGCACGGGGAACAGGGGGATGCCATGGAGATCCGCTACGGCTGTTTCTTGAGTTATGCACACGGCCAATATGCGTTCATGAACAAGTTCAAGAATGACCTCATCGAGGCGCTGGCGTGCTATCTGGAACCGCACCTCGACCGCGAGGAAGTCCTGTTCATCGACAGCGAGCAACTGGGCGGCGGCGACGATATCGACCTGCGCGTGGCGCGCGCCATGTGCCAGAGCGTCTGCATGATCGTGCTGTACACGCCCAAATATGAAGCGCACGGCTACACGCGGCGTGAATTTGCCGCCATGCAGCTGATCGAGCAGGAGCGGCGCGCCTGGTATGAACTGCCCAGCCACCTGATCATCCCCATCATCATGACGCGCCATCCGGACGGCTTGCCGCCGCAAATCACGGAATCGGGACTGTACGTCGATTTTTCCGGCTATACCCTGGCCAGCGGCGACCTGAAATCGAACCCCCAATATCTGCCCGACATCGAACGCATCGTGCAGCGCATCGCCACGCATTACCACTTGCTCAAGCGGTCGACACCGCCCGGCCACGATTGCAGCCGTTTCGTGTTGCCCGATATTCCACCGGAATGGCGCGCCATTCCGCCTCCCCACTTTCCGCGTTAATCACGTAAAAGGTCCTGTCATGGAATGCCAACGCCTCTCCCTGCCGCCTTTGAGCGCCCCTGGCGAAGTCGTCACCTTCTATTCCTACAAGGGCGGCACCGGCCGCACCATGGCTCTGTCGAACATCGCCGTCCTGCTGGCGCGCCGTGAAAACGCCAGCGTGCCCGTGCTGATGCTGGACTGGGACATGGAAGCGCCGGGCCTGCACCATTATTTCGAGCAGCACGAGGAGCGACCGGGCGTGCTCGAGTTCTTCGAGGCGTGCCGCCAGCAGCTTGAACGCATCAGCCTGGAAACGCCGGGCGGGCGCGCCGGCGGACAGGGCGGTGGGCGCGAAGATGCGGCGCTGGCGCAGCGCGTGCTCGACGCCATCGACTGGCAGCAGTACGTGGTGCGCGTCGACCAGGGCAGTCCGCTGTACCTGATGCGCGCGGGACGCTTCGACGCCAGCTACAGCGAGCGCCTGGCGCAGATGCGCTGGGATCAGCTGTTCGACACGTGCCCGGCCCTGTTCCGCTGCTTCGCCGATACCCTGGCCCAGCATTTCCGCTACGTGCTCGTCGATTCGCGCACGGGCCGCACGGACAGCGCCGGCATCTGCACCACCTTGCTGCCGAAAAAGCTGGTGGTGGTCTTCACGCCGAACCGGCAAAGCCTGGAAGGCGTCGACGCGCTCGTCACGCGGGCCATCGAGTACCGGCGCAGCCATGAAGACGAACAGCGCCCGCTGCTCGTCTACCCCTTGCCCTCGCGCATAGAGATGGGCGATGGGGCGCAGCGCGCCGAGTGGCGCCGCGGCGATGTACACAAGGGCATCGCCGGCTTCCAGCCCATGTTCGAGCGCCTGCTGCGCACTTCCTACGGCTTGCCGCAGATCGCCCTCGACAGCTATTTCGACGAAGTCCAGCTGCAGCAGACGAAAACCTTTGCCTATGGCGAGCAGCTGGCCGTGCGCATCGACCAGGGCGGCGACCGCTTTTCCCTCACGCGCACCTTCGAAGCGTTTTTGCACTGGTTGACGGGCGGCTACTTCCCGTGGCAGTCGAGCCGTGAAATCGCCTTGCTGGGCGCCATCAGCGAAGCGCGCCAGGCTTTGCAGGCCGAACCGGGTCGGGCCGTGGCCCTGCCGCTGGCGCGCGACCTGGCCCGCCTGGGCGAGCTGTACCGCAAGGATGGGCGCAGCGCGCAGGCGCTCGACGCCTTTCGCCAGAGCGTCGAGATCCGCGTGCGCCTGCAGGGCGAGGAGCATCCCGACAGCCTGGCGTGCAAGAGCGGCATGGCGCGCCTGCTGCGCCAGCTGGGCAAGCTCGACGAAGCCCGCTTCCTGGAAGAAGACGTGGTCGACGTGCGCGAGCGCGTACTGGGCAGCGAGCATCCCGACACCCTGGCCGCCCGCGCCTGCCTGGCGCAAACCCTGTTGCTGCAGGGCGAACTGGCGGCGGCGCTGCTGCTGCAGGATGCGGTGCTGGCCACCTATACGCGCCAGCTGGGCGGCGAGCATCCGCTGACCCTGGAAGCGATGGATGGCCGCGCGGCCACCTTGCTGCGCATGGGCCGGCTGGCGCAGGCGCAGCAAGTGCTGGGCACGGTGGTGGCGGCGCGCGAGCGCCTGTTTGGCGCCGAGCATGGCGATACCTTGCGCAGCAAGCTGGCCCTGGCGCAGGCGCTGGGGCGCGAAGGTGACCTGGAAGGCGCGCGGCGCCTGCTCGTTGCCGTGTTGCAGGCGCAGGAGCGGCGCCTGGGCGGCGACAATGCGGCCACCCTGGCCACGCGCGACTTGCTGGCCGACATCGTGGCAGGGCAGGGCGACTGGGCCGGCGCGCGCCAGCTGCACGAAGACCAGGTGGCGGCGCGCGAACGCACGCACGGGCTCGACCATCCGGAAACCCTGATGAGCCAGCGCAAGCTGGCCGAGGCGCTGCTGCGGCGCGGCGAGCTCGATGCGGCGCGCAGCGTGCAGGAGCAGGTGCTGGAAGTGCATGCGCGCCTGCTGGGCGAAGACCACCTCGACACCTTGCACAGCAAGAAGCAGCTGGCCGGTACCCTGCAGCAGCAGGGCGACAGCGAGGCGGCGCGCCTGCTGGAAGACGCCGTGCTCAGCGGCAGCGACCGGCTGTTGAATGCGCCCGTCACGGGGCATGCGGACAGCGTGCTGGACGGGGCGCGGCATTTGCAGGAAACCATCCTGGCCGGCCGCGCCAGCGGACACGACGTGGCCGAACCGGACACCCTGGGCAGCATGGTCTCGATGTTGCAAGGCATGATCGAACGGGAACAGTATGCGCAGGCGGGCGAACTGGCCGAACATTTGAAGTCCTGCCTGCTGCGCCCCGGTGTGCCGGGCAAGCTGCGCCGGCGCGGCATGGCGCAGCTGAAAAGAATGTACAAGTTGCAAGGCGACCTGAATGCCTTGCTGGCCTTGCAGGAAGATGAAGTGCAGGCGCTGGAAGGAGCGTTGTCGGAAGCGCGCATCGAGCAGCGCTGAGGCTGCGCGCCATGTTCGCACGGCAGCACAAAAAATGCTGCCTATCGGTGTGCGGCATGCGCAGTGTGGGCATTGCTTCAGGTAAAATCTCGTTATGAGAATTCTTATCAGTAACGACGACGGTTACCTGGCGCCAGGCCTGGCAGCCCTGGCCGACGCACTCGCGCCCATCGCCGACATCGTCGTGGTGGCGCCCGACAGCAACCGTTCGGGCGCATCCAATTCGCTGTCCCTGGACCGGCCCTTGTCCGTGCACAAGGCGGCCAACGGCTTTTATTTTGTCAACGGCACGCCCACCGACTGCGTGCACGTGGCGCTGACGGGCATGCTCATCGAGCGCCCCGACCTGGTGGTGTCCGGCATCAACAACGGCCCCAACATGGGCGACGACACCCTGTATTCGGGCACCGTGGCTGCCGCCACGGAAGGCTATCTGTTCGGCATTCCCGCCATCGCCTTTTCCCAGTCGCAGTTCGGCTGGGCCAACCTGGACGCGGCCGCCCGCGTGGCCAGGGAAATCGTCGAGCGCCAGTTCGACGCCCTGCAAAAACCGTATCTGCTGAACGTGAACATCCCGGCCATCCCTTACGAGCAATTGCAAGGCATGGCGGCCACGCGCCTGGGCAAGCGCCATTCGGCCGAGCCCGTCATCCGCGCGCTCGACCCGCGTGGCCGTGAAATCTTCTGGATCGGTCCCGCCGGCGCGGCCAAGGAAGGCGGTCCGGGCACGGATTTCCATGCCGTTGAACATGGAAAAGTATCGATCACGCCGCTGCAGATCGACCTGACCCATACCACCCAACTCGATGCGCTGGCAAAAGGCCTGGCATGAGCGCTCACTATGACTGACAAGCCGCGTACCTTCCCCCTTTCCCTCGATTCGCTGGCCGGCAAGCCCGCCAGGCAGGGCGGGGGGCAGTCGCTGGCCCAGTCCCGGATCGCCACGCCGCAGACGGCCACGCAGAATGCGGCGCAGAACGCGGCGCGCGGCGTGGCGCAGCCGTATGGCGCGCACGCGGCCATCGCGCCGTCGCGCGCGCAAGCCATCGCCAATGAGCGGGCGCAGCCGGCCGTGGTGGCGCCGCCGCGGCAAAACCCGCTCGTCTCGGAAGCCGTGCGCCGGGCCATGGTGGCCCGCGTGGCAAAACAGGGCGTCAAGGACCAGGTCGTGCTCGACGCCCTGCAAGCCGTGCCGCGCCACATGTTCATGGACGAGGCGCTGGCGTCGCAGGCGTATATCGACGCCTCCTTGCCCATCGGCCACCACCAGACCATTTCGCAGCCGTACATCGTGGCGCGCATGATCGAAGTGATGCGTCAGGGCGGCAATCTGCAGCGCGTGCTGGAAATCGGCACCGGTTGCGGCTACCAGGCCGCGGTGCTGTCGCTGGTGGCGAAAGAGGTGTATTCGATCGAGCGCATCCGGCCTCTGCACGAGCTGGCGAAGGCGAATTTGCGCCCGCTGCGCGTGTCGAATCTGCGCTTGCAGTACGGAGATGGTATGCTTGGCCTGCCGCAGGCGGCGCCCTTCGACGGGATCATCCTTGCCGCAGCCGGCCTGGAAGTCCCGCAAGCCTTGCTGGAACAGCTGGCGCCCGGCGGGCGTCTGGTTGCGCCAGTGGGGGCTAAATTGCAACACTTACAACTCATTACCCGGGTGGGGAAAATGGAATGGACCAGCCAGACCCTGGAAGATTGCCATTTCGTGCCTTTGCGCCCGGGCACCATATGATCCCCGGATCAGCTAGCAAGCAGGACATACAATTACATGCGAATGATTAAGAAAAGTAACATACTTCTATGTAGCATCACCTTGGCCGCGCTGTTGAGCGGTTGCGGCACGACGGGCGTCCAGGCGCCCGTCGTGGAGCGCCACCCAACGAGCAGCAGTGCCGCCGCCAGCGATCCGCGCGACCGCGACCCGGCCTATTACACCGTCAAGCGCGGCGACACCCTGTTGCGCATCGCCCTCGAGCACGGCCAGAACTACCGCGACCTGGTGGCCTGGAACGACTTGAGCAACCCGAACGACATCAAGGTCGACCAGGTATTGCGCGTGCTGCCGCCGACCGGCGACACGGGCGGCGCGCAAACGTCGGCCATCGTCATGCCGCCATCGACGGAAATCAAGCCGGCCGCGCCTGTCGTGCCGAAGAAAACGGGCCCGCGCGGCGAGAAGCGCGCCTATTCCGACGCCACCCTGGCCGAACTGCGCGCCGATGGCGGCACCAGCGACGCCAAGCCTGCGCCGGCACCGGCAGCAGTCGCCGCCGCCGCACCGGCCGCCGCCGCGGCAGCCCCGGCCGCATCGGCGCCTGGCGAAGACAAGATCAGCTGGATGTGGCCTTCCGAAGGCAAGGTCATCGGCACTTTCGACGAAGGCAAGAACAAGGGCGTCGATATCGCAGGCAAGGCGGGCCAGCAAGTGGTGGCCGCCGGAGCGGGAAAAGTCATGTATGCCGGGAGCGGAATCCGTGGTTATGGTAATCTTGTCATCGTGAAGCACAGTAATAGTTTATTGTCGGCGTATGCGCATAACCGCAGCATCCTGGTGAAGGAAGGGCAGAACGTCAACAAAGGCCAGGCCATCGCCGAAATGGGCGATTCCGATGCCGACCGCGTGAAGCTGCACTTTGAAATCCGCCAGCAGGGCAAGCCCGTCGACCCTTCGAAATTCCTGCCTAACCGTTAGGTAAAGCAATGACACACGCGCCGCACGACCAGCTGGACGATGACCCGGAACTGCCGGAAGACGGGGCAGACGAAGTCGTGACGGACGATGTCGGCGAGCTCGACGGCATTGACGCCGTCGAGGCGGGCGAGGGCGGCGAGGTGGCCAGCGTCAGCGTGCTGGTCGAAAGTGTCGATGAACTGAAAAAAGTGCTGGCGGCCGAGCTGTCGACCGATACCACGCAGCACTATCTGAATCAGATCGGCACGCGGCCCCTGCTGACGGTGGCGCAAGAGGTGCATTACGCCACCCTCGCCAAGCAGGGCAATTTCGAAGCCCGGCAAACCATGATCGAGCACAACCTGCGCCTCGTCGTGTCGATCGCCAAGCATTACATCAACCGGGGCGTGGTCTTGCTCGACATGATCGAGGAGGGCAACATCGGCCTGATGCGCGCCATCGACAAGTTCGAGCCCGAACGCGGTTTCCGTTTCTCGACCTACGCCACCTGGTGGATACGCCAGAGCATCGAGCGCGCCATCATGAACCAGGCGCGCACGGTGCGCCTGCCCGTGCACATGGTGCGCGAACTGAACCAGATATTGCGCGGCAAATACCACCTGGAAGCCCAGCACCACGACGGCAAGGATGCCACCGCGGAAGACATCGCCCATCTCGTGGGCCGTCCCGTGGAAGAGGTGCAGGATATCCTGGCCCTGTCCGAGCACGCCACCTCGCTCGACGCGCCGCTCGACAACGACCCCCAATCGTCGCTGATGGACATGCTGCCCGGCGCCAGCGAAGACAGCCCCGACGCGCGCGCGGAACACCATGAAATGACGGTGCTGGTGCGCGACTGGCTGACCAAGCTGCCCGACAAGCAGCGTGTCGTCATCATGCGCCGTTTCGGTCTCGACAACGACGACCCGGCCACCCTGGAAACCCTGGCCGAGGAAATGGGCGTGACGCGCGAGCGCGTGCGCCAGATCCAGCAGGAAGCGCTGATTAAACTGAAACGCGCCATGGCGGCACGCGGCGTCGTGCGCGACTCATTATTGTAGGACGCCCGGTCCCGGTAGTTCCGGGGCCGCATCTGCTATCATACGCCCCGCTCGCGGCGCCTGACCTGTCCCCCATTCTTTCAAGTTCCAGCGCGGCCCTGCGTCCTGGCCCACTCTTACCTATTGATCGCTATGCAAGAAAATATCATCGAAATCAAATCGCTCGACATGGACGCCCGTGGCGTTGGCCATATTGAGAACGAAGACGGCTCGCCGGGCAAGGTCGTGTTTGTCGAAGGCGCGTTGCCGGGCGAGCGCGTCAGCTTTGTGACGTTCAAGAAAAAGAAGAACTGGGAAATGGCCCGCATGACGGCGCTGCACCGCGAATCGTCCATGCGCGTGACGCCAAAGTGCAAGCATTTCGACAATTGCGGCGGCTGCTCGATGCAGCACCTGGAACCGTCGGCGCAGGTGGCGATCAAACAGCGCGTGCTGGAAGACAACCTGTGGCATATCGGCAAGGTGCGTCCGCAAAGCATCATGCGTCCCATGTACGGCCCGACGTGGGGCTACCGCTACCGCGCGCGCCTGTCCGTGCGCCACGTCAAGAAGAAAGACGCCGTGCTGGTGGGCTTCCATGAAAAGAAATCGGCTTTCGTTGCCGACATGGATAGCTGCGAAATCTTGCCGCCGCACATCTCCGCCATGCTGCTGTCCTTGCGCGCGCTGATCGGTTCGCTGTCGATTTTCGACCAGATGCCGCAGATCGAGCTGGCCGTCGGCGAAGACGTCACCGCCATGGTCTTGCGCATCATGGCGCCGTTGACGGCGGACGATGAAACGAAACTGAAGGCCTTTGCCGACGAATACGGCGTGCAATGGTGGCTGCAGGTGAAAGGCCCGGAAACGGCCGTGCCGTTCTATCCGCTCGACAAGCAATTGCACTACCTGCTGCCGGAATTCGGCGTCAAGATGCCGTTCAAGCCCGTCGATTTCACCCAGGTGAACCATCACATCAACCGCGTGCTGGTGTCGAAAGCCCTGCGTCTGCTGGAAGTGCAGCCGACGGACCGCGTGGCCGACCTGTTCTGTGGCCTGGGCAATTTCACCTTGCCGCTGGCCACGCAAGGCAGCGAAGTGGTCGGCATCGAAGGCAGCACCACCCTGACGGAGCGGGCGCTGGAAAACGCCTTGGCCAATGGCCTGGCGGAAAAAACATCGTTCTCGACGCGCAATCTGTTCGAAGTGACGACGGACGACCTGATCGCGCTGGGCAAGTTCGACCGCATCCTCGTCGACCCGCCGCGCGACGGCGCCATGGCGCTGTGCCAGGCGCTGGTCGGCCTGTCGCAAGTGCGTCCTGACCTGATGCCGAAACGCATCGTCTACGTCTCGTGCAGCCCGTCGACCCTGGCGCGCGACGCCGGCATCCTGGCGCTGGAAGCCGGTTATGTGCTGAGCAAGGCGGGCGTGGTCAACATGTTCCCGCATACGTCGCACGTGGAGTCGATGGCCGTGTTTGATCTGGCGCAATAAGCATTCAAAACACGGCGGGTGGCCAGGCAGGCACCCGCCGTTGCCGCATTCAGCGGCGCGGCGAACTCCCCCAATACCACTTACACCGTGTTATAAAACTGGTCTGTCTTTTCCCGTTCCAGCGTCTTTTTCCATTCTCCCTCTGCCATTTTTTCATTGTCCAGTAGGACAACACGCCGTCTGCATCTTCCGCTGCGCTTTCTGTTCGAAGTGGTATTGCTCGCTTTGATGCCACTTTAAAACCACTTGACCGCCTATTTTTTCAGCAGCATGCTGTTCTTGCAACTGCAAAAAAACAAGATCACAGGGTAGTTATTTACGAAGCACAGTGGCACTCCGCAAACCTGAACAGGAGACAGCGTGGAAAATTTAATACTTAAAAAAACAATCAGGAACATGATGGTATGTCTGGCCAGCGGCGGCGTGCTGGCGGCATGCGGCGGTGGCGGCGACGCCAGCGCCCCGGGCGGCTCGCAATTGCTGGCGGCCAGCGCGGTCGTCGCGTGCGTGCCATGGCAGGAGGGCGGCACGTATAACGCCGGCACGGTCGTCACTTACCTGGGCGCCAACTACACGGCCCTCGTGACGCAGACCGATCACGTGGGTTCCGGATGGAACCCCGTCTCCACGCCGAGCCTGTGGAGCGCCGGCGGCACCTGCGACGGCGGCACCACGCCGACCCCGACACCTACTCCCACACCAACGCCGACACCGACACCGACCCCGACACCGAATCCAACTCCGACCCCAACGCCCACCCCGACACCGACGCCAACCGGCGGCACGTGCGCATTGGCCTGGGTGGCCGGCACGGCTTACAGCGCGGGCGCCACCGTCAGCTACGCGGGCACGAATTACCGCGCCAATTACTGGACGCAGGGCGACAACCCGTCGACCAGCAGCGGCGCCGCCGGCACGGGCAAGCCATGGACCAGCCAGGAAATCTGCAGCACCACGCCGACTCCTACGCCAACGCCGACGCCAACACCAACGCCAACGCCGACACCGACACCGACACCGACACCGACACCGACACCGACACCGACACCGACACCGACACCGACACCGACACCGACACCGACACCGACACCGACACCTACGCCAACGCCAACGCCAACGGGCCGCGAAGTCGGTTCCTATTTCGCGCAGTGGGGCGTGTATGGCCGCGACTATGAAGTGGCGAACGTGCATTCCAGCGGCGTGGCCGACAAGCTGACCTTCATCAACTACGCCTTCGGCAATATCTACCCGAAAAACGGCGGCTATGAATGCGGCATGATCACGAAGGCGGAGCCGGGCGCGACGAATCCGAATGCGCCGGATGCGGGCACGGGCGGCGATGCCGAGGCCGACTACATCCGCACGCCGAAGCGCACCGTCGATGGCCAGGCCATTCCCTGGGATGCTCCCTTGTCGGGCAACTTCCTGCAGCTGAAAAAACTGAAGGCGGCGCACCCGAACCTGAAACTGTTCATCTCGCTGGGCGGCTGGAGCTGGTCGAAGAACTTCTCCGTCGGTTCGGCCACGGATGCGCTGCGCAAGCAGATGGTCCGCTCGTGCATCGATATCTACATCAAGGGCAACCTGCCGGTGCAGGGCGGCCGTGGTGGCGTGGGCGCGGCGGCCAACATCTTTGACGGCATCGACATCGACTGGGAATATCCGGTCGGCGGCGGCCAGCCGTACAACACGGTCAGCCCGAACGACAAGCGCAACTTCACCTTGCTGATGGCGGAATTCCGCAGCCAGCTCGATGCGCTGGGTGCGGCCAACGGCAAGCGCTACCTGTTGACGGCCGCTGTCGGCGCGGGCAAGGACAAGATCGACAACACGGAACCGGCCCTGTACTCGCAGTACATGGACTGGATCAACCTGATGACCTACGACTTCCACGGCGGCTGGGAAACGAGCACCAACTTCAACGCCCAGCTGTTTGCCGACCCCGCCGATCCGTCGACGGGCATGGCGCGCGAATACGTGGGCGACAAGGCGGTCCAGTACATGATTGCCGCCGGCGTGCCGCGCGACAAGCTGCTGCTGGGCATACCGTTCTATGGCCGCGGCTGGACGGGCGTGGCGCCGGGACCGAATGGCGATGGCCTGTACCAGGCCGCCACGGGCATGGCGCCAGGCACCTACGAGTCGGGCATCGAGGACTATAAAATCCTCGTCGCCAAGGCCGGCACGCGCTACTACCATCCCGTGACCAAGCAGCTGTACCTGTACACGGGGGCGGGCGGCCAGTGGTGGAGCTATGACGATCCGACCGTCATCGGCACCAAGGTGAAATATGTGAAGGACCAGGGCTTGCGGGGCGCGTTCTCGTGGGAACTCGATGGCGATGCGAATGGCGTGCTGGCGACCGAGGTGTGGAAAGTGCGGTAACACTGGAGTAGCGCAAGACGCGGCCGGGCGGCATTGCTGCCCGGCCGCTTGTGCACATAAAAAAACAGGAGACGGGCGATGGCGGCGGTATCGACATTCGGAGTCAAACAGAAAGAACAGCAGCCGGAACAGGAACTGAGCCGCGAGTGGCGCAGCTGGATCGCGGAAAACCTTATGCTGGGCAGCCATCCGTCGGCGCTGATGCCGGTGCTGCAACAGGCCGGCATCGCGGAAAGCCTGGCGCGCCGCGAAATCGAGCTGGCGCTGCACAGCCCCTATCTGGCCGGCGCCGTGCGCCTGTCGAACCGCCTGGCCAAGCGCGACTGGGTGATCGACATCCAGCGCAAGCTGAACCAGCTGCGCGACCCCGAGATTCCCCGCCGCGACAAATTGACGGCGCAGGAATTCCTCGACGAGTATTACTCCACCAACCAGCCCGTGATCATCACGGGCATGATGGACGACTGGCCCGCCATGGCCAAGTGGAGTCCCGCCTATTTCCGCGCGCATTACGCGCAGCGCGAAGTGGAAGTGCAGTTCGGCCGCGAGGCGGACGATCAGTACGAAATGAACAGCGTGGCCCACAAGCGCAAGATGGCCTTCGGCGAGTACGCGAGCCTGGTCGAGGGCAGCGGCGCGACGAACGATTTCTACATGACGGCGAATAACGATTCGCAAAACCGGCAAGCCTTGCGCGAGCTGTGGGACGATATCGGCCAGCTGCCCGAATACCTGAAGCAGGATGGCGGCCCCACGGGCTTTCTGTGGTTCGGCCCGGCCGGCACGGTGACGCCGTTCCACCACGACCTGACGAACAATTTCATGGCGCAGGTGAAAGGGCGCAAGCGCCTGCGCATCATGGCCGCCTGCGAGGTGGCGCGCGTGTACAACCAGCGCCACTGTTTTACGCCCGTCGACGGGCGCGACATCGACGTGCGGCGCTATCCGCTGATGGCCGACGTGCAGGTGCGCGAATGTGTGCTGGCGCCGGGCGAGATCCTGTTTTTGCCTGTCGGCTGCTGGCATTTCGTCGAAGCGCTCGACGTATCGATGACGGTGGCGTTTACCAACTTCAAATGGGATAACGATTTTTATAGCAAGTATCCGCCGAATCACGACTTTTGATTACGCTGCAAATGTGTCGCGAACAGCCGCCTTACGGGCGGCTTTTTTCATGCTACGGCGCGCTTCTTGTATAAGATATTTCCATAAAATAATTGATTCAAATCATTTTGCAGCAATTATTTTGATATGAATGGCCATGATGTTTCATTATCCAGATGGCGGTGGCGGGCGGATAATTTGATGGCTGGCGCGGCGCCAGCACCGACAACCATCTGGAGGCGGCAGGGCATGAACACGCAGCAAATGACGCAGTTACAGCAAGCACCAGCAGGTAGTACCGAACTCAAGCTCGACACGCGGCTGATACGCGAAGCGGCCGAACTGCTGGCCAGGGCCGATATCCATCTGAATGGCCGCGCCGCCTGGGACATGCAGCTGCGCAAACCGGGCGTGCCGGAGCGCGCCGTCGCCAGCGGCAACCTGGGCCTGGGCGAGGCCTACATGGACGGCGACTGGGATGCGCAGCAGCTCGACGAATTCTTTTGCCATCTGCTGCGCGCCCGGGTGGCCGACGACGTGCGTCCCATGCGTCTGGCCTTCCACGCCTTGTATGCACGCCTGTTCAACCTGCAGACGGAACGCCGCGCCTGGATGGTGGGCAAGGAGCATTACGACCTGGGCAACGCCTTCTATGCGGCCATGCTCGACCCGCGCATGACCTATACCTGCGGCTACTGGAAGGATGCGGGCAACCTGGCCGAGGCGCAGGAAGCCAAGCTCGATCTGGTCTGCCGCAAGCTCGGGCTGGAACCGGGCATGCGCGTGCTCGACATCGGCTGCGGCTGGGGCAGCTTCATGCGCTATGCGGCGGAAAAATACCAGGTGCAATGCGTGGGCGTGACGATCTCGCAAGAGCAGGCCGCGTATGCGCGCGCCATGCCGGGCGGCGGGCACCTGGACTTCCGCCTGCAGGACTACCGCGACACCGATGAAAAATTCGACCGCATCGTCAGCATCGGCATGTTCGAGCACGTGGGCCATAAAAACCACCGCACCTTCATGGAAGTGGCGCACCGCTGCCTGGAAGACGACGGCCTGTTCCTGCTGCACACGATAGGCAAAAACAAGCGCCATTCCACGTGCGATCCGTGGATCGACAAATACATCTTCCCGAATGGCGACTTGCCGTCGATCGGCCAGATCGGCGACGCCATGGACGATCTGTTCGTTGTCGAGGACTTGCACAACTTCGGCGCCGACTACGACAAGACGCTGATGGCCTGGCATGACAATGTTGAGCAGGCGTGGCCACGCTTTGCCGCCCAGTTGGGCGAGCGCTTCCACCGCATGTGGTCATATTATCTGCTGTCCTGCGCGGGCGCTTTCCGCGCGCGCGACCTGCAGTTGTGGCAGTGGGTGCTGTCGAAGCAGGGTGTGCTGGGAGGGTATGAGCGTGTCAGCTGATATCATGGACTGATGGATATCAATCAAGCGCGGACCTTCCTCGAAGTGGCGTCCTGCGGCAGCTTCATCATGGCCGCCGAGCGCATGCACGTGACGCAGACGGCCGTCAGCGCCCGCATCCGCACCCTGGAGCAGCAGCTGGGGCGCCAGCTCTTCGTGCGCAACAAGGCGGGCGCGCGCCTGACGTCGGCCGGCGAGCGCTTCATGCGCCACGCGGCCACGATGGTGCAGGTGTGGGAGCGGGCGCGCCACCAGGTGGCCTTGCCGCCGGGGCGCGACGACGCCGTCAGCATCGGCTGCGAACTGAGCTTGTGGCCGCCGCTGCTGGGCGACTGGCTGATACGCATGAGCCGCGACTGTCCCGAGATCGCCTTGCGCGCCGAGGTCGACAGTCCCGCGCGCCTGCTCGACGCCGTGCATGACGGCTCGCTGGACCTGGCCGTGCTGTACAACCCGCCCCAGCGCCCGGGCCTGGCCAGCGAATTGCTGGCCGAGGAAAAGCTCGTGATGGTGACCACGCGCGCCGACGGGCAGATGCATGCCGATACCTATGTGTACGTGGACTGGGGGCCCAGCTTCGCGGCCAATCACCAGGCGGCGTATCCGGAGCTGAGCAGCCCGCCCGTGTCGATCTCGCTGGGGCCGCTGGCCCTCGTCTACCTGCTGGAAGTGGGCGGCGCCAGCTACTTCCGCATCGGCAGCGCGCAACCCTACCTTGATGCGGGCTTGCTGCACCGCGTGCGCGACGCGCCGGAATTCTCGCATTCCGCCTGCGCCGTGTATGCTGCCCAACGCGATAATCCTACCCTCGACCGGGCCCGCGCCTGCCTGCTCGAGGTGGCGGAGAGAATCAAGTAGGTTCGACGGACGTAAAAAAGCCGACCCGAGGGTCGGCTTTTTGCTGTTTCAATCGCAGCGCTTAGTCGCGGCTGCCGCCGGCGAAACCCAGCAAGGACAACAGGCTGGTGAAGATGTTGTACACGTCCAGGTAGATGCGCAGGGTGGCCGAGATGTAGTTGGTCTCGCCGCCGTTGATGATTTGCTGCACGTCATACAGGATGTAGGCGGAGAAGATGGCGATGGCGACCATGGAGATCACGATCGACAGTGCCGACAGGCCCAGGAAAATGTTTGCCACCGATGCGAGGATCAGCACGATCACGCCGGCGAACAGCCATTTGCCCATGGCCGAGAAGTCGCGCTTCGAGACCGTGGCGATCGTCGCCATCACGGCCAGGATGGTGGCCGTGCCGCCAAATGCCGTCATGATCAGCATGCCGCCGTTCGAGTAGCCGAGCGTGCGCGTCAGGATAGGCGTGAGCATCAGGCCCATGAAGAAGGTAAAGCCCAGCAGGACGGCGACGCCGAGGCCCGAGTTCTTGGTCTTTTCAATCGCGTACATGAAGCCGAATGCGACGGCCATGAAGATGATGAAGCCCATGCCGCCGGTCAGCATCGGCAAATGCATTTGCACGCCGATGAAGGCGCCCAGCACGGTCGGGATCATGGACAGCGCCAGCAGCCAGTAAGTGTTGCGCAAGACCTGGTGGCGGACTTGCTGCATGCCCCCCGACAGATCAAAGGTGCGTTGCATGTTCTGATTCATAGTGCCTCCGTGTTGTCAATTCAAATTACTGCTTTGTCCAAGGATAGCATGAGGGCCGGAATTTGCCAAAAAAGCAGCTTAAGATTTCATTAAACAGGTGCAGGGCGGCAAGATGCTCCCTGCCTGTCTGGGTGATATGGGGTGGAGTATGGTAAAATCAAAGGTTGATTGAGTTCTCAATTTACCGTTTTAAACCTTTCTTTTTATTGGAGTTTTCACACATGGCAATCGAACGCACCCTGTCGATCATCAAACCAGACGCAGTTGCAAAAAACGTAATCGGTCAAATCTACACCCGTTTTGAAAACGCTGGCCTGAAAATCGTTGCAGCGCGTATGACCCAACTGTCGCGCGAACAAGCTGAAGGCTTCTACGCAGCGCACAAAGAGCGCGGCTTCTTCAAAGACCTGGTCGACTTCATGGTTTCCGGTCCAGTCATGATCCAAGCCCTGGAAGGCGAAAACGCCGTTCTGGCCCACCGTGACCTGATGGGCGCGACCGATCCGAAGAAAGCAGAAAAAGGCACGATCCGCGCCGATTTCGCCGATTCGATCGACGCTAACGCCGTACACGGTTCCGACGCCGTCGAAGCTGCTAAAGTGGAAATCGCTTACTTCTTCCCAGAACTGAAGGCTTAATTGCCTTAGATAACGTTATTTCCTGGCGTTATCTGTGAAATAACTTATCACCCCCTGTTCCCGCTGCGCTGTGGAGTTTTCGCTCCGGATGCGCGCGGGGACGGATTTTTAGAATAGACAAGATCATGAATACGACGACCCTCACCAACTTGCTGGACCTCGATCCCGCGCAACTCATCGCCTACTGCGCCGAGTTGGGAGAGAAACCGTTTCGTGCGAAACAATTGCAACGTTGGATACACCAGTTCGGCGCCTCCGACTTCGACGCCATGACGGACCTGGCCAAGTCGCTGCGCGACAAGCTGGCCACGCGCGCCGAAGTGCGCGCCCCGGCCATCATCAGCGACCATACGTCGACGGATGGCACGCGCAAGTGGCTGGTCGACGTGGGCAATGGCAATGCCGTGGAAACCGTGTTCATTCCGGAAGACAACCGCGGCACCCTGTGCATCTCGACCCAGGCCGGCTGCGCCGTGAACTGCCGTTTCTGCTCGACGGGCAAGCAAGGCTTCAACCGCAACCTCAGTGTTGGCGAGATCATCGGCCAGCTGTGGATGGCGGAATTCGAATTGCGCCGCACCAAGGGCATTGAACCGGGCCCGAAAGGCGAACGCCAGATCACCAACGTGGTGATGATGGGCATGGGCGAGCCCCTGCTGAACTTCGAGCCGACCGTCACGGCCCTGAAATTGATGCTCGACGACAACGCCTACGGCCTGTCGCGCCGCCGCGTGACCCTGTCTACGTCGGGCGTCGTGCCGATGATGGACAAGCTGTCGCAGGAAGTGCCGGTGGCCCTGGCCGTCTCGCTGCACGCCTCGAACGACGCCTTGCGCGACGGGCTGATTCCACTGAACAAGAAATACCCGCTGAAGGAATTGATGGCGGCCTGCAAGCGCTACCTGGAATTCGCCCCGCGCGATTTCATCACGTTCGAATACTGCATGCTCGACGGCGTCAACGACAGCGACGAGCACGCGCGCGAACTGCTGGCGCTGGTGCAAGACCGCGAGTTCGGCGTGAACTGCAAGTTCAACCTGATTCCATTCAATCCTTTCCCCGAGTCGGGCCTGTTCCGCTCGAAAAACCCGCGCATCAAGGCCTTCGCCCAGGTGCTGATGGATGGCGGCATCATCACCACCGTGCGCAAGACGCGCGGCGACGATATCGATGCGGCCTGCGGCCAGCTGGCCGGCGAAGTCAAGGACCGTACGCGGGTACAGGAACGCATGGAAAAGATGACCGAGTATCAACAGAAATTTGGCGCCAATTTCGGCAAGATCGTGGAGATCCGCTCCTGATGAGGGAAGGCATGGCTTACCAACGCTCGCTCGCTGTGGCCGCTGTCTGCCTGGCCGTGCTGCTGGTCGGCTGTGCTTCCACTCCCGTTGAGGCGGGCGCCGCCTTGCCCCAGGATGGGCAGGCGAATGCCGGGGAACGCGCCGCGCTGCGGCTGCAGCTGGCCAGTGCCTATTATGCGCAAGGCCAGCTCGACGTGGCCCTGGCGGAAGTGCAGCAAGCCGTGCAGCTGGCGCCAAGCGATGCGCAAGCCTATGGCGTGCGCGCCCTGATCCTCGCGGCACAGCGGCAAACTGCGTCTGCCGAGAAAGATTTCCTTTACGCTTTGCGCCTTGCGCCCCACAATCCCGACTTGAGCAATAATTACGGCCTGTTTTTGTGCCAGACGGGACGCGCCGCGCAATCGCTGGCATATTTCGATGCGGCCTTGGCGGACGCTGCGTATGTATCGCCGGAAAAAGCGCTCAACAATGGGGGCGCTTGCAGCCTGGCCTTGAACGATTACCCGCGTGCGGGCGCATATTTGATGCGCGCCATACGCATCGCACCGGACGTGGCAGTGACGAACGCCGGCCTGGTGCGCGTGCATTACCAACAGCAAGATTACCGGCAAGCGGCTTATTATTTGCAGCGGCTCGGTAAGATAGCAACAATGGAGAGCCAGACGGCCGATGTGCTGTGGCTCGGGATCAAGGTGCAGCATAAGCTCGGGGATGCGGGTGCGGAAGCTGGCCTGGGGGCGCATTTGCGCAACCACCATTCCGGCTCGCCCGAATATGCTGCTTATCAAAATGGGGCGTTTGATGAGTGAGACAGGGATACCAATGAATTCAGAGTGGGCAGAAACGCCTCAGCAGCAGCCCCAGGGCAATCTTGCGTTGGCAGGCGCACAGTTGAAGGCGCAGCGCGAAGCGCTGGGCTGGCCTGTGGAGCAGGTGGCCGACCAGCTCAAGCTGGCGCCGCGCCAGGTGATCGCGCTGGAAGAGGGCGACATGGCGGCCTTGCCGAACCTGGCCGTGGTGCGTGGCTTCGTGCGCGCCTATGCCAAGGTCGTGCGTCTCGACGCGGCGCCGCTCGTGGCCATGATCGAAGTCCACCCGGCGCCGGCGCAAGACCCGGCCGCGCCCGTGCGGCGCGAGATTTCCGCCACGTTTTCCGAATCGCGCTTCCCGTCGATGACGCAGCGCTCGTCGAACCAGACTCCCCTCTGGATCGCCGGTGCCGTGGCCGTCGTCGTGGCGGCCGCCTTTGGCGCGTATAAACTCGGTTATGTGCCGGCCAGCCTGCTGTCCTCGCAGACGGGGAAAGAAACATCGCACGCGGAAGTGGGCCCCGTGGAAACGACCCTGATCAAGCCGGGCCAGGACTTGACGCCCGTGCAGACGCCGTCCGTGCCCCTGATTTCCGTACCGCCGCCGCCAGGCAACGATACGCAGACGGGCGCGCCGGCTTCCGCCGCCGCTTCGGTGCCGGCCGCCGCCGTGCCGCCAGCCCCCGCGCCAGCGGCCGCCGCCACGCCGCCCGCTGCCGACGCTGCCCCTGCCGTGGGCGCGAATGCGCTCGTGTTGAAAGTGGAGCAGGATTCCTGGGTGGAAATCCGCCGCCCCGGCAGCACGCCGCTGATTTCGCGCATGGTCAAGGCGGGCAGCACGGAAACGTTTGATATCACGGGTCCGGCCACCCTGGTGGTGGGTAAACCTGGTGTGGTGCAGGCAACCCTGCGCGGCGCCAAGCTGGAGCTGCCGACCGTTGCCGGCGGCACGATCTCGCGCGTCAGCATTAAATAATTGCAGTAACCGTTCAAGCAAACTCAGAAGATAATATTATGGCTACCTCGAAAACAGCGATCGGCTCCGGTCCATCCGGCCGCCGCGACAGCCGCAAGGTGCTGATCGCGCACGGCCAGCGCCAGATCTGGGTGGGCGGCGACGCCCCCGTGGTGGTGCAGTCGATGACGAACACGGATACGGCCGACGCCATCGGCACGGCGATCCAGATCAAGGAACTGGCGCGTGCCGGTTCGGAACTGGTGCGCCTGACGGTGGACCGTCCGGAAGCGGCCGCGGCCGTCCCGTACATCCGCGAGCAGCTCGACAAGATGGACATCGACGTGCCGCTGGTGGGCGATTTCCATTACAACGGCCATACCCTGCTCAACGACTACCCCGATTGCGCGCGCGCGCTGTCGAAGTACCGCATCAATCCGGGCAACGTGGGCAAGGGCGCCAAGCGCGACACGCAATTTGCGCAAATGATCGAAGCGGCGTGTCGCTACGACAAGCCGGTGCGCATCGGCGTGAACTGGGGCAGCCTCGATCAAGCCTTGCTGGCCCGCATCATGGACGAAAACGCGGGCCGAACCGAACCGTGGCCGGCGCAAGCCGTCATGTATGAAGCGCTGGTGACGTCGGCCATTGAAAACGCCGTGCGCGCCGAAGAACTGGGCCTGGGCCGCGACAAGATCATCCTGTCGTGCAAGGTCTCGGGCGTGCAGGATCTGATCGCCGTGTACCGTGAACTGGCCCGGCGCTGCGACTATCCGCTGCACCTGGGCCTGACGGAAGCGGGCATGGGCAGCAAGGGCATCGTCGCTTCGACGGCGGCCCTGGCCGTGCTGCTGCAGGAAGGCATCGGCGACACCATCCGCATTTCGCTCACGCCCGAACCGGGCGGCGACCGCACGCGCGAAGTCATCGTCGGCCAGGAAATCCTGCAAACCATGGGCTTGCGCAAGTTCGCGCCCATGGTCATCGCCTGCCCCGGCTGCGGCCGCACGACGTCGACCACCTTCCAGGAACTGGCCGACAATATCCAGACGTATCTGCGCGAGCAGATGCCGGAATGGAAAAAATCGTATCCGGGCGTGGAAGCGATGAACGTGGCCGTCATGGGCTGCATCGTCAACGGTCCCGGCGAATCGAAGCATGCGAACATCGGCATCAGCCTGCCCGGCACGGGCGAGTCGCCGGCCGCGCCCGTGTTTGTCGACGGCGAAAAAGTCGTCACCCTGCGCGGCGAACGCATCGTCGAGGAATTCCAGGACATCGTCCTCAATTATGTTAAAAGCCATTATGGCAAGACCGCGCCGGTTGCCGCGTAGGTCGGATTAGCGCCACGCGCGTAATCCGACGCCACAGTTAAAGCAAAGAAGAACACTATGTCCGAAAATAAAAAAGCAGATAAGATTACCGCCGTCAAAGGCATGAACGATATCCTGCCCGTTGACGCCCCGCTGTGGGAATTGTTTGAAAACACGGCGCAATCCGTGCTGCAAAGCTACGGCTTCCAGCAGATCCGCACGCCGATCGTGGAAGAAACGAAATTGTTCGCGCGCGCCATCGGCGCCGTGACCGATATCGTGGAAAAGGAAATGTATTCGTTCATCGATTCGATGAACGGCGACAACCTGACCCTGCGTCCTGAGGGCACGGCTGGCGTGGTGCGCGCCGTGGTCGAGCACAACCTCGTCTACGAAGGCCCGAAACGCCTGTGGTACAAGGGCCAGATGTTCCGCCACGAGCGTCCACAGAAAGGTCGCTACCGCCAGTTCCACCAGTTCGGCGCGGAAGCCATCGGCTTTACGGGCCCGGATATCGACGCCGAGCTGATCATGATGACCCGCCGCCTGTGGGATGACCTGGGCCTGGAAGGCATCCGCCTGGAACTGAACTCGATCGGCGACGCGGCCGAGCGCCTGCGCCACCGCGCCGACCTGATCGCCTACCTGGAAAGCCACAGCGAGCTGCTCGACGAAGAAGCCAAGCGCCGCCTGCACAGCAATCCGCTGCGCATCCTCGACACCAAGAACCCTGCCATGCAGGACCTGGTCAATGGCGCGCCGAAGCTGCTCGAGTACCTGGGCGAGGAATCGCTGGCCCACTTCCACGGCGTGCAGAATATCCTGAACCACAACAACATTCCGTTCACCATCAATCCACGCCTGGTGCGCGGCCTCGATTACTACAACCGCACGGTGTTCGAGTGGGTCAGCGACAAGCTGGGCGCACAAGGCACGGTCTGCGCCGGCGGCCGCTATGACGGCATGGTGGAAATGTTTGGCGGCAAATCGACGCCGGCCGTCGGTTTCGGCATGGGCGTCGAGCGCCTGGTGCTGCTGATGAAGGACGCGGCCGAGCCGGAACAGCCAGCCCAATGCGACGTCTACCTGGTGCACCAGGGCGAGCAGGCAGGCTTGCAAGCGTTCGTGCTGGCCGAGCGGATTCGCGATGCGGGCCTGGACGTTGTGCTACATTGCGCAGCGAGCAACGGTGGCGGCAGCTTCAAGACGCAAATGAAAAAGGCCGATGCCAGCGGCGCGGCGTTTGCCGTGATCCTGGGCGACGATGAAATCGCCAACAGCGTCGCGACGGTGAAAGCCATGCGCGAAGCCGATGCCGGCGCGCAGCAGAACACGGTGCCGTTCGACGATGTCGTCGATTACGTGGTGGACCAGATCATCGGCGACCACGATTGCGGCCATGACCACGGTCCTGGCGGCCACGTGCATCACCACCACTGATTTGCAGCAAGACCGTTCTACCCTCGATCAACTACTCATTAAAACTGACGACCCATGGCATACGATCACGAAGAACAAGAACAACTGGCAACCCTCAAGGCCTGGTGGCAGCGCAATGGCAATCTGACCTCCTGGGTCCTGATCGTGGCGCTGGCAGGCTACAGCGGCTGGGCCGGCTGGCAGTACTACCAGCGCACGCAGGCTGCGCAAGCGGGCCAGCTGTACGACGAACTGCAAAACGCCATCGCCGCCAAGGACACGGCCAAGGTGATGCGCGCGGCCGGCGACATGCAGTCGCGTTTCAGCGGCACGGCGTATGCGCAGATGAGCGCCCTGGCCGCGGCCAAGGTGGCGTTCGACGCGAACGACCTGAAAACGGCCAAGACCCAGCTGCAGTGGGTGGCCGAGCATGGCACGGAAGAGTACAAGGCCATCGCCAAGCTGCGCCTGGCCGGCGTCCTGCTGGATGAAAAAGCCTACGATGAAGCGCTGAAAGTGCTGGCAACGGCTTCCGTGGCGCAATTTGCCGGCGCCGTGGCCGACCGCAAGGGCGACATCCTGGTGGCGCAAAACAAGCTGGCCGATGCCCGCACGGCTTACCTGGCCGCGATAGCCGCGACGGACAAGAACAATCCAGGCCGTCAACTGATCCAGGTCAAACTGGAAGCCATCGGCGGTACGGTGCCGGAAGACAAGGCCAAGGCCGACAAGGCTGCCGCCTGACAGGAACACTGATGGTTGTGCGGCGCGGCGTTGTACGCCGCCTGCCTTGCCCTTACAAGTACAAGAAAAAGGTTGGATAACACTTATGCGTGTCACTGAAAAGCTGGTAGCTGCAAGTCTGTTGGCCCTGATGGCAGGTTGCTCGTCCTGGAACCCGTTCGCTTCGAAGGATCCGAAAGTCGAGCCGGCCAAGCTGGTCGAGTTAAAATCGAGCATCGCCGTGCGCGACGCCTGGAAGTATTCGATCGGCAAGGCGGGCGTGTACGCGTTCACGCCTGCGCTGGCCGGCAGCAGCCTGTACGTGGTCAGCGCCGATGGCGCGCTGGCGCGCCTCGATGCGGCCAGCGGCCGTGAAACGTGGCGCGTCAAGGTTGGCAGCGACATCACGTCCGGCGCCGGCAGCGATGGCACGGTCGTGGCCGTTGGTGCGGCCAAGGGCGCCGTGCTGGCATTCGATGCCGATGGCAAGCAGCTGTGGAAGGCGCAAGCGTCCAGCGAAGTATTGACGGCGCCCGTCGTGGGGCAGGGCGTGGTCGTCGTGCGCAGCGTCGACAACCGCATCGTCGGCTTTGACGCCAAGACGGGCGAGCGCAAGTGGACGGTGCAGCGCGCCACGCCGGCATTGACCCTGCGCAATGCGCCGGGCATGGTGCTGGGCGGCGCGAACATCTACGTGGCCCAGCCTGGCGGCAAGCTACTGGCGCTGACGGCGGCCACCGGTGTGGTACGCTGGGAGATCGTCGTCAGCGAACCGCGCGGCGCCACCGAACTCGAGCGCGTCTCCGATATCGCCGGCACGCCGGTGGTGTACGAAGGCGAAGTATGCGCCGTCACCTACCAGGGCAAGGCGGGCTGCTTCGACGCTACCACGGGCGTGCCGCGCTGGACCAAGCCGATCTCGTCCGATGTGGGCGTGGCCGTCGACCAGCGTTTCGTGTTTGTCGCCGATGATCAGGGCGGCGTGGTGGCATTCAGCCGCGAAGGCGGCCAGAGCGCCTGGAAGAACGAGGCGCTGGCGCGCCGCCGCCTGTCGACGCCGGCCTCCTACGGCCGCAGCGTCGCCGTCGGCGATTATCAAGGTTACATCCACTTCCTGTCACGGGAAGATGGCGCATTAATAGGTCGTGTCAGCACCGACGGCAGCCCGATTGTTTCGGCTCCCGTTGTTGCCGGTTCGAATTTGATTTTTCAAACCCAATCAGGGACAGTGACCGCTCTCGCGGTCGAGTAATACAATGAAGCCGGTAATTGCACTAGTAGGTCGACCCAATGTTGGGAAATCGACTTTATTCAATCGTCTGACCCGCTCGCGCGATGCGCTGGTGGCGGATTTGCCTGGGTTGACGCGCGATCGTCACTATGGCGAAGGCCGTGTCGGCGAACGTCCCTTCCTCGTCATCGATACGGGTGGTTTCGAACCCGTCGCCAAGGAAGGCATCATGCACCAGATGGCACTGCAGACCAAGCAGGCCGTGGCCGAGGCCGACGTGGTGGTGTTCATCGTGGACGGCCGTCAAGGCCTGACCCCGCATGACAAGACCATCGTCGACTTCCTGCGCAAGAGCGGCCGTCCGGTCTTGCTGGTGGTCAATAAAAGCGAAGGCATGCGCTATACGGCCGTCGTGTCCGAATTCTATGAATTGGGCATGGGCGATCCGTATGCGATCTCGTCGGCGCACGGCGACGGCGTCAACGACCTCGTCGAAGTGATGCTGGACCTGGCGTTCGCGCAGCGTCCGGATGAGCCTGAAGAGCTGGAAAAGACCGACCGCGGCATCAAGATCGCCCTCGTCGGCCGTCCGAACGTGGGCAAGTCGACCTTGATCAACACCCTGCTGGGCGAAGAGCGCGTGATCGCCTTCGACATGCCGGGCACGACGCGCGATTCGATCGAAATCCCGTTCGAGCGCGATGGCCAGCAATACACCCTGATCGACACGGCCGGTATCCGCCGCCGCGGCAAGGTGTTTGAAGCGATCGAGAAATTCTCGGTGGTGAAGACGCTGCAGTCGATTTCCGAAGCCAATGTGGTCGTGCTGATGCTCGACGCGCAGCAGGATATCTCGGAGCAGGACGCGCACATCGCCGGCTTCATCCTGGAATCGGGCCGCGCGCTGGTCGTGGCCGTGAATAAATGGGATGGCCTGCAGTCGCACCAGCGCGACGAAATCAAGATCGATATCGACCGCAAGCTCGATTTCCTGTCGTTCGCGCAGATGCATTTCATTTCGGCGCTGAAGGGCACCAACATCGGTCCGCTGATGAAGTCGCTCAACGCCGCGTATGCGGCCGCCATGTGCGACCTGTCGACGCCGAAGCTGACGCGCGCCCTGATCGAGGCCGTGGAGAAGCAGGAGCCGCGCCGCAAGGGGTCGATCCGTCCGAAGCTGCGCTATGCCCACCAGGGCGGCATGAACCCGCCTGTGATCGTTATTCACGGCAATGCGCTCGACGCCGTCGGCGACCCGTACAAGCGCTATCTGGAAAAACATTTCCGCGATACGTTTGCGCTGGTCGGCACGCCATTGCGCATCGAGCTGCGCACGGGTAAAAACCCGTTTGCACGCACGCCAAGCAAGTAATGTTTTAAATGCTGAATTAAGTGCATATTAAGGCGCCGCGGAGATAATGCGGCGCCGACAGCGATTTAATGGCTGTTTGCACGAAAATAATAAAGTGTTAATGCGCCATGCGCGACAGCGATCGCGAAAACAGGTTACAGTAGCTATGACGCATCTTTCTTTATTTGAAAGGTGTGAGAGCACTTGAAATCAAGCGAGTCGCCTCCAATTCTTACACAACAACATAAACAACGGAGCTGTTATGAGCAACAAAGGGCAACTGTTACAAGACCCATTCCTCAATGCATTACGCAAAGAGCATGTTCCTGTCTCGATCTACTTGGTCAATGGCATTAAATTGCAGGGCCATATCGAATCGTTCGATCAATATGTCGTATTGCTGCGCAATACGGTGACCCAGATGGTGTACAAGCATGCCATCTCGACAGTGGTGCCGGCCCGTGCCGTCAATCTCAATATTGAATCTGAAGCGGAGTAAAGCGTTGAGCTTGACGGCCCAGCGCCTTTCACCGTCCATCACCCCCGTCCGCGCCAGCGGCGCTGATGCGTTTGCATCGGCGTCGGCGTTCGCCGCAACTCATCAGATGCCATCATGCGCGCGGCACTAGTCGGGGTTGACTTCGGTCACAGCGACTTCGCCGCCAGCATGGAGGAACTCATGCTGTTGTCGCGTTCTGCTGGCGCGGACCCGATTTCCACCATCACGGCCAAGCGTTCCAGTCCCGATTCCGCGTATTTCGTCGGCAGCGGCAAGGCCGATGAAATTGGCGACGTCGTCGTCAACGATGGCCTGGAAATCGTCATCTTCAACCACGCCCTCTCGCCTGCCCAGCAGCGCAATCTGGAAAAGCGCCTGAATGTGCGGGTGCTCGACCGTACCAGCCTGATTCTCGACATCTTCGCGCAGCGCGCCAAGAGCCACGAGGGCAAGCTGCAAGTCGAGCTGGCCCAGCTGCAACATCTGGCCACGCGCCTGATCCGCGGCTGGACCCACCTTGAGCGGCAAAAGGGCGGGATCGGCTTGCGCGGTCCCGGCGAGACGCAGCTCGAGACCGACCGCCGGCTGATCGGCGAGCGCGTCAAGGCCTTGCGCGCACGTCTGGAAAAGCTGCACAAGCAGCGCGAAACGCAGCGCCGCGCGCGCGGCCGCAATCACACATTCTCGGTGTCCCTGGTCGGCTATACCAATGCCGGCAAGTCGACCCTGTTCAATGCCGTGACCAAGGCCGGCGTGTATGTCGCCGACCAGTTGTTCGCCACGCTCGACACCACCTCGCGCCGGGTTTACCTGGGCCAGGAAGTGGGCAACGTGGTGATCTCCGACACGGTCGGCTTCGTGCGCGAGTTGCCGCATCAGCTGGTGGCCGCCTTCCGCGCCACGCTCGAAGAAACCATCCATGCCGATTTGCTGCTGCACGTCGTCGACGCCGCGTCGCCGGTGCGCATGGAGCAGATCGAGCAGGTCAACCTGGTCTTGAAAGAGATCGGCGCTGATCATATTCCGCAAATCCTCGTGTGGAACAAGATCGATGCGGCCGGGCTGGAGCCTTCGGTGGAGCGCGACGAATATGCTACGATCAGTCGCGTGTTCGTCAGTGCGCAGAAGGGCAGCGGGCTCGACCTGCTGCGCGATGCGATCGTCGAGATGGCCAGGAAGGCGCCCGGTTCGGCCCACCTGTATCAGAACGATGAAGCATCGCAGGAAGATCAGTTTGACGGTCAGTACGACCAGCACGATGGCGCCGCCCCGGACCAGGACGAAGAGCCTGGCGAGGACGATAGGATTTCCACCCACTCCCAAGTCGGAACACGATAGTTATGCTTGTCTCCCTACTCAAAAAAACAGGCTTGAAGTTGTCCCTGAACGATCCCCGCTGGGGCAATCGCAAGGACGACGGCAAGAAAGCCCAAGAAGGCAAAAAGCCCGGCGAAGGTCCGCCGGACCTCGATCAGTTGTGGCGCGATTTCAATCAGCGCCTGAACGCCTTTTTCGGACAGAAGAACCGTCCCGACAACGGTGGCAATAACAACGGTGGTGGCGGTGGTCCGCGTCCCGACATGAAGGGCGCAGGCATCACCGCCGGCGTGGTCGGCGTGATCGCCGTCTTCATCTGGCTCGCCAGCGGCGCCTTCATCGTGCAGGAGGGCCAGAACGGCGTCGTGCTGACGTTCGGCAAGTACAGCCACACCACGCCGGCCGGTTTCAACTGGCGCTGGCCGTACCCGTTCCAGACCGACGAAACCGTCAACGTGTCGCAGGTGCGCACGGTGGAAGTGGGCTACCGCCAGTCGCTGCGTAACAAGCAGGCCAGCGAATCGCTGATGCTGACGGACGATGAAAACATCATCGACATCCAGTTCGCGGTGCAGTACACCCTGAAAGATCCCGTGGCGTGGCTGTTCAACACACGCGACCAGGAAGACACCTTGCGCCAGGTCGCCGAAACGGCGATCCGCGAAGTGGTCGGCCGCAGCAAGATGGACTTCGTGCTGTACGAAGGCCGCGAAAAGGTGGCCTACGATACGCAGCAGCTGATGCAACAGATTCTCGACCGCTACAAGGTCGGCGCCGTCATCACCAACGTGACGATGCAGGCCGTGCAGCCGCCGGAGCAGGTGCAAGCCGCCTTCGACGATGCCGTCAAGGCAGGCCAGGACCGCGAACGCCAGAAGAATGAAGGCCAGGCCTACGCCAACGACGTCATTCCGAAAGCCCGCGGCGCCGCATTCCGCCTGATGGAGGAAGCCGCAGCGTACAGCGCGCTGGTGACCGAGAACGCGGCCGGTAATGCTTCGCGCTTCAAGCAGGTGCTGGTCGAGTACCAGAAGGCGCCGGTCGTCACGCGCGACCGCATGTACCTCGAAACGATGCAGCAGGTGTTCAGCAGTGCCAGCAAGGTCATGGTCGACGCGAAGACGGGCAGCAATCTGCTGTACCTGCCGCTCGACAAGCTGATCGCCCAGACGGCCGCCACCGACGCTGCCGCTGCAGCCGCCCGTGCTGCCGCGACACCCGCAGCCAACACCGTTTTGCCACAGGAAGCCATGCCGACAGTAGAAGTCAATCAGCGCCGCGACAGCCGCTCTTCGCGTGAACGGGAGAGCCGCTAATGAACCGTATCGTAGCCGCCCTGATCGCGGGCTTTATCGCGATCATGCTCTTGTCCTCGACCGTGTTCGTGGTCGACCAGCGTAAGTATGCGGTCGTCTTCGCCCTCGGCGAAGTCAAGGAAGTCATCAGCACGCCGGGCCTGTACTTCAAGCTGCCGCCGCCGTTCCAGAACGTGCTGTACCTGGACAAGCGCATCCTGACTTTGGACACGCCGGAACCGGAACGCTTCATCACGGCCGAGAAGAAGAACATCCTCGTCGACGCCTACGTGAAATGGCGCATCGCCGACCCGCGCCTGTATTTCCGCAGCTTCGGCGGCGATGAGAAGCCGGCCCGCAACCGCATGTCGCAAATCGTCAAGGCGGCGCTGAACGATGAAATCACCAAGCGCACCGTGCGCGAAGTGATCTCGGGCCAGCGCGGCAAGGTGATGGAAGCGATCCTGGCGAAGGTGTCGGCGGAAGCGAAGGCCATCGGCGTGGAAATCGTCGACGTGCGATTGAAACGCGTCGACTACGTCGAGCAGATCAACAACTCCGTGTACGAACGCATGAAGTCCGAGCGCGTGCGCGTGGCCAATGAGCTGCGTTCGACCGGTTCGGCCGACTCCGAGAAAATCCGCGCCGACGCCGACAAGCAGCGCACGGTGATCCTGGCCGAAGCGTACCGCGAAGCCGAGAAGATCCGCGGCGAGGGCGACGCCAAGGCATCGCAGATCTACGCGGAAGCGTTTGGCAAGAATCCGGAGTTCTACAAGTTCTATCGCAGCCTGGAAGCCTACCGCGCCACGTTCAAGGACAAGGGCGACGTGATGGTGGTCGATCCGAGTTCGGAGTTCTTCAAGTACTTCAAGGGCGGCGGCGCAGCCGGTTCGGCCAAGAAGTAAGGCGGCATCGACACTGCCCCCGGCCGCGAGGACGGGTGCAGCATGAGCGGGGCCGGCGTCATTGCCGGCCCCGTTTTTTTGTGCCCGCCAGGCTGTTGCGGGAAGGCGTAAAATGCGGTGTTTTTAGGGTTGTGCGGCAGCGTTTCGGACAACTTATCCCTAAAGGCCCGTGTTTTCGCGTAAAATATCAGGTTCGGCCTCTTGCCTGGCGCGCCCGCCGCTGCCTCGCATGATGCATTTTTTCAACTTTCTTCCGTATCTCGCTCCCTCATGCCGAATTGGCTTTTGCCCGAAAATATTGCCGATGTTCTGCCGTCGGAAGCGCGCAAGATCGAAGAGCTGCGCCGCCTCATGCTGGATAATTTCCGTCTGTACGGATATGAACTGGTGATGCCGCCGCTGCTCGAGTATCTGGAATCGCTGATGACCGGCGCTGGCAAGGATACCGACCTGCGCACGTTCAAACTGGTCGACCAGCTGTCTGGCCGCATGCTCGGCCTGCGCGCCGACATGACGACGCAAGTGGCGCGCATCGACGCCCACCTGCTGAACCGTGCCACCGTGACCCGCCTGTGCTACGCCGGCAGCGTGCTGCATACCCGTCCGTCGGGTTTGCACGCCACCCGCGAGCCGCTGCAGATCGGCGCCGAAATCTATGGCCACGCCGGCCTGGAAGCCGATGCCGAGATCCAGGAACTGGCGCTCGCCTCGCTGGCGCTGGCCGGTTTCGATAGCGTCCGCCTGGATTTGTCGCACGTCGGCCTGTTGCGCGCTATCATTGCGCAAGACGCCGCCGCCGTGCGCGACGAAGCTGCGCTGTACACCCTGCTGCGCGCGAAAGATGCGCCGGGCCTGCGCGCCCTGACCGCATCCTACGATGCCGTCACGCGCGATGCGCTCTTGGCCTTGCCGAACCTGTATGGCGACATCGATGTGCTGGCGCGTGCGCGCGAAGTGCTGCCGCCGCTGCCGGGCGTGCTGAAGGCGCTGGCCGAACTGGCCGCGCTGGCAGGATCCGCGCTGGGCCGCGCCGAAGTGGCGATCGACCTGGCCGACCTGCGCGGCTACCAATATGAAAGTGGCGCGATGTTTGCGCTGTATGTACCTGGCTTGCCGAACGCGGTTGCGCGCGGCGGCCGTTATGACCACGTCGGCGAAGCGTTCGGCCGGGCACGTCCCGCGACCGGCTTCTCGCTCGATTTGCGCGAACTGGCGCGCTTGTTGCCAACGGCGGAACGGAAGCATTCGATCCGCGCCCCATGGGGCAGCGCGCCAGAATTGAAGGAAAAAATCGCCGAGTTGCGCAAGGCGGGCGAGGTCGTGATCCAGAGTATGCCGGGTCACAGTAATGAACAAGACGAGTTCGAGTGCGATCGCGTGCTGGTACTTGCCGATAATGGTAGTAGCTGGATTCTTAAAAACTTAGGTTAAGTGATGTCAAAGAAAATTATGGCAAAGAACGTCGTTGTCATCGGCACCCAATGGGGCGATGAAGGTAAAGGCAAGATCGTCGACTGGTTGACCGATCACGCCCAGGGTGTGGTGCGCTTCCAGGGCGGCCACAATGCAGGCCACACGCTGGTCATCGGCGGCGTCAAAACCGCGCTGCAGCTGATCCCGTCGGGCATCATGCGTCCAGGCGTCGCCTGCTACATCGGTAACGGCGTGGTCGTTTCCGTGCCGGACGTGTTGCGCGAAATCGACAAGCTCGAAGCCGTCGGCGTCGAAGTCGCCTCGCGCCTGAAAGTGTCGGACGCGGCGCCCGTGATCCTGCCTTACCACACCGCGATCGACCTGGCGCGTGAAGCCAAGCGTGGCGATGCAAAGATCGGCACCACAGGCAAGGGCATCGGCCCGGCCTACGAAGACAAAGTGGCGCGCCGCGCGATCCGTATCGCCGACCTGCTGAACGAGAAGCGCTTTGCCGAAAAGCTGGCCGAAAACCTCGATTACCACAACTTCGTGCTGGAAAACTACCTGAAGGCGCCGAAGGTCGACTATCAGAAGACCCTCGACGACGCGCTGGCCTATGTGCCGCGCCTGCGTCCGATGGTGACCGACGTGTCGAGCGCGCTGTACAAGGCGCACAAGGCCGGCGCGAACCTGCTGTTCGAAGGCGCGCAGGGTTCCCTGCTCGACGTCGACCACGGCACCTACCCGTTCGTCACCTCGTCGAACTGCGTGGCCGGCAATGCCGCCGCCGGTTCGGGTGTCGGTCCTGGCATGCTGCACTACATCATGGGCATCACCAAGGCTTACACGACGCGCGTCGGTTCCGGCCCGTTCCCTTCGGAACTGCCAACGGATGCGGGCGTCGGCCACCACCTGGCGCAAGTCGGCCACGAATTCGGCACCGTGACGGGCCGTGCCCGCCGCTGCGGCTGGTTCGACGCCGCCTTGCTGCGCCGCTCTGTGCAGATCAACGGCGTGACGGGCATGTGCCTGACCAAGCTGGATGTGCTGGACGGTATCGAAACGCTGAAGCTGTGCACCGGCTACACCATCGACGGCGTGGCCACGGACATCTTCCCATCTGGCGCCGAAGAAGCCGCCCGTTGCGTGCCGGTGTACGAAGAGATGCCAGGCTGGACGGAAAGCACGGTCGGCGCGAAATCGCTGGCGGCCCTGCCGGCAACGGCCCGCGCTTACATCAAGCGCATCGAAGAACTGGTCGGCGTACCGGTGGACATGGTTTCGACCGGTCCGGATCGTGAAGAAACGATCGTGCTGCGCCACCCATTCGAATAAGCTGCTGGACACAATCCGCCGCAAGGCGGATTTTTTTAATCACGCTAATAATAAGATTCCACTATCATGACTACCCCACAATCGAACGATCAACACCTCTGGGTCAACTGGGAAGAATACCACCGCCTGATCGAGCGCCTGGCGCTCAAGGTCTACGAATCGGGCTGGAAATTCGACCAGGTATTGTGCCTGGCGCGCGGCGGCGTGCGTCCCGGCGACGTCTTCTCGCGCATTTTTGACTTGCCGTTGGCCATCCTGTCGACCAGCTCCTACCGCGAAGACGCGGGCACGGTGCGCGGCGACCTCGATATCGCCAAGTACATGACCATGACCAAGGGCCCGCTGGCCGGCCGCATCCTGCTGGTCGACGACCTGGCCGATTCGGGTGTCACCCTGGACAAGGTCACGCGTCACCTGAAGGAAAACTTCCCTGACGTGACCGAAGTCAAGTCGGCCGTGATCTGGCTGAAGGGCTGCTCCGTCGTGCGTCCCGACTACTTCCTCGACGAACTGCCGCACAATCCGTGGATCCATCAGCCATTCGAAGACTACGATGGCCTGCGTCCCCACCAGCTGGCGGCGTGGATCAAGAAGGGCGAAGCAGGCAAGTAATTGCGTGCGCACTTGCAAAAAAAAGACGATCGTGTATCGTCTTTTTTTTCGTCCAAGGAAATGCGATGACCATACTCACGACGGCGCGCCTGCGCCTGGAACCGATCACGGAAAACCACTATGAGCGCATGCGCACGCTCAACACCGACCCCGAGGTGATGACCTATCTGAACGCGGGCCAGCCCGAGACGGAAGAGGACACGCGCGCGGGCGTCACGCGCGTCACCGGCCGCTGGGCCGAGTGGGGTTATTCGTGGTGGGCGCTGATACGCCTCGATGATGGCGAGATGGTGGGCATGGCCTGCCTGCAGCATCTCGATGGCGACAAGAGCAAGCCGCATGAAATCGGCTGGCGCCTGGCCCGCACGGGCTGGGGCCAGGGCTATGCCAGCGAAGCGGCGGCCGCCATCGTCGCGCATGCCTTCGACGTCGTCGGTGCGCCCGAAGTGGTGGCCGTGGCCCACCCGGACAATGCGGCATCGATCAAGGTCATGACGCGCCTGGGCATGCAATACGCGGGCATGGAGCGCCATTACGATATCGACAGCGTCGTGTACCGGCTGGCGCGCCCATGACGGCAACGCGCAAGCCCCTGAAGCTGGGCTGCGCCTACGGCGTGCGGTTTTCGCCCGATGGCGCGCGTCTGGCCGTGCTGGGGCGCGATCTGGCGCTGTGGGACGTGACGGCGCGCCAGAAGCTGTGGCGCGGCAAATTCATCGCCCATTGTTCCAGCATGGCGTTTTCGCCCGACGGCGGCCGGCTGGCCATCAAGAGCACGACTGGCCAGATGGCCGTGGTGGATGCCCACGCAGGCCAGCCGCTGCTGAACTTCCAGAACAAGAAGGATGGCGAAGGCTGCGGCCCCGCGTGGTCGCCGTGCGGCCGGTATCTCGTCGACGGCGGCTGGGATGGCCGCCTGCGCGTGCGCGACGCGCAGACGGGCGACCTGCTGTTCACGCAGGAGCACCCTGGCGAGATGCTGCGCGCAATCTACGCCATCGATGGCGGGCGGCGTTTGCTGGTCCTGCACGGCGTCAAATCGGTGGACGAGGGGCAGGTGCAGCCGCCCGACTACTGCAGCGTGTGGGACTGGCCGCTGCAAGCGGGAGGCGGCCGCGTGCGGCTGTCGCTGCCCAAGCTGGCGTCGTGCGCCCCATCGCCCGATGGCGAGCGCCTGGCCGTGCTGCATTACGCGCACGGCGAGGAATTCTTGTCCGTGCATGCGATGGACGACGGCCGCTGTCTGGCCACCGCGCCGGTTGAAGGAGGCGGCGGCACGGGCGACGCCTTGCGCTGGCTGCCCGACGGCAGCGCGCTGGGACGCATCGGCAAGGGCAAGCTGTTGTTCTACGCCTGGCCGGGTCTAGGCGTCCTGGCGCAGGAAGATTTTACGTATCCGTGCGCGCTGGACTTTTTGCCTGGCTTGCCATTGGCCGCCATCGGTTCCTGGGAATCTGGCATGCTGATGGATCTGAACGTTCACAAGGAAACCGCATGATCACCTGTTACCTGCGTTACATCATCGACCCGTACAAATTGCGGGAATTCGAAGCCTACGGCAAGCTGTGGATACCGCTGGTCGAACGCTTCGGCGGCCAGCACCACGGCTACTTTTTGCCGTCCGAGGGCGCCAGCAACGTGGCGCTGGCCATGTTCTCGTTTCCCAGCCTGGCCCTGTACGAGCAGTACCGCAGCGATTCGATGCAGGACGCCGAATGCCAGGCCGCCTTCCGCTACGCCGAAGAGACGCGCTGCATCGTCAGCTACGAGCGCAGTTTCTTCCGCCCCGTGTTTGCCTGAACGGGGTCAATCGCGCTGCGGCCCGCCCGCCGCCTAACTCAGGTTTGCCAGGTAGCGCAATCCCGTGATGCTGGGGAAGAAGCAATACACGCCGCCGCGCGTGATGACGCTGCGCGAAAAATGCTGCAGTTTCGTATTGCCGCTGCCCTTGGGGCCCACGCCGGGCAAGGTGAAGGAACTGACGGCCGGGTCGTTGATACCCAGGAACACGTCCTGGCCGCTGATGTTGAGCGTGGCATTGCCCGCTTCGGGACCGGCCGGGCCGACGGCCGCTTTGACGAAGGTAGCGTCATCGTTCCATTGCTGCATCAGGAATTCGAACTGGTTGCGCAGATTCGCATTGATGAAATAGCCGACCAGTCCCCGCCGTTCCGTGGTGGGCGAGGCAGGATCGTATTCGCTGCCATAGGGCATGGCGCGCCGCACGATGCGGTGGTTGCGGGCCGAGGTGCCCACGACGCCTTCGTCGCGCGGATTGTTGCGCCGGATATGCGCGCCGATCGGGCATTTCAGGCCCAGCGTGTCGTCCTTTTCCGGCTGCGCATCGACATAGTGGAAGTGGTTCAGGCTGGCGTTCGGCAGCACGGGACCCGGTTCGTCCGGTGCGAGCACGAGCGGATTGCCGTTGCGCCAGCGTCCGCACATCTTGGCGGCCACCATTTCGGTGCTGAGCCCGGAACTGGCCGCGCCCTGGCTCAATATACTGTCGAACAGGGGCACGTCCTGCTCCAGGATGCGGAAGGCGGCATAGCTGCCGTTGGTGGACAGTTGCGGCGGCTGCACCTGGTAGGTGCCGCCGTTTTCATTCGGATAGCCGAGCAGGAATTCCCCCGTCTTGACGCTGTTGAGCGGGTCCGGGTCGTATTCGTGCTCGTGCTTGCGCGGCGGGGCGCCATCGACGTCGGGCTGGGCGATATTGTCGCGGTAGCCGAAATGCACGCGGTTGCCTGGCAGGGCCACGCCGTCGTGCGCATACAGTTCACGCCAGCCGGCGGCAAAGGCGCCACGCAGCGTGGCCGACGTTGCCTGCAGCACTACCTCCGATTCGCTGACCCACAGGCTCAGCATCGCATGCACCTGTCCGGCCTCGGTGGCTTGTCCCAGGTTGCCGAGCCAATGTTCGGGGGCGCTGTCGCCCACGTCGCCCACGGCGGCGACGCTGGCCGGGTCGGCCGCGCCCCGCTGGAATGCCTGGTCAAAGGTGGCCAGGTCGGCCGCGGCCACTCCCAGCGCGGACAGGCCGGGAGCGGTAAAACTGAGATTGACGAAGCAGGGCGGCTTGGGGTGAATATGGCGCGCGGTGGTGATCGATGGCAGCCCGTCGCTGCCGTCGAGCAGGGCCGCGATGGTGCGCCGCGCCTGCGCCGCATCCGTGATGCTGAAGATGAAATGGCGCGCCAGGTTGACGCGGTAGCCGCGCAGGATCGTGCCTTGCACGTCGTCGTAATCGATGATGGGATCGGCCATGCTGTCTCTCCGGGGGCTGGGTTGGCGGGGCCGCTTGCGCAGCCCCGGCGCGGCGTTCGGTTCAGGCTCAGACGGAAGCGAGGATTTGCTGGACGGTCTGCGGATAGGCGCTATACAGGCCCGTGTTGGGCACATGCTGCGCGGCGTCGTTGGCGGTGATGAAGGATTCGAATGCGGCCACGTGGTCGGCAACGGGCATCAGCGCCTTGCCGCCCACGACGAACTGCAGCAGCGCGTCGAATACCTCGCCCAGCTGGGCCACGAAATCTTCGATGTAGGCATTGAAATTGCCGTCATACTCGGTGATGACGCCGATGATCAGGGTATCGGAAGTAGCCGTCTTGCCGATGTTGGGCAGCAGATTGGCCTGGGAGCGGTCAAGCAGGGTGAAGCGGGCAAAGTGCACGGTACCGATATTGGTGAGTGCGGCATTGATCTTCGTCTGGTATTCCTGCAACGCGGCGGCGATGGAGATCGGATTGGTGCCGGGTAGTACCGGCATCAGTAAGCACAGTGGATTTGCCATGGAAGGCTCCTCATTACGTGGTTGTCGGGACGACCGACACTACGCCGCAGCCCCTGTTGCGTCAAAAACTATATTTTTGTATTTGTTGCTAAATGTATACTATTGCAACATGATAGTTGCCATGAAATGCGGTCTCATGTGGATAGTTGCCGGGGCTGGTCCGCGCTGGCGGACACTGTGCCGCCAGGCCGCTCCGGCCTGTTTCGGGAAGCGCAAGTGGCGGCGCCGACAGCGCCGGGTTTTGGCGGGTTTATTTTTGCAGCTGGGACGGCGCCTCAATCCTGGGCCTGGAATTCGCTGGCCGAGACGAACAGGTCCCACGAGGCGATGAACAGGGCCGCCACCACGGGGCCGATGACGAAGCCGTTCAGGCCAAACAGGGCCATGCCGCCCACGGTCGACAGCAGCACCACGTAGTCGGGCATCTTGGTGTCCTTGCCGACCAAAACGGGGCGCAGCACGTTGTCGACCAGGCCGATGACGAAGACGCCGAAGGCGGCCAGCCCTGCGCCTTGCCAGATCGCGCCCGTGGCCAGGAAGTAGACGGCCACGGGCGCCCAGACGAGGGCGGCGCCGACGGCCGGCAGCAGCGACAGGAAGGCCATCAGCACGGCCCACAGCAGGGGCGCCGGCACGTCGAGGAACCAGAATGCCAGGCCGCCGAGGGCACCCTGGGCGATTGCCACGAGGATGTTGCCCTTCACGGTGGCGCGGATCACGGTGGTGAAATTGGTGAACAGGCGCTGCTTGTACTTGCGGCTCAGCGGCACGGCACCCTTGATGCGGGCCGACAGGGTCGAACCATCGCGCATGAGGAAAAACAGCAGGTACAGCATGATGCACAGGCTGGTGAGGAATTCAAAGGTGTACAGGCCCACGTTGATGGCTTTCACCGCCACCACCTGGCTCACCTGCGTGGCGCCCTCGGCCAGCTTGTCCTGCAGGCTGGCCAGGCTGGTCAGGTTGAAGCGGTCGAGCAAGTTGATCAGCCATTGCGGCAGCACGGCCATGATTTTATTGAAGAACATGGCGACCGTGATTTCGCCCGAACGCACCATTTCCACGACGCTGGCCGCCTGGTTCACGAGCGACACGGAAACGAGCGACAGCGGCAGGATCACGATGACGATAATCAGCAGCAAAGTCAGCAGCGACGCTAGGCCGGCGCGGCCCCTGGTTTTCAGCAGCAGCCAGCGGTACACGGGCGCGAACAGGATCGCCAGGATCACACCCCAGAAGATGGCGCCCGCATATGGCGCCAGTATCCAGCCGAAGCCGATGGTGACGATGCTCAGGAGGAGCAGGAACACTTTCTGGTGCAGCGTGAGCGTAGGCATGGGCGGTAGCGTAATGACAAGGGTTGAGTTGTCCCATCATAAGCGAGGCCCAGGGCCATGTGCTACACAATTGTTGCGATGCGTGCGCGAGCGCACCTGGCGCCGGCGGGCTGGCAACGCGGTGGCGGCAATTCCAGTAAGCTGTCGTTCCAGGCGTTCCATCCCGGGCGCCTTTGACTTCTTTTGACTTCAGGAACGCGCGTGGCCGACAATATTCACTTTTATGAACCTGCGCAGGGCCATGGCCTGGCGCATGACCCGTTCAACGCCATCGTGGGGCCGCGGCCCATCGGCTGGATCGCTTCGCGCAGCAGCGAGGGCGTGCTCAATCTGGCGCCCTACAGTTTTTTCAACGCCTTCAATTACCATCCGCCGCTGATCGGTTTTTCCAGCATCGGCCGCAAGGATACCTTGCGCAATATCGAACAGACGGGCGAATTCGTGTGGAACCTGGCCACGCGTCCGCTGGCCGGGGCGATGAACATCAGTTGCGCGCCGGCGCCGCCCGAAGTCGATGAATTCGCGCTGGCCGGCCTGACGCCGGCCGCCTCGCGCATCGTCAATGTGCCGCGCGTGGCGGAAAGCCCCGTCTCCTTCGAATGCCGGCGCACGCAGATCATCGAGCTGCAAGGCCTTAATGGCGACGGTGTCGGCAGCTGGCTGGTGCTGGGGGAAGTGGTGGGCGTGCACATTGCGCGCCACCTGCTCAACGATGGCGTGTACGACACGGCGGCGGCCGCGCCGATCTTGCGCGGCGGCGGTCCGGCCGATTATTTCGAGATCGGGCCGGACAGCCTGTTCCACATGCGCCGGCCCGCCTGGCCGTAACATCATGCCGGGAGCGGATGGCGCTCCCTGACGATGCCGCGATAGATCAGCCACGTCGCCACCAGGCTGATGGCGCCGGCGCCGGCCATCCAGTAGCCTGGCGCCGCCTTGTCGCCGGTGCTCTCGATCAGCAGGGTCGACACCAGCGGCGTCATGCCGCCGAACAGCGCCGTGGCCAGGCTGTAGGCCAGAGAAAAGCCCGTGGTCCTCACGCTGGCCGGGATGATTTCCGTCAGCGCGACGATGGTGGCCCCGTTGTAGCTGCCGTACAGGAAGGACAGCCACAGCTCCACCATCAGCATGTGGTCGAAACTCGGATGGGCGACCAGCCAGGACAGGGCAGGATACGCCGTCAGCACCGTCAGCGCCGAGCACACGGCCATGATGGGCCAGCGCCCGATGCGGTCGGACAGCGCGCCCATGACGGGCAGCCAGATGAAGTTCGACAGGCCGATGCACAAGGTGACGAGCAGGCTTTCCTCGGTGCTCAGCTTGAGCACGTTCTTGCCGAAGGTCGGCGTGTAGACGGTGATCAGGTAGAACGCGACCGTCGTCAGCACGATCAGCATCGTTCCGGTGACGACCAGCGGCCAGTTGAGGGTGATGGTTTTGAGCATTTGCCGGAACGTCGGATGCGACTTGCGCGTCAGGTAGGCCTCGGTCTCCTGCAGCGAACGGCGGATGTAGAACACCACCGGGATGATGGAGCAGCCGATGAAGAACGGGATGCGCCAGCCCCAGTCCGCGATGAATTCCTTGCTCAAGGTTTCGTTCAAGAAGTAGCCCAGCGCGGCGGAAAAGATGATGGCCACCTGCTGGCTGGCCGATTGCCAGCTGACGTAGTATCCCTTGTTGCCGGGTGTCGCCATCTCGGACAGGTAGACGGATACGCCGCCCAGTTCCACGCCGGCGGAAAAACCTTGCAGCAAACGCCCGATCAGCACGAGGAACGGCGCCAGCAATCCGATGGTGGCATAGCCAGGCACGAAGGCGATCAGCGCCGTGCCGGAAGCCATGATGGCCAGGGTCAGCACCAGGCCCTTGCGGCGGCCGATGCGGTCGATATAGCTGCCGAGGAGGATGGCGCCCAGCGGCCGCATGAAAAACCCTGCGCCGAAGGTGGCGAACGTCATCATCAGGGCCGCATATTCGCTGGTGGCGGGGAAGAAGGCCTTGGAAATATACGTCGCGTAAAAGCCGAACAGGAAAAAATCGTACATTTCGATGAAGTTCCCGCTCGTCACCCGGATGACGGTGGCGATGCGCGAGGGAGGACGTGCCTGTGCGCGGGGCGGTGTGGCCTCGGCGATGGGCGTGGCGGTCGATGGAGTGGCCATGATTTACCTATTGATGAAAGATGAGTGACGTCGGCTAGTGCGTGACCGGCGCCGACGCCGGTTCCAGCCCGGTCGCTTCGATCGCGCCGGCGTTGTCGGGGGAGGCGAGGAAGCGCAGCAGGGCGCGGCCGGCCTCCGGCTGCTTGCTGCCCGGGACCAGGGCGGCCGAAAACTGCGTCATCTGCTGCACTTCCGGCGGCAGCAGGCCGACGATGGCGATGCCCTCGACCGGCAGCAGTTCGCTGCGCTGCTGGCAGCCGAAATCGGCGTCGCCGTGCGCGATGATTTCACCGACGGGAGTGGCGGGGATCTTTGCCGCCTTGCCCTGCATCTGTTCCGAAATCTGCAGTTTCTTCATCAGCTGCTTCTCGATGTATTCGCCGCTGGCGCTGTCCGAATAGGCCACCTTGTGCGCCTGCAGGAAAGCGCTGCGCAAGCCTTCGGTGGTGCTGATGTCGGGCTTGGCCGCGCCGCGCCGCACAGCGCAGGCAATCGGCGAATTGGCCAGCACCACCTTGCTGCCGGGGACCAAACGGCCTTCCTGCATCAGCTTGTCGAGCGCGTCGCCCACCATGATGACGACGTCGATCTGCTCGCCGCGTGCCAGGCGCGCGGGAATCGCATTTTTTGTCGTGCCCATCGATGGTCCCCATTCGGAGACCAGATGGTCGCCGCTGGCGCGTTCGTAGGCGGGCGCCAGGTTTTTGTAGGCCTGGGCGAAACCGCCCGAGCTGACCACGCGCAGTTCGGCGGCGTGGGCCGCGCCGGCGGCGAGCAGCATGAAGCCGGCCAGCAGGGGGGCGGATCGCCGCATCAGGGTATGTGGAAGCATGGTTGTTTCTCCTGTCGTTAAAATTTGTGCATGAGGCCGAGCGTCAAGCCCATGCCGTGACGGTCGTTGGCCCGCGTGCCGGTGACGCCGGCCGCATCGCCTTGCCACAGGGTGTAGTCCGATTCGAGGTACAGGGTGGAGCGCGGCGACAGCGTTTTTTCCAGGTAGGCGAAAGCGCGCTGGAAGCCGTCATCGACGTGGCCCGTGGCGCTGCGGCGCACCTTGTAATAGGCGGTCGTGAGCAGCAGGTCCTGCGCCAATTGCCGGCTCACGCCGGCCGATGCCACGTTTTGGCGGATGGATTTGCCGGCGCCCGCGTCGGCGCGGTTGACGCCCAGATTGGCCTTGAACTGCCAGGCGTCCACCTTGTAGGCGGCACCCACGGTGGCGGCGTCGAGATTGAGGTTGTCGCGGTTGCGAAAGCGCATCGCCGCCCCGGAGACGGCCAGGCCAGCCTGCTGGTACGTGAGGGCGCCGCCCCAGGTCGACAATGGCGACGCGGCGCCCGCCACTTCGCCGAACGAGTAGGCGGCGCGCGCCACCACCGGCCCGAGGCTGGCGCTGGCTTTCACCATGTTGTCGAGCCGGTAGAAGTTGTCGGCATAGCCGCTGCTGCCGTATTGCTGTCCGAACGAGTGCCGGCCAAAAGCCGTGTTGCTCAAGCCGGTGATGTTGACGTTGGGATTGAACGAGGCGTAGCGGATGCCCAGCGGGTCCACCGGCGCGATGGCGTCGGCCAGCAAGGTCGCCTGGCGGCCCAGCGTCACGGACCCGAGCGGCGTCTTGAGCCCGACCCAGGCCTGCCGGTCGAACAACTTGTCGGATTTGGCCGCGCTGCCCGTGTCCAGATTGAGTCCGCCCTCGAGGCGGTACAGCGCCTGCCAGCCGCCGCCGAGGTCTTCCTGGCCGCGCAAGCCCCAGCGGCTCGTGTTGTTGATGCCGCTGCTGATGGCGGGCGTGGTGCCGCCGGCGATGGGGGCGTTGGCGGCGTTCAAGCCCTTGCCATCGCGGATGCCGGCATCCGCGATGCCATAGAAAACCGCGCTGCTCTGGGCCAGGCTGGTGCCGCTGGCCGCCAACAACAGCGCGAACGTGGAACAATGTCGCATGGTGTCTCCATCTTTTTTTGGGTGATGCCTTCTTGGCGAGGCTCAGCATTAAGACCCCATCATCGTTGAAATGGCATAATTTGATAATTGCAATTTTTCCGGGGATTAATGCATGCAGCGCATCAATTACGAACTTCACGATTTGCAGGCTTTCGTGGCCGTGGCCGAGCGCAACAGCTTTCGCCAGGCCGCGGCCGACCTGTTCCTGTCGCAGCCGGCGCTCAGCCGCCGCATCGAAAAACTGGAAGATGCGTTGGGGGTCAAGCTGTTCGAGCGCACCACCCGGCGCGTGCAGCTGACCAATGTGGGGCAGGTGTTCCTGGTGAATGTGCGCGATGCGCTCAACGGCCTCGAGGATGCCGTGCTCGGTGTCGCCGACCTGGCCGCGCACCGTACCGGAACGGTGACGTTCGCCTGCGTGCCTTCGGCCGTGTGGCACTTCCTGCCGGACGTGCTCAAGCGTTTCAGCGCGCAGTTCCCGAAAATCCGCGTGCGCGTGCATGACGAAAGCGCGCAGGACGTGCTCAATCTCGTGCTGACCGGCGAGGCGGACTTCGGCATCTGCTTTACCGGCGCGGAAAATCCGGAGATCCATTTCCAGCCCATCTATGTCGAGACCTACGTGCTGGCGATGCGCAACGATCACCGACTGGCCAGGCGCAAGAAGCTGAGCTGGAAGGATACCGTCGACGAACGCTATATCTCGGTGGCCAAGTCGAGCGGCAACCGCAGCGTGCTCGACGCGGCACTGGCCGGCGTGGAAAAGCATCCGTGGATCTCGTGCGAGGTCAACCACGTGTCAGGCATCTTGGCGCTGGTGGAGTCGGGACTGGGCGTGGCGGCGGTGCCGGGGTTGTCCATCTTGCCGGAGCGGCAAGGCACGGTGATCGGCGTGCCGCTCGTCAATCCTGTCGTGAAACGGACGCTGGGCTTGATCAGCCGGCATCAGCACGCGATGCCGCCCGCGTCACGCACCCTGTTCGACATGATGGTTGCGAGCATAGGCAAGCAGGGGCGGCGGGCATGAGCGCGGTGCTAGGCTGTCTCCCGCTGCGAGCGGCGATAGTCGAGCGGCGTGCTGCCCACCAGTTCCGCAAAACTGCGGCTGAAATGGGCCTGGTCAAAAAAGCCCAGTTCCTGCGCCAGGCTGGCCAGGTCGGGCGCATCGGGCTGCGCCAGGCGCCAGATCGCTTCCTGCAGGCGGTAACGCTGGATCACCCATTTTGGCGGCACGCCCACGTAGTTGGCGAACAGGCGCTGCAGCCGGCGTTCGCCGATGCCCATTTTTTCGCACAGCTGCGCCACGCTCGCCGGGCCATTGTGGGCCGCCGCCGCCGCAGTCAGCCTGGCGGCCAGGAGGGCCGCGTCATCGACCTGCGGCAGCCTTGCCAGCAGCGGCGCCTGTGCTTGCGCCACCATGGCCGTATCGTCGGCTTGCAGCAGCACCAGCGCTTCGGCTTGTGCGGCCGGCATGCCCAGCAGGGCATCGGCGGCGATGGTCGCGTCGGTGAACGATGACAGGGGCTGCGTGATGAACGGGCGCAGGCCGCCCGGCGCGAAACGCGCGCCCAGCACCTTGCCCGCGCCGTTCAAAGGCCGGTCGAAGGCGCCGCGCACCACGCCATGGATGGCGGTGCGCCCAAGGTCGAATACCAGGTGCGCGTTCGGGTAGGGCAGTACGCGCTGCGTCTCCGGCGCGCAGCCCCGCCTGTCCCATTCGACCACCCAGAAGTACTCGATGAACGGCGCCAGCGCGCCAGCCGGTGGATAGGTCGCCAGCCGTATGCGCCGCGCCGCCGCCTGCGGGTCGACGATGCCTTTGGGCGTCAGCCCGCGCGCGGCGAGCACATTGCGCGTGCTGTCGGCTTTATCCAATATTTGTCTCCTGCGCGGCCTTAAGCTGCTTGTCTCTCATCGATTAAAGTGGAATCATGAAATCACAGAGTTTGTCGGCCCTGATGCTGGCCGCCTGTTGTCTATCGGTGGCGCCAGCCGGCGCCGCTTCATCTGCAGAAGGGGATCATCGCATGCATGTACACGCTACGGGAAGTTTCAGCATCACCATGACGCCATCCGCGGCGCCCCAGCGCTCGGGGCGCACGACCCTGGGCAAGGTGCTGCTCGATAAAGTCTATGCCGGCGACTTGGTCGCCACGGCGAAGGGCGAGATGCTCAGTGCCGTCACCGACACCAAGGGCGCGGCCGGTTATGTTGCCATGGAAGCCATCACGGGCGTGCTGCAGGGCAGGGAAGGCAGCTTCGTGGCGCAGCATGCGGGCACCATGGCCGATGGCAAGCAGCTGCTGTCCATCGTCATCGTGCCGCATTCCGGCACGGGGCAGCTGACGGGCATCAGCGGGACGCTCGCCATCCGCATTGAAAACGGCCAGCATTTCTACGACATCGACTATTCGCTGCCGGAGTAGGGCGAACCATGGACAGAAATCATGTACTCGCTGGTGCGGTCAAGGCTTTTCAAGTAGGTCGGATGAGCGGCAAGGCCGCGTAATCCGACACCACCACCAGCGTCAACGATGTTGTCGGATTACGGCCCGCAGGGCCTAATCCGACCTACCCAGTATCGATGTCACATTGTCGGTGCCGGGCGCGCCGAACAGCTGCTGTTTGAGGATGTGCAGCTGGTCGCGCACTTGCGCCGCTTTTTCGAACTCCAGGTTCTTGGCGTGGTCGACCATCAGTTTTTCCAGGCGCTTGATTTCCTTGCTGACCTGCTTCTCGCTCATGGATTCGAACTTGGCCGCTTCCTGCGCCACTTGCAGGGTTTCGCGCGCTTCCTGCGGGCTGTAGACGCCGTCGATCATTTCGCGGATCGATTTCTTCACGCCGATCGGGATGATGTTGTTGGCCGTATTGAAGGCGATCTGCTTGGCGCGGCGGCGCTCCGTCTCGTCGATGGCGCGGCGCATGGAGTCCGTGATGCGGTCGCCGTACAAAATCGCCGTGCCGTTCAGGTTACGCGCGGCGCGGCCGATGGTCTGGATCAGGCTGCGCTCGGAGCGCAAAAAGCCTTCCTTGTCCGCGTCGAGGATGGCGACCAGCGACACTTCCGGCAAGTCCAGGCCCTCGCGCAGCAGGTTGATCCCCACCAGCACGTCGAAGGTGCCCAGGCGCAGGTCGCGCAGGATTTCCACGCGCTCCACCGTCTCGATATCGCTGTGCAGGTAGCGCACCTTGATGCCATGGTCGCCCAGGTATTCAGTCAATTGCTCCGACATGCGCTTGGTGAGCGTGGTCACCAGCACGCGCTCGTCCTTCTTGATGCGTTCGACGATTTCCGACATCAGGTCGTCCACCTGGCTGCTGGCGGGGCGCACGATGATCTGCGGGTCGACCAGGCCCGTGGGGCGCACGACCTGTTCGACCACCTGGTCGGAATGGTTCTTTTCGTATTCGGCCGGCGTGGCCGAGACGAACACGGTCTGGCGCATCTTCTGCTCGAATTCCTCGAATTTCAAGGGGCGGTTGTCGAGCGCCGACGGCAGGCGGAAGCCATAGTCGACGAGGTTCGTCTTGCGCGAGCGGTCGCCGTTGTACATGGCGCTCAGCTGGCCCGTCAGCACGTGCGACTCGTCGAGGAACATGATGGCGTCGGGCGGCAGGTAGTCGACCAGGGTCGGCGGCGGTTCGCCCGGCAGGGCGCCGGACAGGTGGCGCGAGTAGTTTTCGATGCCCTTCGTGAAACCGATTTCGGCCATCATTTCGAGGTCGAAGCGCGTGCGCTGTTCCAGCCGCTGCTCCTCGATCAGTTTGTTCTCCTTGCGGAAGAATTCGAGGCGCTCGCGCAGCTCGTCCTTGATGGTTTCCACGGCGCGCAGCACGGTGGAGCGGGGCGTCACGTAATGCGAGCCCGGATACACGGTGAAGCGGGGGATCTTTTGCCGTACGCGGCCCGTCAGCGGATCGAACAGCTGGATCGATTCGATCTCGTCGTCGAACATTTCCAGGCGCACGGCCAGCTCCGCATGCTCGGCGGGGAAGATGTCGATGGTGTCGCCGCGCACGCGGAAGGTGCCGCGGCCGAAATCGACTTCGTTGCGCGTGTACTGCATCTGGATCAGGCGCGCGATGACGTCGCGCTGGGCGACTTTGTCTTTTACGCGCAACGTCAGGATCATCTGGTGGTATTCGTTCGGGTTACCGATACCGTAGATGGCCGAGACGGTGGCAACGATGATGACGTCGCGCCGTTCCATCAGCGACTTGGTGCACGACAGCCGCATCTGTTCGATATGTTCGTTGATCGACGAGTCCTTTTCGATGAACAGGTCGCGCTGCGGCACATAGGCTTCAGGCTGGTAGTAATCGTAATAGCTGACGAAGTATTCGACAGCGTTTTGCGGGAAAAAGTCGCGGAACTCGCTGTACAGCTGCGCGGCCAGGGTCTTGTTGGGCGCAAAGACGATGGCGGGCCGGCCCATGCGCGCGATGACGTTGGCCATGGTGTAGGTCTTGCCCGAACCGGTCACGCCCAGCAGGGTCTGGAAGGCCAGTCCGTCGGCAATCCCCTCTGATAACTGGTCGATTGCCGTGGGCTGGTCACCGGCCGGAGGGAAGGGCTGGTGCAGCTTGAACGGTGAGTCCGGGAAAGAGATAATTGCGCTTTCCGCCTCGCTGGCGGTAGATAATTCGGGCATGTGAATCAGACCTTTGTTAGAATAGTGCTCTGCTGGCGGCCCTGGCGTTGTATTTTGGGGCGCTGTCTACAACTCCGCTGTGAACCTGCTTCCAATCGAATCCAATCTTATCATGACGAACCCAACTGTTTCTGCCAGTCTGTTTAGCGCCATCGAGATGGCCCCACGCGACCCGATCCTGGGCATCACCGAAGCATTTAACGCGGACCAGAATCCCGCCAAAATCAATCTGGGCGTTGGCGTCTATTATGACGACAACGGCAAAGTGCCTCTGTTAGCTTGCGTACGCAAGGCAGAAGCCATCCTGATCGAACAGGCGGCGCCACGCACCTATCTGCCGATCGAAGGCCTGGCCGCCTACGACAAGGCTGTGCAAGAACTCGTATTTGGCGCCGACAGCGCCGTTATTCAAGAGCGCCGCGCCGTCACCGTGCAAGCCATCGGCGGCACGGGCGCACTGAAGATCGGCGCCGACTTCCTGCAGCGCTTCGCGCCGGGCGTGCAAGTCTACATCAGCGACCCGAGCTGGGAAAACCACCGCGCGCTGTTTGAAAATGCCGGTTTCGTCGTGAATAACTATACGTACTACGATGCCGCCACCCATGGCGTGAACTTCGATGGCATGCTGGCCAGCCTGAACGCCATGCCAGCCGGTTCCGTCGTCGTGCTGCACGCCTGCTGCCACAACCCGACCGGCGCCGACCTGAGCGTGGCCCAGTGGGATCAGATCATCAGCGTGGTGACTTCGCGCGGCCTGGTACCGTTCCTGGACATGGCCTACCAAGGCTTCGCCAACGGCATCGCCGAAGACGGCGCCGTGGTGCGCCGCTTTGCCGACGCGGGCGGCCCGCTGCTGGTGTCGAACTCGTTCTCGAAATCGTTCTCGCTGTACGGCGAGCGCGTGGGCGCCCTGAGCGTCGTCGCCTCGAGCGCCGACGAAGCGGCCCGTTTGCTGTCGCAGCTGAAGCGCGTCGTGCGCACCAACTACTCGAACCCGCCTACGCATGGCGGCAAGGTGGTCGCCACCGTCCTGGCCACGCCGGAACTGCGCCAGCTGTGGGAAGAGGAATTGGCCGGCATGCGCGTGCGCATCCGCGAAATGCGCAATGCCTTCGTGGAAAAGCTGAAAGCCAAGGCGCCAGGCCACGATTTCGAATTCGTGCGCCAGCAAATCGGCATGTTCTCGTACTCGGGCCTCACCAAGGAGCAGGTGGCGTCCTTGCGCGAGCAATCGATCTACGCCGTCGACACGGGCCGTATCTGCGTGGCAGCATTGAATTCGCGCAATATCGACATCGTCATTGACGCGATCGCCAAAGTGCTTTAATATCTTGCTTCTTCGGCGCTGCATGCAAGTGCGGCGCTGATGGCGGTAGAAAGTCGGCGATGGCCGTGTTTGTCAAGATGCAGCATGAGTCTTGCAAATATGGAACAAGCGACATATAATATTGCCTCTTTTCCCTGATAGCTCAGTTGGTAGAGCGACGGACTGTTAATCCGCAGGTCCCTGGTTCGAGTCCAGGTCGGGGAGCCAGAATTCGAAAGGCAACGTTGAAAAACGTGGCCTTTTTTGTTTTTGCGCCGCTGGCGCATAGCTTGGGCCACGGTAAGATTTCCCCTATGGAAATCTGGACAGCACCCGGTTTGGCCTATATAATACGGCCTCTTTTCCCTGATAGCTCAGTTGGTAGAGCGACGGACTGTTAATCCGCAGGTCCCTGGTTCGAGTCCAGGTCGGGGAGCCAGAATAAAGCGTTGAAAATAAAGGCCTTCTTCGGAAGGCCTTTGTCGTTTACGGCCAAAGGGTGGAGTTTGATAGCGCAAGTGATAGCGCGCAACCCTGGCAGCACCGGCGCCCTTATGCGTCGTGTTGCGGTCATTTGCGCCTTTGCACGCTCGCGCTGCTTGCAGCACCGCCACAGCCGGATTCCCGGCATATAAGTTCGGTAGCTGTAATGCGTTGTCCCTTCATTTTACAAAGGCAACGCATGAAAACTGTTCTACTTGACTATCCAGCACAACGCACCAAGCCGTATCTTCTCGATGCCGGTTCCTTTTCGCATCCCGTATCTGTCCAGCAGTTCATCTTCCCGGCTGTGGAGGTGAGCCATGGCTAAGGGTGCAAAACCATTCAGGTACCGTGGCAAATGGCGCGCAACAGTCACACTAGCAAACGGCAAGCGTCCCGCGCAGGACTTCGACCGATACGACGATGCCGTGCAGTGGATTGCCGAGCAGTTGGCGAACGCCAATGCACAGCATGCACCGGAGCTGGGCGGCCCGACCATGGCCACGCTTGCCGACGCGCTGCGCCTGTATGCGCAGCTCTACACTGTCAACAAACGCGGCTTCGCCAGCGAGCTCAACCGCATCAACCACTATCTGGAAGGTGCCGGGATGGCGCGGCTGAAGAGGGTGCAGAATGATACCTTGGGGCACGCGCTGGCGGAGTACGACCGTTCCACTCTGCCCGAGTCCTGGCAGGGCCACAACGACGCACGCCGTGCCGCGCGCTCTCAAACTTACCTGCGTATCGGAGAGCTGGCCAAAACGCGCTGCAGCGCCGTCTCGACGGCCGACCTGCGACGTCTCGTTGCTGATATGAAAAAGGAAGGACTGAGCGAGAGCAGCGTTCAAAAGGAGGTCGCACTACTCAAGCACATGTTCAACATGGCGGCCAACGAATGGAGCTGGAAGGGCTTCGAAAATCCTTGCAAAGGCATCAAACTCGGCAAGTCGAATGCACGATTTGTGTTTATCACGCAAGAGCAGCGCAAGCGCTTGTGGGACGCCCTCGCTGAATGCGACAACCCCTATTTCTGGCCGTTGGTCGAACTTGAATTGCAAACGACCTTGCGTCGTTCAAGTCTTCTCGCGTTGCGCTGGGACAAGGTCGACCTTGATGGACGAATCTTCGTAGTGGAGTCTAAGACAGGGCAAATTGCCGTTCCACTGACTCAGCATGCGGTCCGGGTGCTCCGGGAAATGGCGCGGCACGAGTCCGGGGTGGTGTTTCCCATGACTGCCAATGCAGTTGATTGCGCCTGGGATGGGGTGCGTACGAAAGCAGGTATCCCTGACCTGCAATTCAGGGACCTTCGCCACGTTGCCGCGACTGATTTCGCCCGCCGCGGTTTCAGTAGCCATCAGTTGATGAAAGTCCTGGGACATAAAACCATCACAATGGCGCAGACGTATGTAAATTTGGTCAGCCAGGACGTGCTCGATGTGATGGACCGCACGGAACCGGCGTCGCCGGTGTTGCAAGTACCCCCGCCAGCGAGTGGTTCCGGAACCGACATGCTCAATCGAAAACGGTCAACCCGTCTCACAATGGCTGTACGTGAGCGCATGGGAATTATTGCCAAGTGTCCCACGGATGTGACGCGCGAGGCTAATTTTCCACAGCAGTAAGCGATTGAGCCCCCTTGGCCCCCGATCAGGGGGCCAAGGGGGCTCGGGAGTGAAAGATTGTTTGGCTTAATGGGTTCTGGAATGAGCGGAAAATTGGAGCAGCCCTACTATCTCAGCCTGGAGCCGAACTGAGATGCGCGCCAACGATATGAATTCATCATATCGTTGGCGCTTATTGGTCAGCCAAAACGCGCGCTTTTCCGGGGGCGCTGCGGTGGCGACCAATTCAACTGCGGCTCCAGGGCGTTGGCCAACCATTTCTCGACGGCGACCTCATCCCATACGATGTTCTTGCCTAGTTTCAGGCCTCTTGGGAATTTCTGTGCCTTTACAAGATTTTCGAGGGTGCGCTCACAAATGCCGAGTCGTTGCGTGACAGCACTTTTTTCAAGCAGAGAAATACGAGCAGACATTATTAGACCTTTGTTTGGTTACGGTCTAAAGTAGTAGGTAGCCGATTTAGCCTTTTGGCGCGCTTTACCGCACCCAAGACCGCGCGGCGCACCTCAGTCTGGGGCATGCAGCGGAATCCCTCCAGCAATTCAACCATCGGCACTTGCGCGCGCCTGATATCAATGCCAACGGAAGCGCACCAAGAGCTGATGCCATACTCGCAACTCCCTGACCTGCGCGCGTCGTCAAGACTGACATCTATGTCGTAGCTCGTGTATTTTGCGATGAAAGCATTAACCGCTGACTTCATGTCGGCAATCGTCGCTGCCCTTGTCGGTGCGCTTCGACCTTTCCGCAGCAGACCCGAAATTGCTCCCTCGGCCGTATCACTATGAAAACTGGCGCTGTCGGCAACAGCGATGAATCCACGGTCGGTATTGACAGCATAACCACGGCCCTGGCTGGCCCATACGGCTGCGTAGAGTTCGATGCCGGCCGGCGCCTCTATTTGAAGCGCATCTAGTGTCATCAAGCCACCAAGTAGTGCAAGACCTTTGCGCTCAACACGGAGGCGCCAGTCTGCAGGCACACAAATTTGGTGCAAGTCAACGTTCGCGCCCCAGCCTTTGTACGCCCCCCGATAAACGTCATAATTTCGGTCGAGATTAGTCGTATAAATGACATCGCTCGTCCTATCTGCGAAACCCACCGTAAATTTGGTGCCGCCTGATGCTCCATTGCGAAATACTTGCTGAGCGTAGTGCGTCACGGTCCTCCTGCGTAGCTCTATCAGGCGCGTTGCAGGCGTTCCAAGAGGTAATCGGATGGCCGGGCCGCCGGTAGGTGCAGGGAGCGCCGAAATCGCCTTGGTGGTCTTGGCATTGACCTGGTTGAGGCGGCGGTGGCGTCGTGCGGCATCAAATTCATCGCGGAGTTCCTGCACGCGGGCGACGTTTGCCGGATTGCCGGGTAGTCCCACGGCGCGGATAGCGGCAATCAGGGCTTTCTTGGTGTCACCTACATCCGAGACCGCGATGCGGGTGAGGGTCAGCTTGCGGTTGCTTCGCGTGTCCTGATGTGCTTGTGCCGCGCCTGTTTTCCTATTTGCGTGTTTTGGCGCCGTCGCGACGGAGCTGGTGATTTTCGCTGCCTTTTTCATGAGTACCTTTTACGATTACGGTTGTGAAGTTTCGTATACGTAAAAGATTTATTCCTTTTGAAAAATTATGCGCTGAGTATGAAGTAAATTTTCTTTTGACTGCGGCGGTAGCAGACAAGACCGGGGCGTTGCGTGGCGGAAGCGTGTGACCAATTCGTTGCGGTCGTTGTCTGAGCGGGATTAGCAAGAAAGGAAAGGCTGTCTGACCTCCTTTTTCGCAGGTGTCTATATGAAATGCAGGACATCTAAAATCTAAAAGGACAACAGCAATGGAAAAAACATATATTGTGCACACAGCACACCCGGTCAGCGATTACCGAAACATGGTTATCGAGGCGCTATCACTGGAGCGCGCGGTGGAAATGGGCGAGCGGATTTCTGGCGTCGAGGTGTCAGACGCTTACGAGTTCAACGACACCTATGACGGCGCGGTGTTCAGCGAAGAATTCGTTACGTTCCTGGATAGCCAGGTCGGTACCTGGCACTGATTGATTCGACCCCGCAGATGCGGGGTCTTTACTTTGGTACCGCATCTCACTTTGGGACCCTACGTTTGCGGTCGTGAAAAGGTTAGGGCTGTGGCGGCAGATTGGCGCCGCTCAGCATATTTTCGATTGTTCGCTCTGGATGGAACACAGGCAGAGCTTTGTTGACCACCGTTCCCAGTTGCATCAGGTTCAATTCAGCATGCCAATTGCGCGGGATGTCGGCACCGGTGATTAGGGCTTTCTTTTGACGATTGATGCCTTGAAAACCAGGAAGCCTGCGCAATGACGTCACGAGCTTGATGAGATAGTCCGGCTTTCGTTCCCTGCTGGAACGCACGCGCCCCGCAGCTTTAGCAAAAGCGTGGCGCCAGCGTGCTGTGAAGACATCTTGAAGCACCCACGTCCAGACATAGTCAAGGTCACCATTTCGGCGGCGGACGGGACGCGACACCAGAGCGTACTGCTTTTCCCAAGGAAGACGCGAGGCCGGTTCACGCGCATCCATAGTTCGCTTTTCTTTGCTCAGTTCTCCAACTCCTTCGGTGGCCATGAGCCAGAATAGCCATTCGCGTTCGGGCTTTTCTTCGGGAAAGCTTACCTTCGGGAAAAGCACCAGTCGCGCACAAGAGCGACCTCGCAAGCGGTCGTTATCTCGCATGCCGCGGGTCGCCAGGATACGATAGCTATCGTCGAATTTTCTTATTAGTTGAAGTACCTTAGCCGCAGGGACGATACCAGATTGAAATAGATGATAGCCATGTCCCGCCGTCTCAGCGATATAGCGCATCGCTGCGGTTTTGGTCACGGCGACGTGTACTGCGCAGGGTTTTTTGTTCATTTTCCGACTTCCTTAAAATTGATTTCTCCTTGTATAGCGACATGGCGCCATGTAAGAGCGGGAAAGCGGAATAGGGGGAAAACAGGCTCTGCTTTGAGGTGGCTCCAGCTGGAGCAACGTGTTTTCATCCACTGTGCCGAAGGCACCTAAAAAGAGGCCAAGCAAATTTTGCGAAGGCTTTTGTTACGTCGCTATACAGGCCAGGACACTCATAGCCAGTGTTATTACGGGGCCAGCCACCCTCAAGCCAATTTTCTTGGCTCTGGGGGCGCGCCAACGCCCCTGAGTCTTACACACAGTTGATGCACTGCCGTATGCTTTAGTCGAGCAAATTGCAGTAGCGTCGGGACCGCCGGATGCACATAATCGTGCCCGTCCGGCGATAACGGGCAGCCAGGGAGCGCCACTCCCTGGTTGACCCACACCGTCTCATGTATTTATGAGAGGGCGCGACCGTCTCAAAGGACCGCCTCGTAAGAGCGCGGTGCTGCAGGAACATTCGGTGTCCACCAGGGCTCCCGATATGTGAAAGCAGATGAAATCCGAAACTATGGAGAGACCAGGTTTTAAATCCTGGACTTGTATCGGGGCGCGAAAGCGTCCGCAAGCTACCCACACCTAGAACTCTGCCAGGTACCCGCAAGGGGCTTGGTGCGCATCTCAACAAACGAAGAGACATGTCCGTGAGCTCGACAGAGCGCGGCATGAACGCGGGGCACCAACTAGCGCAAGCACGTTGGGTTCGGGGAGAGCTTAAGGGTGTAATTGCGACTAACGTCGATAGCAGGGATGCTATCGACCAGGCGTCGCATTGGGAGAGTAAGAAACGGACCGGAAGGTCTTGCCGTGGGATGAGGTGGGTAGTGCCCCTCATTTGTGCGAACTGATGGAACTTTGGAGAAGCGCAAGCGTTTGGGCCTCTTGGCTGCGCGACGGGACACCTCGGTGTTCGCCCGCTGGAAACGGGATTCAATGATTCTTAAGCACGGCTACTTATTCGAAGATACTCCATGGTGAAGACGGGAATGTTGGCCGGAAACGGCGTTGTCAATGATGGGGCTGACTACCCTTGAGACAATGCTTCAACCGAGATGCGGGTAACCGTATCGCGCCGACGGCTGCAAGATGATTAGTGATGGCGCAAGCCAGGCAAACGGAGGGTTCGCACGAAAACCTGTTTGCTTGCTCTCTCGGGAGTGACACGAAAGTCTTAACCGACGCGAAAAGCGTCGACTGTGTGATATATAAGGCTATACCTGTGCTGCTTGGCAGTGGCCAGGTGTCTGATTCCTTGGCAGGAATTGGAATAGTATAAAGCACCTTGGCGGGTGCAAATGCTGATGATATTTAGGTGACCGCTGATTTTTCATATTTCTGAAAAATAGGTGCGTTTTTTATTTTGATAATTAAAACGGGGGCAGGTTTACTTGCCCCCGTTTTCCTCGAACTTTGAATCCTGAGCCGAGGGTAAATACATAGTAAATCGCTCTACATTTTTCGTGGAAATTCAGGATAAATGGTGCGGTCAATGGCGACGAGTCCAACTTTCGTTGATGTGATACGAAGAAATAATGAAAAAAATGGCGGAATCCATTGCTGGGTTCCGCCATGAAAAGAATGAAAATATAGCCTATATTTTTGTGACTTATCAGACCATCGCTCCTCTAGTCTAGATTCCTGGCTGAATCAATGATAAGTAAGGAGTTCTGATTTTGGATACGTAAACGTCCACGGATTTTCTTCGCGTACAAGACGTATCAAGTAAAAATTATGACTGATAATTAGCCAGGTCGTTAGTTCAGAAAAAATTATTGCCTTCGTTTTTGGAGTAATATTTTGGCATGCTGCAAATGCAGCCTCAACACGTTCTATTAAATACGGTACTGCATCATCCGGGAGTTCTTTTTCATGCGGCATTCTACGAGCTAATTCTGGGCGACAAATGCGCAAGTCCAAAAGCTTCTCAATGATGTCTGCGATATCCAGTAGTTTCATACTTCTTTCCTCGATGTTTTTGGTCAGTGTCGGCTCATCCGATGAAGATTGACGGCAGGGCGTTATGCTTCAGCAAGGGCTTCCTTGAAGATGTTCTCTATAGCACGAAGGTGCTTTTCGAAAAAAATGGGTGCCCTGCCTCGTATAGCCTCCTCGACGACTTTCACTCCGCAACCTTGAGGGATGCAAGCAAGATGGCTCACATGCTGAGTTCTCCGACGCGCTTGTTTCTTGTTTTTTGCCGAAATGTACGCGAAAACTTGTCCCGATTTACTGAATTCAAACATATACGTTGTACTAGTCATACCGTATGTCCTTATTTTTGGTTGGCAGTATTTTCTCTGCTTACCCGTATAGCGACGTATTAAAAGCAGGTGTAGTAGACACGGAATTTTTAAATTACTTCATTGGCACCAAAAAACTTGTTCTTTAATGCTGCCTAAAAAATAGGCTATCTTTCTCGTAAATCCGGTGTTAACATTCATTCCCCTATAATAAAAATAAAGGAAATAAAATGAATTTTCTATCGAAATTCTTCGATTTGATGTTCCCGCCATCGGGTACCCCTGATTCTGATTCTGATTCTGATTCTGATTCGGGTTCGAGCTCGGGTTCATCAGCCAGTGGTATTGACGATAATTTTTTTGAGCATGAATCTATGTTGGTCAATCCGGCAAACGGGATGCCGATGATGGGCGGTATCGGTGGCGTTGACGTAACAGGAAATTTTTGGGGGCAGTCCGACACGTCCAGCGACCACGGCCATTACTCGTCAGTTGACCATTCCGCGGATTCATTTGGCAGCAGCTCGATGTTCGACAGCGGCTCGATGTTTGACTGAGTTACCGTCAATGGAGATAGATTTCGGCGCCTGATAACTTGCCAATGGCGATGCCGGGTTTGCACGATTTGACGACTCGGAATGTAACTGAGAGGGGAGGGTGTCCCATGTTTCTGAACAGCCGTCGCTCGTACCACGCGTTGAGCAGTCAAAGGTCGAATGCAGTTCGCCAATTGCACCGCTACGGTTCGGCCCAACGTAAGCCTCCGCCCCTGAGCGTTGGTGGCGACCAATGGTGTCACGAACACGCCGTAGTGAAGCAGGCTGCGGCCTTTGACGGTGCAGTATCACGAAAAAATACCGTTATAACGAGTTAATCGTTATAACGGTATGAAATCAATCAGCTTTTTCTGCCGGGTACGAGCTTCTCAAGTCGGCCGAGAGCCTCGACCAATTGTTGACCATTGAGCGCGCTTAAGGCATGTAATCCGGCGCGCACGACCTCACTCTTGCTGGTCGAAACACGGCCTTCCCTAGCCGCAGTAATGCGTAGTTCCTCGATTCTTGTATAGTCATCCAGGGGCATGGAAAACGTGTCCCTCACAACGGATGATTTTTGCGGGGCCGGCTTCAGTTCCTTGGCGGGTTCCGGAGACTTCAGCAGGATAGAATCTGCTTTGTCGAAACGGTTGACCAGGGCTGCATCTTGTTGCGCAACTGTCGAACGCAATTTGTCCTTGTCAAACATCTTTTTCGTCACTTGCTCTCTCCTAGTAAGGCCAGCACCTCGTCGGCGAGGACACTGACCTCATCCGCCGCGACCTTTGCATCTGGTCCTAACGCGGAAACCGACATACCGCTCACGACAGCTTCTTGGTATGCAGTTCGATTCGTCAACCGCGACGACAGCAGCGGAATGCCAAAATCGTTTAGCTCCCGCATGATTGCTCTTGAGAGAGACGTGCGCACAACTCGATTCGGCAGGATGCCCGCCTTCATGCCAGGATTGAAATCTGTTCCCCGCTCAATCAAAAGTTTGACCCCACGTGCGGCCCAAAAGTCCGCGGGCGATGGAGGCAAGGGCACGATGACTAAGTCGGCTACGAGAATCGCAGACTGGGGACTTAAAGACTCCAGGCCTGGCGGACAATCGACAACGATAAAATCGTAGTTATCGAGATGCTTTTGAATCTCTCGATGCACTTTCCCTGCATACGTCGAAAGGTTGACTACCGCCGCTGGAAATGGCTTTCCTTCTGGTGCCGCGCTTGCCCAGGCGGATGCCGATGCTTGCGCATCGCAGTCCGCTACTAAAACCCGATAGGCTCGTTCTGCGAGTGCGGCCGCGAGAATCATCGTGGTTGTGGTTTTACCGACCCCTCCTTTTGGGTGGCAAATTGCAATGATGCGCGCTTGTTTATGCATATGATTATCCTTTATTAATGATGGAATCGATTGGGACGGTGATATCCGTTCTACTGATATGTAGCGACATGATTTATGTCGTCGGCGCAAAGCGGTGTCTAAATTACCCCGCTGGCCGGACTACCCCGGCACTAGCAATAGGTAGTGGTCGAGCGCAATGGCGCGCGTGAGGATGTGTTGAAAATCATGTTCACATCGTGGCCTGAAACCGTATAGCGAACTCGTGGAGGGAGATAGCGGTGGCGATATCAAATTTTTTGAGACCGAGGTGATGGCTGGGGCGGGAGGAGCAAATTACCCGTTTGACACTGGACGACTTTGCCCTTGGCGGCGCCACTGAGGCAAATACAAGTACCAGCCTTGAGTACGCAGTCGTGGAGCCGGCGACACTCGGGCTTGCGCGGTGTAAATGTCTCTGTTTGACCGTCGTGAGCCAGTATGTAGGCCGCTCATGACTGCGGGCGTAATGGCAAACACTATGTTTGGCGGGAGTAAATGGCAAGAAGTGGGCGTAAATCAATGAAGTACCCTGGTTGCCCACCTTCCAGTAAGCTAGTATTCATGCGGGTTTCAGCGGTATTAGGGGGGAAGGGGGGCAATACTAAGCCGACGGAAGTTTTCGTTTATTACAGCGCTGAATGGGAGGTAAAGAATACCCTTCAGTAACTCTTTTAAAACGCTACACTCTATACCCTAATTCTTGGAAACTGAGTATCCATGCGGGTTTCAAGAAGGGTGTCGCTTCTTGAATAGTACCCCATCGGCTCCCTAATCGGATGTGGTTCTATATTGGAGGTGGGCATCGTTGAGTATGGACAATCCTCATTGGCCAATCACGAGCGAATTCGCCATGGCCAAATTTTTGAGCGACTTGTCGTAGTGCTCGTCAGTGAGGCGGATGCTCAGTTCACCAAAAAGCGAGACAGACGTACGTATAGACGCTGTAGCTCTGGGGTGGACCTGATGAGCCACAGTACACGCCAGCCAAGTCTTGCCCAGGTCCGTCGGGCTAGTAAATAGCACATCCTGTTTGTCGAATAGCCATTAGCGGGACAGCACCTTTGGTACAGCGCCTTTTCAAGCGTGCGAGCGTAGTGGTAGTTGTCCTGAGTGGTCGTGTTGGACTTGAACTTGGCGCGCTTCTGGTGCTGGCCAAATGCTGTGCCATCGCATTCGGTCGTCTTGTGGAAAACCAGCAAGCATGGCCGTTCTTCGAAGCCAGGGTTCAGGCTCAACATGGACTACTCGGAAAGCCGCGCGCCATGCCGAACAGTTTCAGGCGGGTCAGCTTATGCTTGGTTGCGTGACGCCCTATGCCTCATGGCTCATCTTTTCGTGACATGACGGGCCGTATCAGGGCGGCCTGCCGTATATTTTACAAATTGTTTATATCGTTTATTGCTCCGGTCAATGTGGATGGCTGGATTGGTGGTAGATGGCGCCGCTCAGGTTCGCATGCTCGGACAGGTTAAGCGTGACGCTTTGTGTGGCAACTCAAAGTGCACGCTTAGCCAGGCCCGCGCCGAACTCAGCAATGACGATGGCTCGCGGGGGGGGGGGGGGATGGCCGCAGGAGAGCCGCTCCGCCGCTTTCCTGCGGCACCGGATGCGGCAGACCTGCTAGCTTGCGGCCGGCTCACTTAGAACGCGTCAAATTGTCCAGCTTGGCGCAAAAGGCGTAAGCCAAGGGTTGTGATTGTCTGTCAACCAGCTTTCTTGCGTTTGGCATAGCCATTTTGCCGCGCGATAATAGCTTTCAGCTCAGCGTAGTGGACGCTGTCTTCGCGAGGTATCAAGCGCCATACGTCCCGACCATTGCTAGGTTCTGGTTCACCGCCGGTTAACTCGCGCAGTGCCCGGCCGCATTCGCCGATGGTTTTGCGGTCGTCGGCTCGCAGTCCGACCAGCATCACGATTTCCGTCACCGTCAGGCGGACTCGTTGGCGTTCATCTTTTTTTGGTTCGGAGCCGACCAGCGACATTTGGTGTGCCACTCTGTCGAATTCGAAAGTAGCGGTAATGAGTTCCTTGACTGGTACGATAGCGCCGAACTCGCGATTTACGGCCGTCAGCCCATTCATCTCGTGCTCTGTCAGCCACCACTGTTCGCCCTCCATAAACAGTGACTTTACCTCCGCCCATACCTGTTGCATGTTGATGCCGTGCCGAGAGTTCACTGACGTTACAGGCACCGTCCACCAGCGACGATTGCCCGTGTCGTCGACGAGGTAGTCTGGCTTATTTACCGACGCACCCATTATGGTCTGGCGGGTCAGTTCGCTGTCTTCCCGGCCATAAGCGCGGCGTTGACAATCGACGGTGTCTGACATGAACGCTTTGAGACTACCCATTTCGCTGGCCGAGAACGTCGAGTCCAACTCGCCAAGCTCAACAATCCAGTGCGCCGCCAGGGTGAAAATGTGGTCCTTATTGCTGGGTACGAGCTTGAAGCTAGTCTTGATAGCCATCGTGTTTGCCGGTGCTAGCGATGCATACCACGTAGTTTTACCTGCATTTTGCGCACCTTGCAGTACCAAGCATCCTTCGTATTTCGTGACGGTTTCACGCGAATGGCGGTATAGCGCTGCAACCGCGCTAATGAGCCAGCGGCGGACCATCGCATTTCGATGCGCTTCAAACCGCGGTGCAACCTCCAGTGTGGCAAAGAATTCGTTCAAGCGCGACACGCCGTCCCACGCCGTTGAGTCAATCCAGTCGCGAACGGGATGGAAGGCATTCTTGTCCGCAACCTGTTGAATAGCCTCATCGACACGGCTCTCTGGCATGCGCAAACCGTTGAGAATGACCAAGTCCAAGACCTTGCCGCGGTTGCGCTCACGGCGATTGTCCTCGTTGTACTCAATATCTGGAATTTTAATCTCGGGTTTGCGCTTGAGTTCGTTATATCTGACTAACACTTTGTACTCGTTCAATAAATATCGCACGTTGTCGAATACCGGGTCGGGGGTCTCGATGAAGTCCTTGCCTCGAGGTCGAAGTGTGGTGACGGGCCAGTTGATAGCGGCAAGTTTCCCGTTTGGTTGCAATTTGACTGCGTCGGCCCCCTTGAATGCCTGCGTATCTACAGCCCTCTCGTCAACGCTAGCGATAGAGTCGTCATCTACGGTTGCAGGTAAGGCGGTTGTACTCGAACAGCTATCAGTGCTAACTGCTCGGCTACCTGCGATAGCTGCGTCGGAGTTGCAATCGTCCTGCGCGCTTCCGCGGCTTTTGGATTGTGCGAACAATGGGTCGTTACTAGCAATTTCCTCTATCAGTTTTTTTTGTACTTCAAAATTATTTGTGACGTGGGCGGAGTGTATAGGTTGTTCAATATTCATTTCTTTGGAGTCTCAATTAGATGTCATTGGTGTTATTTGTAGTTGAGTGCATTGCAAATTTTGCAATGATGCGTTTAACGTCGATGTGGTCGAATATGTCCTTGGGCAGCGCATCGTCGTTGGAGCAAGCCAAGACGGCCAAGCTCCCAGCTATGGTCGTTCCGGTTTCGGCCGAAACCGTTCGCGCCCAGTTGGCCCGGGGAGGCTCGAAGTGCGCTGTCATTTGCTGACCTCAACTTGGCTTTCGACGTGACTGGCGAGCCAACGGTCGATATCGATTTGCCGCCATCGCAGCAACCGTGTGCCCGGTATATGCAGGCGCGGCGGTACCGCAAGCCTGTTCCGCTTCAAGTCCTTCTTGATGGTCTCCGGGCTGCGACCAAGCATCGTGCTGAGCTCGTTTAAATCGACTAATGTGCTATTCATACTGCTCCCATTCATTGTTAGCGTGAATTTATAGGCCGCTCTCGGTATGTGGACCGCGATACGTGCCAGTACATGACGTACCGGTGAACAGCTATAGGGGATGAATTTATATTGGTGGTCAACTAAGACGGGGCAATGCGATTTGCATGGGCCAACTTCGGCGCAGGGTATCCATTGGACAGGTATGCTTGCTAACGCTGCGGTCAAAGGGAGTATCGAATTGTTAAAGAGCGAATCTTCTCCGCGCGTTGTGCGCAAAGTTTTTTGAAAAATGCAGCGGCCAAAGGTGCTTGAGCGCAGTTTGTAAAAAATATTATTTAATTTGCTTAAGATAGAGTTTATTAAAAATGAGATATATTCTCATTTGATAAATCACTCTTTTGACGCGGCAAAAGAAATTTGCCGGTAAGAATTGTGTTGCAGTAGAGAAATCATGCCATGCTAAATAGTCTCTGTCAAGAAAATTTCTTCGTGGATACATTGCTTTCTCCGCCGAGCACATTCAAGATGCTGGCTCCTCCTTCCTGCTGTGTGACCTAGTGTGAAAAATCGCCTGCCATTAAGTGGTCTCAAAGCAGGTTGCTCTAGCGTACCTTCACTTCAAAAGTGAGAGGGCCGTCACGGAAGATGGTGAAAAGTCGCCCTCTCAACAATGAAACTTGGACCTTGGAACAAGAGACCTGGATGCAACCTAGCATGCTAGCCGGATTGTAGCCATCATTTGAAATGATGTACTTTATTGTGCCGAATTTAGCCGTGTCGACTCTGCCAGTGCATCTCTCATTAATATTTGTAAAAAACAAGTTTTTTGGAGAGCTAGCATCATATTTCTATCCTGCAAACAAAAAAAATGAACCAACCCCATAAAGTCGATTGACAAAATTAAGCGAATAATGCTATGATGCAACTTATGGACTGAAGGCGTTAACTGCTAAAGCGATTGATGACCTGCCGCTGCAAAGAGTATGAACTCTTATGGTGAAAGAATTTTTTAGGTCCATGTATTAATCGAAGCACCGTCTTGGCAACGCACGCCCCCTTGACGTTATTACACTCTATTTGAGTTCAATAACGTTTCTATAAGGAGGACTATCATGCATTCATTGTTGCCAATAAAATTTCCAAAAATAATACATTTTTTATATCCTCACGGCATAACTGCGTCATTTTTCACATCTGTCGTCAGCCGGGGTTTTTCACATTTCCTTAGTTTCTATTTCCAGTTGCGGCCGCGTTTCGTTCGCGCTCATTCGTCTTAACGTTCTTTACACTATTTTTTAGTTGGCATTTTAAATGCTGTTGGATTCGTGTCGCCAAAAAATGATTAAACCATTTGAAGCCACAAAAATATCCTACTTTTTATTGGTCGCCAGGTCTTCACTCGTACCGTATATAAATTATCAAGCTATACGATTAGTTGGTTGACTCCTCGACTAGCGATGAAAGCGGATGGCGCGAACGTAAGTTGTTCTTTAGAAAATCTCATTAAAGCTAAGGGAATATATGAATAATTATGAAACTAAATGTGGTGGAAAAATCAACGTTACTCACCAAGGCTGGAATCATCTGAAGGCGCATCCAGATGTTCTTGTTCACCTGGAGGAGGCCATCTCTAAAATACGGCTGCCTGCAACGCCACAAAAAATTGAATTTGAGGTCGACATGGGGCGTATCGTTGGCCGCCAAGGGATTATTGAGACCGCTCCTGTCGATGCCAAGGAGCGAACATTATTTGCTATCCGTGCTAATCGCAAGTTGCCTTCGCGTGTTGCCAGTATGAATACAGCCGGGAGTGAAACGACGCGAATGGTAGTCATCGCCAAGCCAGGTCGTATCAAAAATCAGTATGACCTTATCACTTCGTGGATTGGCACATTTGCTAAAAAAGAGCCTTGGGACTCAAGCATCGCGACGCGGAGTCAATTCGAGGAGTGCTTGAACTTCTGGCGTTCTATTGCGCTGGTATACCAACCCGATGTGATGGGGCCGATATTTGAGAGTAGCTGGACGGATGTTTTGTCACTTGCTGAATCTCCATTTGCGCGTCCATGACCTCATAGGTTGCGTCGAATTGGCAGAGGGGGTGCAAGGCCATTGGCGCGATAGCTTGAGGGACGATATCCGAACAAGGCCATGAAATGGATGCCTAACTTGAATTTTCGTCCGACCTTGTTCTTGCTGTTGCGAGGGGCACGCGCGTTAGCGCCGAGCGTGCCCTGGTTGCAGTAGTTACAGTAGTTGTAGCGGTCGTAGCAGTCGTAGCAGTCGGTCAGCGCCGGGCTGCTCCTTACGTTATGCGCGACATGATGGGCCAGACGTATCTATACATGGTAGAGCAACTCAAGAAGAGGGCTCACTTACCCATCAAAAATTTGGAACCAACCATGAACATGCTCAACCTTGCCGAATGCAGCAGCCTTGCCAAACGCGCCGCCATCGCTGCTCTCAAACGTGTAAAACCACCTGCACCTGCACCCAAAATCACACCCAAAGACCGAGCCGGGGGCCCAGTTTTCATTGTCGAACATGGTCAGGTTGCATTGCTGACAAAAAATCGCTGGGGGCGTGTTGTTCACGCTGTTTACATGCCTGAAGCTGATGGCTTGGTCGAGGCGTTGATAACAATCGACCGCCACACCCAGGCGGCTAGCTACGCCCGTGGCTTGATTACAGAGCATTTGAAAGCAGCGGGAGCTGTAAGCAGGGAAGTGCTGAGCGTTGATGCGGTGCTGGAGTCGTTTAGATGGATGTCCGCAAAAGATTTTGATGCCACGCTCGACGCGCTAAACGACGGGGCGAGTATCGAAGACCTGTTTCAGGTTTGGCTTGAAGCGAACCGCGATGCAGGCACGCCCTGGGATGCTAAGCCGCCGCCTCATCAACTAGATTGGCTGGGCGCGAGTTGGCAGAAATCGCTTGCCGTCAGGAGCTCGAAGAAGCTGTAAACAAAAGGGGATATGCTCGGAGAGCTCTGTGGTGCAGGGCTTTTTGTCGGTAATGTAGCGAATGCGGGCGTTGTTTTGCAAAGATTCCGCCTGGTGCATCAGGATGCTCAGTACCTGTCCAGAACCTACGAATTTATATGCGTGTCTAGTAAAGACTCCTCGTCCCGTCCCAGCGCTGCCGCCAACTTCTCCACATTGTCGAGCGAGATAGATGTAACACCTCGCTCGACCTGGCTCACATAAGTCCTGTGTAGCCCGGCCAACTCCGCAAGTTTTTCCTGAGATAGCCCTTGGTCGACCCGCTCGCGCTTCATGTTCTTGGCAAACCTCATTCTCAGCGATTTTATGTCGCCGCTCAGTTGCATCTGTGTAAGTGCCAAATGTAGCCGCTCCAGGTTGTCGAGTGACATATTCTGCACCGCGCGTTCGACTTGGCTTACATAGCTACGATGAAAGCCCGCGCGTTCCGCGAGACTTTCTTGCGATAGCCCTGCCGTCTCGCGCTTGGATTTTAGCTCCGCGGCACATCGATGCCGAAAAGTGGGGCGCTCTGGTGAGGATGACGGTTCGTTCATGAGACGAAGGGTCAAGCAATACTTGTTTTATATCTACAGCTAAAAACTCTACTCTATTTACTTCTACTGGTTTTAAATCTACAATATATTGCCACATAGAAAATAATTGTGCTTTTTAAAACTAACGTCACTTACGCGGTAGAGCGCCTGTTTTTGAGCCCCGCGTCTGCCGTCCATTGACAGAATCCTATGGAAATAGAATGACTAAAAAAATCATCCTGACCGCCGTTGCTGGTGTTGTCCTGCTCAGCGGCTGCAACACAGTGAACCAAAGCCTAGCTAATCGCCAGGAGGTAGTCGAGATTTATCACATTTTCGATTTCAAGACTCAAGCCGACGTCGCCACGGTGTCCCGTGCTGCTGCAAATGGTCTGGCTCAAAACACGAACAGCGTGCAGAGCTCGACGCCGCTGCAGCTTGGCATCACGGTACCCGCAGAGCCAGGAAAATTCACCTTGGTAGATATGGCGGGTGCAATGGGTGGTGGCATGGGGGCAATGATGCAACTCGCTGCGGCTCAAAACGGCGGCGTCGGAGTAAAAGTAGCTAAATGCGACGGTGCTGTCTGGACATCAAAAGCAGTCAGAAACATTTCGGGCTCGAGCAATCTGACCCTGTACAGTTGCCTCTATCGCTATCAGTCAGGCTATAACCTTGACATGTACGCGGTGTTCTCCAAGACACGCGGGGGCCTGACTGGCGTGCTTCAAAGCGGCTCAGATGCACTAATCGGTACACCAGAAGCGTGGGTAAACAAAACGATTATTGACACCGTGCGCACCATCGAAAGCGCAGCTGGTACGCGAGCGGTGCATGTTGAAGGACAACCAGAACTCGGGCCGTTGCCGGCTGTCGACAAGCTCAGTCGCGGCTAAACGCGCATCGCTGCTATCTTGCGCGCCGAATTGCAAAGGCGCTCTATAGAACGCCAGCAATAAAATTGGTGGCAAAAAATTAAGGTTGCGGCTGTTTGAAGCACGGCTTCTGGCCCAGCTGGTCTGCGTGCAGAAATTCTGGGTACGCCTCCCTCTGTCCAAGGGAAGGCGTATTTGCCAATTACGCTATTGAAAATCATAAGAATTGGCCAGAATTTAAATTCGTAGAGTTGAGTTGTTTTAACGATACAATTGGATATTGCTCATGAAAAAAACTCTGATAGGCTTGGCTTTATTTTCTCTGATTGGCATTGCAAATGCTGAACCGGCCCGCTTCATGCTGCACTTAAGCAGCAAAGAAAAGGCAATATTTATTTTTGAAAAGGATATTGAAAAAAATAAAAAAATTGTTAGGGCCTCGATACAACAAATAGAAAATCCTCGTTATGTGAACGTGGGCGACTTTTACTCTCGGCAGGGGCGTTGGGAGGCGAATTGCGCTAAGCGTACAATTCAAGTATTGAGCGTTGTAACTCACGATTTGAATGGAAAGCCGACTTCGGTGTCAAATGTTCCAACAGATTTTCTGCCTCTCATTCCAGGTACATACAGTGCGGATTTTTTTGAAATTTTATGTAACCCGAAATTTCCAAATATTGAATCGCTAACAAAACCAATTGATGACCATAAAGAGTACGCAAAAAAAGCGTTTAGGGTGTTTGAAGAGCACTCATCAAAGTGATAGAAAATTGCACGGTCGGTGCCACTGAATTTTTCCATGAAATCGTTATTTTTCTGGAACCCGAGGCCAAGAGCAGGTAAGCGTAAAGCCAGCGCCGTCTTTACCTTGACTACTCCTGCCAGCATGATTTGAGGTTGAGACACAAATCGATTGTGTCCACAAACTCGATTATGGACACAATAATTCAACCAGTCGCAAGACCCTCAAAACGTGGCAGCTACCGGCGCCACTCCGATGAATTCAAGCGGGCCGTCGTCGCCCAGTCGCTGCTGCCTGACGCATCCGTTTCGCGCATCGCCCGCCAGCACAACCTCAACGCCAATCAGGTATTCGCTTGGCGTAAACTGTTCGGAGAAGGCCAGCAGGAATCTGGCAATAATGTCTGCACACTGCTGCCGGTGACGGTGGTGGCGTCGGTCATGGCACAGCCCGTGGCCGAGCAGGCACCAGCGTGCGGCGGCATCATCGAACTGACCGTTGGCAAAGCGCGGCTGCGGCTGGAAGGCGCCGTTGACACTGCCGTGCTGCACCTGGTGTTGCAGCGGCTGCTGCCATGATCGGCCTGCCGGCCCACACCCGGATCTGGATCGTCGCTGGCATCACCGACATGCGCTGCGGCTTCAACGGCCTGGCGGCCAAGATAGAGACGACGCTGCAGGCCGATCCATTCAACGGCCATGTGTTTGTATTTCGTGGCCGGCGCGGCGACATCATCAAACTGCTGTGGTGGACTGGCGACGGCCTGTGCCTGCTGGCCAAGCGGCTTGAGCGGGGCCGTTTCATCTGGCCGCAGGCCAGCAGCGGCACGGTCACGCTGACGCAGGCCCAACTGTCGATGCTGCTCGAAGGCATCGACTGGCGCCAGCCAGTACGCACCTGGCAACCATCGTCGGGCTTGTAAACGTCGGCGCCCTCGCGTAAACTTGGCCCATGCTCAATTCAGCCGATCTGCCCAACGACATCGATGCCCTCAAGGCATTGCTGCTGGCGGCCGAGCAGACGCTGCGTGAGCGCGACACCGTCATCGCCGCGCACGACGAGCTGGTGTCAGGACTGCGCGCGCAACTGACGACGACCGAGGTCGAGATCGAGCATCTGAAGCTGATGATTGCCAAGCTGCGTCGCATGCAGTTCGGTCGCAAATCCGAGAAGCTGGACCACCAGATCGAACAGCTGGAACTACAACTGGAAGACCTGCAAGCGACCGAGGGTGAGGCCGAGCGTGAGCGGCCGCCGGCAGACAAGGCACCGCGCACCAAGTCGGCGCGCAAACCGCTGCCGGAGCACCTGGCGCGCGACGAGCGCGTGTATCAACCGCAGGCCGAGGCTTGCCCGGCCTGCGGTGGCGGGCTGCGCAAGTTGGGTGAGGACGTCGCCGAGCAACTGGAGTTCGTGCCGGCCAGCTTCCGCGTGATCCGTCATGTACGTCCGAAGCTGGCGTGCAAGTGCTGCGACACCATCGTGCAGGCACCGGCGCCAAGCCGGCCGATCGCGCGCGGCATTGCCGGACCGGGGCTGCTGGCCCATATCCTGGTGGCCAAGTTCGCTGACCATCTGCCGCTATACCGGCAGTCGGTGATCTATGCCCGCGAAGGCGTCGAACTGGAACGTGCGCTGCTGGCGAACTGGGTCGGGGCGGCCAGCGCGCTGCTGCGCCCGCTGGTCGAGGCGATCCGGCGCCATGTGCTCGCTGGCGCCAAGCTGCACGCCGACGACACCCCGATTCCGGTCCTGGCGCCCGGCAATGGCAAGACGAAAACAGCGCGGCTGTGGACCTACGTGCGTGACGATAGCGCGTCGGGCGACACCACGCCAGCAGCGGTCTGGTTCGCCTACACGCCGGACCGCAAGGGTATCCATCCGCAAACCCACCTGGCCAGCTTCAGCGGCGTGCTGCAGGCTGACGCCTATGCCGGCTTCAATGCGCTGTACGTCGACGGCACCATCCAGGAGGCGGCATGCTGGGCGCACGCACGGCGAAAATTCTACGACCTGCACGCGGCCAGGTCATCTGCCATCACGACCGAGGCTCTACGACGCATCGCCGAACTGTATGTGATCGAAGCCGAGATACGCGGCAAGCCGCCGCACGAACGACAACTGGCGCGCCAGCAACGATCACGACCATTGCTCGACGAGCTTAATGGCTGGCTACGCGCCACGCTTGAAAAGCTGTCGCGCAAGTCGGACACGGCGGCGGCAATCCAGTACGCGCTGAACCTATGGCCGGCGTTACTGCGTTACTGCGACGACGGCATCATTGAGATCGACAACTCGGCCGCCGAGCGGGCGTTGCGCGGTGTCGCCATCGGCCGCCGCAATTACCTGTTCGCAGGTGCCGACAGCGGCGGCGAGCGTGCTGCCGCGATCTACTCGCTGATCGGCACGGCCAAGCTCAACGGTGTTGACCCCGAGGCCTGGCTGCGCCATGTGCTGACCAACATCGCCGATCATCCGGTCAATCAGGTCGACGACTTCCTGCCTTGGAACTGCGCCGCGCAGCTCCCTTCGGCTTAAACAACACGCCGCTTCCCAGCGGTGTGATGCCATCATCTAGCAAATCAACGCCAGGCTCAAGACGGCGCAGGCTTTACGCTTACAGAGCAGGAACAAGGACGTTTGATGAAAAAAATAAAATCTGTATTGAATGCGACGGGTTGGCTCTCATCGCTATTTTTAGTTGTTGGTTGCCAAAGCCCTGCCATCACTGTCACCAACAGCCTGTTCGGCATTAACCTGGATGACAACATGAAAGGAAGGAATCTGGGTGCCGCTGTCGCTTGGGACGAGCAGTGGGCGGGCTCGATGACCTCTCCCGCACGTAATCAGCTGTACGCTCAGGGTATTGCAAAAGGTACCCCTGAATTCAATCTACGGGTTGTTCGGGTGAACACCCGTTTTGAGTTCAGTGGATTGTTTGCGTCCACTGGCGACAGGATGTGGCTTACTTCGGCGGTTGTGCCTGACCACTTGCCGAAACTGCACATGTACGACCTCGTGGAGATACGTCAAACAGATACATTTCAGGTAAACAAAGACTTTGCAAGCAAAGGCGAAGGCAACATCGTTGTTCGCATCCTGTGCAAGTATGGAACACCGGACTATGAAGCTTGTCTGGACCGTCAACCCCGTATTGGCAAGCACCGTGGTTTTGGTGAAACCAATACCCCGTACCCTGTCAGTATCAAAGAATACGGCTTTACGTACACGCCGATGTATGACGCCGAAGGCAGAGCAATACGATAAATTCCTAGCTGCCGCGCTTAGCATTCCCCGTCTGTTTCAGCAAGAGCCAACTCCTAGGCGGAGTTATTTTCAGCTGCAAGCTCAGTAAAGTGCCTCCGCCTCACTTTTGATAGCAACTGCAGCCCCTGCTTGCCGACGCCGCACGGCTAGCTTCTTTGCTTCTGCAACCAGCAGCCGACGCGCTCCACCCAGGACTGCGTGCGTCCAAGTCTCACCAGTTTTCTGCACACAAGTGAGGCTAGCATACCGGGCTTGGTGCGTGACGGCACTCATGTCGTTACCGCAGATTACCAGCACTTTATCGAGGTACGCTTTGCTAGCGAAGACCGTCGTCCATTTTGTTCTGTCTGATTTGTAGACGCAGATACGGATGCCGTTCGAGGTTTCCTGTAGGTTGTGGTTCATTTTGTCATTGCTCACAAAAGGGGTTTTTTTACACGTAGAGGTGCCGGCTGCACGCTTATTTAGGCGGACAGAAGTTGTTCTGGTACCTCTTGTATAGCAACGTCTTTATATAGGGGGCTGGAGGCAAAGAAGGGGGACTCAACCCGTCCGGACGCGTGCTGGAATGCCCTAGAGTCCGCATGTGTGGTGTGTTTGGGTGTTGTCGAGGCTGTTGTTTGCCTGTCAACAGGGTTGTATCGACCGTTTGTCCATGGCAAAACTATCAGCCGTTAGCGCTTGGTGCCATCTTCTACCTGTACGGTGGCCCACCGCGCTTGTACTACCTTGTAAAAAAAAGAAACCCGCCAGACCATAGTTCGGTCTGAGCGGGCTCTTGGAATAAATTAATACTGGGTTTTTAGGCCTGTGGTTCAACCAGCATAGCCAAAGTAATACCTTTTTTCGCCCATTTTTCCATTGACGGCCCAACACGGTCTTTATCTATCGGTGTCATGTTATTCAGCTTCGCATCTACGGCCACCATGACTGTTTCCAGATTTTGCTCGGCTTTGAAATCACTGCCTGCTTCCAACTTTTCTTCCAAGCCATCTAGTACAGAACGCAAAATTTGCAGATACTCGACGACGCGCATTTCTTGACCTGAAAGCAAGTTTCCGGAGATGTCTTTGGTAAGACTGTTTGCAAGGCGCACTGCATTCGTGATTTGTTTGTTGCTCATGATGACCTCAGTTAGTTATTTTTGGTCTATGTTGACCAAATGAAATTTTACCATATGGCAATATTGGCATTGCTGGGACGGATGAATTTTGATGTCCTGCAAAGTGTAGGTACACTTAAACATTTGCCCACAATGCTTGTTCGTATGTCGCTGCCGCGCGATATTCAGGGTAACGATATCAAATACGCCCCGAATAAGGGGCGTAGGATGGGGGGCCTAGTCGTTGTCGCTACGGAGCGCTGCTCGTGTAACCCAAACTCCTGGCCTTATCTGTACTGTGAACCAATCTGCGTCGAACCAATCTGGAACTTCGTTTTTGTTGTTGATGGCGTCGACCAAATCCCTGAGCCTAGTCCAGGTCGAGTCTCCACTGCTTGTCCACTCACAGTACGTGGTATCGGAGGTCTCGCTGAATATTCGTACATTCAAGCCGATATTTCCGTCGCGCCCCCCATCCCAACCTAGTCCTTCGGTCGCGATATAATGAAGAGCTTCTTCGATAGTACCGGATTCAGTCTCTTCTTCAGCGACAAACTGTACTAGCTCAGTTAGTAGCGCCACAGGTCCATTCTCAAACTCATCTGAGATTGTCAGTAGCGCCGCCAGCTCAGCTGCGGTGATGTTTGGTGCATTGTTTTTTTTGATGGTCACAGTGATTCTCCAATAGGCCTACGATTATGTGATTATTTTTGCGTCGTGCCAGAGTTCGCCATTTTCAACACCATTTATGTGGCCCTGAATGTGGACGTGGCTATAGCGTATAGTCGCAATAATTATTTAGATTGGCCGGAAACCGATGTGTTTCCGTCATAATGGAGGCGCTAGGATTTGCGCTGAAGGCTAGTAACATCCAGTAGCCGTAGAAGTTCTTGCGTTCAAGGCTATATAATTGAAAAACCGGGAAATGAGCTATGGTGCTCAGTTAGCGAAGTATTGCGTACTCCGGGGCTCGGCTAATCAATGGATGAATATTTTTGATTATGTCAGAATAAATTCCATGTGGCAACTTTTTTTAAAATAAAATATCTAGGACTTCAGTGGACGAGATGGCCGTGGTCTAGGCCGACACATTCCTCCAGGTTGCACCGACGTTTTCCTGCTTTTTGACAAACGAAATCTTGGTGAGGTCATAATCACGAAACGGCCGGCAAGCAGCGGTTGAGCATGTGGCCGGCGCCGATGACCCAAACGATGGTATTGATTGAAATGTTGCAAATGATACAAACGATATTTCCGATTTAAATCGTACTATCCGTTTGAATCGTCCTATTCGTACAGGCGTGCGGTAGCCGGAAATCTTGTCCCTGCGTTGGAACCGTTTGGATGCCGGTGACTGCAGTTTGCTCTTATTCCAGTCAGCTCAAAATAGCTCTTTCTGCAAGGCCACGGCTACCTTTGGTGCCAGTTGTCCTGCCATCAGTTCGGCCGGGTAGGGCTGTAGGTATGTCCGCGCGCGTTCGGTGTCCTTGCATCCAAGCCAATCGTCGTAGTCGGCGTTCGGGACAATGACCAGCGAGCGCTTTTCCTCGCCTTGACGGTGGAAGCGCTTCATGAGCCGGTGGTCGTCGGCGTTGATGGTCAGCTGGGTGAAAGAAAACGACTTCTTTCCATTCTCTTCTTCCCATTCCCTGTAAAGGCCGGCGACTGCAAACGGCTCGCCGGTGGCCATCCCAATGGACCAGCGCACGTGCGCAGGTTGCTCCCAGTTTGGTTCGAAGAAACGGACCATAGGGACAAGGCAAAGTTGAGACTTGGCCCATGCGGACTTGTAGGTCCTCAGTTGGCCAACGGTTTCGGCACGGGCGTTCATTGTCGTGAGACGCTGACCAGGCGGCATGTGTCGTTTGGGGATGAACCCGTAGGTGCCGGTGAGACCTTTGCGGTTACCGGCGTCGTCATGAACAATGATGGGGCCGACATAGTCCTGGTAGAGCTCATCACGCCAATCGTCGCTTTCCTCCATGGAAGTGCGGAAGAAGTCAAAGGCCAGTTGCCGTGAAATAGTCACGTAGTTGACGCACATGGCGTTCTCCGAGTTGAATGTAGATTGGTGATTTTATCCGGCATTCTGGCCGACGTGGTGGCTGTCGTTTAGACTTGCGTGCCCACCTTTCCTGCCGGCGAAGACTGAGCATGTCAGTCTTGGGATAACGTACAATTGTCCGCAATCGGCCAAAAGCCGCCATTGAAGATTTCTTGTCATATATGAGGCAATTATTTGGAGCGTAATGATGGGTGTTGAAACTACAGGGCCTTGTCGCCTTTGTGGGCAAAATGCAGTTTTACAAAATTCGCATATATTGCCCGCTTCAGCACATCGAAACACTAAACAAAACGGAAGGAATGTTCTGCTGGCGTCCGGAAATGGAATCTTCAAGCGGAATAATCAAACTGATTTTACTGACCTATTACTATGTTTTACGTGCGAACAGGAATTTTCAAAATTCGAAGGCGTGGCTATAGAGGCGTGTCGCGTAGCTTGGCGAGAGCGAGGGGCTGCGACTTACGTAGTGCCGGCCGGTGCGGTAGCAGCATTGATTGCGTTCGCATATTCGGTATTTTGGAGAGCATCAATATCATCGCGACTAGGCTTTTATAAGCTTCCAGGCACGGTCGAAGAACGTCTCAGATTGGCCCTATCAGCAGGAAGCTTGCCTCTACCGCCGGAGTTGGCTATTAGTGTGAGCTTTCTTAAGGTTCTAGACCTTCCTCTAACGGACCGTACCCTAATGGCACCTTGGAAAGATAGGTTAACGGCAGGGTTAGAAGTTCATTATTTCTCTGTCTTCGGGATAGTTTTCCGCATGAACTTTCCTTATGCCTTGCATGAAATAGAAACGGATGAATTTTTTCGTTCCGACATTTTAACTGGGCGAATCTTTCCTCTAAAAAAATGGGAAGAAGAGATGATTGACAATCGGTTCACTTACGAAGCTTTCCATGCAAAATTCGTTGAGCGCCCAAGTACCTGACCATTTGGTATATATATTTCACTGTATCGCAGTTTCTGCCAGAAAAATGACATGGCTATGTGCAGAAATTTTAGTCGATTCGCAGAGAGTACGCGACCTATGTTGCATTGTCGGAAAGTAGCATCGGCATTGAGAATGCCGCTCTAGAGTTACCCGGAAAATAAGAATGAACTTCCGCTTTAGCGTTTTGCTTATTGGCTTTTCCTAAGAACCTGAACGTCCGCTTAGGGGTGTTTTCTGCATGTAGCGAGGCCGATGGTAGAGGCAAAACTGGATAGTACTACGTGCTTTTCGCTCTACATTAATGTTGTCTAAAAAATTATCGAGGTCAATGTGTCATGAACAAGGAAATTTTTCATTCCGACTATGATAACCACCCTGAAACTGTCGCTTCTGAAATGGAGCTAAACGAATATCTTTCAGGAATTGCAGAAGAGATAGGTTGGATTGTCATCTGTTTTAACTCCTTGGAAGACTTAATCGGTAGCTTCTCAAGAGAGATGATTCTTCGTGACCCTGACCAAGACGAACGGCTCGATGTGTTCCTAGCTGAAATGGGATACACAGCCAAAGCCCGCGCTTTGGTTCATCTGTACGGCCAAGCGATTGCGCATGGTGCAGCCCGATTGCCCGACGGTGAGGTTGTAGAGCTGGAAAAGGACCTCAACTTAGCCGCGACAATTCGCAATGGATATGCACACGCGGATTGGTTCGGGCTGCGCGCCGATGCGTACATCAAAGTGAAAACGAGGTCTAGTAGGAACGGCATCATCCATCGGTATAAACGCATTGATTTAGAGATAGCAAGGGCTGATGTTCGCTACATCGTTTCGGTACGTAACAGGCTGGAAGCAGTGCATGAACTGGTCCTGGACACTATCTACGACAGGATTCCTACAGATGACGTGGCAAAACGTATACTTCCTTTGATTGAGTATCCGCCGTCTGCTCATCAAAAGACTTCCACGGGAAGGGCCTACGATGAAACTCGCGAAGACATCCTGCATGCTCTGTTAGCTTTAGGGTACGAGAAAGAAGAAGCTATGATTACGTTGCAGAGCATACCATTCGGCGTAACTGTGGCTGATGGAATCAAACTTGCGCTTACTAAACTGTAAGTGTGGGCGATGATGTTCCTAGAAGGCGCCCAGCGCCGCCTATCCGCCTGCGAATGCGTGAGCTGACGCAATGACCGATGACCACTAGGTCTGCTTTGGAGCGGCAGCAGCTAGTCGCCCATTGCCGTCTTAAGGTGATGGGTTCTTCCGCCCCTCCAAGTTAATGAAAATTCCGCGACCTCGTGTCCAGCTCCCCGAGCATGTGGCTCAGGTCCACAAGCCGTTTTGCTACCAGATGCCGTACGTTGCGCTCGCACTGCCACACACCGTAGACGCCAAGTAGCTTGGCACCCATCAGCTCCCTACGCTGCTGCTCGACAAGGTTGGGCCAGCAAATGACGTTCACAGTACCGGACTCATCTTCAATGGTCACGAATACCACCCCCTTGGCGGTCTCCGGTCGCTGGCGAACCGTGACGATGCCGCAGCCGCGGGCCAATCGACCATTGTCGAATTGGTTCAAAATTTCTGCCGGGAGAAACTTCATGGCGGCGATTCGCGGGCGCAGGAGTGCAAGCGGGTGGCGTCCCAGTGTCAGTCCCAGGTGCCTGTAGTCGGCCACGATATTTTCGGCTTCACTCGGCGCGTCCATCTCGACAGGCTCTTCAATGACCGTGGCGGACCGTAGGAGCCCTTTGTCAGGCACGCTGGCAACAGCCTCCCACAGTGCTTGGCGTCGATTGCCTGACAGCGATTCCAAGGCATTGGCGCTCGCCAGCGCGTTAAGGTGGCCTGCATTCAGATTTGCCCGTGATGCTAGGTCGGCCGTGGTTTCGAACTGCTGGATGGCGCGTGCCTCCTCAATGCGCCAGGCCGCCTCTTGCTCGAGGCCTTTGATGTTGTTGAGGCCCAGGCGAACAGCAGGCTGCGAGCCTTTTGCAAGGGATTCAAGCTGTGCATCCCAGTTGCTAACGGACACGTCGACAGGGCGCACCACGACACCGTGGCGGCAGGCATCCTGTACGAGGGAGGAACGCGAGTAGAACCCCATCGGCTGACTGTTCAGCAGCGCGGTCAGGAACGCTGCTGGCTCATGGCACTTCAGCCAACTCGATGCATACGCCAGGAGCGCAAAAGAGGCGGCATGAGACTCGGGGAAACCGTACTCGGCAAACCCTCTGATTTGGCCGATGATTGATGTCGCGAACTCGCTGCTATACCCACGTTCCGCCATGCCGTGCATGAGTTTGTCTTCAAATTGCTCGAGACCGCCTTTGCGCTTCCATGCCGCCATCGCTCTGCGCAAGGCGTCAGCTTCACCAGGAGAAAATCCTGCTGCAACCATGGCGATTTGCATGACCTGTTCCTGGAAAATTGGAATTCCCAAAGTGCGTTCGAGGACCGATTCGATTTCCGGGCTCGGATACGACACCGGGTCGATGCCCTGGCGTCGCCGTAGAAAGGGATGAATCATGCCGCCTTGAATAGGGCCGGGACGAATGATGGCAACCTCAATGACGAGGTCGTAAAACGTGCGGGGCTGAAGCCGCGGCAGCATCGACATCTGCGCGCGCGACTCGATTTGGAATACACCTACAGTGTCGGCTTGGCAAATCATCTCGTATGTCGCGGGGTCCTCAGCCGGAACGTCACCTAGTTCGAACCGCGCTCCACGCTGCTCAGATACAAGGTCAAGTGCGCGCCGAATGCACGATAGCATTCCGAGTGCGAGCACATCGACCTTGAGGAGACCGACGGCATCGATGTCGTCCTTGTCCCACTGGATAATGCTACGTTCCGCCATCGCAGCGTTTTCGATAGGCACCAGCCTGGACAACTTGGTGTGCGAGATGACGAACCCGCCCGGATGCTGTGAGAGGTGGCGCGGGAAACGCATCAACCTGTCTGCCAGCTCCGCCCACTTCTCAGCGATGGGTGAGTTTGGGTCGAAGCCGCATGAGACCAGGCGCTCTTGAAGGTCCGATTTCCCACCCCAACCGTGGGAGGCCTTCGCGACCTTATCGACGACCGAGAGGTCAACGCCCAGGGCCTTTCCGACATCGCGTAGCACGCTGCGCGGCCGATACGAAATGACCACGGCGGTAAGGGCGGCACGCATCCGACCATATTTCTTGTAAATGTACTGAATGACCTCTTCGCGGCGTTGGTGCTCGAAATCGATGTCGATGTCAGGCGGCTCATTTCTCTCCTTTGAAATGAACCTTTCGAACAATAGCGTGCCGCGCGACGGGTCCACTTCCGTGACGCCCAGGCAATAGCATACAGCCGAGTTTGCGGCCGAGCCACGGCCCTGGCAGAGAATGTGCTGCGACCTGGCGAACCGAACGATATCGAATACCGTTAGAAAATACGATTCGTACTGGAGTTCGGCGATGATACCCAGTTCGCGTTCCAGTAGCGCCTGGACGTTCTCTGGGATACCTGCCGGAAAGCGCCAGTGCGCGCCAATGTATGCCTCCTTGCGAAGGTACGACGTCGCCGTTTCGCCGTCGGGAACCAATTCTTGCGGGTACTCATATCGCAGCTCATCGAGTGAGAATTCACAAAGCTGCGCGACCCGGACCGATTCGTCGAGCGCTTCCCGCGAGTAGAGGTTACCCAGGCGTACTCGGGAACGCAGATGTTGCTCAGCGTTTGGCGCCAGCCGGTACCCGCATTGCGCGACCGGAACGCCATGGCGGATGGCGGTCATCGTGTCCTGAAGCGGCTTGTAGGAACGGACGTGCATGCAGACATCACCGGTTGCGACGACGGGCATCCCGAATTCCTCGGATATACCGGACACCAGTTGCCGATGTTTTTCGTCCTGGGCGCGGTGGTGCAAGGTGAGCGCGATGCGGGCGCGACCGGGAACGCACTGGATTAACCACGCAGCCTGCCGTTCGACTTCTTCGTAGCTTGCGTTATATTTCGGTGCAAGAATGAACTGGCAATCCGGTAGACATCGAAGATGAACCAGGTCCCCGACCGGCATGGCAATGTCGCGGGGCAGCACCAGGTAAGTCCCTTTTTCTGAACGAGTTCGTGCGACGGTAATCAATTCGCTGAGGTTCCCGTATCCATTTTTATTCGTCGCCAGGATGATGAGAACGAAGGGCGGACTGCCATCCTCTGGTGTCACAGTCATCTGGCTGCCGATGACAAGGTGGATTCCGAGCTCCTTGGCGGCAATGTGGGCCTTGACGACGCCGGCCAATGTGCATTCGTCTGTAATTGCAATGGCGGCGTACCCTAGCTTTGCGGCGCGCGCGACCAGTTGCTCGGGAGCCGATGCTCCCCGCAGGAACGTGTAGTGGCTGAAAACCTGAAGCTCGGCATAGTCTGGCAGTACTGGAGCCGGCGATGGAAGGTGGGATGCGCTCATGGCTCAGGCGTACAGGCCGTGCAGATACCAGCGGGCTTCCTTCGTCCGTTCGAGATAGACCCAGTAGCAGGACGCGTCGGTGCCCTGCGCAATGAAATAGTCGCGTGCCGCCGTTTGGTCGTTCCACCATCCGGCCTCGAGACGCTCCGGACCTTGAATAATTTTCAACGGGCTCCCGTAGAACGGCCGCTCGCCACGCATCAACAGTGGAATCGGTTTTGGCAGGAGCCAGAACGGGCGTCCTTCCAGGACTTCATCGCCATCCAGTTTGCGATACTTTTCCGTAAGTGGCACCCATTCGTTGCAGACCTCGGGCCGGTAATCCTGCATTGCCGCCGGCGTTAGCACGTTCTCAGCCCCGAGGCGTGCCGTAAGCAGCTCCAGCAGCCGATGGAAGTCCTGTGGCGACCCACCTGGCTCTGGGAACAGGGACTCGTTAGGCGGAAGCATTGGTTCGATTTTTTTGGCGTCGAGCCGCAATGCGATAACTGGCGCGATGAGTTCAACCTTGCTGAGGCGCTCCTTGAGTAATCGCACCAAGTGGGCCTCGTGCCAGGCTGGCTCCGCAAGCGCGATTTCGAGTTCAGTCGGAGGCATCGCCGCACGCCCGCGCTCATGCTCCAAAACAATGGTGAAAACACGGACCGCCTGTTGGAGTGACGTCAGCCAACCCACGAGTTGGAGGATAAGTCGCGTCGCGCCATGCAACAGTGCATCAGCATGTTCGATACGGTCGAAGGTCTCAACCCGTTCGGAGAACGTCAACGGGACCTTAATCCACTCGAACATCTCCGGCGCCTGGCCATACGCTCGGTCGAGGTCCGCAAGCAGGTCCTTGCTAGTGCGTCGAAGTAGGCCTGTGCGTGGCAGACGTTGCAATGCGCCGAGGTTCTTGGCTCCAATGCCGGCCAGCCATTCGTCGTATGCCGCGGCGGCGGGAAGCAATCCGCACGGCAGTCTGTCGAGCAAGCGTTCCAGCGATTTCATAGTCAGCGCGCGCCGGCGGAACACGGTACCTTTGCGGCGAAAACTCCGCGCAAGCAGCCACGCGCCTTGCGCGGTAGGCGCTGCGCCAAGGCGCGCGGTGAAACCCAGCGCAGCGATACTGCGAGCTATGGCACTACAGATGGCATGCGGCCCTTTGAATAAACGCAGGCTGGCGCTCACATCCATCAGGATAGAGAAATCGTCTTGAAGCGTCACCTCTGGGGTGTACTGCAACAGAGCCATTGCGATGGCGTCCAGCGCCAAGGCTTCCTTCTCAAGACTGCGCTCAAGTATCACCGTACCAGGTGCGATGGCCGACACGCCCCCAATGCGCATCCCCAAGCGTACGCCGCTGTGCGCGGCACCGGGGGATATTGCCGTGACCTGCTCCTGATGCATTACTGCATACGGACCTGGCTCAGACCAAGATGGCCGCAGCGTTTCTAATGGCAGTAGTGGAAGGTGCACGCTTAACAGTAATTTCATGGTCTACATCCAGATGCTGACGACCAGCGGGCATGTCCGCAAGCGGTATAAAAAAGGGATTTTCACAATGAGGCCCCCGACGTTTGATAATGTCGACCAACACACCGCCTAGAGCCGGCCGAAGCGCGATTCGAAGCGGTGATGGCGACGAGTCGACACTGCTGGAAAGCGGCCGCATCAGCCACAGCCAGGTGTCTGTGCTTTGGGCTGCCAGGTTCAACCGTCTCAAGGACTCCGCGCGGACATTCGACTGCCAAAGCACGACGGCCCCGCACGAGCCATTTTTCAGGATTTGTTCGGCTGACCAGAGCGCATCGGCCGAACTGCTCGGCCGAAGCCAAAGCAGATTGCGGTCAACAAGCCCCCAGGATTTGCATGTCATGGCGTGCGGTAGATATGGCGGCTGAATCAAGGCAATGCGCTGTGTAGCCGCCAACTCGGCGAGAGCGGGTTTGAGTAACTGCATCTCGCCGATGCCGGCTTGTTGCAGCAACACTTCCACCAGGGCGGACCTGGGCCATCCACCGTTCGGCAGTTCCGCATCCAAAACCGCATGGCCCGTCGTGCAGGTCGTTGACCTGGATAGAGCGAGCTCGCTCGCACGCCACACATCCTGCAGAGGCAGTTGCAGAAGCGCGCGGGCTGAATCGCTTTGAATAAGGGGTGGGCACAGCATTGTATTTGGTCACTTGGCTAGAGTTGAAGGGTTAGGGTGTTATGAAAAATACTGTATATGCATACAGTATAATTCAAGAGCTGAAAAAAGACATCTCTGATTTTGTTGCTTTTAAGGAACGTTGCCACTTTGGATGTGATTGGGAACGAGCTGGTACTTTTTGTCGGTTGGGAAGTTGGGTTTGGAATGACCGAGAACTTTACAATCATCGACCCGCCGTTGGCCACGTTCGGTCGGACATTAGTATTGAGCGAAGATATCGGAGCCTTGAGGCTCATTAATAGAAAGTGAAAAAATTGCTTATTGGACATTTCCACGTTCTATGCTTAAACTCGCAACACCACGTATGCAAATAAGATGCGTTCTCTATCAGGGTATGAAATATGAAAAGCAAAATCGCAGGGTTGGTAAAGAATATGGGGGACGCCGTCGCGTCGGTCGCCGATACTGCATCGTCGGCAGTCGATAGCTCGCTCAGCGCCGCTAAAAATTCTGTCGAACGGGCTAGCCACTCGGCGCTCGAATTCGGAAAAGCGGCCGGCGAAGCAGTTGGTGATGCCGCCCAGACAACGTCGAACTTTGCATATAAAGCAGGTGACTCCATTTCGGAAAACGCGGCAAAGTCATTCGCTGCCGTTAAACATGGTGCTGGTATCGTCGGTGACTCAGCCTCAGCTGGCGCCAAGTCCGCCGGTACAGCTCTCGGCGTGGTGACCGGCGCTGCCGGAAACACGCTTAGCGCACTGGGAGTGCTTATCGGCGATTTGAATGGCGACGGTAAAGTCGATTTCGAAGATGCGAAAATTGCTGCGACTAAGGTGAGAGAAGTTGCAGGTGCCGCAGCCGGAGAGATTGGCAAATTGGGCAAAAGCGCTCTTCAGTCAAAGCTGGTCCAAGACGCAGCAGCTGGCGCAGTGGTAGGTGGTGTCTTGGCCTCGATGATTCCAATTCCCATAATCAGCACCGTTACCGGGGCCACTGCCGGTGCGGCGCTCGGCGCTTACAAGAGCATCGGGAAGAAGTGACGACAGAGCCAGAGGCATCTCAATTCACAGTTGACGCCGACGGTGTTTTGAAAGCGCTACAGCACGAAGTCCAGCGTAAGCTAGGACGCTGCATGCTGCGTCTGCAGCAGTACGAGCGGTTGTTGAAGACAATGGTCGCGGGCATGGCAGTGAAAGGCCCGATAGAACGATTCCAAGCCGCGCAGGACCAAAAACTCGCCGACATGCGTACCAAGACTTTGGGCACTCTCGTCGGCATGTTCACCGGTAACCACTTAACTGCGGCATTATCTGATGTCGAGGCTAGACCGGATGATGACACCAGTTCCGGCATCCAATCTGTTGATGTCGCTTGGGCCAGCATGCGCTTCAATATCTCGATGTCGCCTGAGCGTTACGCGCAAAGCAAGGATGGTCTCGCCGAGCTAGTTGCGCTGCGCAATGGCCTCATCCATCATTTCCTCGAACGTTTTGACATCTTTGATGAAAACGGCTGCTGCGCAGCTGCCACCCACCTCGATGCCTGCTACGAGCAAATTGATGCGCATTTTGAACGCCTGAAGGACTGGGCCAGGAGCTTAGCCGAGACCCAAGCGCTGGCGTCTTCATTCTTGCAGTCAAAGTCGTTCGAGGATATGTTCGTACACGGCATCAATCCTGACGGTTCAGTGTGCTGGGCGAGGAGCACGATAGTCGAATGTTTGCACAAGGCAGAGACGGCTTGCCAGGTAGGCGGTTGGACCTTCCTCGACGCCGCGATAGAGTTTATCTCGAAGGAAAATCGAGACCAGGTACCGAGCAGATATGGATGCAAGACATGGCGCCAAGTCTTGAGAAAATCAGGACTGTTCGAACTTCGGAAAATCGGATGTTCAGATGGCAAGAGTAGGGAAACTTTGTATCGCAGTCAAACAGCTCCACCACAAGACGAGCAAGAACCTTTGCCGTGGGCCACTTAGCTGGCCGTTCAAAATCTTGGCAGGATAATCATATTTCTCTAAATCAAATAGCCAGTTCGGCGGCACTTCCTCTCTGATTCGGATGACCGCAATGACATCAAGCACAATGTACGACGAACAGTTTTCCGGCGTTGGCCATTTTCAACTGTACTCAGAGTTGTATCCCTGGGTCGGCCATGCCTTTCACAGCCAAAGTCCTCGGATTCTTGTGCTGGGGGAGAGCCACTATTTGGAACCAAGCATCGATTTTCATCACGACGCGGCCGCGTGGTATGCCGGTATAAGAAATCAAACAAACCGTGATAAGGCTGGGATTGTCACGCGCGGAATCATCGCCAACGGCCTAGTAAACAAGTGGAGGGAGAAGTCGAAGACCATATATCGCAACATTGAAGCCGCTGCTGTAGATGCCGGCGTTGGCGCATCGACGTTAGTCTCGCCATTTCACAGCATGGCCTTCATGAACTACTTCCAGCGACCTGCACAGGTTTCCGGGAAGTCTATTGTGGTTTCCGCGCTTGATAAGAGCCGCAGTTCGGCGGTGTTGAACGCTGTCCTAGAAATTCTTAATCCGCAGATTGTCATTTTCTGTAGCGTCTTGGCATGGCGAGTTGCACAAGAGTCAGTTCAAGGGCACCAGCATGTCCGCTTCGCTTTTACCCCGCATCCGGCTACTCGTTGGTGGCACACTCCCATGCGTAAGTACAAGGGAAAGAGCGGTCGGCAAATCTTCATCGAGGCTCTGCAGACAGACGGTTGAATTGCCAGAGGCTTAGTGGCCAATAGACTGGCATCAGGTTGTTGTGGAAACCCTAGAGGCAATGGCTTTGCGGAGTTTTTGCGGCAGTTATCCTCAGGCATGTCCACGTCAGCTGTGGGTAACTTCAGGCGACTGTGTTGGACATCTCGGCGCTCGACGGACATGTTCGTTGCGCTGGGGTTGTTGGGTAGGGCTCTCCACGACACAATGGAGAATTTTGGTGGCCAACTCATACCCAATGCGGTGCCGGCGTTTGGCGGCGCTAGGTCCTGAGCGCACTCAAATATATTCACGCCAGCCTCGAGTCTCATTCCTACCTGTGATACATCTCAGCACAATTGATGATTGGAGAGGTATGGCGCAGTACAGCATAATTGACCTGTCTCCTCCAACTCCTCCAAGAATTGGATTCAGCCCGCCCTCAATTGGCGGGTTTTTTTTAGCCAAAAATTCAGCTTCTGGGTCAGCGCCAATGACCTACAGTGCTTGACCGTGGGGGCATCCATGCTCATGGCGTCGACCGATTGTTCGGAGTATTTGTTAATGATATAAACGATATAAATAATTATATTGTTTGTATCGTATGCGGAGATGTATCGTACAAACCGTATAGTGTGTACCTACCGTACGAATTATAGCGGTGGCTGCAAGAAGTTCCTTGTTGGAGGCATTGGCAGAGCGGCGAACTCACCACCGCATCGCTGTGGCATCTGTGTACAGCGCCAATTGGTGAGCAAGAATGCGTTGCACGAACACGCCGCGACACCGCTCGCCGTAATAACCGCTCGTACATTTTCTTTGACTGAGGCCTCATCCCTCTCATAGCGCTGGCCGCCAGCATTACGGCGGCGCACGCATCCAGCACGTTGATGCCAGTGATGTCATAGCCATATTCGCGCATGATGCTCGTCAGGGCAGTCATACCGGCCGCCATGGCAAAGTCTGGATACTTGACCGCGGAATCTCTGGCCGCCCGGATTAGAGTGCGAAGGGCCGCCGGGCTCCGGTTTGCCAGTTCGATGGCTAGCTCAAAAAATCCATTAGCCAATGAGACTTATCATGTCTTGCTCGTATTGATTCTGGCAGTGCCAATTTAGCAATTCTATGATGTTGAGAGCTAGGTTTCTTTTGGCTTTTGGGTCGAGGGATTGACCCGCCGTTCTATAAATATTCAACTGTTCAAAAACACCAGCCGTATTATTGTCAATTTTTTTGATTTCTTCATAGTGCTGCGATTGATTGCGGCCCGCCCAAATCACTTGCTGCAAAGTTGTGCCGTGTATCGAGCGTCCGGGCGGGCACTTGGATGGGGAGCCAATTACCGATGAAATTCCTTGTTTCGCTATTTGTAGCAGAGCGCTGGAAAGTGCATCTAGTGAACCACGTTTATCGATTATTTTCTTTTCTAAGAATGTGATTTCTTGTTGAATGGTCAAATGCTCTTGGTGGGCCTCACATGCCCAGGAATGCCAATAATTTGCTTGGAATCCGGATTCGTGCTGTGAAAATGTTGAGGCCATATAAGTTTTTTTAGCCACTGCAGATTCTAGCTCCGCAACAAGTTTGTTGAGTTCTTTTGCATCATGAGTGATAAGAGTAATCAAGCCGGTAGTGGCAAATTTTGTGTCGATAAGGTACTGGTGCATACGTTTCTTCGATAAAATTCAGCGGAGTCAAGGATATCACTTGTTGACTGTGTGGTGTTCGTCCGCTAACTTCGGCGTTGTGTGGCTATATTTTCATGTATTTGCTGTATGAAAATACAGTAGAATGCAGATTCTCGCTAAAAATATATTGGTCAAACTGAACACTTCTAAGCCGTTGCACCGGCCCTAGGTTGGATGCCAGTAGGCGCGTTTCATGGTATATCAATAGTATGGCTGAATTCGTTGTTGCTATTTTTGTTAGGAAACACTTTTTTGGGCTAGAATCCTATGGAACTTCGCGTCCTCGTTGCAGCGTTAATGTTTTTCGGGTCATATTTTCCGCTTGCGCTAATCTTGTTTGTGCAAGACATTGATGCTGAACTGTTGAAGCATCCTGTCTGCCGGTCGGTTACTGGCTTTTTGAATGACTGCGCAGTTCCTTTGTTGCATCCGAAGATTGCCAGTTCGGTATTGATAGTCTCTTTCGTCTGTCTTTCCATTTTTTTACTTTCATTGAAAAATGTGCAATCGACTCATGATATCGATATAAAGGAATCAAAACACATTCCTGCGGACTTAATGAGTTATGTATTTCCGTACATTGTTTCATTTATGAGTTTTGATTATTCGAGTGTTTTGAAAATTTGCGGTGCATTTTTATTCTTAATTTGGATGTTTTTAATAACATATCGTTCAGGAAATATTCTTTTAAATCCTTTGCTTGCAGTGTTTGGATGGCGACTTTTCGAAATTAAATTTACTTATCCTACGGGCGACACTGACTACCAACGTCGTGCAATGTGTCGAAATGAAATTATTCCAAAATCTCGTTATGAGATATTTTCATTTCAAGATGTTTTTGTTGCTAAGAAAAAGAGGGCGTGATGGTTGCAGATTTGGCTCTATTAAAGAAATTTTCAATAGAAGGTGCTCGGGCAGTAATCTGGGTATTTAAGAAATCAACCGCTCCTGGTGAGCCTCCTACACCAGTTTTTACCGGGCGCTGGATTCCTAGTGATGCCGCTCTCGGAGATGCATTGATGGCAGCATTTAATGCCGCAAGAAATCGTATCGAAGAAGTATTCGATTACAGCATTTTGGAGCAAAACAACGAGGCCAGTGTACTTAGGTTAGAGTCGCTCGAGACGCATGCAGATTCTATTATTGATAGTATATCGGATGAGTTGGATGTCAAAAAAGCAAAAAAGACAAAAGAGCTTCAAAATGCTTTTTTTTATGTTGTAAAAATAATTAACGACAACGGTGCTGTTTACTGTTTTAGAAAGTGCGATGGCTCTTGGAGTGCAAAAAAATCAGGGGGCTTCCTTTTTGCTACTTATAAGGATGAGATGTTATCCTTGGAGGTTGAGCCAAAGTTTAATATTTCTAAGAATTTCGATTTTTTTGTAATTGAAGGAACTATTTTTGCGGAAAATAAGTCAGCATTCGAATCCATATTGAGCTATAAGCAGGGGCACGTTGATGATTTTTCATCTCTGCGCGATGAGCCGGAATTTAGTGCCATTTTCTCCGGGTTTGAACCAATAACGGAGTATGTCGGAAATAACGCAATGCAATTACGCCGTATGTCGGCAATAAAACAAAAAGGACATTACAAAAATCCAGACTTTTTGGTTAGTTTGAAGATGAACTATGTGGCTTATGGGTTGCGATTGGAATACGATAATAATGGAAAAATAGTTCCAACAGTTGAAACGTGTCCTGATATATTTCAAGCTTTGTTAGACCATAGGTTAAAGTCTCATCACCAGACTTTATATGATGTGCAGAGTGCAATTGCCATAATATAATTTACTTGGGGATATTGGTTTATGCCCTTAAGTAATATTTTTATAAAATTAATGCCAGTTAGTTTGGCGTAGCGATAGAAATTTAAATGAATCATCAAGCCCTCTCATCCTTCATCTGGTCCGTCGCGGACCTTTTGCGTGGAGATTACAAGCAGTCCGACTACGGCAAGGTTATTTTACCCTTCACCATTCTGCGTCGCCTTGACTGCGTACTGGAGGCCACGAAGCCATCAGTGCTTGCAGAGTTTGATGCCAAGACCAAGGCAGGGCTGAATCCAGAGCCATTCTTGGTGCGTAAGGCAGGGCAGTCGTTTTACAACACGTCGTCACTTGACCTGATAACGCTGCTGGGCGACCAAGACCACATCCGGCAGAACCTTTATGCCTACATTCAGGCGTTCTCGCCAGCTGCGCGGGACATCTTCGAGCGATTTGACTTCTACACTCAAATTGAGCGTCTGGGCAAGGCCGGCCTTCTGTACTTGGTTGTCGAGAAGTTCGCCAATATCGATTTGCATCCGAATGTCGTTGACAACGCTGACATGGGCTTGGTCTTTGAGGAACTGATTCGTAAATTTGCAGAGATTTCAAATGAAACTGCCGGGGAGCACTTCACGCCGCGCGAAGTTATCCGCTTGATGGTGAACTTGTTGTTCATTGAGGATGACGATGTCCTCACACCAGGCAACGCTGTCGTGCGAACTATCTACGACCCGACTGCCGGTACGGGTGGCATGTTGTCCGTAGCGGGTGAATATCTGTCGGAGCACAATCCCGACGCTCGCCTGACCATGTTTGGCCAGGAATTGAACGACGAGTCCTACGCCATCTGCAAAGCAGACATGCTTATCAAAGGGCAGGACGTAGGCAACATCGTTGTGGGCAATACGCTGTCCGAGGACGGACACGGTGGCAAAAAGTTTGACTATATGTTGTCTAATCCTCCATTCGGCGTCGAGTGGAAGAAGGTCGAGAAGGAAGTGCGCAAAGAGGCTGCTGAGAAGGGATTCGATGGACGCTTCGGCCCAGGTCTGCCGCGTGTATCCGATGGCTCGATGCTGTTCCTGCTGCACCTCATCGCCAAAATGCGTCCGGCGGTGGACGGCGGCAGCCGCATCGGTATTGTGCTGAACGGTTCGCCGCTGTTTACCGGCGGAGCTGGTTCAGGTGAGAGTGAGATTCGTCGCTATGTGCTAGAGAACGACCTGGTCGAGGCCATCATTGGCCTGCCCTCCGACATGTTTTATAACACAGGTATCTCGACATACATTTGGATTTTGTCGAACAAGAAGCCGGATGACCGCAAGGGCTGGGTGCAACTCATTGATGCCAGTAGTTTCTGGAAGAAAATGCACAAGAACTTAGGTAGCAAGCGGAAAGAGCTATCGGACGAGCATATCGCTGACATCACGCGCTTGTTCGGCGACTTCAGCGAAGGTGACCTGGCCACGGTGGTTGATGTCAAGGGTAAAGAGGTTGAGCGGAAACTATTGGCGCCGGGTGACAAAGCGCCAGATGCGCCTGCGGGCGGCAAGGTGAAGGTCGCACCAATATCCCGCGTGTTCAAGAACCACGAATTCGGTTACACCACTATCACGGTTGAACGCCCGCTGCGTGACAATGACGGTAACGTTGTAGTTGGCCTCAAGGGAAAACAGAAGGGCCTCCAGCAATCTGACAGCTCATTACGCGACACTGAAAACGTGCCACTGACCGATGAAGTTCAGTCCTACTTTGAGCGGGAGATATTGCCGCATGCTCCGGATGCTTGGATAGACCACGACAAGTCGAAGGTTGGCTATGAAATTCCGTTCAATCGGTATTTCTACGTGTTCGAGCCGCCTCGTGACTTGCATACCATTGACGAGGAACTCAAAGGAGTAACGGCCACAATCATGAAAATGCTTGAGGAGTTGGCGGAATGAGCTTGCCACGTTACCCTAGTTACCAAAGCAGTGGCGTTGAATGGATTGGCGATGCCCCTGAGCATTGGCGAATCCGGAGGCTTGGGTTCTTTTTCGAAGAGCGCCGCGAGAAAGTGAGTGACAGAGATTTTCAACCTTTATCGGTTACTAAAAACGGTATTGTTCCTCAGTTAGAAACAGCGGCAAAGACTGATGATGGCGAAAATAGGAAAAAGGTCTGCAAGGGAGATTTTGTTATTAATAGCCGGTCGGACCGCAAGGGCTCATCTGGACTTGCCCCGCTTGATGGTTCGGTATCTTTAATTAGCACCGTGCTTCGCACAGGCCCTGATGTAGTCGGTGCATTTATTCATCATCTTCTACGAAGTGAAGCGTTCCAAGAGGAATTTTATCGCTACGGAAAAGGAATTGTTGCAGACCTCTGGAGTACGAATTACTCGGAAATGCGCAATATTACAATGGCTATTCCGAACGATATCGAAGAACAAGTCGCGATTGCTACTTTTCTTGATAAAGAGACTGTCAAGATTGATGCCCTGATTTCAGCGCAGGAGAAGCTCATCACGTTGCTGGCTGAAAAGCTCCAAACAACCATCTCCCGTGCTGTGACCAAGGGATTGAATCCAGATGCGCCGATGAAGGACTCTGGTGTGGAGTGGTTGGGGCAGGTGCCGGAACCTTGGACGGTATCGCCACTGGGGTATCGTTATAACGTTCAACTTGGGAAGATGCTTGATAACGCTAAGGCAACCGGCCAAAACTTACGCCCCTATCTTCGGGTATTTGATGTCCAGTGGGGCGATATAAACTTGGCTAATCTTCCGCAAATGGACTTCAACGAGGCAGATAGAAGTAAATTTAGACTCGTGTCTGGCGACCTCTTAGTAAATGAAGGGGGGAGTTATCCCGGCCGTTCGGCAATTTGGTATGGCTCAGAGCATCAAGAGTGTTATTACCAAAAGGCGCTACATAGATTGCGAGCAATACGACCTTCTGAGGATACGACTGAATTTGCATATTTTCTGATGTATTGGGCCGCTAACCAAGGGGTATTTGTGGCCGGTGGAAATGAAACTACTATCGAGCATTTGCCAGCTGAAAAGCTACGGCGATATCGTTTTCCATTTCCTCAAGTTGAGGAACAACTTGCAATAGTCCGATTCTTGAAAACGGAAATTAGCCGTCTTGAACTTTTATCGATGGAGGCAACGCGTGGCATCGCGCTGCTGAAGGAGCGTCGGAATGCTCTCATTTCGGCTGCTGTGACAGGTAAAATCGACGTCCGTGATGTTGGTCGGCTTGAGAAAACAACAATACAGAAAGCCGCCTAATGTCTGCACTGCACAAGGAACTGTACTTTGAAACCGCTATCGGCGAACACCTATTGGCCACCGGCTGGCTGTTCGCAGAAGGCGATGCCGCCAACTACGACCGTCAGAATGCACTCTACATGCCGGACCTATTGGCGTGGCTCGAAGCCACCCAACCAGACAGCTTACAGCGCCTGAACAAAGCTCATGGAGCTGCGACTTCCAAGAATTTGGCGGAGCGCGTACGTAAGAGCCTTAACGAACGTGGCACTCTGGATGTCCTACGCCGTGGTGTTGAAATGCTGGGCCTGGCGAAGCCATTGTTCTTAGTGCAGTTCAAACCGGCACTTTCCATCAATCCTGTCATCCAGCAGCACTATGCTGCGAACAGGTTGCGTGTGGTTCGCCAGGTGCATCACTCTCTCAACAAGGGACAAGAGTCCATCGACTTGGTGCTGTTCGTGAACGGCATTGCGGTGGCAACGTTGGAGCTGAAATCCGACTTCACGCAGAGCGTAGACGACGCTGTTGACCAGTATCGCTATGACCGCGACCCGGCACCCAAGGGTGGCATGGTTGAGCCCCTGCTGTCTTTCCCGGGTGGTGCACTGGTTCACTTCGCCGTTAGCCAGCTAGAAGTGCAGATGACGACTCGCCTAGCCGGCGCTGCTACTCGGTTCTTGCCCTTTAATAAGGGTAATCATGGAGCAGCTGGTAATCCGCCGAACCCCGATGGCTACGCAACGTCCTACCTTTGGGAGGACGTCTTTTCTCGAGACAGCTGGCTGGAAATCTTGGGCCGCTACCTAATAGGGAAGCGCAACGACAAGAAGCAGCTGACCAGTGTGATTTTCCCGCGCTACCATCAACTCGATGCAACGCGAAAATTGGTGGCGGACGTTCTGGCTAACGGTGCAGGTGAGCGATACCTGATTCAGCACTCGGCTGGGTCGGGGAAGACGAATTCGATTGCTTGGACTGCCCACTTCTTAGCTGACCTACACGGTACAGATAATAAGAAAATATTCGACAGCGTGCTGGTGGTTTCTGACCGTACTGTGTTGGACTCGCAATTGAAAGAGGCTATCTTTGATTTCGAACGCACTACCGGCGTCGTCGAGAGCATCACCAACGAGAACGGTAGCAAGAGTGCCCAGTTGTCGCAGGCGCTGAAGAACGGCAAGAAGATTATCGTCTGTACGATACAAACCTTCCCATTCGCTTTGAAGGCGGCGCAGGAGCTATCCAGCACAGAGGGCAAGACTTTCGCCGTCATCGCTGATGAGGCCCATAGTTCACAAACTGGGGAGGCTGCTTCAAAATTGAAACAATTGCTGTCGGCCGAAGAGCTGGCCGAGTTGCAGGATGGCGGAGAAATCGGTACTGAGGATTTGCTCGCCGCGCAGATGGCTGCGCGGACCGGTGCAGATGGATTGACCTATGTCGCTTTCACGGCAACTCCAAAATCGAAAACCATGGAGTTGTTTGGCCGAACGGGCGTCGATGGTCTGCCGCAGCCATTCCACGTCTACTCGATGCGTCAGGCAATCGAAGAGGGCTTCATCCTCGATGTACTGAAGAACTACACGACCTACAAGCTCGCGTTCAAGCTCGCCAACGATGGTAAGGAATACGACGAAAAAGAAGTTGAAAAGAGCGAGGCAATGAAGGGCATCATGCAGTGGGTCAGACTGCATCCGTATAACATCGCTCAGAAAGTCAAGGTCGTCGTCGAGCACTTCCGTGAGAATGTACAGCCGCTTCTGCAAGGGCGTGCCAAAGCGATGATAGTTGTCAGCAGCCGAAAGGAGGCGGTCCGTTGGCAGAAAGAGATTGCTGGATATATCCAGAAGCAGGGCTATCCGCTAGGCGTTCTTGTGGCCTTTTCCGGTGAGGTTGATGACCCAGCTAGCTTCCCCGAACCAGTAAACGAGAATAGCAAGGACCTTAATCCCGGTCTGAAGGGACGTGATATCCGAGATGCTTTCAGCGAGCAGAATTACCATTTTCTGTTGGTGGCCAATAAGTTCCAGACCGGCTTCGACCAGCCGCTGTTGTGCGGCATGTATGTAGACAAGAAACTAGGCGGTATCCAGGCGGTGCAGACGCTGTCTCGCTTGAATCGCGCCGCCCCAGGTAAGGATACGACTTACATTCTCGACTTCGTGAACGACGCGGCGGAAGTGCTGGCAGCCTTTAAGACCTACTACGAAACGGCCGAACTTGAGGCCACTACTGACCCACACATGGTGTATGACTTGCGCGCAAAGCTTGATAGTGCCGGTCACTATGACGACTTCGAAGTGGACCGCGTCGCCAGGGTTACGACGGACCCAAAAGGCACCCAGAGTCAATTATTTGCGGCGATTTCTCCGGTTGCTGACCGACTGTTGAAGCGATTCACGGCGGCGCTGGCGAACAAGGTGGCGGCCGAGGCGCAGAACGATGAGAAGAGCGTGCAGGCGGCCAAGGATGGCATGGCGGCGCTGCTCTTGTTCAAGAATGACATGGGCGCGTTCGTCCGCTTGTATTCCTTCCTGTCTCAGATTTTCGACTACGGTAACACGGACATCGAAAAGCGCTTCTTGTTTTACAAGCTGTTGTTGCCATTACTGACGTTTGGTCGGGAACGCGACACTGTCGACCTATCCAAGGTGACTCTGACCCACCACACCTTGAAGAATATTGGTAAACAGGCGCTTACCCTGGGGCAAGGTGAGACGCCCAAACTACCTCCCATGGATGGGGCCGGCAGCGGCTCGGCCCAAGACAAGGAGAAGAGCTATCTAAACGAAATCATTGAAAAGGTAAACGGTTTGTTCGAGGGCGAGCTGTCCGACAATGACCAGCTCGTCTACGTGAATGGCGTGATTAAGGGTAAGCTACTTGAGAACGAGACCTTGATTCAGCAGGCGGCCAATAACAGCAAAGAGCAGTTCGCTAACTCGCCGGACCTGTCGAATGCGCTGCTCAATGCCATCATGGATGCGCTTGACGCCCATACCAGTATGAGTACGCAAGCGCTTGATTCGCAGCGTGTACGTGACGGGTTGAAGGATACGCTGCTGGGGCCTGCGCAGTTGTATGAGGCGCTACGGGCGCGCTCCGCGAACTCGGGGAGCGCTCGCCCTTAGTCTGTAATGGTAGGGCCACAGCTGTTTTATCTGATTTCGAGTCGGATGCCGGCGCTAGGTCTTGAGGGCACTCAAACATATTCACGCCAGCCTCGAGTATCATTCCCATCCGTGATGGGTCTCATTACAAATGATGATTGGCAAAATATGTCGCAATGCAGCATAATTAACCTGTCTCCTCCAACTCCTCCAAGAATTGGATTCAACCCGCCCTCAAGTTGGCGGGTTTTTTTTCGATAAAATTTTGCCTTCGGGGCTGCGCTCAACTACCCAGCGCGCTTGACCGTCGCTGGATTCATCTATGGCGCTGGTCGCGCTATTGCAGCTGGGTAAGCACGGAGCGCCCAGCACGCCGTCCCTTGTAATGTTATAGCCATAGAAGCACGTTGATGTTGGTTGAACTGGTAGCGCCCCCGCTATTCGGCGGAACTTGCGCTGTAAGGACGGTCATCAATGCATGAGGCAGAAAGTATCGTCTTCAATTTTAATTGTGTAGTGCATAACATTGTTTGTTATAGTTGTTGCACTATAATTGCTTAATGGAGTAATTGCGATGCATCAACAATATAATGTCGATTTGCTGGTAGAGGTCGTGAAATTAGCTTTCCCTGATGTCTCTCAGAAAGCATTTGATGAGGTCGTTCGCTTACTGAAGGCTCTGGCAGCCTCGACAGAAAGTGATGAGTGGAAAGAGCTAGGTAATCGATTTTTCGAGAAGGCAAAGGAGGTGCAGGATAGCTCCGAGGTTTCTACCTATTGCCTGTTTGGTGGGGCGTGCCTTGGGCGCTCTGTTGATTTGGCGCGTGTCAAGAGTGTGCCCACAGGTGGTCAAGGCTGAGGGGGGAGATGACGTTCAAGGCTCACGTATTAGTGCGGTGCCCTATTGCTGATTTTTTCAAAGACTAGACCGATTGTTCGGAGTGTTCATTAACAATATAAACGATATAAATAATCATATCGTTTATACAGTAAGCGGCGAAGTATCGTACAAACCGTATAATGCTTCGTACTGTACGAATCATAGCGGCGCTGCAAAAAAGTTCCTTGTTGGAGGCATTGGCGGAGCGGCGAATCCGCCACCGTGTCGCTGCGGCATCTGGCTACATCGCCAATTGGTGAGCAAGAACGCGTTGTACGGACATGCCGCCGACACCGCTCGCCGTAATAGCCGCTCGTACATTTTCCTTGACGGTGGCCTCATCCACACCCATAGCCCCGGCCGCCAGCATTACGGCGGCGTACGCGTCCAGCACGTCGATGCCAGTGATGTCGTAGCCATATCCGCGCATGATGCCGGTGAAGGCAGTCATGCCGGCCGCCATGGCGAAGGCCGGTTGCTTGACCGCGAAATCTCTGGCTGCCCGGATTAGAGTGCGAGGGTCCGCCGGGCTCTTATTTGCCAGTTCGATGGCTAACTCGAAGAAACCAGCATCCTTGGCAGCAGCAAACCATTTGCCTTCTTGGCCTGGCTGGCTCGCAACAAGGTCACGCAAGATGGTCTCCTTTGGTATGCCCGGGTACTTCTTTGCTACGGCCTTGAACGTTGCCAGGTTGGTCGTCGCGTATGTGGCCTCAACCGCATAGCGTGCGTATGCCTCGTCCACAAACCCTGCGTCCAGCAAGACACCCTCGCAGAACTCCGCTATCGCTATCAGTGGTTCATTCAGCCCTTTGGATTCCTGAGCATATTGAATCGCTTCGTCGCGCTTTCCCATCTTGGCCAGCGCCTTTGCGCCCCATACCCTGTAATGCCAAGACTTGTGCCGGTACTCCGACTTCGCAATCAATGCAAGCAGTTCGTCGTGCCGACCCGCCGCGTATAGCGCGCTCAAGCATGCGGTCGTTCCCCTGAAGTATCCATATTCCCCGGTGCTCGCGCAATGGTCCCACATCGTCGTCACAGTTGGTGCCAGGTCGTCGGCCCATTTGGAAGCAATTTCCGGTGCCGCACACAGCTCGCCCCAGAATTCGCCCAGGTATTCCAGGTAAGGCATCGAGTCTTCCTGGATTGCATTCCACAGGCGCTCCAGCCATCTCTCCCGCACGGCGCGAGCGACATCCACCTTGGCGATGATGGGCACGAGGGTTTTGATGGCAAGGTTTACGGTGCTGCCGATACCACCCGAGGAACTATCGACTTGTTCAATGGCCGGCGCCAGCTTTTCCAGGAACAGCACGGCGCCCTCGGCGGCCAGCAATGGTTCCTTCTTGGCTACCGCCTTGATTTCAACAAGTGCCTCTTTGATGCGCTGGATTGGTGTGTCTGATTTCCAGCCAAATGCGTTGCGGCGGAAGCGAGGGGCGAATTGCCATTTGTAGGTGCTCATAAAAATTGTTATAGACAAAGCTAATCGTGCCTTGTGTGGGGCGAGGCTAGGGTTTAGATGCAAATAGTATAAACGATATGATTTATATATTTCGTTCGTATGCCTCACATAAAAACACTGACGTTGCGTTCATCGAGGAGCATCGGACCGAGGTAAAAATTTCTTCACTTCAGCATAGTTTTTCAAGGCGATTTGTTGCTTCTCAGGTCTAGCGACATCGCTGTCAAATTTGTGTAGTCCGAGTCGCTTGAGCGCGTAGTAGAGCAACGCCTGTCGACAGTTTAGTTCGATTACCCCGTCAGTCATTCCATAGTCGAGTTCAATGACCCGCCTATGCCCTTCGGCTAACGCCGGGTTCGCACATAGAACCAACTTCACGACACGATTCCATCCTTGGTCGTTAGCGCTATCCGCCCCGGGGACGTCCGTTACCGAAATTTCCAGAATGCGTGCAATGACGAAATCAATAAATTTTTCGCGTTGGTCGCAGTAGGCCCGCACGTGCCAGCGGAATCCGTCATTCGCAATCGCATGTGGCGAAATCAGGCGGCTTGACGGCTCGGTGGTGGTCATCGACTGGTAGCGAATTATGACTTTAGTCTTGTCCCTGATGGCGGATAGAAGTCCGATGAGTGTTCTATCTGGGACGGACCTGACCGGGGTGGGTACCGCGGCGACCGGTGGGCGCCACCCTATAAAACTTTGCTCAGGACGGATGATGTCGGTCTCAATCGCCAGAAGTTCGTTGAGATACCTCTCGGGCACATTGTTTGGGAAGTACGGCTGAAAGTTCGCCGTTGCTTGATAAACCTTCGAACTGCGGTCATAGACCGCATTTCCGGGTGCCAACTCTAGGTATTTCGAAATATCCAGCGAGGCTTGGGGAACAGAAATGTTGAAAAAATCCGTAAGTGCGCTGCGATTGATACGCCCGTCCCAATGCAGCCTGAAGTCGAGGAATTCAAGCCTTCGCCCTTGCCCCCAAGTGGTCTGAGTCGGCTGTGCAGCGGAGATTTCTGATGTCATAAGTGTATCAAATTAAGAAGCAAAATAATTATGGCACGGTTTACTAGCGTTCGTATAGAAAATATGCGTATAATTACTACGCGTATAGTATTTATTCGCACTCAGCTGGTTTCACACAAGCAATCGTGGGCTATCTGCCTACTCTAGTTTTGGCCACCGACTAGCTGATTTTGTTTTCGATAACTTTTTCAGCATTCGCATAGGTCAAATATGTTAAATCTTAGCCCGTTATTTTATAAATCTGAAGGCGATGACGTCACCTTCCTCGACAATCTGAACTTGTCGCCCGCGCGGAAAGCATTTATCGCAGCTGCCAAGACTGAAGTGCGGAGCTGTCTGCGCGACGGCATTCCTCGTGTGTTGCGTGAGCGCGGATACAACGGCGAGGTGCCGCGACCGCGCTTTTTCACTCAAGGCTCTTGGGCGTACGGGACTCTTAATGCCCCAGCCAAGCCAACACAGCAGGCCGATGTGGATGACGGGTGCTATCTCCCACTGGGTTTTGTTTCTCTTACGGCGCGGCCCAGCATGGCCAGTTCATTGTTTTTTGCGGCGGCTCAAGAGGCCTTGGTCCCGCTGGTGAAGGAGCGTGGTTGGCGTCTTATCACCAATAAGTCTACTTGTATTCGTATCGAAATTTCATCTGATGCGCATATCGACATACCTTTGTATGCGATTCCCGATGATGAGTTTTTGACGTTGACCAAGGCGGCACTGAATGCCTATGGATTTGACAGTGTTGAGGAGGCGATGCGCCAGGCCGAACAAGATGCTTGGACCCGCCTGCCGAGCAATCGCGTGCTACTCGCGCATCGTGAGGAGGACTGGAAGGAGTCGGACCCCCGCCCCGTGAAGGACTGGTTCTTGGGAGAGGTTAAGGTGCGGGGCGAGCAATTTTGCCGCGTTGTGCGTTACTTGAAAGCGTTTCGTGACTGGCAATGGACAAGCGGTGGTCCAGCGTCCATTTTGTTGATGGCCGTTGCGGCTCCTCTGTTTGAACGCCGAACCGGTCGCGACGACTTGGCCCTACTTGATGTACTTGCTCAACTTCCAGCTGCACTTCGGGCCGGGGTAAAAAATCCTGCTGAGGAAAACGAATCCTTAACAGACCGTCTCGGTGCCGAAGGCGTGGAAGATGCTGCGACGCATTTTGAAGAATTCGAGCGCTTCGTTCGTGGCGCGGTGAATGCGAGCAGTGAGTCGCTAGCGTGCACATGGCTGATTGAAAAGTTGGGAAGCCGCTTCCCATATCAGCCTAGCCGCGTTCTCACCGTCTCAGTAGCTGCGACTATTGCCGCTGCGCCAGCTCAAGTCGCTGCATCTCCGCTTGTTGGTAGAACCAAAGCGGGCTGAGATGAGCGAGTTGAATAGCCAGGTGGCCGATGTAGTCGCGGCATTAGGCCGGCACGGCTTTTATTATGTGCGCCAGGTTGTAGGCGAATGGGTCGTCCTCGCTGGACCTTTAGTGGTGGAAGACAAGTCGTATGAATGTGAGTTCTCGTTTGACACGAGATTCATGGAGTTGCCCAGAATAAGATTGCTCGAAGTGCCGAAATCCTTGGGGGAAGTTGTTCCGCATATCGGAAGCCAAGGAGGCCTATGCTATATCGCAGAAGGAACGGTAGTGCTAGATATATTTGACCCGGTCGGGCAGGCGCTAGCCTGCTTGAAGCGGGCCGAGGAGGTCTTGGCCGCCATTCTTGCTGGCGAGATGCTGGACGACTTGGAGGAGGAGTTTTTTGCATACTGGGGCGGCGAGAATGCTTTCTGCTTATCCGACCTCAGTAAACGAAATCTTGGCAGACAAGATGCGTTTGTCGCAACCATCGCGGAATCGATGTACGTTGTCGTTACTGATGACCGCGTTCGCACCATGACGAAGCTAACGGGTATAGGCTGGAAAGCGAATTGGTCGCAGATACGCACCTATCGTGTACAAACTTTGGCCAAGCCTCGGCCGAGTCTGGCCGATTGGCCGCCTCACAATGTCCGTGATGTTTTGAACTGGCAGGGATTGCTCGACCAGCGATGTCGTAAAAAGCTACAACAACGCATCACCGAGGCCGCGCGTACGTCTGCTGAAGCTGTAGTGCTTCTAATTGAATCTCCGCTTATGACGTATGGGTTTTGTGTAAATTTTAATCGTCAGAAAATTATCGGCACCGAAAAAAAATGGGTGCCGACCATGCCGGAGATTTTTTCCTGCGCAGTCAGGCCTTTGCATATGGTACGGATAGACGACGGCTACATGGCAACACGCAATAGTCCAGGGCGGAGAACGTTGGCAGGAAAGCGAATTATATTAGTTGGATGCGGGACGATTGGCGGTTATCTAGCTGAGATGCTTGTGAAAGCTGGCGTAGGTACGGAGGGAGGGTGCCTGACGTTAGTCGACCCCGACACGCTGTACCCTAAAAACATAGGACGTCACCGGCTTGGATTTCCATCGATATTCATGAGGAAAGCATTGGCATTGCGCATCGAGTTGCAATATGGTGCGCCCGGTGCAGACATTCGCGCGTTGCCTGTCAAGGTTCAGCAAGCTAACTTATCCGACGTCGATTTGCTCATTGACGCCACCGGCGAGGAGGCGTTGGGGCATTGGATTGCGCAACAATCGTCGCAGCGGAATTTGGCAAATCTTCATGTCTGGATTGAAGGAGCTGGCATCGCAGTACGCGGGCTGTTGAAGCAAGGCGATTTGGGAGCCTGTTTTCGGTGCCTCACTACGCATAACAGGAACGGTCGCTATCGTTCAGTGCAGGTGAGTATTCCTGTCGTCCTGGCCGGCCAGGGTTGTGAAGGGCTGTATGTGCCATTTCCAGCGCATGTATCTGTTCAGGCCGCAAGTCTCGCTGCCGAAATGGTGCTGGACTGGGTGAACGATATTTGTGAGCCGGCACTAAGAACACGAGTGCTCAACTCCCTGCATGACGCTGCAACACCAGACTGTAGTCTCGAACAATTCAAGGACTGTCCAGCATGCTCTCGTTAAGCGATTGGGGAACTACAGACCGTAGGACGCTCGTTCATCTGGAGCGCTGCGTTCTTGAAGTATTCGCCCGTCATGTCCAATTGATTGGAAGTAGCCGGGAAAGTGGCGGAATTTTGCTGGGGAGAGTCAGAGGCTCGAATTTGGAAATCATTGAAGCGACGGTACCGTCGCGGTTTGATGAGCGATTCCCGTTTTTATTTATACGCAAGGCCAGGCAGCACAGGCAAATCGCGGACGAGCGATGGCGGTGCAGCGGCGGCACAGTTCGGTATTTGGGCGAATGGCATACCCATCCTGAGGAACTCCCGCAACCCTCATCGGTGGATTTGGTGGAGTGGCGGACACTGTCGGCTAAGCGAAATGATGGCCGTCCATTGTTAGCTGTGATTGTTGGACGAGCGGGCCTGCATGTTGAATTTATTAATGACGCTGGCCAGCGTTTGGTTCTTGAGTCGATACGTTAAAAATAGAGGTAATTGCATGGCATGGACCAAAGAGAATCCGTTTCAAGCGCTTGCGTTGACTGGCGGTGGTTACCGTGGACTTTTTACCGCCAGAGCTCTACAGGCAATGGAGGATAGTATCGGTGAGCCAATTGGGCGTCGGTTTGATTTGTTGAGCGGAACCTCCATAGGTGGAATCATTGCGTTGGCGGTAGCCTTTGAGGTGCCGATGTGGAAAGTTGTCGAAGTTTTTAGCGAGAAAGGCGAAGCGATTTTTCCGGCGTCGCGGCGTCCGAAAGTAGGTGCTGGTCGACTTAAACAATACTGGGATTTGTTCAGATATGCACGTGAGCCTCGTTATTCAACAGAACCGTTACGCGAAGCCATAGAAAACTTGATTCCGGCGGATGCCTTGCTGGGAGACGCCTTGCATCCAGTCGCAATTCCAGCGGTGAATTTGACTAAAGGCCGTCCTCAGGTCTTTAAGACCCGGCACGTGAAGGAATGGAATCGTGACTGGAAGATGAAGGCCGTGGATATCGCCTTAGCCACAGCTGCGGCACCAACGTTCTTTGAGTTAGCTGAGATTGGTAACAATCTATTTGCCGATGGGGGGCTGTTTGCCAACGCGCCGGACCAGGTGGCGATTCATGAAGCTGAGTTCTTTCTCGGTGTGCCCTTGGATTGTATTCGGCTGCTAAGCATTGGTACGACAACGAAAAGCTACTCTGTTTCTTATGCCGCCGGCCGAAACTTTGGTATCGCCGATTGGATGAAGGGGCAGCGGCTTTTATCGGTAATGATATCAGCACAGCAGCAGTTCGTTGAGCAAATAGTGAGTCATCGGTTGGGAACCAACTATTTACGCTTGGACCATGAACCATCCCAAGAACAAGCCGATGACTTAGGTTTGGACGTGGCCACTTTGGTTGCGAAAAAGACCTTGCTTGGCTTGGCAGAAAAGGCGGCCTCAGATATGTTGGGTGGTCCCTTAAGTCCATTTTTGAAACACTCACCGAAGCTGGAAATTTTCAGGGGCGCATGATGGGGAAGGCGGCATCACTTTTCAATGGGGCAGGCAGGCAAAGCCTAATAAGCCGTGTGACGCCAACTGGAGAGCAACGGGATTTCTTACAGATGCAGTGGAATGCTTTGGCAAAGCATCTTCGTGTGACTTTGACAGAAAAGTCCGGACTTCCAGTCCACACCTGGTTGCAAGGCTCTTACAAATACGGGACTCTCATTCGTCCCGTGCATGCTGAAGATGAGTACGACGTTGACGTCGGAGTGTATTTTGAGTGGCGCGATAGCTCGATGGGAAAGACCGCTCACGAACTCCGCGCAATGGTGCAGTGTGAGGTCTTGGCGTATCAAGCGACGTGCACGGATATCCTGAAGGTTGAAGCGCCTCCAAAAGAACGCTGCTCAAGAGCGATATATTCCAGCCGCTTTCATATCGACCTGCCCGTTTACCACTTTGAACCTCGAAAGGGAAAGCGGCGCTTGGCGTGCTTGTCAGGAGAGTGGGAAGAAAGCGACGCCAAGGCGTTCCATCTCTGGTTCAAACAGGCATTTGATGCAGACAACCGCGAATTAGTCCGACGACTGGTTCGCTACCTGAAAGCTTGGGTGTCTATCGTATTTCAGAACGCACCGGCTGCAAGGCCATCGTCAATTTTTTTGACGGTCTTAGTCGCGCAGGCGTTTGAATCCGTACGTTGGAAGTACTGGGGAGTGCCGGCTGATGATGATGCGCTCATTGCAGTGGTAAAGAGGATGTTCGGTCGACTCAGCGAGAGTCCACTTGTCGCTTGCCCTATAGACAAGCGGGAAAACCTAAATCGCATTCCCTTGGATGCGTGGAGTGCCTTCATGATTCGCTTGCGCTGTTTGCGTGACGCTGTCGAGCGGGCTGAGCAGGCCATGGACGAAATCAACGCGGCTCTAGCATGGTCCGAGGCGTTTTCCTTTCTCATGCCGATACCTAGCGTTGCCTCCGTTGAATTCTTGGAAGAGGGCAGTATAAGCCCGCTTCTTCCGGTGCCTGATATCGACATCGAAATAATGACCCCAAGCGGCCGAAAGGCTGCACGCAGTCATCGCAATTCTATACCCAGCGTTTCTATCGGTAGCGCGCTTCATCTTGCTATCGCCAGACCAAGTGAGCTCCCTGACCATGCCACGGTGGAGTGGTTAGTCCGGTATGCCGACGTTGGAATCTCTGGTGCCGCTGTGTTGGGTGAACGTGAAATTGGCGTTCGAGCGACTACGAAAAAAATGGTCATGCAGCGCGTGGGTCTCCACCAGATAAGCAGCGTTATACGTGTGAATGGTCGAGTTTATGCTACAAGGAACGTGCAGGTTTTGGTTTTAAATAAAGGTGAAGAACAGTCAGCTTCGTTACCGAAGCTCGAAGACATTCGCTGCATGATTAAGCGGAAATTGAACTTGATATAAAAGGAGTCAAGCAATATGGAAATGGAAAATCTTCGACAGCTTCACAACGCAATGCAACGTATCGGAGCGAATATGCAGCAGTTCCCGTATCGCGTCAACAATGCTGAGTTTGACTGTCTTTTTGTGGCAAACCAAAAACCATTTCTGCTGTGTCTAACATCTCGTGGGCTTTCTCCTCTTTTTTTAAAATTTAAGGTTGATGCCGAGACCTTTGAAATACCAAATCGAATTGACGACGATGGTTACAAGCTTCTGGCGAAACTTCTTCGGACTGACGGCAGCAGCGGAAATAAATTGATTCCCAAAGAATTCTTGGCAGGGCTGGACTCGACAATTCCGACTGTGGCAAGGCATCGACAGGTTCCCGCTGAAGACGTCATTAGGCTGCGACCTGACATCACTGAGCATCGTAATCGGCCGTATTTCGACACCTGGATTTACTGGACCGAAAGAGAGGGAGCAAGCTCGGAAAATCAGGCGAAGACGCTTGCGTTGATGGGAGAGGATGCACTTCACCATAGTCTTGAGTTTAAGTGCTCAAGCAAATGGAGCGCCACGCCGACTGGGCGTGAGTGGAAGACTATACCGATGCGCCGGCAGACTAGTTCGGAAATGTCTTGATGCTGTCGAGCCTCGCGGTGACAATTGGTCGGCATTGGTTGGTATATATGTAATATTTTAAGATGGCCACAGATGGCGAATTTTTCCTCTTCAGCAACGTATAATTGTCGACATTCAGTGAGCGGCCGGTCTTGACAGCTACTCATTCCTTTAGCCTTACCTTGCAAAGTTTCAATGAACCATCAAGCCCTCTCATCCTTCATTTGGTCTGTCGCTGACCTCCTGCGCGGCGATTACATGCAATCCGACTATGGTAAGGTAATCTTGCCGTTTACCATCCTGCGGCGCCTCGATTGCGTGTTGGAAGCTACGAAATCCGCTGTGCTAGCCGAGTTTGATGCCAAAACTAAGGCTGGGTTGAATCCAGAGTCATTCCTGGTGTGCAAGGCGAAATGGGGCACTACGTGAGCATTCAAGATATCGTTGTAACTACACCCACATCAGTCCTGGTCACCGGGGCATTAATTGTAGGCCTAAGTATTGCGTTCATCACCGTCTTCTTGATACCTGGTGTGTTGCACCTGAATCGACTCCGGAAGATTAAAAAGCGGGCTGCTGGCTTCGGCAAAGGTGATGCAGTCGCGGAATTTACTGCTGTATTTTCAGTGGACAAACGGCTGGCACATTTGTGGACTGAGTTTCGCGAATCGCTACATGACCAAGAAGAAGAGCGTGATGGTCAGATGGTAGTAGTGGCCTCCCGTTCAACGGTTCCGGCCGAGGTGTATTTCAGTACCCAGGCGGTCGTCGATGGTCGATTGAGGACAGAGTTCTTCAAGCACGTCCCAGGGCTTTTCACTGGCATCGGCATCATCGGAACGTTTAGTGGGCTTATAACAGGGCTGGAAGCATTCAAGGTCAGCGAAAATGCGGCCATTGTTCGCGCAGGACTCGAGTCACTGATGCACTCTGTCGGTGAGGCGTTTCTTATCTCCGCCGCAGCAATTTTTGCAGCAATGCTCGTTACTCTTCTCGAGAAACTGCTTTTGGCAGCCCTGTATGAACAGACTGAGGATATCGTCCGGTCAATCGACGCTTATTTCGAATCAGGGGCAGGTGAAGAGTATCTGTCACGACTGGTGAAGGCTTCTGAAGAGTCAGCTAGCCAAGCGAAAATTTTGAAAGACGCACTCGTAAAGGACATGAGCCAGTTGCTGCGGGAGTTGACCGCATCGCAAATCTCGGCTGCTAAGGAGCAGCAGGAAGCACTCGCCAACAGGCTGGCAAGCACCGCACAGGAGCAATCTGAACTTGCTAGACAAGACAATCAAGCGTTGGGTGCGACCATAGCTGATAGTATCAAACAAAGCCTTGAGGGGCCGATGAAGGAAATCGCTGATACGGTCAAGGCGGCCAGCGGTGACCAAAGCTCAAATGCATCTCGAATGCTTCAGGATGTGATGGCTAGCTTTAGCCAGCGCCTGAATGACCTGTTCGGTGGGCAGATTTCCGGCCTTAGCGACCTCAACCAACAAACAGCGCGCAGCATGCAGGACGCCGTGACGACCCTCCAGACACTTGTTTCGAATATTGAAGATTCCAGTCGGCGCTCGACTGACACAATGGCGGAAAGGATGGCAGAAGCTATCGAAAAGATGGAGGCTCGCCAAGAGTCAATCAACGCGACTTCCACCGATTTCATTGACCAGCTTCGCCAACTTGTTTCGACATCGCAGACGGAAACGAGCAACAAGCTGCAGTCTACGTTGGATACTATGGGTTCTCAAGTTGAGACGATGCTTGGCAAGCTCAATGATTCGCAGAAACAGGTTTTCGAAAGCAACCAAGTGCGGGAGCAGACTATGTCTGACCGCTCGAGCCAGGTTGTCAGTGCAATGTCAGAATCGGTCGAGTCAGTCGTCATGGAGCTTAACGCCGCTATCGGCGAGATAGTCAGGAGCGTGTCCTCTCTAACTCAAGTCACATCGACGTCTGTTGAAAAGATGTATGCCGGCGCTGAGAAATTGGGTAGCGCCTCACAGGATTTCGCTTTAGCTGGCGACCGCGTTTCTGGAGTCATGGGTCAGGCAGCTACGGTGTCTGCAAAATTCTCCGAGACATCGGGAGCACTAACGAGCGGCGCATCCGCAATTCAGGAGCTTCTCCGTGACTATAGTTCGCAGCGCGCTGCGGTGGCCACCTTGGTCACAGAGTTACGTACGACAGTCGAGGCGGCGCGCAGAGAAGCCAGCCTAACCACCGACATACTTGCTCGCATCGAAGGCTCTGCGCAGAAACTTGGTATCGCTCAGACGCAAGCTGACGAATACTTAGCTGGTGTTAGTGAGGTCTTGGGTGATGCGCACACTTCATTCGCCACAGAGGTCAAGCGGACACTAGACAAGGCAAATAATGAATTCCACACCAAACTGAGCTCTGCTGTTGGGCTACTCTCGTCGGCCGTTGCTGAGCTTGAGGTCACGCTCGCCTCGATGGGTACTATGACGCCTGTTCGGAAATCCGCATGACTGGCCCCAAGATATACTTGAAACGTGGTGGGAAGGACGAGGCAGAGAAGCCATTTTGGATTTCGTTCGCCGACCTGATGACGGCACTAATGGTATTGTTCTTAGTTGTGATGGGCGTAGCTCTTCTTGCTGTTACAAAAGACGTCACGGAACGAGAAAAGAAGGAAGCACAGCACAACAAGGAAATCGAAATGGTCCTTGACCGCTTTGAAGCCGCAGCCAAACGACACGAAGATGATGGCATCAAGATAGACCGACGACGTCAGGTTATCGACTTTGGGCAGCGGGCTCTTTTCGCATTCGGTAAGTCAAATCTCGACAGGAGCCAAGAAGAAGTTCTGCGCAGGTTTGTCCCAGAGGTTCTGAAGCTATCCAATGATGAGCTTGGAAAAAGAGTGCTGAAGAGGTTGGTGGTCGAGGGCTACACGGATAAAACGGGGACATATCTTAGCAACCTGAATCTTAGTTTGCAACGTAGTCAGCGGGTGCTTTGCGCAATGTTTGCTGTAAGGGGGAACACTCTACTCTCGGAATCCGAGAAAGAGCAAGTGAGGAATCTATTCCTGGTCGGCGGATACTCCTTCAACGCTGCAAAGGGCAACGATGACGAAAGTCGCCGCGTCGAGATGCGTTTGGAATTTCTTGGGGTGGATGAGCACAGGCAGGAAGTTTCTCAGCTGCCCGGCAATTTTGGCGAATGTGCCCTAACATGAGTGCGCTTGGCAATCTTGCCAGCCTCTTAATGCGCGGAACGCAAGAGGGTGCGCAAAGTATGACTCCGAGCCCTCGAATAGATGTGGTCATCGCGGAGCTACAGTCTCGTGCGAGGGAGGGGGCGAGCCCACGTTTTTCTGAAGACCATCAGTTAGATGCAGTGCGCCGCTTTTGGCAAACCCAAGAGGTCTCAAGTTTTCGTGACGCCTATCTTCTCTCGTGGGGCCTGTGTCTACCTCATCGTCCAAATGGCGAATGTGTCCTCGATAATCGTCCCAGGCTGGAGCGCGTCCTCGCCGGCGCGGATGATTGGACAAAAAAGCCATCAGCATACCGCCGGTGCTACCAGGGCCTCGTCCGTAGCTATTTCAGTTATGCGCCCGCGCAAACTCAAGAGACGGATAGCCGCGTCAACAATTGGCGACTATTGCGTGACTACCTGCTTGAACGCAATGACTGCATTAACGATATACGGGTCGCTCCCGACTGGGTGCTTACCGCAATCGAAAACAAGCGCGTATTCACCAGTGAGCCTTACGCGCCCTACGTAGATGCGCTGCTTTGGGGGGACTCATCGGTAGTTGATGTTCTTTGCGAGCGGCTTCACATCGGTAAGGCGTCTTGGTTCTTGAAACGATTGGTATTAGCCCAAGTAAAGCGGGCGGTCCAAATGGACGACAAGGACTATCTGAGCCTTCTGCCGCGGCTACTCAACGTCCTCGCTGAGAATGAGGTACTTCGGGACACTGGTCTTGTCAGTCTTCTAGACCGTTACGTTACTGTCCCGGCAGCGCCACTGCATGCGCGTTTACAAGAGCTGACTGTCAATTGGTGGGGTAACCCATGGTTACCATCTAATGAGACCCGATGGGGCGGAGTGATTCCTGAGGCCCGTGCAATGGTGTCCGATTGGCTCAAGGCCGAAATTATTGAGACGTTCTTCACGAAGCTAGCTGAGGATGGCTCGGCGGACCCTCGCAGGATGCAGTTCTGGAAGCGGTACGTGAAATCCATCGACCACATGGAATTCGCGCTTGGGTCAAGCGCGCGAAATTCAACCGAATCGGACTTCGTGGCGCTACGCAAGAAGATGCATGGTCTTACATGCAACCTCGATGCATCTGGCGCCAACAATGCTTTCATCATGACGATGGGGAATCTTGTGGCCGTCGAGTTCAGCGGGATGGGGAATGCTCTCTACGGTTACGATAAGAGAAAAGGGTTGCCATTCGATTCCAAAAAGCTCCTTCGACTCCCAACTACCGCGGCAAATTCGCTCAAACAGAAGGCCCGCAGTGTCCTTAAGGAGTCTCACAAAGATGGCGTTGGTTCTTGGGCGAAATGGGAGCAAAACTTTGAAACGATTTTGCAGCGAGACTTTGGAATCTCGCCGCAGAAGACCATCCATCGACCTCGGCAGCCAGTCCGTGCAATAGCATCAGCAGTCCCTGGAGCCGAAATTAAAAATCCGAGTTTTGTAATGGCGAGCAGGCCTTACTCGCTTGACGCGTTGAAGATGTTTGGCAAGCAGATGGGATTTAAGATAGAGGACAACTCATCGCTAGGAGGAAGTCTGTGGGCGCGTACTGATGGGGAAAATGAGGATGTGACGCGTGTGTTGACGAACTGGGGATTTTGTCACAAGCCAGGTAAAGGGTGGTGGAAATAGATGTTCAAATTTTTGAAAAAAGACCGAATCGCGGACGAACTGCCCCAGGTTTTCAGAACGCTAACCGCCTCAGGAATCCGGGTGTCAGCACAGCGCGACGATTCAGCTTGCAGAGTCGATAGCGGCCAAATTAACGGCTTCGCTTCGCAGCTTCTCGATGAAGGGTTGGCCACAGAAGTTCCCGAAGGGATTGCAATTGCCTGGGAATCGTTTTACGAAGCCGTCGGCCAATCTACATTTGACGGTTTGGCCGAAGTTCTAGAAATGCCCAGCTTCACCGAGGCTAGAATTGGCTTGCGAAGCAGCGGGTCATTAGCAGATTCGGATTTCTCGATTGCGGTGGCCTCCTGGCGCAACGCCAACGGCTCAACGTTGCCGGTAAAGTTGACCGGGCCGATTATGAGGGATGGCTCGCAGGAACGGCTTATGCTGCCTACTCAATGGCAGCTGTTCACTTCTGTGGTTGCTTTTTCCCGGCGGCCGGTCGAGCAACGCAACGACATCTTTCATAGACAGGCATGGGGCCGTATCCGGAGACTTGCACTGCAGGCTGATGCAGCGCTCGACGATTTTCTCGTCCGTTCAACTGTGCTGACTCCAGAGAAATTAATGCTGGAGATGCGGAAGTCTGAAGTTGTGGCGGACGACCGAGTTGTCGAAATTATGCCGATGTTCTCGGGCGCTCCAGCAGGATGGTTGGATATGTTCGACAGCAGTAAGGAGGTAAGGGACCGTTACGACGTTGTCACCGAGGACGGCATCGTGCAAGTGCTAATTGAGCCGAAGGTCCGAACGGTACTACAAGAGGTAAAGCGTCTTGAGCACAGGCGAATTGCTGGCGCGCGAGCCCAGGCCTTCATTCTCAATCCATTCGCTGCGCTGGGACCGGACGCGGTTGATGTCATTGATGAGGCCGAGTTCGAAAATGCACGCGCTGCGGCCGGGCTGAATTACGAACGATTTTCGCCCGTAGTAGAGCACGACGCGGCAGGATTTCCGGTGCGTGTGGGAATCTTGATAGAGACCGCTGATGTGAGCGGTCCTGCCTCCTCGGAGACAGAATGGTTCGATAAGACAACGCTTCCGGCGTTCATCCGTACCGCCGAGAAGGCATTGCAAATGGGACACCAATTGCTGGCCTGGCGCGGTTTTGAACTAGAACTGCAGGGTGATTCACAACGCCATCTCGATGAGCTGACGGTGGCTTATGTACGTTGGCAGGGCGCCACTACACTGGTCTCCTATGCGCAAGTTCACGACTTAAGTGCGTACTCGGCGCGAATTGAAGGAATCGGAGTAGAAAAGCCATATTACTCGCCATACATTGCAAAGAAGGCTGCTGGCGATGGCTGGTTCCCAGACAATGTTGTCCCATTAGTGGTCTACAGACCCAAGGATGGCGGCGAGCCCGTCGCTGTGCCGACAACGAAGCTAGCTATTGAGTCCCTGGAGAGAGAGACTGCTGCCGCTATTCATGCCGGCAAAGGTACTGTGCGAGTTTCATGGCTGCCAGATGCCATTGCCACAGGCGAGGCGACAGCTATTGTCCAGACTTTCAAGAATATCTTCGATGAGATAGAGGCCTGCTCGTCAGCCCTTCCGTCCGTTGGTGAGAAGACAAAAGGACACCCGGGGGCGCCGCCCACCCAGTTGATTTTACGCGCGAACATCCAGAAGGTTGAATACGAAGAGCTTCGTCGAGAGGCGCTAGAAGCGGTACCCCGAGTTCCGATGATACCCAAGGCGATTCGCCCGGAAGTGTCCCTGTTACCGCACCAAGTCGATGGGCTAGCTTGGATGCAGCACTTGTACAGCCTGCAAACGGACTTTCAAGTCCGAGGAGCGATACTCGCCGACGATATGGGACTGGGGAAAACCTTCCAACTTCTTGCTCTGATGGCTGGCTTGCTCGAACGCGAGCCGTCAATATCGCCGATGCTTGTAGTCGCACCAGTTTCGCTTCTTGAAAACTGGGCAGAGGAAGCCGGGAAATTTTTCACGCCTGGTTCGCTACCGTTACTTACAGCATATGGCACGGGACTAGACGGGCTAAAAGTTCCACGGAACCAGATTGAACAGCGGCTGCAGACAGACGACAGGTTGGTCAAGTTCCTCGTGCCTAACTGGGTCGGGTCTGCAAAAATTGTGCTGACCACGTATGAGACGTTGCGAGACTTGGAGTTTTCATTTGCTGCGCAGAAGTGGTCACTCATGGTTTGTGACGAGGCCCAAAAGATAAAGAATCCCGCAGCCATGGTTACGCGTGCGGCTAAAAAGCAAAACGTTGATTTCAAAATCGCTTGCACGGGTACACCCGTTGAGAACACACTGGCAGATTTATGGTGTCTATTCGACTTTGTTCAGCCAGGTTTATTGGGGGCGCTGAATGACTTTGGCAAACGTTATCGCAAGCCAATTGAGGCAAACACCGACGAAGAAAAGGAGCGCGTCGCAGAGCTCCGTGCGAGGATTGCGCCGCAAGTACTTCGGCGCATGAAATCCGTGGTGGCCAAGAACCTACCGCCAAAAATTATCATGGAAGACTGCAGGGCGTTGGCGCTATCGACGGCCCAAAGGAACCTCTACGCCAGGGCCGTTGAAAGCTTCAAGAAGCGTAACGACGAATCAAGCCAGTCTCCTTTCAAGAACCACCTTGGTCTTCTGCATTACCTTCGGCTCGTTTGTACTGACCCGAGGCCTCATGGGCTTGCTGTGTTCAAGCCAGAACCGCTAGCAGTATATCGCAGCAAGGCTCCTAAGCTTGATTGGCTCCTCACTACTCTTAAGGCAATTAAGAGTAAAGAAGAAAAGGTAATTGTTTTCTGCGAGTTCCGCGAAATTCAGAGACTGTTACAGCATTACGTCGAGGTTGAATTCGGTGTTCGCTCTGACATAATTAACGGCGACACAAGTGCGTCAGCCAGCCATACACAGAGCCGTCAAAAGCGCATCAAAGCGTTTCAGGATAAGCCAGGCTTCGGCGTGATAATTCTCTCGCCGGTTGCTGTTGGATTCGGCGTCAACATCCAAAAGGCCAACCACGTTATTCATTACACGCGTACTTGGAATCCTGCAAAGGAAGACCAAGCGACGGACAGAGCCTATCGAATTGGCCAAGAAAAGCCGGTATACGTCTACTACCCGGTAGTTAGCGCCCATGACTTCACCACCTTCGACGTAAAACTGGACCAATTGCTAACGTACAAGCGAAAATTGGCCGAGGACATGCTGAACGGGGCAGGAGATATCGGGCCGGGAGAGTTTAGTCTAGCCGATGTTGTCTCCGACGCCGACGCAAGCGATATCGACGAGCGCGTTAGCCTCGATACTGCGCTGCGTATGAGCGGTCAGCATTTTGAGTGCCTTGTCGGCGTGCTCTGGTCCAAACTTGATTACGATTGTTATAGAACACCCAGCACAAAGGATTATGGTGTCGACGTGGTGGCTCTTCAAGGCGAACGAGGAAAGTTAATTCAGGCAAAAACCTGTGGCACCGACGGCACCAGACTGGGTTGGGATGCTGTTAAAGAGGTGGTGGCGGGCGAAGCGTTTTACAAACGCCGGCACCCCGAAGTCAGGTTTGAAAAAATCTGTATAACGAACCAGTTCTTTAATTCTCACGCGGTAGAGAATGCAGCGTTGAACGGAGTTGAGTTACACGACCAGGCCCACCTCGCGGCCTTGCTAGAGTCGCACACGGTGACAATGCTGGAGGTTGAGAGAATGCTGTATGCAGCATGGGGCCAAGAATAGTAGCTCGTGAATGAAAATCAGAGTTTTTTTTTGGTTAGGCATGCTCCATACCTGTGACGAAGAATTGGTAGCACCTTTCTAAAAAGCGACTTCCTAGCGTAATTGCTTGGGCCGCGGAAAACCGTTTCCCAAGGTGACGTTCAATTTTATTGAATTACTTTCCGTTTTTCAAAGAAAAATTAAGGTTGGAGTGAAGAATAATGACATGTTTCAGAGATTTGTGAGTGATGCGCGACTTGGAGAGGCGATTGAATCCCTTAAGAGGTCAAACGATATTTTTAACATTATCAAACCATCAGAGAACCAGCATTCGGAAATTTTAAAATGGCTATTTAACCCTCGGGAGGGGCATGGTCAAGGTGATACGATACTTAAGGACTTTTTGACTGCGGCGTATTGGTCTGGAAAGGAGTGCGTATATTCGAATAAAAACTTCTTTGAACATTGGACTCCTAGCAGAATAGCAAGTACTGGATTTCACTCTATATTTTTGATTCGAGAATATCGCCTTGGAAGCGGTAAGCGACTTGACCTGCTAATGGTCGACGCAGACAACGAAATATTTATTATAGTAGAAAATAAGCACGGAGCGAATTTCGGAGAGACCCAGCTCGAAAAATACTACACAGAGGTCGCCACGGAGCTCCGCCAGCGGCCGGCATTCTCTGGTTTCAAAACTGCCTATATTACTTTAGATAGAAACTATGTGAAACAAGAGAATGACCTTGAGCGCAAGGATAAACTATCTAACAGGTGGGCTCACGTGGATTATCAGTGGTTGGAAAATGGTGCGAGGAGGGCAGAGATGCAGATGCGAAGGGGAAATCAATCTGCTTCTTTGGTAATTGCCTACTGCCAAATGCAAACTGACTATGTTCCTCCAGAAACCGAGACACTCAACGATACGTTAGCCGTTTTAGTTCAAGAATATCGTCCGATACTGGATGACTTCGCAGAAGTTCGGAAAAGGAAGCTGTCCGACTTAACACCAACTGAATTGCAGGGCGATATGTGGATATATGTTAATCATCATTCTGAAATAATAGACAGAATGCTCGATATGAAGGCATTAGCATTTATTGAGACCGGCATGAAGAAGAGGTTGCCAAAATTCGAATTGATTTCAGAATACGGGGCTCAGTATTTGAATCTTCACGAAAAATCATGGAGGAAACTTATGAATTCCGATAGTGCATGGCCAGTTTTCTTGAGAGTCCGGCGCAAGAAAATTCCAAAGTCTTCTGGTATTAGCTACAACATAGCGACTTACTATTGCGCTAGTGCGGTGGATGACGCATTGGAAATAAAATTGCGAGATGCACTTACGAAAGAATTTCCCGAATTGGCAAAGGGAAGACTTGTTGCTAATTATCGAACTCTCGGTCGTCAAACGAATGTTGGCGAGAAAGATGTGGAGTCGGAACTTCAAAAACTTTTTGAAAGAACGTCAAAAGTCGTTAACAATGTTTTAGCTTAGCAAATCAATGCATGGTTCAGCGACTGGACCTCTGATGACGAAAGTAAGGCACCGCCCGGTAGGACCGGCGCCAGCTTTCAAACAGACGGGAGCTGTCTGATGCTTCAACGCATTGTCGTCGCATATGTGCGGCTGCCCGCTGACTTTGGACTTCTCCCAATCGAATTAGTTCGTGATGCGAAACTCCTCTTTGTCCTTGCCATCAAGCCAGCGTGGCGCGCGACCGCGACCAGTCCAGGTCTCACCAGATTCAGGGTTCTTAAATTGTGCTGGCACCGAGCTCTTCACTTTTGCGGGCTTTGCACGACTTCCGCCCGCGATGTCTTCCACAGTGATTCCATGCAACTGCATCAAGTCTTTGATTGTCTTGATTGCAGCACTGAGCTCATCTTTGCGGGCAGCCTCGGCCAAGGATTGCAATTTTGCGATTTGTTCAACATACTCTGCGTACGATGTCATAGTGTCTCCAAGGGATGGGTGATTCAAACGGTTTTAATATACGCGACATGTAACATAAATGGAAATTTTTTTCAGTTATAGTAGGTTTCGGGAAATTGGGTTTGTCTGGCAATGAGTTATTTTTAGAGATGTCTGGCTCTTTTTGCAAGAGGTTTATTTGCAATTGATATGTGGCTTTATATTTCGGCTTGGTTCATGCCGATGAGTGATTTAATAACCAATCAAAAAATTAAGGGTGAGTAATGTCAGATTCTGAGATAAAGGCAACAAACGGTTCTGTTTTATACAAATTTACAGGTAGTGAAATTAAGTAGCCAAATGGTGTTGTTCTATTTAAAATTACTAGTGGTGAGATAAAGGCGCCAAATGGTTCAACTTTGTTTAAATTTACAGGCGATGAGATTAAGAAAACTAACGGTTCTTCAATCTATAAATACACCGGAAGTGAAATTAAGGAAATGAATGGAACGGTAATTTTTAAATATTCAGCATCTGAGTTGAAAAAGCCAAATGGTTCGACGCTTTTTAAATTTTCTGGGCGAATTCCTGTTCCGGTATTATTTGCCCTTGGGTTGATATAGTAAAAATCCTATTTGCCAACAGCTTTGTGAAGTGTCGAGGTCAAGTCTGACATTCAGGCAGTGATTGAGTCATATACGGATTATGATGTTGTGTCCGAATGTCATACCTTGGGACTGGGGATTTTTCAGCATTAGTGATAGGTCCTACGGCACGAAGGGTGGGGGAGAGTTAGCCAAGAGCGCACGGTCAAATCTGCTTTCCTGAATTTGAAAAATTAGAATCTGAATACTTTATCAAGGATTTAATTTCGTCGAGAAAATAGTCCTTGCCATATTTTTAAAGAAAAAATTGGCGGACTACTTCGAAAAAGGTTTTTTAGATTCATAGGGAGGTTCATTTTGTATGCAGAACGTATTTTTGATGTGTTCTATATATCATTAATTGTCAGCAACAATGACATTTTCCAGGGTTCGCTTGATGCCTTGCGTATGTGGTGCCATCTTAGCATCGTTTTTTTGACTTGTTGAGTTCTTTAGAAAGGTAGGTTGAAATGATTAATGACTTGATGTATGAACGAGCTGTGGCATATGTCACGCAGGAAAATGACACATCTTGTGCTGGACTGCAACGAAACTTGCATATCGGTTACGAAAAAGCGGTTGAGCTGAGAGCACAGATGGAGAAAAACGGAGTTTTCCTAAATTTAAACACTCCAAGCGAAAATGTCGACGACAGCACTCAAACAGCTATGGACGCAGTTGTGAAAAGTATAGCCGCGCCATTCTTCATTCCGTGGGTCGGTGCTGATTATGAAGCATCAGAAGAGCGTCTACTTATTTTGGGCGAATCCCACTACGGCGACGAATCTATGCCTGGGAACTCTACTATTACATTCACCCAGGAGTATGTAGACGGACAGAACCATCGTTTTTGGACATCTATTATGCAGGGCGTACGGGGTCAGCCGTATTGGGAGCTGGACAGGAAAGAATTCTGGAAAAGCGTCGCATTCTATAATTATGTGCAGCAGCCTGTTGCTGAGACGGCTGGGGTCGCACCAAGCGCTGAAATGTTTGCCTTATCGAAAGAAGCTTTTTTCTCGGTGTTAAGCCAGTTGGCCCCCAAAAAAATCTTGGTTCTCTCTAATAGGCTATGGGAAAACATGCCTACAGATGGTCTGCCAGGCCCGCTCCTTTCCTATGGACAGGACACGCGAGAAACTTTGATATATCAATATGATGGAGGTAAAGCACTGGCTTGCTGGGTTCCCCATCCTTCTCGCTATAGTTGGCCGCAATGGCATCCAATGATTAAAGCGTTACTTGGTAAAGAGTTTATGCGGGATGGAGTTACTGAAGTGGAAAATTGAATGTGTAAATTCGCCAAGTAGTTCTCGGAAGTTATTGAGAATTTATGACGAAGAGACGCGGATGCGATGCTAGGCGTACGTTTCGACTCTGATGGCCGCCTCAGTTTGACAGGTCGCTTTGGGGCGTTTTCTGCCCGACAGGACTGGAATCAAGTACAAAGACTCGATGAGCGCGGACATGGGCAGGTAGAATGCGGGCATCATCGCCATTGCCATCACTCGTGGCCAACTAGCCGATGGCGTAAATGCGTACGATTGCGTAACCCGCGCCCCTTTTTGCTGGCAACTGGAACACGCGTGGCGCCTCGGGCATGAACTTTGGGCCGTCATCCGTGATGAGCCCCAGTCCGTCCGGGTTCCGCGCGCTCGGCACCACAAGGCAATCTAGCAAGGGCTTTAGTCCGCCGTAGGCGTTGTCCCAGTCCAAGCTGCCCGCGCAATATCGCTCTATCTCCAGCGCACTCCTGGAAATCGGTGCCGCAGGTAGCTTGCCCCCAATCGCCGCCAACACGCTGGCGCGCCAGCCATTACGCAATTTTTTGTATGCGTGGAAATGCATTCCTTTGATGGCATTGTTGGAGGGGGTGGCTGTGGCCAAGTGGAGTTCGTAGATGAGTTCGCGTGGGGGCATTGAGATGACCGGTGGGGGAGGGGTATCTCATATAGCGACACTTAAGAAAAGCATTGCTTGCCTCCCGACACTTCTAAATCCCCTTATGTGCCACCGACGCTAAATCTTGAGACGCTATGGCTCTTGAAAAAAACAACTGAGGTGGGAAATAACGGAAATAGTCGAAGACACGCTTGGTATCGGTTGCAGTGGCTGGCGTCTCGTCACCTTCGAGTGGCATTCGCCTGATTTGTACCGGGTGTAGTCCGAAAAGCCACTGCGTGTCGGTTGCATTCTTCAGTGGAATTGCATACGACTCGTGAGCACATAATGCTGCGAACTCTCGCAGTATCCGTTCTGCTGAAACCGGTTCAGCATATCGCGACAGGGCTACCGCACGTTCATAGCACCTCTTTGCCTCAGTTGGCTCGTCTGAAAAGACAGCGATACGGGCCTCCATGGCGTGGACTTGGAATTCGGCAATACCGTTGTGTTCAGCGACGAATCTGCGCAGCTCCTCCAAGGCGGCCTTCGCCTTGCTGCGGTCGTCAGGTGCTCTGGTTGTCGATTGGCGGCATAGAAGCTTGTCCAATACAAGGAAGGACTCTGGTGTGCCCGTTTTGATGATGCAACTGTTGGAGAGCATGATGAAAGGATGCTGGGCCGAGTCCAGGTCAAATCCACGGCCCAGACAAGCCGCAATTTCCTGCCGAAAAGCGGAGCCGGCGGCATCGAGCACCAGCGCAATCCAGAACCAGAACCGATACCTCGGTTCTTCATTCATGCGATAGAGTTGCTTTATGAGTGCAAACGAATCTCTGCGTGTCTTCTGCCTTCCCGTCTCCCAGCGGTTCATTTTATCAACACACTCTTCTGGTGGCAGGCCCGCTTTGCGCGCTGCCTCAGCAGCAGACCGCCCTTCGAGCTTGCGAAGCCAGCAGAGAGCGATTGAAATCGGTGCAACTCGCGTGTGGTCTGCTTCTTTGGGCAGGAGACGGGGGAGGAGACCTATACCCCATTTCTGTTCCAGCCAGCTAAGGTCGACCGCGATTTGTTGTGCGAATAATGTCGGGCGTAGGACTTCTTGGACCCGGCTGGTTGGTATATTGGCTGCCGAAATCGCACGGACAAAGTCTTTCAGATACAACGTGATGTAGCTGGCCAACCGCCTTGCGACTTCTTTGGCAATGTCAGGTGTTGCCCATTCTCGAGCCAATTCGGTCCCTAACAAAGTCGCCAGTGCAGGTAAGTCTTTTGCATTAGATTTTCTTTCGCCCTGTGGCCGCTCAAGTGAAGAAAAAAAACGCCTCTTACCTTCCGCTAGTTGACGGATGTCGGTGTAGGCAGAATGGTCCTTTGGAATCAAATAGCTGGCCTTGACGAACGCAAACACCAGTGATTCGACCGAGGCGTATCCGTAGCGTGGAGTATGGGTCATCTTGTGCGGGCCTTGGACGGTGATGTGCCTTTGGTAGCCTTGGACATTGCTTCGGCAGCAAGTGACCCCTTCGGCACTTGTCCGCCATTTTCCAGACCGCTGGCGCGATAAACCCGGCTTGCCGCCTCGACCGTCCATGGGGTCGAGCGCTTAGGGGCTACCGGTTGCTTCACAGCAGGCGCGGGTTGCTGAGCTTTTGGTGCCGACCGCAGGGCGGGTGTATGTGTGCCTTGTGCAACTACGGGTTTAGCCTGCTGGCTGGGGTTTGTGCGGCTGTTCTTGCTTGCGATTGGTTTTAAGCCTGATTTTGTCATGAAGGTTCTTCCTGGAGTTGTCGGTAGGCCCTTCCATATTGGTTGGGGTTGGAAGAAACTATAGCGGGGCTAACGCTCATTTTCTACCGCCGAATAAGTGAACAATTTTTTGAAACCGGGTGCACAGGGCTGTTTGGGAACAAAAAACGGGTCAGCTTCCCTTAAGATGCCGCATTGACATTGGGATGTGAGTTCATGCCGCAGTAGGTGGCGTTTTATGAATGGTGAAAAAGTTGCGTGGATGTTAAATAATGTGTAGTCTCTCGTGTAACGAAAAATAACCAAAGTAAATATGTTTGCAACTGCGTTCGGGGTCTTCAATGGGACCAGCTGGGAGAACCTTTGCCAGTTGGTGTTCAAGAGGAAGTATGGTGTTGATGGCTATCAGCATATTCCAGTGAGTCCGGGCGACTACGGATTGGAGGGCTATACTTCGATTACCGGGTATGGGTTCCAATGTTACTGCCCTGAGAAGCAGTATACCCGTACCGAGCTGTACGAAAAGCAACGTGACAAAATTACCACCGACATTAACAAGTTTCAGGACAATAAGAAAGACCTCGAGGATATTCTGGGGCCAGTCAAAATCAAGAACTGGATATTCGTTACCCCTGAATTGGCTTCAAACGCCCTTTTGCGGCATGCACGGAAAAAAGAACGGGAAGTGAAAGCGGCAAAGTTACCCCATGTAGACGACGATTTTCGAATTCTCCTACATGACGTTGAACACTACATGATAGAAATTAGGCAGATTCAATCGACACAAGGGCAGGCATTAGACTTTTTCTCGACGCCACCGAAACTCGATGACCTGACTGGGCCGCCAGAAGAATATGAAGCAAACCTGCGGCGTAAGAGCATTGCGCGGCTAGAACCGAAAAGCGGGTCCGTTGCATACGGCCGGTTACTGGATAGTCTCGTTGGCAGCACGTCTAAAAGCTTCATCGAAGCAGACAATTTCCTTCACAACATCGAGAAAAGTGCGCCGCTGCTTCATGCTCGACTTATCGCACTCATAAACGAATTCGAAAATGACGTGCGAGAGAAAACAATTGTGTGGTGCGGTTCAGCCGATGAACTCACTGCCAGCGTTACCAATGGTTTGATTTCAAGGATTGTGCACGACCTACAACCCGAATTTAATCAGACTAACGCCAGCCAAGTAGCGAGGCATATCGTCGCTCGATGGCTTGCAATATGCCAGCTAGATTATGAGTGAGTATAAAAAAACATTGCGATTTGTTAGGCGCGCGGCGCCAGTGTTTCCTGAGCACCGGCCGCTCTACAAAATTGCCCAAATTCTCCTGATACTCGCACTGGCATCCCGCGGCGGTAAGTCTTCGTTGCCGCGACTTCAGCTCCTCAACTGGGCGTTGAAGACCGCGCCAAGAAGGACGCGCTTAATTGACGCAGTAAAGAACGGGGAATTAAATATCGCCGCTTGGGGCTTTGACCCTGTGGTGGCAATCGCATTACGGTTCGCTGAAGCTGAAAAATTGATAGAGCAAACAGCAACTGGCTACAAAATCACAGACCTCGGAGATAAATTTGCGCATAGTATTTGCAAGGACACCGAGAACCTTGAGAACGAGCGGCGTTTTTTGACCGCGCTAGGTAAATCTCTCACTGAAGGGATGGTCTCAGCCGTGTCGAACAAGTGGGGAGATGTATGAAAATCAATGCTGTTAAGTTGCATATTTCTACAGCAGCAGGGAACTACGGATTCAATTTCAAGTTCGGGCGCCAGCTAACGGTTGTACGAGGGCGGAACTCGGCTGGCAAGAGCACGTTATTCAACACGATTCTATATTCTCTTGGTATGGAGGAGCTCGTAGGTGGCCGTGATGAAAACGTACTACCTTACGGCGTGCGTGACCATTTCCTGTATGAAGGTAACCGCCAAGACGTGCTAACGTCCGAAGTGTTTGCTGAAATCGAGAATGATAAGGACCAGGTCGTAACCCTGCGACGCGCTATCAAACACCCTGACCGTCAGCCCAAACTCATTGAAGTGTTCGAGGGAAAATGCCTTACCGGCGACGCATCCTTCGAAAATTCTAAACCGACCTACATCCATGACGCTGGTGCAGCGCAAAAGGATGAGGGATTCCACCGATTCATGGAGAAGTTCTTGGGTTTGCGCCTGCCGACCGTCCCCACGTCGTCCGGCGGTGAAGCGAAGCTCTATTTACAAACTATCGTAGCGGCGCACGCGGTCGAGCAAAAACGAGGTTGGACCGACTATATCGCTACTATTCCGTTCTACGGTATACGGGAAGTTCGTACCAAGGTCGTCGAATACTTGTTGGGCCTGGACGTGTTCGACACTGACGCATTGAAAAACAGGCTGAACAGCGAGTCCGTAAAAATTCACGAAAATTGGACGAAATACGCTAGTGAGGTTTCCCGGGCCGCGTCCGGTGAAGGTTTTGTTGTCATCGGCCTGCCTGGACACCCAGACTCGTCCTTCAATATGGACGCGGTTAATCTGTTCAGGAAGTCGGGTGACCGTCAGCTCACTCTTCCTCAATATCGCACACAGCTACGTGATGAATATCGCGCGTTGGACGAGAAAATTGACAACTATTCGAAGGTCACCAGCGATGAGGCAGTAATTGACCTTGAAACAGTGGCTACTGAGCTTCGAGAGCTAAACTTCTTGCACGAACAGAGCATTACTCAACTAACTCTGAAACGAGCGTCTCACAGGGAATATGAGGAGCTGCTTTTGGAAAACCGGGAGTCCTTAGCGCGAAATCGTACTGCGCAGAAGCTGAAGGGCCTTGGCGGAGATTACTCACTAGAGCTCGCCGAGGACCGGTGTCCAACTTGCCTCCAAGACATATCGGAAACCCTACTTGGTGGCACCATTACTGGCCCCGTCATGAGCCTCGATGAGAATATCGCTTACCTTAAAAATCAGTGTTCAATGCTGGAGCGACAAATCGCTGGCTTTAAGACAGATATTGAGCAGTCGGAGCGAATTTCCGCGGAATTAGGACGCCGCTTGGCAGCTAAGAGCGACCATTTGAAGGCACTCCGCGGGGACGTTAGCACAGGTGCTGTGCAATCCAAGGCGATGATTAGACGGCAGGTGCAGCTAGAGACCCAGGTCGATAGGATAGCAGATGTCGACCAGCTCATAAGGGACCGCCTTCCCCTTTTTTGCGACCTCGCACTTCAACTAAGGGAAAACCAGAAGCTGCGAGCGGTGCTTCCAAAGGAGCGCTACGCGGAGACAGACCAGTTAAAAATCAACATGTTCGAGAAGTGGTTCCGCTCAAATGCCGGCTCGTTTGGCTACGAAAGTGCGCCAATCCGCGATATCGAGATTAGTCGAGACACACTCACGCCAGTGCTAGGTCAGCTTGAACTTCGGGAGATTAATAAGAAGAAAACGGATATCAAGGCAGATTCAAGCGCAAGTGACTTCGTTCGCCTCATTTGGAGCTACTTGCTCGCCATCTACCAGACGTCAGCTAGTAAGGAAGTGAATGGCAACCATCTCGGAATTTTGCTGTTCGATGAGCCGGGCCAACATTCAATGCGGGTTGAGAGTCAGCATTCCCTCCTTCAGCTTTTGGCGGCGGAATCGGGCCTACAAAGTATCGTCGCCGCCTCGTTCGATGAGTCTGATAGTGTCTTTAATGAAGCGACCTCGAACGTTAAATACGAACTTATCGAGTGGGGGGACAAGCTGATTCAACCGTTGCGCTCAACCTGAACCAGTTCAAAATATTGGGTGACTGGAAAGTTGTTCTTTCTGCTTGCGGACTGCGTCCGATTAGTTCTACAAGACTTTGTAGGGGAGTTGGACGATGGACGCATCATTGTCCTTGAGTACAAGGGGGGGGGGGGCGAAGCCTTGAGAGTTGAGGTCTGTAAATAAGTAACGGGGAAAGTCGGTTCTGCCATCTGAAGTAGAACGTGTCTTGTCATTTGGGTTCGCTCAAGCCTATAATCAGACTAGTCCACAGGTCTCCTTTTGATAGCGCAAATGATAGCGCGGAGGCTCGCGGACGGGTTCGAGCAGGTGCGTTTGAATGCGGTGGATTTCGCGCAACTGCTTGATTTTATTGAGATTGGGATGACGTCAATTCCATCCTAAGGCCTCAACGTACAACTGTTAATCCGCAGGTCCCTGGTTCGAGTCCAGGTCGGGGAGCCAGAACATGCAGCAGCAGAAAGCCCAGCCTTTACAGGTTGGGCTTTTTGCGTTTCAGGGGCCCGTTTATTTGTGCATAGTGGTTCGGGGTAAGGCCGTTGGGCTGTTGGGATCGCCTACCTCTAGGGCTGGCTTCCGTTGGCGTAGGGAGGCAGCCTGTGGGGGGCGTTGTTGTGGGGGAGATGTTGGAAGCGGCTTAGGAAGGCGGTGCGGTGCATGTATAGGCCGCTTTTTTGCTTGCAATAATTAGGCATTCGCACTGGGAAAATGTTATTCTTGCATGATTAAGAGTTTTTTGACAGAAGCTCGCACTGATTCACTCAAGCTGGCAGGCTCTTTAAGAGTTTTTCCAATGAGTGAAATTTATTTTGGTGGCTTCTACCCATTCAAGTTCAATCGATTTTGTTTTGAGTACGATAAATATGCCTGTGCTGAATATATCTTGGTGGAATGCCGGGAACTTTTATCATTTTTTACCTGAAAAATCAGACTTGCCGAGAACTCGTTGGCCTAAGTCAAAGGAGGTTTACGAAGAACAACTACAATTTGTAGATGCGGCGTTCTCCGAGCTAACCACTGCCGTTGGGAAGCCTGATATTGCCTTTTTTTGTGAAATGACTTCAGAATCTTTGACTCATCTACGTGACAAATCCTTTCCTAATTACCGAATAATTTCATTGGATGTGTTGAAAGGTGCTCCAACATTGCAAATAGGAATTCTATTTGATGAAAGTAAAGGTAATGTGAAATTCGTAGAAGGAGAACCCATTGTTGTCAGTGGCACACCAAAAGGTACAAGGGCTATGGCGGTGGTGGACGCGATTTGCGAAAATTTTACGATAAGATTCATTGCGTGTCATTGGACGTCGCGATTCGATGAAGCTGCGTCTCACCGAACTCGTTTCCGTATTGCGGATCACCTATCAAAATATATTTATCAATTCCTAAATGACGATAGGGAATCTAGGCATTGTGTAGTTCTCGGTGACTTAAATGAAGAACCTTTCGATGAAAATATGGCTGTGTTATATGCTCATAGGCATCGGGCCAGATCCAAATCTAAGGTTCACAGGGCCGACGATAGTGTCGAACGTGCTCATATGTATAATACGTCCTGGCGACTCATGGGCGAAAAAATCCCCCACTCAGCAACCAAATCCGATGCTAAATTTTATGATTGCGCTGGGACGTTTTACTGGGAGAGTGAGCGGACGTGGCATAACTTCGATCAAATTATAGTTAGCGGGGGGCTATTGCAGGATAGTGTTCCTTTTTTGGATGAGAATGATGTGCATGTAATATCGACCGCCAAGTTTTTAGCGGATGGTATTCCTTTAAAGTTTAAATCTGATAAAGGAATTTGTTCTGGTTTGTCAGACCATCTTCCCCTTGTTGCAAAAATTCATATTTGAGGATAAATGAAATGGATTTTGATTCTATTTTAAAGAAATCATTAACTGTTGTTAATGACGGATTTCAGGATGCATTGACGGATTTGAAGGGTGTGGTGGAAGCTGTATCTGAATCTGTAAAAAATAATGCTGGTCAAAAATTTGCACTGGCATTAGGTGAGGTTTCAAATGACTTAAGAGGTAGTACTTTTCGGGTATTTTTCGATACCGATGTTAATAATGTTCGAGCTCGGATTATAGATGTGCTCTACTTTAGAATCCCCGCAAGTGGTTACCCAATATTCGAGGGGCAATACGATAAAGGGTCAAAGAATTTTTCTGCTGGAAAGGAGTTAAAGGATAAGGATTCTATCGCTCAAGAATTCGGGAGTCTTCTCCGAAACCCCGATTCTTCACTAATTCAAGCTATTGGTTACGCTATGCGCACTAAGGATGATGACGATATACCTTTCTAACGTATTCTTCTTGAAATCGACTCAGCAGTAGATATGTAATTAGCTCCGGGAAGGGGGCGAACTAACTACCCGCTAATGATGGCGACTTACTCTCGGTGCCTGTTCGGCGTTCGGCAGCGCCAAGCCCTCGATCTACATCAACTTTTTGCCGCCGACGACACAGCAGCAGCCATACTGTCTCGGTATTAGGTCGGTCCTTGAGGGCCACGGCGGTAGGGGCTGGAAAACTCGTTGCGTTTCTTCGACTTGGGGCCCATAGCCTTGCGGGAGCCCCGTTCTGTTAATCCGCAGGTCCCTGGTTCGAGTCCAGGTCGGGGAGCCAGAACATGCAGCAGCAGAAAGCCCAGCCTTGAACGGTTGGGCTTTTTGCATTTCAGCGCGTCGCGATTGGTGCCGGCAGGGTCCCGATGATCGCCTGCTGGAATTTTTCCGGTTCATCCTGGTGTATCTGGTGTCCCGACTGTTCGAATACAAACAGCCCTTTCCTGGGCGCCTGCAGCTGCTCAAAATAGTCTTGCGTGATGCGGGTGGAGGTCTGGATGTCGTTCTTGCCAACGAAGAAATAGATCGGGCAGTCGACTTTCTTCAAGGTTGTCGGCAAATCGATATGCATCACTTCGTTCCACACGGGCGACCAGGCTTTGGACCATTGCAGGAAGCCGGTCTTGAAGCCATCGCTGGTGGCGAATGTTTTCCCCTCTTTATGGAAAAGCCATTTGCGCAGGTAAAACAGGTCTTCATCCCGTTGAAAGGGGATATGCACCTGCGCCAGTTCCTGGCTGGCGACGGCATCGTCCCGGAAATGCGTCTTCAAATTGGCCAGCAATGCCTTTTCGCTGGCCAGCTGGCTGATGACGGGATTGACGGCGAAATAGGCATGCAGCAGTTCAGGATGCTGTTCGACGATATGAAAACCGAGCACATTGCCCCAGGAGCTGCCCAGCAAGTATATTTTTTCCTGCCTGAGCTCTTTTCGTAAAAATGTGATGACCTGGTAGGTATCCTGCTCCATTTGCGCGACGGAAGGCTGGCTAGGCGACGGATTCAATGCCAGGGTTTTTCCCGCATCGCGCTGGTCCCATTGCACCAGCGTAAATCTGTTTTTCAGGATGGACGTAAAGGCATCCGCGTTCTTCATCATCGAACTTCCCGGCCCGCCCGATAAAAAGAGAAGAACAGGTTTTTTTGCGTCATCTGTCTTGATTTGCACAAACTGCTTGATCCCGCCGATGTCCGGTGTCAGCAGCGCGTCGATGGCAAGCGCTTGCGCTTTGCATGCAGAAAACGGCATCAGGGTGATGAATAGCACTGCCAGTAGCTTTGTCATGGTCCGAGATGGTTGCCTGCGGGTAGGGGATGTCCATGAGGGATCTTATCCGAATAACATGTTGTGTATGGAAAATATGTGCGGCGTGGCGGGCCGCTGCCTGTGGGCTTTTCCGTTTTGCGCTATCCTGAATGTAACCCCATAGGAGAGCTGCCACCATGACCTGTTCAATCCCGTTGCGCCATATCGTCCTGTGTGATTTTCTCGAGGACATCACACCGGCCAAGCATGCCGAGCTGGTCTATGAGTTTTCCCAGCTTAAACACCGCATTCCCGGCGTGCTGCAATTCGAATGGGGGCCGAACGTCAGTCCGGAAGGTCTCGATGACGGCTTTACCGATTGTTTTACCTTGACCTTCGATGGCGCCAGCGCGCGCGACGTGTACCTGGCCCATCCGGCCCATCTGGCCTTTGTCGAGCTCCTCAAGCCATGGCTGGGACGGGTGCTGGTATTTGACTATCAGCCCCGGGAAAATCCGGGCTGAGTGTCGCCGTGCGTAAATTTTTTGGCGTAAATCTGGACAACTGAAAATTTGCCCTATAGAATGCGGCCTCTTTTCCCTGATAGCTCAGTTGGTAGAGCGACGGACTGTTAATCCGCAGGTCCCTGGTTCGAGTCCAGGTCGGGGAGCCAGAACATCAGCAGTATCGAAAAGCCCAGCCTTCACGGTTGGGCTTTTTGCATTGCGGCCATGATTTTCGTGACATTTCACGCTGATTTGCCGAAAAGCATCTGTCATACTGGTATCGCACGTTTGCTGCCTGTCGATGAAAACAACTTTCTTATGAAGAATCTCTGCGCCCTGGTGCTGATGCTGGCCGCCGGCACCGCTTACTGGCCCCTGGCCGGCGGTCAGGGGCGCCAGCCGCCAACCGAAGCGAAGGTCAAGCAGCAGATCATCGCCGAGTCGATTGCCGCCTATCCGGGCCGTTGCCCCTGTCCCTACAATGCCGCCAAGAATGGCAGCGCTTGCGGGGGACGCAGCGCATGGAGCCGGAAGGGCGGTTACGCCCCCATCTGCTATGAACGGGAAATCAGCAGCGAGATGGTGCGCAAGTGGCGCGAGGACAATGCCGCCGCGCTGTGACTATTGCTCCGTGCGCAACGCTTCCAGCGCCAGATAGCCGGGCTGCACTTGCGCGGCGATGGCGGCCAGGCCGCTTGTCGCGGCCACTGGCGGGTCGCCTTGGTAGGCCGTGCCGTATTTCGCATGCACGCCGCCGCGCGCGCGCATCGCTTGCAACTGTGCCGGCGTGGGGGCGATGCCCAGACGCGTCAATACATCGCTGAACACGATATCTGGCAATTGCTTGTAGTGAATTAACTGCAGCTGGCCGGCGGCCGCATGGGGCAGGGCGGCGTCGAACAGGCTGGCCAGCACGAGGCCCGCATAGCCATCGAGGTCGCCCGGCGCCAGCCGGTGCGCGGGAAGCGGCAGCTGTGCCGGGTGCAGCATGCCGGGCACCATTTGCGGTCCGCGCTGGCGCTGGTGCGAGGCGAGCACGGCCAGCGGTTCGCGGTAGACGAACAGGCAGGGCGTATCGGGAAACGCTTGCCGCAGCAAGTCCAGGCTGTGGATGTGCCAGCAGTCGAGCTTGATGATGTGCTGCGTCTCTGCGCCGGAGCGGCGCTGGCCCAGTGCCAGGATGGCCTGGCGCAGCAGGGCGATGCTGTCGCTGCCCGCCATGCCATCGTGATGCAGGCGCAGCAGCGAATCGATGATGGGCGGCTCGGACATGACTATGCATTGCGGCAAGGATGCCAGCAGCTGGCTCAGCAGGGTCGAGCCGCAGCGCGAGACGTGGAAGATGAAGGCGTCGGGCGCCAGGCCATCGCCGAGCTTGGCCATCGTGGCCAGCGCGGCCAGCGGCGTGCGGCAGACGCGGCGCTCCTCGTGCGGCTGGCGCGCCAGGGTATTGACAAAGAAGGCGTCTCTGAACACCGTTTCCCCCAGTTCGCGCCAGCACATGGCGGCGTCCGTCAAAGCATCGCCACGCTCCACGTACAAGGGATACCAGCCGCGCAAGTCCATGCCTTCGCGCCATGCCACCGTTTCCCCCTTTGCCAGCAGGCGTTCTTGCTCGACTATCGCTGGCGTGCCGTTCATGGCGCGCTCCCGTCTGCCAATCCAGACAGTTGGCTGGCCAGCGCCAGGCTGGCCGGCGAGGGCGACAGCCGCAGCTGGGCGATGACGGCCCGCACATTGCCATCGTTGATGCTGGGGTCGCCATATTTATGGGCCGCTTTCGGCACGAAGCCGGCCGAGGCGAACAGCGTTTCGAGCCAGGCATTGGTAACGCAGTCGAGCACGAGGTGGATGCGCGGCGTTGCGCCATCGTTGCGCACGGCGTGCAGGCAGCTGGCATCCATGTACCAGGCGTGGCCGGCCGTGAAGTGGACAGTCTCGCCATCAATGCTGAACAGCACCTGCGGCGAAGTGTGGATGGGGATGTGGATGCGGATCAAGCCATCGGCCAGCGACGTGCCGCCGTCGCGGTGCGCGCGGATGACGGCGCCCGGTGCCAGCGCCATCAGGCGCGCGGCGCGGATCTCGCAGGCGAAGCTGGCGAGCACCTCGCGCAGGCAGGGACAGCGCGCCAGCTGCGGCGTGCCGGCATAGGCGGCGCCGTCGATGGGCATGATGTGGCCGGCCTGGCCATCTGCCGAGCGCAGCGGCACGCAGCTCCAGCCCTGGTCGTAGGCGCCCGTATTGAAATGATGGATCCACTCGCCGACGGCGAACTGGTCGCTGTCGCGCTGCATGCGCACCACGTCAAAGCGCAGCGGTAGCCGCAGCCAGGTGCTGGGCGGCTTCGGCGTCGGCACTATGGCGCGCTCCATTCCAGTTGTTCCTGGACGTCGTTTTCCCCGCGCGGGCGAAAGCCCAGCCGCTGGTACAGCGCGCGCGCGGCCGCGTTGCTTTTGTTGACGGCAAGGTGGATTCGGCATTGCTGCGCGCCCGCTTGCGCCTGCAGGCCGCGCAGCACGGCGCTGCCGGCGCCCTGGCCCTGCGCGGCGGGCAGGATGGCGATGTCGACCAGGTGCAGCAGCTGATCCTGGCGCTCCAGCACCAGGCGCCCGATGGGGGTGTCGCCGTGCTGCAGCACCAGGTACATGGCCTGCGGATACGCTTGCCGGTAACCATGGCTTTGCATGCGCTGCTGCATGGCGATCAGCTGTGCGATGACGGCGGGATCGGCCGGCATCTGGCGCAGGTCGTCGCGCGTGGAGCTGTACAGCGCGGCGGCAAAGCCATCGTCATCGTCGCGCTGGACGCGCAACTGGTAGGGGGCGGAAAGCGGCAAGTCGTGCATCGGTGCTCCGGTAGGTGGTGGCGATGGGGGCGATGGTGCCAAATGCGCAGGCGTTTATTTATTTGCTATGCTGCCAATTTTTCCGCGCACTTGCAATCATTTCAAGGAAGCCGCCATGCATTCTGTCTGTATCCCGCTCTACCCGTGGAGTTGTGCGTGACTTCGGCGCGCGCGGAACTGGCCGCCATGGCGGCCGCGCTGTGCGATCCGCGGCGTACCCTGGCCAGCCTGGTCGGCGAAACGGTGCAGCTGCGCCAGCTCGTCGAACACCATTCGGGCCTGGCCATGGACCGGCAGGACGGCTTGCGCGACGGCGAGAGTTTTCTGCCCAGCGGCTGGGCCATCTCCCCCGTGCAGGCGGGACTGTGCGCGCGCGAGCCCTACCGCAGCGCCGCCTTCATCCAGGGCCTGGCGCTGGCCGTGCGCGAGCGGCTGGACGTGAACGGCGGGCGGCCCGTGCGCGTGCTGTATGCGGGCTGCGGTCCGTTTGCCCTGTTGGCCCTGCCTGTGATGGCCTTGCTGCGTGCGACCCAGGTGCAGTTTGCCATCCTCGACGTGCATGCCGAGACCCTGGGCCATGCGCGCGAGCTGATCGCCGCCCTGGGCCTCGGTGGCCACGTCGCCGAATACATTTGCGCCGACGCGGCCGCCTACCGCATTCCTGCCGCCGCCATGCCGGACGTGATCGTCAGCGAAACCATGAATACGGCGCTGGGCAAGGAGCCGCAAGTGGCCATCCTGCGCAACCTGCACGCGCAAGCGCCTGCGGCGGCGCTGCTGCCGGCGGCCGTCACCGTGCACCTGGGTCTGGACCGGCGCAGCCCTGGCGAGCCGTGCACGGACTGGGGCCCCGTGTTTGCCCTCGATGCGGACGCCTTGCGCGCCTGGCAGGGCGAGCAGGGCGACAGCCTGCCGGCCGCCAGCATCCGCCTGCCTGACGTGCTGGAACAGGCGCCGCGCTTGCTGACGCGTATCCGCGTGCACGGCGACATCGTCCTCGGTGACCATGAGTGCAGCCTGAACCTGCCCCTGGCCCTGCCGGGCAAGCCGGTTTTGGCGGGCGGCAGCGTGCTCGATTTCCGCTACCGGCTGGGCGGCCAGCCGGGTCTGGAATGTCGTCTGCGCTTGCCTCGGACCGAGCGGGACGGCGGCATGCAGTAATGCTCCATTGGCAAACAATTTATTTATGTAGGATAATATGGAACCGGTTCCATATATGCGCAAATGCAATGTGGCGCAATCATCGTAGTCAATAAAACAACAAGTCTTGCGGGAGTCTCATGAACCATCCAGACAACGAACCATCTGCAACATCTGCGTCATCCCTTCCACGCATCAGCCGCCGCCATGCCCTGATCGGCCTGGCCGCTTTGCTGGCGCAGGCCGGTTTCTGGAGCAATCCCCTGTCCGCCGCCATGCAGGCGCCGGCCGGCGCTCCGGCGCCCGGCCTGGCGCCCGCCACCATGCTGTTCTACACCTTGTCGCAAACGATCACGGGCCACCGCGACCTGTCCGCCGCGACGGCGGCGCGCATCGAACAAGCCATGCGCGCCAACGTGCCCGGCTTCGCCGAGCGCTTGCCGCAGCTGGGCGCGCTGCTCGTCACGGGCCAGGAAGCGAAAGTCCTGCTGGCGGCCGCCACCGCCGCCGATGCGGCTTTGCGCGAGCTGGCGCTGGCCATCGTTGCCGCCTGGTACACGGGCACTGTTGCCGGCAACGCGGCGCAGGGCACGAAATCCATCGTCGTCGCCTATGCCGAGGCCTTGATGTACCGCACGGTGGCCGATGGCCAGGTTGTGCCGACCTACTGTAATTACGGCCCCCTGTGGTGGCTGAAGGCGCCGCCGGCCGTGCGCGTTTCCGCCCCCGTGGAACCGAAACCCGTGCCCGCGCCGGCCACCACCGGCACCCCCGAACCGAAAGGCAAGCAAGCAAAATGAAATCTCCCCAATTCAAGAGTAATGGCGACGTCGTCGCCGATGTCGTCATCGTCGGCACGGGCGTCGTCGGCGCCATGATGGCCGACCAGCTGGCCGCGCAAGGCCATTCCGTGATCATGCTGGAAGCGGGCCTGCGCATCGAGCGTGGCCAGGCCGTGGAAAACTGGCGCAACATGCCGTTCGAAAACCGCGTCGGTTCCGACTTCCAGGGCCTGTATCCGCAGGCGGACAACGCGCCCGCGCCCCTGTATTTCCCGAAGAATAACTACGTGGAATTGTCCGGTCCCAACGGCAGCAGTTTCCAGCAGGGCTATCTGCGCACGGTGGGCGGCACGACCTGGCACTGGGCCGCGTCGTGCTGGCGCCACTTGCCGTCCGACATGCGCATGAAAAGCGACTACGGGGTAGGGCGCGACTGGGCCATTTCCTACGATGAACTGGAACCGTACTATTGCCGCGCCGAGCAGGAAATGGGCGTGGCCGGCCCCAACGATCCCGCGCTGCAGTCGCCGAGCGAACGCAGCGCACCGTATCCGATGGACATGGTGCCCTGGGGCTATGGCGACAAGCGTTTTGCCGAAGTGGTCAACCCGCACGGCTACCGCTCCGTGCCGATCCCGCAAGGCCGTTCGACGCGCCCATGGCAGGGCCGCCCGACCTGCTGCGGCAATAACAATTGCCAGCCGATCTGCCCCATCGGCGCCATGTACAACGGCATCCACCACGTGGAGCGGGCCGAGCTGAAGGGCGCGGGCGTGCTGGCCGAGGCCGTCGTCTACCGCATCGACACGGACCAGAACAACCGCGTCACCGCCGTGCACTGGTATGACGCCAAGAAACAGTCGCACATGGCGACGGGCAAGGCTTTCGTGATTGCCTGCAACGGCATCGAAACGCCCCGTTTGCTATTGCTGGCGGCCAACCAGAACAATCCGAACGGCATCGCCAACAGTTCCGACCAGGTGGGCCGCAACATGATGGACCATTCGGGTTTCCACTGTACCTTCCTCGCCAATGAACCGATCTGGACGGGTCGCGGCCCCGCGCAAAGCAGCTGCCTGGTGGGACCGCGCGATGGCGCCTTCCGCGCGCAGTATTCGGCCAACAAGATGATCCTGAATAACATCACGAGGGTGGGACCCGCTACCCAGCAGTCGTTGAAGCTGGGCCTGGTGGGCAAGGACCTCGACGATGAAATCCGCCGCCGCGCCGCATTCGGCGTGGACTTGTCGATCAGCCTGGAACCGCTGCCCGAAGCGCACAACCGCTTGACCCTGAGCAAGACGCGCAAGGACCCGCTGGGCCTGGCCTGTCCCGACATTTACTATGACGTGGGCGACTACGTGCGCGATGGCGCGAAGGCCGCGCATGCGCAGCTCAAGCACATCGGCAAGCTGTTCGGCGCCGTGGAATTCCATATCACCGACAGCCTGAATGCGAATAACCACATCATGGGCGGCGTCATCATGGGCTCGAATCGTCTTGACTCCGTGGTCGACGGCAATTGCCGCGCCCACGACCACGCCAACCTGTGGCTGCCGGGCGGCGGCGCCATGCCGTCGGCCAGCGTCGTCAACACCACCCTCAGCATGGCCGCGCTCGGTCTGCGCGCGGCCGACGACATCGCCCGCACCCTGGCAAGGGAGGCCGCATGATGCGCCGTTTATTGTTGAGCCTGACCCTGGCGGCCGGCTTGCCGCTGGCCGCGCACGCTGCGCCACCTGTGTCACCTGTTCCGCCCGTCACCCTGACGCCGGACCGCCCGGCCGCGCCGGTGGCTGGCAAGCCCGATGCGCGCCTGGAGCGGGGCCGCTACCTGGCCATCGCCGCCGATTGCATGGCATGCCATACGGCGGCGGGCGGCAAGCCGTATGCGGGCGGCTACGCCATCGACTCGCCGCTGGGCACGATCTACGCGACGAATATCACGCCATCGAAAACAGGCGGCATCGGCCACTACACGGAAGCGGACTTTGCGCGCGCCCTGCGTGCAGGCGTGCGCGCCGATGGCAGCCACCTGTATCCGGCCATGCCCTACACCAGCTATGCGCAGCTGACGGATGCGGACGTGGGCGACCTGTATTACTACTTCATGCAGGCCGTCAAGCCCGTCGACGAGCCGGCGCGCCAGACGGCGCTGCCATTCCCGTTCAATGTGCGCCTGTCGATGCTGGGCTGGAATACCTTGTTCCTCGACAATAAGCGCTTCGTGCCGGACCCGGCGAAGAGCGCGCAGATCAACCGCGGCGCCTACCTGGCCGAAGGCCTGGCGCACTGCAGCGCCTGCCATACGCCGCGCAATGCGCTGATGGGGGAAATCGGCAGCCAGACCCTGGCCGGCGCGTCGCTTGGTTCCTGGCATGCGCCCAACATCACGTCGGACAAGGTCAGCGGCATCGGCGCGTGGACGGATGCGGAACTCACGGCCTACCTGAAGACGGGCCACGTGGAAGGCAAGGGACAGGCGGCGGGCGGCATGGCCGAAGCCATCCAGAACAGCCTGCAATTTTTGCGCGACGACGACGTGGCCGCCATCGTGGCGTGGCTGCGCACGGTGCCGCCCGTGCGCGCACCGGGGCAGACCAAGGCTGCCTTCAGCCACGGCAGCGCCGCCAGCGAAGAAGCTGCGTTGCGCGGCATGGCCGGTTCCACCGAGCACCATTCCCTGAACAGCGGCGCCGTGCTGTTTTCCGGCTACTGCGCCAGCTGCCATTCGGCCAGCGGCGCGGGCAGCACGGGACAAAGCTATCCGGCCCTGTTCAACAATACGGCGACGGGCGGCAACACGCCGGCTAACCTGGTCTCGGCCATCTTGTTTGGCGTCGAGCGCAAGATCGAAGGGGAAGAGCACGAAGCGTTCATGCCCCGTTTCGACCAGCGCTCCTATGTGCAACCATTGACGGACGAGCAGATCGCGTCGATCGCCAATTACGTATTGAAACAGTACGGCAATCCGGACGTGTCCGTCACGCCGGCCTACGTGGCGCAGGCGCGCAGCGGTGGCGAGAAACCCGTGCTGGCGCGGGCACAACCGTTCATGCTGCCGGGCGGCATCGTGGGCATCTTGCTGCTGATCGCGCTGTTCGTGTGGCTGCGCCGGCGTCGCCAACGCAAGGAATAAGTACTGAAACGGCGGCGAATATGAACGTTGGGCGCAACTTGCAGTAAAATGCAGGCTGAAAAATGGTTACGAGCAATCGTAGCCATTTTTTATTCTGGCCCGATCCTGGCGAGAGTGTTCGCCATATTTGAAAATTGACCATGTCCCATTCCCTGCATCAGCAATTTCTCCGTTTCGCCGCCGTCGGCGCTTCCGGCACGGCCGTGCAATACAGCGTGCTGTGGGGCGGCGTGGAGTGGGCCGGCATCAGCGCCGCCGCCGCGTCCGGCATCGGCTACATCATGGGTTCCGTCGTCAACTACATTCTCAATTACTTTTTCACGTTCAAGAGCGACAAGGGCCATGGCGAGGCGGCTTCCAAGTACTTCACCTTGCTGGGCATAGGCTGGTGCATCAATACGGGCCTGATGTGGCTGCTGGTACACCAGCTGGGCTGGTATTACTGGCTGGCGCAGGTACTGGCGACGGGTATCGGGCTGGTCTGGAATTTCGCGGGCAGCCGCTGGTGGGCCTTCAAGCCAGCCGGCGCGGCGACCAAGTAAATAGTTGCAAGAAAAAATGCGCTAGGCCAAGACCTGGCGCGCGGTTTCACCAAAACAAGGGGTTAATCATGCAGTTCCTGGAACGCTATTTCAAACTGAAGGACAACGGGACCAATGTGCGCACGGAGCTGCTGGCCGGCCTGACCACGTTCCTGACGATGGCCTACATCATCTTCGTCAACCCGTCCATCCTCGGCGACGCGGGCATGCCGAAAGACGCCGTCTTTGTCGCCACCTGCCTGGCGGCCGCCATCGGCACGCTGATCATGGGCCTGTATGCGAACTACCCGATCGCGCTGGCGCCGGGCATGGGCCTGAACGCGTATTTCTCGTACACGGTGGTCAAGGGCATGGGCATGAGCTGGGAAGTGGCGCTGGGCGCCGTCTTCATTTCCGGCTGCCTGTTCATCCTGGTGAGCCTGTTCAAGGTGCGCGAGATGATCATCAACAGCATCCCGCCCGCGCTGCGCACGGCCATCACGGTCGGTATCGGCTTGTTCCTGGCGATCATTTCCCTGAAGAGCGCGGGCGTGGTGGTGTCGAACCCGGCCACCATCATCGCCCTGGGCGACTTGCACCAGGCGGCGCCCATCCTGGCCATCGTCGGCTTTTTCATCATCGTCGCGCTGGACCGCCTGAAAGTGCCGGGCGCCATCCTGATCGGCATTCTTGTCATCACCATCGCCAGCTTCTTCTTTGGCGGCAACCAGTTCAACGGCATCGTCTCGGCGCCGCCCGCCATCGAGCCGACCCTGTTCAAGCTCGACATCATGGGCGCACTGTCGTTCGGCATCGTCAACGTGGTGCTGGTATTTTTCCTGGTCGAACTGTTCGACGCGACGGGCACCCTGATGGGCGTGGCCAACCGTGCGGGCTTGCTGAAAGACGGCAAGATGGAGCGCATGAACAAGGCCTTGCTGGCAGACAGCACGGCGATCGCCGCCGGCGCCTGCCTGGGCACGTCGAGCACGACGGCCTTCGTGGAAAGCGCGGCCGGCGTGCAGGCGGGCGGCCGCACGGGCTTGACGGCCGTGGCCGTCGCGCTGCTGTTCCTGGGCAGCCTGTTCTTCGCCCCGCTGGCGCACACGGTGCCGGCGTACGCGACGGCGCCCGCGCTGCTGTACGTGGCGTGCCTGATGCTGCGCGAACTGACCTTCATCGACTGGGATGACAGCACGGAAAGCATTCCTGCCGCCATCACGGCCCTGATGATGCCGTTTACGTATTCGGTTGCCAGCGGCGTCGCGTTCGGCTTCATTACCTATGCCGTATTGAAACTGTTGACGGGCAAGGGCAAGCAGGTGTCCGTGGTGGCCTACATCATCGCCGCCATCTTCCTGTTCAAGTTTATTTACTTGGGCGAGTAGCGGGTTTTTCGTCGAAGCGACAAGGCCGCCCGTGCATTGCATCGGCGGCCTTTTTTGATGGCGCAGCCTACATCAGCAGGGCCGCCACCAGGTCTTTTTTGGCCTCGCCGGCGCTGCCGTCGAAGCGCAGGGCCGCTTCCACGTGCGCCAGGTGCTCGACCATCAGGCGCGCCGCCAGGTCCGCATCGCCGCTGCGCGCCGCCTCGAGAAAGCGGCCGTGCTCGTCGCACGAGCAGGCGGCCGCGTGGCCCGACTGGTACAGCATGGTGATGAGCGAACTGCGGCCCACCAGTTCGCGCACGATGTCGCCCAGCACGGCGTTGCCGGCGATATCGGCCATCAGCACGTGGAAGTCGCCCAGCAGTTGCGAGCGCAGCGGCGTCGCCTGGGCCAGCGCCTGGCGTTCCGCCTTCAGGTGCCGCTCTAGCATCCTGTAGTCGGCGGCCTTGGCCCGCGCGACGAATTCGCGCGCCAGGGCCGCTTCAATGATGCGGCGCGCGGCAAAGATGTCGCGTGCTTCCGCTTCGGTCGGCTGGCTGACGAAGGCGCCCTTGTCGGGCACCATGCGTATGAGTTTGTCTTTCGAGAGGATGAGCAGGGCGGCGCGTATCTTTGTGCGGCTGACGCCATACAGCCGGCACAGCGCCTCTTCGCGCAGCCGCGTACCGGGCGGCAACTGGCGCGCCACGATGGCGGCCGCCATATGCGCGGCGATGTCGGACGAGCTGTCACCGCTATGGGATTTTGCCACCGCTGGTGCGCTTGATTCTGTCATGTCGGATAAGAGCAGTAGGCCAGAGCAAGGACGCGCCTTGCGATCACATGCCGCCGGCGCTGGCCGGATAAGCCATCGCTGCCGGCATGTCGTTGTGTGCCTCCCGTCCCGGCAAGGCCTGGCTATTCTACTATCTTGCGTGGCGCCGCGCAGACGGACCCTGCCAGCCGGCGAGGCGTGCTCCCTGGCGGCCGGTTTTGCTGGTCATGCAGCAACAACTGGACATGGGAAATTTTGACGTATATAATTCGGCCTCCTTTCCCTGATAGCTCAGTTGGTAGAGCGACGGACTGTTAATCCGCAGGTCCCTGGTTCGAGTCCAGGTCGGGGAGCCAGAACAAGCAGCAGCAAAAGGCCACGTGGCAATACGTGGCCTTTTTTGTCATGCGCGTATGGTTTCCCGTTCACGCCAGTCATCGCTTCAGTGCGTCAACGACGCACGCAGTGTTTCCCGGATCAGGGATCGACAAACACGTCGAAACGCACCTTGAGCGGGCTGCCCCACGAGATATCGACCCAGGCACGGAAACCGCCGTTATACGGCGCGATGTTGTACACGGCCATGCGGGCGGAGCCGATAAAGCGGTCCTGCGGAGTCGCGCCATACTCGCTGATGTTGAGCAATACGCGCGAATTGGCGTGCACGTTGGCATTGGTGAAATTCACCGAAGGATGCACGCCATTGGCCGTCCACGTGTAGTAGGTGGTGAAGGCGGCGGCGCTCAGGTTCAGGTCTTGCGCGGCCGCGCCTTTCGCGGCCTGGCCATCCTGTTCCATTGGCAGATCGGTGGTTTCCGATGCCAGATTGCTGCCGGTGCGATGTTCTACTTTCATTTCCATGATGTACTCCTGATCGATAGTTTGGACACCGCGCCTGTCGTCGTGCGGCAAGACGCCCTATCTGTGTTGCCGTGACGGCCAGTGTCACGTCCTGGCTGATAAGGTAGCCGCCTGCTCCATGCTGTTGGAGTAATTCATTCTAGGCGTGCACAGGGGGAGAAAGGGGCGCTAGGCGTCCGGAAAAGCGGCGCTCGCTTGTGCTGGCGCAAACACCTTGCGGGCAAGGGGGCAGAACTTTTCTCGCAGGCTATTTTTACGGGGGCGGCACGCATGCCGCGCAGGACAATGGCACAATAGGCCCAGCCGACCTGCCGATGCGAGCCTAGCCCATGCCGATACTGAACCTGAGTGCCGAAACCGATATCTATTACGAACTGATCGAAGGCGACCCCGCCAAGCCCTGCCTCGTATTCCTGCACGAGGGACTCGGTTGCTGCGCGATGTGGAAAGATTTCCCGGCGCAGCTATGCCAGGCGACGGGCTGTCGCGGCTTGCTGTACGACCGCCACGGTTATGGCCAGTCGTCGCCGCTGGCGGCGCGCCGCCAGCTCCATTATCTGCACGACTACGCGCTGTGCGAACTGCCGCAAGTGCTCGCGGCATTGCTGCCAGGGCAGGACCATTTTCTCGTCGGCCATTCCGATGGCGGCAGCATCGCCCTGATCTATGCGGCGCAGCAGCCGCCGCGCTTGCGCGGCATCATCACGGAAGCGGCGCACGTGTTTGTCGAGGGCATCACGCTCGATGGCATACGCGAGGCGGACGCGGCGTTCGGCGCGGGCAAGCTGCGCGCGCTGGCGAAATACCATGGCGACAAGACGGAGACCATCTTCAAGGCCTGGTCGGACACATGGCTCAGCTATGGCTTCCAGTTCTGGAACATCGAGTATCTGCTGCCCTCCGTCGAATGTCCTGCGCTGGTGGTGCAGGGCAGCGAGGACCAGTATGGCAGCGCGGCCCAGGTCGACACCATCGTGGCGCAGGCGCTCAACGCCATGCCCGCCATGGTCGAGCAGTGCGGCCATACGCCGCACCAGGAGCAGCCGCAAGCATTGCTGGCGCTGATGGAAGGCTTTTTGCAAGGCCGCATGGACGCGGCCAGTCACCCGAGAAACACATGATAGACCACCTCGATCACCTGGTACTGACCACCCGCGACAAGGCGGCCTGCATCGATTTTTATACGCGCGTGCTGGGCATGCAGATCGAAACGTTTGGCGCCGGCCGCCATGCCTTCAAGTTTGGCGCGCAAAAAATCAACCTGCATGAGGCCGGCAAGGAATTCCTGCCCAAGGCGGATTTGCCCACGCCCGGCTCGCTGGACCTGTGCTTCATTGCCGCCGTCCCGCTCGACGTGTTCATCGCCCATTTGGCGGCGCTGGGGATTGCCATCGAGGAAGGGCCTGTGCCCCGCACGGGCGCCAACTGGCCCATCCGCTCCGTGTATCTGCGCGACCCGGACCGCAATCTGATCGAAGTGTCCGAGCGCGCCTGACGTTCACCCAGGCACTCAATGACAGGCGGGATCGCTGTCCCAGCGGCCCGAGCAGATGCGCGAGCGGCACAGCATGCCTTCGATCAGGCCCAGCTGCTGACAGCGCTGCAACAGTTCCGCCGTTTCATCGTTCCTCTGGCGCAGCACCACGTCGCGCGCAGGCTTTGCTGTGCCTTCCTGCCGGTGCGCATGGGCCACCATCGCCGTCAGCAAGGCGACGTCGCTGTCGCCGGGCGCGGCGGCCGGCCTCGTCCCCTGAGGACGCGCCGTAGCCTGGCGCACGGGCGGCGGCCTCTTGGGTGACGCGCTCACGGCTGCCACCTCGGGCAAGGGCGGTGTCGCCGTATTGACGATGGTGGCCGCCTGCTCCGTGTGCGGCAGCACCGTTGGCGCCGGCATTGCGGGCGGCGCCATGGCCTTGGCGGGTGCCGGCGGCAGGGGCAAGACGTCCGTGTCGTAAGCGAGCACGGCCGTGACCAGCACCGCCAGTCCCAGCGCGCCAGCGGCCCCGTGCCGCCAGCGCAGGGCCGGCTTGGCGGCGGGCGCGGCGGCGCCATGCTCGAGCTGCGACAGGATGCCCTGGCCTTCGATGCGCGCGCCAGCCGCACCGGCCTTGCCCAGCAGGTCAGGACCGCGCATCTGGCCATCCCCGGTTTTCAGTAAAGACAAAATATCACCTCCGCAGTGGATCAAACTCGACTGACCTTGATGTAAACCGCGCTCATGCGGGCCGCGCACGCCTACGATCTAGCGATACCGCCGAGCAATGGATTGCCCGGCCTCGCCGATTCCCGTCACGGAGCGCCCCATGTTCGTCGCCCTGGTCCTGATGTATTTTTTGCTTGCCTGTCTTGCCTGCTGGCTGCTGCTGTTTCCCGGCGCCCGCGCCGTCGTGCTGCACGCGCTCGTCAACCTGGGCTGGCGCATGCAGCGGCGCGCGCAGGGGCTGCAGCGGGGCGGCGGCGCGCAGTGGCAGCGCGTGCAACGGCACACGGGCTCGGGCATGATGCGTGCCTGGCAGCTCCTGTGGCGGCATCGCTGGCTGAGTTTGGCAGGCAGCGTGCTGGTCATCGTGCCGCCGCTGCTGGCCTGGCTGTCCAGCGACCGCATCGCCTTGCGCGGCTATGCCGACCAACAACATGCGATCAACGATCAGGTCAGCGACTTGCTGAAAGGCGAGCAGCTGGTGCCGCCTTTGACCTTGCCGCCGCTGCTGTTTTCCACTGCCGAAGTAACGCAGCTGCGCCCGCTGCTGGGCGGCGCCAGCCGCAACTGGCAATTGCTCGACCACGATTTCGCGCAGCGTTTGCTGCTGGTCTTCAAGATCATGAAAGACGTGCATGGTTACGACATGGTCTTGCTGGAAGGCTACCGCAGCCCCGCGCGCCAGGATCAATTGGCGGCGGCCGGCCCGAACGTGACGAACGCGAGGGCGTTTCAAAGCTATCACCAGTATGGCCTGGCGGCCGATTGCGCATTCATGCATGAAGGAAAGCTCATCATTTCTGAAAAAAATGCCTGGGCCATGCGCGGCTACCGTTTATATGGCGTGACGGCCGAATCGGTGGGCCTGCGCTGGGGCGGACGCTGGACCATGATGGATTTTGGCCACACGGAATTGCCGCAACCGCGCGTGCTGGGCAAGTAAGCCGCGCCAGCCATTCTAGCGCCGCGTATCGGCCCGAATTTCACAGCTGCAAGTTTGCTTGCGCAGCGTCAATGGCCTGCCGGTGCCTGCCGCGCGCTGGCGCCCGGTACTTGTCGTATGTCAACAAAGCCGCGCCGCATTGCTGTCAGCATGGGTCGAATCCGCCTTGCTTTGCGACCTCACCCTGGGCCTATCATGCTGCGACGACTCTGGCATTTCCTCACCGACAGCCGCCAACTGACCATCTTCGGCTTCGTGGCGCTGGCCGTGTTCCTGTACTTGGGCGCCGAGGTGCTGGAGGTGGCGCTGGTCTGGGCCCTGGCATTGCTGCTGCTGGCCTTTGTCACCTGGCTGGGCCTGTGGCTGTGGCGCCGGCGCCGCGCGCGGCGCGATGCCCAGGCGCTGGGCCAGGCCATCCTCAACGAGGCCGAGATCGCCGCCGCGCAGGCCGCCTCGTCCTCCACGGCCGGCAACACCCAGCAGGGCGAACTCGGCGCGGTGCGCTCGGGCATGCTGGCCGCCATCGAGACCATCAAGACATCCAAGCTGGGCCTCAAGTCGGGCGCCGCCGCCCTGTACGAATTGCCGTGGTACATGATCATCGGCAATCCTGCCGCCGGCAAGAGCAGCGCCATCCTGCATTCGGGCCTGCAATTCCCCTTCGCCGACGGCAAGATCGTGCAAGGCGTGGGCGGCACGCGCAACTGCGACTGGTTTTTCACGACGGACGGCATCGTGCTCGACACGGCGGGGCGCTACTGCGTCGTCGACGAGCACCGCGGCGAGTGGTTCGGCTTTCTCGACCTGCTGAAAAAATACCGGCGCAAGGCGCCCATCAACGGCATCCTCATCGCCGTCAGCATCGACGAATTGAAAGGCGACCCCGACGTGGGCATGCAACTGGCGCGCAGCCTGCGCAAGCGCGTGCAGGACGTCATCGAACGCCTGGAAGTGTTCGCGCCCCTGTACATCGTGTTTACCAAGGCGGACCTGATCGCCGGCTTCACGGAATTTTTCGCGGAGTCCGAACGCAGCGAGCGCGAGCGCGTCTGGGGCGCCACCATGCCCTACCAGCGCAAGCTGCCCACGGCCGAGCTGCTGGCATTTTTCGACCAGAGTTTCGATGAATTGCACGATGGCTTGACGGAGCTCAGCCTGGCCAACATGGCGCACCGGCAACGCAAGACGATGGCGCCCGGCGTATTCACCTTTCCGCTCGAGTTCGCCGCCATCAAGCCGGCCTTGCGCGCTTTTATCGCCACCCTGTTCGAGGAAAACCCGTTCCAGTTCCAGCCCGTGTTCCGCGGCTTTTATTTCACCAGTGCGCTGCAGGAGGGCGAGCCCGTCAGCGCGTCTTCGCAGCAGGTGGCGCGTCGCTTCGACCTCGCCTTCACGCCGGCCGCGGCCGCAGCGCCGTCCGGTGCGCGCCAGCATGGCTATTTCCTGCTGGAGCTGTTCCGCAAGGTGATTTTTGCCGACAAGCACCTGGTAGCCAACTATGCCAACCGCGCCAGGCTGCGTTTCAAATATGCCGTGTTCTTTGCCGCCACGGTGTCGCTGGGCGCTTGTCTGGGCGGCTGGAGCTGGTCCTACCTGGGCAACCGGCAACTGGTGGCCAACGTCGAGGCCGATTTAAACAAGGTGGTGAAGCTGCAGGAGCGGCGCCTGGACTTGCAGTCGCGCCTCGAAGCGCTCGAGATATTGCAGGACCGCATCGAGCAACTGGACGCGTACCGCACGCAACGGCCGTGGTCCTTGCGACTGGGCCTGTACCAGGGCGAGCTACTGGAACGCAAGCTGCGCGAGGAATATTTCGCCGGCGCGCGCCAGGTCATGCTGGCCCCCGTGGCGGGCGCGCTGGAAGCCTTGCTGTTCGAAATGAACGCCAGCGCCGACCAGCTGCAGCCCTCGGCGCGCACGCCGCAGACGCCGGCCGCCGCGCCGCGCAGCGTGCAGTACCAGGCGGCCAGTGCGACGCATGTGGAAGATGCCTACAACGCACTGAAAACCTATCTGATGCTGGCTGACAAAACGCATGCGGAAAGCAGCCACCTGAACGACCAGATGACGCGCTTCTGGCGCGGCTGGCTGGAGAGCAACCGGGGCGCCATGCCGCGCGAGCAGATGATACGCAGCGCCGAGCGGCTGCTGACGTTTTACCTGGCGCAGATCGGCGACCCGTCCTGGCCGCGCATCGAACAGAAGCTGGCGCTGGTCGACCAGGCCCGCGAAAACCTGCGCCGCGTGGTGCGCGGCATGCCCGCGCGCGAGCGCGTGTATGCCGACGTCAAGGCGCGCGCTTCGACGCGCTTTCCCGGCATGACGGTGGCGCGCATCGTCGGCGAGCAGGATCAGGCGCTGCTGGCGGGCAGTTACGCCATCTCCGGCGCCTTTACGCGCCAGGCCTGGGAAAAATTCGTCGAGGGCGCGTTTCGCGACGCCGCCAACCGCGAACTGCAAAGCGCCGACTGGGTGCTGAAAAGCGCCTCGACCGACGACCTGACCCTGGAAGGCAGTCCGGAGCAGATCGAGAAAAATCTGGTGGCCATGTACAAGGCCGACTATGCGCGCGAGTGGCAGAAATTCGTGCAGGGCGTGGCCGTCGCCGACCTGAAAGGCTTTGACGGCGCCGTGCAGGCGATGAACCGCCTGGGCGATCCACAGTCGTCGCCGATCGCCAAGCTGCTGACGACGATTTACGAGGAAACCTCGTGGGACAACCCGGCCCTGCAAAACGCCCAACTGCGCAAGGCCGAGCGGGGCATCATCGCCTGGTTCAAGGAAACCGTGCTGCGCCGCGCGCCATCGCAGCTGACGGCCAATCCCGGCGTCAATGCGCAGCTCGACCCGGCCCGCCTGGATAAGCCGATGGGCCCCGTGGGGCGCGAATTTGCCGGCGTGGGCAAGCTGGTGGCGGCCAGGGACAACAATGCCTCGCTGATGCGCGCCTACCTCGAAGCGCTATCGAAACTGCGCAGCCGTTTGAACCAGCTGAAGAACCAGGGCGACGCGGGGCCGGGTGCGCGCCAGTTCATGCAGCAGACCCTGGAGGGCAGCGGTTCCGAACTGGCCGCCGCCCTGAAATTGGTTGACGAGCAGGTGCTCACGGGGATGAGCGACGCGCAAAAGCAGGCGATACGCCCCATCCTCGTGCGTCCGCTGATGCAGACCTTTGCCGTCATCGTCGCGCCGGCCGAACTCGATATCAACAAGACCTGGGCGGCGCAGGTGTACGAACCGTTCCAGAAATCGCTGGCCAACAAATATCCGTTCGCACCCACGGCGCGCATCGAGGCGAGCAACCTCGAGATCGGCCAGTTCTTCGGCCCGGAAGGGCTGGTGGCGAAATTCGTCACCACGTCCATGGGGCCGCTGGTGGTGCGGCGCGGCGACGTGCTGGCGCCGCGCACCTGGGCCGACATGGGCATCAGCCTGGCGCCGCAGGTGGTGGCGCGCTTCCCCGGCTGGATCGCGCCGCTGGGCGCGGGCGGCGTGGCGGCCACGTCGACGGCGGCGCAAACCGTCTTCCAGATCCAGCCGTCGCCCGCGCCCGGCACCCTGGAATACACGGTGGAGATCGACGGCCAGCAACTGCGCTACCGCAACACGCCGGCGCAGTGGACGAACATGGTGCATCCGGGCCCGCAGGGCGCGGCGGGCCAGCAAGGCGCGCGCATCACGGCCGTCACCTTCGACGGACGCACGGTGGAACTGTTCAACGAGCCGGGGCAGTTCGGCTTGAAGCGCATGATCGATGCGGCGGCCAAGAAGCGCAAGGACGGCGGCGTGTTCGAACTGCGCTGGGCGCGCGGCGAGGTGGCCGTGGCGGTCGACCTGAAGATCACCAGCAGCGCCGAAACGACGGCGACGGGTGCGGGCGGAACTGCGGCGGTGCAGGACCAGGGCTTTCGCGGCATGCAGCTGCCCGAGACCATCGTCGGTGCTGCCGCCGCGCCCGCGCCGGCCATTGCCGCGGTGGCAGGAGTGTCGCCATGATGCGCGCGCAACAGCAGGTGCGCCTAGGCTACTTCGGCAAGATCCCCGCGCGCGGCGACTTCATCAAGGCTTGCGACAATCACGCGCTGGTGCAGCTGCTCGACGACTGGCTGGCGCAGGTCATGACCGCCTTGACGGTGGAACCGCGCTGGAAGCTCAATTACGACGCCTTGCCGCCGCTGCGCTTTGCCTTCGTCGGCACGCGCAGCCGGCGCGCCATCGCCGGGCGCCTGGAAGCGAGCAACGACCAGTCGCAGCGGCGCTTCCCCTTCATGGCCATGGGCGCGCTCGAAGTCGATGATGCCGAAGCCTTTGTCGCTTGCAGCCCGCTGGCGCTCGCGCCCCTGTGGCAGCGGGTGGAGCAGCTGTCGCAAGGCATCGTGGCCAGCGCCGAACCGGGGCCGGCCCTGCTGGCGCTGGCCGGCAACGTGGTCGAAATCGAACCGGCCGCACCTGATCACGCGGCGCGGCTGGCGGCCTTTTTGCAGGCGCAGACCGTGCATGGCCTGCAAACGATGCTCGCTTCGCCCGCGTTTCCCGTGACGGTGCGCGAATTGCTGCTGGGCCTGGGCTTGCTGCTGCTGCCCGTGCGCCAGAGCGGCTTGCCGCGCCTGGAAAAAAGCCTCGTGCTGCCGCTGCCGCAAGACGCGCAGCTGCGCGAGCTGGTGGCCAGCTTCTGGCTGCACCTGATCGCGCCTTTCCTGCGCCAGGCCGATTTCGAACTGGCGCTGTTCTTTTTCCACCTTGACGAGGCGCCCGTGCTGGTGGTCGGCTTTTGCGGCGCCGACCCGCATGGCTTGCGCGCGCTGATCGACCCGCAGGCCGGCAGCGAACGGCTGATCGTCTTCGACCAGCTCGACTGGGTCGAGGAGCAGCTGGGACACGATGCGGCGCTGCGCCGGTTTTCCGCCTGTTTGCAGCAGGAGCAGCTGTCGCTGCGCTCGGCCTGCGCCATGTTTTCCGATACCTTTGCCTGAAGGATTGCGATGAAATTCCCCATCATTTTTCTGCTGCTTGCCGCGGCCGCTCCCTGCCGCGCCCAGGCGCAAGCGCCCCAGACGCCGATGCCGGGGCAGATCCTCGTCACGGGCACCCTGGCCGACGAGGCGGGCAAGGCGGCCGTGCTGACCCGCCTGCGCGAACTGTATGGCGCCGAGCGCGTGGTCGACCAGATCGCCATCGGCAACGTGGCCGTGCCGGCCAACTGGAACGGCTACGTGCAAAAGCTGATCGCGCCGAACCTGAAGCTCATTTCACGGGGGCAGATCAGCGTCGACGGCAACAACGTCAGCGTGCGCGGCGAGGTGGCGAACGAGGCGCAGCGCCAGCAGATCGCCAGCGACATCGCCACCAGCCTCAATCCCACCTACATCGTCAACAATGGCTTGCGGGTCAGGGCGGCCGAGGCCGAGCAGGGCTTGCTCGATGCGGCGCTCGACAAACGCATCATCGAATTCGACAGCGGCAAGGCCACCATCACGCCGGCCGGCCTGACGATTCTCGACGAGATGGCGGCCGTCATGCTCAAGCTGCGCGGACGCAAGGTCGAAGTGATCGGCCACACGGACGACACGGGCCTGCGCGCCAGCAACGTGGCCCTGAGCCAGGCGCGCGCCGAAGCCGTGCGCGCCTACCTGGCCGGCAAGGGCGTCGTGGCCGATTCCGTGCTGGTGTCGGGGCAGGGGCCGGACCGCCCCGTGGCCAGCAACACCACGGCCGATGGCCGGGCGCGGAACCGGCGCATCGAGTTCAGGATTGCGCGGTAATTACGGCAAGGTGATCGTCAGGTGGGCCGGCCGCGGCGCGAGTTTGACCAGATCAGCGTAGGCTGCCAGTGTCGTTTGCGTGCCGCGCGTCAGATGCGTTTTCAGGCCCAGGTAGGCACAGATGGCGATCAGGGCGAAAAAGCTCGACAAGGCCCATAGCGGCACGTCGCTGCCGCGCTTGTTGACCACCTGGTCGGGGCGTTCCGCGCGCGGCGCGAAGCCACGGCTCTTGCCCTTGACGTGGGCGATCTCGTCGCCCAGGCGTGCCGTCAGGTAGCTGAGTTTTTCGCCGCCGTCGATTGCATACTTGCCCTGGAATCCCAGCAATAAACACATGTGGAAGACCTGCAGCGCCTGCACGCGCATGGCGCCCTTGCCGCGCAAGGCGTCGAGGCGGTCGAAGAAGTGTTCGCCGGCCAGCTGGTCGCCAAAGATCAGCAGTTGCAGCGGGCGCCGTTCCCACTGCTTGCGCAGGGCGAAGGGCGAGGCCAGGATGATTTCATCAACGGCCGCGCAGAACGCATATTTGGCCGCCTCGATATCGTCGCTATCGGCGCGGATCTTTTTCGCCTCGCGCTCGAAGTCGTCGAGGAAGGCCGTGATGCGGTCCATGAAGCTTTGTTCGTCGCCGGGCGCCGAACCGTGCTTCAGCATGAACAGCATGTAAAAGCCTTCGTGCATCAGGTCCAGCAGGGCGCTGCCTGCATGGCGGCTGGCCGTGCCGGCAGCAGCGGAACCGGTTTGTCCCAGCAGGGAGGGCGCCGCGCGCCGTTCGATGAGCTGGCTCATGCCGTCACCGCGATCAGTTCCAGCTGCAGGTCGCGTATGCCGGCCGGCACGTAGACGGAAATCGACTGCGCCTTGAGCATCTGTTCGTACAGCGCGCCGCGGTTTTCAATCGCAAAATAATAGGTGTCGGGACGCACGGGAATGGCGGCTGGCACTTGCGGCGCATGCGACAGCTTCAGGCCGGGCATGGCCGTGAGCACGCATTTTTCCACGTCGTCGGGCGCGCCCACTTTTACGCGCAATGGCACCACGTCGACCAGTTCGATGGCGGGCATGGCGGCGCGAATGGCCAGGTACAAGGTGGTGTGCTGGTCGATCTTGCCCGAATCGAGCTTGCCCAGGTAGTACGACGGCTTGTCTTCGAGCAGGGCGATGGAAAAATACTTCGACGAGATGACGGTGTCGAGCAGTTCGCGGATGATGGCGTCGATGGCGTCGAAGCAGACACCCGGCTGCGCGTGGTCGTAGGCCGGCAGGCTGGCCAGGGTATAGTGCTTGGAATAGCTGAGCAAGCCGCCGGCCAGTCCCAGCAGCGCTTCGTACAGGCGCTCCGGATGCAGGGCCGGATGGCGTACATAGTGCATCAGCGCGGCGGCGGCCGTGCTGACCGTGTGCAGCAGCCAGAAAGAGGACACGTCGCCCGAGCGGAACTCGATCACATTGCGGCTCGGTTCGCGGTGGTGGCCGTGCAGCGCGCTTACCTTCGCCTGCAAGGCGTCGAGCAGGTGTTCCAGCACGCCCTGCAGGCGCGGCGCGCCGGCGATCGCCAGGCTGGGCGCCATGAACGAGGGCACGGGTTCGAAGCCGCCCGATACCGTGCGCCGCAGGGCGATCAGCGGCAGGCAGTCGTAGGAGCCGCGCGCTTCGCTGTCGGGAATCAGGCGCACGGTTTTCTTCAGGTAGGCCACGTCGGCCACGGCGGACTCCGTGAACAGGTCGGGCGTGGCGCGCATGGCGTGCGCAAAGCGGGTGCTGGCCGGCGTGCCTGCCGTTGCTGCCTGCAGCGTGTAATTCATGCCTTCGCGGTTGAGGATGGGCAGCGCCGCGTAATATGTCACTTCCTGCACGGCCGGCGGCAGCGCTTCCAGGTCCACGGGCGGGGGCAGGGCATCGCTGCCCGGCGCGCCGTCGCCCAGCGATTCGAACACTTCGCCGTCGCGGAAGATGGCCGACAGCGCCTGCAGGCGCAAGGTGCCCGTCTTCAGCGCCGCCAGGTCCCACGCCATGTGCGCCACGCCCCACAGGTAGGGATGCAGGGCGCTGGCCGTGTGATGCAGGCGCGCTTCGTGATACTGATCCTGGCGCTGGAAATGCTGCGGCCGCAGGAACAGGCCTTCTCCCCACAAGACTTTCGCTGCCATGCCCATCTCGATTCTCCTTGTATGTGTGGCGTGTCTGTTCGTGTTACTGGCAGCGCGGGGCCGACGGCGCGGCCACCCCGCTGATGCTGAGCGCGCAGGCGTGCAGGCCGACGGTGATGCCGCCCCGTTCCGCGTCGGCGGCGGCAAAGGTGGCGCGCCAGCGCTGCGCCGCAGGGGCGCGGAACAGGGCCACGACACCGATGAAATAAGCTTCCTTGCTGACTTTTTCCTGCACTTCATAGCGCTGGCCCGGCACCAGCAGCACTTCCTTCACTTCCATCAGGTCGGCGCCCAGCGCGGCCTTTTCGCGCTGCGCGTCGAGGAAACTGTCGTACGGTGCCTGCTCGAAGGCGGCGCTCTGGCGCAGCTTGTAGATGCGCGCCACCAGCGCCAGCGGCCGGCCGTCGGCATCCGTGTTGAGGCGCTGCGCCGCGTGCAGGCGGATGCTGACGTTGCGCGGCGGCTTTTGCGCGTCCGGCAGTTCCGGCGGCGGCTTGGCCACGCCGGCCATTTGCAGCGCCGCGTTGGCCAGGCTGCCGATGGCGCCACCCGCACAGCCGGCCTGCGACGATGCCAGCAACAGTAGCGCGGTGGCGCGGGCCAGGCGGCGGAGCGGGGCGTCAAATGGCATGGCTGATCTTTGAAAAAATGAAGGGTGGAAATAAAAGTGCTGCAGTCATTTAAGCGCATGCACCGGCGGCCTGCTTGCGTTGGCGCAAGATCGGCCTGCGATCCAGACAATTACTGCGCCAGATCAGGATTCATGGCGCAGTACGTGGCTGTGATGTGGAACTTCTTCTTTGCTGATTAATCTCAATTTGGCAAAAAAGTTGCCGGTCAATAATAGTCTCCACCAAGGCGCCGCCCAATGTTCCCAGCGGTAGCGTCCTCCACGTGAAGGAGTGCCCCGATGAAGCCAGCCACCATCTTGCCCCGTATTGCCTGCCTCGCCAGCGCCTTGCTGCTGGCCGCCTGCGCCACGCCGGAACAGCCGGCGCCCCAAAAGCCTGCCGCGCCGACCCTGGCGCAAGTGATGAGCGATGCCGATGCGGCGGCGCGCGCCGGCCAGTACGAGCGCGCCATGACCCTGCTTCAGCGCGGCGGCACCAGCTACCCGGCCGACAAGGCGCCGTGGCTGCAAATGGCGCAGATGAAGTTCGACCGCGGCCAGTACGGCGACGCCATCGGCCATGCGCTCGAAGCGCTGGAGCGCGACCCGGACGACAAGGTGGCCAACAGCATCGTCGCCGTCAGCGGCTTGCGTTTGTCCGGCAAGGCGCTGGCCGACCTGTCGCGGCAAAACAATCTGAATGGTTCGCTACGTTCGGAAGCGCAGGAACTGGCCAAGCTGCTGCGCGCGAGCATCGGCGAAGACGTGCTGGTGCCGCCGGCCAAGCGCCCGCCGGCAGCTGGCAGGCGGGCGGCGGGTTCCGGCTCGCCGGCGGCGAAGGGCGCGGCGGCGCCAGGCAGCGCGGCCGACCCGTTCAGCGGCCTGAAATAACCCAGTATCCCTCCATCCCCTTGCAAAGGAAGCGACATGTCCAAGTCCGACAGCGTGCAAAAGCGCCTGCAGAAGATACGCGCGCCGCGCGTGCAAATGACCTATGACGTCGAGATAGGCGACGCGATTGAAAACAAGGAGCTGCCCTTCGTGGTCGGCGTGCTGGGCGACTTTGGCGGCAATCCGGACAGCGACAAAAAACGCCTGAAGGACCGCAAGTTCGTCGCCATCGATGGCGCCAACTTCGACGAAGTGCTGGCCGGCGTGGAGCCGGTGGCCCGCTACACCGTGCCGAACCGCATCAGCGAGGCGGGCGGCACCTTTGCCGTCGATCTGCACTTCCGCTCGATGGACGACTTCCGCCCGGAATCGGTGGTGCGGCAGGTCGATCCCTTGCGCAAGCTGCTCGAGGCACGCACCAAGCTGGCCGACCTGCGCAACAAGCTGGCCGGCAACGACAAGCTGGAAGACCTGCTGACGGAAGTGCTGAACAACACGGACAGCCTGGCCACCCTGAAACCGCAGTTCCCAGCGCAGGAGGATTGAGATGAGCGCCCAGGCAGAAGCCCCAGAAGCCCTTGCTGTCTCCACGCCCGACGCGCCGGCCGCCACCGATTTGCTCGACCAGATCGTCGAGCAAAGCCGCGTCGCCAAGTCCGGCGCCGAACATGCGCGTGCGCGCGACCTGATCTCCGAGCTGGTGGCGCAGGTGCTCGATGGCACGGTGCTGATGTCCAGCAGCCTGTCGGCGACACTGGACGCGCGTGTGGCGGAAATCGACCGCCTGATCTCGGCCCAGCTCAGCGAAATCATGCACGCGGCGCCGTTCCAGCAGCTCGAGCAAAGCTGGACGGGGCTGCGCTACCTGGTCGGCAATTCCGATACGGGTACGCGCCTGCAGATCCGCATGTTCAACGCCACCAAGCGCGAATTGGTGAAGGATTTCCAGGCCGCGCTGGAGTTTGACCAGAGCAGCATGTTCAAGAAGGTGTATGAAGAGGAATTCGGCACCTTCGGCGGCGCGCCGTTCGCCGCGCTGCTGGGCGACTTCGCCATTTCGCGCCAGCCGGAAGACATGTATTTCGTCGAGCAGATGTCGCACATCGCCGCCGCCGCGCATGCACCGTTCATCGCCTCGGCGGCGCCGGAACTGTTTGGCCTGGAAAGCTACGGCGACCTGGGCAAGCCGCGCGACCTGGCCAAGGTGTTCGACACCATCGAGTACGCGAAATGGAAAGCCTTCCGCGAATCGGAAGACGCGCGCTACGTCGGCCTGACCTTGCCCCGCTTCCTGGGCCGGCTGCCGTTCAATCCCGTCGACGGCACCACGGTCGAAGGTTTCAATTTTGTCGAGGAAGTCGACGGCAGCGACCATCACAAATACCTGTGGTGTAACGCCGCGTACGCGTTCGGCAGCAAGCTGACGCGCGCCTTTGCCGACTATGGCTGGTGCGCCGCCATCCGCGGCGTGGAGGGCGGCGGCCTGGTGGACGACCTGCCCACGCACACCTTCAAGACCGACGAAGGCGACGTGGCCCTGAAATGCCCGGCCGAAGTGGCGATCACCGACCGGCGCGAAAAGGAATTGTCTGACCTGGGCTTCATTTCGCTGGTGCACTGCAAGAACACGGCGTATGCGGCGTTTTTCGGCGCGCAGTCGGCGCAGAAAAGCCGCAAGTACAACAGCGACGCGGCCAATGCGAACGCGGTGCTGTCGTCGCAGCTGCAGTACATCTTCGCCGTCTCGCGTATCGCCCATTACATGAAGGCCATGATGCGCGACAAGATCGGCAGCTTTGCCGCCGCCTCCAACGTGGAAGACTTCCTGAACCGCTGGCTGATGCAGTACGTGCTGCTCGACGATAACGCCAGCCAGGAACAGAAGGCGCAGTTCCCCCTGCGCGAGGCGTCCGTGCAGGTGCATGAAGTGCCGGGCCGGCCCGGCGTGTACCGCGCCGTGTCGTTCCTGCGGCCGCACTTCCAGCTCGATGAATTATCCGTTTCGCTCCGACTGGTCGCGGAGTTGCCGAAGTCGACCAATTCATGATTCATCCATCTTTCAACCAGAGGAGCACACCATGGCAATCGATGTATATCTGCAGATAGACGGCATCAAGGGCGAGTCCACCGATGACAAGCACAAGGACTGGATCGAGTGCAAATCGGTCAGCTGGAGCGTCGAGCAGCCGAAGTCCGCCACCGCCTCGACGGGCGGCGGCCATACGGCCGAACGCTGCGAGCACAAGGACATCGTCATCTCCAAGCTGGCCGACCTGGCCTCGCCGGTGCTGCTGCAGACCTGCTCGGCCGGCAAGACCATCCCCAAGGCGCGCTTCGAATTCATGCGCGCCGATGGCCAGGGCGAGCGCGTCAAGTACTTTGAAATCGAAATCGAGAATGTGCTGATCGGCGCCGTGACGCCGAACGTGGAAGAGGGCGACATCCTCGGTGAACACGTCGGCTTCAAATTCTCGAAAGTGAAGTGGAAATACACGCAGCAAAAAGTGACGGGCGGCGCCGGCGGCAATACCTCGGGCGGCTGGGACCTGGCCGCGAACCGCGTGGCTTGATCGATGGTGCGCGGCGCGTGGCGGCCACCAACGCCCGCGCGCCGCGCCGATTTTTCAGGAGAGCGCATGGACAGTTATGTACCTGGCCTGTTCGACCGCCTGATGGGCGACGGCGGTACGGCGGCGGGCGGCGTGGCGGTACGCCTGTCGCTGGAACAATTGAAGGATGCGGTGGCGCGCGACCTGGAAGAGCTGCTCAACACGCGCGTGGCCCTGCCGCCCGGCGCGCTCGACGCCTATCCGGAATGCGCGGCCTCCATCGTCAACTATGGCCTGATCGATTTCGCCGGCATGTGCTTGTCCAGCAGCGATGACCGCGCCCGCATCTGCGCCGCGCTGAAGGCCGCCATCGAACGCCACGAACCGCGCCTGCGCAATGTGCGCGCCCGCCTGGAGCGCGAAGCGGGCGCCATCAACCGGGTCGGCTTCGTCATCAGCGGCACCCTGGCCATGAAGGCCGGCGGCGAGACGGTCAATTTCGACGCCGTGCTGCAGCCATCATCGCTGCGCTATTCGATCAACCGCAAGGGAGCCGCCGCATGAGCAATAACTTGAAGACCCTGATCGCCAAACTCAACGACACGGCGCGCACGGCCGCCACGCGCGCCGCAAGCATTTGCGTGGGACTGGGCCAGTATGAAGTCGATATCGAACACCTGTTTTTGGCGCTGCTGGAGCAGGAGCGCAGCGACTTCGTCACCATCGCGCGGCGCAGCGAAATCAGCCTGACGGCGCTGGAGGCGGACCTGCGCCGCGAGATCGGCGGCTTCAAGACGGGCAGCGCGCGCACGCCCGTATTTTCGCCCCATTTGCCGCTGCTGTTCGAACACGCGTGGCTGATCGCTTCGCTCGACACGGCGCAGCCAGGGCCGATCCGCAGCCGCCATCTGTTATTGGCGCTGCTGACGGAACCGGAACTGTCGCAGCTCGCCTACCGCGGCTCGAAGCTGTTCGCCCGCTTCAGCGTGGAGCAGTTGAAGCACCATCCGGACAAGCTGACGGCCGGCTCCGGCGAGGAGGAAAGCGCGGCGGTGCCGCCGCTTGCCGACATAGGGGGCGATCCCGTTGCTACCCTGGCCAGCAAGACCCCGGCGCTGGACCAGTTCACCACCGACCTGACGCAGCTGGCGCGCGACGGCAAGCTCGATCCCGTGATCGGCCGCGAGACGGAGATACGCCAGGCCGTCGATATTTTGCTGCGCCGGCGCCAGAACAATCCGATTCTCACGGGCGAGGCGGGCGTGGGCAAGACGGCCGTGGTGGAAGGCCTGGCCTTGCGCATCGCCGCCGGCGACGTGCCCGAGGTGCTGCAGGGCGCGCACATCCACGCGCTCGACATGGGCTTGCTGCAAGCGGGCGCCAGCGTGAAGGGCGAGTTTGAAAGCCGCTTGAAAAATGTCATCGACGAGGTGACGAAAAGCCCGCATCCCATCATCCTCTTCATCGACGAGGCGCACACGATGATCGGCGCCGGTGGCCAGGCGGGGCAGAACGACGCGGCCAATTTGCTGAAACCGGCGCTGGCGCGCGGCGCCCTGCGCACGATCGCCGCCACCACCTGGAGCGAGTACAAGAAATATTTTGAAAAGGATGCGGCGCTGGCGCGACGCTTCCAGGTGGTGAAGGTGGAAGAGCCGAGCGAGGATATCGCCTGCGCCATGCTGCGCGCCATGGCGCCGCTGATGGAGCGCCATTTCGGCATCCGCGTGCGCGACGCCGCCATCGTCGAGGCGGTGCGCCTGTCGCACCGCTACATCAGCGGGCGCCAGCTGCCCGACAAGGCCATCAGCGTGCTCGATACGGCCTGCGCCAAGGTGGCGCTGGGCCAGTGCGCCACGCCGGCGCAGCTGGAAAACGCGAACCGGCGGCAGGAACGCATCGCCGCGGAAATCGCCGCCCTGGCCCGCGAGGCCGCCGATGGCGAAGCACCCGACAAAGCCGGCATCGCGCGCCTGGCGCAGCTGCGGCGCGAGCATGAAGAAGGACAGGCGTCGATTGCGGCGCTGGCGCAGCGCTGGGAGCGCGAAAAGGCGCTGGTGGCGCAGATCGGCGACTTGCGCGCGCAACTGCGCGGCGAGCGGCCGGGCGAAGTCGGCGCGGCGCGCCTGCTGGCGTTGAAGGCAGAACTGGCGGCCCTGCAGGGAGAAGCGCCGCTGTCGCCGCTGGAAGTCGATGCGCAGGTGGTGGCCGGCATCGTCGCCGGCTGGACCGGCATCCCGCTGGGGAAAATGCTCAAGGATGACATCCGCACGGTGCTGACCCTGGACGGGGCGCTGCGCGAGCGGGTGCTGGGACAGGACCACGTCATCGCGGCGGTGGCGCAGCGCGTGCGCACGGCGCGCGCCAGCCTGGACGACCCGAACAAGCCGCAAGCCGTCTTTTTATTCACCGGGCCGTCCGGCACGGGCAAGACGGAAACGGCGCTGGCGCTGGCCGATCTGCTGTATGGCGGCGAGCGCAAGCTCATTACCATCAACATGAGCGAATACCAGGAAGCGCACAGCGTGGCCGGCCTGAAAGGCTCGCCGCCCGGTTATGTCGGTTACGGCGAAGGCGGCGTGCTGACGGAAGCCGTGCGGCGCCAGCCCTACAGCGTGGTGCTGCTCGACGAAGCGGAAAAAGCCCACCCCGACGTGCTGGAGCTGTTCTTCCAGGTCTTCGACAAGGGCGTGCTCGATGATGCGGAAGGGCGTGAAGTCGATTTTCGCAACACCATCATCATCGCCACCTCGAACCTGGGGTCCGGCGCCATGATGGCCGCCTGCCTGAACCGGGTGGCGCAAGACTTGCCCACGCCGGCCGCGCTGGAAGAACTGGTGCGCCCGCAACTGGTGGCGCACTTCAAGCCGGCCTTGCTGGGACGCCTGAAGGTGCTGCCGTTTTATCCGCTCAGCGATGCGGTGCTGGCCGAGATCATCCACCTGAAGCTGGCGAGGATAGGCGCGCGCATCGCGCGCAACCACCTGGCGCGGTTCAGTCACGACGCGGGCCTCGTCGACGCCGTGCTGGCGCGCTGCACCGAGGTCGATTCGGGCGCGCGCAATGTCGACCAGATCCTCAACGGCAGCCTGCTGCCGGCGATCGCCGAAGCGGTACTGGCGCGCATGGCCGAAGGCGAGCCGGTCGCGTCGATACGCGTCAGTGCCAGCAAGCAGGGGCAGTTCAAGTACACCATCAAATAACCTCACCCCCGGAGGGCGCCATGTTCAATCTGGAGCAGTTGCTGCATCCCGTCAGCGCCGTCAGCCCCTGCGGCGGCGACATCACCTTCAGCCAGGAGCTCGACGCCATCGCGCGCGCGCGCCAGCACGACGACCCGAGCCTGGACCAGGGCGAGTGGGTGACGGCGCTGAAGGAAGCCGACTGGCCGTTCGTGGCGACGCGCTGCGAACAGCTGCTCGCCACGCACAGCAAGGATTTGCGCGTGGCCGTGTGGCTGGCCGAGGCGCACGCGAAAACGCGCCACTTCCGTGGCCTGGGCGATGGCTACGCGTTGCTGGCCGGCCTGTGCGAACGTTACTGGGATGGCCTGTATCCGCCGGCGGAAGAGGGCGACCAGGAACAGCGCATCGGCAATGTCTTCTGGCTGCTGGCGCGCACGCCGCAGCTGCTGCGCGAGACCCCGCTGACCGAAGGCGCCGACGGCCTGTATTCGCTGCAGGATTTCGATGCGGCGCGCCAGCGCGCGGCGGCCAGCCTGGCGCAGGGCGCGGCGGATCAGGGCTGGGGCGATACGCGCCACGACGAAGGGGCGACCCTGGCGCAGATGGAGGCGGCGCGGCAAAGGAACACACGCGCCTTTTCCGACGGCTTGCTGGCCGACGCGCAATACTGCATGCAGTCGCTGCTGGCGTTCGAACGCAGCGTCGATGCGCGTTTTGGTGTTGATGGCCCGAGTTTTCGCGCCGCGCGCGAAGCGCTGGAAAATGCCATTCACTTCATCGCGCCGCTGTCGCCTGGCGCGGACTTTGCCGGCGCGCCGCCCACCGCCGGCCAGGGCGCCAGCGGGGGCGGGGTCGCCATCGTGCAGCGCCAGCAGGCGCTGGCCCAGCTGCGCCAGGTGGCCGATTTTTTCCGCCGCACGGAGCCGCACAGCCCCGTCGCCTACCTGGCCGAGAAGGCCGCCAGCTGGGGCGAGCTGCCGCTGCACCTGTGGCTGCGCGCCGTCGTGAAGGATTCAAGCACCCTGGCGCAGCTCGACGAAATGCTGGGCACGAACAGCGCAAACGGGTGATGGCGTTTTCCCCTTCCATGCTACTCTTCGCGCATGTCCAGAATGCTCATCCTGCCTGCCGCGCTGTGCCTGTTCATCGCTGCCGGCGCGCGGGCCGAGGGGCCGACGCCGCTGGTGATCTATGGCGACGACGATTATCCGCCATACTCCTACGTCGACAACGGCCAGATGAAAGGCATCTATACGGAGATCGTGCGCGAAGCCGTGCAATCGATGCCGCAGTATGCGGTGCAGCTGCGTCCCGTGCCCTGGAAGCGGGGCGTGCTGATGCTGCAGACGGGCGAGGCGTTTGCCCTGTATCCGCCGTATTCATGGCGCAGCGAGCGGCCGTACGTGCGCTATTCCGTGCCGCTGCTGATGGAGCAACTGGTGGTGCTGTGCAACCAGGACGTGCTGGCCAAACGCACGCTGCGGCAGTGGCCCGCCGATTACAGCGGCTTGCACATCGGCGTGAACGCGGGTTTCTTGCTGGGCGATGCAAAGCAGAGGGCAGCCGTGCAAGCGGCCAACATCGTGTTCGATACGGCCAAGGGCACGCGCACGAATCTGCTCAAGCTGATGCGTGGACGTATCGATTGCTATGTCAGCGACCGCCTGTCGGCGCAGTGGGAATTGCAGCGCATCCGGCGCGAGGAACCGCCGGGCACGCCGATGCAGACGATTCAGGAAACGGCGCAGCTGGCCAGCCAGCAGGGACACCTGGGCTTTACGGAGCGCCGGCCTGCCGCCTACCCGTATCGCGATGACTTTATCGAACAATTCAATGCCGCCATCGTGCACATGCAAAACAATGGCGCGATCCGCCGCATCGTCGATCGCGCGCTGCAACCCTGACCTTGCCACCTGATTTCACCCGATGGAGAAAAACATGAAAAAACTGCTGTTCCTGTGTGTGCTTGTGCTGGCCGGCTGCGTGGGCCGGCCCGAGAATATTGTGCCAGTTAGCAACTTCGACACGACCCGCTATCTGGGAAAGTGGTATGAGATCGCGCGCCTCGACCACTCGTTCGAACGGGGCTTGAGTCATGTGACGGCCGACTACAGCCTGCGCCAGGATGGCGGCCTGAAAGTGCTCAACCGCGGCTACAAGGATGCGGATGCCGCCTGGAAGGAGGCGGAAGGCAAGGCGTATTTTGTGGACAAGAAAGACGTGGCTTACCTGAAAGTGTCGTTTTTTGGTCCTTTCTATGGTTCCTACATCGTCTTCGACCTCGACCAGCAAAATTACAGCTATTCCATGATCAGCGGTCCCGACAAGTCTTACTTGTGGTTGCTGTCGCGCACGCCGACCATGGACCCTGCCGTGCAGCAGCGCCTGATCGACAAGGCCCGCGGCCTGGGTTTCGATACGTCGAAATTGATCTATGTGAAGCAAAACTGACCTTGCCTGCCCGCCGCCCGTTCGTGGCGGCATAGCGCCTTCTGGCTGTTGCTTTTCCGCATGTTATTTCTTGCAATGCCCCTCTGATTCACTCACAATCTGCTACAAAGTAGTGCGCTGCGGCGCGCTGCCATTCCGGTGGCGAAGGGTCTTTCGCGCCACCACTCGTGATTGCCGCACGGCAGATGCCTGCTATATTGATACCTGGCAGTAGGTCGGTTTCGTGGCGTCTGTGCATCGTTTTTTTTCAGATAGGAATCACGCAATGAAGAACCTCAAAATCGGCGTACGTCTTGGTGGCGGTTTTGCCGCCGTCCTCCTTCTGTTGACGACCTTGACCGTGGTGGGCATCGTGCAGATGCAAAGCGCCAGCAAGGAGACCGATGCGCTCGTCAACGTCAAGGTGCGCAACGAGCGCCTGATCGGCGAATGGACCAAGGTCATCGAGGTGAACGCGGCGCGCACGGCGGCCGCCTGGAAAGTCAGCGATCCCGAACACCAGAAACAGTTTGAAAAGGAAATGGCGGTCTCGTCCGCACGCGCCACGGAAATCCAGAACGATATCGGCAAGAGCGAGCTGAGCGCCGAAGAGCAGGCGCTGTACCAGGAGGTGCTGAGCACGCGCAAGGCCTACACGGAAGTGCGCAAGAACGTGTTCAAGGCCAAGAATGCGGGCGACCTGGAACTGGGCAAGCGCCTGTACGAAGGCGACATGGCCGTCAAGCGCGACATCTACCTGGCGTCGCTGAAGAAGCTGGAAGTGCTGGAAGCCAAATTGCTCGATGAAACGGCCGCGCAAATCCGTTCGCGCTACGAAAACGGCCGTACGCTGCTGATTTCGCTTGGCGTGGTCGCCATCTTGCTGGGCATTGCTTGCGCGTACTGGATCACGCGCTCGATCACGCGCCCCATCACGCGGGCCGTCGAAGTGGCGGAAGCCGTGTCCGCCGGTGACCTGACCAGCCATATCGTGGTGGAAAGCCGCGATGAAACGGGGCAATTGATGCACGCGCTGAAAAACATGAACGACAAGCTGGTGAGCATCGTCGGCCAGGTGCGTTCCGGCACGGAATCGATCAGCACGGCGTCGAGTGAAATTGCCGCCGGCAACCTCGACTTGTCGTCACGCACGGAAGAGCAGGCCAGCTCGCTGGAAGAGACGGCGTCTTCCATGGAAGAGCTGACCTCCACCGTGAAACTCAATGCCGACAATGCGCGCAGCGCCAACCAGCTGGCCATCGACGCCTCGCAGATCGCCAGCAAGGGCGGGGTGGTGGTATCGGAAGTGGTCAGCACCATGGGTTCGATCAACGATTCCTCGCGCAAGATTGTCGACATCATCAGCGTCATCGACGCCATCGCCTTCCAGACGAATATCCTGGCACTGAACGCGGCCGTGGAAGCGGCCAGGGCCGGCGAGCAGGGCCGTGGTTTTGCCGTCGTGGCCAGTGAAGTGCGCAACCTGGCGCAGCGCTCGAGCGCGGCTGCCAAGGAAATCAAGGGTTTGATCGACGATTCCGTGCAAAAGGTCGAGGCCGGTTCACAACTGGTGGACAAGGCGGGCCGCACCATGGACGAAATCGTGCAAAGCATCAGCCATGTGACGCAGATCATGAACCAGATCACGGACGCCAGCGATGAACAGCGCGCCGGCATCGAACAAGTCAACCAGGCCATCGGCCAGATGGACCAGGTGACGCAGCAAAACGCGGCCCTGGTGGAAGAAGCGGCCGCGGCGGCCGAATCCATGCAGGAACAGGCGGCCAAGCTGGCCGACGTCGTGGGCCTGTTCAAGCTCGATGCAGCGCAGCACTATGTGTCGGCCAGTGCCAGTCCGTCCGTGGCGGCGTCTGCTCAAGTAAAAGCTGCCACCCGTCCCGTCATGCGGCCTGCCAAGTACCGCGCGCCGGCACCGGCCGTGGCGGCACCCGCGCCGGGCAAGTCGGCGCAAGCGGACGCCGTGCGTCCACGCGCGCCGAAGGCACCGGTGGCGTCGGGCGCCGACGAGTGGGAAGAGTTTTAAGCGCAAACTCCCCCTGGCATGGCGCGGGCGCTACAATCGCGGCTTGAAGACAGCCGCGAACGCGCTCCGCCATGACCACCCGCCGTATCCCCAGCCAACCCTCCAGTAATACTTCCAGCCATACCTTCAGCCAACCCGCTGCATCGTCCTCCCCGGCTGAACCCGCAAAACGCGCGCGCTGCCCGGCCTGCCTGCGCGCTGAAAGCAGCTGCATCTGCCGCTGGATCACCCCCGTTTCCCACGCGGTGGAAGTACTGATCCTGCAGCATCCGCTGGAAGTCCACAATGCCAAGGGCAGCGCCCGCTTGCTGCACCTGAGCCTGCCCAACAGCCACATGCTGACGGGCGAGCAGTTTGCTTCCGAAACGCTCGACGAATTGCTGGCCGGCAAGCACAACGTGTTGCTATACCCGGATACGCCAGGCGACCGTTCGCTGGGCATCGCGCCGCCGCCAGCGCTTGACCCCGCCATCTTGTCTGATCCGGCCCCATTTTCGGCCCGCCTGCGGCTGGTGGTGCTGGACGCCACCTGGCGCAAGAGCCGCAAGATGCTGTATCTGAATCCCCTGTTGCAGCAGCTGCCGCGCCTGCCTTTGCGCGATACGCCCGCTTCCCATTACCTGATCCGCAAGGCGCACGCGCCAGACCAGTTATCGACTCTGGAAGCAACGTGTTACGCCCTCATGCAGTTGGAGCAGGACGCGGCCCGCTTCGTTCCCCTGATCACGGCATTTGACGGTTTTGTGGCGCAGCAGTTGAGTTATGTCATGGCGCAGGGCGAAAAAGCTTGAAATAGCACCATGGCAGCCCTTGATATTGGCCGGACAGCGGCATAGTATACTGTACGTATATACAGTTAATGGGGCCGTTCATGAAAGCAATCATTCCAGAGCACGATGACAGCTTTGCCGGGCAAGCCATGCTGCCGCCGCAATCGCTGAAAGCCAAAAAGGGGCGCGGTGCCGTATCGAACCTGCAAGGGCGCTACGAGGTGCATGCGCGCGCCGGCTTCGATGATGGCTGGAGCGTGGGCGGCCTGGATGGGGCGGCTGGGGAAGAGGCGGCGCCGGCCTGGAAGACGCAGGTCAGCGACGAGCAGGCGCGCACCATCCTCACGCGCAACGCTTCGCCCGATTTGCCCTTCAATATGTCGCTCAATCCCTATCGCGGCTGCGAGCATGGCTGCATCTATTGCTTTGCCCGTCCCACGCACAGCTATCTGGGCCTGTCACCGGGCCTGGACTTCGAAAGCCGCATCTACGCCAAGGTGAACGCGCCCGAGCTGTTGCGGCGCGAACTGGCCAGGCCGTCGTACGTGCCAGAACCGATCGCCCTGGGCGTCAATACCGATGCGTATCAGCCGTGCGAACGCGAGCGGCAGCTGACGCGGCGCGTGCTGGAAGTGCTGCAGGAGTGCGACCACCCCGTGGCGCTGATCACGAAATCGTCGCTGATCGAGCGCGATATCGACATTCTGGCGCCGATGGCGGCCAGGCATCTGGCGGCAGTGGCCGTCACTGTCACCACGCTCGACCCGGCCATCGCCCGCACCCTGGAACCGCGCGCGGCCGCCCCGGCACGGCGCCTGCGCACCATCCGCACCCTGACCGAGGCGGGCATCCCCGTGGGCGTGAGCATCGCGCCCATCATTCCCTTTGTGACGGAACCGGAAATCGAGCAATTGCTCGAAGCCGTGCGCGACGCGGGCGCCATCCACGCTCATTACGTGGTGCTGCGCCTGCCGTGGGAAGTGAGTCCCTTGTTCCAGCAATGGCTGGAAGCGCACTTCCCGGAACGGGCGCAGCGCGTGATGAACCGGGTACGCGAAATGCGGGGCGGCAAGGATTACGACAGCGCGTTCGGTGCGCGCATGCGGGGCGAAGGCGTGTGGGCGGACCTCATACGCCAGCGCTTTGAAAAAGCCGTGCACCGGCTGGGGCTGCACGGCAAGGGCGGCCGCTTCAAGCAGCTCGATTGCACGCAGTTCCGCCGGCCGCTGGTGGTGCCGCCGTTGGGCGCGAAAGTGAAAAATGGCAATGCGGGGCAGCTGGATCTGTTTTAAGAAGTTACGCGGCGTTATCGTGGGTCTTTGCCTGGATGTGCGCCAGATGCTGCTCGATGGCGAAGACGTGCGGATCGCTCTTGCCCAGTTCGCGCAGGGCGCTGGCCAGGTGCAGCAGGTATTCGCTGTTCGGGCCGCTGGGTCCGTTTGATCGGGCGATCTGGCGCGCGATGTCCAGTTCCGGGGCGGCGCCCAGGAAAGCGGCGTTTTCCTCGTTGGCGATGTACACGAGGCCTTCGACCTTGCCGCCGTCCTCGAAGGTGATGTCGGTGGCCAGGCGCAAATAGCCGTTCTTTTCGCGATGGTCGAGGTGGGCGAAGACTTCGGGCGTGATCAGGTAGGCCATGCCGTCGCACACGGCGCCGGCCTGCGGCACGATGGTCGCGACCCGGCCCGGCGCCATCGGCGTGCCGCGGTGGTCGTGCGAGCCTTGCCAGAAGCGCCGCGTCCAACCGGCGATGCTGGCGGGGCGGCGTTCGATATACGGAAAGTCCGCCTTGTAGATCAGCGAGCCATAGCCGAACAGCCAAACCTGTGCATGGCCGTCGAATTTGTTCATGCGCTGGTTGATGGCGATGGTGGCGGCGTCGATGGCGGACAGGTCGTTCTGGTCAGGCTGGGTCATGGTGTAAGCGGTGAAGGGGCGATGGTGGATTATAAAACGGCGCCGGCTGGACCGCCCGCTCCCACGTTCCACTCGTGCGTCTCGACGAACTGGAACAGGAAGGCCATGAAGCTTTCGGCAGCCGGCGACAGCGACCGCCCCGTCTTCGTGTACACGAAAAAGCGCCGCGTCAGTTCCGGTTCGTGCAGGGCGCGCATCTGCAATTGATATAGTTTGACCATCGGTTCCGCGTACGGCAGGCAGACCGTGATGCCCAGGTTGGCGCTGACCATGGCCAGCGCCGTCGTCATGAACGTCACTTCATTGTAGGGGTTAAGCGACAGCTCGCGGAAGCTGCCGTGCATGTCGCGCAGCAGGCGTTCCGTGAACTGGCCCTGCAGTGAAATGAAGGGGTAGTCGCCCACGTCGGCCCACGTGACTCTTTCCTTTTGCCGCAGCGGGTGCTGCTCGGGGAAGACCAGCACGAAGGGCATTTCGAACAGCGCCTGCGCGGCAATTTCCGCCGTCGGGTCGCGCTCGGGACCGATGCCGAAATCGACTTCGCCGCTGAAGACGCGCGCCGAGACATTCTCCACTGGGCAGTCGACGAGGCGCAGCTGCACGTCCGGGTGCGCCTGGCGGTAGGCGGCGATCACTTCCGGCAGCAGGGTGCACGCCATCATCTGCGGCGCGGCGATGCGCACCATGCCCGTTTTCAGGGCCTTGCGCTGGGCGATGCCGGCCATGGCGCCATCGAGGTCTTCGATCATCTTTTCAAACAGCGGATACAGTTCCCGGCCGATTTCCGACAGCTGCGTCTTGCGCGTGCTGCGCTCGACTACGCGCACGCCCAGCACGCTTTCCAGTTCCTTGATCAAGCCGCTCAAGGCCGATTGCGTCACATGCAGGTATTCGGCGGCCAGGGTAAAACTGCCGGTCTTGGCCAGCGCCACGAAGGCGCGCATCTGTCGCAGGCTGGGACTCATAAGATAATCCGATAAATCAATGGTTAAAAATTGTTTGTATGATAGCTGTAACTCGATTCTAATGGTGAAAAGCTGAAAAACTGGCCAGCCAACGCGCCCACGGCGCCATCCATTGGAGACAAGCACATGAAGATCAAGCAAATCCACCACGTCGCCTACCGCTGCATCGACGCGAAGAAAACCGTCGAGTGGTACGTCAAGCATTTGAACATGAATTTCGTCCTCGCCATCGCCGAAGACCTGGTGCCGTCGACCAAGGCGCCGGACCCGTACATGCACGTCTTCCTCGACGCGGGCCAGGGCAATGTGCTGGCCTTTTTTGAACTGCCGACGCAGCCGCCGATGGACCGCGACCGCAATACCCCGGCCTGGGTGCAGCACCTGGCGCTGGAAGTGGGCAGCATGGAAGAACTGCTGGCCGCCAAGGAGCGCCTGGTGGCCGGCGGCATCGAGGTGCTGGGCCCCGTCAACCACGCCATCTTCCAGTCGATCTATTTCTTCGACCCGAACGGCCACCGCCTGGAACTGGCGGCCAACGTGGGCACGCCCGAGATGATGGCCAAACTGGACGCCGTCAAATGGGAAATGCTGGAAGAATGGTCGCAGACGCGCCGCGCGCCCAAGCACGCCGCCTGGATGCATGCGCCGGCCGACGCCTGAGCGCCCCGGCCCCCCACTCTCTGAAACACACACCGAACAAGGAACACCATGAAATTCGCAACCCTGAAAAACGGCAGCCGTGACGGCGCCCTGGTCCTCGTCAGCCGCGACCTGCGCCAGTACCAGCGCGTGGCCGCCATCGCGCCCACGTTGCAGGCCGCGCTCGACAACTGGGACGCCGTCGCGCCGAAACTGGAACTGGCCTACGCCGACCTGAACGCGGGCAAGGCGCCGGACGCGCAGCCGTTTGATGCAAAGCTGTGTCACTCGCCGCTGCCGCGCGCCTACCAGTGGGCCGACGGTTCCGCCTACATCAACCACGTGGAACTGGTGCGCAAGGCGCGCAACGCGGAAGTGCCGGCCTCGTTCTACACGGACCCGCTGATGTACCAGGGTGGCTCCGACAGTTTCATTGGCCCGCGCGAGCCGATCTTCGCCCTGTCCGAAGAGTGGGGCATCGACCTGGAAGCGGAAGTGGCGGTGATTACGGGCGACGTGGCCATGGGTGCCGGCGTGGACGACGCGGCAAAAGCCATCCGCCTGGTCATGCTGGTCAACGATGTCTCCTTGCGCAACCTCATTCCGGGCGAACTGGCCAAGGGTTTCGGCTTCTTCCAGTCGAAGGCGGCCAGCGCGTTTTCGCCCGTCGCCGTCACGCCGGACGAACTGGGTAATGAATGGGCGGACAGCAAGCTGCATTTGCCGCTGCTGGTGGACCTGAACGAGAAGCCCTTCGGCAAGCCGAATGCGGGCGAAGACATGACCTTCAACTTTGCGCAACTCGTCGCCCATGCGGCCAAGACACGCGAACTGGGCGCCGGCAGCATCGTCGGTTCCGGCACCGTGTCGAACAAGCAGGGCAACCTGTTTGGCTCGAGCATCGAGAACGGCGGCGTCGGTTACTGCTGCCTGGCCGAAGTGCGCATGTATGAAACCATCGAACACGGCGCGCCCAAGACGGCCTACCTGAAGTTCGGCGACACGGTGCGCATCGAGATGCGCGACGCGGCCGGCGCCAGCATCTTCGGCAGCATCGAGCAGACCGTGGCCCTGTACGCCGGCCGCGCCTGAGGGGAGGGCGCCCATGAAGCTGTACACCTATTTCCGCAGTTCGGCCGCCTACCGCGTGCGCATTGCCTTGAATCTCAAAGGCATTGCCTACGACAGCATCCCCGTGCATCTGCTGCAGGATGGCGGACAGCAGCTGCTGCCAGCCTACCGCGCCGTCAACCCGTCGGCCCTGGTGCCGGCGCTCGACGACGAGGGCGCCATCCTGACGCAGTCGCTGGCGATGCTTGAATATCTGGACGAGACGCGGCCGGCCGTGCCGCTGCTGCCGGCGGACGCGCTGGGAAGGGCCCGCGTGCGCGCGCTGGCGCTGGCCATCGCCTGCGACGCGCATCCGCTGACGAATCTGCGCGTGCTGAAATACCTGAAAAACACGCTGGGGCTGTCGGACGAGGCCAAGCAGGAGTGGTACCGCCACTGGATGGCCGAGGGGCTGGCGGCCGTCGAAGCGCTGCTGGCGCAGGGCGATCCGGCCGGCACGGGCCTGTTCTGCCATGGCGACAGTCCGACGATAGCCGATTGCTGCCTGGTGCCGCAGGTATTCAATGCGCAGCGCTTCGCCATCGACCTGGCGCCGTACCCGCGCGTGGCGCGCATTCATGCGCATTGCGCCGCCTTGCCCGCGTTTGCGGCCGCCCATCCGTCGCGGCAGCCTGACGCCGAATAGGGCGTCCGGTCAATAAGGGGGGCGGGTTCAGCTCCACTCGACCCTGTCCCGTCCGCCATGTTTGGCGCGGTACAGGGCCTGGTCGGCGCGGATCAGCAGATCCGTCAAGTTGTCCGCTTGCCGCTTGGCCGGCGCCGTCGATTGCGGCGTATTCGATGTCACGCCGATGCTGATGGTCAGGCTGACCAGTTGGCCGTCATCGCATTCCACGCGCAAGCCGGCCGCCGCCAGGCGCAGGCGCTCGGCCACGTCCAGCGCCACTGTCAGCGGCGTCTCCGGCATCAGCAGCACGAATTCCTCGCCCCCAAAGCGCGCCGCCGTATCCATGCCCCGCGTGACGCTGCGCAGCACTTGCGCGACGGCAGCGATGGCGCGGTCTCCCGCGTCGTGGCCATGGCCGTCATTGATGCGCTTGAAGTGGTCGATATCGATCATCAGCAGCGACAGCGTATGACCGAAGCGCTGGGCGCGCTCAAGCTCCTCCGTCAGCCGCAGGGTCATCATGCGGCGGTTGCCCAGGCCCGTCAGCGGGTCGGTCGTGGCTTGCTGCTCCAGCCGGGAGTTGGCCACCAGCAGTTCCAGGGTGCGCTGCAAGACACGTTCCTCGAGCATGTCGCGCTCCGCATGCAGGGTGGCCACGCTGGCGCGGCGGCTGCGCTGGGCCAGCAGCAGGGCCGTGATCAGTGCCGCTTGCAGCGCGATCAGCGACAGCCCGGCGATGATCTGCCAGTGATATTGCGCCCATACTCCCTGTGGCCGGTTCAGGATACGCGCCTCGCCGGGCAGGTTGCGCAAGCCGAAACGCTGTACCGCCGCATCGTCGAAGATGTACGCCTGCATGCCGTCCGGGTCGGGCGTCCTGCCCAGCAGGATGCGCGCGATGGTGCGCCCCACTTTCTCGCCGCTGATGACATAGCCGCCCACCACGCCGGGCAGTATCAGCGATTCCACGCTGGTGAAAATGGGCACGGCGCTGCGCGAGGCCAGGTCGCGCGCCATCACGGGCGGCGTGGTGCGCTGTCCCAGCCCGTCACGGTAGACGGGCAGCAGGTAGATGGCGCTGCCCTTTCCCAGCATTCCGGTACGGCGCCACAATTCATCCTGGCTCAGGTGATCCCAGAACTCGACCTCGAGCCGGTCCTGGTAGGGCGCGACGGCGGCGCGGATGGCGGCGATCCACGCCTGGCCGCGTGCGCTGGCGTCGCCGACGATGGCGATATGGCGCAGCCCCGGCGTCACCCGCAGCATGACGGCGACGGCCTTGCCGAAATCGTGGCGCACGTCGAGATTGATGCCGTCGGCAGGCGCCCAGTCCTGCCGTCCCTGGTTCACATAGTAGCGGGGCACGCCGGGAAACAGTGTCGGGTGCCGGCTCAGGAACTGGGCCGCCAGGTAGTTTTCCGTGATGATGGCGTCGAACTGCACCATCCTGTACTTGGTTTGCAGATAGGTTTCCAGCCCGGCTACGGCAGGCTGTTCGCCCACGCGCACGGAATCGAGCCGCTCCTCGTAGATGCCGGGCGCGAGGCGCCAGTTCTCGTTGGCCAGTTCCGCGCTCATGCCCTTGTGGATCAGCGTTTGCCACTGCGATGAGGCATCGCTGCCCAGCGAATACAGTACCAGCACCTGTCTTGGCGCAAAACGCGGTGCGCTGATCTGCGCCAGGTCTTGCGCATGGACGGGTGCGTTGCAGCATAGCGACAGCAGAAAGCTCAGGCAGGGCAGGCGTATCGCGGCGCGCAAACGGATGAGGTAGGGACAGGGCATGGACAGGGCAGTGTGTTGAGAACTTGCACAGGCGTAATGAGTGGTAGTGGATGGAAGAATCCGGCAAGCACTATTTCTTGATGTGGCTCAAGTTCCAAGGAAACCAGTCTAGCATTGCCAGCCTCGATTGGCGCAGGCGGCGTGTAATTTTTGATACGATTGTTGTTATATTGGTATTGCTGTGGAAGGTGGGGATTGTGCTCATTCAACAACGCAGGCGTACCGGTGCGCTACAATTTGCGTTTGCCCAAATACTTCACGCGCCATGACTGTCACAACCGTTTCTGCCAGCATCACCGATGCCCTGTCCCTGGCGCATGCTTCCTGGCGTCCCATTTTGCTGCGCGGCTTGCAGGCCGTGATGGCGGCCGATCCCGCCTACCTGCCGGCGCTGGCCGCCGACGATTACCTGCCCACGCAGGGCAGGCTGTTCGCCGCCTTTGCCCTGCCGCTGGCGCAGGTGCGCCATGTGCTGGTGGGCGAGGGGCCGTATCCGCGCGCCGACAGCGCCACGGGCGTGTGCTTCATGGATGGCGCCGTCGGCAGTCTGTGGTCGGCCACGGGCCTGTCGAAGCCCGTCAACCGCGCCACTTCGCTGCGCAACTTCATGAAGATGCTGTTGGTGGCCGATGGCCAGCTGCAGGGCGGCGATACGTCGGGCACCGCCATGGCGCCCGTGGCGGCCGCCGCGCTGCAAGCTGGCAGCGGCGTGATCCAGACCCTGCCCGACCTGCAGCGCAAGATGACGGAGCAGGGCTTTTTGCTGCTCAACGCGGCGCTGGTATTCCGTGCCCACGTGCCGCCCGTGCAGGATGCGCGCGGCTGGCTGCCCTTCCTGCAGGTGGTGCTCGAAGCGCTGGCGCGGCAGGATAGGGCGGCCTTGCCGCAACTGGTGCTGTGGGGCAAGATTGCCGAGCTCATCAAACGCCTGCCGGTGGCGGCATCGTTGCCGCAGGTGACGGCGGAACATCCGTATAATCTGTCCTTTATCGGCAATCGTGACATGCAGGCCTTGTTTGGCCCGATGCAGCTATTGCGTGCTTGAGATTGAATTGACGCCATCTGGCGGAAGTGCGGGGAATATGCAAATCAGTAACGTGGAAGAATTGAAGGCGTGGATCGCGGCGGGCGGCGTGCCCGACTATCTGTATTTCTGGGGCCACACGCCGGCCCAGCCGCAGGTGCCCGATAAAAGCTGCTTCAGCCAGTGGTTCCCGTCGCCCTTCAGCCTGGCCGGCGTGACGTATGCGACGGCCGAGCACTACATGATGGCGCAAAAGGCGGCCCTGTTTGGCGACACGGCCGTGCAGGCGCGTATCGTGGCGGCCGCGCGGCCGTCGGAAGTGAAAAAGCTGGGACGCGAAGTGGCGAACTTCGACGCCAAAGTGTGGGAAGCGGCGCGCGCCGGCATCGTCTTCGATGGCAACTTTGCCAAGTTCTCGCAAAAGGCGGCGCTGCGCAAGTTTCTGCTGGGCACGGGCGAGCGCGTCATCGTCGAAGCCAGTCCCGTCGACCGCATCTGGGGCGTGGGCCTGGCGTCGGACAATCCGCGCATTCTGGACCCCGCCAGCTGGGACGGCTTGAACTTGCTCGGTTTTGAACTGATGAAAGTACGCAGCGCCTTACGAGGGTGATAGCGCCTGACCAAACCTGCTGCGCGTCGGTATAGGTAGCCTGCGATGCTCACCGGCTCGGCGCCCCCGTACTCAGTACGGTTGCGCTTCTCGGCCACCTCTCCCTTCCGCTCGCGACGGTTTTGTCAGGTGCCGTGAAGCCGGCGATTGTCCTATTGTTGTTTGATTGTTGTTTTCTTGAGGCCGCCATCTCACGCGTGGCCTGTTAAGCCCCTGCCAGCCCTGTGGTCATCGAGGGGCGCTCTGACAAACCCCGCCGAATTTGTTATACTTGACTAAATCATTCAACTACTCAGGGTTTGAGAAGTTGAAAAACCGCAATATTTTAAACCAGTTGAACCGAGGATGTATGCGTCTGACTACAAAAGGCCGTTTTGCCGTGACAGCGATGATCGATCTTGCCCTGCGCCAGGGTAAAGGTCCGGTCACTCTGTCCGGCATCAGCCAGCGCCAGTCGATTTCCCTGTCCTACCTGGAACAGCTGTTCGGCAAGCTGCGCCGCCATGAGATCGTCGAGTCGATCCGCGGCCCCGGCGGCGGCTACAGCCTGGCGCGCCGCGCGGACAAGGTGACGGTGGCCGACATCATCATCGCCGTCGACGAACCGCTGGACGCCACGCAGTGCGGCGGCAAGGAACATTGCCACGGCGCCGACGCGACCACGGGCGCGCGCTGCATGACGCATGAATTGTGGTCCACACTCAATGAAAAAATGGTCGATTATCTGGATTCTGTGTCCTTGCAGGACCTGGTCGACCAGCAGAGACAAAAGAATGCCGAACAAAGCGTGATGGTGATGCATCGTAACCAGGCCGCCATCGGTTGAATATTACAAAATACTAAGTTGCTGATTGCAGGAGTTATTGATGAACGCCCCAGAAAAAAACGTAGGCCAAGTGCACTTTGAAACCGCACCGCATTTCCCGATCTACATGGATTACTCGGCCACCACGCCGATCGATCCCCGCGTCGCCGACAAGATGATTCCCTACCTGCGCGAGCAGTTCGGCAATCCGGCATCGCGCAGCCACATGTATGGCTGGACGGCGGAAAAAGCCGTGGAAGAGGCGCGCGGCTACGTGGCGGCCCTGGTGAACGCCGATCCGCGCGAAATCATCTGGACCTCCGGCGCGACGGAAAGCAACAACCTGGCCATCAAGGGCGCGGCGCAGTTCTACAAGACCAAGGGCAAGCACATCATTACCGTCAAGACCGAGCACAAATCGGTACTCGACACCGTGCGCGAACTGGAACGCATCGGCTTTGAAGCGACGTATCTGGAACCGCAAGACAACGGCCTCATCACCGTCGAGCAGCTGGCCGCGGCCGTGCGCCCGGACACCATCCTCGTGTCGGTCATGCTGGTGAATAACGAAATCGGCGTGATCCAGCCGATCGACGAGATCGGCGTATTCTGCCGCTCGAAAGGCATCATCTTCCATTGCGACGCCGCGCAAGCGACGGGCAAGGTCGTCATCGACCTGCAAAAGACCAAGGTCGACCTGATGACCTTCACGGCGCACAAGACCTACGGCCCGAAAGGCGTGGGCGCCCTGTACGTGTGCCGCAAGCCGCGCGTGCGCCTGGAAGCGCAGATGCACGGTGGCGGCCATGAGCGCGGCCTGCGCTCGGGCACCCTGCCGACGCACCAGATCGTCGGCATGGGCGAAGCGTTCCGTATCGCCAAGGAAGAAATGGACAGCGAAATCGGCCGTATCAAGGCCTTGCGCGACCGCCTGGCCAAGGGCTTGCAGGAGATCGAAGAAGTCTACATCAACGGCGACATGGATCACCGCGTGCCGCACAACCTGAACGTGAGCTTCAACTACGTCGAAGGCGAGTCGCTGATCATGGCGATCAAGGATATCGCCGTGTCGTCCGGTTCGGCCTGCACCTCGGCCAGCCTGGAACCATCGTACGTGCTGCGCGCCCTGGGCCGCAGCGACGAACTGGCGCACAGCTCGATCCGCTTCACCATCGGCCGCTTCTCGACCGAGGAAGACATCGACTTCGCCGTCAACCTGCTGAAATCGAAAGTACACAAGCTGCGCGAACTGTCGCCGCTGTGGGACATGTTCAAGGATGGAATCGACATTAATTCGATTCAATGGGCGGCCCACTAACCAACACCGTGGCCCCTTGACGGGGCCGGCAAGAATATTAAAGGAGCATCAAAATGGCTTACTCGGACAAAGTACTCGATCATTACGAAAACCCGCGCAACGTGGGCGCTTTCGACAAGGGTGATGAAACCATCGGCACCGGCATGGTCGGCGCGCCCGCCTGCGGCGACGTGATGAAACTGCAGATCAAGGTCGGCGCCGATGGCCTGATCGAAGATGCGAAGTTCAAGACCTACGGCTGCGGTTCGGCCATCGCGTCGAGCTCGCTGGTAACGGAATGGGTCAAGGGCAAGACCCTGGACCAGGCGCTGGCCATCAAGAACACGCAGATCGCCGAAGAACTGGCTCTGCCGCCAGTGAAGATCCACTGCTCCATCCTGGCGGAAGACGCCATCAAGGCGGCGGTACTGGATTACCAGACCCGTCACCCGGCAGCAGCTTAAACGTTGGTAGCCCGCCCCAGCCGCAAGGCCGGGGCAGTTACGGAGAAATACATGATCACACTGACCGAAAAAGCGGCGAAACACATCAACCGTTATATCGAACGGCGCGGCAAGGGCATGGGTTTGCGCTTCGGCGTGCGGACCACGGGCTGCTCGGGCCTGGCTTACAAGCTCGAATATGTCGATGAAGCGGCGGCCGAAGACAGCGTCTTCGAATCGCACGGCGTGAAAGTCTTCGTCGACCCGAAAAGCTTGCCTTACATCGACGGCACGGAACTCGATTTCGCGCGCGAAGGCTTGAACGAAGGCTTCAAGTTCCACAATCCGAACGAAAAAGACGCCTGCGGCTGCGGCGAGTCCTTCAGGATTTAAACAGCTGGCAAGACCCCGGTCGGTGCGCTGTACCCATCGATTGAGGTACAGCGACCACTGACCATTATGCAAAACCACTTCGAATTATTCCAGTTGCCGGCGCAGTTCTCGCTCGACATGAGCGCGCTCGACGCGGCCTACCGCGACGTGCAGGGCAAGGTCCACCCGGACCGCTTCATCAACGCCAGCAGTGCTGAAAAGCGCGTGGCGATGCAATGGGCCACGCGCGCCAATGAAGCCTACCAAACACTGAAAAGCCCGCAAAAACGCGCGCAATACCTGTGCGAACTCAATAGTGTCGACCTGCAGACGGAGTCGAACACGGCCATGCCCGTCAGCTTCCTGATGCAGCAGATGGAGTGGCGCGAAGAACTGGGCGACGCGCGTGCCGGCAAGGATGCCGACGCGCTCGACGCCCTGGACCGCCAGCTGCGCGGCGAACGCAAGGCCTTGCTGGCCCAGGTGGCGGCCCAGCTCGACGCGGCCGACTATGTGAATGCCGCGCAAAGCGTGCGCGCCCTGATGTTCCTCGACAAATTCGGCGAGGAAGTCCGTTTTGCCTATGAGGCGATCGAAGTCTGATCTCCGGATAGCTTGACCGGCGTGCCAAGCGCCAGTCTGGCGCGCGTCTTATAATGCGCGACAGGCATCAACCGCACCACGCAAAAAATTAATCGAGGCACGAATACAATGGCACTTCTGCAAATCTCCGAACCAGGCATGTCGACCGCGCCGCACCAGCACCGCCTGGCCGTCGGCATCGATCTGGGCACCACCAATTCCCTGGTCGCGACCGTCCGCAACAGCATTCCCGAGGTGCTCAACGACGAGGAAGGGCACTCCCTGCTGCCGTCCGTCGTGCGCTACTTGCCGAATGGCCATGCAAACATCGGCTACAAGGCCCTGTCCGCGCAGACCACCGACCCGAAGAACACCATCGTCTCCGTGAAACGCTTCATGGGCCGCGGCCTGGCCGACATCGCCTACGCGGAAAACCTGCCCTACGACTTCCAGGATACGCCTGGCATGGTGCAGCTGAAAACCGTGGCCGGCGTGAAAAGTCCCGTCGAAGTGTCGGCGCAAATTCTCGCCACCCTGCGCCAGCGCGCGGAAGATTCGCTCGGTGACGACCTGGTCGGCGCCGTGATCACCGTGCCCGCCTATTTTGACGACGCGCAGCGCCAGGCAACAAAAGATGCGGCGCAGCTGGCCGGTATCAACGTGCTGCGCCTCTTGAGCGAGCCGACGGCCGCCGCCATCGCGTATGGCCTCGACAACGCGTCCGAAGGCGTGTACGCCGTGTATGACCTCGGCGGCGGCACCTTCGACATCTCGATCCTGAAACTGAGCAAGGGCGTCTTCGAAGTGCTGTCCACGGGCGGCGATTCGGCCCTCGGCGGCGACGATTTCGACCGCCGCCTGTTCTGCTGGATCAGCGAACACGCCAAGCTGGCGCCCCTGTCGGACGAAGACACGGCCATCCTGATGGTGAAAGCGCGCGAGATCAAGGAGCTGCTGTCGACCAAGCCGGAAACGACGATCGACGCCAAGCTGAACTCGGGCGAAGAGATCCACCTGCGCGTTACAGCTGCCGACTTTGCCGCCATGACGCAGCATTTGGTCGCCAAGACCATGAACGCCATCAAGAAGGCCTTGCGCGACGCGAACGTGGATGCGGACGACGTCGACGGCGTGGTGATGGTGGGCGGCGCCACGCGCATGCCGCACGTGCAGCGCGCCGTCAGCGAATTCTTCCACACGACGCCGCACGCGAATATCGACCCGGATAAAGTGGTGGCGCTGGGCGCCGCCATCCAGGCGAACTTGCTGGCCGGTAACCGCGCCGCCGGCGACGACTGGCTGCTGCTGGACGTGATCCCGCTCTCCCTGGGCATCGAAACCATGGGCGGCCTGGTGGAGAAAATCATCCCCCGTAACTCGACGATCCCGTGCGCGCGTGCGCAGGAATTCACGACCTTCAAAGATGGCCAGACGGCCCTGGCCGTGCATGTGCTGCAGGGCGAGCGCGAACTGGTGAGCGACTGTCGTTCCTTGGCGCGCTTCGAGCTGCGCGGCATTCCGCCGATGGTGGCGGGCGCCGCGCGCATCCGCATCACCTACCAGGTCGATGCGGACGGCTTGCTGTCCGTCTCGGCGCGCGAATTGCGCTCGGGCGTGGAAGCGTCGATCAGCGTCAAGCCGGCGTATGGCCTGGGTGACGACGACATCGCCCGCATGCTGCAAGACTCGTACACCTCGGCCGACGTCGACATGGTGGCGCGCGCGCTGCGTGAAGAGCAGGTGGAAGCGGAGCGCATCCTGCTGGCCACGCAGTCGGCGCTCGATGAAGACGGCGGCTTGCTCGACGAGGCCGAACGCGTGGCGGTGGATGGCTTGATGCAGCGGGTGCGCGACGCCATCGCGCAATCGCAGAGCGGCGCCATCGACCACCAGGCCTTGAAGCTGGCGATCGAGCAGCTCGCCGACGGCACCGAGGATTTCGCTTCGCGCCGCATGGACCGCAGCGTGCGCACTGCCTTGACCGGCAAATCGCTGGACCAGGTCGTACAAGACTAATTGAACAGCGCGCCGCCGAAGCTGCGGCCGCGCTCCGAATGACAGACTGAAAGAAGAAACCATGCCACAAATCGTTATCCTGCCGCACGCCAAGCTTTGCCCGGACGGCGCCGTCATCGAAGCACCTGCCGGCAAGTCCATCTGCGACATCCTGCTGGAAAACGACATCGACATCGAGCACGCCTGCGAAAAATCGTGCGCCTGCACCACCTGCCACGTGCTGGTTCGCGAAGGCATCGAATCCTTGAACGAAGCAACGGAACTGGAAGAAGACATGCTGGACAAGGCCTGGGGCCTGGAAGCCGTGTCGCGCCTGTCGTGCCAGTCCATCGTGGCCGAGGCCGACCTCGTCGTCGAAATCCCGAAATACACGATCAACCAGGTCAGCGAAGGCAGTCACTAACATGAAATGGTCCGACATCACCGCGATCGCCGAAGCCTTGTTCGATACGCATCCGGACATCGATCCCCTGACCGTGCGTTTCACCGACCTGCATAACTGGGTGGTGGAACTGGACGGTTTCGACGATGACCACACGCGCGGCGGCGAAAAAGTGCTCGAAGCGATACAGATGGCGTGGATCGATGAAGCGCGCTAAGGGCGCGGCGCCAGCCGCAAATGTACCCGCTGCGCCGAAAGACGTCATCACGGCCGCCAGCAACATGCCCGAGATCAAGGATGGCCAGTCGGTCGCCTTGCTGCAGGAATTGCACATCCTGACGCGCGACGGCAAGATGAACCAGGACAGCCGCCGCAAGCTCAAGCAGGTGTACCACCTGACGCAGTTTATCGAGCCGCTGCTGCGCGAAGTGCAGCTCGACCATCCCGCCGTCTCGCTGGTCGACCACGGCGCCGGCAAGTCGTATCTCGGCTTCATCCTGTACGACCTGTTCTTCAAGAATGGCAACGACGGTTCGCACATCTACGGCATCGAGACGCGCGAAGAACTGGTGCAGCGCTCGCAGGAACTGGCGAAGAAATTCAAGTTCCCCGGCATGTCGTTCCTGCCGCTGTCCGTGGCCGAATCGACGGAATCGAATTTATTGCCGCAGCAGATCGACATCGTCACGGCATTGCACGCGTGCAACACGGCCACCGATGACGCGATCCACTTCGCCCTGAAGAAAAAGGCGAAATTCATGGTGCTTGTGCCGTGCTGCCAGGCGGAAGTGGCGTCCGTGCTGAAGAAGAACAAGGGCAAGAGCCTGGGCAAGAACGTCTTGACGGAACTGTGGCGCCATCCGCTGCACACGCGCGAGTTCGGCAGCCAGATCACCAACGTGCTGCGCTGCCTGCAGTTGGAAGCGCATGGCTACCAGGTCAGCGTGACGGAACTGGTGGGCTGGGAGCATTCGATGAAGAATGAACTGATCATCGCCAGCTACAAGAACCTGCCGCGCCAGCGCCCGACGGAGCGCCTGCAGGAAGTGTTGCAGACCCTGGGCCTGGAGGAGATGGGGCACCGTTTCTTTGCCGAGGAATTGGCCAAGGCGACAGCCTGATTGCTGGATTACGCGGCAAGCCGCTAATCCAAGCTACCTGATGCGCCACGTAGGTCGGATTAGCGCGCAAGCGCGTAATCCGACAACCACCGGGCAATCAGCAACAACGGCAACAAGAGGGGAGGAGCGGGTCGGTTACAATACCGGCTTTCTCCTCCCTTGCTTTTTGCGCCTTCCCATGACCACACCAATCGAAATGCCCACCGTCCGCCTGGCCAAACGCCTGTCTGAAGACGTGCCCTGTTCGCGCCGCGAGGCCGAGCTGTATATCGAGGGCGGCTGGGTGACGGTCGATGGCGTGCTGGTGGAAGAGTCGGGCGCGCGCGTGGCGGACAACCAGGAAGTGGTGCTGTTGCCGAACGCGACCCTGGACGAGATGCCGCCCGTGACGATCCTGCTGCACAAGCCGGCTGGCATCAATGGCGGTATCGGCAGCGAAGGCAAGCCGGCGCTCAGCTGCTTGCGTCCCGAAGAGATTTTCACGCCGGACAATGTGGCGCCCAGCTCCGTCACGCGCTTCCTCAAGCGCCACCTGATCGGTCTGACCATCACCAATCCGCTCGACACCATGGCGTCCGGCCTGCTCGTGTTCACGCAGGATTTCCGCGTGGCCCGCAAGCTGGTCGACGAAGCGAAAACGGTGGAGCAGGAATTCATCGTGGAAGTGTCGGGCGACATCATGGAAAACGGCCTGGCGCTGCTCAATCACGGCTTGCCCTTCAATGGCAAGCCTTTGCCGCCGATCAAGGTCAGCTGGCAGAATGAAACGCGCTTGCGCTTTGCCCTGAAAAACGTGCAGCCGGGCCAGATCGCCCACATGTGCAAGATGGTGGGGCTGGACGTGGTCGGCATGAAGCGCCTGCGCATCGGCCGCATCCCGATGGGCGCCATGCCGTCGGGCCAGTGGCGCTATCTGCAAGGCTACGAACGCTTCTAAAGCTGCGGCGCCGTGATGGAATGGCTTTCCGCAAAGCTTTTCCATAGCCGCTCGGCGATATTCAAGGCGATGGTGTCGGCCTTCTCTTGCAGGGCTGCATTGCCCATGCTTTCCGTCGTGGCAAAGAACAGGGTCAGCCAGCGGCGGAACATGCAGGGCGTGAGGTTTTCCATTTGCGCGTGCTGGGCCAGCGGCTTGCCGTGGTAGCGCATGGTGCCGCGCAGCAAGCCTGACCAGAAATCGATCAATGTTGCCAGGTGAGCATTCCAATCCTTGACCTCGGCGGCAAAGATGGGGCCCAGCATGGCGTCGTCGCGCGCAGCCGCATAAAAGGTGTGGACGAGATGCTTGACTTCGTCTTCGCTGCAGACTTCCTCGCGGTAGGGGGCGAAGCGTGTGTGGGGGAGGGGGGCGGTATTCTTCATGGCATGCCATGATCGCAGAGCCCCCTTGGCGCTTCAATGACCCAGGTCAAGCCGCTTAAAAAACTCAGGCGGCGACTTTCTTCGGCTTCTTGGCAGGGGCTGGCAATTGCACGACCTGCGTGCCCACCAGCTTGTCGTGCAGGAATTGTCCATTGCCCGTGAACAGGGCCGTGCATGACCAGGCCAGGATGCCCACGCCGATGGCGCCCAGGGCCGTCCAGTGCCGCAAGTCCAGCAGATACGACACCAGCAGCGCCGGCAGCAGCCACATCCATGACAGGACGTAGCGGTACGCGGCCACGCGCAGCGGCACGTGGGCGTGGCCTGGCAGCACCAGTTGCAAGCGCCACGTCTTCATGGCCAGGGTTTGCCCTTCGCGGCTCCATTGATGGATGAAATACGCGCCCATGACGAGGAAGGCCAGGCATTGGCGCATGTGTTCCGTCAACGGCGTATGCGCGCCTTGCACGATCAGTTCAAACACGAGGAAGGGTAAAAACAGCACGGCCAGGGCCAGCAGCGACTCGTACACCATGGAAATCAGGCGGCGCTTGATGGTGGGATGGGTGATGCTGGCGGCAGGCGTGCTATTTGGCATTGGTTGGCAGTGGGGCGGGCGTGGCAGGTGGCGTGACGGGCACGGCGGCCGGGGCCGCCGCAGGATCGCTGGCCGGCACGGTCGCCGCTGCGGGGGCAGGCGGCATGACAGGCGCGGCGGCAGGCGCCGCCGGCGTGGCGGGAGGCACGATCACGGGCGGCTTGCTCGTGTTGGAATTGATTGCGGGCACTTTACCCAGCGGTTTTTTCGGCACGAGTTCCGTCGCCAGCTTTTTCTTTTGATCTTCCGGCAATTGCTGGTATTGCTCCCATTGCGCCGTTTTTTGACCCGGATCAATCTTCTTCGTGCGCGTATAGTTTTCGCGCACGAGGCGGCGCTGTTCCGGCGTCAGCTTGACCCATTCGCGCATGCGTTCATGCACGCGGGTTTGTTCGTCGGGCGTCATGGAGGCGAAACGGCTGGCGATATCGAGCCATTTCTGCTTGCGCAAGGGTTCCAGCTTGTTCCATTCGCTTGCCAGCGGCTGCAGGGCTTCCTGCTGCGCGCGCGACAGCTTGTTCCAGGACGGGTTGTCGCTGGCCTTCGGCGTGCCACCCTTGCCGCCCGTGCGGGGCGAGCCGGGCTTGACTGCCGGGGCAGGGGCAGGCGCCGCCACGGGCGCGGCTGCCACGGGAGGAGCGGCGGGAGCGGCATGTTGCTGCGCACCTACCCAGGCGGCGCCCGCCAGGGCGCAGGCGCCCAGGCCGATGCCGCCAGCCAGCCAGCCTTTGCGTACGCTCGAGCGTGCCATGCTTATTGCTCGCGTTTCGTCAGGTAGGCGTTGAAGCCATGGTCCATGTACGCAGACAGCGGCAACTCGTCCGACAGCACAGCCGCGTCGATTTCTGCCAGTTCGGCAATATGTTGTTCCTGCTCAAACTGATAGATGCCCACCAGGCCGCCAACGAGCAGCAGCAGAGGGATGATGACGCTCATGCGGCCCAGCCACGACAGCGGCTCGACGAACAGGTTGCTGGCGATGCCTGCGAACACGTCCTTGCGCACGGCGACGGCGGCAGGCGCGTCCGCCTTCTTGCGCGACAGGGCCAGCTTGCGTGCCGCTGCCAGGCGATCGGTGGCCGATGCGGGCAGGTCGTCGAGTTTTTCGTTCAGTGCATGGCGCACTTTGTAAGCGAAATTGAGATCGTCGGTGTTCATAATTTTATTCCCTTGGCTTTCAGCGATTCGGCGAGCGTGTGGGTAGCTCTGGAGCAATGTGTTTTCACGCTACCTTCGGAGCAACCCATCGCTTCCGCTGTTTCAGCCACATCCATGTCCTGCCAATAACGCATGAGGAAGGCTTCGCGTTGACGTGAGGGCAGTTTTTGTACCTCTGCATCAATCAAATCAAGGATTTGCGCGCGTTCGACCTGGTCGGCCGACGATTCGGCGGCGCTGGAGCCCTGTTCCGATTCATAAGTATCAAGTATATCAAAATCTTCATGCTCGTCGCCCGAGGGCTTCATGCCGGAAAACAGGCTGACCCAGGTGTTGCGAACTTTTTCGCGGCGGAAATAATCGAGTATGGTGTTCTGCAAGATACGCTGGAACAACATCGGCAGCTCGGCGGCCGGCTTGTCGCCGTATTTCTCTGCCAGCTTGATCATGGCATCCTGCACGATGTCGAGTGCCGATTCTTCCTTGCGGACCGCGTAGGCGGCCTGCTTGAAAGCGCGCCGCTCGACATTTTCTAGAAAGTCGGATAATTCTTTGTCTGTTGCCATGCGGTATGGGGATCTTAGCGGCTGCGGGGTGCGGTGGGCGAAATGGGGCGGGTATGCTTTTTGCAACCCCGTGCATGCTAGCAAAAAATGTGCGTTTCCGCAGGCTTTTTGCACGGCGTGCGAGCAAAATGGCCTTTTGGCTGACATTTTCCTTGACCACAATGGTGCAACGCGATAACGTATGGGACGCTTTGAACACCCCAAAGCCCTATGGTCAGGTCGCGACCGGCACACAAGGCCATCCGCGACAAGACGCGCTTTCATTTGTAGGCAGTTTGTTCTAACCCGCGCCACAAGCGCGAGCGGTTCGTACAGGCGCCACAGAAACTCCAGCCAAACGAGTTGCGTTAAGCGTGGTTTTGTAAGGTATCTATGGGTGCCCAAAGAAATTGCGTGACCGCATGAAAAGGGAAGCAGGAGCACTGTCGCGCACAGCGAACTTCGTCAGGAAAGAACATCCGATCAATCTCCAATGGACCTTGAAAGGAATGTTTCATGAATACCGAAGCAAAGGGACCTGCAACAGGTTCCACAACAGGACCGATCACGGGCGCAGAAATTGTCGTGCGCTGTCTGGCTGAAGAGGGCGTCGAGCACGTCTTTGGATATCCGGGCGGAGCCGTACTCTACATCTACGACGCCATCTTCCAGCAAAACAAATTCCAGCATATCCTGGTACGCCACGAGCAGGCCGCGATCCACGCCGCCGATGCCTATTCGCGCAGCTCGAACAAAGTCGGTGTTGCCATCGTCACGTCCGGTCCGGGCGTCACGAATGCCGTCACGGGCCTGTCGACCGCGTACATGGACTCGATTCCCATGGTCGTGATTTCCGGCCAGGTGCCGAGCCACGCCATCGGCCAGGATGCGTTCCAGGAATGCGACACGGTCGGCATCACGCGCCCCGTCGTCAAGCACAACTTCCTCGTCAAGGACGTCAAGGACCTGGCAGCGACGATCAAGAAAGCCTTCTTCATCGCCCGTACCGGCCGTCCGGGACCCGTGCTGGTCGATATCCCCAAGGATATCAGCATGCACAAATGCAACTTCGACTATCCGAAGGAAGTCGAGATGCGTTCCTACCGTCCCGTCGACAAGGGCCACTCGGGCCAGATCCGCAAGGCCGTGCAGCTGTTGCTGCAAGCCGAACGCCCGATGATCTACACGGGCGGCGGCGTGATCCTCGCGCATGCGGCTCCCGAGCTGAACAAGCTGGTCGACCGCCTGGGTTTCCCGTGCACCAACACCTTGATGGGCCTGGGCGGCTACCGCGCCTCGAGCGAGCAGTATGTCGGCATGCCCGGCATGCACGGCACCTATGAAGCGAACATGGCGATGCAGAACTGCGACGTGCTGATCGCCATCGGCGCCCGTTTCGATGACCGCGTGATCGGCAACCCGAAACATTTCGCCTCGCATCCGCGCAAGATCATCCACGTGGACATCGATCCATCGTCGATTTCCAAACGCGTCAAGGTCGATATCCCCATCGTCGGCAACGTCAAGGACGTGCTGATCGAGTTCCTCGCGCAACTGGACGCGGCCGAAGCCAAGCCGAACGTCAATGCCCTGAGCAACTGGTGGAAGCAGATCGCCGAATGGCGTGGCCGCGAATGCCTGAAATACCCGACCTCCGACCTGGTCATCAAGCCGCAATCCGTGGTGGAAAAAGTCTTCCAGATCACCAAGGGCGACGCCTTCATCACGTCCGACGTGGGCCAGCACCAGATGTGGGCCGCGCAATACTATGGCTTCGACAAGCCACGCCGCTGGATCAATTCCGGCGGCCTGGGCACCATGGGGGTGGGCTTGCCGTACGCCATGGGCGTGCAGATGGCCAATCCGGACGCCACCGTTGCCTGCATCACGGGCGAAGGGTCGATCCAGATGTGCATCCAGGAATTGGCGACGTGCAAGCAGTATCACCTGACGCCGAAGATCATCATGCTCAACAACCGTTTCCTCGGCATGGTGCGCCAGTGGCAGGAAATCGATTACGGTTCGCGCTATTCCGAGTCGTACATGGATTCGCTGCCCGACTTCGAGAAGCTGGCCGAAGCGTATGGCCACGTGGGCATGAAAATTGAAAAACCGGGCGACGTCGACGGCGCCCTGAAAGAGGCGTTTGGCATGAAAGACAGGCTGGTATTCATGAACTTCATTACCGACCAGTCCGAAAACGTGTGGCCAATGGTGAAAGCCGGCAAGGGCCTGTCCGAAATGATGCTCGGTTCGGAGGATCTCTAATCATGCGCCATATTATTTCTGTCTTGCTGGAAAACGAAGCGGGCGCCCTGTCGCGCGTGGTGGGCCTGTTCTCGGCACGCGGCTACAACATCGAAACATTGACGGTGGCGCCGACGGAAGACTCGACCCTGTCGCGCATGACCATCGTCACCAGCGGTTCGGACGACATCATCGAGCAGATCACCAAGCACTTGAACCGCCTCATCGAGGTGGTGAAGGTGGTGGACTTGACCGAAGGCCAGCATATCGAACGCGAGTTGATGCTGATCAAGGTTCGGGCCGTGGGCAAGGAGCGCGAGGAAATGAAGCGCACCGCCGATATCTTCCGTGGCCGCATCATCGATGTCACCGAAAAGACGTACACGATCGAACTGACCGGCAACAAGGTCAAGCTCGACGCGTTCATCGATTCGATCGACCGTGCCGCCATCCTGGAAACCGTCCGCACGGGCGGTTCCGGCATCGGCCGCGGCGAACGCATCCTCAAAGTATAAAAATATAAGCAGCACTACGCGGCCCTGGCGCCGCATTTAAAACAACAACGCATCATCAAATATATAGGAAATACCATGAAAGTTTTTTACGACAAAGACGCTGACCTCTCCTTGATCAAAGGCAAAAACGTTGCCATCATCGGCTACGGTTCGCAAGGCCATGCACACGCACAAAACCTGAACGATTCGGGCGTCAACGTCACCGTCGGCCTGCGCAAGGGCGGCGCTTCGTGGACCAAGGTCGAGCAAGCCGGCCTGAAAGTGGCGGAAGTCAACGACGCCGTGAAAGCGGCCGACGTCATCATGATCTTGCTGCCAGATGAAAACATCGCTCAGGTCTACAACGAAAACATCGCGCCGTTCGCCAAGCAAGGCGCCGTGCTGGCCTTTGCTCACGGCTTCAACGTGCATTACGGCCAAGTCGTGCCACGCGCCGACCTGGACGTGATCATGGTCGCGCCGAAAGCCCCGGGCCACACCGTGCGCGCCACCTACACCCAGGGTGGCGGCGTGCCCCACCTGATCGCCGTGTACCAGGACAAATCGGGCATCGCCCGCGATATCGCCCTGTCGTACGCTTCGGCCAACGGCGGCGGCCGTGCCGGCATCATCGAAACGAACTTCCGTGAAGAAACCGAAACGGACTTGTTCGGCGAACAAGCCGTGCTGTGCGGCGGCGCCGTGGAACTGATCAAGGCCGGCTTCGAAACCCTGACGGAAGCGGGCTACGCGCCTGAAATGGCGTACTTCGAGTGCTTGCACGAACTGAAGCTGATCGTCGACCTGATCTATGAAGGCGGCATCGCCAACATGAATTACTCGATCTCGAACAACGCCGAATATGGCGAATACGTGACCGGTCCTAAAGTCGTGACGTCGGCCACCAAGGATGCGATGCGTCAATGCCTGAAAGACATCCAAACGGGCGAATACGCAAAGAGCTTCATCCTGGAAAACAAGGCAGGTGCACCGACCCTGATCTCGCGCCGCCGTTTGACGTCCGAGCACCAGATCGAAGAAGTGGGCGCGAAACTGCGCGCCATGATGCCTTGGATCGCCAAGAACAAGATGGTTGACCAGTCGAAGAACTAAGTAGTTATCGTTCTTCACAAGAAGCCGGCGCAAGCCGGCTTTTTTTTATTACAATCAAGGTCATTCAACAATACCGCCAGCCTCATGCTTGTTTTTTCCAAAGTTTTTGTCGGCAACCTTCATGTGGTCAAGCGCCCCTTCCTGGTGACCATCAGCTGCTGGTTTCTGGTCATCGGCTCGCTGTCAGCGCTGGTGTCGTCCTACCTCGGCCGCAACGATCCCGCCATGCTGGCTGGAATGGGGCACAGCGTGATTCCCGCCGAAGTGCAATACGCGATTTTGATGTTTAGCATGGGCATTAACCTGGTGGCAGCGGTGGCCATGCTGCAAAGGCAGCGCGGCGCGCGCACGGCGTATCTGGTGTGGGGCGGGATCGACATTGCATTCTGCCTGGCGACCTTGCCGCTGAAGATGGACGTCTTGCCTGGCGCGCTCATGTTCGCCGTCATCTGCGCCTTCCTGTACAGTCCGAAATCGAATGCCTGGTTTTCGCCACGCAAGGCGGCCAATGACGCCTGCATGACGCCTGCATGACGCCAGCTTGAGCACGGCTGCTTTCGCCCGCACGTTTTTCGCCCGCCTCCTGTCTTTTTATATTCCTATATAATCCCGCCCTTCCTTTGCAGTTTCATACTTGACTGCATCTGTTTCGGTATCTGCCGACCGCAACGCGCATCACCGCTTTCGTAGCACGCCAGGCGCTGGTTCACCAGCCGCTTGCGCAATCTGAAGGACCCCTATGACCGACCGCACTACCGCCGCAGTACCCATGCCGGGCACTGCCGAACCCCCCGTTTCCGAACGCCTTCCCGTATTGGCCTTGCTGGCCCTGGCCATGACGGCGTTTCTCGCTCTCCTGTCGGAAACCTTGCCCGCCGGCTTGCTGCCGCAGATTGCCCGCGACCTCGGTATTTCCGAAGTCATGACGGGCCAGCTGGTGACCGTCTACGCCATCGGCTCCATCCTGACGGCCATTCCCCTGACGGCCCTGACGAGCGGCTGGCGCCGGCGCAATGTCTTGTTGCTGGCCATTACCGGCTTCTTGATCTTCAATACGGCGACGGCCCTGGCGCCCAACTATATCGTTGCCCTGGTTTCGCGCTTCGTCACGGGCATGGCCGCCGGGCTGGCCTGGGGCTTGATGGCCGGCTACGCGCGCCGCATGGTGCGTGTCGAACAGCAGGGCAGGGCGATGGCCATTGCCATGATCGGCACGCCGCTGGCCCTGTCCTTGGGCGTGCCGCTGGGCACCCTGATGGGGGGCGTGCTGGGCTGGCGCAGCATCTTCGGCATCATGTCGGGCCTGGCAGTCGTGCTGGTCGCGTGGGTGCTGCTGGCCGTGCCCGATTATCCGGGGCAAAAGAATGGCGAGCGCCTGTCGATCCGCCAGGTATTCATGACGCCGGGCGTGCGGCCGATTCTTGCCGTGATCGTCGCCTGGATGCTGGCGCATAACATTCTGTATACCTACATCGCGCCATTCCTCGCGCCGTCCGGCTTGCGTCCCCGCGTCGACCTGGTGCTGCTCGTGTATGGCGTGGGCTCGCTGGCCGGCATCTGGCTGGTCAGCCAGCTGATCGACCGCTGGCTGCGCAAGCTCGTGCTGGGCTGCATCGCCGCCTTTGCCATCGTGGTGATCGCGCTGGGCCTGGCGATGGACTCGGCCATCGTCATCTATGTGAGCATGGCCATCTGGGGCGTCACCTTTGGCGGCGCCGGCACCTTGCTGCAGACGGCGTCGGCGGACGCGGCCGGCGACGGCATGGACGTGGCGCAGGCCATGGTGGCAACCATCTGGAACGTGGCCATCGCGGGCGGCGGCCTGGCGGGCGGCCTGCTGCTCGACGGCTATGGCGCGGCATCGTTCCCCTGGGCCATGCTGGCCTTGCTGCTGGTGGCCTTGACCATCGCCTGGCGCGCGCACCGCCACAGTTTCAAGCCGGGCCGGCGCAGTGGCGGTGCGGTGGCCAGCCACTGATAACATTGTTATTTATGATGACACTGTGTTGAAATGTGACCAGATGTGACTGGCTGGCGCATTTTGTGACGATTTGTTAATTTGCGCCACGGGAATGAATGAGGCGTTAGAATCTACACAGTTTGACAAGTTTCTCAAGTGAAAGGGGCGGCAAAACTGCTCCCTTCGCTGGCTGTCAGCCATATTAACTACCTAGGAGTACCCCCATGACCGTGATGAAATCCGTCCTTGTTGCCGCCGCAGCCACCGTTGCCCTGAGCGCGCAAGCTCAATCCTTGCCGACCAACGGCACCCTGGTGGTCGTACCCGCGTTTGGCGAAGTCAAGCATGTCAATGACCAGGTGGTCGCTACCCTGGCCGTCGAAGAACAGGACAAGGACAAAGCCGCGGCCGCGTCGCGTGTCAACCAGAAGATGAACAAGGGTATCGCCATCGTCAAGCAGGCCGACCCGTCGGCAGCATTGAAATCGTACGGCTACTACACCTATCCCGTGTATCCGGAAGAGCGTCCGCTGCCGGCTGGCGCCGTTGCCAAGCCGCGTCTGCCAACGGCGTGGCGCGTCGGCCAGTATCTGGAAGTGACGACGGCCAATCTGGCGTCCCTGCCAAAAACCGTGTCGGCGGCGCAAGGCGTGCTGACCCTGAACGGTTTGAATTTCGGCCTGAAGCCGGAAACCGTCCGTTTGCTCGATGACCAGCGCATCGCCGCCACGTACAAAAACCTGAACGAGCGCGTGGCCGCCATCGCCAAGGCCATGGGCCGCAACGTCTCCGACGCCGTGCTCGATACGGTGGACTTCGAAGGTTCGGGCAACTACGCCACGGAAAGCCGTCCCGCCGCCGCACCGATGATGATGCGCAGCGCCAAGATGGCCGAAGACAGCACCGTTGCCGAACCGAGCTTCGAACCGGGCGAAACGACTCTCGACATGCGTGTCGTCGGCAAGGTGAAGTTCAAGTAAGCTGATTAGCGTGGAAATACTTCCGCGTTAGACTGTTTTAAAAATCATGGGGCTGTTGGCCCCATGGTCGTTTTTGCCCCCATATTTTTCAGGAGAACTCCATGATCGTCATGAAATCACTGCTGGCCGCAGCCGCCGCTACCGTTGCCCTGGGCGCTCACGCCCAGGCCTTGCCCACTTCCGGCACCCTCGTGGTCGTGCCCGCCAACGGCGAAGTGGTGCATGCGAACGACCAGGTGACCGTCACCCTGGCCGTCGAAGAGCAGGACAAGGACAAGGCCGCTGCCGCATCGCGCGTGAACCAGAAGATGAACCAGGGCGCGGCCATCGTCAAGAAAGCCGATCCGCAAGCCGTGCTGAAAACCCAGGGCTATTACACGTATGCCGTCTACCCGGAAACGGCACCGCTGCCACCGGGCGTGGCCGCCAAGCCCAGAGTGCCGACCGGCTGGCGAGTGGGCCAGTATCTGCAGGTAACGACGACCAACCTGGCCGCCTTGCCGAAGACCGTGTCCGCGGCGCAAGGCGTGCTGACCCTGAATCGCCTGAATTTCGGCCTGGCGCCCGCCACCATCCGCAAGCTCGACGACCAGCGCATCGCGGCCGCCTACAAGAACCTCAACGAGCGCGTGGCAGCCATCGCCGGCGCCATGGGCCGCAATGTCGGTGACGCCGTGATCGACACCATCGATTTCGAAGGCTCGGGCAATTATGCGCAGCGCGTCAACGTGGCCGGCGCGCGCAACATGAGCGCCGATGCGATGGCGTATGGCGGCAGCCAGGTGGCCGAACCGAGTTTTGAACCGGGCGAAACGACCCTGAACATGGGCCTGGTGGCCAAGGTCAAGTTCAAATAATGCTTGAATCGGCGTCAATATTGCCAGCTTGACGCCGCCACGCTTTTCTTTGGCGGTGGCTCCTCTATAATGACAATATCGGCGGGCGCATGCGGTGACAGTCATGCGCCCGCCATCTGGCACCGATTCCCGCAGTACACAAATATGGAACAACATGGCAAACTTCCCCCGTCGTAGAGGCAAGAACGGCACTCCCGCAGCATCCAAAGCGTCCCGCTTCAGCAAATTCGTGCGCCAGCCGGTGACCGATGGCACTGGCAAGAAAACCTTGCGCCGCCGCGGCATCTACCTGTTGCCGAACGCCTTCACGACGGCAGCCCTGTTTTGCGGCTTCTACGCCATCGTCATGGCCATGAACCAGAAATTTGAACACGCGGCCTGGGCCATCTTCATCGCCATGATCCTCGACGGCCTCGATGGCCGCATCGCCCGCCTGACGAATACGCAGAGCGAATTCGGCGCCCAGTACGACAGCTTGTCCGACATGGTCTCGTTCGGCGCCGCGCCGGCGCTGGTGATCTATGAATGGTCGCTGCGCGGCATGGGCAAGCTGGGCTGGCTGGCCGCCTTCGTCTACTGCGCCGGCGCCGCCCTGCGCCTGGCCCGCTTCAACACGAACATCGCCGTGGTCGACAAACGCTTCTTCCAGGGCTTGCCCAGCCCGGCGGCGGCGGCCATGGTGGCCGGCTTCATCCTGCTCATGAACGACCTGGAATTTGCCGGCAACCAGCTGGCCTGGGTGTCGTGGACGATCGCCCTGTTCTCCGGCCTGACCATGGTCACCAACGTGCCGTTCTACAGTTTCAAGGATGTGAATTTCCGCAAGTCCGTGCCCTTCATCGTGGTCTTCCTGCTGGCACTGTTCTTCGCGCTCATTTCCATCGACCCGCCGAAAGTGCTGTTCCCGATTTTCGTCGCCTATGGCCTGTCCGGCTACGCCGTGTTTTTCTGGCGCATGGCGAAGGGCAAGCCCGTCAGCATTATCCAGACCGACCCCGAGCATTGATGCGCTGAGTCGGTAGCGTCGCCAGTCTTCAGCCAGCCAGGAGCAGCCATGAACACCAGCAACCGACTCATCATTTTTGACACCACCTTGCGCGACGGCGAGCAATCGCCGGGCGCGTCCATGACGCGCGAGGAAAAGCTGCGCATCGCCAAGCAGCTCGAGCGCATGAAGGTCGACGTGATCGAAGCGGGCTTCGCCGCCGCATCGCAAGGCGACTTCGAGTCGATACGCGCGATTGCCGGGGCCGTGCGCGAATCCACCATCTGCTCGCTGTCGCGCGCCAACGACCGCGACATCGCCCGCGCCGCCGAAGCCCTGGCCCCGGCCGAGCGCAAGCGCATCCACACTTTCATCGCCACCTCGCCCCTGCACATGCAGATGAAGCTGCGCATGACGCCCGAAGAAGTCTTGCTGCAGGCGCAGAACGCCGTGCGCTTTGCGCGCCAGTTCACGGACGACATCGAATTCAGCCCCGAAGACGGCAGCCGCTCCGACGAGGATTTTTTGTGCCGCGTGCTCGAGGGCGTGATCGCCGAGGGCGCCACCACCATCAACTTCCCCGACACGGTCGGTTATGCCGTGCCCGAAATCTTCGGCAATACCATCAAGCGCTTGCGCGAACGCATACCGAATTCCGACAACGCCATCTGGTCCGTGCATTGCCATAACGACCTGGGCCTGGCTGTGGCCAATTCGCTGGCGGGCGTCATGATAGGCGGCGCGCGGCAGATCGAATGCACGGTCAATGGCCTGGGCGAGCGGGCCGGCAACACGGCGCTGGAAGAAGTGGTGATGGCGCTGCGCACGCGCGCCGCCTATTACAACCTGACGGTGGGCATCGACACGACGCAGATCGTGGCGGCGTCGAAAATGGTGTCGCAGATCACGGGCTTTGCCGTGCAGCCGAACAAGGCCGTCGTCGGCGCGAACGCCTTTGCGCACGCGTCCGGCATCCACCAGGACGGCATTTTGAAGGCGCGCGAGACGTATGAAATCATGCGCGCCGAAGACGTGGGCTGGACGGCCAACAAGATCGTCCTGGGCAAACTGTCGGGGCGCAATGCCTTCAAGCAGCGGCTGCAGGAGCTGGGTATTTCTCTGGAGTCGGAAGTGGAAGTCAACGCGGCCTTCCTGCGCTTCAAGGAGCTGGCCGACCGGAAATCCGAGATTTTCGACGAAGACATCATGGCCCTCGTCAGCGAGGAGCAGCAGGCGCAGGAGAGTGAGCACTACCGTTTTGTTGCGCTGACGCAGCAGTCGACGACGGGCGCCGTGCCGCATGCGCGCGTGGAGTTTCTCGTCGGCGGAGAGCAGCGCAGCTGCGAAGGGCAGGGCGACGGCCCCGTCGACGCCACCGTCAACGCCATCGAAAGCGCGGCCGCCAGCGGCGCGGAGCTGGTCCTGTTCTCCGTCAATGCCATCAGCACGGGCACGCAGTCGCAGGGCGAAGTGACGATGCGATTGTCGCGCGACGGTCGCATCGTCAACGGCGTAGGCGCCGATCCCGACATCATCGTCGCGTCGGCCAAGGCGTATCTGTCGGCGCTCAATAAACTGCATGCGAAAGATGAGCGTATCGACCCGCAGCCGTAGATGCGCCGTGCCCGCGGCGCCTCCTGCCCGTGCGCCGGCTTACTTGCGCACAGGCATGTCGCTGCGGTAGCGGATCGATGCCTGCGTGACGATGCCGTTGCAGTTGTCGTCATAATCAATGGCGGCGCGCGCCAGCTTGCCATCGCCATCAAGCGCGAAATCGAGTACGCGGACCGTGCCTGTATTCACGCCGAAGCAGCCCACCTTGGCCGTGCCCTGGGCGCCGCTGGTGTTGCCTGCGCCGTAAGTGAATGTCAGCCCCGGCTGCCAGGTGAGACCAGGAATGGCGAGCAGGAAGACGTTGATGCGCGTAGGGGACAGCAACTGCAAGGCGTTTGTATTGGCCACGTAGAGCGTGTTCGGTGCGAACTCGGTGCGGGCCGTGCTGTCGATCTCAAACTCGCCGTTGCCGGTGCGTGAACTGTAGGCCAAGGCTTGGGAAAGGTCGCTCAGCACGTCTATGCTGATCTGCCGGCTGTCCGTTTCGCCTGCGGCATTCGTTGCATCGAGCGCCATCACCGCGACACCCCTTGATGGCGTCGCGCTCGAGAGCGTGACGCGGGCGGCGTTGGGATTGTCCATCGTCAAGGCCGGCCCCGACACCTGCCGCCAGCGCGTGCCGCTGACGGGGGCTCCGTTGGCCGACGAAGCGCCGGCGTCCAGCGTCAGCGTTCCCGCTGGGCCCAGCAACAAGGGCGCCATGCCGCCGGTGCCGATGGCGGCGTGTATGCTTTGGACCACGTTCACGGTCACCCTTGGGGTGAACAAGGCATTGCCGGCCGTATCGCGCACGAGTGCATTCGTCTTCGCGTTGAGGCTCACCTCATAGATGGCGCCTGCCTTGAGTTGGCTCAATGGCGTGACGGTAATGATGGCGCCGTTGTAGCTGATTTTCGCTTCTATGGTGCCAGCATCGGCGCTTTTCCCTTGAAAAAGGGCGTCGGTCACAGAGGTGGTGTCGAGCGGCCGGGAATAAGCCCACGACAAGCTCCCGCTCGGTGTCATGGCGCTGACGTCCGGCGACACCAGCAGCTTGAAATCGGTAGCCAGGACAGGTTTGATTTCGTAATAGTCCAGATTGGCTTTATTGCCTGGAAGCCAGTTGCCGCTGCTCCAGAGAAGTCCCACATCCAGGCTATCCTGCGCGCGGATCACCGTGTCGCCAAGCAGTGAATCCAACTGATTGCGATTGTTTGCATTGACGCGCAGGCTGGCCCTGCTGTTGTTTGCGCCGCTCAGCAGCAGTTCGCCCGCATCGGGATAGCTGTCGAACCACGAGCTCAGTGGAGCGCGCGTAGTGACATCGAGGCTGCCTCCCAGAAGGTTGCTTGCCAGGTGGAGGCGGATGCTGGTGGCCGTGCGCGCGGTATCGAGCCGCAATTCATGCTGCACATCGAGCCCTGTAATGGTGTCTTTCTTGCTGGTGGTGGCATCGGAAAATGCCATGACGAACGGCTGCGTGTCGGAGTAAACATGCAGCAGCCTGGAGAGGACTCCACTGGTGTAGTCGAAGCGTACGCTGCCAATGATATCCTGGCGTGGCGTTTCCGTACGGTCGCCGAAACCTGGCATGAAGCTGATGACGCCGGCCATTTGCTGCTGTGCCACCGGTGCCGTGAAGGCGATGTTCATGGTGCCGTCGAGCACGCCGTCGAGTTCCTTGACGCGGCAGTTTGCATACGTCACGCTCAGCTTGTCGCCAGCGCTGACGCGGCCATTGCCGTCCGCATCAATGAAGGTGGCACTCTGACTGCCGCCGTTGCCGCAGGTCCGGGAGGCGGTAGTGCTGGTATTGATGCGTGTTGTCCAGTCGACCGCCATTTGCGCCACGGCCAATGGCGTGGCGCCGTAGGCCAGTGCAAGTGTGGGTGCCGAGTCGGCATTGATTGCGGTCAGCAAAAGCGGCGTATCCGCGCTGCTTGTCGGTGGTGGTGTCACGGGTGGCGTGACGGGTGCGGTGTTGCTGCCACTGCCGCCGCCACCGCCGCATGCGCTCAGCATGGAGGTCAATACCAGGATTGCGGGGATGGCGGGGCAAGAGAAACGACTGAACCGATGGACTTTGTGCGGGTGTTGGGGCATCTGCTTCCTTGCTGGTGGTGGGCGAGCGGCCAAGCATGTCAGTTTGGCCATTTTTTCGCCTGACTTTACAGGCTAATGCCGTGCAAAAACTCACACATTGTCACGAGCACACAAGTGATGCCCCTTTGTTACCAGAAGAAGCGCCGCTCCTCCTTGTCCGGATCGGGCCCGTTCATCATCATGCGCACGATGCCGTCGTGGTCGAAGTGCACGTGCATCATGGAGTCCCACACGCCCGATTCCTTGTAGCGGTAGGACCAGACGTGCAGTTTCGGCAGCGGCAGATACGATGTTTCCGTCGGGCGGCCCAGGGTGTGCAGCACGTCTTGCTGGGTCGACACGCCCACCTTGATGCGGGCAAAGCCTGGCGTGTCGAGCACTTGCTCGTAGGAAATCAACCTGTCGTCGGGGCCGAAACGGGCCATGTAGGTGTACTGGCCGTACGGTCCCGTCGCGTATTCGAGTTCCGCTCCCGTGGGAAGCTGGTAGATATTCGTCGGACGGCCCAGGCGCGCTTCCACGGCGGCGCGCGGTTCGCCCGGCTGGGGCGGCGGGGCGTTCCAGCTGGCGCAGCCGGCCAGCGCGGCAAACAGCAGCGGTGTTGCTGATTTGAGCAATTTTTTCATGCTTGACCTCCTGAAATGCAGGAAAACCCTATCATGCGCCGAGAAAAGCGCGCACGGCAGGATACAGGCGGGCATTTTTCCGATATACTTGCGCGTCTGGTTGGAAGCATAGGCCAGTATTTTAATAATCGTAGTTCACGGTGGATAGGGTTCAGACTCTGTGCACCGCATGTGAAAGGTTTATCATGACAGTAGAAAACATCAACAAAGCCGCTATCATCGCGGACAACGCACGTGGTCAAAACGACACCGGCTCCCCTGAAGTGCAAGTTGCACTGCTGACAGCTCGCATCAACGAACTGAACGGCCACTTCAAAGCCCACTCGAAAGATCACCACTCCCGCCGCGGCCTGATCATGATGGTCAACCGTCGTAAGAGCCTGTTGTCCTACCTGAAGGCTAAAGACGCTACCCGTTATCGCGACCTGATCGCTAAACTTGGTCTGCGCAAGTAATTTTTGCCGTACAAGGTTTATACAGAAATGCCTGCGCCAGTTCGCTGACGCGGGCATTTTGTCATTTGAATTCCGGATTTTTGTCGAGAAGTACAGTATTCTCTACCGATATCATGTTTTAAAAGTAAAGTAGTAAAGGCGGCAACAGTGTTTCCGCCGCCTGTGGTGAGGTGAACGACAGCCCCTGAAAATCTGTCGGCAATTAGAAAAGGGATACCCCATGTTTAACAAAGTTACGAAAACCTTCCAGTACGGTCAACATCAAGTGACCCTGGAAACCGGCGAAATCGCACGTCAGGCATCCGGCGCAGTGCTGGTGTCGATCGAAGATACCGTCGTTCTGGCAACGGTGGTGGCACGCAAAGATGCCAAGCCAGGCCAGGATTTCTTCCCTTTGACGGTTGATTATGTCGAGAAAACCTATGCTGCCGGTAAAATCCCGGGCGGTTTTTTCAAGCGCGAAGGCCGTCCTTCCGAAAAAGAAACACTGACCTCCCGTCTGATCGACCGTCCTATCCGTCCGCTGTTCCCGGAAGGCTACCTGAATGAAGTGCAAGTCATCATTCACGTGCTGTCGGTCAACCCTGAAATCGATCCGGACATCGCCGCCATGATCGGCGCATCGGCCGCCCTGTGCGTATCGGGCGTGCCTTTCAACGGTCCTATCGGCGCCGCGCGCGTCGGTTACGCCAATGGCCAGTACATCCTGAACCCGACCGTCCAGCAACTGAAAACGTCGGAAATGGACCTGGTTGTCGCCGGTACCGAAACGGCCGTGCTGATGGTCGAATCGGAAGCGAAACAGCTGTCCGAAGAAATCATGCTGGGCGCCGTGGTCTTCGGCCACGACCAGATGAAAGTCGTCATCGACGCGATTCACGACCTGGTGCGTGACGGCGGCAAGCCGGAAGTCGAATGGGCGCCTGCGCCGAAAAACGAAGCACTGATCGCCCGCGTCGCGCATTTCGCCAACGCCAAGATCAATGACGCGTATCAAACCAAGGACAAGCAAGAGCGTACGGCCAAGCTGAAAGCGGCGACGTCGGAAGTGATCGCCGACCTGTCGGCTGAAGCGGCTGCCGCCGGCGGCGCGTCGATTGATAGCGCAGAAGTGAACAACATCCTGTTCGACATCGAAGCGAAAATCGTCCGTACGCAAATCCTGGACGGCGAGCCACGCATCGACGGCCGCGACACGCGCACCGTGCGTCCGATCTCGATCCGCACCAGCGTGCTGCCACGCACCCATGGTTCGGCCCTGTTCACGCGCGGCGAAACGCAGGCGCTGGTCGTGGCAACTTTGGGCACCGCCCGCGACAGCCAGAAGATCGATGCGCTGATGGGCGAGTTTACCGATTCGTTCATGCTGCATTACAACATGCCTCCGTTCGCCACCGGCGAAACGGGCCGCGTCGGTACGCCGAAACGCCGCGAAATCGGCCACGGCCGTCTGGCCAAGCGCGCGCTGATCGCCGCCCTGCCGGCAGCTGAAGAGTTCAGCTACTCGGTGCGCCTGGTATCGGAAATCACGGAATCGAACGGTTCCTCGTCGATGGCATCGGTGTGCGGCGGCTGCCTGGCACTGATGGACGCCGGCGTGCCGATGAAAGAACACGTGGCCGGTATCGCCATGGGCCTGATCAAGGAAGGCGGCAAGTTTGCCGTGCTGTCCGACATCCTGGGCGACGAAGATCACCTGGGCGACATGGACTTCAAGGTAGCCGGTACCCGCAACGGTATCACGGCGCTGCAGATGGACATCAAGATCATGGGCATCACCAAGGAAATCATGCAAGTGGCACTGGCGCAAGCCAAGGAAGGCCGCGAGCACATCCTGGGCGAAATGCAAAAAGCCATGCCGCACGTCAAAACCGAACTGTCCGATTTCGCACCGCGTCTGATCACCATCAAGATCAACCCGGAAAAAATCCGTGACGTGATCGGCAAGGGCGGCGCCGTGATCCGCGCGCTGACCGAAGAGACGGGCACCCAGATCGACATCAGCGACGAAGGCGTGGTCACCATCGCTTCCGTCGACGCTGCCGCCGGCCAGGAAGCCAAGCGCCGCATCGAAGAACTGACCGCTTCCGTCGAAGTGGGCAAGACCTACGAAGGCACCGTGCTGAAACTGCTGGACTTCGGCGCCATCGTGCAAGTCATGCCAGGCAAGGACGGCTTGCTGCACATCTCGCAGATCGCCAACGAGCGCGTCAACGCCGTGGCCGACTACCTGAAAGAAGGCCAGCTGGTTCGCGTCAAGGTTCTGGAAACGGACGACCGCGGCCGTCTGAAACTGTCGATGAAAGCTGCCGAAGGCAACGAAGCGCCAGCCGCTTAAGTTAGTCTACGTTAGTCTGAATGCGGCCCCGGCCGCATGATCAAAACCGCCAGCGCGCAAGCCCTGGCGTTTTTTTTACGCCTTGTTTGCGCTGCGCGCAGCTGGACAACGCGCCCACGCCGGTGCCGCTGCCCATCGCCGCCGCGTCCGCGGCCATGCCGGCGCAAGACCTCGACGCCTTGCCCTTGAAGAGCGAGGCGCCGCTGTATGATGTGTATCGGATCATGCCCAAGGGCACCGTCAACGTCTTTGTCAGCCAGGTGGCGCCGACGCAGGAGCTGGGCGGGCTGGTGCGGCGCAAGGGCGGGGCGGGCGATATCCCCGTCGGGCGCTATGTTAATGAAGGCAGTCTGCGCCGCTATGCCGAGCCGGAGCAGGCGTTTGCCCGTTTCCGCATCGAGGCGGCGGGCGGCGAATCGCCGGGCTTGCGCAAGTTGCGCGGCCAGACATGAACTATATGGTATCAATTGTTGTTTATGGGTAATCGACTGTCAGTATTGCTTGACGACAAAATCTTATTCCCCGACCATGGTGCATTCCTCCCGATTTTCTCTTTTTTATTGGATGCACCATGTTGTCCTCCCTTAAGGCGCGGCTGATCGCCATCGCCGTTTCCATCGTCGTGCTGGCCATGCTGGCTGTCGCCATCGCCAATTTCTTTACTACGCGCTCCAGCACCCTGGCCGCGCTCGACACGCAGATGCTGCAGTTGTCGCACAGCCACGCGCAAGCCATCGCCGAATGGCTGCGCTCCAAGCAAGCCGTCGTGGGCTCGCTCAAGCAGGGCGCCACGGCGGCCGATCCGCTGCCGGCCCTGAAGGCGGCCGAGCAGGCCGGCACCTTCGACATGGCGTATATCGGCTTTGCCGACAAGCACGCCGTGTTTTCGCAGGAGCGCAAGCGCGCCGCCGACTATGATCCCACGGCGCGGCCCTGGTACAAGCTGGCATCCGAAGTGGGCGGCCCCATCATCACGGCACCGTACATCGGCGCCAGCACGGGCAAGCTGGTGGTGACGTTTGCCGAGCCGCTGGGCGGCAAGGGCAGCGTGACGGGCGTGATGGCGGCCGACGTGATGATGGATGCGGTGGTGCAAAACGTCGCCTCGATCAAGCCGACGGCATCGAGCTACGCCTTCCTCGTCGATGGCGGCGGCAAGATCATCGCCCACCCGGACGGCAAGCTGACCCTGAAACCGCTGGCCGAGCTGGATCCGGGCCTGAGCGCGCAGGCGCTGGCCGATATCGAAAAGAGCGGCGACGGCGCCGCCATACGCCTGGGCGACCGGAACGGCATCTTGCATGTGAGTAAAGTGCCGGGCAGCGACTGGCTGCTGGCGACCGTGCTCGACCGCGCGGAAGCGACGCAGGCATTGACCTCCATGCTGCGCGCCTCGGCCCTGACGGCCTTGCTGGTGCTGGCCCTGGCCGCCACGGTATTGAGCGTGCTGGTGGCGCGCGCCTTGCGCCGCCTGGGCCTGGTGCGCGATGCGATGGAAGCGATCGCCACGGGCGACGGCGACCTGACCAGCCGCCTCGACGCGGAAGGCGCGGACGAGCTGGCGCAGATCGCCAAGGCATTCAACTTGTTCGTCGAAAAGATCGCCACCGTGCTCGTGCAGATCCGCAGCATCAGCACCCTGGTGCGCAGCGAGTCGGCCGACATCGCCGCCGGCAATGCCGACCTGTCTTCGCGCACGGAAGCGCAGGCCGGCGCGCTGGAAGAGACGGCCAGCTCGATGGACGAGCTGACGTCGACCGTCAAGCAGAACGCGGAAAACGCGCACGCGGCCAATGAGCTGGCCGTGTCCGCCTCGGAAGTGGCGGCCAAGGGCGGCCGCGTGGTGCAGCAGGTGGTCGGCACCATGGCCGGCATCCAGGAAAGTTCGCGCAAGATCGTCGACATCATCGGCGTGATCGACGGCATCGCCTTCCAGACGAATATCCTGGCCCTGAATGCGGCCGTCGAGGCGGCGCGCGCGGGCGAGCAGGGCAGGGGCTTTGCCGTGGTGGCGTCCGAAGTGCGCAACCTGGCGCAGCGCTCCGCCGGCGCGGCCAAGGAAATCAAGGAATTGATCGGCGATTCGGTGGAGAAGGTCGATGCCGGGGGCCGTCTTGTCGATGAAGCGGGCCAGACCATGGATCAGGTGGTGGCGTCGGTACAGCAATTGACGACCATCATGAGCGAGATCACGGTGGCCAGCCGCGAACAGAGCGCCGGCATCGGCGAGATCAATACGGCCGTCACGCACATGGATACCATGACGCAGCAAAATGCGGCCCTCGTCGAGCAGGCGGCCGCCGCCGCGGAAAGCTTGCAGGAGCAAGCCGTGGATCTGGCGCAAGCCGTCGGCATGTTCCGCCTGGGCGATGCCGGTCCTGCCGCGGCGCCCGCGCCCGTGACGCGCCTCAAGGCGAAGCCAGCCGCTCCGGCTTCCGCCCCGCGCGCGCCGGCCCGCGCGCTGGCGTCGGTCAAGCCCGTCAAGGCGGCCAAGTCCGGCGCCGACGAGTGGGAAGAGTTTTAAGAAGAAGCGCAGCGATCCGCACGTTCATCCGCGATTTTGTCAGGCCAGCCTGCCAAAATTGCAGTTCGTCGCAATCGGCGTGTCTGCCGGGGGCGGTATGGCTATAGTGACACCATACCGCAAGCCCACTGCCAGACACCCGAGGAGAACAACATGAACGTCGCTAAAAACATGGAAATCATCGCCGTTGCCGCCGCCATCCTGCTTGGCGCCAGCTGCTACGCCATTGCCCCGGCCGCCCCGGCCCTGCAAGTGGCCAGTTCCACGGCCACCCTGGCCGCGCCCGCGAACAAGGCCGCCATGCAAGTGGTGGTCGTCAAGGCCAAGCGCCTGAACGCTGCCGAAAAAGCCCGTTTTGCCTGATCGATTGTCAGCCTGATTGTCAGCCGTTTTCGACGCTGCTACAGTGGTGGTCAATGGCAATGCGCGCAAGCCCCACGAGGGCGCCGCGACACATAAAAACAAGATACCGAGGATGTACTACATGAAAAGAATACTGCAACTGGCGCTGCTGTTCCTGGCGACGTTGGGCCTGGTGCGCGGCGTCGCCGCCGAGACCCGCTTGCTGGAAATGCGCAACGTCGACGCCCGCGTGGTGCGCGTCAAGCTCGATGGCGTGATGGAAGTACGCATTCGCCAGGGCAGCGTGCCGTCGCTGAGCATCACGGCCGACAAGCGCTACATCGCCGATGTCACTACGGCGCAAAGCGGCGACACCCTGCACATCGAAACGGAAGTGCGCGGCTTCAAGCTCGGTCCTTCGTCGATCCGCGCGGAACTGGTGCTGCCGAATCTGCGTGAAGTGAGCTCGGAAGGCTACGGCAGCACGGACGTCACGGGATTCACGGGCGAGGAACTGACCTTGTCGCTGGAAGGGGCGGGCAGCATCAAGGTGGTCGGCGATTACCGCAAGCTTAATGCCAGCCTGGGCGGCGTGGGCAGTATGCAGCTGTGGATCGGCAATAACGACCGGGCCGAGCTGGACTTGCAGGGCGCGGGCTCGGTGGTGCTGGGCGGCCGCGGGCGCATCCTGAAAGCCAGCCTGGGTGGCCTGGGCAGCTTGAATGCGAAGCAATTCGAGGCCGATGCCGTCAACCTGGAATTGAGCGGCCTTGGCAATGCCTTGGTGAATGCCCATACGAATGCCAAGCTGAACCTGAGTGGACTCGGTTCGGTGGTGGTGTACGGCAAGCCGGCTAACCGCGACGTCAGCGTCGAGGGTCTGGGCAAAGTCAGCTGGAAGTAAACGCATCCTGCCGCAGGCCATATTGGCAAAACAAGAATAAGTAGTCAGACCACATCCCATTCCGATGAAAAAACTGATCATTACATTACTCATGCTGTTGGCGATACAGCTACCCGCGCGGGCTGGCTTCGTCGAAGGCGCCAGTGCCTACAACAACAAGAATTACGCGCTGGCCTACAAGGAAATCCTGCCACTGGCCAAGACCGGCAACGCCGATGCCCAGCATTTGCTGGGCTTGATGTATTACATGGGCCGCGGCTTGCCGCAGGATTACAAGCAGGCCATGTTCTGGCACCGCAAGGCGGCCGACCAGGGCAAGGCCGACGCCCAGTACGTCGTGGGCGCCATGTATTACACGGGCAACGCCGTGCTGCAGGACCACAAGCAGGCCGTGGCCTGGTTCCGCAAGGCGGCCGAGCAGAACCACGCCGAGGCGCAGCAGGTGCTGGGCCTGATGTACCGCTATCACATGGGCGGCGTGCAGCAGGATAACGTCATCGCCTACATGCTGTGGAACCTGGCGGCGGCGAACGGCAACACGAATGCGGCCGACCAGCGCGCCGCCGTCGTGCGCAAGATGACGCACGAACAAGTCGAGGAAGGGCAGGCCCTGTCGGCGAAATGGAAGCCCGGCACGCCGTTGCCGCGCCAGTCGAAGACGGGCGGCGGCTAAGGGAGGAAGCGGCGGTCTGCAAGGGCTGGCGGCATGGCGTACAATCGCCGTTTTCCCTTGAAAGAGTCCCGCCATGCGTGCAGTTGCCATCAGTCAGCCAGGTCCCGCCGACGTCTTGCGGATCGTCGAGTGTCCCGTTCCCGCCTTCAAGGCCGGTGAACTGCTGATCAAGGTGCACGCGGCCGGCATCAACCGTCCCGACGTGCTGCAGCGCCTGGGCAAGTACGCGCCGCCAGCCGGCGCATCCGACTTGCCGGGCCTGGAAGTGGCGGGCGAAGTCGTCGATGGCGATTTCAGCAATATCGCATTCAAAAAGGGCGACCTCGTCTGCGCGCTGGTGCAGGGCGGCGGCTATGCCGAATACTGCGCCGCGCCTGCCGGCCAGTGCCTGCCCTTGCCGAAGGGCTTGACGGCGCTGGAAGGCGCATCCCTGCCGGAAAACTTCTTTACCGTCTGGAGCAATGTCTTCGACCGCTGCGCGCTGGCCGATGGCGAAACGTTATTGGTGCAGGGCGGCACGTCCGGCATCGGCGTGACGGCCATTCAACTGGCGACAGCGCTGGGCCACCGCGTGTTCGCCACGGCGGGCAGCGACGAGAAGGCGCGCGCCTGCGAGGCGCTGGGCGCCGAACGGGGCATCAATTACCGCACGGAAGATTTCGTCGCCGTCGTCAAGGAATTGACCGGTGGCAAGGGCGTCGACGTCATCCTCGACATGGTGGGCGGCGACTACCTGCCGCGCGAGATCAGCTGCCTGGCCGACGACGGCCGCATCGGCCTGATCGCCGTGCAGGGCGGCACCAGGGCGGAGCTGGACCTGGGCACCTTGCTGCGCCGCCGTTTGACGGTGACGGGTTCCACCCTGCGTCCCCGTTCCGTGGCCTTCAAGGCGGCCATCGCGAACCATTTGCGCACGACCGTCTGGCCGCTGATCGAGGCGGGCAAGATCACGCCCGTGATCTATCAAACTTTCCCGTTGGAGAAAGCCAACGAAGCGCATGCCCTGATGGAAGCGAGCACGCACGTGGGCAAGATCATGTTGCAAGTTGCTTGAAACGGGGCACTGCCTGTTTGACCGGCATCGGTGCCGGAGTTAGAATGACGGGTTATTAGAATTTAGGCTACTATGCGTCGCAAACTCGTCGTCGGAAATTGGAAAATGAACGGCAGTCGCACCTCGAACGCGGTGTTATTGTCTGAAATAGTTGCTGGTCTGGCCGCCTCTGGCGCCGCCAGCGCCGTCTGTGTGCCTGCGCCGTATCTGGCGCAGTGCCAGGCGCAATTGGCAGGCACGGCTCTCGGCTGGGGCGCGCAGGATATGTCCGCGCACGCCAGCGGCGCCTACACGGGAGAAATCTCGGCCGCCATGCTGCAGGATTTCGGTTGCGGCTATGTGGTGATCGGGCATTCCGAGCGCCGCGCCTACCATGGCGAGAGCGATGCGCAAGTGGCGGCCAAGACGGTTGCCGCGCTGGCGGCGGGCATCACGCCTATCGTCTGCATCGGCGAAACCCTGGCCCAGCGCGAAGCGGGACAGACCGACGCCGTCGTGGCGCAGCAGCTGGGCGCCGTGCTGGCGGCGATTTCCGCCGACGACGTGGCGAAACTGGTGCTGGCCTATGAGCCGGTCTGGGCCATCGGTACGGGCAAGACGGCCACGCCGCAAATGGCGCAGGACGTGCATCAGGTATTGCGCGGCCAGCTGGCGGCAAAGAATGCGGTAGCGGCCGCCGGCGTGCAGATCCTGTACGGCGGCAGCATGAAGCCGGAGAACGCAAAGGAATTGATGGCGATGCCGGATATCGATGGCGGTCTGATCGGTGGAGCGGCATTGAAGGCGGCGGATTTCCTGGCGATTATTCACGCCGCCGATTGAATTAATTTAAACTGAGAATGGAATTGCAATGAACATGATGTTCAATCTGGTAGTGGTAGTACAGGTTCTTTCGGCATTGTCGATTATCGCGCTGGTGTTGCTGCAGCACGGCAAGGGCGCCGACATGGGCGCCGCCTTCGGTTCGGGCGCTTCGGGCAGCCTGTTCGGTGCGACGGGTTCGTCGAACTTCATGTCGAAATCGACGGGCGTTGCCGCCGCGATCTTCTTTGGCGCCACCCTGGCCCTGTCGCTGATGGCCAATCAGCGCGCCACGACGGTCGGCGGCGGCGTGATGGACAAAGTCGTCAAGCCAGTGCCGGTCACCGGCGCGGGCGCGATCCCGACGACGGTGCCTGCAGCTCCGGCGGCCAGCGCTCCGGCAGCGGCTGCTCCGGTTGCCAGCACCCCTGCCGGCGCGATTCCGAAGTAATTTGGTATTTACCGAGTAATAACTCGATACCTCATCGAGAGTAATTCTCATTACGAGCAGATTATTGCTCAATGTTTTGGCAGTGCGGCAGGAAAAAATCGTGGCGCGCTGGAAGATGTAAAAATTTATCGTTTTTATCTGTGTTTTGATGCATTTGTGCATTAACTTTAGCGGCAAAGCAGAGTAGAATACGGGCCTTACCGCCGACGTGGTGAAATTGGTAGACACGCTATCTTGAGGGGGTAGTGGCGAAAGCTGTACGAGTTCGAGTCTCGTCGTCGGCACCAGAAATCAGAAGCCAGCAACGGCGCACGAGCCATGGCTCGTACAAAGTTGCTGGCTTTTTTTACGAGGATGTGTCGTTCGATCCTGGTCTTAGCTTTGATTGGGGTCGTGCGTTAGATACGCTGCAAATGATCGCAGCGTCCTCATTTAACCGATCGTTCAATATAAGCTCATCAATCGTGAACCTCGAAAATTACTTCCCCGTCCTGCTGTTCATTATTATCGGCCTTGGTGTCGGTATCGCTCCCCAGCTCCTGGGGCGCCTGTTAGGTCCTAACAAGCCTGACGCAGCAAAACTCTCCCCGTACGAATGTGGTTTTGAAGCATTCGAAGACGCGCGCATGAAATTCGATGTGCGCTACTATCTGGTCGCAATCCTGTTTATTTTGTTCGATCTGGAAACGGCATTCTTTTTCCCATGGGGCGTTGCAATGCGCGACCTGGGCTGGGCCGGTTTCGTCACGATGATGGTGTTCATCGCTGAATTCGTGGTCGGATTTTGGTACATTTGGAAGAAAGGTGCCCTTGACTGGGAATAAGCCATGGCTATTGAAGGCGTATTAAGCGAAGGTTTCATCACCACCTCGGCCGACAAGCTGATCAACTGGGCGCGCACCGGGTCTATGTTCCCGATGACGTTCGGTCTGGCCTGCTGTGCGGTCGAAATGATGCATGTGGGCGCAGCCCGCTACGATATGGACCGTTTCGGCGTCGTGTTTCGTCCGTCGCCGCGTCAGTCCGACGTCATGATCGTTGCCGGCACCCTGTGCAACAAGATGGCGCCGGCCCTGCGCAAGGTCTACGACCAGATGGCGGAGCCACGCTGGGTCATCTCGATGGGTTCCTGCGCCAATGGCGGCGGGTACTACCATTACTCCTATTCCGTGGTGCGCGGTTGCGACCGCATCGTGCCCGTCGACGTGTATGTGCCTGGCTGTCCTCCGACCGCTGAAGCCTTGCTGTACGGCATCATGCAGTTGCAGAACAAGATCAAGCGTACCAGCACGATCGCACGCTAACGGGGCCGCTTCAGATTATGACAACACATTTAGAAGTATTGCAAAACGCCCTCGGCACTGCCCTGGGCGATCGCGTTAGCACGACGGTAACGCTGGGCGAAGTCACCTTGCAGGTCAAGGCGGAAGACTACCTGGCCGTGATGCTGACCCTGCGCGACGATCCGGCCCTGCATTTCGAGCAATTGATCGATCTGTGCGGCGTCGACTATTCGACCTATGGCGATGGCACCTGGGATGGCCTGCGTTACGCGGCCGTGTCGCACTTGCTGTCGGTCAAGCACAACTGGCGCGTGCGCGTGCGCGTGTTCGCACCGGACGACGACATGCCGTTGCTGCCTTCCGTGGTGAGCATCTGGCGTGCCGTCAACTGGTACGAGCGCGAAGCATTTGACCTGCTGGGCATCCTCTTCGAAGGCCACAACGACTTGCGCCGCCTGCTGACCGACTACGGTTTCATCGGCCATCCGTTCCGCAAGGATTTCCCCGTCTCCGGCTATGTCGAGATGCGCTACGATCCGGAACAAAAGCGCGTGATTTACCAGCCCGTGACGATCGAGCCGCGGGAAAACGTGCCGCGCGTGATCCGCGAAGAACATTACGGGATGAAATAATGGCTGAGATTAAGAACTACACCCTGAACTTTGGGCCACAGCATCCGGCCGCGCACGGTGTGCTGCGCCTGGTGCTGGAGATGGATGGCGAAGTCATCCAGCGCGCCGACCCGCATATCGGCCTGCTGCACCGCGCCACCGAAAAGCTGGCCGAGCAGAAGACCTATCTGCAATCCGTGCCGTACATGGACCGTCTCGACTATGTGTCGATGATGTGCAATGAACACGCGTACGTGATGGCCATCGAAAAGATGCTGGGCCTGGAAGTGCCGCTGCGCGCGCAATACATCCGCGTCATGTTCGACGAGATGACGCGCATCCTGAATCACCTGATGTGGCTCGGCACCCACGCGCTGGACGTTGGCGCCATGGGCCCGTTCCTGTATTGCTTCCGCGACCGCGAAGACTTGTTCGACGCCTACGAGGCGGTGTCGGGCGCGCGCATGCACGCGGCCTACTACCGTCCGGGCGGCGTCTACCGCGACCTGCCGGACGCGATGCCGCAGCACAAGGCCTCGATCATCCGCAACGCAAAAGCGATCGGCAAGCTCAATGAAAACCGCCAGGGTTCGCTGCTGGACTTCATCGAAGACTTCGCGCGCCGCTTCCCGAACTCGGTGGACGAGTACGAAACCCTGCTGACCGACAACCGTATCTGGAAACAGCGCACGGTCGGCATCGGCGTGGTCTCGCCGGAAGATGCGCTGGCCATGGGCTTTACGGGCGCCATGCTGCGCGGCTCGGGCGTGCAGTGGGACTTGCGCAAGAAACAGCCGTACGAAGTGTACGACCTGATGGATTTCGACATCCCTATCGGCACCAACGGCGATTGCTACGACCGTTACCTGGTCCGCGTGGAAGAGTTGCGCCAGTCGAACCGCATCATCAAGCAATGCGTGGAGTGGCTGCGCAACAATGAAGGTCCTGTCATGACCAGCAACCGCAAGGTGGCGCCTCCGGGTCGCGTCGACATGAAGACCAACATGGAATCCCTGATTCACCACTTCAAGCTGTTTACGGAAGGTTTCCACGTGCCGCCAGGCGAGGCCTACAGCGCCGTGGAACACCCGAAGGGCGAGTTCGGCGTGTACCTGGTGTCCGATGGCGCCAACAAGCCGTACCGCATGAAACTGCGCGCGCCAGACTACGCCCACTTGCAGTCGCTCGACGAAATGGCGCGTGGGCACATGCTTGCCGACGCCGTGACCATCATCGGGACGCAAGACATCGTGTTCGGCAGTATTGACCGCTAAGAGGCAAAAAGTATGTTGTTATCAGAGCAATGCTATAAGAAAATTGACCGCGAGCTGGCCAAGTATCCGGCCGACCAGCGTCAGTCGGCCGTCATGGCCGCGCTGGCCCATGCCCAGGATGAACTGGGCTGGCTGGCGCCGGAAACCATGAAGGAACTGGCCGACTACATCGGCATGCCGGCGATTGCCGTGCAGGAAGTGGCCACGTTCTACAATATGTACAACGTGAAACCCGTGGGCAAGCACAAGATCACCGTGTGCACCAACCTGCCATGCGCCCTGTCGGGCGGCGTGCGCGCTGCCGAGTACCTGAAGCAGAAACTGGGTATCGATTTCCGCGAAACCACCGCAGACGGCCAGTTCACGCTGGTTGAAGGCGAGTGCATGGGTGCTTGCGGCGATGCGCCTGTCTTGCTGGTCAGTAATAAAACCATGTGCAGCTGGATGTCGAACGAGAAGATCGACGCCATGCTGGAGGAACTCAAGAAATGACGTCACTCCACAACCGCCATATCGATCCATTGATCCTGAAGGATCTGGATGGCAAGAACTGGCATTTGCAAGATTATGTGAACCGCGGCGGCTACAGCGCCCTGCGGCGTATCCTGGAAGAGAAAATCACGCCGGAACAGATCATCGCCGACCTCAAGGCGTCGTCCTTGCGCGGCCGTGGCGGCGCGGGTTTCCCTACCGGCTTGAAGTGGAGCTTCATGCCGCGCCAGTTCCCGGGCCAGAAATACCTCGTCTGCAATACAGATGAAGGCGAGCCGGGCACTTTCAAGGACCGCGACATCATTCGTTACAATCCCCATGCCCTGATCGAAGGCATGGCCATTGGCGCTTATGCGATGGGCATCACCGTGGGCTACAACTATATCCACGGCGAGATCTTCCAGGAATACCTGCGTTTCGAAGAAGCGCTGGAAGAGGCGCGCGCCGCCGGCTTCCTCGGTGACAAGATCATGGGCAGCGAGTTCTCGTTCCAGTTGCACGCGCACCATGGTTATGGCGCCTACATCTGCGGCGAAGAAACGGCCCTGCTCGAATCGCTGGAAGGCAAGAAAGGCCAGCCGCGCTTCAAGCCGCCTTTCCCTGCCTCGTTTGGCCTGTACGGCAAGCCGACGACGATCAACAACACGGAAACCTTCGCGGCCGTGCCCTTCGTGCTGAACATCGGTCCAGAGAAATACCTGGCGATGGGCAAGCCGAACAATGGCGGTTCGAAGATCTTCTCGATCTCGGGCGACGTGGAAAAACCGGGCAACTACGAAGTGCCGCTCGGCACCCCGTTTGCGACCCTGCTGGAACTGGCAGGCGGCATGCGCGGTGGCAAAAAGATCAAGGCCGTGATCCCTGGCGGTTCGTCCGCTCCGGTGATCCGCGGCGACATCATGATGCAGACCGACCTGGACTACGACTCGATCGCGAAAGCCGGTTCGATGTTGGGTTCGGGCGCCGTCATCGTGATGGACGAAACACGCTGCATGGTAAAGGCGCTGGAACGCCTGTCCTACTTCTACTTTGAAGAATCGTGCGGCCAGTGTACGCCTTGCCGTGAAGGCACAGGCTGGATGTACCGCATGGTGCACCGCATCGAGCAGGGGCAGGGTCGTCCAGACGACCTGGACATGCTCAACTCGATCGCCGACAACATCCAGGGCCGCACCATTTGCGCGCTGGGCGATGCGGCTGCCATGCCGGTACGGGCCTTCATTAAGAATTTCCGTGAAGAATTTGAATATCATATCGAGCACAAGCATTGCTTAGTGCCCGCATATATCTAAGCTGCGTCAGGTAACGATCACCATGGTTGAAATCGAAATAGACGGCAAAAAAGTCGAAGTCCCTGCTGGTAGCATGGTGATGGACGCCGCCAACAAATTGGGAACCTACATTCCGCACTTCTGCTATCACAAGAAATTGTCGATCGCAGCGAACTGCCGCATGTGCCTGGTCGAAGTGGAAAAGGCGCCCAAGCCTTTGCCCGCTTGTGCGACCCCGGTCAGTGCCGGCATGATCGTGCGCTCCGCCAGCGATAAAGCTGTGCAGGCGCAAAAGTCGGTCATGGAATTCTTGCTGATTAACCACCCGCTCGATTGCCCTATCTGCGATCAGGGCGGCGAATGCCAGTTGCAAGACTTGGCAGTGGGCTACGGCAAGAGCGAATCGCGCTACAAGGAAGACAAGCGCGTTGTCACGCCGAAGGAAGCCGGTCCGCTGGTTTCCATGCAGGAAATGTCGCGCTGCATCCAGTGCACCCGTTGCGTACGCTTTGGCCAGGAAGTGGCCGGCGTGATGGAGCTGGGCATGATCGGCCGCGGCGAACACTCGGAAATCGTGTCCTTCGTCGGCCAGTCCGTCGACTCCGAACTGTCGGGCAACATGATCGACCTGTGCCCGGTTGGCGCACTGACCTCGAAGCCGTTCCGCTACAGCGCCCGTACGTGGGAACTGTCGCGCCGCAAATCGGTCAGCCCGCATGACGGCCTCGGTACGAACCTGATCGTGCAAGTGAAAGCTGGCAAGGTCAAGCGTGTACTGCCGCTGGAAAACGAAGCCGTCAACGAATGCTGGATCTCGGACAAGGACCGTTTCTCGTACGAAGCGCTGGACAGTGCCGAACGCCTGACGACCCCGATGCTGAAACAAGGCAACGAGTGGAAAGAAGTCGATTGGCAAACCGCGCTGGAATACGTGGCGCACGGCCTGAAAAACATCAAGCACGAACATGGCGCCGACGCCATCGCCGCGCTGGCAACGCCGCACTCGACCGTCGAAGAGCTGGTCCTGCTGCAAAAAGTGGCCAACGGTCTCGGTTCCGAGAACGTCGACTTCCGCCTGCGCCAGACCGACTTCGCGCTCGACGCGAATGTGAAACCATGGCTGGGCATGCCGATCAGCGAATTTGGCCAGATCAAGCGCGCCTTCGTCATCGGCTCGTTCCTGCGCAAGGATCACCCATTGCTGGCCACGCGTTTGCGCGCGTCCGTCAAGGGCGGCGCCAAGCTGTCGATCCTGCACGCCTCCGACGATGATCAACTGATCACCATCGCCAACAAGATGATCGTGGCGCCAAGCGATTGGCTGGCGGCCTTGTCGGAAGTGGTTGTCGCCGTTGCCAAAGCCAAAGAAATCGCCGCGCCAGCCGGTTTCGAAGCGGTCGCCGCTTCGGACGTGGCAACGGCCATCGCCGCCAGCCTGATGGCTGGCGACCATGGCGCCGTGCTGCTGGGTAACGCGGCAACGCAACACCCGCAAGCGTCGCAACTGCACGCTGCCGCGCAATGGATCGCCGAACAGACGGGCGCCAAGCTCGGCTACCTGACGGAAGCGGCCAACACGGTTGGCGCGCACCTGGTCGCCAAGCCGCGCGCCAACGTGCAAGCTGCGTTTGCCGTACCGAAAAAAGCCTACGTGCTGCTGCACGCCGAGCCGGAACTCGATGCCGCCAATCCGCAAGCGGCCCGCGCCGCCCTGGATGGCGCCGACATGGTCGTGGCCATGTCCGCCTTCAAGCACGGCATGGAGTACGCCGATGTCTTGCTGCCGATCTCGCCGTTCGCCGAAACCTCGGGTACCTTCGTGAACTGCGAAGGCCGCGCGCAAAGCTTCAACGGCACCGTGAAACCGCTGGCGGAAACCCGCCCAGCCTGGAAAGTGCTGCGCGTCCTGGGCAACATCCTGGGCCTGGCCGGTTTCGACTACGACACCTCCGAAGCGATCCGCGACGAAGCGTTTGGTGCCGGCGTGACCGATCTGTCGGCACAGCTGAACAACATCGCCAAGAACGCACCGGAAGCGGCAACGTACGCACCGGCCTCGCCTGCGCTGCAACGCATCGCCGACGTGCCGATCTACTTCGCCGACGCGCTGGTACGCCGTTCCGAACCTTTGCAACGCACGGTCGATGGCGCCGCGCCGCAAGCACACCTGTCCGCCGAACTGGCTGGCAAGCTGGGCATCAAGGCGGGCGACAAGGTCAAAGTGGCGCAAGGCTCCGGCAGCGCCATCCTGGTGGCGGCAATTCACGCCGGCCTGCCGGCCAATGTGGTCAAGGTGTCGGCGGCGCATGCCTCGACGGCTGGCCTGGGCGGCATGTTCGGTGACATCACAGTTGAAACAGCAGAGGGGAAAATCTGATGGCTCTGCCTGAATTTGTAAACGTCATCAACAGCAGCGGCCAGGATTTGCTGGGCGGCTCGTGGCCGTTCTTCTGGACCCTGATCAAGATCCTGTGCGTGCTGCTGCCGCTGATGGGCCTGGTTGCCTACCTGACCTTGTGGGAACGCAAGCTGATCGGCTGGATCCAGATCCGCGTCGGCCCGAACCGCGTAGGCCCATTGGGCTTGCTGCAGCCGATCGCCGATGCGCTGAAACTCTTGTTCAAAGAGATCATCATCCCGTCCAAGGCCGCCAAAGGCCTGTTCGTGATTGGCCCGATCATGACCATCATGCCGGCCCTGGCCGCCTGGTCGGTCGTGCCCTTCGGTCCGCAAGCCGTGCTGGCCAACGTCAACGCGGGCTTGCTGATGCTGCTGGCGATTACCTCGATGGAAGTCTACGGCATCATCATCGCCGGCTGGGCCTCGAACTCGAAGTACTCGTTCATGGGCGCCATGCGCGCTTCGGCGCAGATGATTTCGTATGAAATCCCGATGGGCTTCGTGATGGTCATCGTGCTGATGGTCTCGGGCAGCCTGAACTTCATCGACATCGTCGGCGGCCAGCAAATCGGCTACTTCGCCGACAAGGGCGTGAACTTCCTGTCGTGGAACTGGCTGCCGCTGCTGCCGATGTTCGTCATCTACATGGTGTCGGGCCTGGCTGAAGCCAACCGTCACCCGTTCGACGTCGTCGAGGGCGAGTCGGAAATCGTTGCCGGCCACATGGTCGAGTACTCGGGCATGGCCTACGCCATGTTCATGCTGGCCGAATACGCCAACATGATCCTGATCGGCGCGCTGACTTCGCTCATGTTCCTCGGTGGCTGGTCCGCACCATTTGCTTTCCTCGAGTTCTGGGGTGGTTTCGGCGGCTTCTTCTGGCTGTTCGCGAAAACCTTCTTCATCGTCTCGGTGTTCATCTGGGTGCGCGGTACTTTCCCACGCTACCGTTATGACCAGATCATGCGCCTGGGCTGGAAAGTATTTATCCCGTTGACGCTGGTCTACCTGGTCTTCGTCGCTGCCTGGATGCAGACATCCTGGAATATTTGGAAGTAAGAGAGTGCATACGAATGGATAAGGTAAAAGATTTCTTCAGCAGCCTCTTGTTAGGCGAGCTGATCAAGGGCATGGCGCTGACAGGCAAGTACATGTTTTCGCGCAAGATCACGGTGCAATTCCCGGAAGAGAAGACACCGATCTCGCCGCGTTTCCGTGGCTTGCACGCGCTGCGCCGCTACCCGAACGGCGAGGAACGTTGCATCGCCTGCAAACTGTGCGAAGCGGTTTGCCCGGCGATGGCCATCACGATCGAATCGGAACAGCGTGACGACGGCTCGCGCCGTACCACGCGTTACGATATTGACTTGACCAAGTGCATCTTCTGCGGTTTCTGCGAAGAGTCCTGCCCGGTCGATTCGATCGTCGAGACGCAAATCCTGGAATACCACGGCGAGAAACGCGGGGATTTGTATTACACGAAAGAGATGTTGCTGGCCGTAGGTGATCGTTATGAAAATGACATCGCCGCTGCGCGCGCCGCCGACGCACCTTATCGCTGATGGATGCGCCGCAGCTGAGAGGCTGCGGCGCGCCCCTCGTTCATCTGTACGTCTATTGGGTTTTTTATGGACTTTAAAACAATTTTGTTTTACGCCTTCGCGCTGATCTTGATTCTGGCAGCGACGCGCGTCATCACGGCCCGTAATCCGGTCCACGCAGTACTGTTTTTGGTACTGTCCTTCTTTTCCGCAGCGGGCATCTGGATGCTGCTGCAAGCTGAATTCCTGGCCATCGTGCTGGTATTGGTGTACGTCGGCGCCGTGATGGTGCTGTTCCTCTTCGTGGTCATGATGCTCGATATCAATATCGACCGCATGCGCGAGGGCTTCTGGGGCTATCTGCCTTTGTCGGTGACGGTGGGCGTGATCATCGTGCTGGAAATGGCCGCCGTCCTGTGGCACGGTTTCCGCAACTTTGCGCCTAGCATCGCTCCGGTCAACGTCAACCTGGGCGGCACCAAGGAACTGGGTCTGCTGATCTACACGAAATACGTGTTTGCCTTCGAGATCGCCGCCGTCGTGCTGCTGGTGGCCATCGTTGCCGCGGTCGCGCTGACCCTGCGCAAACGCAAGGACACCAAGCATTTCGCTCCAGGCGATGCCGTGCGCGTCAAGCGCAACGACCGCCTGAAGATCATCAAGATGGACGCGGTTGTCGAGCGTCCTGCGGCTGAGCCGGAAGTTAAGGAGGCACCATGACATTATCGCTCACACATTTTCTGGTCCTGGGCGCGATCCTGTTCGCAATCTCGATCGTCGGTATTTTCCTGAACCGCAAGAACATCATCGTATTGCTGATGGCAATCGAATTGATGCTGCTGGCGGTGAATATGAATTTCATCGCGTTCTCCCATTTCATGGGCGACGCGGCCGGTCAGATCTTCGTTTTCTTCATCCTGACGGTTGCCGCCGCTGAGTCGGCTATCGGTCTGGCTATTCTGGTGGTGATGTTCCGTAATCTGGATACCATCAACGTCGAAGACCTGGACAGCCTCAAAGGCTGATGTTTTTCAGACTCGATCTCTCGAATAATAACGATTAAGGTTCATCATGGCGGGGCAACTCCTCAACCCTAACCTCCTTCTTGCCGTACCGCTGGCGCCGCTGGCCGGTGCCGCGATTGCAGGCTTGCTTGGCACCCAGTTCCTGGGTAATTTGGTCGGACGCAAGACGTCGCATACCGCGACGATCCTGGGCGTACTGATTGCGTTCATCCTGTCCGTGCAGACACTGCTGGCAGTGATGGATGGCGCGACATTCAATGGCACGATCTATAACTGGATGACGATCGGCCCCCTGAAGATGGAAGTGGGCTTCCAGATCGATTCGCTGTCGGCGATGATGATGTGCGTGGTCACTTTTGTTTCCCTGATGGTGCACATCTACACGATCGGCTACATGAAGGACGACGAAGGCTACAACCGCTTCTTCGCCTACATCTCGCTGTTCACGTTCTCGATGCTGATGCTGGTCATGGCCAACAACTTCCTGCAACTGTTCTTCGGTTGGGAAGCCGTGGGTCTGGTCTCCTACCTGCTGATCGGTTTCTGGTACCAGCGTCCGACGGCCATCGTGGCCAACATGAAGGCTTTCCTCGTCAACCGCGTGGGCGACTTCGGCTTCATCCTCGGTATCGGCCTGCTGCTGGCTAACGCCCACACCATGAATTACCAGGAAGTGTTCGCGCAGAAAGATGCGTTGGCACAGATGACCATGCTTGGTAGCGACTGGCCGCTGCTGACCGTTGCCTGTATCTGCCTGTTCATCGGCGCGATGGGCAAGTCGGCGCAGTTCCCGCTGCACGTGTGGTTGCCTGACTCGATGGAAGGTCCTACCCCGATCTCGGCACTGATTCACGCCGCGACGATGGTGACGGCCGGTATCTTCATGGTCTCGCGCATGTCGCCGCTGTTCGAACTGTCCGACACGGCACTGTCCTTCATCCTCGTGATCGGCTCCATCACGGCGCTGTTCATGGGCTTTTTGGGCATCATCCAGAACGACATCAAGCGCGTCGTCGCTTACTCGACCCTGTCGCAGCTCGGCTACATGACCGTCGCGCTCGGTTCGTCCGCCTACTCCGTGGCCGTGTTCCACCTGATGACGCACGCATTCTTCAAGGCACTGCTGTTCCTGGGCGCCGGTTCCGTCATCATCGGCATGCACCACGACCAGGACATCCGCAACATGGGCGGCCTGCGCAAATACATGCCGATCACGTGGATCACGTCCCTGGTCGGTTCGCTGGCCCTGATCGGCACGCCGCTGTTCTCCGGTTTCTACTCGAAAGACAGCATCATCGAAGCCGTCGAAGCGACGCACATCTGGGGCGCTGGCTTTGCCCAGTTCGCCGTGCTGGCTGGCGTGTTCGTTACGGCCTTCTACTCGTTCCGCATGTACTTCCTCGTCTTCCACGGCAAGGAACGTTTCGGCCAGGCGCATGCGCACGGTCATGACGATCACCACGCGCCTGCGGCCAAGCATGATTCGGACGCACACGATGAAGAAGAGGAAGACGACCACGGCCACCATGGCCTGGAACCTGGCCAGAAGCCGCACGAGTCCCCATTCGTCGTCTGGTTCCCGCTGGTGATGCTGGCGATCCCGTCGCTGATCATCGGCTACCTGACGATCGGCCCGATGCTGCATGGCGATTTCTTCAAGGGCGTGATCTTCGTCGGCGAAAACCATCCAGCAATGGAAGAGTTGTCGCATGAATTCCACGGCGCAATGGCGATGGCGATCCACGGCCTGTCGACGGCACCGTTCTGGCTGGCATTGTCCGGCGTGGTGGCAGCCTACTACTGCTACATGGTCAACCCGCGCGTACCGGCCTGGTTCTTTGCCAAGTTCCACGCGATCCACACCCTGCTGGACAACAAGTACTACATGGACAAGTTCAATGAAGTCGTGTTCGCCGGCGGTGCCCGCTTGCTGGGTAATGGCCTGTGGAACTTCGGTGACAAGAAGCTGATCGACGGTTTCGTCGTCAATGGTAGCGCCAAGGTCGTCGCCTGGCTGTCCTCGCTGTCGCGAGTGCTGCAGACCGGCTACATCTATCACTATGCATTCGTGATGATCCTGGGCGTGCTGGGCTTCCTGATCTATTTCCTGCCATTCTGGCCCGCTAAGTAAGCTGACCTGATAAAAGAATACTGAGAACCATGATGCAGTCTACGATTTATACATTACCTCCTTACCTGAGTCTGTCGATCTGGGTGCCGATCATTTGCGGCGTCCTGGTCCTGGCTCTCGGCCGTGACAGCAAAGCGGGCTTTACCCGCTGGCTGTCGCTGGCTGGCGCCGTGCTCAGCATGCTGTGCACCTTGCCGCTGATCCAGCATTTCGACAACGCCGCACACGGCATGCAATTCGTCGAAAAAGCGCCGTGGATAGCAACCTTCAATATCTGGTACTCGCTGGGTATCGACGGCCTGTCGCTGTGGTTCGTGCCGCTGACGGCCTTTATCACCGTCATCGTCGTCATTTCGGCCTGGCAAGTGATCGAGAAGCGCATCGCCCAGTACATGGGCTCCTTCCTGATCCTGTCTGGCCTGATGATCGGCGTGTTCTGCGCGCTGGACGGCTTGCTGTTCTACTTCTTCTTTGAAGCAACCCTGATCCCGATGTTCATCATCATCGGTATCTGGGGCGGTTCGAACCGTGTATACGCGTCGTTCAAGTTCTTCCTGTACACCTTCTTCGGTTCGCTGCTGACCCTGGTTGCCATCATCTACCTGCGCAATGTGTCGGGCACCTTCGACATCCTGGCCTGGCACGCGTTCAAGCTGACGATGAACGAACAGATCTTCATCTTCCTGGCCTTCCTGATGGCGTTTGCCGTCAAGGTGCCGATGTTCCCCGTCCACACGTGGTTGCCGGACGTCCACGTGGAAGCGCCTACGGGCGGTTCCGCCGTGCTGGCCGCCATCATGCTGAAACTGGGCGCCTACGGCTTCCTGCGTTTTTCGCTGCCGATCACGCCGGACGCCAGCCACTACCTGTCGGGCTTCATGATCGCCTTGTCGCTGATCGCCGTCATCTACATCGGTCTGGTTGCCCTGGTGCAAACCGACATGAAAAAACTGGTCGCCTATTCGTCGATCGCGCACATGGGTTTCGTGACCCTGGGCTTCTTCATGTTCAACGACATCTCGGTGCAGGGCGGTATCGTGCAGATGGTCTCGCACGGCTTCATCTCCGGCGCGATGTTCCTGTGCATCGGCGTGCTGTATGACCGCATGCATACCCGCAACATCGCCGACTACGGCGGCGTCGTGAACCGCATGCCGAAATTTGCCGCCTTCTTCGTGCTGTTCTCGATGGCCAACTGCGGTCTGCCAGCGACGTCCGGCTTCGTCGGCGAGTTCATGGTGATCCTGGGCGCGGTGAAATTCAACTTCTGGATTGGTCTGCTGGCTGCAACGGCGCTGATCTGGGGCGCGGCGTACTCGCTGTGGATGGCCAAGCGCGTGGTGTTCGGCAAGATCAAGAACAAGCATGTGGCCGAACTGACCGACATCAACAAGCGTGAATTCTTCATGCTTGCTGTGCTGGCCATCGCCGTGCTCGTGATGGGTCTGTACCCAGCCCCGTTCACCGACACGATGCAAACTTCGGTTGCTGACCTGCTGCAGCATGTCGCCACCAGCAAGTTGCCTTAAATAGAAGACCGATAACATGACTAATGCACCTAATCTGGTACCGCTGTACGCGGAAATCTTTCTGCTGATCGCCACGTCGGCGCTCTTGCTGATCGATATGTTCTTGCCTGCGGCGAAGCGTTCGATCACCTATGCGCTGTCCCTGCTGACCCTGGCAGGCTGCGCCTTGCTGACCGTGGGCGACTTCAACGCGGGCACCACCGTCTACACCTTCCACAACATGTTCGTGTCGGACCCGATGTCGCAGCTGCTGAAACTGTTCTCGTACGGCGCCGTGGCGCTGACCCTGATCTACTCGCGTGCCTACGCCACCGACCGCAACATGCTGTCGGGCAACCTGGGCGGCGAGTTCTACGTGCTGGCCCTGTTTGCACTGCTGGGCCAGATGATCATGATCTCGGCCAACAACTTCCTGATCATCTACCTGGGTCTGGAACTGATGTCGCTGTCGCTGTACGCGCTGATCGCTCTGCGCCGTGACAACGCCAAGGCCACGGAAGCGGCCATGAAATACTTCATCCTGGGCGCGCTGGCTTCCGGTTTCATGTTGTACGGTATCTCGATGCTGTACGGCGCCTCCGGCACCTTGGACCTGGGCGAACTGCGCGTAGCGCTGGAAAACGGCAAGACCAACGGCACCATCATGGTCTTCGGCCTGGTGTTCCTCGTTGCCGGCCTGGCCTTCAAACTGGGCGTCGTGCCATTCCACATGTGGGTGCCTGACGTGTATCAAGGTTCGCCGACGGCCGTGACCCTGCTGCTGGGCGGCGCGCCGAAACTGGCCGCGTTTGCCATCACCCTGCGTTTGCTGGGCGAGGGCTTGCTGCCGATGGCGCATGACTGGCAGCAAATGCTGCTGGTGCTGGCCGTGATGTCGCTGGCCATCGGTAACTTCACCGCCATCGCGCAAACGAATCTGAAGCGCATGTTGGCGTACTCGACCATCGCGCAAATGGGCTTCGTCCTGCTGGGCCTGCTGTCCGGTACCGTTGACGCACCGAACAACACCCTGAACGCGGCTGGCGCAGCCACCGCCTACGGCGCCTCGATGTACTACGTCATCACCTACGTGTTCACCACCCTGGGTACCTTCGGCGTGATCATGTTGTTGGCACGTAGTGGTTTCGAAGCGGAAGAACTGGCCGACTTCAAGGGCCTGGGCAAACGCAGCCCGATCTTCGCGCTGGTGATGACCCTGTTCATGTTCTCGCTGGCTGGCGTGCCGCCGCTGATGGGCTTCATGGCCAAGTACTCGGTGCTGGCCTCCGTGCTGGCCACGGGCCAGCTGTGGCTGACCATCGCCGCCGTGCTGTTCTCGCTGATCGGCGCCTTCTACTATCTGCGCGTCGTGAAAATGATGTGGTTCGACGAGCCGACGGATAGCAACGCACTGGTCGTGCATGGCGACATGCGCGTCGTGCTGGCCCTGAACGGCGTGTTCGTCCTGGCGCTGGGCGTGATGCCTGAAAGTATCCTGGCTGCTTGCGCGACCGCCATCACCAAGACCCTGGCGTCCTGACCGATGGATGTCACCGTCTCGAGCTGGCTGGTGATCGCCCTGGGCATCCTGGGCGCCAACCTGCCTTTCTTGAACGAGAAACTGTTTGCCGCCGTGCCCCTGAAAAAGGCGGCGCAGGCGGAGCAGGGCTGGCGCAAGCCGCTGGCGCTGCGCCTGCTGGAGATGGTGATTCTGTACTTCATCGTCGGCGCCGTGGCCTTCGCGCTCGAAGCGCGCATCGGCAACGGTTTCCCGCAGACGTGGGAGTTCTATGCCATCACCGGCTGTCTGTTCCTGGTGCTGGCTTTCCCGGGGTTTGTGAGCCGTTATTTACGCAAACGCCGTTAGCAACAACGACCGAAATCGGCGCCTCTGGCGCCGTTTTTTATTGAATAAAGGAATTCCATGGATACTCAAGCCACTGATACGCAATTGATTGAAACCAAGGTCGATGGCGAGCTCGTCTACCAAGGCGGCTTCCTGCGCGTGCAGCGCGACCGTGTTGCCCTGCCGGACGGCAAGATTACGGCGCGCGAATTCGTCCTGCATCCGGGCGCCGTCGTGATCCTGCCGCTGCTCGACGATGGCACGGTGCTGATGGAACGCCAGTACCGCTATCCGCTGGACCGGGTCTTCATTGAATTCCCGGCTGGCAAGATCGACGCGGGCGAATCGCACCTGGCGTGCGCCCAGCGTGAGCTGCTGGAAGAGACGGGCTACACGGCCGGCGACTGGCAATTCGTGTCCACCATCCACAACGCCATCGCCTATTCCGACGAGCACCTCGAGCTGTTCCTGGCGCGCGGCCTCGTCGCCGGCAAACGCCAGCTCGACGAGGGCGAATTCCTCGAGACATTTACGGCCACGGTGCCGCAGCTGCTCGACTGGGTCAAGGATGGCACGATCACGGACGTGAAAACCGTCATCGGTATCTTCTGGCTTGACAAGATCACCAGCGGCGTGTGGCAGCCGGCCTGATACAGCGCATGCGCACGGCAATCTTCCTGCTGCTGGCCGGTGCCGTCCTGGACGCGCGGGCGGCGACGCGCACGCCGTTCCAGGTGCGCTGCGAAGACACGATCAGCAAGACGGTGTCCGTGCTGACGGCGCAGCAGAACGGTTATTCCATCGACACGCATCTGCCGTACAAGGCCCTGACGGTGATGAAGGGTACGGCGCGCGCCAACACTTGGGTGCTGGGTTTGACGAAGACGGATTCGCGCGTGGCCATCGCCCTGGCCGGTCCCATGCTGCAAGACCCGGCCAGCGGCTATGAATGCGTGGCGCCGCAGATTGCCGTGTCCCTCACGTATGCGCCTGTGGTGATCTATATCGGCCGCGAGTTTGCCCCCGGCACTTGCGCGTATGATGAGATACTCGCGCACGAGCTGCGACACATGAAGACCTATATGGAACACTTGCCGCGCGTGGAAAAGACCGTGCGCGCGGCGCTGGCCAGGCGCTTCGAGGCGCGGCCCCTGTACGCGCCCAGCGGCACGGCAAAGGCGGCGCTGGCGCGCGAGATCGACACGGGCTGGTTGCCGTACATCAAGGCCGAAATGCGCAAGGTGGAAACCTTGCAGGCGGCTATCGATTCTCCACAGGAATATGCGCGCCTGGGCAAGGCGTGCAAAGGTGAAATCCAGAACATCCTGGCGGGCAAGGCAGCGCCCGCCAACTAGACAAGGAATGGCATGACAGCAGCACCGAATACCATCCGCTATTTTGCGCTGATCCCCGCCGCCGGCGTGGGCGCGCGCATGGAGGCGGGCAGTCCCAAGCAATATTTGACCATCGCCGGCAAACCCATGCTGCGCCACGCGCTCGACGCCTTTCTTGCCAGCCCCCTGATCGCGCATACCTATGTCGTCGTCAGCGCCGACGATGGCGTGATCGACACGGTCGTGCCGGCGCAGGGCGTCACTGTGCTGCGCTGCGGCGGCGCCACGCGCATGGAAAGCATCCTCAACGGCTTGCACGCCATGCATGGCAGCATCGCTGCCCACGACCAGGTGCTGGTGCACGACGCGGCGCGGCCCGGCCTGACGCCGGCGTTGATCGAAAAGCTTATTACCGAAGTCGGTGGACATCCGGCCGGCGGCTTGCTGGCCTTGCCCGTGGTCGACACCGTCAAGCGGGCGGGGCAGGGCAGCCTGTCGGCGCAGACGGTACCGCGCGACGGCCTGTGGCTGGCGCAGACGCCGCAAATGTTCAGCTATGCGCTGCTGCACAAAGCTTTGTCCGAAGCGCCCGACCCGCAAGCGATCACGGACGACGCCAGCGCCGTCGAAGCGCTGGGCCTGGCACCCAGATTGGTCGAGGGCCACCCGCGCAACCTGAAGGTGACCCTGCCGCGCGACATCCACACGGCCGAGCTGTATTTGGCCCATCCTTGAATTCCTGAGAGACCCGCATGAACCCAACGACTCCCGACCTCCCATTTCGCATCGGCCAGGGCTACGACTGCCACGCGCTGGTGGAAAACCGCGACCTGATCATCGGCGGCGTGAAGATTCCCCATCACCTGGGCTTGCTCGGCCATTCCGACGCGGACGTATTGCTGCACGCGATTACCGACGCCATCTTCGGCGCCGCCGCCCTGGGCGACATCGGCCGCCATTTCCCCGACACGGACGCGCAATTCAAGGGCGCCGATTCGCGCACACTGCTGCGCGAAGCCGTGCGCCGCGTGCAAGCGACCGGCTATGTGATCGGCAACATCGACGCCACCATCATCGCCCAGCGCCCGAAGATGGCGCCGCACATCGCCGCCATGTGCGCCAACGTGGCCGAAGACCTGGGGGTATCCGTGGGGCAGGTCAACATCAAGGCCAAGACGAATGAAAAGCTCGGCTATCTGGGCCGGGAAGAGGGCATCGCGGCCGAAGCCGTGGCCTTGCTGTTGCGGGCCTGAACAGGCGGCGCGTCCGCCGTGTAATTTGTGCTATTTTTAGAAGGCGGCGCGATGGCGAAGACCATCCCGGCCGCCTTTTTTCATTGACGACACAGGAGAATTCCGCATGCCTATCATCAAGCGCACACACCTTGCCACCGCATTGCTGCTGGGAGTCTTCGCGGCGTCCGCCTTGCCCGCCCACGCCGAGCTGCCAGCCACGGGCGAGCCGCCCGCCGCCAAACAGGGCTGGAAGGCCGAGACCGTCGCGCAGGGCGTGCGCCAGCCGTGGGGTATCGCCTGGCTGGGCGAGGGACGCGCGCTCGTCACCAGCAAGCAGGGGACCTTGCACCTGCTGAACGGCAACAAGTTCGAGGACGTGGCGCTGGAAGGCATGCCCAAGGTGTTTACGGGCGGGCAGGGCGGCTTGCTCGATATCGTCATTCACCCGCAGGATGCGGGCAAGCCGAATCCACGCGTCTACATGACGGTGTCGACGGGCACCAATGACGCCAACCGCACGACCCTCGTGCGCGGCGTGTTCGACGGCAAGAAGGTGACGGGCATCCAGACCCTGTTCAAGGTGGCCACGGACAAGAGCGGCGGCCAGCATTTCGGTTCGCGTTTGCTGTGGCTGCCGGACGGCACTTTGCTGATGAGCGTGGCCGATGGCGGCAACCCGCCGCTGCGCATCGGCGACCGCCTGGCGCGCGAGCAGGCGCAAAACCTGGCCACGCACCAGGGTTCCATCCTGCGCCTGACGGAAGAGGGAAAACCGGCGCCCGGCAATCCGCTGGCGGCCAAGGGCGCCTTGCCGGAAATCTGGTCCTATGGCCACCGCAACGTGCAGGGCCTGGCACTCGATCCCGTGTCCGGCCGCGTGTGGGCCACGGAACACGGGCCGTATGGTGGTGACGAGCTGAACCTGGTGGTGGCGGGCGGCAACTACGGCTGGCCCTTGCAAAGCTATGGCGCCGACTACAGGACGCATGAACCCGTCGGCAAGCATGAAGTGCCTGACATGCTCAATCCGAGCGTGGCCTGGGTGCCGTCGCCGGCGCCGTCGGGACTGGCTGTCTACACGGGCGACAAGATCGCCGCCTGGCGCGGCAGCATCTTCAGCGGCGGCCTGGCGGCCAAGGATATCCGCCGCATCGCCGTCGATGCCAGCGGCAAGGTGACGGGGCAGGACCGCCTGGCCATCGGCGCGCGCGTGCGCGACGTGCGCCAGGGGCCGGACGGCTATCTGTATGCGCTGACGGACGAAGACAACGGCCGTTTGCTGCGCATCGTGGCGCAGTAACACGGCAGGCGCCCACTTCGCTTAAGATGGCGCCTTTACTTCATTCAAGGTGGCGGCATGGCCCGTGATACTTATGCATACCGGCACGTTGCCGTCGAATCGCGCGCCGTCAACGGCCGCGTGGAAATCCGCCCCGTGCCGGGCCAGGCCTTCTCTCCCGAGCTGGCCGTGCAATGCTCGCGCCGCCTGGCCGATGTGCAGCGCTATCCGCTGGGCAGCCGCTTTTTGCTGTTTGCCAAGCTGACGGACCGCCTGGGCGGCACGCCCTTCCTGTATGCGTATCACGGCGACGCGGACGTCGTGATGACGCCGGCCGAAGTGACGAAATTCCTCGGCGAATTCCGTCGCGGCCGTATCTGATTTCTACGATGCGATGCAGGCCGCGCCAGCCTTGGCGCTGGCCTGCGGCTTGCCGAAGAGCGCGATCGTCACGGCGCAGCCAAGGGCGAACAGGCCACCGACCACCATCGCGCTCGATACGCCCAGCCGGTCGACGGCCATGCCTCCCAGCAAGGCGCCCGACGCCAGCGACACTTGCACGATGGCGACAAACAGCGCGCTGCTGCCTTCCATCAAATGCGGCGCCGCCTTGAACATCCACGTCTGCACGGCGATCGGCATGGCGCCGAAACCGAAGCCCCACACGGCCACGAGCAGCATGGCTGTCAACGCATGGCTGCCGAACGCGGCCAGGGCCAGGGTGGACAGGCCCAGCACGGCGCCCGTCACCATCAGCGCGGCCCGTTCATGGCGGCCGGCGGCCCAGCCGCCCGCGAGGTTGCCGATGAAGCCGGCAGCGCCGTACACGAGCAGCATGGCGCTGACCGTGCCGGCCGCCAGGTGCGACACTTGCGTGAGGAAGGGCGCGATATACGTGTAGGCGGCAAACTGGCCCGTGAAGATCAGGGCCGTGGCGATCAGGCCCAGCCTGGCCTTGCGGATGCCGAATATCATCGGCAACTGGCGCAAGCGGATGGCTTGTGTCGGCGGCAGCTTTGGCAGCAGCAACAGCTGGCCGATGAAGACCAGCACGGCGATGGCGCTGGCCGCGCCGAAAGCGACCCGCCACCCCACCAGTTCGCCCACCAGCGCGCCGGCCGGCACGCCCGCCACCGTGCCCAGCGAGACGCCGGCGAAGATGATGGACATGGCGCGCGACGCATGCTGCGGCGACACGAGGCGCGGGCCGATGGCGCTGCCGATGGCCCAGAAGCCGCCCACGCCCACGCCCAGCATGGCGCGGCCCAGCAGTATCCAGCCATATGACGGCGCCAGCGCCACCAGCAGGTTCGACGCGACGAGCAGGGCGGTGAGGGCCAGCAGCACGATGCGGCGGTCCAGGCGGCCAGAGCCGACGGTAACGAAGATGGCGGCAAACGCGGCAACGATGCCGGGCGTGGTGATCATCAGCCCCGCCTGGCCCTTGCTGATGGCCAGTTCGGCGGCCATGGCCGGCAGCAGGCCGACGGGCAGGAATTCGGAGGTGACGAGGGCGAAGGCGCCGATGCCGACCGACAGGACGGCCAGCCATGGCGCCACGGTGGTATCGTCGCCAGCGGTGTTGGAAGATGGTTGCATAAGGGTTCCTGAAAAGCCGGGAGGTTTTTAACCGGTCGGTATATAATCAGGGCAGGTGGACATCGTTGTCAATAATTTTTTACCGAACGGTATGAAACAAGATAAAAAAGAGGAAGCGGTCAAGGCGAAAACGGGGCGGCCACGCACGTTTGACGCGGACGAGGCGCTCGATTGCGCCATGAAAGTGTTCTGGGAAAAGGGCTATGAAGGCAGTTCCCTGCCGGAATTGACGAAAGCCATGGGCATGAACCGGCCCAGCCTGTATGCCGTCTTCGGCAACAAGGAACAATTGTTCCACAAGGCGCTCGAGCGCTACAGCGACACGCGCATGCGGTTTTTCGATGCGGCGCTGGAACAGCCGACGGCGCGCCAGGTAGTGGGAGCGTTGCTGACGCAGTATGTCGATGCGCAAACCATGCCGGACGGCCCGCACGGCTGCATGGGCGTCAATGCGGCGCTCGCCTGCAGCGACGATGCCTTGCCGATCCGCGATGAATTGTTCGCGCGCCGGCTGCGCGGTGAAATCAAGCTGCGCGACCGCTTGCGGCGCGCGAAGGAAGAAGGGGATCTGCCGCCCGATTCCTGCCCGGAGCAGCAGGCGCGCTTTGTCGTGACCCTGTCGCAGGGCATGGCCATCCAGGCGGCGGCGGGCGTCTCGCGCGAGCAATTGCAGCAGATGGTGGGCTTGTTGCTGCGCAACTGGCCGATGTAGCTATCCGGTCGGGGCAATGGTCTTGGCCAGGTCGCTCGGTGCCTTGCGCCGCCAGGCGGCCGTCAGGGCGGCTGCCAGCATGTCCAGTTCCGCGTCCGCCAGGCGCACCGTGATGCCGGCCAGGCGTTCGCCCCACCACAGTTTCTCGCAGCCCGATGGCGTGATGACGGTGGCGATATGCGCCGCTTCCGCATCGAGCAGCACGTTGATGTGCTCGTCGTCGGGCAGAGTGGCAAAGATCTTCCCGCCCACGCGGAATGCTGGACGGTCGTGGTGTTCTTCCTCGCTCGTGTCGGGAAACGACAGTGCCAGATAGCGTAGTTCTTCCAGGTCGACCATTCCTCATTCCCTCTGTTCGGATAGATAGCAGCGTGACTACATTTTGCCATGCTGTTTCGCCCCGTGGTGCAGCGGCATGCGAAAAGAAATGCGCAAGATGCGACACTGGCGACCGCGTTTGTGGTGCTTGCGCGACAGGTCCGGCTACCGCGCCAGGGGCGCCATGCCCTTGCAGGCGGCATGCTTCAGCCTGTTTTTGTGTGCTTGCCAGAAAAATATCTTTCATGGTCAAAAGAAAAATACTTTTCTTGCGAGGAATTTAAGCTAGAATAGCTCCAACGTCTTACCTGACCCGTCAACTGTCTGGCTTTGTCCCGGGAACCCGAACCCTTTCCAGGACGCTTGCCGTGCCTCCATGGCACGCCGCAAGTCCGCGCCCTTGCGCGGAAGCTACGTCCCCGACCGCTCATCCTTGCAATTTCTAGCGCTATGCCGACACGCCTCAATGCAGCGTGTATTCAGCTCCAGCGCCTGTCTGCTGCGCCCACTGAATACTTACTTATTGGATACCATCATGAAAAACTTGCCTAAAATCGCCCTGTCCCTGATCGTTGCCGGTGTGTTTGCCCAAGCGAACGCCAGCACCATTACCCTGTCCACCGGCTTTTCGTCGGCTGGCGCGCAGGCATCGGCCACCGCCTACCAGTCCGTCGTGAATGCGGCCGTGGCCACGCCAGGCGCCGGCTATGGCTCGACGACGATCGCCAGCTATGACAACGTCAACAACAGCGGCCTGTTCGGCAGCGGCTCGAACATCGCCTTCAAGTCGGTGATCAATTTTGGCGTCAGCGCGGCCGATGCGGGCGCCTGGAGCTTCCGCAGCGGCGTCGATTTCGGCAAGGGCGGCGCCCTGTTCCTTGATGGCGTGGCGCTGGACTTCAAGAGCAATGACATGTGGTGGGCAGGCAACTACAACAATGGCAGCCAGTTCCTCAGCGGTTCGGGCAACTTGTCGGCCGGCAACCATACCCTGAGCATCTATGGCCTGGAAGGTTGCTGCGATGGCGGCCAGCAAGCGCAGTTCAAGGCGGGCAACAACAATTTCGTCAGCTTTGGCGCCAAGGATGGCTTGATCTCGGCCGTGCCTGAGCCAACCACCTACGCCATGTTGCTGGTCGGCCTGGGCTTGCTGGGTTTTACGGCGCGCCGCAAGCAGGAAGCCAAGTTCTAAACAGCGATACTCTGCGCGCCTCGCGGCGCACATAAAAAAGCCCGCCGGTCTGTCATGACACGGCGGGCTTTTTGCATGTGCGTGATTAATCGCCGCTGTCTTCGTCTTCGTCGGCGCCCTTGGCTGCCTTGCCCCGCTCGGCGTCGACGGCGTGCTGCAGGCTGGCCGCATCGCGGAAGAAGGCGTCCGTCGTGTGATTCGGGCTTACGCGCAAGGCGGGCGGGTAGATCACGGACATATAGGACTCGTCGGCCAGGCGGCCGCTGATCTGCAGGTTGCTCAGCAGGATCAGGGTCGAGCCAAGGATGGCCAGCACGACGGCAACGAGGCCGAAGCGGCGCCGGTGCTGGGGCTTGATCGTGCACAAATGGTAATAGATCATGGCGCACACGATGACGATGAACATATGGCGTCCGTAGCGCGTCAGCGCCTCGAGCGAGAACGCATACGCCGCCACGTTGCTGCCCAGTTCCCACACTTCCATGGCCAGCAAGCCGCAGCCGATGATGAACAGGTGGCGGCCGAAGCGCGCCACATGGCCGAACAACCGGTTTGCCACGGCCCAGATCGACGCCCACACGATGCCGCCAGCCAGCGCGGTGGCGATGAGCATCAGGTAGGAAATCGGCTCGAAGGCATCCGCATCGCTGAGCCAGTTGCTGAAGGCGGCCGAGACGCCGATCATGGCCAGGCCGACGACGGCGGGGCGCAAGCCTTCCCAGTCGTGCCTGGTCGTGTCGCCCAGTTCGGGCGCCACCGGATGATCGCTGGCGCGCACGCGCAGGCGCGTGTGACCGAGGCGCACGACGCTGTTGCCGCCCATGGCCACCTGCGGTTGCCGCTGCCCCCGGTGGATCACGCCATTCTGGCTGCCCAGGTCGCGCAGCAGCAGGCCGCCCGCGCCGTCGTCCTCGACAATGGCGTGCTCGGCCGCCGTGTGCCGGTCGTCGAGGATGAAGTCGTTGCCGTAGCCGCGGCCGATGCGGATCGGCAGCGACTCGATCCGCTGGCGCTGCCGCACTTCGCCATTCTCGGCGAGGATTTCGATGAAGTACGGTGCTTTCATGGCTTGCGTCCGCTTTCCCGCGACAGCGCTTCGAGGAAGGTGCGCGTGACGCGCATGCCGTTGGCGTAGGACACGCCGCGCGCGTCGATGCGGCTTTGCAGGCTCATCAGTGGTTCATCGGTGCTGGCGGCCAGCAGGGCGAAGTCGTACAGTCCTGTAAACTTGCGGTAGGCGCGCACGCACAGGACGGCGCGCAGGGGCAGGGTGGTGTTCTTGACGAACTGTTCGGTGCATTGCGGGCCGGTCAGATTCGCGCTTTTATAGCTGCCGAAATTCTCATTCTTGAACGAGGCGCTGGCCAGTTCGGAAAAGCGCAGGGCGCCCAGTTCGCTGCTGCGCAAGAATTCGTGGCGCATCGACACTTGCCCCGTCTGCAGGGCGCCGGAAATGAAGATGGCCGATTCCATGGCGCAGCTGGTGTTGTCGAGCATATAGGGCTTGTCGGACTTGACGTTGGAGCGGCCCCAGCAGCGCATCTGGTCGGACTCGCGTACGGGCACGCGGTACGGGCCCATGGCCTTCAGGCTCAAGGGCGTGTCGAGCAGGCGCGCCAGCATGACTTCCTGGTGCGCCAGCAACTGCGCCGTCACGAGCGGCTTGAAGTCCTTCGGCGGCTTGTCTTGCTGCGCCACCTTGGCCAGCAATTGCTGGGCATAGCGGGCCGGCACGAGAAAACTGACGAGTTCGCCATCAAGACGTTTCGACACGTTCACGCCGGCCACGTCGCCATTCGCCGTGACGCTGGGGCCGCCGCTCATGCCGGAATTGATCGGCCCCGTAAACATCAGCTGGTCGTAAAAGCTGCGCGTGACGACGCCGTTGTACGATCCTTCCGAAATGGCGAAGCCCAGGTCCAGCGGATTGCCCATCGAATACAGGTACTGGCCCTGGGTCAGGGGCGCCAGCGGCTCCGGCATCTTGAAAAAGCCCGTGCCGTGGCGGTTGACGCGCAGCACGGCCAGGTCGTGCAGCACGTCGACGGCCAGCAATTCCACGTTGCCGCGCTGGCCGCTCGTGTCCACCCATTCGCCCACATAGGTGTCGGGGTCGAGCGCGAACTGGGAAACCACGTGATAGTTGCTCACCACCAGGTCGCCCGTGCCGATCAAGAAGCCCGAACCGACGGACGACTGCGTGCGGCCGTTTTTCAGCAGCACGCGCACTTGCAGGATGTCGGCGCGCGCGGCCGTGTACAGCTTTTGCGCGGCGGACGAGGGCGGGGGCAGGGCCGCATGTTCGGTGGCGGCGGGAGCGGCGGTGGCCGGCGGTGGTTTGGCGGGGGGAGTCGACGCGGCGGTGGCCGCGGCTGGCGCAGGCGCCGGGGCCGGGGCCGCGTGTGCGCCAGCGGCAGCGCACAGGCTGGCCAGCAGGAAGGCGTAGTCAGATAATTTCATGCATCCTTTGTGCGTGAGCAGGAGCGCGCCGGCCCGGCAAGCCGGAGCGGCAAGCCGGGGCGGCAAGCCGGAGCGGCAATTACAGGGCGCCGTCTTCCAGCGCCGGCGCCGTTTCCGGCGTCATCATGTGACCCAGCTTGCTTTGCTTGGTATTGAGGTAATGCTGGTTGAAGGCGTTGCGGTTGACCAGCAGCGGCACCCGTTCGGCCACCGTGATGCCCAGCGCTTCCATGGCGGCGATCTTGCGCGGATTGTTCGTCATCAGGCGCAGGCTCTGGATGCCGAATTGCCCAAACATGGGCTTGCACAAGGTGTAGTTGCGCGCGTCGGCCTTGAAGCCCAGTTGTTCGTTCGCCTGCACCGTGTCGGCGCCCGCTTCCTGCAGGCGGTAGGCGCGGATCTTGTTGATCAGGCCGATGCCGCGCCCTTCCTGGCGCAGGTACAGCAAGATGCCGCGGCCTTCCTCGGCGATGCGTTTCAGGGCGCCCTCGAGCTGGGCGCCGCAGTCGCAGCGCTGGGAAAACAGCACGTCGCCCGTCAGGCACTCGGAATGCACGCGCGCGAGCACCGGTTCGCCGTTGCCGACATCGCCCAGCACCATGGCCAGGTGTTCCTTGCCCGTGGCGTGCTCGACAAAGGCATGCAAGGTGAACTGGGCCCACGGCGTCGGCAGTGCGCAGGAAGTCGTGTAATCCAATTCGCCTGTCGCCAGGATGTCTGCGCCGCTTTGCATGGTTGTGCTCATATAGGTAATGTTCAAAAATAAAAGGCGCGCCTGACCACTCCGGTGCCGGCGCGCCTTGCCATCATACCAAAAAGCAGGGGAAACCATTTCCCCTGGCTGATATTTGAAGGCGGGAATATCTGGTACTGTCACTCTAATTGCGGGCGGATCAGGCTTTTACAAGACGGCTGGCCTTGCCGAATCCCCGTTCCACGAGCAAGAGCATGCCGCCGAAGATGGACAGGTTCTTCAGGAAATTCGTCAGCTGGTCCTGGAAGTGGGCCGCGTCGGCGCTCCAGAAGGCATGGAAGATCAAGGTGGTCGGGATCAGGAACAGCGCCAGGGCCAGCGCCGCCCAGCGCGCCTGCCAGCCCGTGATGAGGAGCAGGCCGCCGCCCACTTCCAGGGCGATCACGCCGACGAGCAAGATATTAGCGATCGGCAAGCCCTGGCTGGCCATGTAGCCGGCCACCCCCGCAAAGCCGCCGATTTTCAGCAAGCCCGAGACAAAGAACAGCACGCCAAGGGCGGCACGGCCGAGGGGCAGCAATACGTTGCTTCTGTTTTCCATGATTTTCTCTTTCTTGATATATTTATCAATTATTTAGGCAGGTCGAAGAGCAGGAATTCCGCATCTTCCGGCTGAGTGATGATCACGCTGGCTTCCTGCGTCAGCTTCAGCGCATCGCCCGCTTTCAACGGCGTGCCGTTGACGACCAGGCTGCCGCGGATCAGGTGGACATAGGCGAGGCGGCCTTCGTCGAGCGCATGTTCGGCCTGTTCGCCTTCCTGCAGGATGCTGGCGTAGATGGCCGCATTCTGGTGGATCAGCACGGAACCCTGGCGGCCGTCGGAGGAGGCGATCAGGCGCAGCTTGCCCCGTTTGCTTTCCGGCGTGAAGTGTTTCTCTTCATAGCTGGGCGGAATGCCCGTCACGTTCGGCTGGATCCAGATCTGCAGGAAGTGCAAGCCATCCGTTGCCGAGTGGTTGAACTCGCTGTGGCGCACGCCGCTGCCGGCGCTCATGCGCTGCACATCGCCGTAGTGCAGGACGGAGCCCGTGCCCATGCTGTCCTTGTGTTCCAGCGCGCCGTCGAGCACATACGAAATGATTTCCATGTCGCGGTGGCCGTGCGTGCCGAAACCCTGGCCTGGCGTGACCCTGTCTTCATTGATCACCAGCAGGGGGCCAAAGCCCATGTGCAGGGGATCATGGTAGCTGCCGAAGGAAAAGCTGTGGTGGGAATTGAGCCAGCCGTGGTTGGCTGCGCCGCGTTCTTCGCTATGACGAATCTGTAACATGGTGGACTCCGTTTCTAAAGGTTAATGTGCGATAATTTCGAAGGACCGTTGCCTGGCAGTTGCCGTGGCGCCTTTTCTGCCCTTCGCTGTACGATGGAGAAAGTATAGGCCGCCCAGGCCAGAAAGAAAAACGGAAAATCTACCGTACTATGATCGAAAAAATCGAATGTTAAGACTGAGCCTGGAAGCCCTGCAAATCGTCGACGCCATCGACCGCCGCGGATCGTTTTCGTCGGCCGGCAAGGAGCTGCATAAAGTCCCGTCCACCATTTCCTATACGGTGGCCAAGCTGGAAGACGACCTGGGTGTGCAAGTGTTCCAGCGCAATGGCCCGAAAGTCATGCTGACGGCGGCCGGCCAGGAATTGCTGAAAGAGGGACGCTACCTATTGAAGGCGGCGCAGGACCTCGAGCACCGCGTGCGCAGGGTGGCGTCCGGCTGGGAAACGGAATTGTCCATCGGCATCGACTCCATGTTTTCCGCCGTGGCCCTGGCCGACGACGTGCGCGCCTTTTACGACGTGGCGCAGCAGACGCGGCTGCGCCTGTCGCAGGACACCCTGTCGGGCACGTGGGAAGCGCTGCTGGACCGGCGCGCCGACTTGCTGGTGGGGGCGCCCGGCGACGGGCCGGCCGGCGGCGGCTATATCGCGCAGCCGATCGGCATGCTCGACTTCGTCTTTGCCGTGGCGCCCACGCATCCGCTGGCGCAGGTGCGGGAACCGTTGTCGCGCGGCCACCTGCAGCAGTACCGGGCCGTCGTGGTGGCCGATTCGGCGCGCCAGATGGCGCCGCGCACGGTGGGGCTGCTGCTGGGGCAAGACGCCTTGAGCGTGCCGACCATGCAAGTCAAGTTCGATTGCCAGGTGCTGGGGCTGGGCTTTGGCTTCCTGCCGGGGCCGTGCGCCCGCGCCGCCATCGCGTGCGGCTTGCTGGTGGAAAAGGCCGTGGAAGAACCGAAACCGTCGGAAACGTTTTACCTGGCCTGGCGCGTGGGCGAGGATGGCGCCGCGCTGCGCTGGTGGATGGCGCGCATGCGCGAACCGGATGTGTTCGCGCGCCTGACGCAACATCTGCCGGGCCATTCGGCGTAAGCCTTAAAATGTTGACATACGCCAACATTTTTAAGTTACCATATTCGCAGTATTGCAATCGTATTTCTTGCCCGACCTCCATGCCCCACAGTGGGATATTGATGATTACACACACCGCAGCGCCCCTGATACCTTCTCCTGACCTGGCCCACAAGTGGGGTTGCCATGCTTGAGGCGAAGGTCGCGCTGTGCCTGCGCCTGGCCCAGGATGCCCGTGAGCAGGCGGGGCCGCAGCAGGCCGCCACCCTGGCGCGGCTGGAAGAGGAACTGGAGCGGCTGCGCGGCGCCAGCCGGCCCGTAGTGCGCGTGGCGCCGGCCGACGCCTTGCTGGAAATCGATCCCGACGGCTTTCTGATAGGCTGGAACCATGGCGCCGAACAGATGTTCGGCTATTCCGAACTGGAAGCGCTGGGCCAGCACATCCTGTTCCTGTATCCGGAAGACGACGCGGAAGCGAGCGTGCTGGAGCTGCATTTCACCCAGGGCGACGTGGCCACCGACGTGCGCCGGCGCAAGAAGTCGGGCATGGTCACGTGGCTGCGCATGCACCGCCACGTGATCCACGACCAGGCGGGCAAGGCCTGCGGCATGGCCGTGCGCCTGTCGGCCATGAGCGAGCCACTGTCCGACGTGGACAAGGTCAAATTGCACGCGCGCATCATCGAAGACAGCGAGCAAGCCGTGCTGATCACGGATGCGGAAGAGCGCATCGTCTCGATCAACAGTTCGTTTTCCCGCATCACCGGCTATTCGCCGGCCGAAGCCATCGGCCGCACGCCGGACTTGCTGCGCTCGGGCGTGCACGACCCCGACTTCCGCGCCAAGGTGCGCGCCGCCATGCGGGGACACGGTTCCTGGCGCGGCGAAATCATCGGCAAGCGCAAGAATGGCGAACTGTTCCCGCAAGACGTCACCATCAGCGTCGTGCGCGACGAATTCGGCGAAATCAGCCATGTGTTTTCCCTGTTTTCCGATATCTCGGTGCACAAGGATGCGGAAGCGCGCATGCAGCGCATGGCCAACTACGACAGCCTGACGGGCTTGCCCAACCGCTGCCTGCTGAACCAGCTGGTCGACCAGGGCCTGGCCGAAGCGAAGCGGCAGGGCACGCATGGCGCGCTGATGGTCATCGACATCAGCCGCATCGGTTCCATCAGCGACACCTTGGGCCATGAAGTGGGCGACCAGCTGGTGATCGCCATCGGCAAGCTGTTCCGTGGCGCCCTGCGCGACGCGGACATCCTGGCGCGCGTCGACAACAGCAAGTTCGTCGTGGCCCTGTTGCATATCGAAAAGCGCGAACACGCGGCGAATGTGGCGCAAAAGCTGCTCAACCTGCTCGAGGCACCGATCAATATCGATGCGCACGCGCTGCACGTGGGCGCCAGCATCGGCATCACCGTGTATCCGGAAGACGGCCTGGAAGCGCCGGCCCTGTTCCGTTTTGCCGACGTGGCCGTGTCCAAGGCGAGCCAGACCATCGAATCGACTTTCCTGTTTTACCGCGAAGACATGAACCGCAGGGCCAAGGAACATTTGCGCCTGGAAAGCGAAATGCGATTGGCCCTGGGCGACAAGGAACTGGAATTGCATTACCAGCCGAAAGTAAGCCTGGCCAGCGGACGCATCGTGGGCGCGGAAGCCTTGCTGCGCTGGAAGCATCCGATGCGCGGCATGGTCTCGCCCGGCGTCTTCATCCCCGTCGCCGAGGAAACCAGCCTGATTCTGGAGCTGGGCACCTGGGTGCTGGACGAGGCCTGCCGCCAGATCCGCAGCTGGGAAGACCGAGGCCTGCACATGCCGGCCATCGCCGTCAACCTGTCGGCGCGCCAGTTCGATGAGCAATTGCCGGCGCGCATCGCGGCCGTGCTCGAGCGCTACGGCGTGCGGCCCGACCAGATCATGCTGGAAATCACGGAAAGCCTGCTGATGCGGGGCGCCGACAAGGTGATCGACATCATGAACCAGCTCGTGGCCATGGGCCTGGCGCTGGCGCTCGACGACTTCGGCACCGGCTATTCCAGCCTGGCGTATTTGAAAAAATTCCCCATCAGCACCTTGAAGATCGACCGCTCGTTCGTCATCGGCCTGCCGTTCGAGGAAAACGATTGCGCCATCGCCCGCGCCATCGTCACCATGGCGCAGCAGCTGCGCCAGGAAATCGTCGCCGAAGGGGTGGAAACGGCCGAGCAGATGCGCTTCCTGCGCGAACTGGGCTGCGACCAGCTGCAAGGCTATCTGTTCAGCCCGGCCGTGCCGGCGGCCGAATTCGAAGTGATGCTGGGCGAGGGCCGGCAGTTGCGTCTGGAAACGGCGACCGTTTAAGCGTCGCCCAGCTTGACCTTTTCCAGCAGGTAATCGAGCATCACGCGCACCCTGGCCGGCACTTGCAAGCCCGGTCCCACGAAGACGGCGTGCACCAGTTCCCTGTCGCCGGGATTGTAGTCCTGCAGCACGGGGATCAGCTCGCCTTGCTGTATATCGCGCAGCACGTGCTGGCGCGAAAAGCGTCCCAGCCCCATGCCCGCCAACGCCAGCTGGCGCATGCTTTCGCCATCGCTGACGCAGGTATTGCCCTGCGGCGCCACCTGCAGCGTGCCCCCCGCACCGTCGAGGAAGGGCCAGGTTTCGTTCTGGCAGCGGAAGTTGAACGCCAATAAATTGTGCATGGATAGTTCCTGCGGCGTGCGCGGCAGGCCGTGCCGCGCCGCGTAGGCGGGCGACGCCACGACGATCATCGGATCCTCGCCCAGTTTGCGCGCCACCAGGTTCGATTCCTTCAGCTTGCCCGTGCGGATGGCGATGTCGGTGCGGTCTTCCAGCAAGTCGACGATGGCGTCGCTGACGACGACGTCGAGCACGATGTCGGGATAGCGCCGCGCGAACTCAGGCAGGATGGGCAGCAGATGGCGCACGCCGAACGGCACGTAGCAGTTGATGCGCAAGCGCCCGCGCGGCGCCGCGCCCTGCGATGCTTCGCGCTCGGCGCCATCGATATCGTCGAGGATGCGCTTGCACTGCACGAAGAAGGCGTCGCCCTCGGGCGTCGTGTGCAGCTGGCGCGTGCTGCGCTGGAGCAAACGCGCGCCGAGCCGCGCTTCCAGGCGGTTGACGAGTTTGCTGACGGCCGATGGCGTCAAGGCCAGGCGGCGCGCGGCGGCGGAGAACGCCCCCGTTTCCACCACGGCGACAAACACGGCCATCTCGAATGCGCGGTTGATATCTTGCCTGGACATTATTGAATCCATTTCACAGGTGTTTCCATTATTGGAGTCTATATCAAAAGCGTTTGCATCGATACACTGACTGGCTTGAACTCAGCCGGAGAATGCCATGAGCACCGCAAGCCCTGTTTCACCTTCAGCCAGCACCATGCCGCGTGGCGTGCTGGCGCTGGCCGTCGGCGCCTTTGCCATCGGCGTCACCGAATTCATCGTCGTCGGCATCCTGCCTGCCATCGCCAAGGATTTGCGCATTTCCATCGAATCGGCCGGCTCGCTGGTCAGCCTGTACGCGCTGGCCCTGGCCATCGGCACGCCGCTGCTGGTGCTGCTGATGTCGCGCCTGCCGCGCAAGGCCGCCCTGCTGGGGCTGATGAGCGTGTTCCTGGCAGGTAACCTGCTGGCCGCCTTCTCGCACACGTTTGAACTGTTGCTGCTGGGCCGGGTCATCACGGCCGTGGCGCACGGCACCTTCTTTGCCATCGGCGCCACCGTGGCCGCCAGCCTGGTGGCCAAGGCGCAGGCGGGCAGGGCGATTTCCGTCATGTTCGCGGGCTTGACCCTGGCCATGGTGATCGGCGTGCCGCTCGGCAGCTTCCTCGGCAACCTGATGGGCTGGCGCTTGCCCTTCTTTGCCGTGGTGGTCCTGGCCGCGCTGGGCCTGGCGGCCATGGCGCGCTGGCTGCCGGCAGGTTTAGCGCAAGGCAAGGGCGGCAAGGCCACGACGCAGCTGGCGGCGCTCGGCAGCGCTCCCATTATCACCATGATGGCCGTGACCACCTTCGGTTTCGGCAGCAGCTTTGCCGCCTTCACGTTCATTACACCCATCCTGACGGATGTGACGGGTTTTTCCGCCACCATGGCCAGCGCCTTGCTGATCGTATTCGGCGTCGCCACCTTTGCCGGCAACCTGGCGGGCGGCTACCTGACGAGCCACCTGGGCTGGCAAAAGGCCTTGCGTTTGATGCTGCTGTTGCTGGCCGTCACGCAAGTGGGCGTGGCGCTCAGCATCAACTCGCAGTGGCTGATGACGGTGATGCTGTTCGTCTGGGGCGTGTTCGCCTTCGGCCTGTCGCCGGCCCTGCAGGCCGGCATGCTGGCCACGGCCGAGCGCCATGCGCCGCAAGCCGTCGACTTCGCCTCGGGGCTGAACATTTCCGCCTTTAATCTCGGCATTTCCTTCGGCTCCATGCTCGGTGCGCTGATGGTGTCGCGCCACATGATGGCCTTGTCGCCATGGGCCGGCGTGGCGGCTGCATTGCTCGCCTTGCTGCCGCTGGCGTGGCTGGCGCGCAGGAACGTGGCGAAATCAGGCGCGGTAGCGCAGCGCCTCCACGAAGGCTGAAAACGCGGGCGTGGCCTGGTGCCGGTTCGGGTAGTACAGGTGGTAGCCCTGGAAGGTAGGGCACCAGTCGGCGAGGATTTCGACCAGGCGGCCATCGGCCAGGTAGGGCGCCAGCAGCGGCTCGGGCACGTAGGCCAGGCCGATGCCGTCGAGCGCCGCATTGAGCACGTGCATGATGCTGTTGAAGACCAGCTGGCCCTCGGCCTTGACGGCAAAGGCATGGCCATCCTTTTCGAATTCCCAGGCGTAGATGGCGCCGGCGGGCCGGTGGCGGATATTCACGCAGGCGAATTCTGTCAGCGCATGCGGCGTCGCGGGCGCTCCATGGCGCGCAAAAAACGCGGGCGAGCCCACCACGGCCAGGCGCCAGTCGGGGCCGATGCGCACGGCGATCATGTCCTTGCTGATCGCTTCGCCCAGGCGGATGCCCGCGTCGAAACGCTGCTCGACGACGTTCGTGAAACCGTAGTCGACCACCAGTTCCAGGCTGATGTCGGGATAGTCGCGCAGGAAGCCGGCCAGCATGGGGCGCAGCAGCAGTTCGATATGGTCGTCGGTGCAGGTGACGCGGATGGTGCCGCGCGGCTTGTCGCGCAGCGCCCCGAGCGCTTCGACTTCGGCGGCGATCTGCTCGAACAGGGGCGCGATGGCCAGCATGAGCTTTTCGCCCGCGTCGGTGGACGCCACGTTGCGCGTGGTGCGTGCCAGCAGGCGCACGCCCAGCCGTTCTTCCAGGGTGCGGATGGTGTGGCTGAGGGCGGACGCGGTGATGCCCAGCCTGGCAGCGGCCTTGGTAAAGCTGCGTTCCCGCGCCACGGCGAGGAAGGCTTGCAGATCGTCGACTTTGTTTTGGCTCATTGCTGAATTTTTTTCACAACTACATCAAGATTGTACCCGCTAATCAAAAGAACCTGCCTGCGTCATGATGGTGCCCTGACTTTTAAAGGAGCATGGGCATGAAAACGACACGCATGAAAACGACAGCTGGCCGCCGCGAATTCGTCAAGGCCGCCGGCACGGGCATGGCGGCACTGGGCGTCCTGTCCGTCCTGGGCGCACCCATTTTCGCCGCCGCCGCGCCGGCCTTGCCAGCCATGCCCGATGGCGCCGACAATTTCTACAAGAGCGGCAAGGTGACGGTGCAGCCGGTGCGCTTCCGCAACCAGTACCAGATGACGGTTGCCGGCAATCTGTTCCTGCCGGCGCAGCTGGACCCCGCTCGCCGGCATGCCGCCATCGTCGTTGGCCACCCGATGGGCGCCGTCAAGGAGCAAAGCGCGAACCTGTATGCGACCAGAATGGCCGAGCAGGGCTTCGTCGCCCTGTCGCTGGACCTGTCGTTCTGGGGCGAGAGCGAGGGGCAGCCGCGCAACGCCGTCTCGCCCGACATCTACGCCGAGGATTTCAGCGCGGCCGTCGATTTTCTTGGCGCGCAAGCCCTGGTTGACAGCGAACGCATCGCCGCCATCGGCATTTGCGGCAGCGGCAGCTTTGTCATCAGCGCGGCCAAGATCGACCCGCGCATCAAGGCCGTCGCCACGGTGAGCATGTACGACATGGGCAGCGCCAACCGCCACGGCTTGCGCCAGTCGCAAACGCTGGCGCAGCGCCAGGCGTATATCGCCGCGGCCGCGCGCCAGCGCCAGGTGGAGTTTGCCGGCGGCGCCACCGCCTACACGAGCGGCACCTTGCTCGAGCTGAGTGCCAACCCAAATGCTATCGAGCGCGAATTCCACGATTTTTATCGCACGCCACGCGGCGCCTACCTCCCGGCCGGCCAGCTGCCCGAGCGCGCCACCCGTCCCACCTTGAGCAGCAACGTCAAGTTCATGAATTTCTATCCCTTCATCGATATCGAGACGATCTCGCCCCGTCCGCTGCTGTTCATCACGGGCGACCAGGCGCACTCGAAGGAGTTCAGCGAGGATGCCTACCGGCGCGCGGCCGAGCCGAAGGAACTCCATTACGTTGCCGGCGCCGGCCATGTCGACCTGTATGACCGCGTGACCCTGATCCCGTGGGACAAGCTGGCGTCGTTCTTCCAGCGCGCCCTGGCGGCATGAGCGCGGTCCGCAGCGAGGCGGCAGCGCCCGCGTTCTGGGGCGGCATCTTTGCCATGACACTGTGCGTGTTCACCCTGATCGCTTCCGAATTCATGCCCGTCAGCCTGCTCACGCCGATGGCGGCGGATTTGCGCGTCAGCGAAGGCCTGGTCGGCTACGGCATCGCCATCTCGGGCGCCTTCGCCGTGCTGGCCAGCCTGTCCATCGCTACCCTGGCGGCAGCGATGAACCGCAAGACCTTGCTGCTGCTGTTGACGGGCCTGATGTGCGCGTCCGCGCTGGTGGTGGGGCTGGCCACCAGCTACGCGATGTACATGGCGGGGCGCGCGCTGATCGGCGTGGTGGTGGGGGGATTCTGGTCGATGTCGGTCGCCGTCGCCATGCGCCTCGTGCCCAGCCACAGCGTGCCCAGGGCGCTGGCCATCTTCAATGGCGGCAATGCGCTGGCGACCGTGGTGGCCGCGCCACTGGGCAGCTACCTGGGCGCCAGCATCGGCTGGCGCGGCGCCTTCCTGTGCCTGGCGCCGGTAGCGTTGCTGGCGCTGGCCTGGCAGTGGCGCAGCCTGCCATCGATGCCGGCAGCGCCGCGTTCTGTCCGTTCCGGTCAGCTCCTGCGCCTGCTCGAACGCCGCCAGGTGGCGCTGGGCATGCTGGCCGTCGGCGCATTTTTCATGGGGCAGTTCGTGCTGTTTACCTATGTGCGGCCGTTCCTGGAAAACGTCACGCGCGTCGGCGTGCCCACCTTGTCGATGCTGCTGCTGGCGATCGGCGTGGCCGGCTTCATCGGCACGGCGCTGATCGGCGTCGTGCTGCAGCGCGGCCTGTACCGCACGCTCGTCGCCATTCCCTTGCTGATGGCCGCCATCGCGCTGGCCTTGCTGGCGTTCGGCGCCGAGCTGGCGCCCGTCTTCGTGCTGCTGGGCTTGTGGGGATTGCTGGCGACGGCGGCGCCCACGGGCTGGTGGTCGTGGCTGGCGCAGACCTTGCCGGGCGACGCCGAAGCCGGTGGCGGCCTGATGGTGGCCGTCGTCCAGCTGAGCATAGGCTTCGGTTCCACCGTGGGCGGCATCCTGCTCGATGGCCACGGCTTTCGCGCCACCTTCACGGCCAGCGCCGCGCTGCTCGTGCTGGCCGCGCTGCTGGCCTGGCGTACCACGCGGCTGCGGTGAGCTTATTCCAGCAGCGCGGCAATGGCCAGCGGCGTGCCGCTGGTGAGGATTTGCCCCGCGTCCGGATGCGCGCTGAAACGGTAGGGGAAGACGCGGAAACCGGCCACGGCGTCGCCGGGAAACGCGGGGCCTTCCTGCGCCGCCAGCGGAACGGCCGTACCATCGCCGGCCTGGTAGCGCACTTGCGCCCCGTCCGTCCTCGCATACGAAAACTGCACGCCGGCGCAACGCTTGCCGTTCGCCCCGCCCGTGGAGCGCAGGTAGGCGAGCAGCTGTTCGCAGGCGGCGCGCAAGTCGGCCGCCGCATACACGCCATCGGGCCGCGTGACGATGGAGACCCAGGCGCTTGAGGTGATCTGGCCCGGCTTGCGGTTCCAGGCCAGCTCCGCGTTGTCGTCGTACGCGGCCCTGGAAAACGGGAAGACGGCGCGGCCCAGCGCATCGAGCGGCAGCGCCAGCTGCGCGCCCTTGCCGTGCAAGGTCAGGCGCAAGCCATCGGTGGACACGCCGGCGTCGCGCGGGCGCAGGCGCAGATGGTTTTGCAGGAATTGCTTGGGCTTGCCGTATTTTTCGAACCAGATCATGTGGCGGTAGGCGTCGCGGTAGGCGATCCAGTCGCCCGCTTCCTGTGCGCAGGCGAACGCGGGCAGCAATGCCAGGCCGAGAAGCAGGGATTTGAGCATGCCGCTTAAAACCGGTAACCGAGTCCGCTGGACCAGGTGATGACGTTGCGCCGTTCGATGAAGGGACTGCGGGCCGGCCCGTTGCCCAGCCGCGTGCCCGTCACGGCGCTGTTGAGCAGCCACTTGCTGCTCAGGGCCCAGTTCCAGTTGACGCCGACATCGGCGGACGCGACGCCGCCGGCCGGACGGTAGTCGCGCGCGCCGCCGGCCGCCGCGCTGACGGCGTACAGCTCGTCCATCACGGCGCCGCTGGCCAGCGACATGCCGGCCGACAAGGTCACCGTGTGATGGGCCGCCAGCGAGGGCAGGGTCTTTTGCAGGCCGAGCTGGCCGCGCCAGCCGCGCGCGCTCGTGTCGTACATCAGGTTCGTCGTGACGCGCGCCTGGTCGCCCAGGTAATAGCCATAGAAGCCGCCCACGTCGGGCGAGCCCTTGATTTGCCGCGTGCCGCGCAGGCGCCGGCTGTCTGCCGGAGCGCGCGCGTTGCTGGCGGCCAGCAGCGGGCCGTATTCCACGCCCGGCGTGGCCGACAGGTGCATGCCCGCCACGCCGATGGCCGAAACGAACAGGCCGTTGCTCCACTGGACCTGCAGCAGCGGGCGCAGGACGGCGCCGCGCGATGCGCCATCGTCCGCCGCCGAGCTGCCCGTGAGCGCCGCTCCCACGTACATATCCCTGCTCCCGTCGGGCATCATCAGCGCGCTGGCGCCGGTGGTGGCTTCCTCGGCCAGCGCCGGGCCGCAGGCGGCCAGCAGCAACAGCAGGGGAGAAAAACAGGGGAAGAAACGGGGAGCGAACTTGTTCATGCCATCCTTTTAAAAGCCGAAGCGCACGCCGAGCGCCAGGCGGTTCATGGTGCTATTGAGTCCTTCGTACCTGACTTTCGGGGCGTGCTCCCATTCGAGCTGCAGCGTCACGTCCTTGCCGATCTGGTAGGCGGCTCCCACGCTTGCGTACAAGCCGGTCTTGCTGGCCGACTCGCCCGGCGGCGCGTTCTTGCCGCCGATGGAAAATTCGGCATGGCTGCGCGCCACGCCGGCCTTGCCGAACAGCGACCAGTCGTCGTTCAGCCGCCACGTGCCGCGCGCCGCCACATAGGCGGCACTATTGCGTACCTTGAGCTGATAGCCGGGATCGAGGTCGAAGCTGGTCGCGCCGCCGCTGGCGCGATAGCCGCCTTCCAGCGCCCAGGCCGGCGTCAGTTCGTAGCCGGCAAAGACGCCGAAGGGCACCGCCTTGCTGCTGGCGCCGCGCCGCGCCGTCGCGCCGCTCTCGGCACGCTCGATCTTGCCATCGCTGGAAGGGCTGACGCTGGCGCCCACGTACAGGCCTTCGGCATGGACCATCGACGTGGCGGCGACGGCAAACAGGGTGCTGCAGACAATTTTTTTCATGTTCGGATTCCGGTTGAGGTAAGAGCTATCCATGTTAGGCAAACCGCGTGCCGGAATCCGCCCAGGTTTGTCCTTGAATTGTCCTCAATTTGTAGGCCGCATTTGTATGGAAAGTGTACAAATGTGTACCTGATTGTCGAATATGCCACTTGCGCGCCGCGCTCCACTACAATACGCGACAAAATGGCGGCGCGGAGGGGCGATGCAACGTGTAATGCTGGTGGAAGACGATGCGCGGCTCGCCGCGCTGGTCAAGGAATACCTCGATGAATTCGACTATGCTGTCGACGTGGTCACGCGCGGCGACCAGGCCGTGGCGCGCTTTCGCGACCTCCAGCCCGACCTGGTCATACTCGACCTGACCTTGCCCGGCGTCGATGGCCTGGTGGTGTGCCGCCAGCTGCGCCAGCTCAGCGCCGTGCCCATCCTGATACTCACGGCGCGCGAAGACACCTTCGACGAAGTCTCGGGCCTGGAGCAGGGCGCCGACGATTACGTGAACAAGCCGGTGCAGCCCCGCGTGCTGCTGGCCCGCCTGCGCGCGCTGCAGCGGCGCGGCAGCGCGGCGGGCGGCAGCGACATCGTCATCGGCCAGTTGCGCGTGTCGCGCGAGAACCGCGCCGTGCACTGGCGCGGGCAGGAGATCGCCATGAACAGCGCCGAATTCAAGCTGTTCGCGATCCTGGCCGACGCCGCTGGCAAGGTCATGTCGCGCAACGAGATCCTCGTGCGCATGCGCGGCATCGAGTTCGATGGCCTCGACCGCAGCATCGACAACTGCATCTCGCGCCTGCGCCGCAAGTTCGACGACGGCGGCGCGGAACGCATCAAGACGGTGTGGGGCGAAGGCTATCTGCTCACGCCCTCCGCCTGGGAATGAACCGTCTTTTCTGGCGTTTCGCGCTGCTGGTGGTGCTGGCCATCGCGCTGGCCAGCTGCGTCATTTACTTCACCTTCAGCCGCCTGTTCGGCGATCCGCTCGAGCACATCGCGCGCGACCAGGCCGCCGGCCAGATCTTCCTGCTGGAGCAGTACATCGACCAGGCGCCCGCCGACGAATGGCTGCCGCGCCTGAACAAGGTGCGCGAAGTGTCGGACGTCGCGCTGGAGCTCCAGCCTTTGTCCGCCGTGCTGCCGGCGCTGCCTGCCGAGGCGCGCGCGCAGCTGCTGCGGGGCGCCGTCGTGATGGACGTGGGCGGCAAGGCTTTCTATCGCCGCGTGGACGCCACGGGCGCGCGCTATGCCGGCAGCGAGGACGATGTGCTCCACGCGCAAAACCTGCCCATCGACGTCGGCCAGGCCCTGCGCATGGAGGCGATCCGCTTTGCCGTCATCGCGCTATGCCTGCTGCTGCCGCTGGGCTGGTGGACGCGCGCACACGGGGGCGGCCTGGCCGCGCTGTCGCGCATGGCCGACGATTTCGGGCAAGGCGACCTGGCGGCGCGGGCGCAGGTCAAGCCGGCGTCGAGCATCGCGCCGCTGGCCGGCCGCATCAACGAGATGGCCGAGCGCATCGGCGCCCTGCTGGAAGCGCGCCGGCATTTGCTGCTGTCGGTGTCGCACGAATTGCGCACGCCGATCGCGCGGCTGGAATTCGGCCTGGCGCTGCTGGACGAACGGCATGGGGGGCTTGACCCGGCCCTGCGTCGACGCATCGACGCCATGGGCGCCGATGTCGGGGAATTGAAAACGCTGGTCAACGAATTGCTGGGCCTGATGCAGCTCGATCACGCGCAAGCCTTGCCGCGCCAGCCGTTTGCCGTGGCGCCCTTGCTGCGCGACTGCATGGCGGCCCTCCTGCCGCGGCAAGTGGACTCGGGCATCGCCGATGACCTGGGCGAATTGCGCGGCGATCCCCGCCTGCTGGCGCGCGCCATCGGCAACCTGCTTGGCAACGCGGCCAAATATGCCACCGCGCGCATCGCGCTGTCGGCCGTGCGCGAAGGCGATGCGCTGCGCATCGTGATCGAGGATGATGGCCCCGGCATTCCCGCCGGCCAGCGCGAACAGGTATTCGCCCCGTTCTATCGCCTGGCCCGCGAACAGGACCATGCGGCCGCCGGCCACGGCCTGGGACTGGCGATCGCCGCCAGGGCCGTCGCGCTGCACGGCGGCGCCATCGCCATCGACGACTCGCCGCTGGGCGGCGCCCGCTTCACGATTCATATCCGGGCCTGAGCGCCGGCGCACCGCGCTTCTGGCGCTGCGCCATGTACGAGCTGCCCATCGACGCGGCCATGATCATGGCAATCGCCAGCCATTGCCCGGCGCCAAGCCGTTCATCGAGCAGGATGTACGCGAGCATGGCGGCGACGGCCGGCTCCATGCTGCTCATGATGCCGAACGCTTGCGGCGTCAGCCGCTTCAGGGCCACCATTTCCAGCGAGATCGGGATGGCGCTGGAAATGAGGGCCACGCCCAGGCCTTCGCCCAGCACGACAGGCGAGAGCAGGGCGGCGCCGCTGTGCAGCACGCCCACGGGCACGACCACCAGCGCGGCCATGGCCAGGCCCAGTGACACGGAATGGCCCGCATGCAGATGGCTGGCGCGCTTGCCGAAGACGATGTAGGAGGCCCAGCAGACGGCCGCGCCCAGGGCGAACAGCACGCCCGTGGGATCGAGCTTGCTGACGTCGTGGCCGAGCGGCAGCAGCAGCGCCAGTCCCGCCACGGCCAGGGCCACCCAGACGAAGTCGAGCGGACGGCGCGAAGCCAGCAGGGCCACCGCCAGCGGGCCGGAAAACTCGATCGCCACGGCGATGCCGAACGGGATCGTGCGCAAGGCCATGTAGAAGCACAGGTTGGTCAAGCCCAGCGCCCCGCCGTACAGGGCCACCGTGCGCAGGTCGGCGCGGCTCAGCTGCCAGCGCCACGGGCGCCAGAACAGCAACAGCAGCAGCGCGGAAAAGCCCACGCGCACGGCCGTCGTGCCCTGGGCGCCCACGAGCGGAAACAGGCTGTGCTTGGCCCATGACGTGCCCAGTCCCAGGCAGGTGACGGAGCCGAGGATGGCCAGCAGGGGAATCAAGGAAGAATAGCGGCGTAATGGCATGGTGATAAAAGGCTTGATATCGGAATAGCGAAAGTTTATTGTGTCTGATCCGAGTTTTGCACTGCATTTTGACCTTCATGACGCAACTTTCGCTCACGCATTCCATCACGCTCGATACCTTCGACCTGGCCATCCTCGACATCTTGCAGCGCGATAACACGACTTCGCAGCGCGAAATCGCCCAGGCCGTGCATCTGTCGGCGCCGGCCGTGCAGCGGCGCATCCGCCGCCTGCGCGAGAGCGGGGTGATCCGCAAGGAAGTGGCCGTGCTCGACGCAAGCCGCGTGGGCCGCCCCCTGATCCTGACGGTGGAAGTGCATCTGCACGACGAACACCCGCAGCGCACGGCAGGCATGCGCGCGCGCATCATGGCCGAGCCTGCCATCCAGCAGTGCTACGGGATTACGGGCGAGGCCGATTACCTGCTGATCATTACCGCCAGCAGCATGGCCGAATACGAGGCGCTGACGGAGCGCCTGTTCGGTGGCGACGACAATATCCGCCGCTACCGCACCTCGGTGGCATTGACTTGCCTGAAGATGGGCTTGCACGTGCCGCTGGGGTAGGACTTGCTACTCTTCGCGCTCGGCATCGCGTTCGCGGCAACTCAATGAGGCGTAATGGCCCTTGGGCAGCCGCGCCTTGATGGCGACTTCGCTCAGTGCATGTTGCACATCGACGGGGTCGGTCAGGGTGCAGCGCTGGGCGCTGGCGAACGCTTGCAGGTTCTGCGTGTTGCCGCGCACCTTCACCGTCACGCCGGCGCCGGGGCTCACGCAGCAGCCTATGTACTGCGTGATGTATTCCTCTTCGATGAGCACCAGTTCATGTCCCATGAAGCTGGCCGGTTTCTTCAGCAGGTAGTAATCGGTGTAGTCGAAGCGCTGGTCGGGGCGTTTGCCGATGTAGCCTTCGCGCACGTAAGCCTGGATCGCCTTGCCGGAAGTGCCGACTCGTTCCGTCGTGCCCTTTTTCAGGTGCAGCGCGTGGATCAGACCGCTTTCAAGTCCGGGATCGGCAGCGGCGCTGGCACAGCAGGTCGCCAGCAGAAGAGTGCCGAGCAGGCGGCGGCTGCGGCATTCAGGCATGGGAGGTATTGCTTGCATATATTTGACGCGAATTTGACGCGAAGGGGAGATGGGGTGCAGTGTAGCCCACGCCGGCCTGTGTGCGTGGCACAATGCGTGGATCCGCACGCCACGTGCCACTGACCCCAGGACTTTCATGACCCGCGCCATCCTCGACCAAGCCCAGATCCATCCCGCCGCCCGCCCCCTGATCGGCAGCAAGCACCAGGACATCGTGCGCGAGGTGCGGGCGGCCATCGCCGCGCACCAGGTGGTGGTGGTCGGCATGGCGCTCAATCCGTTTCCGCGCAAGGCGCGCAAGATCCTCGACGTGCTGGGCACGCCCTACCAGTATCTGCAATACGGCAGTTATGTGAGCCAGTGGCACCGCCGCAATGCCCTGAAAATGTGGACGGGCTGGCCGACGTTTCCCATGGTCTTTGTCAACGGCGTGCTCATCGGCGGCGCCAGCGAGCTGCACAAGCTCGTGGAAAATGGCGAGTTCAGCGCCATGCTGGCAAAGAAAGTGCGCGAGTTTTAAGCGTGGCAGGGCAGGCAACTAGCGTGCCTTGATCTGGCCAAAACTGATGAGGGCGCCGATGCCGAGTGCGATACCGGCCAGTAGCAGCGCGACATGCATGCCGGCCAGCAGGTGTGCCGCGCCGCCAGCGACCAGCGAGCCGAACACTCCGACGCCGATCACGCCGCCCGTTTGGCGCGCGGCGTTCAACGCGCCAGAGGCGATCCCCGTGCGCTGCCTGTCGGCAGTGGCGAGTACGGCCGTCGTCATGGCGGGAACCGTCAGCGCGACACCGACCCCGGCCGCCAGCAGCGGGCCGACGATGACGCCATACGGCGTGGCCGCGCCAATGCCGGCCAGCGCCAGATAACCGCAGGCGGCCAGCGCTTGCCCCATCACCATGGGCAGGCGGGGGCCGTAGCGCGCCGTCAGCCGGCCAGACAGCAGATTGGCGAGCGTGACCAGCGCCGTCATCGGCAGGAAAGCCAGCCCGGTCATCAAGGGCGTATACCCCTTGGTCGTCTGGAAGAACAGGCTGAGCACGAACATCAGGCCGTAGTAGGCGAAGTTGGTGAGTAGTCCGACGGCACAGGAAGCGCTCATCACCGGCGAGCGGAACAAGGCAAGCGGCAGCATCGGGTCGGCGCCCCGCGCTTCGACCAGGATGAACAGGGCGCCGGCCACGACGAAGCAGGCAAAACCGGACAGCACCAGCGGGTGCGTCCAGCCCAGTGCGCCGCTTTCGATAAAACCGAGGGTGAGTCCGCCCAGCGCGAGAATCGCCAGCGCTTGCCCGCCCAGGTCCAGGCCCCGTCCCGCTGACTTTGAACCCGATGGCGCGTAGGCCAGGGTCACGCAGATGCCGACCAGCCCCAGCGGCAGGTTGAGCAGGAAAATGCTGGGCCAGTCGAAACGGTCGACCATGATGCCGCCCACCACGGGCCCGGCCGCCAGCGCCAGTCCGCCCACGCCCGCCCAGATGCTCACGGCGCGCGCACGCGCGGCCGCTTCCGGAAAGCTGGCGCTCAGCAAGGCCAGCGAGGCGGGCACGCACAGCGCCGCCCCCGCGCCCTGGGCGACCCGGCCGGCAATCAGGGCGCCGATGGTGTCTGCCATGCCGCAGGCCAGCGATGCCACGGTAAACAGGGCAAAGCCCATGATGAAGATGCGCTTGGCGCCGTAACGGTCGCCGATGGCGCCGGCCGTCAGCAGCAGGCTGGCAAAGACCAGGGTGTAGGCGTTGATGATCCACTGCAAGCCGGTCACGTCGGTGCCCAGCGATGCCTGGATGCGTTCCAGCGCCACGTTGACGACCGTGACGTCGAGGATGACGAGCACGAAGCCCAGGCTGGTGGCGAACAGGGTCAGGCGTGGCGATAAGGTGTGCCGCGGTGTCAGGGTAGGCATGAGGAGGAAGTCCCGAAGAGAGTGCTCTGGTTGATGGGAGTCGTCGCGAAAAACGCCGACTGGTTCCGCTCTCATTGTATTGCCTTGAAAAATTAGATAAACTGGATTTTTATTGTTTGACTACCTAGAAAATATTGATAATGGATATCTTCAAGGCGATGACCATCTTTATCCGTGTCGTCGATACGGGCAGCTTGACGGCCGCGGCGGCGCAATGCGAGCTGTCGCCCACGATGGTCGGCAATCATTTGCAGGCGCTGGAGGAGCATCTCGGCACGCGCCTCATCAACCGCACCACGCGGCGCCAGCACCTGACGGAATTCGGCAAGGCGTATTACGAACGCTGCATGGAGATCCTCGGCCTCGTCGGCGATGCCGAGGCGCTGGCGCTGGAAACGCAAAGCAGCCCCAAGGGGAGGCTGCGCGTGACCGCCTCCGCGACATTCGGCACGGAACGGCTGATCCCCGCGCTTGCCGACTATACGGCGCGCTATCCCAAGGTCGATATCGATGTGGTCATCACGGACACCGTGGTGGACCTGGCCGAGGATGGCTTCGAGGCGGCTATCCGCCTCGGCAACCTTGGCGACCAGCACGGGGCCGACCTGGTGGCCCGCCCGCTGGCGCCGTATCAACTGATGCTGTGCGCCGCACCGGCGTATCTGGCGCAGCACGGCGAGCCGCGGCGGCCCGAGGATCTGGCGCAGCACAATTGCCTGGCCTATGCCTATTCCTCACGCTCCGAGTGGCGTTCGACGCAGCCATCCTGGCGCATGACGGGGCCGCAGGGCGACATCAGCGTGCCGATTGCGGGCCGGATGCGGGTCGACAGCGCGCAAGGCTTGCGGCGGGCGGCGCTGGCCGGCATGGGGATCGTCATGTTGCCCGAGATTATGCTGTCACAGGATATCGCCGATGGCCGTCTGGTACGCTTGCTGCACGGCTACACGCCGCCCAGCCGGCCCTTGCATCTGATCTATCTGCGCGACCGGCGCATGTCGTCCAAGCTGCGCAGCTTCGTCGATTTCGTGGTGGAGCGGTTTGGCGCGGCCTTATGAACGCGGCCGGTTTTGAGGCGTGCGCAGCGGGTCGAGCAAGCTGCGCAAGTCGTTGTGGTCGAGCTCGTACATGAGCGCGATTAAACTGCCCAGTTCGCCCGAGGGAAAGCCCTCGCGCGCGAACCAGCCCAGGTAGTGGCCCGGCAAATCGGCCAGCAGCCGTCCCTGATACTTCCCATATGGCATTTCGCGCGTGAGCAGCAGCGCCAGTTTTTCTGAATTCATGGTGGTGACTCCGTGTTGATGCGGCCAGTGTAGCAGACCATCGCATTGTTGAGCTGTGCGCAAGTATCTTCTGCCCAATGAGGTATTTTTCGGAATAAAGAAAACCCCGATACTGCATGCCAACATCATTGATCGGAGTTTGCCATGCCCATTGCCTTGCTCGCGCTGACCCTCAGCGCATTTGCCATCGGAACCACCGAGTTTGTCATCGTCGGGCTGTTGCCCACCATCGCCGCCGACCTGGGCGTCAACCTGCCGTCGGCCGGCCTGCTGGTCAGCCTGTATGCGCTGGGCGTGGCCGTCGGCGCGCCCGTGCTGACGGCACTGACGGGCAAGATCCCCCGCAAGACCCTGCTGTTGTCGCTGATGGTTTTGTTCACCCTGGGTAACTTGCTGGCGTGGAAATCACCGGGCTACGAAACCCTCGTCGTCGCCCGCATCCTGACGGGGCTGGCGCATGGCGTGTTCTTCTCGATCGGCTCGACCATCGCCACGTCATTGGTGCCGAAAGACAAGGCGGCCAGCGCGATTGCCATCATGTTTACGGGCTTGACCGTGGCCCTGGTGACGGGCGTGCCGCTGGGCACCTTCATCGGCCAGCATTTCGGCTGGCGCGAAACCTTCCTCGCCGTCTCGGCGCTGGGCCTGGTGGCGTTCATCGGCAGCCTGCTGTACGTGCCGTCGACCATCGCCCACAGCAAACCGGCGTCCCTGCTGCAGCAAGTGCAGGTGCTGGGCCAGCCGCGCCTGCTGCTCGTGTACGCGATGACGGCCGTCGGCTACGGCGGCTCCTTCATCGCCTTTACCTACCTGGCGCCGATCCTGCAGCAAGTGTCGGGCTTCAGCGCCGGCGCCGTGGGCGTGGTGATGCTCGTGTACGGTATCTCCGTGGCGTTCGGCAATATCTGGGGCGGCAAGCTTGCCGACAAGCGCGGCCCAGTGCGCGCCCTGAAACTGATCTTTTTGCTGCTGGCCTTTGTTTTGCTGTTGCTGACCTTCACGGCGCCGCATCCGGTGCTCGTCGTTATCACCGTGCTGCTGTGGGGCGCCGTGGCCTTCGGTAACGTGGCCGGTTTGCAAGTGTATGTCGTGCAGCAAGCCGAACATTTCACGCCCCGCGCCGTGGACGTGGCCTCGGGCCTGAACATCGCCGCTTTTAATCTGGGCATCGCCGGCGGCGCCTGGGGCGGCGGCCTGATCGTCGAACACCTGGGCCTCGTGCACACGGGCTGGATCGGCGCGCTCGTCGTGCTCGGTGCCTTCGGCTTGACGGCCTTGAGCGGCCGGCTGGATCGTTTGCACCCGATTCCCGTACGGGCTGGCGGTGAAAAGTCGATCCATGCGGTGGGGCACTAAGCTGGCTTGATCTGCAAGCAAGTTGCTGGCACGGGCGAGAGTAGGGTTTACAATGTGCTTACCTTTTTCTCGCCCATACTCCCCATGTCCGATACAGCAATCTCACCGCTGCGCCTGCGCGCCGCCATCAATCCGAAACCGCTGGGCGTCGCCCTGTTGCTCATCGTGCTAGGCGCCTGGTATCTGGCGCAGAGCGTTGGCATCAAGCAGGCCGCGCTGTACGTGGTGGGCGCCTTGCTCGGCGTCACCCTGTATCACGCGGCCTTCGGTTTTACGTCCGCCTGGCGCGTTTTCATTGCCGATGGGCGCGGCGACGGCTTGCGCGCACAAATGCTGATGCTGGCCGTGGGCGTGGCGCTGTTCTTCCCTGCGCTGTCGGCCGGCACTTTGTTCGGCACGCCCGTCGCGGGCCTCGTGTCTCCCGCCGGCACCTCGGTGATCTTCGGCGCCTTCATCTTCGGCATCGGCATGCAGCTGGGCGGCGGTTGCGCGTCCGGCACCCTGTACACGGTGGGCGGGGGCAGCACGCGCATGCTCATCACGCTGGCCGCTTTTATTATCGGCTCGGTGATCGGCACGGCGCACATGCCGTTCTGGACGGCGCTGCCGCAACTCCAGCCCATTTCCATTGTCACCAGCCTGGGCCTGGTGCCCGCGCTGGCGCTGAACTGGATCGTCTTCGCGCTGATCGCCGCCATCACGGTCTTCGTTGAAAAACGCCGCCATGGCAAGCTGGTCGCCACGCCATTGCGCCCGGCACAGGCCTCGCCCTGGCTGCACGGCCCGTGGCCGCTGGTGGCGGGCGCCGTCGCCCTCGTCGTGCTGAACTTCGCCACCCTGGCGCTGTCGGGCAAGCCGTGGGGCGTGACGTCCGCGTTTGCGCTGTGGGGCGCGAAAGCGGCGTCCGTGGTCGGCATCGACACGGCCAGCTGGGCTTACTGGTCGACCAAGGCCAACGCGGCCGCGCTGGCCGCGCCGCTGACGCAAGACAAGACGTCCGTGATGGACATCGGCATCGTGCTGGGCGCCATGCTGGCGGCGGCGCTGGCCGGCCGCTATGCGCCCGTGTGGCGCATCCCGCGCCGCTCGATCATTGCCGCCATCGTCGGCGGCTTGCTGCTCGGCTACGGCGCGCGCCTGGCCTACGGCTGCAACATCGGCGCCTACTTCAGCGGCATCATCTCGGGCAGCCTGCACGGCTGGCTGTGGCTGGTCTGCGCTTTCCTGGGCAACGTCGTCGGCACGCGCCTGCGTCCGTGGTTCGGCCTGGAAGTGGAGCGCGTGAAACGCAGCGGCTGCTGATGCCTGATTGACCGGGGGCATTGCTGTACGCTTTGTTGTATATTGCTGCCCCTGTTCCTCTTTGCCGCCAGCGCAACGTCCATGTCGCCCCTCATCCTGTTTGCCGTCGTCTTCGCGTATTTCCTGATCCTGTTGGGCGTGGCATGGCGCACCTCGCGCCACGCCACCAACGACAGTTTTTTCATCGGTAACAAGAACAGCAACTGGATGCTGGTGGCCTTCGGCATGGTGGGCACGACACTCACGGGCGTGACCTTCATCAGCGTGCCTGGCGCCGTGGGCAGCAACGGTTTCGGCTACATCCAGCTGATGATCGGCTATGTGCTCGGTTACCTGGCCATCACCTTCATCTTGCTGCCGCTGTACTACCGGCTGCAGCTGACCTCGATTTACCGCTACCTTGAACTGCGCCTGGGACGGCGCTCCTACCAGAGCGGTGCGGCGTTTTTCATCGTGTCGCGGCTGCTGGGCGCCACGGCGCGGCTGTACTTGGTGGTCAATATCCTGCAAGCGACCATCCTCGACAGCCTGGGCGTGCCGTTCTGGCTGACGTCCTGCGCCGTGCTGCTGCTGATCCTGCTCTACACGTATGAAGGCGGCGTGAAAACCATCGTCTGGACCGATACCCTGCAAACGGCGTGCATGCTGGCCGGTCTCGTCATCTGCAGCGTGTTTTTATTGCGCGAGATGGACCTGTCCCTAGTCGACAGCCTCGAGCGCATGCGCGCGCAAGGCCTCACGCGCATCTTTATCGTCGACCCGGACAGCCCCGCCTATGTCTGGAAGCACATCGTGGCCGGCATGTTCATCACGATCGCCATGACGGGCATGGACCAGGAAATGATGCAAAAGAATATCTCCGTGCGGACCTTGCGCGATTCGCAAAAGAACATGCTCAGCCTGACCGTGGTGCTCACGGGTGTGCTGCTGCTGTTCCTGTTCCTCGGCGGCTTGCTGCACCTGTATGCGCCGCTGGCCGGCGTGACGGCCACGGGCGACAAACTGTTTCCCGCTGTCGTGCTCGGGCATTTCCCTGCCGTCGTGCAGCTGATCTTCTTTATCGCCCTCATTTCCGCCCTGTTTCCCAGCGTGGACGGGGCGCTGACGGCGCTCACGTCCACGTTCTGCATCGATATCCTCGGCGTGCAGCGGCGGGCGGACTTGAATCCGGCCGCGCAGATGCGCTGGCGCCGCCGTGTCCACCTGGGGTTTGCCGCCCTGTTTTTGATCCTGATCATGGCCTTCAAGTGGCTGGACGACCCCAGCATGATAGGCGTGATCCTCAAGCTGGCCAGTTATACCTATGGTCCGCTGCTCGGCCTGTTCGCCTTCGGCTTGCTGAGCCGGCGCGGCGTGCGCGACCGCTGGGTACCGCTGGTGGCCGTGGCAGGGCCGCTGCTGTGCGCACTGGTCGAGCAGGAGCAGGCGCTGCTGTTCCAACATTACCGCATCGGCCTGGAATTGCTGATCCTGAATGGCGCCCTGGTGCTGGCAGGCCTGTTCCTCGTTTCCACGCCGGCGCCGGTGCAGGCCAAAGGGCAGGTACAGTTGTCAAAATAAGACGATTCGCGCCATTTTCAGTTATATTGGTTTCCTTTAGGTACACAACCTCACGGAGCATCAATGTCACTTAACCCCTTCCCGCCGCTGCGCCGCGGTTTCGGCGCATTCTGGCGCGCGCTTGACGCCACCCGCCGCGCGGTCATCAATCTGATTTTCCTGCTGATCGTCATCGCCATCCTGATCGCCATCTTTGGCGGCGGCGCCAAGCCCCTGGCGGAAAAGACCACCCTGGTGCTGGACTTGCAAGGCCCGCTCGTCGAAGAAACCCCGGGCGGCGTGCGCGAAGCCGTGCTGGCCAACGTCAGCGGCGAAGTCAAGAAAAGCGTGCAGCTGCGCGACGTGCTGGCGGTGCTCGACACTGCCGCCAAGGACCAGAACATCGGTTCCATGGTGATCCTGCTCGACGAATTGCAGGGCGGCGGTCTCGCTTCGCTGCGCGAAGTGGCGGCCGGCGTGGAGCGCTTCCGCGCCACGGGCAAGAAAGTGACGGCCTGGGGTTCGAGCTACAACCAGCGCCAGTACCTGGTGGCGGCCAAGGCCGACGAGGTATTCCTGCACCCGATGGGCGGCGTCATGCTCGAAGGCTTTGGCCGCTACCGCAATTACTACCGCGATGCGCTCGACAAGGTGGGCGTGACGGTGAACCTGCTGAAAGTGGGCACGTACAAAAGCGCGGCCGAGCCTTTCATCGCCAACGGCCCGTCTGAAGCGGCGGCCGAAGCGGACCGCTACCTGAACAACGGCCTGTGGACCACCTACACGACGGACGTGGAAAAATCGCGCAAGCTGCCGGCCGGTGCCATCATGCAAACGATCGACAATCTGCCCGCCATGATGACGGCCGCCGGTGGCGACATCGCCAAGCTGTCGCTCAATGGCAAGCTGGTCGACGGCCTGAAAACGCGCGATGAACTGCGCCAGTTCATGATGGCGCGCGGCGCAAAGAACACGGAAGGCACGAACTTCCGCCAGGTGAACTACACCGATTACCTGGCGCGCCTGCGCCCCGTGCACGTCGGCGACGCCGTCGGCGTGGTCATCGCCTCCGGTGAAATCGGCGACGGCATCGCGCCACCGGGCGCCATCGGCGGCCTGTCCACCTCGCGCCTGATTCGCCAGGCGCGCGAAGACAAATCGATCAAGGCCGTCGTGCTGCGCGTCGATTCGCCGGGCGGCAGCGCCTTCGGCTCGGAACTGATACGCCGCGAACTGGAATTGACGCGCGCCGCCGGCAAACCCGTGGTCGTCTCGATGGGCAACGTGGCCGCTTCGGGCGGCTACTGGATCAGCACCTCGGCCGATGAAGTGATCGCCGACGCGGCCACCATCACCGGTTCCATCGGCGTGTTCGCGATTTTGCCGACGGCCGACAAGGTGGTGGAAAAGCTGGGCATCCACACGGCCGGTTCGCCGACCACGTGGCTGGCCGACGCGGGCAACCCATTGCGTCCGCTCGACCCCCGCTTCGCCGAAGTGATCCAGGGTTCGATCAACCACGTGTATGGCGACTTCCTGAGCCTGGCCGCCAAGGCGCGCAAGACGACGCCCGAGAAAATCAACGAAGTGGCGCAGGGCCGCGTCTGGACGGGCTTGCAGGCAAAAGAGCGCAACCTGGTCGACCGCATCGGCAGCTATGGCGATGCGCTGGCCTCGGCGGCCAAGCGCGCCAAGCTGGGCACCGACTACCGCGTGACCTACCTGGAGCAGGAAACGTCGAACGTGGACCGCTTGATCGGCATGTTCGGCTCCAAGGCCATGGCTTCGCTGGGACTGGGCGAACACGTGAAGCTGGGCCTGGCCAGCACCGGCTTGCCGGCCGACGCGGCGCTGGGCATGGCGCAGGACCTCTCCTGGCTGTCGGGCATCACGCGCGAACATAAACCGTTCATGGCCCTCACGCACTGCCTGTGCGAGGTGCCTTTGGGCGGCAAGTAAGGCAGAGGGCCGGGGTCGGACCCGCCGGGTCCGACCCCATGCAAAAGGGGTAAGGCATGGCAAGCGACATGAATGCAGACACTGACACGGCGATCACCATCCGCCCCTGCGTCAAGGGCGACGAAGCAGCGCTGGCCCTGGTGGGGCAAGCCACTTTTCTCGAGGCGTTCGCCGGCATCCTCGACGGCGCCGACGTCATCGCCCATTGCCAGCGCCAGCACGACGTGCAGCTGTACCGCGACTGGCTGGCGCTGCCGGTCATGCGCTTGTGGCTGGCCGAGGCCACGCCGGGCGGCGCGCCCGTCGGCTACTTGGTGCTCAGCCCCGCCGGCCTGCCGGTGGCGGACCCGCGCCCGAATGACCTGGAAATCAAGCGCATCTACCTGCTGCACCGCTTCCAGGGCCAGCGCGTGGGCCAGCGTCTGATGCAAGCGGCCCTGGAGCAGGCGCGCGCCAGCGGGGCAGGGCGCGTGCTGCTGGGCGTATATGCGGAAAACCACGATGCGCTGGCGTTTTACACGCGCTGCGGCTTTGCGCAGCTGGGCCGGCGCACCTTCCGCGTGGGCCGCACCGACTACCAGGATGTCATCCTCGGCATGACCTTGCAGTAACGGCCAGCCTGGCCCCAGGTCAAGCCGGCTGGCGGGAGATTTGTAGCGAGTTTGTATCTGCATGCGAGTCGCCCGCACGCGCCTGGTGCCGGGGCGCGGCGCCCCGCAAGCCTGATTTTTCCACCGTTCCCCCACAGGGGCGGCCCGCCTGCCGGCCCGCCTGATCCTCCCATGTCCGCCTGGCTGTGTGTAATTGTTTCAAGCAGAAATGAAACAGTTACATGACTATGCTAGAGTCATTTCACCTTGGGGAGCGATGTTTTTTCAGCTGACTTTCAGCTCTTGACTCCCCCGGCTTTTTACCGAAACAACCCGAAAAACGGTCGTCCGGCCTGAGTGTGTCACCTCGGCCGGCACCACAGACTCGCCGTGCCAGCGGCCTAGACAAGGATAAGCGATGGATTCGCAGACTACACCCAATACCCCGCGGCGCAGCCGTCGTTCGAAAATCGTCGGCACGGTCATCGCGCTGGCCGTGATGGCTGCGCTGGGGGGCGGCGCCTGGTACCTGACCCACTCGGGCACCAGCGCCAAGGGCGGTCCAGGCATGGGAGGCCCAGGCGGTGCTGGCGGGCCAGGTGGCCCCGGCGGGCGCCGTGGCGCGCCCTCGACCACCGTGGGCGTGGCCACGGCCGTGAAATCCGATTTGCCCGTGGTGCTCGATGCGCTGGGCACGGTGACTGCCGCGTCCACCGTGACGGTGCGCCCGCAAGTGTCGGGCATTTTGAAGGAGCTGAAATTCAAGGAAGGCGGCATGGTCAAGGCGGGCCAGGTGGTGGCGCAGATCGACCCGGCCCAGTTCGAGATGGCGCTGATGCAGGCCACGGGCCAGCGCCAGCGCGATGAAGCGCAGCTGGAAAATGCGCGCCTGACCCTGAAACGCTATCAGACTTTGCTGGGCCAGGATTCCATCGCGCGCCAGGACGTCGATACGCAGGCCGCCCTGGTGAAACAGCTGGAAGGCACGGTGATGACGGACCGCGCGGCCGAAGGCACGGCCAGGCTGAACCTCGGCTACACCAAGGTGGTGTCGCCGATCAGCGGCCGCGCGGGCCTGAAGGTGGTCGACATCGGCAATTTGGTCAGCACCAGCGACGCGGGCGGCGTGGTGGTGGTGACGCAGCTCTCGCCCATCGACGTGGAATTCTCCGTGCCGCAGGATAAAGTGCAGACCATCCAGGAGCGCCTGAATGGCGGCGCGGCGCTGGCGGCGCTGGCGCTGGACCGCACCCGCACGCATACCCTGGACAAGGGCAGCTTGACGGCGCTCGACAACCAGGTCGACGTGCAGACGGGCACCGTGCGCGCCAAGGCCCGCTACACGAATGACAAGATGGCGCTGTTCCCCAGCCAGTTCGTCAACGTGCGCCTGGAACTGGGCAACATCACGGGCGCCGTGCTGGTGCCCGTCACGGCCCTGCGCCACAGTAACAACGGCGACTTCGTGTATGTGCTGAAAACGGATAAAACCGTCACCGTGCGCATGGTCACGCGGGGCCAGGCCACCACCGACATGGTGGAAATCCGTGCCGGCCTGGAAGCGGGCGAGCAAGTCATCACGGAAGGCGCCGACCGCCTGAAGGAAGGCGCGAAAGTCACCTTGGCGGGCGACAAGCCGGCCATGGGCGGCGCCGGTGGCGCGGGGGCAGGCAACGGCGAACGCCGCCACCGCCGCCAGCACGCTGATGGCGCGGCCAGCGCATCGGCCGCATCGGCGCCAGCAAGCGCGCCAGCCACGGCGCCAGCGAAGGGCGCGGCGCAATGAGTCCATCGACGCCATTCATCAAGCGCCCCGTCGCCACGGCGCTGCTGATGCTGGCCATCGTGCTGGCGGGGCTGGTCGGCTTCAAGTTCCTGCCGCTGGCCGCCTTGCCGCAGGTGGACTTCCCCACCATCCAGGTGCAGACCCTGTACCCGGGCGCCAGCCCCGAAGTGATGGGGCAGACCGTGACGGCGCCACTGGAGCGCCAGTTCGGGCAGATGTCGGGCTTGCAGCGCATGAGTTCCACCAGCGCGGCCGGCGTCTCCATCATCACCCTGCAATTCACCTTGGGCCAGACCCTCGACGTGGCCGAGCAGGAAGTGCAGGCGGCCATCAACGCGGGCGGCTCCCTGCTGCCGACCGACTTGCCGGCGCCGCCCGTGTACGCGAAGATCAACCCGGCCGACGCGCCCGTGCTGACCCTGGCGATCACGTCGGACACGATGCCGCTGACGCAGGTGCAGAACATCGTCAACACGCGCCTGGCGCTCAAGATCAGCCAGGTCAACGGCGTGGGCCTCGTCTCGCTGTCGGGCGGCCAGCGCCCGGCTGTGCGCATCCAGGGCGACACCAAATTGCTGGCGTCGTACGGCCTGGGTCTCGACAGCCTGCGCACGGCCATCGCGGCGGCCAACGTCAACAGCGCCAAGGGCAGTTTCGACGGTCCCACGCGCTCGTTCACCATCAACGCCAACGACCAGCTGGTGACGGCGGAAGACTACAAGCGCCTGATCATCACCTATAAAAATGGCGCGCCTGTGCGCCTGTCCGACGTGGCGAACGTCGTCGACAGCGCGGAAAACACACGCCTGGGCGCCTGGTCGGGCAAGCAGCCGGCCATCATCCTGAACGTGCAGCGCCAGCCCGGCGCCAACGTCATCAAGACGGTCGACGCCATCAAGGCCCTGCTGCCGGACCTGCAGGCCAGCCTGCCGGCGGCCATGAAGCTCGACGTGCTGAGCGACCGCACGACGGGCATCCGCGCCTCGGTCGAGCACGTGGAAATGGAACTGCTGCTGTCCGTGCTGCTGGTGGTGCTGGTGATCTTCGCCTTTTTGCACAGCCTGCGCGCCACGGTGATCGCCAGCCTGTCCGTGCCGATCTCGCTGATCGGCGCCTGCGGCGTCATGTATTTGCTCGGCTACAGCCTGAACAACCTGTCCTTGATGGCCCTGACGATCGCCACGGGCTTTGTCGTCGATGACGCCATCGTCATGATCGAAAACATCGCCCGCTACATCGAGGAGGGCGAAACGCCGATGGCCGCCGCCCTGAAGGGCGCGTCGCAGATCGGCTTTACCATCATCTCGCTGACGGTGTCATTGATCGCCGTGCTGATTCCCCTGCTGTTCATGGGCGACGTGGTGGGCCGCCTGTTCCGCGAATTTGCCATGACCCTGGCCATCACGATCCTGATTTCCGCCGTGGTCTCGCTGACCCTGGTGCCGATGATGTCGGCGCGCTGGCTGAAAAGCCACGCCGATGAAAAGATCAGCGCCACGGGCCAGCGCATCCAGGCTTTCCTCGACCGTGTGATCGTGCAGTACGACCATGCGCTCGTGTGGGTGCTGAAACGCCAGGGACTGACCCTGCTGGTGGCCCTGGCCACCTTGCTGCTGACGGTGGTGTTGTACATCACCATTCCAAAGGGCCTGTTCCCCACGCAGGACACGGGCCAGCTGCAGGCGCGCATCGAAACCTCGCAAGCCGTCTCGTACGAACGCATGGCCACCTTGCAGCAGGCCGCCGCCAGCGCTCTGCTGGAAGACCCCGCTGTCGATACCCTGAGTTCCCTCGTCGGCGTGGATGCGGCCAACAACACGATGCTGCACACGGGCAGCATGCTGATCAACCTGAAGCGCTCGCGCAGCGGCAGCCAGGACGAGATCATGGAGCGCCTGCGCGACCGCGTGGCCAAGGTGGCCGGCGTGACCCTGTACCTGCAGCCGACGCAGGATCTGACCATCGATGCGGAATCGGGCCCGACCCAGTACCGCGTCTCGCTCGAAGGGGCGGACACGGCCACCGTCACCGAGTGGGCAGGCAAGCTGGCCGCGCGCATGCGCGAGAAATCGCAGTTGCGCAACGTCGTCACGGACGCGGGCGCCACGGGCGCCGCCGTCACCGTGGCGATCGACCGCGACAGCGCCGCGCGCATGTCCGTCACCACGGCCACCGTCGACGACGCGCTCTACAATGCCTTCGGCCAGCGCATCATTTCGACGATTTTCACGGAAACCAACCAGTACCGCGTGATTCTGGAAGCACAACCGGGCATCGTCACGACGCCGTCCGACCTGTCGGACCTGCAAGTGCGCACGGGTTCCGGCAAGTCGACGCCGCTGTCCGCCTTTGCCAGCGTCAGCGAAAAACAGGCGCCGCTGCAAATCACGCACGTGGCGCAATACCCGGCCACGACCCTCGGCTTTGACACGACGCAGGGCGTGGCGCTGGGCAGCGCCGTCGACGCCATCCGCCAGGCCGCCAAGGATATCGCCTTGCCGCCATCGGTGACATTGACCTTCCTCGGTGCGGCCGGCGCGTATGAAAACTCGCTGTCGAACCAGCTGTGGCTCATTCTCGCCGCCGTCGTCTGCGTCTACATCGTGCTGGGCGTGCTGTACGAAAGCTATATCCACCCGCTGACGATCCTGTCGACCCTGCCGTCGGCCGGCGTGGGCGCCTTGCTGGCGCTGATGATCTCGGGGCAGGATCTGGGCGTGATCGGCATCATCGGCATCATCCTTTTAATTGGCATCGTGAAGAAGAACGCCATCATGATGATCGACTTCGCCATCGAAGCCGAACGCGATGAAGGAAAAAGCCCGCAGGAAGCCATTCACCAGGCGGCGCTGCTGCGCTTCCGTCCCATCCTGATGACGACCCTGGCGGCCCTGTTCGCGGCCGTGCCGCTGATGTTGGGCTGGGGCGAGGGCGCCGAGTTGCGCCGTCCGCTGGGCCTGGCCATCTTCGGTGGCTTGATCGTCAGCCAGGTGCTGACCCTGTTTACCACGCCCGTCATCTACCTGGGCTTCGACCGCCTGGGCCAGCGCTTCGCGCGCAAGACACCCGGGGTGAACCTGGACAAGCCGGCCGATAACGCGGGGAGCGCCGCGTGAACCTGTCCGAACCGTTCGTCAAGCGTCCCATCGCCACCGTGCTGCTGACCATCGGCATCGCGCTGGCGGGGATCGGCGCCTTCTTCGTGCTGCCCGTCTCGCCGCTGCCGCAGGTCGATTATCCGACCATTTCCGTTAGCGCCAGCCTGCCCGGCGCCAGCCCCGCGACCATGGCCACGTCGGTGGCCACGCCGCTGGAACGGCGCCTGGGCGTGATCTCGGGCGTGAACGAGATGACGTCGTCGTCGGGCACGGGCTCGGCGCGCATCAACCTGCAGTTCGACTTGAACCGCAAGATCGATTCGGCCGCGCGCGAAGTGCAGGCCGCGATTGCCGCCGCACGCGTGGACTTGCCGGCCACCTTGCGCAGCAACCCGACCTACCGCAAGGCCAATCCGTCCGATGCACCCGTGATCATCCTGGCGCTGACGTCGAAAACGCGCACGCCGGGCCAGATCTACGACGCCGTGTCGAACCTGGTGCAGCAGAAGGTGGCGCAAGTGAAGGGCGTGGGCGACGTGGAACTGGGCGGCGGCTCGCTGCCGGCCGTGCGCGTGGAACTGCTGCCCTACCAGCTCAATCACTACAGCGTATCGATGGAAGACGTGCGCGCGGCCATCCAGGCCAGCAACGCCAATCGGCCCAAGGGCGCCATTTCCGGCGACGAGCGCAGCCTGCAGATCTATTCGGGCGCGGCGACGGCTTCGGGCGGGCGCAGCGCCGCCGACTACCGCAGCCTGGTCGTGGCCTGGCGCGACGGCGCCGCCATCCGCCTCGACGACGTGGCCGAAGTGCAGGACGGGGTGGAGAACAACAATACCCTGGGCCTGTTCAATGGCGACCCGGCCGTCATCGTGCTGATCACGCGCCAGCCGGGCGCCAACGTCATCGCCACGGTCGACGGCGTGCGTGCGCTGCTGCCGCAACTGCAGGCGCAGCTGCCGGGCGACATCAAGCTGCAGGTGGCCTCCGACAGCACCAATTCCATCCGCTCGTCCTTGCATGAAATCGAGTTCACCCTGATCCTGTCCATCGTGCTCGTCGTGTTGGTGGTCAGCGCCTTCCTGCGCAGCGTGCGCGCCACCATCATCCCGGCCGTGGCCACCATCGTCTCGCTGCTTGGGACCTTTGGCGTGATGTACATGCTGGGTTTTTCCCTGAACAACCTGTCGCTGATGGCGCTGACGGTGGCCACGGGCTTCGTCGTCGACGACGCCATCGTGGTGCTGGAAAACACGCAGCGCCACATCGAGGCGGGCATGGACCGCTTCAAGGCAGCCCTGCTGGGCGCGCGCGAAGTGGGTTTTACCGTGCTGTCGATCAGCCTGTCCTTGGTGGCCGTCTTCATCCCGCTGCTGTTCATGGGCGGGCAGGTGGGGCGCTTGTTCCGCGAATTCGCCGTGACCTTGTCGGCGGCCGTGATGATTTCGCTCGTCATTTCGCTGACCACCACGCCGATGATGTGCGCCTGGCTGCTGAAAAGCGGGCAGCAGCACAAGCCGCCAGGCAGAGTCGCGCGCTGGTTCGAACGGGGTTTCGAGCGCATGCTGACAGTCTACGAGCATTGCCTGGACTGGGCCCTGTCGAGCGCCGCGCTGGTCATGACCATCCTCGTGTTCGTCGTCGGCTTGAACGTGTATCTGTTCGCGGCCGCGCCCAAGGGCTTTTTCCCGCAGCAGGACACGGGCCAGATCAATGGCGGCATGCGCGCCGACCAGAGCATCTCGTTCCAGGCCATGCAGGGGAAATTGCGCCAGCTGGTCGACATCATCAAGGACGATCCGGCCGTCGCCACCGTCGTCGGGTTTACGGGCGGCGGACGGGCAGGGGGCGGTTTCATGTTCATCGACCTGAAACCGGCGTCGCAGCGCACGGACAAGGGCCAGGCCGTGATCGCCCGCCTGCGTCCGCAGCTGGCCAAGGTGACGGGCATTTCGCTGTTCCTCAACCCCGTGCAGGATTTGCGCATGGGCGGGCGCTCGAGCAATTCGACCTACCAGTACACCCTGATCAGCGACAACCAGGCGGACCTGAAAAAATGGGCGGCGAAACTGGCCGACCAGATGAAGCTGCAGCCAGCCCTGATCGACGTCGACACGGACCAGGCGGAAAACGGCGTGGAAACGTTTGTTTCCATCGACAAGGACCGCGCCACGCAGCTGGGCGTGCAGGTGCGCGACATCGACAATGCGCTGTACAACAGCTTCGGCCAGCGCCAGGTGGCGACCATCTACGATGAGCTGAACCAGTACCACGTGATCATGGAAGTGGCGCCCGGCTATGCGCAAAGCCCGGAAGCGCTGCGTTCCGTGTACGTGCCGGCGTCGAATGCGGCGGCCGTCGCCGCCACCGGTACGACGGCAGCGGCCACCACCAGCACGGCGCCGTCGAACACGACGGCCGCGCGCGACCCGTCCAGCGGCTCGGCCCTGTCGACCACCCTGGCGCACATGGTGCCGCTGTCCTCGTTCAGCAGCTTTGCGGAAAGCTCGACGGCCACGTCGATCAACCACCAGGGCGGCGAACTGGCCACCACCGTGTCGTTCAACCTGGCCGACGGCTATCCGCTCAGCGACGGGCAGGCCGCCGTGGCCCAGGCGGAGTCGGAAATCGGCATGCCCGTCAACGTGCGCGGCAGCTTCCAGGGTTCGGCCAAGAGCGCGCAGGACAGCAACAAGGAGCAGCCGCTGCTGATCCTGGCGGCCATCGTGGTGATTTACATCGTGCTGGGCATCCTGTACGAAAGCCTGATCCACCCCGTCACCGTGCTGTCGACCTTGCCGTCGGCAGGGGTGGGCGCCGTGCTGGCCTTGCTGCTGTTCCGCATGGAGTTTTCCATCATCGCCCTGATCGGCGTGTTCCTGTTGATCGGTATCGTCAAGAAAAATGCTATATTGATCATCGACTTCGCGCTGGAGGCCGAGCGTTCGCGCGGCTTGAGTGCGGTGGAGGCGGTGCGCGAGGCATGTTTGCTGCGTTTCCGCCCCATTCTGATGACCACCCTCGCGGCGGCGCTTGGCGCCTTGCCGCTGGCGATCGGTTTCGGCGAGGGGTCGGAGCTACGCCAGCCCTTGGGGGTCGCCATCATCGGCGGCCTGATTGCCAGCCAGTTACTCACATTGCTGACCACCCCGGTGGTCTACATCCTGCTCGACAAGCTGCGCACGCGCAGCGCCGACGAGCAGCAATTGAGCCGCATTCCTGGGCCAGATAACCCGAGCACACAATCATGAAGCAAGTCAAACCTATTCCATCCGCCGTCCCCGCACGCCACTTGCCGGCACTGGCCGCCGCTACCGCTTTCCTGCTGCTGGCCGGCTGCGCCGTCAGCCCCACGTATGAAACGCCGACGGCCGCCGCGCCGCAAACGTTCAAGGAGGCGGCCGGCTGGCAGCCTGCCGTGCCGGCCGACACCCTCGAACGGGGTCCCTGGTGGACCCTGTTCGGCGACGCGCAGCTGAACCAGCTGGCCGAGGGCATCGACATATCGAACCAGAACGTGGCCGCCGCCATCGCCTCCTACGAGCAGGCGCGCGCGCTGGTGCGCGAACAGCGCGCCTCGCTGTTCCCCAGCGTGAACCTGACGGGCAGCGGCGCCCGCTCCGGCGGCGGGGGCGAGCAGCAGACGAACAACAACTTCAAGGCCGCCATCGGCGCTTCCTGGGAGCCGGATGTGTGGGGCAAGCTGCGCGCGGGCGTGACGGGCGCCGACGCGAGTGCGGCGGCCAGCGCAGCCGACCTGGCCGCGGCGCGCCTGTCGGCGCAGGGCGAGCTGGCCACCAATTATTTTTCGCTGCGCCAGAGCGATGCGCAGATCGCGTTGCTCAATGCCACCATCGACGGCTACAAGCGCGTGCTCGAGATCACCAGCAACCGCTTCAACTCGGGCATCGCCGCCAAGTCCGACCTGCTGCAGGCGCAGACGCAGCTGGCCAATGCGCAGATCGATTTGTCGAGCCAGACGCGTGCGCGGGCCCAGCTCGAACACGCGATCGCCATCCTGCTGGGCAAGGCCCCATCCGACTTCAGCCTGGCCGTGGCGCCATGGACCCTGACCGTGCCGGACGTGCCGCTGGGCGTGCCATCGACCCTGCTGCAGCGCCGTCCCGACATCGCGGCTGCCGAGCGCCGGGTGGCCGTGGCCAACGAGCAGATCGGCATCGCCCGCTCGGCGTATTATCCGAGCCTGAATCTGACGGGGTCCTACGGTTCCGGCGCCAGCCGTGTGGGCGACCTGTTCAATGCTTCGTCAAGCCTGTGGTCCTTGGGCGTGTCGGCCGCGCAAACCCTGTTCAACGCGGGCGCCACGACGGCCAGCGTGGACGCGGCCAAGGCGGGGCACGAGGCGGCTGTGGCGCGCTACCGCCAGACGGTGCTGGCCGCCTTTGGCGCCGTGGAAGATCAGTTGTCGGCCACGCGCGCGCTGGCCGAGCAGCTGGCCTTGCGCCAGCAGGCGTCGTCCGCCGCGGACCAGGTCGAGCAGCAGATGCTGAACCGCTACAACGCGGGCCAGGTCGGCTACACGGACGTGGTGACGGCGCAAGTGACGGCCCTGTCGGCGCGCCGTTCGCTGGTGCAGGCGCAGGCGGATCGCCAGACGACGGCTGTGGCCCTGATCCAGTCGCTGGGCGGCGGCTGGCACGTGCCGCAGGCGCAGTAAGGGGCGGCACGGCGTACGGTAAAAGCCCTGCGCCAAATTCGCGTTTTACCGCGCATCTTGAGTGCTAGAATGCAAGATTATCAATTCCAGCCTGACGCTTTGGCCGTGGCTGCATTCTTGCCGACGATGACACGCAGTAAACACAGCAATGCTTCCGTTCCCGAAGTGGCCGCCATCGTTTTCCCGGTGGTGGCCATCGGCGCTTCCGCCGGCGGGCTCGATCCCATCGTCGCTTTCCTGGCCAACGTGCCGCAGGAAAGCGGGATTGCCTACGTGGTGATCCAGCATCTCGATCCCACGCAAAAGGCCATGCTGCCGGAACTGCTGCAACGCGCCACCAGCATTCCCGTCACGGAAATCACGCACCAGGCGGAGTTGCGGCCCAATCATATCTATGTGATACCGTCGAATGCCGACCTGGGCCTGTCCAAGGGGCGTTTCGTGCTCAGCGAGCCGGTGCAGCTGCGCGGCCACCGCTTGCCCATCAATACCTTCTTCGAGAGCCTGGCAAGCGACATGGGTGAATTGGCCGTCGGCGTGGTTTTTTCCGGCATGGGCAGCGACGGCACGCGTGGCTTGCAGGCGATCAAGCAGGCCGGCGGCCTGACCCTGGCCCAGCATCCCGATACGGCCAAGTTCGACATGATGCCGCAAAGCGCGATAGCCGCCGAAGTGGTGGACCTGGTCGATTTTCCCGACAAGATGCCGGACAAGATCATCACCTATCTGTTCCGCAGCAGCTTTCTCAGCTTGCCAGGGCATGAGCCGAACGGGCGCAATTCCCTGCAGGAAATTGTTGCCTTGCTGTCCGAGCACACGGGCAACAGCTTTACCGATTACAAGATCAACACGGTGCTGCGGCGCATCGAACGACGCATGAGCTTGTATCAAATGACGTCGATGGAAGAATACGTGCCGTACTTGCGCGCCAATCCCGCCGAAATCGACTTGCTGTTCAAGGAGTTGCTGATCGGCGTGACGAGCTTTTTCCGCGACCCCAAGGTGTGGGAATACCTGAAGATGGTGGCCTTGCCGCAATTGCTGGCGGCCCATCCGGACGGGCGCGCCTTCAAGGCCTGGGTGCCCGCCTGCTCCACGGGCGAGGAAGCGTATTCGCTGGCCATGGTCTTCCATGAAGTGGTGGCCAGCATCAATCCGCCGTCGAAATACAGCTTGCAGATTTTTGCCACCGACCTGTCGGCCGACGCGATCGACCGCGCGCGCCAGGGCCGCTTTCCTCACAGCATCGTCAGCGACGTGTCCGCCGAACGGCTCGAACGTTTCTTTGTCAATGACAAGAACGGCTACCACGTGAAGAAAGAGATACGCAACACGATCATTTTTGCCCAGCAAAACATCATTTCGGATCCGCCGTTCACCAAGCTCGACATCCTGTGCTGCCGCAACCTGTTGATTTACCTCAATGCCAAGTTGCAGCAGCGTTTGATACCCTTGTTTCATTACGCCCTGAACCGCGACGGAATCTTGCTGCTGGGCAGCGCTGACACGCCCGGCCATTTTTCCGACCTGTTTTCGCCGCTGACCACGTCGACCCGGCTGTACCGCCGCCTCGACAACCTGGCGCGCCAGCGTTTGCCCACGTATTTCCCCACCAAGGTATCGTTGGCATCCCCCCCTACACCTAGCGACACGAGAGAAGTCAGCATGACTGGAAAGATACAATCCCATGTCGAGCAATTATTGCTCCAGAAATATTCGCCTGCCGCCGCGCTGCTGAACCAGGATGGCGACATCCTGTACATCAATGGCCGCACGGGCGCCTTCCTGGAGCCGGCGGCCGGCAAGGCCAACTGGAATATCCACGCCATGGCGCGCGAAGGCTTGCGCTATGAATTGGCCGGCCTGATCAAGCAAGCCCTGCAAAGCGAAAGCGTGGTGCGCCTGAAGGGCCTCGTGGTCAGGGATCACCTGGGACAGTCGCTGGGCGTGGACCTGAGCGCCGAAGCGCTGAGCCAGCCCGAATCCTTGCGCGGCATGGTCTTCGTGACGTTTTCCAGCGCGCCTTTGGCGTCCGAGGTGCGCCGCGGCCGCTCGCCGAATCCCAAGGTGCTGGAACTGGAACAGCAGCTGGCGCAGGCGCGCAATGAAATCCAGGCCGTGCGCGACGAGATGCAGACGTCGCGCGAGGAACTGAAATCGGCCAACGAGGAATTGCAGTCGACCAATGAAGAGCTGCAATCGACGAACGAGGAGCTGACCACCTCGAAGGAAGAGATGCAGTCGCTCAATGAAGAGCTGTACACGGTCAATGCCGAGCTGCAATCGAAGGTGGACGATTTGTCGCTGGTCAACAGCGACATGAAAAACCTGCTCAACAGCACCGACATCGCCACCATTTTCCTCGACAGCGACTTGCGCATCCGCCGCTTCACGGCGCCGGCCACGCAAATCTACAAGCTGATCCAGACGGACTTGCGCCGCCCGCTCAGCGACATCGTCAACGACCTCGACTATCCGGGCCTGGAAGACGATGCGCTGGAAGTCATCCGCAGCCTCGTGTTTTGCGAGCGGCAGGTGCCGACCAAGACCGGGCGCTGGTACAACGTGCGCATCATGCCGTACCGTACGATTGAAAATGTGATCGATGGCGTGGTGGTGACCTTCATCAACATCACGGAATCGAAACTGCTGGAAGCCCAGCTGCGCCAGATCCAGTCCGGCGCCGTGGCGGGCGGCCATAGCGGCGAGAACGTGTCATGAGCGAACCATTCGACGACGGGAACGTGCCGGCCAGGTTGCGAGAGCAGGCCGAGCAATTGGTGGCGCAGCAGCGTCAACCCGTACCGCAGTCGAATGAAGACGTGATGCGCCAGCTGCATGAGTTGCAGGTCAGCCAGATCGAGCTGGAAATGCAGAACGCGGCCCTGGCCGAGCTGGAACAGCTGAAGAATGAATTTGAAAGCAGCCGCGACCGTTACGCGCAGCTGTATGAACAGGCGCCCGTCAGTTATTTTTCACTGGCGCCCGAGGGCGTCATCACCCGCGCCAACGAGGCGGCCTGCGCCTTGCTGCAGCGCGACAAGAACCAGCTGCTGGGGCGGCGTTTCGAGCAATTCATCGCGCCGCAGGCGCAAGGCGGTTTCCGCCGCTTTCTCGACGCCGTCTTCGCCAGCGGCGCCCGGCAGGTGCTCGAGGCGCAGCTGTTCGAGGGGACGGCGGGCGGCATGGTGCGCATCGAAGCCAATTACGATGCGGACAGCGCCACGGCGCGCATGCTGGTGACGGACCTGGGCGACGAGCACGCGCGCGAATCGGCCTTGCGGCGCGCCTTCGTCATCCTCGACAGTATCCGCGAAGGCGTGCTGGTGACGGACAGCGAGAACCGCATCATTTCCGTCAACCCCGCCTTCACCACCATCACCGGCTACCAGGCCGAGGAAGCCATCGGGCGCGATCCATCGTTCCTTGGCGGCGGCACGCATTTGCCGCATTTTTATGAAACCATGTGGCGCAGCCTGCACGAGGATGGCAGCTGGTATGGCGAACTGGTGAACCGGCGCAAGAATGGCGAACGCTTCGTCGAATCGCTGTCGATCACGCCCATGCGCACCCAGGATGGCACGATCAGCCATTTTGTCGGCGTGTTTTCCGATATCACGGAGCGCAAGCTGGCCGAGGCGGATCTGCGCGAGCTGCACCGCGAACTGGACCAGCGCGTCATCGACCGCACGGCCGAGCTGCTGCGGGCCAACCAGCATCTGCAGCTGGAAGTGCAGCAGCGCGAGCGGGCGCAGGAAGCCTTGCGCGATGCCGAACGCTTCTTTCACGCCACCATCGATTCGCTGACGGACCGGGTGCTGGTGCTGGACCGGGAAGGCAGCGTCGTGCATGCCAACCAGGCCTGCCTGGATTTTGTCGGGCAGATGCAAAAACCGCTGCATTACCTGGCGTTTTGCGAGACGGACCCGCGCTGGCAGCGCAGCGCCGGGCGCGAGCTGGCCGCCGGCATCCGCGCCGTCATTGCCGGCAGTGCGGACACGTTTGCGCTCGAGTATGAATTTGCCACGGGCTCCGGCCCCCGCTGGTCGCAGGCCAGGGTCAGCCGTTTCCTCGGCGAAGGGCCGCTGCGCGTGGTGGTGGCGCACACGGACATTACCGAGCGCAAGCTGATGGATGGCGCGCTGCGCCAGTCGCACGCGCAGCTGCGCCAGCTGGCGCTGCACCTGGAAACGGCCAAGGAAGACGAGCGCAAGCGCATCTCGCGCGATATCCACGATGAACTGGGACAAAACCTGCTGGCGCTGCGCATCGACATTTCCATGCTCAGCGCGCGCACGGAAGGCTCCCATCCGCGCCTGCACCACCGCGTTGGCGCCGTGCTCAGCAATGTCGACACGACCATCAAGAGCGTGCGTGGCATCATCAACGAACTGCGTCCGATGGCGCTGGACCTGGGCTTGCAGGCCGCCATCGAATGGCAGGTGGGCGACTTCCGCAAGCGCAGTGGCGTCGCCTGCCGCCTGCTTATACGCGACGAGGCGCTGTTTGCTGCCATCGACAGCCAGGTCGAGATCGTGCTGTTCCGCATCGTGCAGGAAGCACTGAGCAACGTCATGCGCCATGCCCAGGCCAGCCAGGTCGAGATCGAACTCAGTTGGGATGCCTGCGCCGTGTACGTGGCCATCAGCGACAACGGCATCGGCATCACGCCGCAGCAGCAGCGCAAGAAACAGTGCTTTGGCCTGATCGGCATCGCCGAGCGGGTGACGGCGCTGGGCGGGCAGTTCGAGGTGGGCTTGCCGGCCTCGGGCGCCGGTTGCCGGCTGGCCCTGCAGATTCCCTTGCCGGACGCGGCGCGCGCGGTCACCTGAGCGGTAATTGCTGCAGGAACATTTTTTGCCGACCCTGACGGCCTGGACAGGCTATACTTTCGCCTGCTTTTTATGGAGGGGCATATCTTGTTCAAGACAATCGTATTACCAGTCGCCTTGATGGGCGCGTTCGCCGGCGCACACGCCGACGAAGGGCAGTGGCAACCACACCAATTGCCACAGCTGAAAGCCGAACTGAAACGGGTCGGCATTGAAATTCCTGCGGAAAAACTGGCAGACCTGAGCAAGCACCCGATGAGCGCCATCGTGTCGCTGGGCGGCTGCTCGGCAGCCTTCGTTTCCGACGCGGGCCTGGTGGTGACGAACCACCATTGCGCGTACGGCGCCGTGCAGCGCAATTCCACGCCGGAACACAACTACATCACCAACGGCTTTCTGGCCAAGACGCGCGCCGCAGAGCTGCCGGGCGGTCCGAACAGCCTCGTGTATGTGACGGACAAGGTGGAGAACGTCAGCGAACGCGTGCTGAAAGGCTTGACGGCGGACATGAGCGGCCGCGCGCGCCACGAAGCCGTGGAAAAGCGCATCAAGGACCTGATCGCCGAATGCGAAACGGACAAGATGTACCGCTGCTCCGTGCCCGCCTTCCACCGCGGCCTCGAGTACTACCGCATCCGCCAGATGATGATACGCGACGTGCGCCTCGTGTACGCGCCATCGGACAAGATCGGCAACTTCGGCGGCGACATCGACAACTACGAATGGCCGCGCCACACGGGCGACTATTCGTTCCTGCGCGCCTACGTGGGCAAGGATGGCCGTCCGGCCGATCCGTCGCCCGACAACGTGCCGTACAAATCGAAGGATTTCCTGGTGGTCTCGGCCGAAGGCTTGAAAGCCGGTGACGGCATCTTGCTGGCGGGCTACCCCGGCCGCACCAGCCGCTACAAGCTGCCGGCGGAAATCCGCTTTGCGCGCGACACGGCCTTCCCATTGAAAGTATCGGAACTGCAGGCGGACCTGGCCGTGATGGCCGACGCCACCAATGGCGACGCTGCCGCGGCCGTGCGCTATGCCAGCGTGGTGAAAAGCATCAACAACGTGTTGAAGAAAACCCAGGGCTTGCTCGACGGTTTCGCCCGCAAGGATATCGCCGCCATCAAGGATGTGCAGGATGTCGAGTTCCGCGCCTGGTACGCCAAGCAGCCGAACGTGTCGCCGACCCTGCTGGCCGAACTGGACGCGGCGATCGCCAGCGACATGGCCTTGAGCGAAGAAGAGTTCGCCTGGACGGTGGCCACCAACAGCGACTTGCTGAAAAGCGCGCGCACCATCTACCGTTTGTCGCTGGAGCGCCAGAAAGCGGACGCCGAGCGCGAATCGGGCTTCCAGCAGCGCGACCTGGCCTTCATCAAGGCCCGTCTGGCACGTCTGGAACAGTCGTACGTCAACAAGGTCGACCAGGCACGTTTTGAAGCTGGCCTGAAGCGTTACGCGCAACTGGCGGCGAAGAGCCATCCGCAAGGCCTGGACGCGCTGCTGCCGGCGCCAGGCGCCGTGGCCGCCCTGTACCAGCAGACGCAACTGGCCGACACGGCCAAGCGCCTGGCCTGGCTGGAAAAGGACCAGGCCGCCGTTGCCCAGTCCGACGACGCCTTCATGCAACTGGCCGTCAAGCTGCATCCGGTGGACTTGGCGCTGGAAGAGCGCCGCAAGGAAATCGACGGCAACCTCGAGCGCGTGATTCCGCAATACATGCAAGCCGTGATCGCGTGGAAGAAGTCGCAAGGCAAGCCGGTCTATCCTGACGCCAACTCGACCCTGCGCGTAACATACGGCACCGTGTCGCCATACTCGCCGCGCGATGGCATCACCAAGGGCCCGTTCACGACCGTGGAAGGCATCGTCGAGAAAGTCACGGGCAAGGCCCCGTTCGAAGCGCCGCAAGGACTGATCGACGCCGTCAAGCAAAAACGCTACGGGCAGTTCCGCGACCCGGTACTGGGCACGGTGCCCGTCAACTTCCTCACCAGCGCCGACACCACGGGCGGCAATTCCGGCTCGGCCGTGATGAACAAGCGCGGCGAATTGATCGGCCTGAACTTCGATTCGACGTATGAATCGATCACCAAGGACTGGTACTTCGACACGGCCATCACGCGCGCCATCCACCTCGACATCCGCTACATGCTGTGGGTGATGAAGGAAGTGGACCATGCGGATAACCTGCTGCAGGAAATGACCATCAAGTATCCGAAAGCTGCCAAGAAATAATCTTTCTTGGTTGAAATAAAAGCCGCATCCGCCGCAGGGCTGATGCGGCTTTTTTGCGTATGGGCAACTAGTTTGAGTTCCGTCAATATGCCAGCGTTCACCATGGTTAGCATGGGTTAGGGGAACTATCCGAAGGAGGAAAAATGGATGATGGCGAGCTGGCAGCCGATCTGGCGCGGCTTTTCGGAGCGAGCAGGCGAGTCCAGGACAGCCGCTTGCTGCGCATGGATTTTCCACGTGAGGACGGTCCGCCCGATACCGCGCTGCTGGTCAACAGCTTGCGGGCACACGAGGAAATGTCGCGCGACTTCCGCTTCGAGGCCGAACTGCTGTCCGACAATCTCCACGTCCCCCTGACGGCCATGATGGGCCGCATGGTCACGATTTCGATGGTGCGTGATGACGGCAGCTTGCGTTATTTTAATGGTTATGTCGGCGAATTTCGCTTGTTGCGCAGCGATGGCGGTTTCGCGTTCTACCAGATGGTGCTGCAACCCTGGCTGGCGTTTTCCCGGCTGCGCATGGACAACGTCTCGTTCCACGAACGCACGGTCATCGACATCAGCGAAACGACCTTCGATCATTATGTGCAGCGCGACTGGCAAAACCGGCTGCATGAGGAAAAAGCGATTTTAAGCTGCGCCAACCAGCATGATGAAACCGATTACAACCATCTGCACCGGCGCTGGGAAGACCAGGGTATCCATTATTGGTATGAACATCGCGCCGACGGCCATACGCTCTGTTTGGGCGACAATACCTGGCTGAGCGACAGTATCGATCCAGGCGACGGCCTTGCCAGCACAGCCGACGAGATGGTGTTTCGCAGCGGCGCGGGCTCGCTGGAGCGCGACGGCATACGCGATTGGCAGGCAATACGGAACATCGCTTCAGGCTCGCTCACGCTGGCCAGTTTCAACTACAAGCAGCCCTATGCCAGCCGCGCCAGCGGCTATGCGCTGCACCAGCAGGGCGACGTGTTTGCCCATGAACTGTATCAGGATACCGGCTATGGTTATGCCGACATGGGCGACGGCGAAGCGCTGGCGCAACGCCGCCTGGAGGAGAGCAACTGCCAGGCGCAATATTTCGACGCTGGCGGCAATCACCGCTGCGCCCAGGCCGGGCGCAGTTTCACGCTGGGCGGACACTTCAGCGGCAAGCAATCCATGCCGGCCAGGGGTGAGCCGGCGCGCCCGGACATCGGCTCGCGCGAATACCTGATCCTGTCGGTCGATCATATCGCCAGCAACAATTACCAGGCAGGCTTGGGCGCGAAGTCGCATTATGAAAACCGTTTTCGCAGCGTCCGCAAGAGCATCCGCTGGTATCCGGGGCGGCAGTTCAACAGCACGCCTTGCACATTGCCCGGCGTGCAGACGGCGATTGTCACCGGGCCGGCAGGCGAAACCATCCATACCGACGGTCTGGGCCGGGTGAAGGTGCAATTTCACTGGGACCGGCTGGGCAAGTTCGACGCGGGCAGTTCGCCATGGATCAGGGTCATGACGCCATGGGCGGGCCAGACGTTCGGCCAGATCGCGTTGCCGCGCATTGGCCAGGAAGTGCTGATCCAGTTTCTCGACGGCAATATCGACCGTCCCGTCATAGTCGGTGCTGTGTACAACGGCAAGCATGCGCCGCCGTGGAATTTGCCGGGGCAACGCATGCTTGGAGGCTGGCGCAGCGCCGAACTGATGCCTGGCGGCGGCTACGGGGTGCGCGGCAACCAGCTGGTGTTTGATGACACGCACCAGCGCATCCAGGCACAACTGAAAAGCGATCATCAGCACAGCCAATTGTCGCTCGGCTGCATCAGCCGCATCGAAGACGCCAACGGACGCAAGGATGCGCGTGGCGAGGGCTGGGAGCTGGCGTCTGACGCCTGGGGCGTGGCGCGCGCGGGGCGCGGCATGTTGCTGACCACCGAAGCGCGCCCCGGCGCCGCCTCGCATATTAAGAGTATGGATGAAACCTTGCGCCGGTTGGCCGAGGCTGCTGAACGGCACAAGGCGCTTGCCGCCTTGGCGCAGCATTACGGTGCGCAAGAAAGTGCCGACCAGCAGGGCGCCGCCGCCGATGTGCTGAAAGCCCAGCATGCCGGGATCAAGGGCGGTGCCGGCAGTGGCGAAAACGCGTTTCCCGAATTATCAAAGCCGCATCTGGTGCTGGCCAGTCCGGCTGGTATCGAAACGACGACCGCGCAATCGACGCACATCGCCAGCGCCGAGCACACCGCGTTGACGACCGGGTGCGACCTGTCGCTGGCGGCCGGCGGCGGCCTGTTCGCCAGCATCGGCGCGGCGTTCCGCCTGTTCGTCCACAAGGCGGGCATGAAACTGATCGCCGCAGCTGGCCCGGTGCAGATCGCGGCGCAAACCGATGCGGTCGATATCGTCGCCAACAAGGTTCTGGAGTTGATCAGCCAGACCGACTGGGTGGATATTCGCGGCCGCAAAGGCGTGCGCCTGCATGGCGCCAATTGCATGCTTGAAATTAGCGACAAGGTACAGTTTTTTACCGCGTCGCCGACGCTGTTCCATGGAAACCTGGAAACGCTGGCTCCCAAAAACCGGCCGCAACCGGAGCTGGAGCCTGCCATCGGACCCGCCGAAGGGCAGTTGCAGCATACGATCCAGGCCCATGCGGATGGCGGGCTATACGCGCATGTGCCGTACACGCTGTACAAGGGGGACGCCGAAGTCGAACGCGGCTTGACCGACGAATTCGGCCGCATCCACATCGCGCATCAGGACGGCACGCCGCGCTACCGTGTCGTCCTTGGCAATGGCGAAGAGTTCTCATTGCAGGCGAGTGCACGCTTCGACCCGAACGCCGCGCCGGACGGCGAACAGAAGCTATCGAACCGCGGTTTGCGCGCGTTCGACGACACCGCCGATGGCCGCTGGGTTCAATGATGCACGACACTGACTGGAGAGCGCCATGCCGGAATCGAGCGGCCGTATCGAAACCACCCACATCGACGAGGTTGGCCGTACTGCGACCAGTTCGCTCCAGTGGCTGCTGGAAAACCGCAACCTGAAAGGCAAGGCCAGCCACCCGATTACGCATAACAACAAGCTGACACTGTTCATTTGCGGACAGGAAGGGTTCGCCGACATCGCCGGCGAGATCGCCAAGGCTAAACATTCAATCGACCTGTGCTGCTGGGGTTTCGACCCGGGCATGGAACTGGTGCGCGGCAACAGCGCCACCTGGCCGCGCGGCGACACGTTTGGCGATTTGCTGATCGCCGCCGCACGGCGTCACGTCAGGGTGCGCCTGCTGATCTGGCATGACCGGATCGGTTCGCCGATGGTGCACAATATGCCGGGCCATTCGCACGGCACCTCGCCATGGAAAACCGGTGGACAGCGCGCCGACGACATCAGCGCAAAAGCCAGCCTGGCGATGTTGCAGGACGCGGTCGCCAGGAAAGCGATGTTCAGCGGCGGTTTCAGGGGGGATAGGATCCGGCTCGAGGATATTCCGATGCTGGCGCGTGAAGAATATTGCTACAACTGGTATGTGGCGGCGTTTAAGGGCATGCTGAGTGGCATCATGATTCGTTTGCGCCACGGCGACAGCGGCGCAATAAGCAAGAGTATCTCGACCGAAATAAACCAGCCGCACGGCCTGACGATGGGGGAAATCGAAAAGCCCGGCATGCAATACCTGGGCACGCACCACCAGAAGCCGGTCCTGATCGATTTCGACCATGAAGAGGGCGCCAAGGCCGTCGGTTATGTGATGGGCCTGAACTCGGTGACCGATTATTGGGACACGACGGCCCATCTGCTCGACGATACGCGCCGCGAACAGGGCGGCGTCAACGAGCGGCGCGAGTGTTTGCAGGGAATGACCGCGGATGGCGGCTTCGCCACCTTGAAGCCCTATCAGGATTACGCCTGCCGCATCGACGGCGGCAAGGCATTGATCGCGCTGTACAACAATTTCGTAAAGGCATGGGACCGCGCTATCGACGACCGCACGCGTTCGGCTTCCACCGACTGTGTTAGCCAGGAGTTGCCATGTGGCAGCCCACCGGCGCGGCTGTTGCGCGAGGCCAGGAAGGATGACTCCACCGTGCAGATCGTCCTGACCCAGCCCGAGGAGCAGGACAAGACCATAAAGGAAACCTACTTTCGCGCCGTGACCCAGGCTAGCCTGGCGGCCGGCTACCTGTACGTGGAAAACCAGTATTTCCAGTATGAGGATTGGGCCCGGCACCTGCTGGCCGAGCGCAAGAAGGTGGTCGCCGCCTGGAAGGCCGGCAGTGTCAAGGCGGGCAAGAGTCTTGAAGATATGCCGTTCATGCACGTATTCATCGTCATTCCGGTGCCGGAGCGGGAGCAGATGGTGCCGCGCACCCACGACACGCTGGCGGCGCTGGGGCAGCACGCTGGCATGACGGGGCAGAATACCATGATCGACGACTACAACAAGCGACCGAAAACCCGGCGTATCACAGGCAGATTAGGCATCTCCACCGAGGTGGAAGTCCAGTTGCCCGACGTGGTGCGACACTCCAACGGCATCAACAAGCCCGGCGCGATGACGCTTGAAAGCGAATTCGGACTGAAGGTGTCGGTGGCCATGCTCAATGTCAGCGCGTTTGACACCAACCGCTGGCGCTACCGTGAAATCTACATCCATTCCAAATTGATGCTGGTCGACGACGTGTTCATGACCTTGGGCAGCGCCAACCTGAACCAGCGCAGCATGGCCGTCGACAGCGAAATCAATATAGCCACCGTCGATTATCGCGTGGCTCGGGACTTGCGCAAGCGGGTGTGGCGCATGCTTAGCGGCGGACTGGTCGATGGCGGGGGTGGGACGAAGGGGGAGATTGTGTCGGCGTTCGGGAACTGGGTGAAATTAATGAATGAGAATCGCGAAAAAAAGATTTCTTATTCTGGGAATTCTACAGATAAAAAAATGACTGGTTTTTTGCTGCCCTTGGAAGATAAACGCAGCTCCACGATACGTTTGGGGTGAGCATGAAAAAGTATAAAAATTTCCCCCTTCCCCTGCCATTTTTTATCTTGGCATTTTTCCTGATTTTCACTTTAGGCGCTTGCAAAATGTCAAACGACACGAAAGAAGTCCTGCCACGCGACCAAAGCCTGCCACTCTTCAATCCGCATGTTCCTGACTTCATTTGCGAAATCGAGGCGAGCAAGGTGCCGCCCATCGATGCGCAAGCGGAAGACTGGTTCCTCGAAGCGCGCGCCATGGAAGATCCTGAAATTTTCGTGGAAGACCGCGATTACAAAAAAATCGTCGATCTGACACGTCAGGCGGCGCAGCGTTCGCACTGGAAGGCGATGCTCAATCTGGCCAGCCTGTATGTGGAAGGGCGCGATCCTTTAAATGGTGAGGAAGAGGCGGTGCAACTGGTGGAAAAGGCGATGCGGCTGGGCATACCGGCGGCGTATGACCGGATGGGAACCTATTATGCGAATGGCACGGGCGTCAACGGCGACATCACTCGCGCTTATGCATTCTGGCAAAAGGCGGCACAGATGGGAAATCCGCAAGCGATGGAATTTTTGGCGGGTAAATTAAAAGTGGGACCGAGTAGTGAGGGCGCGGGTTATTGGTCCAATATTCCGGTAGCGACAAAGATGTTGGAGTGCGCTTTTGGCCAAGGAAACGGTTTAGCAGCCTATCAATTGCATTTTTTGTATGTGTCTCCGCGTGCTGCCAGTGGAGAAATAAATGGACGGCGTAACGCTGAAACAAAAAATCGTGCATTAAAGGTATTGCATGAAGGTGTTAAGTTTGGTTGTGAGGATTGTGCAAATGCATTGGCAATTGAATTCGGTTCACCTTTTGATCTTGCCGATATGCTGGCGCCATATGTGGACAAGGCTCGTGGAGAGCGATATCGTATGCTTAGTAATGCCCTCGGCTTCAACCCCAATCGCCGCTTCCCCAATCTCGATAAAATCTTGCCATTGCCACCGGCCGATCTGCCGCCGTGGGATGGTCAACGAAAGAGCCTGCTCGACGCCGCCATGGGCGTGCGTCCGCCGCCAGCCATTCCGCAGCCAGGCGCTGCGTCGTTTTCAAAAGAACCGTATTTCCTGGCCGCCGGCTATGCGTTGCGGCCCACCGGCTTGCACAGCGACGCGCCGACTGCGCCATTTTCCGCATATTGGCAACCTGTCGCTGGGCAGGGTTTGACGGAACCGGCCCGGCTGTTCGGTGAAGGCGAAGAGTTCCGCCATTTCAGCGTGCTGGATGCCGATGGCAAGAGCCGTTACGGCCCCGTGACATGGGAGCAGTGCCTGACGATACGGCACAACCATGGGACAGTGGAGCCGCGCGCGGTGCACGGCTTGCTGCGCGAGGTGGCGCGGCCCGAGCCTTTGTTGAGCTGCGCTTGCGGCCAAGCCTGTCCGGTCAGCGGCGTCTGGCAACCGTGGGTGGCGGCCGACCATCCGCTGCAGGCGATCGTCAACCAGTATTGGCGCCAGGCGTGGCTGAACCAGGGCGCGCCGTTCCCGCGACCGCGCCGCGACTGGCTGCTGGACTTGTCTGACGACGAGGTGACGTGGCATTTGATGGATGCGTCCCTTCCTGATCTTGGATAACGCAATGGATCGCAATCAATCCGGCATGGCTGCCACAAGAGGACGCCTTGCGTCGCTGATTGTCTTGTGCTGCCTGCTTGCCTGCAAAATGCCAGACGACAAAGTTTGGCCGCGCAACCAGAGCCTGCTCCTCTTCAATCCGCATGTCGCGGACTTCATCTGTGAAATCGAGGCGAGCAAAGTTCCGCCCATCGATGCGCAAGCCGAGGACTGGTTTCTCGAAGCGCGCGCCTTGGAAGATCCTGAAATTTTCGTGGAAGACCGTGATTACAAAAAAATCGTTGATCTGACGCGTCAGGCGGCGCAGCGTTCGCACTGGAAGGCGATGCTCAATCTGGCCAGCCTGTATGTGGAAGGGCGCGATCCTTTATATGGTGAGGAAGAAGCGGTGCAACTGGTGGAAAAGGCGATGCGGCTGGGCGTACCGGCCGCCTATGACCGGATGGGAACGTATTATGCGAATGGCACGGGTGTCAACGGCGACATCACTCGCGCTTATGCCTTTTGGCAAAAGGCAGCACAGATGGGTAATCCTCAAGCGATGGATTTTTTGTCAGATAAACTAAATGTAGGTCCTGCAAATGAAGGCGCAGGGTATTGGGCTAATATTCCTGTTGCAATAAAGATGATGGAATGTGCATTTTCCCAGGGGTACGGACCAGTTGCATATAATTTATCTTACATGTATGCCTCCCCGAGAATGGCCACAGGGAGAGTTAGCGGGCCGCGTACGCTAGAAACTAAAGCACTTGCTCTTAAAGTTCTACATGAGGGCGTAGCATTCGGCTGCGAGAAATGCGCAAACAAACTCACGATTGAATTCGGCGATCCGTTTGATCTTGCAAATATGCTGGTTCCGTATATCGATAAAGCGCGAGCGGAACGTTACGGCGTACTTAGTCGTGAACTGGGATTCAATCCCAACGCGCGCTTTCCTAATCTGGACAAGGTATTGCCACTGCCCCCCGCCGATTTGCCGCCCTGGAATGGCGACAGGGATACCTTGCTGCATGCCGCCACGGGCGTGCGCCCACCGCCAGCCACCCCGAAACCAAGCGCCGCCTCGCTGTTACAAAAGCCGTATTTCCTGGCCGCCGACTATGCGCTGCATCCCACCGGCTTGCACAGCGACGCGCCGACTGCGCCATTTTCCGCATACTGGCAACCCGCCCAAGGGCAAGGAGTGACGGAGCCGGCCCGGCTGTTCCGTAAAGGCGAAGAGTTCCGCCATTTCAGCGTGCTCGATGCTGATGGGAAGAGCCGTTATGGCAGCGTGACGTGGGAACAGTGCCTGACGATACGGCAAAACCATGGGGCCGTGGAACCGCGCGCGGTGCACGGCTTGCTGCGCGAGGTGGCGCGGCCCGAGCCATGGTTGAGCTGCGCTTGCGACCAGGCCTGTCCGGTCAGCGGTGTCTGGCAACCGTGGGTGGCGGCCGACCATCCGCTGCAGGCGATCGTCAACCAGTACTGGCGCCAGGCGTGGCTGAACCAGGGCGCGCCGTTCCCGCGACCGCGCCGCGACTGGCTGCTGGACTTGCCAGATGGCGACGTGACGTGGCATTTGATGGATGCGTCCCTTCCTGATCTTGGATAACGCAATGGATAGCAATCAATCCAGCATGGCTGCCGCGAGAGGATGCCTTGCGTCGCTGATTGTCTTGTGCTGCCTGCTTGCCTGCAAAATGCCAGACGACAAAGTCCTGCCACGCAACCAGAGCCTGCCCCTCTTCAATCCGCATGTCGCGGACTTCATCTGTGAAACCGAGGCGAGCAAGGTGCCGCCCATCGATGCGCAAGCCGAGGATTGGTTCCTCGAAGCGCGCGCCATGGAAGATCCTGAAATTTTCGTGGAAGACCGCGACTACAAAAAAATTGTTGATCTGACGCGTCAGGCGGCGCAGCGTTCGCACTGGAACGCGATGCTCAATCTGGCCAGCCTGTATGTGGAAGGGCGCGATCCTTTATATGGTGAGGAAGAAGCGGTGCAACTGGTGGAAAAGGCGATGCGGCTGGGCATACCTGCCGCCTATGACCGGATGGGGACGTATTATGCGAATGGGACGGGTGTCAACGGCGACATCACTCGCGCTTATGCCTTTTGGCAAAAGGCGGCACAGATGGGAAATCCTCAGGCGATGGCATTTTTGGCGGATAAATTAAATGTTGGACCCGCCAGTGAAGGGGCCGGCTATTGGTCCAATATTCCCGTTGCGACAAAAATGCTGGAATGTGCATTTGGGCAAGGATATGGTCCCGCAGCATTTGATTTGCATTATTTGTATGTATCTCCAAGGGCTGCCAATGGGAAAATAAATGGCTCGCGTAACGCTGAAACAAAAAATCGTGCATTAAAGGTATTGCATGAAGGTGTTAAGTTTGGTTGTGAGGATTGTGCAAATGCATTGGCAATTGAATTCGGTTCACCTTTTGATCTTGCCGATATGCTGGCGCCATATGTGGACAAGGCTCGTGGAGAGCGATATCGTATGCTTAGTAATGCCCTCGGCTTCAACCCCAATCGCCGCTTCCCCAATCTCGATAAAATCTTGCCATTGCCACCGGCCGATCTGCCGCCGTGGGATGGTCAACGAAAGAGCCTGCTCGACGCCGCCATGGGCGTCCGCCCGCCGCCCGCCACCCCGCAGCCAAGCGCCGCCTCGCTATTGTAAAAAAGATATTTTCTGGCCGCCGACTATGCGCTGCGTCCCGCCGGTTTGCGGTTCTGGCATGGCCCCGCACTGTTCACGCGCCACGACCTGCCGCATTGCCTGCGCCACGTATAATTTCCCGCACTATCCACCGCTATTCTTTTTCGACAGGTTCCCATGCCCCAGACTCCTGATTTGCCGCTGGATTGGCACGCGTTTGAAGCGGCCTATGACGTTGAAGCAAGCTGGTTCAGGCTGGCCAACGCATCGTTGGCGCTGCTGGGTGCGTCCCCATTCAAGGACCAGGCATTTTCAGCGTTTGCCTTTAACGCCGTATCGTTCCCGTCCCTTTCGCTGAGTTTTGACACCGACCCCGATAGCCGGGCGCGCGGTGACTATCCTCCGGACTGGTCGAACGAGTGCATGGAAGCCGATGTGCCGGAAATCGGACAATTATGGGAAGAGGGCCATGCAAGGATAGCCGGCGCGTTGAGCGAACTGATCGACGCTGCCGATGACGAGTTGCTCGATACCCTCGAAGAAGGCTATCTGCACAGCCTGAGGAAAACGATGGTGCGGCTTGAAACGCATCATGCTTTCGACCAGATCAAGACGTGTGCGCCGTTCTGGACCGTGGTCACGCAAGTCGATGCCGATACGGAGGAAGAGGAGCGCCTGCTCGAACAGGTGCGCCAAGGCCTTCTGGCGTGAAGGCTATATCAGGGCTTGCCAGGCCCTGACTTCTTCGTCCGTCAGCACAGGCCCCCAGCCGTCGCGCGGCGCCGCATCGTGCTGCACATAGTGCGCCAGTTGTGGCACCGCCACGTCATGCCGGGCACAGATGTCCAGCACGGCTTCCAGCTGGCGCCGGCTTGCCGGTAGGTCGTCGCCATGCCAGGTGCAGGCGCTCGTTTCCAGCACGTGCTGAACAAGTTCATCCAGTGCGCCGAGCAGGTGCACAGGGATGGCCATGCGGATGTCGTCGGGCCAGGGGTCGCCCATGCCCGTCACGGGCAAGGAGGCAAAGCCGCGTTCCCAGGCCGCAAAATCCCCAGGCGTGACCTGCGTTATTTTCCATACGTGGCCGGCGAACGCGGACAGGGCCGGATGGCGAATGTCAAGGCGTTGGCAAAAGCGCTGCAGGCACGTCACGGCAATGCATTGCCTGGCGATCACCGAGAGCGTGTCTATCGATATGTTGTGCATGAATCATGCGCTCCTGAAGGTGGCGCCTTTCAATAATTGAGTCAATTTGACTGGATTGCGGTAGTCCCGCCTGGCAAGGCGGCCTGCCGCAACGCTTCCACGGGCAATTGGAAAAAGCGCGGCACCATGGCCGGCGACAGGTCGTCGCCGCCATCCGCCATGGCCAGACGTCCGCTCAAGAGCAGCATCACATAGCCGTGGCCCAGCGACCAGCCGGCGCTGGCGGCAGCCTTGTCCCAGCGCGGGTCGAGGCCCGCTTCGCGCACGGCGGCGCCGGCCGTCTGCAGCACGTATTGAAAGCACGCTTGCGCCGCTTCCTGCAGGGCGGGGAACTGGCGCACGTCCTGGTGCTCGAACATCAACCGGTAGTGGGCCGGCGCGGCCAGGGCGAATTCGATGTATTGCTGGCCCAGCAGCTGAAACCGCTGGTCGGCGGGCAGGCTGCCTGGCGGCGGCAACTGCGTTTCCCATTTGTCGATCAGGCTGGCGAAGCCGGCTGCGGCCACCTCGGCCAGCAAGGCTTCCTTGCTGGGAAAGTGGCGGTACACGGCGGCAACCGAAACGCCCACCGTGCGCGCCAGTTCGCGCAGCGACAGGGCCGCGTCGCTTTGCTGGGCCAGCTGGGCGATGGTGGCGGCGAGCAAGGTATCCCGCAGGTTGCCGTGATGATAATTGCTGTTCGTGCTCATCTTATGTTATCGCTGTTCACATTGTCGTGTATGATGGCCATGTTATCACTGAAAACATGGAGAGCACATGCAAGAGATAGGCAACGTGGTACGCGCCGTGGCTTTGCCGCCCGGTGCCAGCATCGCACCCTTGTACCCGGGCAGCAACCTGGCCGACGCGTATGCCGTCGCGCTGCCGACTGCGCAGGCGCGCCAGATGGACATGGAAAACCTGGCGCGCGCGCTGCTGGGCAGTCAGCCGGGCTGGGCGCGCAAGCTGATGGTGGTGCGCGACGCCATCGTGGCGCGCTTCGGCATCCGGACGGCAAAGCAGATGGAAGCGCGGCCCGGCAAGCGCATCGGCATCTTCCGCATCTTTGCCGTCAGCCCCGATGAAATCATCCTGGGCGAGGACGACAGCCACCTGGATTTCCGCCTGTCGGTGCTGCGCAGCAAGCAAGATGGCCGGCATGGCTGCGTGACCGTGGCCAGCGTCGTGCATTGCCATAATTGGGTGGGACGCGCCTATATCTTGCTGATCCGGCCTTTCCACAAGCTGATCGTGCGGCACTCGCTGGCGCGCGCGGCCAGGGCGGGCTTCGCCTGAGCCGGGAAGGGGGGCTGACGGTGCGGGCAATCTTGCTTATTCATGGCCGGTATTGCATACTGCACCACCAGCCTCATCACGATTCCCATGAACGATACGCTTCTCCTGCTGGGTTTTGCCACCACGCCGCTTGAACTGATTTCCTTTGTCCTGGCACTGACAACCGTTGCGCTGAACATCCGCCAGAATCACTGGGCGTGGCTGTTCGCCATCATCTCCTCGGCCGCCTACGGTTTCGTGTTTTTCGAGTCGCGCCTGTATGGCGACATGGCCTTGCAACTGCTGTTCATCAGCGTCTCGTTCTGGGGCTGGTACCAGTGGCTGCATCCGGCCAGCGGCGGCAAGACCTTGCCCGTCACGCGACTGAACGGACGCGGCTGGCTGGCCTGCGGCGCAGGCTGGCTGATCGGCTTCCTGCTGATCGCCTGGCTGCTGACGACGACGGACACGGACGTGCCCCATGCGGACGGCTTCCTCACGGCAGGCAGCCTCGTAGGGCAATTCCTGTTGTCGCGCAAGAAGCTGGAAAACTGGATCGCCTGGATCGTCGTCGATGTGCTGTACGTGTGGCTGTATGTGCACAAGGGCCTGACCCTGACGGCCGTGCTGTATGCCTTCTTCGTCGTGATGGCCATCATCGGCTTGCTGGCGTGGAAAAAGTCGGCGCCGGCCGCACCCGATGCGATGGTCCTCAAGTGACGGCGCCTTGCGTGCGCGTGGCCATCCTGGGCGCGGAATCGTCGGGCAAGTCGACCCTGGCGGCCGCCCTGGCCGAGCGCTACGGCACCGTCTGGGTGCCCGAGTATTTACGTGAATTCGTCGAGAAGCAGGGCAGGGTGCCCGTGGCGGCAGACCAGTTTGGCATTGCGCGCACACAAGTCGAACGCGAGGCGGCAGCCGCCGCGCAAGCGCGCAACTTCCTGTTTTGCGACACGACACCGTTGATGACGCTGGTCTACAGCCGTCATTATTTCGACGGCGCCGATGCGCCGCTGGCGGCGCTGGCCGATGCCACGCAGTACGATCTGACCCTGGTGACGGCGCCCGACAGCCCGTGGGTGGCCGACGGCTTGCAGCGCGAGTCGGAAGCCGTGCGCCAGCTGATCTACCGCTACCTGCTCGACGAGCTGGACGCGCGCGGCATCGCCTACCACGTGCTGCACGACAGCCTGGAGGCGCGCCTGGAACAGGCGGCGCCCTTGCTGCAGCAGGCGCTGGCTGCGGCGCCTGCCATTTCCCTCAATTAAAAGTCGAATTGCGCCGACACCTTGAAGGTGCGGCTGGCGCCTGGATACAGATAGCCGTCCGATTCCGGCGTCACGTCGCGCCAGTAGAACTTGTCGGCCACGTTGTTGACGGCGGCGCGCAGCACGGCGCGCGTGCCGGCGATGCGCGTGGCCCAGGCGGCGCCCAGGTTGAACACGTGGTAGGACGGCACGAAGGTCGTGTTGTTGTACTCAAACGCTTTCTTGCCCGCAAATTCCCAGCTGCCATTGACGCTCAAGCCCGCCACTTGCTGTACGGCGTAGTCCGCATGCACGGCTGCCTTGAAGGCCGGCACGTTGGGTACGCGCTTGCCATCGAGGTCGGCATTGCCCGTGCCTGACTGCTGGCTGTTCAGTGCCGTCACGGACGCGCCCAGGCTCAGGCTGGACGATGCCTTGCCTTGGGCCGACAATTCCAGGCCGCGGTGCTGGGCCTGGCCTTCGCGCACGAAGTAGCCAGCGGCATTCTGGAATTCCAGGCCCTTGCGGATCTGGAATAGGCTGGCCGCCACCATGAAGTCCGGCGTCACGTCCATCTTCGCGCCAAGCTCGATCTGCTTGGAGCGGCTGGGCGTGAGTTCCTCGTTGGCATTCATCGCCTTGCGGTCGGCCGTGCCGCCATGTTCCATGCCTTGCGAATAGGCCGCATACACGGAGACATTGTCGAGCGGGGTGTAGACGAGCGACACGTTGGGCAGCAGGAAGTCGTGCTTGGCGCGGATTTCCTTGTCGGCCTTCAATACGTACTGGTAGCCGTCGACGTCGATATGGCGCAAGCCGCCATGCAGCTTCCAGTTTTGGGCCAGGCTGACGATGTCCTGCACGAAGACGGAGTTTTCCGTATCCTTGCGCACCAGGCGCACGGGACCCGTGACGCCGGGCGAGGTGCCGACGATTTGCGGCTGGTAGATGTTGCTCACGCCCACCCAGTCGTACACGTACAGGCCGGCACGGTCCTTGCGACGGAAGGTCGAGACGCCGGCCGTGAATTCATGGCGCAGGGATCCGGTGGCGAATTTGCCCTGGATCATGGCTTGCGCGCTCAGCGGCTTTTTCGTCTCGCCCAGGCTGCGGTAGTCATACACGTCGTAGTCGCCATTGCCGCAGAAGCCAGGATACAAGTCTTGCGCGCCGCAGCCGTACGGGAAGGCCGTGTAGTCGTCGCGCTTGAATGAGTGCTGGTTGGCCGACAGGGTCGCGTGCCAGTCGTCATTGAACGCGTACTGGAAGCGCAGGCCGATGTTGCTGGTGACGGTTTCCACGGGGCGCGTCCACGGCTGCAGGTTGAGCATGGCGTCGGCGCTGATGCCGGTCGGCAAAGTTTTATTGTTCAACAGCTGGAAGCCGGGCGCCGTCGCCTGTGCCTTGTCCTGGTAGTCGGCATCGAGTTGCAGCAGGGCTTGCGGCGAAATCTGCCAGTCGAAGGCGCCGGAAATGAACTTGCGGTTGCCGTCCGCGCCCTTGATGTAGGAGCGCAGGCGCTCGGCCGCCACGTTCACGCGGTAGCCGAAGCGCGTGTCTTCCAGGCGTCCGCCCAGGTCGACGGCGCCGTACAGGGTGCCCCGCTCGCGCGTTTCCACGGTGACGGTGCGCAGCGGCGCGGCGGTCGGACGCTTGACGATGAAGTCGATCACGCCGCCCGGCGCGGCCACGCCCGCCTGCAAGCCGGCCAGGCCTTTCAGCACTTCGATGCGTTCCTTGTTTTCCAGCGGAATCTGCGTATCGCCAGGAATGGCCACGCCATCCTTGCGGTAGCTGGAATTATTGTCGAGCTTGAAGCCGCGAATGGAAAACTGTTCCGCATAGCCGACGGCGTTGTAGGCGTCGTTGATGCTGGTGTCGAGCTTGGCTGCATCGCTCAGATTGCGGATCTGCAAGTCCTGCATGTCTTTCTGCGAAATGACGGTGACGGATACCGGCGTCTGCAGCAGCGGCGCGTCGGAAAAGCCGCCCACGGAGGCGCGCTTGGCAGCCGGCGCCTTGCTGGCCGTGACGACGACTTCGGCCATGCTTTGGGCCTGCGGGTCGGCGGCTTCGGTGGCGTCATTCGCGGCAAAGGCCGGTGCGGCAAACGCGTGCAGGATCGCCAGGGTCAGTACAGAAACGGATAAATTCGGTGTGGACATAGATTGCTCGTGGTTCAAGCCGTCTCTGTACAGAGCACGGCAGGCTGCTTGTTCGGCTGGCGCCAACGCAGGAGCTATCAAAGGAGGGAGGTACTTTGCGCTTTCCTTCGCTGGCATTATCCAGATCAGGTACGAAGGGTATCTCTCACCCGGATGACTGCTCCAGGACCCCTAGCGAAACGACAGCTTAGCATGAAGCACGGCCAGCTGTCCCACCCGGCTGACCGTTTTACAACAGTGTGGTGTGAATCTACAAACTGAGCTCGAGCACCTTGCGGCTGATGGCGGGCGTGATTTCACGCTGCTCGCCCAGCGCCGTCATGCCGTGCGCTTCCAGGGCGGACACGACGGCATCCACGCTCGCATGGTTCAGGCCGTAGTCGGCCAGGCGCGTCTTGACGCCCATGTGGCGGAAGAAGAATTCCGTGCGCGCGATGGCCGCCTCGATGCGGCCATCCTCGTCGCCGCCGTCCAGGCCCCAGACGCGGGCCGCGTACTGCAGCAGCTTGGCGCGCTTGGCCTGCTTGCGCACGCGCAGCATGCTGGGCAGGATGATGGCCAAGGTTTGCGCATGGTCGAGCTCGTACAAGGCCGTCAATTCGTGGCCGATGGCGTGCGTGGACCAGTCCTGTGGCACGCCCACGCCGATCAGGCCGTTCAAGGCCAGGGTGGCGCTCCACATCACGTTGGCGCGCACGTCGTAGTCATCCGGATGCGACAGCGCCTTCGGGCCTTCCTCGATCAGGGTCAATAAAATGCCTTCGGCGAAGCGGTCCTGCACGGAGGCGTTCACCGGGTAGGTCAGGTATTGCTCCATCACATGCGCAAACGCGTCGACGACGCCATTGCCCACCTGGCGCAGCGGCAAGGTGAACGTTTTCGACGGGTCCAGCACGGAGAATTTCGGATACACCTTGCGGCTCATGAACGAGCGCTTTTCCTGCGTGGCCTTGCGCGTGATCACGGCCGAACCATTCATTTCGGAACCCGTGGCCGGCAAGGTCAATACGGTGCCGAAGGGCAGGGCCGCTTCGACGATCTTGCCGCCCTTGGCCAGGATGTCCCACGCCTCGCCCTCATGCAGGGCGGCGGCGGCGATGAACTTGGTGCCATCGACCACGGAGCCGCCGCCGACGGCCAGCAGGAAATCGATGCGCTCGCTTTTCACGAGGGCCACGGCCTGCATCAGCGTTTCATAGCTGGGATTGGGCTCGATGCCGGCAAATTCGAGCACCGTATGGCCGGCCAGCGCCGCCCTGACTTCATCGTAGACGCCGTTCTGCCGGATGCTGCCGCCGCCATACGTCATGAGCACTCTGGCCTGGGGCGGGATCAGCGCCGTGATGGCGGCGATCTGGCCCTGGCCGAAGAGGATTTGCGTCGGATTGTAAAAGTCGAAATTGAACATGGGGCTCCTGCCGCTGGGGTTTAGGCTGTTGCTGAGCCATGATTATGGCCGAACGGGTGGAAACGTGTCGTGGACGCTTGAGCTTTTCGCCCGCGCGGTGGAGAATGCAGCCGATGTCACCACCACGCGAAAAGGAATGCGCATGACCACCGTCCCACTGGAAGAATCCGGCCTGCCGGCCACCGCGCTCGACATGCACCGCGCCATCGGCGCCACCATCGCCGCACTGCAGGCGCTGGACTTGAACAGCCAGCGCTTCGAGGCGTGCACGGACCCGGAACTGCGCCGCGTGCTCGCGCATGCGGGCGACACGAGCCGCAAGGAAGTGGCGATGCTGCTCGAATGGATGCGCCGCCGCGACGCGCGCCTGGACACGGCCATGAAGGAAGCGCTGTTCAAGGCGGGGCCGATAGTTGCCCAGTATCACTATGACGAGAAAATATTGTAACTATTGGTTTGTTGTTGTGGTGTACCATGCGCCACTTTCGCATCGCTTCGCGTAGACTGTGCCCCGAACACGATTTTGGGGGAGTTTACAGAATGAAATCATTACCATACCGAGAAGGCAGCTGGTTTGCCGTGCCCCTGCCGGGCGGCGGTTATGCCGTCGGCGTGGTGGCGCGCAGGGCGCCTGCCGGGCGCATCATGCTGGCGTATATGTTCGGGCCCAAGCGCGACAGCTTGCCCACGCTGCAGGAGCTGGAAGGCTTGCGGCCGGAACAGGCCGTGCGCCGCCTGCGCACGGGAGACATGGCCCTGCTCAACGAGCGCTGGCCCCTGCTGGGCGACAGTCCCCACTGGAACCGTGATGACTGGCCCATGCCGGCCTTTATCCGTCGCAATGAATCCTTGCAGCGCGCCTGGCGCGCCAGCTATGCGGACGCCGATCCTGCCAAGCTGAATCGCGAGGAATCGATCCCCTTCGATACGCCGGGCATGGAAAGCGATTCCCTGTACGGCTATGGGGCGACGGAATTGTTGATGAGTAAATTGCTGGCGCAGGAGCAGGCGTCCGCTTGACCGCGGTCCGGCGGCGTAGGTCGGATTAGCGAGGCCTTGCCTCGCGTAATCCGACAACATTGTTGGCCAAGGCCGCTGGTGGTGTCGGCTTACGCGCCTTGCGCTAAGCCGACCTACGCCGCTGGCAAACTGATCTGAAACGCCAGGCCGCCGCCTTCGCGGTTGCGCACCTGTAATTCGGCGCCGTGGCGCAGCAGCACGCGGTCGACGATGGCCAGGCCCAGGCCGGCACCGTTGGCTTGGCCGCGCGCCGTGTCGAGACGGGTGAACGGTTTCATCAGCTGCTCGATCTTTTCCGCCGGCACGCCCGTGCCGTGGTCCTGCACCTCGATGATGACCTTTTTTGCGCCGTGGCTGGTGCGTACCTGGCAGGCGATGTCGATTTCCGTCATGTCGCTGCCCGGCGTCTTGCCATAGCGGCGCGCATTCTCGATCAGGTTGTTCAATACGCGGCGCAAGTCGGTGGGGTTGCCCATCGCATGCGCGCCATCGGCGATGGTGGCGTTGATCTTCACGTCCGGCAGGCGCATGGCTTCGCGCGTCATGTCGCTGAGTAAACCGCTCAGGTCGACGTCCGTAAAGCTCGACGCTTCCGTCGGCTTGGCATAGTCGAGGAACTGGCCGATGATGGCGTCCATCTGCCCGATATCGGACTGGATGCCTTCGCGCGCCTCGTCCGACAGGTTCGCCATTTCCACTTCCAGCTGCATGCGCGCCAGCGGCGTGCGCAAATCATGCGAAATGCCCGCCAGGATCACGGCGCGGTCCGATTCCACCTGTTGCAGATCGTCGACCATCTGGTTGAAGCTGCGGTTCGCCTCGATGATTTCGATCGGGCCCTTTTCCGGCAGCGGCGCCGGCTGCTTGCCCTTGGCGATGTCGCGCGCGGCCGCCGTCAGACGCGACAGCGGCAGGTTGATCAGGCTGGAAATGATGGCCGCGCCCAGCAGGGACAGCAGGGACACCAGGCTGGCCCAGCCCAGCCACTGGAAGCCCGTCAGGCCGCGCAGGCGCTCGCGGTCCAGCATCAGCCAGTACTCGTCGTCGTCGATCTTGAAGCTGACCCAGAAGCCGGCCACGCCGTTGACGCGCGCGGAAAAGCGCGTGTCCTTGCCCAGTTTGGCTTTCACCAGCGCCTCGATCTCGGGCATCAGGTAATTGTCGGGCGGCGGCTCGATGCGGTCGTCCTCTTCCAGCGAGAAGATGCGGATGCCTTCATTGCTGACGAGGTCGAACAGCAGCTCGCGCCGCAGTTCGGGAGCCGAGTGCGTCAATGCCGCATGCGTGATGGTGACGACGGAAATGATCTGGGCGGAAATCTGCTGCGCCTGCGGCTCGCGCTGGATGACGGAAATCATGCCGATCCAGGTGATCATGCTGACCGTGGTCAAAGTGCCCAGCAGCAAAAAGGTGCGCCAGAACAGGCCGCTTTTCAGCCGCGCCAGGCTGATATCGGGAACAAGCTTCATCATGCCTCGCCTGCGATCAGCGCGGCTGTCCGTCCGGGATGAAGACGTAGCCGAGGCCCCACACGGTCTGGATGAACAGCGGGCTCGACGGGTCGGGTTCGATCAGCTTGCGCAGGCGCGAAATCTGCACGTCCAGGCTGCGGTCGAACACTTCGTATTCGCGGCCGCGCGCCAGTTCCATCAGTTTTTCGCGCGACAGCGGCTGGCGCGCATGGCGGGCAAACACTTTCAGCACGGAAAACTCGCCGGTCGTCAGCGGCACCGTTTCGCCATTCTTTTTCAGGGTGCGCGTGCCCAGGTCCAGCACGAAGTCGCCGAATTCGAAGGTTTGCGGCGTTTCCGACGGGGCGCCCGGGATTTCATCGGGACCCTTGCGGCGCAGCACGGCGCCGATGCGGGCCACCAGTTCGCGCGGATTGAACGGTTTCGGCAGGTAGTCGTCGGCACCCATTTCCAGGCCCACGATGCGGTCCACGTCCTCGCCCTTGGCCGTCAGCATGATGATCGGCGTCTGGTCGCCCGCGCCGCGCAGGCGGCGGCAGATCGACAGGCCGTCTTCACCGGGCAGCATCAGGTCGAGCACCAGCAGGTCGTAGCGTTCGCGCAGCCACAGCTTGTTCATGGCCGTCGCGCTCTCTGCCGTGAAGACATTGAAGCCCTGTTCGGTCAGGTAGCGCCGCAGCAGGTCGCGCAGGCGCACATCGTCATCGACCACCATGATTTTTGCCTGGTGGCCGTGGATCGATTGCGTTGTTGTATTGCTGCCGGAAGTGGAGGTTGTGGTCATTTAGGGTGTCGTGTTATCTTATATTAGTTGCTATAGTAACGCCTCGCGCGGCGTCGGCAAGGGGCTGTGGCGACCCATTACAAAGTGTTACAAACTTTACCCAATTACTCTTACTGCACCGTGTAAAGCATCATACACTGGGGCCACAGTGGAAATCAGCTTTAAGTTTATACGGCATCGCGGAAGAGGAACTCAATGAATATCTTTACTAAAAAAATTCACGCCGCTCCCAGCGCAGCTATTGCCGCACGTACCGTTGTGCTGTCCGCATTTGCCGTTTGCTCCGTGTTTGCCGCCAGCCTGGCGTCAGCGCAAAACCAGCCGCCGTCGCGTCGTGACGACCAGCAGCAAATGCAGGCGCAGCGGTATGAACAGGTGCAGCGCAGCAATAGCAATGATACGCGACTGCGCGAACAGCGTGACGCACGCAGTTTCGACACGCGCGCCGAAGAGCAGCGCCGCGCCAACGAAGGCGCCGACGCCTCGCGCCGCACGGGCCGCATGACGCCCGACGAACGCCGCGACCTGCGCCGCCAGATCAACGAAGTGGGGCAAGACATCTATTCGAATCCGCCGCGCCGCTAGGCGGTGTACAACCCCATCCGACAGGGCCATCTCGCAAGACATGGCCCTGTTTGCATCTGGCCGCCAACATTGCTGCTCAGGCAGGCACACGACCACGCCCCGTGATATTGTTCTAGTGCACTGATACAATTTTCTGACATGGTTGCCGGGGGAGGCAAGTGGTGAGCGACGACGACACACCCGTTCCGGATGCGGCGCCCGCGGGCGGCTTGCCGCACGGCCTGGTCCAGCGCGACGAGGGCGTGTGCCTTGACATGTCGCTGGCGCCGGCGCAGCTGCGCGACGCCGTCGGCCAGCTGTTCCAGTCGGGGCAGTTGCTGGCCGGCCTCGATTACGGTTTGTTCCTGCTGACCCTGTTCCATGCTCCCACGCCCCGCGCCGCGCCCAAGGGCGACGCCTTGCTGCGCATCGCCGTGTGCGTGGCGCCATTCCCGCCCCAGCGCCGCGCGCTGTACCAACAGGTCAAGATCCGCGGCGACAGCGCCGAATTTTACTTTGAAGCCTTGACGGCGGACGCGGATGGGCAGGTACCGGCGCGCCGCGAATTTGACGAGCTGGTGGCCGACCTGTGGTGCAAGGGCGTGCACTACGGCATCGATAGCGCGGCCGTGCGCGCCATCCTCGCCAGCGGCAAGGCCGAGCGCATCACGGTGGCGCGCGTGCTGCCGCCGCAGCCGGGGCGCGACGCCCAGCTCGTTGAAGTGTCGCAAGGCATCCACCGCGACGATGCGCCGCGCGAACGCTCCGATGGCCGCCTCGATTTGCTCAGTTTCAAGAACCGCTTTCCGCAAGTGAAAAAACACGCGCGTTTGCTGCGTCTGCTGCCTGGCACGCCCGGCTTGCCCGGCTACGACCTGGCCGGCAAGGCGCTGCCGCCGCCCGCGCCGCTGGAGCTGGACCTGGCCACGGTGGCGGGGCCTGGCACGGCGGCCGAGCATTTCAGCGATGGGGATTTTCTCGTCGCCACCATGGATGGCTATGTGAATGTCGATGAGCACGGCAAGATGGCGGTCGAAAACAAGATCGTCAGCCGCGAAGGCGTCAGCAGCCGCACCACGGGCAATCTGAAGCTGCGCGCCGCCTACGAGGAATATGGCGAAGTGCAGGAACAGCGCCAGCTCGACGGCAGCGACATCACCATCCATGGCGACGTGTATGGCCATCTGCACTCGCATGGCGGGCTGATCTTATTGCGCCGCAACCTGGTGGGCGGTACGGCCTTCAACGAGCATGGCGACGTGCGCGTCGAGGGTGTCGCTTCCGGTTCCGTGCTGCAGGCGCTGAGCGGCGAAGTACACGTGAAGCGCGCGGAAAGCTGCGTCATCGCCGGCACGCGCGTGGTGATCGACAGTGCCAGCAATTGCGAGATCATTGCCGACGAGGTCGTCATCGAACTGGCCGAAGGCTGCGCCGTGGCGGCGCGCACCATCCGCATCGGCAGCGCCGGCCCCCGCAAGCAGGTGGAGATGCTGCTGTTTCCCCTCGTGCCGGACCTGAGCGCGGTCGAGCAAAAGATCGCGGAAAGCCTGGCGAAGGCGGCGCAGTTCCTGCAAGTGCAACACAAGCGCCAGCAGGAGATCGACGCCATCGCGCAGTTGCCCGAGGTGCGCAACTATCTGACCCTGGCGGGCCAGCTGCGGCGCGGCGAGCTGCAGCTGCAGCCCACGCAGCAGCTACAGTACGACAAGCTGGCCGCGCGCATCGCGCCCGTCCTGAAAGAGGTGGCGCGGCTGCGCGTGGAAGTCAAACAGTCGGAAATCCTGCACGCACAGATGCTGGCCCTGGTGGCGCAACTGCGCCAGGAGCGGCAGGCGACGGCGGGACAGTCGCGCTGCAGTCTTGGCCTGATCGATGGCGAGACGACGGTGCGCGCCATGGTCGTGCCGCCCGGGCCGGCCAAGGTCTACGACCGGCCGCCGAAGGAAATCAAGGCCTTGCTGCGCAGCGCCACGCCGGCCACGCAGCCCGTGTTTGCGGACAGCACGGGCAGCCTGGAATGGACGTATGCTCCGCCGCCGTAGCGTTTAATCGGTGACCTTGCCGCGTGATTGCTTGAGCACGCTGTGCGTGCTCTTGCTGTCGAGGCGGCGCCGCTGCGAGCTGCGCGTGGGCTTGGTGGCGCGGCGCACGGCGGGCAGGAAGGTCACGCTGTCGATGATTTCCTGCAAGCGCCGCAACGCTTCTTCCTTGTTCTGCTCCTGGCTGCGCGACTGCTGCGCCTTGAGCACCAGCACGCCGTCCTTGCTGATGCGGCTGTCGCGCAGGGCCAGCAACCGCTCCTTGTACGCTTCCGGCAGCGACGAGGCGGCGATGGGGAAGCGCAAATGGATGGCGCTGGACACCTTGTTGACGTTCTGGCCGCCCGGGCCCTGGGCGCGGATGGCGGAAAATTCAACTTCAGCGGGGTTGACGAGGTGCTGCATGGCCTGCCTGTTGGGGGATGATGTGGGTATTGTAAGGGAAGTTGGCTGCGCCGGCGCAAGGCTGGGCACCGGGACTAAGCATGCCTCCTGGAAAGTTGACGTTTCTCAACGCCGCCTGTGGTGATGCTGGTTAGCATGGGGCCAAAGTTGCATCATTGCGCCGCATCCTGGCAGCGCTTACCGGATGAAAGGAACACCATGCAGCCCACGACCACGCCTGGCGCCGCAAGCGCGCAATACCTGACGCAGTACCTGAGCTTCCGGCTGGGCGGCCTGGAATACGGCCTCGACTACCGCTGCGTGCGGGAATTGCGCCCGCTGAAGGAACTCGACCGTTTTTCCTCGGAAGGGGAAGTGCTGCACAGCGTGGCCGTCTCGCGCGGCGTGATCATCCCCATCGTCGACATGCGCGCCGCGTTCGGCAGCGCTCAGAGCGCGCCGGACCCTGCCACCGACGTGATCATTTTGCAGCTGAGCAATGGCGTGATGGGCATGGTGGTCGATGGCGTCACCGATATCGTCAGCCTGGCACCCGGCGACATCGCCGCCGTGCCCGGCCTGGGCGAGGCGGAAGCCGATTATCTGCTGGGTCTGGGCATGGTGGCGGGGCGCCGTCTGATCCTCGTCGACATCGACCGCCTGATGGCAATCCGCAGCCCCAGCCCCCTGCAGGCGGCATAAAAAAAGACGACCCGAGGGTCGTCTTTTGTCGCTACTGAATTAGCCGAGCTTTTCCAGCTGATCCTGCAGATCGAGCCATTCCGCTTCCAGCTGCGCCAGGTCCTTGGTAAAGAAGGTCTGGTCGGCCAGCAGTTGCTTCAATTTCGCCTTGTTGGCGGCGTCATAGATGGTCGGCTCGCCCAGCTTGGCGTCGGTTTCCGCCTTTTGCGCATTGCGCTTGGCGATCTGCTCTTCCTGGCGCTTGATCTTGTTTTCGATCGGCTTGCGCAGGGCGGCGGCTTTCTGGCGCTCTTCCGCTTCCTTGCGCTTGTCGCGTACGGGCGCGGCAGGGGCTGCTGCGGCAACGACGGGCGAAACGACGGGGAAGTCCGTCTTGTTGGCCTTGCCGGCGGCCGGCAGCACATCCGTGCCTTTGCCCAGCTTGGTCTTGAACAGCCAGTCCTTGTAGTCATCGAGGTCGCCGTCGAACGGCTGCAGCTTGCCGTCGGCAACGATGATGAATTCGTCCGTGGTGGCGCGCAGCAAGTGGCGATCATGGGACACGACGACGAGGGTGCCTTCGAACTGGGCCAGCGCTTCCGTCAGCGCTTCGCGCGTTTCCAGGTCCAGATGGTTGGTCGGTTCATCGAGCAGCAGCAGGTTAGGACGCTGCCAGACGATCAGGGCCAGCGCCAGACGGGCTTTTTCGCCGCCCGAGAACGGCGCGATCGAGGCGGTCACCATGTTGCCGGGGAAGTTGAAGCCGCCCAGGAAGTTGCGCAGTTCCTGCTCGCGCACGGTCGGGGCGATCTTCGCCAGATGCCACAGCGGCGATTCGTCGTGACGCAGCATTTCCACCTGGTGCTGGGCGAAGTAGCCGATGTTCAGGCCCTTGCCCATGGTGGCGTCGCCCGTCAACGGCATCAGTTCGCCGGCGATGGTCTTGATCAGGGTCGATTTGCCGGCGCCGTTCTGGCCCAGCAAGCCGATACGCTGGCCGATCTGCAGCGAAAACTTGATGCCGTTGACGATGGTTTTATGCGTGATCTCGCCCGTCGCTTCGTTTTCGATCTTGTAGCCCGCATCGACGTCTTCCATCACCAGCAGCGGGTTCGGCGCGCTCAGCGGCTCGCGGAATTCGAACGAGAATTCGGCGGCGGCGCGCAGTGGCGCCAGTTCTTCCATCTTCGCCAGCGCCTTCATGCGGCTTTGCGCCTGGCGGGCCTTCGAAGCTTGCGCCTTGAAGCGGTTCACGAACGATTCCAGGTGGGCACGCTTGCGCTGCTGCTTTTCCAGCGCGCCGGCGGCCAGGATCATCTGCGCCGCGCGCTGGCGCTCGAAGCTCGAGTAGTTGCCCGAATAGCGTTTCAGCTTGCGTTCGTCGATATGCACGACGACGTTGACGACTTCATCGAGGAAGTCGCGGTCATGGGAAATGATCAATAATGTGCCGGCGTAGCGCTTGAGCCAGTCTTCCAGCCAGATGATGGCGTCCAGATCCAAGTGATTGGTCGGTTCATCGAGCAGCAGCAGGTCGGACGGGCACATCAGCGCTTGCGCCAGGTTCAAGCGCATGCGCCAGCCGCCCGAGAAACTGGCCACCGGTTGCTGCATCTGGTCCAGGGTAAAGCCCAGGCCCAGCAGCAATTGCTCGCCGCGCGACTGCACGGTATACGCGTCGGCATCGGCCAGCGCGCTGTAGATTTCGCCGATGGCGATGCCGTTTTCCGACGTGGCCGGTTCCGATTCCAGGCGCGCCAGTTCCGCTTCCAGCTTGCGCAAGGTGACGTCGCCATCGATCGCATAGTCGAGCGCGGCACGGTCCAGCGGCGGCGTTTCCTGCGCCACGTAAGCCACGCGCCACTTGGCCGGGAAATCGATCTCGCCCTGGTCAGGGTGCAATTCGCCACGCATCATGGCGAACAGGCTCGATTTGCCCGCGCCATTGGCGCCGATCAGGCCGATCTTGTCGCCCGGATTGAGGGTGACGTCGACTTGTTCGAGCAACGGTTTGATGCCGCGCATCAGGCTTACTTGTAGGAAACGTATCATTTTTTTCTTTGTGTTTTAACCCAAAGGCGCAAACCTGGGGTCGGACCCTGAGGGTCCGACCCCGGCATTTGCAGTTGGGTTGAGTGAGGTAGTGCGTTTGTCAATTAACCCAACTTCAGCTGCTCGGCCGTCAGCAGGAATACCATGTCGTCGCCGGCGCTCGTCGTCAGCCAGGTCAGGCCCAGCTCGCCGAAGGCCGCTTCCGCGTATTCGCGCTCGTTGCCGATTTCAATCATCAGGATGCCCTCGTCCGTCAGGCGTTCGGCCGCGCCGGCGATGATCTTGCGCACCAGGTCCATGCCGTCGCTGCCGCCGTCGAGGGCGATTTGCGGTTCGGCCAGATATTCCTGGGGCAGGGCGCCCATCGACGCGGAATTCACGTATGGTGGGTTGCTGATGATCAAGTCATATTTCTTGGCCGGCACGTTCGCGTACAGGTCCGATTCGATCAGGTTCACGCGGTCCTGCAGCTTGTACGTGTCGACGTTGCGCTTGGCCACGGCCAGCGCGTCGGCGGAAATATCCACGGCGTCGACGGTGGCGTTCGGGAAGGCGTCGGCCATCATGATCGACAGGCAGCCCGAACCGGTGCACAGTTCCAGGATGTTTTCCACGGCTTCCGGCTCCGCCACCCATGGCGAGAAGTATTCAGGGATCAGTTCGGCGATGAAGGAACGGGGCACGATCACGCGCTCGTCGACGTAGAAATTGTAGGTGCCCAGCCAGCCTTCCTTGGTGATGTAGGCGGCTGGCACGCGGTCGATGCTGCGGCGGTCGATGACGCTCATCACGCTGGCGATTTCCGACGGCAGCAGCTTGGCGTCGAGGAACGGTTCGAGCTTGTCGAGCGGCAACTTCAACGTGTGCAGGATCAGATAGGCCGCTTCGTCGAACGCTTCGGCGCTGCCGTGGCCGAAAAACAGCTTGGCGGTATTGAAACGGGTAACGGCGTAGCGCAGCAGGTCGCGTGGCGTGGAAAACGGGTTCGGGGTCATGGCATTCTCGAAAAGACGGTGTTCTGGCCCGCCGTGACGGGCCTCGGTATTCTGGTTCAGACGGGCAGCAAATGCTCCAGCGTGCGCCGGTAAATATTCTTCAGGGGATCGATGTGGCGCAGTTCGATGTGCTCGTCGATCTTGTGAATACTGGCATTGGGCGGCCCGAATTCTATCACTTGGGGGCAGATTTGCGCGATAAACCGGCCATCGGAGGTGCCGCCCGTGGTCGACAGCTCCGTCGTGAGGCCTGTTTCTTCGAGGATGGCGGACGACAGCGCATCGGAGAGCGTGCCGCGCGGCGTGAGGAAGGGCAGGCCGCTCAGGGTCCATTGCAAATCGTATTGCAAGTCATGCTTGTCGAGGATGGCGTGGACTCTTTCCTGCAAGCCTTCGGCCGTGCTGGCCGTGGAAAAGCGGAAGTTAAAGTCGATCACCATGTCGCCCGGAATCACGTTGTTGGCGCCCGTGCCCGCGTTGATGTTGGACATTTGCCACGACGTCGGCAGGTAATATTCGTTGCCGGCATCCCATTTTTCCTCGACCAGGTCGGCCAGCGCCTGCGCCGCTTCGTGGATCGGGTTTTTCGCCAGGTGCGGGTAGGCGATATGGCCTTGCACGCCCTTGATCGTCAAGCGGCCCGACAGCGAACCGCGGCGGCCATTCTTGATCATGTCGCCCAGCTGCGCGCTCGAGGTCGGCTCGCCCACCAGGCAATAGTCGATCTGCTCGCCCCGTTCTTTTAACTTGTCGCAGACGATGACGGTGCCGTCCGTGGCCGGGCCTTCTTCGTCGCTGGTGATCAGAAAGGCGATCGAACCAGTATGGTCGGGCGTGGCGGCGATGAATTCCTCGCAAGCGACCACCATGGCGGCGATCGACGTCTTCATGTCGGCCGCGCCACGGCCGTACAGCTTGCCGTCGCGGTGCGTGGGAATGAAGGGCAGCGAGCGCCATTGCTCGACGGGGCCGGTCGGCACCACGTCCGTATGGCCGGCAAAGACGAACACGGGCGAGGTGGTACCGCGGCGTGCCCACAGATTGGTGACGTCGTTCGACTGTATCGTCTCGCAGACAAAGCCCAGCGGCGTGAGGGTGTCGATCAAGTGCTGCTGGCAGCCCTTGTCGTCGGGCGTGACCGAGGACAGGGCGATCAGTTTTTCGGTCAGGGCGAGGGTTTTGGAGGTGGTCATGGTGTTGAGCGGGGTCGTACCCTTGGGACTCGGCGTCCCCGTACGACCCCAGCCTTGCAGGTGTCGGGTTTAAACTGAAAAAATGGCTTTGTACTGCGCATCCGAAAACGCCACGCTGAACTGGCCATCCTTGTCCAGCACGGGGCGCTTGATGATGGACGGGTTTTCCAGCATCAGCTCCAGGGCGCTGGCCGCATCGACGGTGGACGCCTTGCGCTCGTCGGACAGGGCGCGCCAGGTCGTGCCTTTCTTGTTGACCAGCACATCCCACGGCAATTGCCGCAACCACGCTGCAACGGTGGCGCGTTCCAGGCCTTGCTTCTTGAAGTCGTGGAAAGTGAAATCGAGTTGCTGCGCGGCCAGCCAGGTGCGGGCCTTTTTGACGGTATCGCAGTTGGGAATACCGTAGAGTGTAATGGTCGTCATGGGTAGGGCTAAGGGGAATGAATGCGGTTCGCTTGATCGCGGCGCTTGCGCCAGGGAAAAATGCGATGGTCGCCGCCATTATACAGTCGATGCGCCACTCGATGCGGCGCTGCAACATGTCCCCGATATTTTCTCTACACAGGCCGTGGCACCGTCTTGTTCATGTCTGCCGGCCCGAAATGCAGTCCCAGCCGCAAAGCCAGGGCGCGCAGAGCGCCGCTTTCCTGCAGGTGCAGGGCCAGCGCGATGTGGCCGTCGGGGCGCACGAGATAGGCCGCGTCGCGGCCCAGTCCCGCCAGCTTGGCGGCCACGTTATAGGTGTAGCAATGCACGGGCAGCTTCAGCACGCGCGCTTCGTCCAGCAGCTCGGGCGCCGCTTCGCCATAGATGTGCAATTGCCAATCCATGCTGCGCAGGGCCGTAAAATTGTCTTGCGTGCCGTCGGAAAACCACGGCAGGCGGTCGCCGCCGCGCAGGTATTCCGCGTGGCCTGCGGACAGGGCGCTGTCTTCATAGCTGATCTGGATTTGCGACACGGTCCGGAACAGCAGACGGCGCGCCCGTTCGAAGCCCGAGAGGAAGGGCAGCGCGTGCGGCACCAGCCAGCGCCGGAGGAATTGCCCGGCCATGCCTTGCGCGACGATGGCCTGGAAGGCGCGGTCGGTGGTGGCGACGAGCTTGCGGGCAAACACGATGCGCTCGCTTTCATAGGTATCGAGCAGGGCGTCGTTGCTCTGGCCCCGCAGTTTTTGCGCCAGTTTCCACGCCAGGTTGACGGCGTCGCCCAGGCCCGTGTTCATGCCCTGGCCGCCCACGGGGCTGTGCAAATGGGCAGCGTCGCCGAGGATGAAGCAGCGCCGTTCACGAAATTGCGCCGCCACCCGGTGGTGCACTTTATAGGTGGAAAACCAGTTCACGTGTTCGACCTCGATGCCCAGCAAGGCTTGCACCTGTTCCCGCACATCGTCGAAGACGGGCGCCGGCGCACCCTCCGGTCTGTCCGGCATGATGCCGATCAGGCGCTGCATGCCGCTGGTGCGCACGGGCAGCATCAGCGCAAATGAGTTCGCGCCCAGGTGGGCGTGCAAATCCGTATTCTTGCCCGCCACTTGCGCGTCGGCCACGTAATACAGGTGGTCGTAGGTGCCGCCGGAAAATTCAAAGCCGGCGATCTCGCGCACCTTGCTGCGGGCGCCGTCGCAGCCGCAAATATAGTTAAACGTGCAATATTGACGTTCGCCATCTTTCAGCAGGATGGCTTGCACTTCGCTATCGTCCTGCGTCCACAGGTCCAGAGCCACGTTCCACTCCACGTGCACGCCGGCCGCCGCCAGCTTGCTGATCAGGAAGCGTTCATGCTCGTCCTGCGGCAGGCTCAGCACGAAAGGATAGGGGCTCAGGCCTTCGCCGATTTCGCCCAGCGCCAGTTTCACCAGCTCTTCGCCACCTTCATGGATGTGCATGGCGTTGATCTTGATGCCCAGGCTGACCAGCTCATCGGCAAAGCCCAGCTGCTGGTAAAACTCCAGGGTGCGGGCATGCACGGCCATGGCCCGCGACGCCTGGCCCGGGCCGCTATTTTTGTCGATGATGCGGCAATCGACGCCATGGCGCGCGAGGCGCAAGGCAAGCATGAGGCCGGTAGGACCGGCGCCGACGATCAGGACGGGAGGTGTATTCATGCCATCCAGTATAGGACAGGATGGGAGCGGATAGCGGGACGATTGAAGTTGCTAACCGGAAATGAAAATGTCCCGCCGGAGCGGGACATTCAGGGTGCTGCGTGCGCCTTGCGGCGCAGTAATTAAATACCGCGCAGCAACTCGTTGATACCCGTTTTCGCGCGGGTTTTTGCATCGACGCGCTTGACGATCACAGCGCAGTACAGCGAGTACTTGCCGTCTTCCGAAGGCAGGTTGCCCGAGACCACGACGGAGCCGGCTGGCACGCGGCCGTAGGTGACTTCGCCCGTGGCGCGGTCGTAGATCTTGGTCGACTGGCCGATGTACACGCCCATGGAGATGACCGAGTTTTCTTCGACGATGACGCCTTCGACGATTTCCGAACGGGCGCCGATGAAGCAGTTGTCTTCAATGATGGTCGGGTTCGCTTGCATAGGTTCCAGCACGCCGCCAATGCCGACGCCGCCGGACAGGTGGACGTTCTTGCCGATCTGTGCGCAGGAACCGACGGTGGCCCAGGTGTCGACCATGGCGCCTTCATCGACATAGGCGCCGATGTTGACGTAGGACGGCATCAGCACGACGTTCTTGGCGATGAAGCTGCCGCGGCGGGCAACGGCTGGCGGTACGACGCGGAAACCGCCCTTGGCGAAGTCTTCCTTGGTGTAGTTGGCGAACTTGGTCGGGACCTTGTCGTAGAACTGCATCGTGCCGTCGGATGGCAGGACGATGTTGTCTTCCAGGCGGAACGACAGCAGCACGGCTTTCTTGACCCACTGGTTGACCACCCAGTCGCCCGTGGTTTTTTCGGCCACGCGGATGCTGCCGTTGTCCAGGCCATTGATGACGTGGGAGACGGCGTCGCGCAGTTCGGCCGTGCCGTTGCCTGGATTGATCTCGGCGCGGTTTTCCCAGGCCTGGTCGATGATGGTTTGCAGTTGTTGGCTCATGATGATGTCTTGTTTATGTAGGGTTAATGCGTGGTTGATGCGGATGCGGAAAGCTGCTGGCAGAATTTTACTATGCGCAACGCGGCTTCCAGCCCTTCGGCTGTTTCGGCCACGAGGGCCATGCGGATGCGGTTGCGGCCCGGATTGATGCCGTGCGCGTCGCGCGCCAGATAACTGCCAGGCAATACCGTCACATTATATTCGGCGTACAGGCGTTGCGCGAATTGCGTGTCGGACAGTCCCGTGCGGCTGACGTCGGCCCACAGGTAGAAGCCGGCGTCCGGCAATTGCACGTCCATCACCGATTGCAGCAGCGGCGTGATGGCGTCGAACTTGGCGCGGTACTTGGCGCGATTTTCCTCGACATGGGTTTCGTCGTTCCAGGCCGCGACGGAGGCCGCCTGCACGGCGGGGCTCATGGCGCCGCCGTGGTAGGTTCGGTAAAGCAGGAATTTTTTCAGTATTTCCGCGTCGCCGGCCACAAAGCCCGAGCGCATGCCCGGCACGTTCGAGCGCTTCGACAGGCTGGAAAACACGACCAGGCGCGCGTACGGGCGTAGGGTGGTGGACAGGCCCAGCATGTGCGCCGCCTGCAGCGCGCCCAGCGGGGGCGTGTCGCCGTGGTAAATCTCGGAATAGCACTCGTCGGCGGCGATGACGAAATCGTAGCGCTCGGACAGGGCGAACAGGTGTTCCCAGTCCGTCAGGCTCAAGACGGCGCCCGTCGGATTGCCGGGCGAGCACAGGAACAGCAGCTTGACCTTTTCCCACACGGACGCGGGAACGCTGTCGTAATCGCAGCCGAAATTGCGCGTGGGGTCGGAATTGACGAAATACGGTTCGGCGCCGGCCAGGTAGGTCGCGCCTTCATAGATCTGGTAAAACGGGTTCGGACTGATCACGAGCGAACCGGCCGATGGATCGATCACCGTTTGCGCCAGCGCAAACAGCGCTTCGCGCGAACCGTTCACGGGCAGGATTTGCGTGGCAGGATTGAGCTTGGGGATGCCATAGCGGCGCTCGATCCAGCCGGCGATGGCGGTACGCAAGGCTTCCGAGCCGATGGTGGTCGGATAGCTGGCCAGGCCGTGGATATTGTCCGTCAGCGCCTGCTCGATGAAGGCCGGTGTCGGGTGCTTGGGTTCGCCCATGCCCAGGCTGATGGGCGTGTAATCGGGATTGACTGTCACGCCGGCAAACAGCTGGCGCAGCTTTTCAAACGGGTATGGTTGCAGTTTAGCAAGAAGTGGATTCACGGAGCGGACCAGGGCAAGAGTGGGGTGATAGTGTCGCGTATGGATTGCCGGGCATGGCGCAATGACGCCGGTCAAGCAATCAGCTTAGCCTTTTATTATAGCCGTCCTCGCGCATGGTCTGTGCAAGTGGCCTGTTGTTGACCTGCACGGCATGCCGCTCCCGGGCCTGGCAAGGTAAAATACGCTATGTCTACCTTACTTCCCACCTTACTTGCTATTGAAACGTCGTCCGAACTCGCCTCCTGCGCCTTGCTGCGCGGCGATGTCGTCCTGTCCCGCGCCTCATCGGGCGTGCGTACCCATTCCCAGTCCATCCTGCCCATGGTGCAGGAATTGCTGGCCGAAGCGGGCGTCACCCTGGCCGACGTCGACGCCATCGCCTACGGCTCCGGCCCCGGCTCGTTTACGGGCGTGCGCACGGCTTGCGGCATCGCGCAAGGACTGGCCTATGGCGCCAACCTGCCCGTCGTGCCCGTCGTGACGCTCGACGCCATGGCGCTCGCTTGCCACCAGCAGCATGGCGCGCAACGCATCGTGACCGTGCTCGACGCCCGCATGGGCGAAGTGTACTGGGCGCAATATGAGTATCAAAATGGCTTGCAAGCCGTGTTGCCGCCGGCCCTGAGCGCGCCAGCCGGCGTCGCGCCGCAAGGCGACGTGGTCGGTTGCGGCAACGGTTTTGCGGCCTATGCCGACGCGCTGGTCGCGCTGCCATGCGCCGCCAGCGCGGACGCCGCCATCATGCCGCATGCCATGCAAGTGGCGCAACTGGCGCGCATCGCCTTTACGGCCGGACATTTTGTGACGGCGGCCGAGGCGCAGCCTTTGTACTTGCGCAACAAAATCGCCTACACGAGCGCGGAACGGCAGGAGATGCAACAGGCCAAGGCCGCTGCGGAGCCGGCACAATGATGGAACCGGGCAAGGACAAGGACAGTGCGGCAGCCTGGGACTTGCTGCGCCTCGACTATCAGCCGATGGTTGAAGCGGACTTGGCAGAAGTGCTGGCGTTGGAAGAGCGCGTGTATCCGCATCCCTGGACGCACGGCAATTTCGTCGATTCCCTCAAGAGCGGCTACCCGGCCTGGGTCTTGCGCGACGTGGATGGCACCTTGCTCGGCTACTTTTTGCTGATGCTGGTCGTCGACGAGGCGCATTTGCTCAACGTGGCCGTCGAGGGCGCCATCCAGGGCCAGGGCTTGGGCCGTTTCCTGCTGAACCAGTCCTGCGCCTGCGCGCGCCGGCTGGGCATGGAATCGATGTTGCTGGAAGTGCGCCCGTCGAACGTGCGCGCGCTCGATATCTACCAGCGCTATGGATTTGAACAGATCGGCCGGCGCAAGGGATATTATCCTGCCGCCAATTCGCAACGTGAGGACGCCATCGTGATGCGTTATACCTTATGAGCCGCAGCGCCGTTTTCCTCGATGAAATGGGCGTCGGCCCGTTGTGGCGCCTGCGCCAGGGTCTTGCACCCGAAGCTGTTGACGTCGTCGCCGAGGCCGCTGTGGAGATGGAAATCGCCGTGGCGGCGCCCGTGCTTGAGGCCGAGAGTGAGGTCGTCACGGAGGTGGTCGCCGAAGTGGTCGCCGAAGTGGTCGTCGAGGCGGCCGTAGAGGTGCAGGCCGAAGCGCCCGCCGCTGTTGCAGCTACGCCAGCTCCCGTCGCCACGCCCGACGACACGGCCTGGTTCGACGATGCGCCGCCACCGCCGCCTGCCAAACAGTTCAGCGATGCCGATATTGCCGCCCTCGACTGGGAAGGCTTGACGGCCGCCGTGGCCAAATGTGCGCGCTGCGACTTGTGCAAGACGCGCAAGGGCGTCGTCATGGGCCGCGGCGACCGCCAGGGCGCCTGGCTGATGCTGGCCAGCAGTCCGTCGCGCCTGGAAGAGAGGGAAGGGCGCGCCTTGCCGGGCGAGCAGGGCAAATTGCTCGACAATATGCTGAAAGCCATCGAAGTCGATGCGGGCAGCGACGTGTACATCACGCACTTGCTGAAATGCCGTCCGCTCGACGAAGCTGGCCAGGAACGCTTGCCGACGGAAGCCGAATCGGCCGCCTGCCGGCCGTATTTCGAGCGCGAACTGGCCCTGCTGCAGCCGCGCACCATCGTCACCCTCGGTTCCATGGCCGCCGCCGGCATCAATCCCGGCGAAAAACCCGTGCGCGGCAAGGTGCGCCAGCTGGGCAATGCGTCCGTCGTGGCCACCTTCCACCCAGAGCAACTGCTGCAGGACGGGACGGGCAAGGCCAAGGCGCGCGCCTGGGCCGACCTGTGCCTGGCGAAAAGCACGCACGGTGGTTGAGTCGGACGTCGGCGCCTTCCAGGCCCGCTTCGAGCGCCGCTGGGGGCATCTGACGCACCCCCGCGTGCGCGCGCTGGCCTGGCTGCTCGACTCGCCCGACTTGCTGGATCCGGCCAGTCCCCACTGGGGCGGGCGCATCGCCAGCCTCGCGCCCGTCACGCCCGCTGTCGCGGCCTGGCTGGGCGCGCTGCAGGATGACCCGTCGCCGCTCGACGCGGCGCTGGGGCCGAAATTCTATTCCCGCCTGGGCCTGTATGCTGAAAAGCTGCTGGCCTTTTATTTTGAGCAGCATGGATTGCTGGCTGCGCATGGCTTGCAGGTGCAAGTGAACCGCAATGACACGGTGGGCGAGTTCGATTTTCTGTTGCATGACGGGAATGAACTGCTGCATTGGGAATTCGCCACCAAGTTCTACCTGCTCGAAGGCGCGCCCGATCCCGGCATCTTCAACCACCTGATCGGCCCGAACCTGGCCGATACCCTGGGGCTGAAGATGCGCAAGATTCTTGACAAGCAACTGGCCTTGTCCCGTCATCCGGCCGCGCAAAGCCTGCTGGCGCACCCCGTGCGCGCGGCGCAGGCGCTGGTCAAGGGCTGGCTGTTTTATGCGGCAGGCGCCACGCCCGCCATGGACGGCATTTCCCCCGAACATGGGCATGGCTTCTGGTGCACGCCAACACAATTGCCGCAGCAGCGCTATGTCGTGCTGCCCCGATTGCAATGGCTGGCGCCGTTCAAGGGGCGCGACGTGGACGTGCTCGATGTCGACGCCTTGCGGGCGCAGTTGTTTGATCTGGCGCAACCGGTGATGGTGGCCACGGTGGACAATGTCGAAGGCTGGGAAGTGGAGCGCACGCGCGGTTTTGTCGTGCCCCATGACTGGACGGAGCAAGCTGCCGCGCGGCGGATAACAGGCGCGCTACCAGCGTAATGCTGGGGTCAGACCCGTCGGGTCTGACCCCAAAATTAATGCTTCTGCTCGCCGATCAAGGAAAGATTGTCGTGCTCGGCCTGGTTCAGCTTGTGCTTGCGCATGATGGCGAACATGGTGCCGGCGACGAACAGGCCGAACAGGGTGATGATGATGTTGAGCGGCAGGTGCAAGCGGATCATGATCGAATACACGGCCAGCATGGTCAGAATGGACAGGTTTTCATTGAAGTTCTGCACGGCGATGGAATGGCCTGCGCTCATCAGCACGTGGCCACGGTGTTGCAGCAGGGCATTCATTGGCACGACGAAGAAGCCGGACAGGGCACCGATCAGCACCAGCAGCGGGTAGGCGATCCACACGGAATGGACTTGCGTCATCATCATGACGATCACGCCCATGGCGATACCGAGCGGAATGACGGTCAGCGATTTGCGCAGCGGAATGAAGCGGGCCGACAGCACGGCGCCGCCCGCCACGCCGATGGCGACGACGCCCACGAGGCTGGTCGCCTTGTCGAACGGCATGTTCAGCGACTGCTTGGCCCATTCCAGCACGATCAGCTGCAAGGTGGCGCCAGCGCCCCAGAACAGGGTCGTCACGGCCAGCGTGATTTGTCCCAGCTTGTCTTTCCACAGGATGGAATAGCAATTGGCAAAATCGGTAATCAGTTTGATAGGATTGCGTTCCTGGTGCGGATACACGCAGCCCGTATCCGGAATCTTCAGGTTGGCCAGGGTCGCCAGCACATAAATGCCGACGACGATGCACAGGGCCGCTTCCGTCTTGCTGGTGATGCCCGTATCGATCAGGGGGATGTCGATGGACAGCAGCATGTCGGACACGTGGCCGCTGACAAGTGCGCCGCCCATGACGGTGCCGAGGATGATGGAGGTGACGGTCAAGCCTTCGATCCAGCCATTCGCCGCGACGAGCTTTTCCGGCGGCAGCAATTCCGTCAGGATGCCGTACTTGGCGGGCGAGTACACGGCCGCGCCAAAACCGACGACGGCGTAGGCCAGCAGCGGATGCACGTGGAAGAAGACGAGGGCGCAGCCGAAGATCTTGACCATGTTGGCGATGAACATGACCTTGCCTTTCGGCAATGCATCCGCGAAGGCGCCGACAAAAGCGGCCAACAGCACGTAAAACAGCACGAACGACAGTTTAAGTAGCGGCGTGATCCACGCCGGGGATTTCATGGACACCAATAAATCGACGGCGACAAAAAAGAGGGCGTTATCTGCCAGCGAGGAAAAGAACTGCGCCGCCATGATGGTATAAAAACCACGATTCATTCTGGATTGCCTGAAATCATATCTGGCTTGCTTTATACCACGAAAAAACGGCAAACCCCAAGTTTGGCAAGGGCTGCTTTGCATCCTCTTGCCTAAGGTCGGCTTAATTTTTCCGCCGTAGAAAAATACATCACATGTGAGCATTTTATAAATTATGTCCTATGCGCACGACCTGCGGTGCCTGTCATGTCCTAGTACGGCCCATCCGGTAAAATACGGCTTTCCCACTTGCCGTGTGTCACGCTTATGCCCAGGCCCCTTATCGCCACCATCGATCTCGATGCCATGCAACACAATCTGGCGCGCGCCCGTGCTGGCGCCCGGGGCGCCAACGTGTGGGCCGTCGTCAAGGCGAACGCCTACGGCCACGGCCTGGAGCGGGCCATGCGGGGCTTTGCCGATGCCGATGGCCTGGCGCTGGTCGAGGTCGATTACGCCGTGCGCTTGCGCGAACTGGGCTGGACCAAGCCCATCTTGCTGCTCGAAGGTTTTTTCGACGCCAGCGATCTGCCCGTCATGGCGCAATATGGCTTGAACGGCAGCGTGCATTGCGAAGAACAGATCGCCATGCTGGAAGCGGCGCGCTTGCCGCGTGCCATCGATGTGCACCTGAAAATGAATACGGGCATGAACCGCCTGGGCTTCACGCCGGGCGCCGTGGCAGCCGCCTATGCGCGCCTGCGCGCCATCCCGCACGTCGGCACGATCACCCTGATGACGCATTTCGCCAATGCCGATGAAGCGGCGCCCACGCGCTTGCCCCTGGAACAGCAGATGCTGCGCTTCGAAGCCGGCGCGGCCAGCATCGGCGTCTCCTTGCCGCGCAGCCTGTGCAATTCTGCCGGCGTGTTGATGCACCACCTGGACAGCGACTGGGTGCGTCCCGGCATCATGCTGTATGGCGGCACGCCCGGCGGCACGTCCGCGCAGGCGTTCGGCTTGCTCCCCACCATGACCTTGCGCAGCAAGGTTATCGGCATCCAGCACATCGCCGCCGGTGAAGTGGTGGGCTATGGCAGTCGCTACGAGGCGACCGGCAATATCAAGGTAGGGGTGGTGGCCTGCGGCTATGCGGACGGCTACCCGCGCCATGCGCCCGAAGGCACGCCCGTGCTGGTCGACGGCGTGCGCACGGGGCTCATCGGCAGGGTCTCGATGGACATGCTGATGGTCGATCTGACGCAGGTGCCGGGCGCAAAAGTCGGCAGTGCCGTTACCTTGTGGGGCCAGGGCATGCCGATCGACGAGGTGGCGCTGGCCGCCGGCACCATCGGCTACGAGCTGATGTGCGCACTGGCGCCGCGCGTTCCGGTGATCGAGGCGTGACCTCCCGGCCTTGTTTGTATATACTGTATATATAAACAGCAGTTTCACCTTACCCGGGCAAAGTACACCATGGCAAAAGTCAAGACCACCTACACCTGCAGCGATTGCGGCGCCATCAGCAACAAATGGATGGGGCAATGCACCTCGTGCAACCAGTGGAATACCATGGTGGAAACCCTGCCTGAAACGGGCGGCAACAACCGCTATTCGAATCCGCAGCACATGTCGCTGGCGCAGACGGCGCCCGTGCTGTCGCTCGACGATATCGACGCCATCGACGTGCCCCGCTTCGGCACGGGCATCGAGGAATTCGACCGCGTGCTGGGCGGCGGCATGGTGGCCGGCGGCGTCGTGCTGATCGGCGGCGACCCCGGCATCGGCAAGTCGACCCTGCTGCTGCAGGCGCTGGCGAACATGTCGCACCACAAGCGCGTGCTGTACGTCAGCGGCGAGGAATCGGGCGCGCAGATCGCCCTGCGCGCCAAGCGCCTCGTCATCGACGCCAAGGAACTCAAATTGCAGGCCGAGATCCAGCTGGAAAAGATCCTGTCCACCTTGCACGACCTGAAACCGGAAGTGGTGGTCATCGACTCGATCCAGACCGTGTATTCGGACGCGCTCAGCTCGGCGCCCGGTTCCGTAGCGCAAGTGCGCGAGTGCGCGGCCCAGCTCACGCGCGCGGCCAAGCAGACGGGCGTGACCATCATTCTGGTGGGCCACGTGACGAAAGAGGGCGCGCTGGCCGGCCCCCGCGTGCTCGAGCACATCGTCGACACGGTGCTGTATTTCGAGGGCGACGCCCATTCCAGCTTCCGTCTCGTGCGCGCCATCAAGAACCGTTTCGGCGCCGTCAATGAGCTGGGCGTATTCGCCATGACGGAAAAGGGCTTGAAAGGGGTATCGAACCCGTCGGCCCTGTTCCTGTCGCAGCACGACAACCAGGTGCCGGGCTCGTGCGTGATGGTGACGCAGGAAGGCACGCGCCCCTTGCTGGTGGAAATCCAGGCCCTCGTCGACACGAGTCACTTGCCCAATGCGCGCCGCCTGTCCGTCGGCCTGGAACAGAACCGCCTGGCCATGCTGCTGGCCGTGGCGCACCGCCACGCGGGCATCGCCGCGTTCGACCAGGATGTGTTCATCAACGCCGTCGGCGGCGTGAAGATCACGGAACCGGCGGCCGATCTGGCCGTGTTGCTGGCGATTAACTCGTCGATGCGCAACAAGCCCTTGCCACGGGGATTGGTCGTGTTTGGCGAAGTGGGGCTGGCCGGCGAAATCCGTCCCGCGCCACGGGGCCAGGAGCGCTTGCGCGAAGCGGCCAAGCTGGGCTTTACCCTGGCCGTGGTGCCCAAGTCCAACTTGCCGAAGCAGCTCATCGAGGGCCTCAAGGTCATCGGCGTCGAGCGCATCGACGAGGCATTCAACAAGTTGCGCGATCTGGAGTAAGAGTTGGTATGGTTTAAATGCCAAGCTTAAGACAAGTCAAACAAAATTTCCGTTTGGAACTATAATATTTGTCCGATGGATTCCTGCGTGAATCCGCGTCGACAATGAATTGATAGAGAAGCGGAATACAGTGTCAGTTGAACAAAGGCAGGGCGCACGCAAGATATTGCGTGCCAAGGCGATGTTGGTAATGGATGGCGCAGGCCCCGTGGCGGCGCGTACACTCGATGTGGGGCCGGGCGGCATGTCGGCCGTGATTGCGGAGCCGGTGCCGACAGGCAAGCAGGGCAAGGTGTTGTTCGAGCTGTTTTACGATGGCGCCGCACACATCATCGAGGCACGCGTGTCCGTTTCGCACTGCATTTTCAGCAGTGCCGGTTTCAAGGTGGGACTCACTTTCCTGCAGCTGGACATGGCCGTCAGCAGCGCCATTTCGAAGTTCATGCGCTGAGGCCCGCCCGAGATAAACGGCAAGTGAAATGCGCTAGAATGGTGCATATGGGTTTGCAGTCAGGAAAAACTTGTTCTGTTCGCTGTTTTGATATTCCGGTAATACTGCATAATTATCAACCAGAGGAGGGACCCGGCCGCGCCACGCGCGCCTGCCGTCCGTTTCTTGCGCAGCACGGTCAGGACCTGAACCGTGTGTCATGACCTTACACCCGACGGGAACGCCTACCATGTTTAATTCGACCATCAACAGCAGGGCCTACACCAACAACACGCAGCAAACGACGCAGGGCAATATCTCGGCCGATGTGTATGCGAAGGTGGAGCGCCAGATGCAGTCGCAGAACACGGGCGTCGTCAAGCTCAACGCCAGCCTGGCGCGCGACCAGGCCAAGTTCTCGGGCCTGGGCCAGCTGCAATCGGCGCTGGCGAAATTCCAGACCGTGGCCAAGAACATGGCCGGCAGCGGCCTGGCCACGTCGGCCACGTCCAGCACCAAGGACGTCGTCAGCGCCACCACCACCGACAAGGCCGCCAGCGGCAGCCATGAACTGAACATCAAGCAACTGGCGCAGGGACAGACCTTGCTCAGCGGCGCGCAGAAATCCTCGAGCGCGGCGATCGGCACGGGCGCGCCGGCGCTGGTGAAGATCGAAGTGGGCACGGCCGACGGCAAGCAATTTACACCCGGCAGCGGCAAGGTCATTTCGCTGAAGATAGATAGCAGCAACAATAGCCTCGACGGCATCGCCGCCGCCCTGAAACAGCAGGGCGTGGACGCCAGCGTCGTCAAGGGCGCCGATGGCTACTCGCTGGCCATCAACGGCAAGAGCGGCGCCGACAGCAGCATGCGCATCAGCGTGTCCGGCGACGCGGCCGTCAGCAACCTGCTCAGCTATGCGCCCGGTGCCGACAAGGGCTTGCAGCAGACGGCCGCCGCGCAGGATGCGCTGCTCACCGTCGACGGCAAGGACGTCAAAAGCGCCACGAATACCCTGACGACGGCCGTCGAGGGCGTCACCATCGAATTGAAAAAAAAGGGCACGACCGACCTCGTCATTGCCAAGGACAGCAGCCAGATCGCGACCAACGTGGCCAGTTTCGTCACGGCCTACAATGAACTCAATAGCAAGCTGCAAAGCCTGCAGCAGGGCGACTTGAAATCCGACACGGCGCTGGGCCAGGTGCGTTCGCAGATGGAGCAGGTGCTGCGCACGGCCAGCACGGGCGTGCCCGCCTCCATCCTGAGCAGCGCCGGCGTGACCCTGGGCAAAAGTGGCGAGCTGGTGCTTGACGATAAAAAACTCAAGGCCGCCATCGCGGCCGACCCCGATGCCGTCAGCAAGCTGTTTACGAATAACGGCAAGGGCGTGGCGGACCAGTTCACGAGCAAGATCGGCGAGCTGACGGGCGAAACGAGCATCATCCGCAAGGAAGTGCAGACGGTGGGCAAGGACATCACCACCCTGACCAACAAGAAAGCCGTGCTGGCCAAGGCGCTGACGGCCCAGGCGCAGGCGCTGATCAAAGCCTATTCGGCGCAGGAACAGATGGGAACGAACTCGGCCTTGCCGGGTTATACGGGCAAGAACTCTTTATTCGACTTCATGGCCTAAGGACACACCGCTAAAGCGCCCATGGCGGCGTTGCATCGCCTTGCCGTACTTAGCGTACTGTCTGCGGCGCTGCGCCTTGCCCTGAGCGCTGTATCGGCGCGCTTGTTACATGCGGTCACCCTGAGCAAAGAAGGCTGACGGCGAACTGCCGAAAGTCTTCTTGAACATGGCGGAAAAGGCCGACTGGCTGGCGTAGCCCAGTTCTTCGGCCACTTGCGACAACGGCACGCCGCGCGCGATCAGGGGCGCCGCGTGCGCCAGGCGCACTTGCTGGCGCCACTGGCCAAAACTCATGCCCAATTCCCGTTCGAACAGCCGCGCCAGGGTACGCTCCGAGGCGCCGACCTGCTGCGCCCAGTGTTCCAGGGTCTGGTTCAAGCCCGGTTTCTCGATCAGGCTGTCGCACAGGGTTTTCAGGCGTTTGTCGGCAGGCAAGGGCACGCGGATGGGGCGCGTGGCCGAGCGTTTCAATTCATCGAGGATCAGTTCGGCCAGCAGCGCTTCACGCGCCGGCTCCTGTCCCGGGTCCAATTGCTCCAGCGCCATGATCAACTGGCGCAGCAGGTTCGACACTTCCAGCACCTTGCAGTCGCTGCCCGTGAATGGCGCGCGCGCGGCATGGATGCACAGGGGGCGCAAGCGGGTTTTTTCCAGTATCGTGACGGCATGCTCCACGTTGGGCGCGATCCAGATGGCGCGCATGGGCGGCAGCACCCAGCTGCTGTTGTTGGCCGTGATGCGCAGCACGCCTTCGAGCGCCATCGTGACCTGGCCCCAGGGGTGGGTGTGCGGTGACAGGAATTCATCGGCTTGCAGGTCGCGCGCGATCATGGTCACGGGGATGGTGGCGCTGGGCGCTTCCCGTGGCGGACACATGCGGGTATGGTGGAGGATAGGTACACCCATCAGCTTGGCCTTAATTCGATAAATTATGTCGTTCTGTCGGAAAACGGACGATGATATTTTGCATACACTTGAGTTTTACCAGTATAAAACAGGGTATGACATGATAACAACTAACTCGGCATCCGGACTTCCTACCTTGCGCAGCGATGCGCGCGTCATCGGCCTGGTGGGGCTGGCGCATGGCGTGTCGCACTTCTACCACCTGATCCTCGCGGCCCTGTTCGTCTGGCTGAAACCGGCCTTCGACCTGTCGTATGCGGAACTGGGCTTGCTGATGACGGTGTTCTTCATCATCTCGGGCGTGGGGCAGGCGCTGGCCGGCTTTGTCGTCGACCGCTTCGGCGCCCGCGCCGTGCTGTTTTCCGGCATTTTCCTGTTGGGCATGTCGGCCTTGGCCCTGTCCACGGCGCACAGTTATGCGGCGCTGATGCTGGGCGCCATGCTGGCGGGCATGGGCAATAGCGTGTTCCATCCGGCCGATTACACTATCCTCAACCAGCGCGTCTCGGCGGCGCGCGTGGCCTACGGCTTTTCCGTGCATGGCATCAGCGGCAACATCGGCTGGGCCCTGGCACCGCTGTTCATGACGTACGTTGCCACCCATTATGACTGGCGGATCGCGCTGCAATGCGCGGCCGTGCTGCCGTTCGGCGTGCTGCTGATCCTGTTCCTGAACCGTCACGCCATCCGTCCCGAGCCCGTGAAAAAGGCCGCGCCGGGCCAACAAGCTGGCGGCGAAGGCACCTTGGACTTTTTGCGTCTGCCCGCCGTGTGGATGTGCTTTGCCTTCTTCTTCATTACCGCCATCGCCCTGGGCGGCATCCAGAGCTTTGCCAGCGTGGCCCTCGTCAAGCTGTACGGCATGAGCCTGGCGCTGGCCACGAGCGCCTACACGGCGTATATGCTGGCCTCCGCCGTGGGCATGCTGGCCGGCGGCGTGGTGGGTGCGCGCAGCAAGCAGCCGGACCGTAACGTGGCGATCGCCTTTTCGGCCGCCGCGTTGCTGGCCGTGCTGCTGGGCATGGCCGTTGTGCCGGCCTGGGGCGCTGTGGTACTGATGGGCGCCATCGGCCTCACATCCGGCGTGGCGGGACCGTCGCGCGACCTGATGATACGCGCGGCCGCGCCAAAAAATGCCACGGGGCGCGTGTATGGCGTCGTGTATTCGGGCCTCGACAGCGGCCTGGCCGTCGGCCCCCTGTTCTTTGGCGCGCTGATGGATGGCGACCATCCGACCCTGCTGTTCGTCTTCATCGGTCTGTTCCAGGCGCTGGCGATTGCCACGGCCGTGGGCGTGGGCGGCAAAACACGCGCCGCAGCGTTGCAAAAGGCATAGAATCGTTGCCATCTGCCACAAAAGGAATCCCCATGACCTTTGCCACCACCGACCTGTGCGACGACTATGCGGCTATGCTCGACGACGGCACTCTGGCTGTGCTGCCGCCCGTGTACCGCGCCTTCGGCCAGCGCATGCGTTTCAGCGGCCCCGCCACCACCTTGCAAGTGTTCGAGGACAATGCCCTCGTGCGCAGCACCCTGGAAACGCCGGGCCAGGGCCACGTGCTGGTGATCGATGGCGGCGGCAGCCTGCGCCGCGCGCTCGTGGGTGGCCAGCTGGGCGTGCTGGCGGAAACGAATGGCTGGGCCGGCATCATCGTCGATGGCTGTATCCGCGACAGCGAGGAAATCAATGTCTGCCAGATCGGCGTGCGCGCCCTGGCCACGCATCCGCGCAAAAGCAACAAGACGGGCGCCGGCCAGCGCGACGTGCGCGTGCAGATCAGCGGCGTGGCCGTGCAGCCGGGCGACTGGATCTACGCCGATGCGGATGGCGTCCTGGTGGCGCGCCAGGAACTCGATTGACGGCGCAGTAGCTGAAAACGTTACAAATTATCCACATTAAATATATTTCTGCAAAGTTCTTTGATTTTCATCATGGCTGAGATATGATTTCACTTAAGGAAACTTTAATGCCTATAAGGCAAGGAAATCAGACCATGAAAATCGCCACCATCGCCGCAGTTGTTGCCCTGTTCGCCGCCGGCAGCGCCAGCGCCAGCCCTGTCAACCTGATCACGAATGGCGATTTTGAATCGGTCGCGCCCGGCTATACCTTTTCCAGCGGCTATCATGTTGTCAATGGCGGTTCTTCGGCCATCGGCGGCTGGACGGTGGGCGCTTCCTCGGTCGACCTGATCCGCAATGCCTATAACGCCATCGATGGCTACAGCATCGACATGCTGGGCACGCCTGGTCCTGGTTTCCTGTCGCAAAGTTTCAACGTCGTTGCCGGCCAGACCTATAACCTGAGCTTTGACATGGCGCGCAATCCGGGCGGCCCTGCCGGCCAGGGCGTGGCCGTCAATTTCGGTGGCGTGGCAGGCAATTTCTACTCGACGGCTGCCGCCTCGAACACCTTGTACAGCAACACCCTGAGTTTTACCGCCGCTTCCACCGGTCTGGCGACCCTGTCGTTTGCCAGCGCCGCCAAGGCCGGCACGTCGTTCGACAATTACTCGGGCGCCGTCATCGACAACGTGGCCGTGATGGCCGCCGTGCCGGAACCGGAAACCTACGCCATGCTGCTGGCCGGTCTGGGCCTGATGGGTTTCCTGCGCCGCCGCAAGGCCGCCAAGTAAGCCGGATTTTTTCCGAGATCAAACCGCCGGCGGCAATGCCCAGGCGGTTTTTTTACGTCAGGGGTCTTGCGCGTAGCCGTCCACCTGCACGACAAAGCGGTCGATCCGCGGCCAGGCGTCGCGCGTCCTGACTGTGTGCCGCAGGTACGCTTCCGCCTGCTGCGCATGCTTGCCGTCCACTGCGTAGCGGGCCTCGAACGGCTGGTCCTGGCGCTCCCTGTTTTGCTGGCAACCCTGGTAGGCGAGATAGGCGGGCTTCTTGCCCAGCCGGGACAGGAAGTCGCCGCAGGCCAGCCCGGCGCCCTGCGTGCCGCCCGCGCCCAGCAGGAATAGCCACGGCAGCAGTGTAGTGAGTCTATTGACTGGCATCGGCATCTCCGCGCAAGGGGCACGCCGCCGCTGCCGGCCCCATGCGCAGCACCAGTTCGCCGCGCAATTGCGTCAATCCCGCGATGCGCGCATCGATTTCGCCCAGCTTGCGCGCCAGCGCCGCGCGCAGCAGGTCCGCCGTGGCGGGATCGCCGGCGGCCGCCAGCAGCGGCATGTCCGCCTCGATTTCCGCCAGGGTAAAGCCCAGCTGCTGCGCCGTGCGCAGGTAGCGCAGCCAGTCGGCAGCCTCGGGCGGATAGTCGCGGTAGCCATTCGCGCCGCGCCGCGCGCGCAGCAGGCCCCGCTTTTCATAAAAGCGCAGGGTATCGCGGCTCAAGCCCGTCGCCTGCGCCATCTCGCCGATCTGCATGGTGATTTTTCTTTCATAAAATGCTTGACCATGGAGTGTACTCCAAGCCCGATCATGCGTGCTTTTCATAGCCAGGAGTTCCCATGTTGTCCCTTTCCGCCTTCCGCCGCGTAGTGCGCGCCAGCGCCATTTATGACGTGCTCATGATTGCCCCGTTTACCACGCCGTGGACGTTTTTGCTACTGCACGAGCACTTGAGCGCCCTTAACGTGAGCCTGGGCGGCGTGCCGCTGCCCGTCTTCGGACCGTTTCATCTGCTCATCGGCAGCTTGTTTGGCAGCGTGGTGATGGTCTGGTCGGTGCTGCGCACGCTGGACCCGCAGCCGCGCTTCGGCCGCTATGACGCGGCGGCCCGCTACCTGTTTTCCACGTGGATGGCGTGGGCGCTGCTGGAGACGGGCCAGCCCCTGCTGTGGCTGTTCTTCGTGCCGGAACTGGCCTGGGGCCTCGCGCAAAGCTTGCCATTGCGCCGCAGCAAAGGCACGCCGGCAGGGCGCGCGCACGAATCGTTGTTGAGATGACGATAACGAAATGCAATAATGGCCGTGCTTTACAGCAATAAACGACTATTAAGGGATGATTATGCAGCAGGATGCCGCTGGAAAAAACATGGCGTTGCTCGATCCGGTGGTGGCGCCGCGCATCGCCGTGACGCGCCTGGTGACGGGCCTGCTGCAAGGCTTGCTGCTGTACTGGCTGTACAGCACGGCGCAAGACAAGGCGTGGCCCGCCACGGAAGCCTATCTGCTGGCGCCGCTGATGCTGATCAGCTTGCTGCTCCCCATTTTGCTGGTGTCCAGCCTGGGCCACATGTCGGTCAAGCGCATCGGCCTGTGGATGGCGGGCGCTGCCGTCGTGATGGCCGTGCTGGCCTGGCACGACGTGGCGCGCGGCGCCGAGCACGTGATCTGGGGTAACTACAAGCCGGGAGCGCCGCTGCGCGTCATTTCCGCCCAGCTGTTCGGTTTCTGTGTCGTCGGCTTGTATATCGCCCACGCGCTGGTGCTGGCCAGCGCCCAGGATGGCCAGCGCATCGCCCGCTATCCCACCTACTTTGAAATCGCCTGGAAGCTCGGCATCCAGCTGCTGTTTTCCCTGCTGTTCGTGCTGGGCCTGTGGCTGGTGCTGTGGCTGGGCGGGCAGCTGTTCCTGCTCATCAAGCTGACTTTCCTGAAAAAACTGCTGGGCCAGGCCTGGTTCGTGATTCCCGTCATCTGCTTCGCGTTTTCGTTCGCCATCCACATCACGGACGTGCGCCCCTCCATCGTGCGCGGCATCCGCACCTTGCTGCTGGTGCTGCTGTCGTGGCTGATGCCTATCGCCGCCGTGCTCGTCTCCGGTTTCCTGCTGACCTTGCCTTTCATCGGCTTCGAGCGCCTGTGGGCCACGCGCCATGCGGCGTCCGTGCTGCTGGGCATGGCTGGCGTGCTGGTGGTGCTGATCAATGCGGCCTTCCAGAATGGCGAAGTGGGCCATGGCGTGGCGCGCGGCATTCGCCTGGGCACGCGCCTGGCCTGTCTGCTGCTGCCATGGGTGGTGGGCATCGCCATCTATGCGCTGACCTTGCGCGTGATGTCGCACGGCTGGACCTCCGACCGCCTGATCGCCGCCGCCTGCCTCTTGATCGCCACCTGCTACGCCGCCGGCTATGCCTGGGCGGCCAGCAAGTATGGCGACTGGCTGCACCTGATCGCCAACGTCAACGTGGCCACCGCCTTTGTGACCCTGCTGGTGCTGTTCGCCCTGTTCTCGCCGCTGGCGGACCCGGCCCGTATCTCGGTAGCCAGCCAGATGGCGCGCCTGGACAGCGGCAAGGTCGGCGTGGACAAGTTCGATTTCGAATACCTGCGCTTCCAGGGCGCCCGCTATGGCCAGGCGGCCTTGCAGGAACTCAAGACGCGCACGACGGGCCCGGACGCGGCCATCGTGCGGGCACGCGCCGAGGCCATGCTCAAGCGCCAGAACCGCCTCGATGAAACGGGCGCGCTCAGCGACGTATCGATCAACCTGACCCTGCGTCCGGCCACGGCGAAACTGCCGGAGAGTTTCCTGCGCCAGGACTGGACGCAGGTCGGCCCGGCCTGGCGCCTGCCCGCTTGTTTGAAGCGGGCAGGGCAGCAGTGCGATGCGTATCTGATGGATTTCGACGGCGATGGCAAGCAGGAAGTGCTGTTGATCAGCAACGACCCGCGCGCCTCGTCGGTGTTGCTGGCGGAAAAGGAAGACGGCAGCTGGACCGCGCGCGGGCAAATCCCCACCGATGCCCTGCGCTGCAAACCCCTGCGCGAGAAGCTGCAGGCGGGCGAGTTCCAGCTGGTGCCGCCGAAAGTGCGCGAACTGGAAATCGACGGCCAGCGCGTGCCGATGACCTTGTATACGCCAGAGGACGAGGTCAGCTGCCCGGATGAGACGGTGCCGGGCTCGTAAGTGGCAGAAGAAAGGATTTGCCGCGCCGAACAAAACCGATTGCTTGCCATGACACCAATCACTTCGTGGGTTGAGCGACTCCGTCCGTTATCGGCCAAGAGCGGAAGTGCATGACGTTATTGAAGTGTAGTTTAAGGTTGCCCTATGATTAGTAAAGAAAGCGCTCCGGCGGCATGGACCACACTGATGTGCGAGCTTGAAGATGCGCAAGAACACTTGACCACGCTCATATCGGAGATGAGTAGGGAGGTTGACTACGACGAGGTAAATCTTCGCATTGATCTCGGCCATGTGTTTGCGCACTTGAACAGGGCTTGGCATCTGCGTGACTTGGCGGAGGACCTCGATCAAGAGCAGTGGGAGCGAGCCGGTCAATTTCCCCAGGACTTAGACCCGGTATAGCTCATGGACGAGATTGGCTGGATTCGGCCAAATGCGGACCTTCGGCGTTACGTTCGCATCTGACGGCAGCAAGGGGCCGCCAAGTCTGGCGTGCCCAATTAAATGAAAGAGTTTTTCGCGTGATTTCAGTCAGTCCAGCTACTAAATTTGCGCACGTTGCCATATTTGTGTTGTTGGCTTGTTTTGCCAGCTCAACGATAAGTACGGCTATCGCAGGAACGTCATCTCAGGAATTAATGGGATGTATGGTCAGCAATACCAGTCCGGCAGAACGCTTCGACACCGCTTTGGTGACTTGGGTAGCCGCTTCTTATCATCCATCGATGCCACCTGAGCTTAGGGTGCCGGAGCAGTCCAAGGAACTGATTTACCGCCGTGTGGGGAAACTACTGGATCGGCTGCTACTGGAGGTGTGCACTGAAAAGGCGCGAGCGACGATCCGGAATGAAGGAACTTCAGGCTTGGCTGCGGCATTACATGCTTTTTGGGCATCCGGAACCGTAGAACTCAATCAGAGCAAGGAAGCCACTTCTGCGTTCGGGGAAATCTGGGGCTATACGGACGGGAAGAGAATTTCGGGCGCCCTGCAGGGAAAGTAGCTGCTCGCCAGCCGCGATGATGGCCGATGCCGGCCAAGAGTAGTCGATCGATTTTTCGTAATATTTCGTCAAGCATAGGGAAATAGATGAGAGAAACGCCAAGCCCATTCAAAAGCAAATTCGACAAACTTTACAATGTCTTTGAACAATTCTATGCATCGTTTCCTGAGTTGTCAGACCGGCGAATTTCTGAGCTACGGGATTCATGGTGTTGCGCAAAAGCCCAGTATATCCAGCTTGTTAATGCTGGAGTATCGAAGTCAAAAATTGCTGCTGGACTAGAGCAAGGGCTCCGTGAACTTCCATTGCTCCTCGCTGGTGCCGAGCCACAGAACCGTGTCAAAATTACAGATGCGTTACATAATGCCGTGCGTGCTGCTTATCCAGAATTCGCCGCAAAGGAAGCTAAATACCTTGAGCAGATTCTGATAAATGGCCGCATCCGTAGTGAAAACCAATTTTACCTAGTTCGCCATCGGATCGACGAACTGGAAAGTACTGGTGCTACGGCAACCCAACGGGATGCACTCTATCGTTTGATCGATGAGTTCGAGTCACGCCGGCGCAGATAGTTTGGTTCAGCTTTCGAACTACCCATACGTCCGCTTTGGGGCGGAAGCGGACGGTACCATTGGGGCAAAGCGCCACCGGTAGCTAAGTGCTGATTCATAGTTCTTGGCAGATGAGAACGCGATTAGGCGTGGCAGGGGCCTGTGAGGCTTGCCAGTTCCTGGTGTGCGATTTCGTTGCTGCTTGATCCAACGACGAGATCGGGTCTGACCTGTTTATCTCCTGCCCAACCGAGACTCTTGCCGTGCTCAAGCAAGAGCTGGTCATCCCTCGCCGTACGGGCGGAGAGGGGTGACATGCACGAACAGCTTGCAGCGGTAACAGATGAAACGACGTTTCTGAAGTTGATCCGCGCGGAGCTGCCTGTATCGCCGCTGTAGCAGTCGTTCGACTGATACAGCATGTGCCTGTACGCGCCGCCTTGTGCCTTGTCGCCGCCGTGCCGCGCTTCTAGACTGGGGCCTTCTCAACGCTGCGACTGCCTGCCATGACCGAACTCTTGCCCCTGATGAGCTATTGCTTTGTGATGTCCGCCACGCCCGGTCCGAACAACGTCATGCTGGCCACCACTGGCGCCAATTTCGGCTATCGCGGTGCGCTGCCGGTAATCCTCGGCATCCAGGCCGGCATCTTCGTGCAGACCATGCTCATGTGCGTGGGGCTGGGCAGCGTGTTCGTTGCGTACCCGATGGCGCAGCAGCTGCTGCGGATCGCGGGCGCGCTGTACCTGGTGTTTTTGGCCTGGAAACTTGCCGGCGCCTCGGTGGCGGGAAGCAGCGCGCCGAAGGCCGTGTCGTTGGCGCAGGCGGCGCTGTTTCAGGCGCTGAACCCGAAGAGCTGGCTCAAGGCGATCACCATGGCGTCCGTCTTCATGCCTGCGCAGGGCAATATGCTCGCCAGCGCGCTGCTGGTGTCCGTGATCGGCACCGTGGTAGGCATGCCGTGTAACGCCATGTGGGCGCTGTTCGGCGTCGCTATCCGCAGCGTGCTGAAAGCGCCCCGCAACCAGCGCATCTTCAATTTGACGATGGGTGCCATCCTGCTGGCCCTCGCCCTGACGTTTTTACGCTAGACTGCCACCATGTTCGCCATCGACCGCTCCTCGCCCATCGCCCTGTTCAAGCAGATCGAGGCCGCATTGCGGCTGCAGATCGCGCAACGCATCCTGCCTGGCGGAACCAGGCTGCCGTCGATCCGCCAGCTCGCCACGCAGCTCGCGGTGAGCACCAACACCGTGGTGGTGGCGTATGACAGGCTGGTGGCCGCGGGCGTCATCGATACGCACGGCACGACGGGTTTTTTCGTCTGCGTCCCCGCTGACGCCGGCCGCGCCGTTCCCGATGAGGTGGCGCTGGAAGCGGGCCAGGAGCAGGAGCCGGTCTGGCTGAGCCAGCAAGTGAACGACCAGCGGCCGGGCGTGCTGCTGGCCAGCAGCGGCGCCTTGCCGCCCACGTGGCTGCAGGACGCGCTGCCGGCGGCGGCCGTGCAGCGTGGCCTGGCGCGCAGCGCGGCCGGCATGGCTTCGCGCTGTCCGCCGCAAGGGCTGGCGGAATTGCGCGAGCAGATCGCGCTGCTGTTGCGCGGCATCGGCATCGCCGCGGATGCCAGCCACATCCTCACCACGTTCGGCGGCACCCATGCCATCGATCTGATCTGCCGCACGTTTCTGCAGCCCGGCGATACGGTGCTGGTGGAAGACCCGGGATACTTCCTGATGTTCGGCAGGCTGTGCCAGGACGGCGTGCGCCTGGTGCCCATCAAGCGCCGTCCCGATGGCCTCGACCTGGACGAACTGGAAGCGGCCTGCCGCGCGCACCGTCCGCGCCTGCTGTTCGTGCAGACGGCTTTGCACAATCCCACCGGCTGGAGCAGCAGCGCCGCCAACCTGCACAAGGTGCTGATCATGGCGCAGCAGCATGGCTTCCTGATCGCCGAAGACGATGTGCACGGCCATTTCCAGCCGGGTCACAGCACGCGGCTGGCGTCGCTGTCCGGACTGGACGGCGTGATCTACTACTCGAGCCTGTGCAAGGCGCTGAGCCCGGCCTTGCGCATGGGCTACCTGGCTGCGGCACCCGCCTTGCTCAAGCTGCTGATGCGCACCAAGATCCATTCCATCATGACCTTGCCTGCGCTGAACGAATACGTGCTGCTGGAAGTGCTCAAGGCCGGCAATCTGCGCAAGCACCTGGAGCGGCTGCAACGCAAGATCATGGTGGCGCGCAACGCCAGCACGCGGCAACTGAGCGCGGCCGGCGTGCTGTTCGAGCAGCCCGGCGACGCAGGCATTTTCCTGTGGGGCAGCATGCCCGAAGGGCTGGATGTGGACTTGCTGGTGCAGGATGCCTACCGCAACAAGATCCTGCTGATGCGCGGCGCCGCGTTCTCGGCCAACGACACGCCCGACCAGCACATCCGCTTCAACGTCGCCTTCAGCCAGCATCCGCGCGTGAGCGCCTACCTGGAAGAGCGCCTGCGCGCGGTGGCTGGCGCGCGCTCCAGCCTGGCCCGCGCCTTCCTTTAGTTTTTATTGGTATTCTGGAGCGACGATTTTTTCGTCAACGTGTGAGCAAGGAAGCGCCATGCACAAACAGATCATTCTCAACCTGCCCGTGAAGGACCTGGACAAATCCAGGGCCTTCTTTTCCGCCCTCGGCTTTACTTTCGATTCCCGCTTCAGCGGCGAGAACGCGGCGTTCCTGAACATCGTCGACGGCAGCATCCAGGCCATGCTGACGACCGAAGATTTTTTCCAGTCGCTGATCGGCAAGCCGGTGGCGAATGCGAAGGATGCCAATGAAGTCGTCATTTGCCTCAGTTGCGAAAGCCGGGAAGAGGTGGACGGCCTGATCGCCAAGGCCGCGGCCGCCGGTGGGCGCATACCGCATCCGCCCGAAGACCAAGGCTTCATGTATGACCAGGGCTTCGAGGATATCGATGGCCACCTGTGGAACCTGGTTTGGACGGCGCCGGAAGCCTGACGCGAACCGCTGGAATCAGTTTTTCGTGCGCACCTGGCGCACGTGGTTTTCCAGTTCGCTGAACGACGGGCGTTCCGTGGCGGAAATGACCTTGCGGCCGAATTCCACGGCCAGGGCCGGGGCGTAGCCGTTCAGGCTGGCCAGTAACGTCACTTTCACGCACTGGTACATCTTCGCCGTTTCATGGTGCTTGCGGCGCAGCAAGCTGGCCAGGGGCGCGATGAAACCGTAGGCCAGCAGGATGCCGATGAAGGTGCCGACGAGCGCCTGTGCGATCAGCACGCCCAGCTCGGCCGGGGGCAAGCCGACGGACGCCATCGTGTGCACGACGCCCATGACGGCGGCCACGATGCCGAAGGCGGGCATGGCGTCGGCCAGCTGCGAAATCGTCTGGATCGGCATTTCCGCATCTTCATGGTGCGTCTCGATCTCGTTATCCATCAGGTTTTCGATCTGGTAAGCGTCCATATTGCCCGACACCATCAGGCGCAGATAATCGGTGATGAATTCCAGGATGTGCTCGTCGCCGAGCGTGTACGGGTATTTCACGAAGATGGCGCTGCGGTACGGGTCGTCGATATCGTCCTCGACCGACATCAGGCCTTCCTTGCGGATCTTGCTGAGGATTTCATACATCAGCCCCATCAGCTCCATATAGCGCGCCTTCGTGTATTGCGAGCCGTGAAACAGGGTGGGCAGGGCGGCGAACGTGGCGCGGATGGCCTTGGCGTCATTGCCGACAAAGAAGGTGCCCAGCGCGGCGCCGCCGATCATCAGCAGTTCCAGCGGCTGGAACAGGGCGCCCAGGTGACCGCCCTGCATGGCGAAGCCGCCGAAGACGGAAAACAGCACGACGAGAAATCCGAGGATGACTAGCAAAACCTACTCCTTCATAATATTGCCATATCGCAATATTGTAGTTTAACCTGATTCTGCTGCTGTGGCCGCTTCTGGCTGCAATTGCTCGATGAGAAAATTGATAAAAGCGCGCACTTTGGCGGGCAGCTGGTGGCGGCTCGGGTAGTAGGCGTACAGGTCGGCCGGCGCCAGCGCGTAGTCTTCCAGCACCACGCGCAGGCGGCCGCTGTCGAGGTAGCGGGCCAGGTCCCATTCCGAGCGCAGCAGGATGCCGTGGCCGTCCAGCGCCCAGCCCAGCACCACGTCGCCATCGTTGCTGGCCACCGTGCCGCGCACTTTTACCGTGTGGGTGGCGCGGCCACGACTCAGGCGCCAGATGCCGTAGGCGTCGTCATTCTGCCGGTGCACGATGCAGCGGTGCCGCGCCAGGTCGTCGGGCATCTGCGGCGTGCCGTGCGCCTGCAGGTAGGCGGGCGAGGCGCACAGGAAGCGCCGGTTCGACATGATGCGCCGCGCGGACAGCCGCGTGTCGGGCAAGTCGCCGAAGCGTATGCCCAGGTCGTAGGCCTGCTCGACCAGGTTGATGGGGCTGTCCGTCAGCTGCAGCTGCACTTCCAGCTGCGGATGGCGCAGGGCGAATTGCGACAGCAGGGGCGCGATCACCGTGCGCCCGAAACCGAGGGTGGCGTTCACGCGCAGCAACCCGCGCGGCTGCGCGCTGCCGCTGGCCAGGGATTCCTCCATGGCGCGGATATCGTCGAGGATCTGCCGCGCCTGCGCCAGGTAGCTTTCGCCATCGCCCGTCAGGCTGATGCGCCGCGTGCTGCGGTTCAGCAAACGCACGCCCAGGCGCTGCTCCATCAACTGCAGGCGCTTGCTGACGGCGGGCGGCGTGATGCCTAGCTCGCGCGCCGTGGCCGACAGGCTGCCCAGCTTGGCCAGCAGCACAAAGAAAGCCATTTCCGTCGTCGCGTCGCTTTTCATTATTAACTCTAAGTGAAGAATGGTTTAAATTGCTATCGATTATACGACTGTCTATCGCGGTTAAGCTGGCGTCACCGTTCACCCACAGGAGACCCGCATGAAGATCGTCGACATCCGCGAAAAGACCATTCCCATCTCTTCGCCCATCCGCAACGCCTACATTGATTTCAGCAAGATGACCCTGAGCCTGGTGGCCGTCGTCACGGACGTGATGCGCGAGGGCAAGCCCGTCGTCGGCTACGGCTTCAATTCGAATGGCCGCTATGGCCAGGGCATGCTGATGCGCGAGCGTTTCATCCCGCGCATTCTCGACGCCGACCCCGCCAGCCTGGTGACGGATGATGGCGGCAACCTCGACCCGCACAAGGTGTGGGACTGCATGTACACGAATGAAAAGCCGGGCGGCCACGGCGAGCGTTCGGTGGCCATCGGCACCATCGACATGGCCATCTGGGATGCCGTGGCGAAGATCGACAACAAGCCCTTGTTCCAGTTGCTGGCCGAGCGCCATGGCACGGGCGTGCCGGACAAAAAAGTCTTCGTGTATGCGGCCGGCGGCTATTACTACCCGGGCCAGAGCTTGAGTGCCCTGCAGGACGAGATGCGCAGCTATATCGACCGCGGCTACACGGCGGTCAAGAAAAAGATCGGCGGCGCCTCGCTCGATGACGATTTGCGCCGCATCGACGCCATCATGGAGGTGCTGCAGGATGGGCAAAAGCTGTGCGTGGATGCGAACGGCCGCTTCGACCTCGATACGTCGATCGCCTACGCCAAGGCGCTGCGCCAGTACGACCTGTTCTGGTACGAGGAGGCGGGCGACCCGCTCGACTTCGAACTGCAGGCCACCCTGCGCAGCTACTACGACAAGCCGATGGCGACGGGCGAAAACCTGTTTTCCATGCAGGATGCGCGCAACCTGATCCGCTATGGCGGCATGCGCGCGGACCGCGACTGGCTGCAGTTCGACTGCGCCTTGAGCTACGGCCTCGTGGAATACTTGCGCACCCTGGACATGCTGCACCAGCACGGCTGGTCGCGCAGCCGCTGCATCCCGCACGGCGGCCACCAGATGTCCCTGAATATCGCGGCCGGCCTGGGCCTGGGCGGCAATGAATCGTATCCCGATCTGTTCCAGCCGTTCGGCGGTTTTCCCGATGGCGTCAAGGTCGAGAACGGCCACATCACCATGCCGGACCTGATTGGCATCGGATTCGAGGGCAAGGCGAACCTGTATGCGGAAATGCGCGCCCTGAGCGGGCAGTAAGCGTTATTCGCTGTGCTGCCAGAAGCGCAGCCGGTTGCCGAACGGGTCGGCCACTTCCAGGATGCGGCCCCAGTCCTCGTCGCGGATGCCGGGCCGCGCATACGGATAATCCCTGGCCTGCAGTTCCGCGTGCAGGGCGGCGATGTCGTCGACGGGGATCAACAGCGCCGCGCCCGGCGTGGCGTCGCCGTGGTGTTCGGACAGGTGCAGCACGAGCTCGCCGCGCGTCACCTGCGTGTACAGCGGCGCCGTCGGCTCGAAGCGATGTTCCCAGTCGACGGTAAAGCCGAGGAAGCCGAGGTAGAACTCGCGCGCCTTTTCTTCCGAGAAGATGCGCAGGATGGGGATGGCAGCATGCATGGCGGCGCTTTCGACAGGTGGGAAAGCCGCCATTCTAGCCGCAGGCCAGCGCCTGGCGTTTCACCTGCGCGGCGGGGCTGGTCTTCTCCCAGCGGAACAGCCACATGATGATCAGCTTGGTCGTGGCGCTGACGCTGGCCAGTAGCAGCAATGGCCAGCCTGTCGACAGGCCCATGACGCAGGCAAAGAAGATGGTGCTGACATCCATCGCCAGGATGAACTGGCTCATCTTTAACGACACGGCGCCCGTCCTGCCCGAGCGCCAGATCAGGCGGATCTGGTGCGCATAGCCTTGCGCCAGCAGCACGGTGACGGCGACGATCAGGCTTTGCGAGATCACGCGCTTTTCGTCGCTGAAGGTGGGACCGAAGGCCAGCCCCGCCACACCCGCGCCCAGCAGCAGCGCGCAGGCCAGCAGCGCATTGCGCGATGTCGTGCTGCGGCGGTCACGATATATCTCGAACAGGATGCCCAGCGCGATCAGCGAGGCGATCAAACGGGGCCAGACGATGTAGTGGTTGAACGGCGTGATCGAATAGCCGTAGACGAAGAACGCGCAATACGCAAGGAAGCTGACGGTGAATTGGTTGATGGACAGGATGTCCGTCGTCTTGCCGGCGCCGATGCCGGCATCGCGCTTGCGCTGCCAGATTTTTTGCAGCTGCGACCACAAACCAAACAGGCTGACGACGATGAAGAGGGAATTGAGGCTGCCGGCGAAGGCGTACAGTGAACTCGATGGCAAGGTGTCTCCTGGATGGCAAGGCAGGACGCCTTGTCTATACATTTTATTTGTGCAGAATGTTCTCATGAAGTAAATTGCCACGCAAGCAATATTGTTTGTCCGGATGACTTTGCCCATACTTGCCGGAACTCACCTATTCCTGCACTTGCCCCTATAATCACGGCATGACTTTATTATCACACCAAGCCCGCTCCGTGCTGGCCAGCATAGGCAAAATGGCCGTTTCCCTGATTATCCTGTTGACCGCACTGTGGGGCGCGCTGGCGCTGTGGTACCAGCTGTCCGGCGGCACGGCGGCGCAAGGCATCGGTGCGCTGCTGTGGGGCGCGCTGGGCGTGGCCAGCATCGCGCTGTGGTGGATGCGGGGCGACGTGCGCGTGCTGCTGCCGTATGCGGCCGGTTTTATCCTGCTGCTCGTGTGGTGGAGTTTCATCACGCCGAAGCAGGAAAGGGTGTGGGCCGACGACGTGGCGCGCAACGTCACGGGTACGGTCAAGGGCAATCTCGTCACCCTGGACAATGTGCGCAATTTCGACTGGCGCAGCGATGACGACTACACGGTCAAGTGGGAGCAGCGCAGCTACGACCTCGACGAACTGCGCACGGTGGACACGGCGCTGTCGTACTGGACGGGACCTTACATCGCGCATACCTTGATTTCCTTCGGCTTTGCCGACGGACGCTTTTTGACGTTTTCCATCGAGATCCGCAAGGAGAAGGGCGAGCGCTTTTCCGCCATCGGCGGCTTCTTCAAGCATTTCGAAATGAGCCTGATCGCCGCCGACGAGCGCGACATCCTGCGCGTGCGCACGAATGCGCGCGGCGAGGACATGCATCTGTACCGCGTCATGATGTCGAAAGCGGCCATGCGCTCGCTGTTCCTCGCCTACCTGGACGAGGCGCAGTCGCTGAAGAACAAGCCGCAGTTCTACAACACCCTGACGGCCAACTGCACCACCATCGTCTTCGAGATGGTGCGCCGCATCGTGCCGGGCTTGCCGCTCGATTACCGGCTGATGGCCTCGGGCTACCTGGACCGCTACCTGTTCGACGTCAAGGGCCTGGTGCCCGGCCAGACCTTCCAGCAGCTGCGTGATGGGGGTCACGTCACGGCGCGCGCGCGGGCGGCCAACGACGATCCTGATTTTTCGCACGCGATCCGCCGCGCCATGCCGGGCTATGACGAAGCGGGCCATCCGACGCTGCAAATGCCACGCCAGTAGCCGTCTGCCTTATACTGTCGCCATATCCGACCGGCCGCCTTTCGCGGCCGGTCTCACTTTACGAATAAAGAAGGCCCGCTATGCCATTTTCCTCACTGGGTCTGATTCCCGCCCTGGTCCGCGCCGTCGACAAGGCCGGCTATGCCGCGCCGACGGCCATCCAGGCGGCCGCCATTCCCGCCATCCTGCGCGGCAGCGATGTGCTGGGCGCCGCGCAGACGGGTTCCGGCAAGACGGCCGCCTATGCGCTGCCGCTGCTGCAGGCGCTGATGGCGCCCGCATCCGGCCCGCGCCAGGTGCGCGCGCTGATCCTCGTGCCCACGCGCGAGCTGGCGGCGCAGGTGGGGCAGACCGTGCACGCGCTGGCCAAGCCGCTGCCGATCAAATTGAAGATTTCTGTGCTGTTCGGCGGCGTGTCGATCAATCCGCAGATGATGGACTTGCGCGGCGGCGCCGATATCGTCGTCGCCACGCCGGGCCGCCTGCTCGATCTGGTGCGCCAGAACGCCGTCAAACTGGGCGGCGTGTCGCTGTGCGTGCTCGACGAGGCCGACCGGCTGCTCGACATGGGTTTTTCCGAGGAAATCAACGCCATCCTGGCCCTGTTGCCAGCGAAACGGCAAAACCTGTTCTTCTCCGCCACCTTCCCCGACAGCGTGCAGGCGCTGGCCGACAGCCTGCTGAAGGAACCCGTGCGCATCGAAGTGGCGTCCGAACCGCAGGACCAGCCCGACATCGTGCAGCGCGCCATCACGGTCGACGTGCCGCGCCGCACGCAGCTGCTGCGCTACCTGATCCTGCAGCAGCAGTGGGATCGCGTGCTGGTGTTCGTCGCCACCAAGTACGCGGCCGAACACGTGGCCGACAAATTGCAGCGCGCGGGCCTGCACGTGGGCGCCTTCCACGGCGAATTCAGCCAGGGCACGCGCAGCCAGCTGCTGGCCGACTTCAAGGCGGGGCGCTTGCAGGTGCTGGTGGCCACCGACGTGGCCGCGCGCGGCATCGACATCGCCGGCTTGCCGGCCGTCGTCAACTATGACTTGCCCCGTTCGGCCGTCGACTACACGCACCGCATCGGCCGCACGGGCCGCGCCGGCGAAAGCGGCACGGCCATCAGTTTCGTAACGGCCGATACGGAAGCGCATTTCCGCCTGATCGAAAACCGCAACGACTTGCGCATCGTGCGCGAAGTGGTGGCCGGTTTCGAGCCGACGGAATTGCCTACGCCCGTGAACCCCGTCACGGATACGGTCAATGGCGGCGTGAAGGGGGCGCGCAAGAGCAAGAAGGACAAATTGCGCGAAGCGGCAGCCATGGCGGCGAAAACGGCCGAGGGCAATTAAATCCTCCTTATGTGCGCTAGCCGCTTGAATGACCACGCTTCCCGGACTAAGATTGTGTTTCTATAAAGCAAGGGGACGGGAATGCACAGGAACATGATCAAACGGGTGGCCGCTGCCGCCTGCATCGCGGCGCTGGCCGGTTGCGCCGGCATGGGCGGCAAAAATGAGGGCAGCGGCATGCAGATGCCGGGCAAGGCGCCCGCCGACGCCGCCGTGGCAGCCACCTGGTACAACCCGCCCAGCGAATTTCCCGGCATTTGCCTGACCCAGTTCAAGGATGGCAGCCTGCGTTTCGATGGCGGCTTCGCCTTCTACAATCCGGGCCGCTGGGCCTACGATGGCGCTACCTCCGAACTGCGTTTGCAACTGGCGCCGACGCCATCGTTTGAACTGTCGCACGCGCAAATCGTCCAACACATGAACCTGCTGCGCATCGAGGCGGCCAAAAATACGCTCGTGTATGGCGTGAAAGCCGACACCAAGGCCATCGGCCTGGGCGGCTTTGTGTTTTACCGCGACACGCCTTGTCCGGCAAGGCGCGGATAAGTGCTGGATAAGTGCCGGATTAGTGTCATACGGGAATATTTAGTCGTATAATTTCAAGGCAAGCTGGCTGCCGCGCAACATGGTCTCGCGCGGCAAATTCTCCTTCCAGGCAAGCTCCGATATCGCCATGGCGATGAGAGGATGGTCCGATGGATGTGTACGACGAGCATGACATGCCAGGGACGGCGGTGCCTGCGGCGGCGCCGCGCACCTTGCTGCTGGTCGATGACGAGCCGAATATCCTCGCTTCCCTCAAGCGCCTGCTGCGGCGCGACGCCTACCATATCCTCACGGCCGGCAGCGGCCAGGAAGGGCTGGACGTGCTGGCCAGCCATGCCGTCGACGTCATCGTGTCGGACCAGCGCATGCCCGGCATGCTGGGCGCCGACTTCCTGCGCAAGGCCAAGCTGCTGTGTCCGCAAACCATACGCATCATGCTGTCGGGCTATACCGAATTGCAGGCCGTCACGGACGCCGTCAACGAGGGCGCCATCTTCAAGTTCCTCACCAAACCCTGGGAAGACCATCAGCTGCGCGAGCATATCGCCGAAGCGTTTCGCCTGAAGGGCATCGACGACGACAATGTCCGTCTCAATGCGCAGCTGCGCGAGGCCAACCAGGCGCTGGCGGCGGCGAATGCCGCCATGCAGGCGCTGGTGCACCAGCAGCAGCACCAGATCAGCCGCGATGAGGTCAGCCTCGGCATCGCGCGCGAATTGCTGCAATTTCTGCCGCTGCCCGTGATCGGGCTCGATGAAGACGGCATGATCGCCTTCATCAACGCGGCGGCGGCCAATCTGTTCGAGCGGGGGGCGGCCCTGCTGGGCAACGAGGCGGCGATCGTCTTGCCGCAGCTGTTCGACGGGCAGGGCGCACCCCGGCTGGCCGCCATCGATGGCCAGCCGTACGCCGTGGCCGTCCATCCGATGGGCCTGCATTCGCGCTCGCGCGGCAGCCTCGTCACCCTCAGTCGTCATGGAGTGGTACATGAGTGAAAGCGTGAGTGAAAGCGGACGCGAGATTTCCATGGAGCAGGCGCAGGAAGGCATGGTGCTGGCGCGGGCGTTGAACGACGCCAGCGGCGCCGTGCTGCTGGCGCAGGGCGCCACCCTGACGGCGGCGAATCTGACGGCCTTGCGCAGGCGCAATGTAGAGCGCTGCCACGTCGTCATGGATGAGGTGATCGACCCCGCCGCTCAGGCGCATGCCGAGCAGGAGCGGGCCCGCCGGCTGGAGCGGCTGGCCGTGCTGTTCCGCGCCACGCCGCCCGATTCCGCAGGGGCGGAACTGCTGGCGCTGCTGCAGCGCTACCGGCAAGGGAGCGTCACATGACACGGCTCAGCTTTGAACACATCATCCGCCAGATACAGGAACTGCCCTCGCTGCCCGTGGTGGTGCTGGAGCTGCTGTCGAGCATGGACCAGGACGACACGGACGTGCACGTGCTGGCGCAAAAGATCGAGCTGGATCAGGCCCTGGCGGCGAAGACCCTGCGCATCGCCAATTCCTCGTTCTACGGCATGCAATCGAAGGTCACCAGCATTCCGCAAGCCGTGTCCGTGCTGGGTTTTCACAGCATCCGCACCGTCGTCACGGCTTGCGCCCTGACGGGCAGCTTCGCGCCCGTCAGCGGCGGCTTCGATTTCCAGGCGTTCTGGCGCCATTCGCTGGCCACGGCGATTGCCGCGCGCCTGCTGGCGCCGCACTTGCGTGTCAATCCCGAAACGGCGTTCACGGCCGGCCTGCTGCACGACTTGGGCACCCTGGTGCTGGTGACGCGCTTCCCGGCCGAGCACGCGCTCGTGCGCAGCTACCGCCAGGCGCATGACTGCCAGATGGCCGAGGCGGAACTGGCCGTCATCGGCATCGACCACGCGCAGGTGGGCAGCGCCCTGGCCGCCTACTGGAAGTTTCCCGAGGCGATACAGCAGGCCGTCGCCGACCACCACAGCATCGACCGCCTGGCAGCGGGCGGCTTGCCGCTGGCCGTGCATCTGGCCAATGCCGTCGCCCTGGCGCTCGACCTGGCCGGCGTCGACGATGCGCTGGTGCCGCCCCTGTCGGCGGGGGGCTGGCGCAGCGTCGCTCTGGACGAGCAGGCCTGGCTGGCGCTGCTGCGGCAAACGGAACACACCTTCGATGAAATGTCGCGGATCATGCTGGCATGAACAGGATAGAGGCCATGGAAACAGACGCAGGGCAGACGCTGCCCGCCACGCCGGAACGCCGCCAGGGCGACACCATCGCGCTATCGGCATTTTTCGATGGCCATCCCGTGGCCACGTTCGCCATCGACACGAACCACGTGGTGACGCACTGGAACAGCGCCTGCGAGCAGCTGCTGGGCTTTACGGCCGCCGAGATGGTCGGCACGCGCGAGCACTGGAAGGCGTTTTATCCGCAGCCGCGCGCCTGCCTGGCCGATTTGCTGGTGGCCGACGATATCGCGCTGGGCGAAAACGACCTCTACCTTGGCAAGCTCAAGCGTTCTTCCGTGATTCCCGGCGCCTACGAAGCCGAGGATTTCTTTGCCGATATCGGCCCCGACGGCCACTGGCTGCATTTCACGGCGGCGCCCCTGCGCGACCGCCAGGGACGCCTGGTGGGCGCCATCGAAACCCTGCGCGACGTGAGCGAGCGGCGCCTGGCGGAACTGGCGCTGCGCAAGGCGCACGACAACCTGGAACACCTGGTGGCCGAGCGCACGGCCCAGCTGGCGGAAATGAACGAGCGCCTGGCCGACGACATCCGCCAGCGCCAGATCGCCGATCTGGAATTGCGCGAGCGTAACTTGGCCCTGACGGAGCTGAACAGCAAGCTGTCGCTGGCGCAGCAAAAGCTGCTGCAGTCGGAAAAACTGGCTTCGATCGGCCAGCTGGCCGCCGGCGTGGCGCACGAAATCAACAATCCCATCGGCTATGTGTTTTCCAACGTCGGCACCCTGGAAGGCTATCTGGATGACCTGTTCAGCATGCTCGACGCCTATGAGGAAGCCGAGCCGGCCGTCGCCGACGCCGTGGTGGCGGCACGCCTGCGGGCGCTGCGCGAACAGATCGACCTGGACTTCCTGCGCACCGACATTCCCATGCTGATGGGCGAATCGAAGGAAGGCATTTCGCGCGTGCGCCGCATCGTGCAGGACCTGAAGGATTTTTCGCGCACGGATGCGCACCAGGAGTGGGTCTGGGCCGACCTGCGCCAGGGCATCGATACCACGCTCAATATCGTGAATAACGAGGTCAAGTACAAGGCCGACGTGGTGCGCGAGTATGGCGACATTCCCGACATCGAATGCCAGCCTTCCGAGCTGAACCAGGTGATCATGAACCTCGTCGTCAACGCGGCCCACGCCATGGGCGAGGAGCGCGGACGCATCACCCTGCGCACGGGCAGCGACAACGCGACGGAAGTGTGGATCGAGGTCGAGGACACGGGCGGCGGCATCGCGCCCGAACACCTGTCGCGCATCTTCGACCCCTTCTTTACCACCAAGGCCGTCGGCAAGGGCACGGGACTGGGCCTGTCGCTGGCCTACACCACGGTACAAAAGCATCACGGCCGCATCGACGTGCGCAGCGTCATCGGCAGCGGCACCACCTTCCGCATCACCTTGCCCATGCGCCAGGCGCAGGCCGTCGCACCATGACCGAACAGGACAGCATGAACACGAGCACCAGCGCCAGCATCGCGGCCGCGCCACCCACCATCCTGTGCGTCGACGACGAACCGAATATCCTGTCGTCGCTGCGCCGCCTGTTCCGCCCGCACGGCTACCGCGTGCTGACGGCCGACGGCGGCGCGGCCGGCCTGGCCCTGCTCGAGAGCGAGACGGTGGACCTGGTCATTTCCGATATGCGCATGCCGCACATGGACGGCGCGCAATTCCTGGCCCAGGTGCGCCAGCGCTGGCCCGGCACCATCCGCCTGCTGCTGACCGGCTATGCCGACATCCAGTCCATCCTCGACGCCATCAACCAGGGCGAAATCTACCGCTACGTGACCAAGCCCTGGGACGAGAACGATATCGTGCTGGTGGTGCGCCACGCGCTGGAACGGCGCGCGCTGGAGCAGGAAAAACTGCGCCTCGAAGCGCTGACGGCCAGCCAGAACGTGGAACTGCAGGCGCTCAACGCCAGCCTGGAAGCGAAGGTGGCCACGCGCACGCAGCAGCTGAAACAGTCGCACGACGAGGTGCAGGCGGCCAACGAGCGCCTGAAGGCCACGTTCGTGACGACCATCAAGGTGTTTTCCAACCTGATCGAAATGCGCGGCGGCAAGCTGGCCGGCCATGCGCGGCGGGTGGCCGATCTGTCGCGCAAGCTGGCGCAGGCGCTGGGCCTGGAAGGGCAGGACGCGCGCGACGTGTTCATCGCGGCCCTGCTCAAGGATATCGGCAAGCTCAGCCTGAGCGACGACGTGCTGGAGCTGCCGGCCAGCGCCTGGACGGGCGAGCAGCTGGCCGCCTTCCGCAAGCATCCGCTGCGCGCCGAACAATTATTGATGGCGCTCGACGAGCTGCGCGCCGTTTCCGTGATCCTGCGCTCGCAGCTCGAGCGCTTCGACGGCGGCGGCTTTCCCGATGGCTTGGTGGGCCTGGCCATTCCGATGGGCGCGCGCATCCTGGCGCTGGCGTCGGACTACGACGGCTTGCAGATCGGCGCCATGGTGCAGCGCAGCCTGCGCGCCGAGGAGGCTCGCACCCTGATCTACGACAGCGTCGGCAAGCGCTACGACCCGGCCGTGGTGGCCGCGTTCCGCGCCATCATGGAAGAGACGGAGCCGGCGGCGCGCGACCTGACGGTGCTGTCGGGCCAGCTGGAACCGGGCATGGTGCTGTCGCGCGACCTGATCAGCCGCGACGGCCTGATGCTGCTGGCGGCCGAACACGTGCTGACGGCCCGCGTGATTTCCCAGCTGCTCGATTTCGAAGGCAAGAATGGCGGGCGCCTGAGCATCCGCGTGTATGTGCCCGTGAAGGAAGGTTAGGGCGCTGGCTGGGCTGCCGGCGGCGTGACGGGCAGGTGCACGGTAAAGCGCGTGCCGCGGCCCACTTCCGAGGCCACCTCGATGCGTCCGCCGTGCTTGTTGACGATGCCGTACGACAGCGACAGGCCCAGGCCCGTGCCGCTGCCCACGGCCTTGGTGGTGAAGAACGGTTCGAAGATGCGGTTCAGGTGCTCGGGCGCGATGCCTGCCCCCGTGTCGCCGATCTCCACCCACACCCAGTCGCCGGCATGGCCGGTGCGGATGCTGATCACGCCGTCGCTGCTGATGGCCTGGCCCGCGTTGACGAGCAGGTTCATGAATACCTGGTTCAGCTGCGAGGCCAGGCACAGTATCTGCGGCAGTTCGCCATAGTGTTTCTCGATGCGCGCCTTGTATTTCAATTCGTTGGCGACGATATTCAGGGTGCTGTCCAGGCCCGCATGCAGGCTGGCCACTTGCCAGTCCGTCTCGCCCACGTGGGAAAACTCCTTCAGCGCCTGCACGATGTCGCGCACGCGTTTCAAGCCATCCATCGATTCGCGCACGAGGTCCACCATGTCGTCCTGCAGGAAGGCCAGGTCCGCCTGCTCGCGCACCTGGGCCACGCGCGCGGCCAGGGCCGGGCCATCGGGTGGCTCGCGCATCGCCGCTTCATACTGGGCGATGACGTCGAACAGGGTGCCCACATAGCCTTGCAGCGAACTCATGTTGGAGTTGACGAAGCCGATCGGGTTGTTGATTTCATGCGCGATGCCGGCCGCCAACTGGCCGATGGAGGCCATTTTTTCCGATTGCAGCAGCTGGTCGTGCGCTTCCTGTAACTTGCTGATCAGTAGTTGCTGCTCTTCGCCGCGCGCCTGCAGCATCGCTTCCATGCGCTTGCGTTCCGTGATATCGGTCAGCGAGCCGATCACCTCGAATGGCACGCCATGCTCGTCGCGCACGAGGCGCAGGCTGTCGTGCATCCACAGATAGCTGCCGTCGCGCACGCGGAAGCGGTATTCGTAGGCGCGCGCCCCCTCGACGAAGATCTGCGCCAGGCTGGAAAAGATGCCGGGCGCATCGTCGGGGTGGATGTGGTCGAACCAGAAGTTGGGATCGGCCACCATCTCCTCGGGCTGGTAGCCCAGCACATTCAAGGCATTGTTGCTGACGAACGTCATCTTGAAGTCGCCGCTGGGCACGGTGCAATAGATGATGGAGGGCGTATTGTCGAGCAGGTATTGCAGGCGCACGGCCGTGGCCGCTGACGCATCGTCGCCAGGCGCCGCGCCGGCATGGCGGCCGGTATCGGGAGTGGAAAGGTCGAAATCCTCGAACTGCATCGTCACACCTCGCTGCCTGCACGGCATAGCTGTCATCCTGGCTCGATTATGCCTGATTCCGCCTGCCTTGGGCCGCCCTCGAAGCGTTCAGGGAGCCAGCGGCTGTTCGACGACCGCCATGCGCCGCGCGATCTGCTGTGCCGCCTGCGTATCGCCCGCCTGTTCGGCGCGCAGGCGCTGCACGCCCAGCCAGGCCAGCAGCGGACGGCGCCAGCCCTGGTCCGAGGCGGTGGCCACGGCCGTGTCGAGCAACTCCGGCGTGGCGCGGCCCGAGCGCAGCAGCACGCCGGCCGCCACCAGCTGCGACAGCGGGTCCTTGATGGCGGCCACGGCGCTGGCGGCGGCCGTATCCGAGCTGGCGCTGGCGGCCGCCCGCTGCGCTTCCGGCAGCAGGGCGGCGTCGGCCGCCTGCGCCTTGCCGGCCAGCCAGGCGGCATACGCGCGGTCGGCGTCTGTCGCGTCGGCCTGCAGGGCGTCAAAGCCGACGCAGTCCTCGAAGGCCAGGCTGGCCACGCGCGCAGCGCAGCGCAGCAGTTCGATGCGCGCCACCAGTTCGAGCTTGCCCGTGCCGGCCACCTGGCTGCGGGCGCGCCGGAATTCCGTCTGCTCGACCAGGGCGTTGCCGCTCAGATAGGCCGATTGAAACCGTTCGACGGAACTTTGCGCATTCATTTTCCAATCCGGCACGGGCGGGCCGCTGGAGCAGGCGGCAAGGGCTGCCAGGGCCAGGGCGGACAAGGCGAGATTGAGTTTTCTCATGGCAGTTTGATCTCCGGATTGCGCTTGAACGGCCATTTGCGGTTGATTTCATTGACCAGCTGTTCGACCTTGCGCAGATTGCTTTCCACGTCGGCGCGCAGCGGGCCCAGGTCGGCTGTCGCCGCCTTGGCGTTGGCGCCCACGGCTTGCGCTTCGACCAGCACGGCGTCGACTTTTTTCAGGCTGTTGCGCGTGTCGGCCAGCAGGGCGTTCAGCTGCACGATGGTCGCCTGCGCATCCGTCATGACGCCCTTGTCGCCAAACACGCGCGTGTCGGCATTGGCCACCAGGCCATCCGTGCGGCGCGCCAGCTGGTCCGCCGTGATCAGCAGGGCGTTGGCCCGCTCGATCAGCAGGCGCGACTGCTTGTCGTCGCCCGTCAGCAAGCCCATGGCGCCGCCCGGACCGCTGAGCTTGCCGGTGACGGCCTGCACGTTGCGCATGGTGCCGTCGAGCGCGGAATCGGTGCCCGTCAGGTTGCCCAGGTTGTTCAGCAAGTCTTTGGCGGCGGCCAGCAGGCGGGGGATTTCCGCCGCCATGTCGCCCACCAGCAAGTCGCGCGTGGCGTCGTCGGGCAGCGGCGGGTCCGTCAGGATGCCGCTGTAGGCGCGCAGCTTGGCGCCGCCCACGATGCCCCGTTCCAGGGTGAAGATGGAGCTGGTGCGCAGCCAGTGCGCGTCTTTGCGCGGCACGTCGATGATGACGCGCGCGCGGCCGTCAGGCGCCAGTTCGATGCGCTGCACGCGGCCGATGGGAAAGCCGGAAAAGGTCAGGTCGGCGCCCACGCCGACGCCATCCGAATCGTCGGCCGTCAGCACCAGGGTTTGCGTGGCTTCGAAGGCGCCGCGCGCATACATCAGGTAGACGACGGAGCCGACCACCAGCACGAACATGAAGACGAGCAGGATGGCCGCCTTCAGTTCGGCGTGGCGCACGGGCGGCGGGGCGGGCAAGACGGCGTCGGGCGCCGTGACGTCGGTCTGGTCGGGATTTGGAGGTTGGCTCATGGCTTCTGGCTCTGGTATGGATGGATCAAGGTTGGCTGGGGGTGGCGGGCATCAGTAGTAATTGCCCATCAGCGAAGCCACTTCGACCAGCAGGATGACGGAAAACAGGCGCAGCATTTCAGACAGTCCGTGCGCGGCCCACAGGCGGTTGCGCCGGCCGTGCGGCTCTTCCGGATAGTAGGAGGAGGCCAGCGGGATCAGGGCCACGGCAAAGCTGAAGAAGATGACCTTGAGCGCTAGGATCAGTGCCACGGCCGGATTGAAGATTTGCCCCACGACGCGCGTGTAGCCTTGCAGCGCCCACGGCGTAAAACCGTAGATGGTGATGTAGGCGAGGACCAGCGAGGTGACGCAGCTGACGATGGCCAGCATCCACACGGCGAAGATGCCAGACATGACGCGCGGAAAGTATTCGCGGCGCAGCAGGTCGACGCCCTGGCGCTGCATTTTCTCAAGCATGCCGGACGAGCGCATTTGCGCGAACGCAATGCCGTCGGGCAGGGTCAGGCGCAGCGCGACGAACAGGGCGGCCGTCAGCGGTATCAGTTCCAGCACCAGCACGCGCACCACCATTTCCAGCGCATAGCGCGACAGGCCGTAGCTTTGCGCGCTGACGACGACGATGCGGATCAGCACCAGGCTGACGAGCGCGCAGGCCACGCTGAACCACACGAGATTGGGCGCCGTGTTCGTCACCAGGCGGTGCGCGAGGATGGGGCGGTTGTCGCGGTTATAGCTCGACGGCGACAGGGCCAGCGAAAACACGAGGATGGCGAAATGCAGCATGCGCCACCAGCTGACCAGCCAGGCCATGGTGGCCCGGTGCAGGCGGCGCAGGCTGATGATGAGGGAGACGGATAGGGTCATCATGGCATCTTAACATCAGGCCGTCCCGGCTGGCAGGGCTGGCGTGCGCGGGCCGCTCCCGCCGCTATTGGCTGCCTACGCTGGCGACGCTGTGGATAATCGCGTCGGCCGCCGCCCGCACGCGGGCCGAGCGGCTCAGGTCGGCATGCATGACCAGCCACACGTCATAGCTTTCCGCCCGCTCGGGCCAGATGCGCACGAGCTGCGGGTCGATGTCGCCCAGGTGGGTGGCCAGCTCGGCCACGCCCAGGCCCGCGCGCGTGGCTTCCTGCAGCATGGCCGCCGAATTCACTTCCATGGCAACCCTGGCGTTGGCGACGGATTCGCCGGCGATTTTCTCGCCATGGCGCGGCGTCACGGAATGGTGGTAGATGACGATGTCGTGCCCTGCCAGCGCCGTGCCGCGCACGGGCTCGCCCCGTTCGGCCAGGTAGCTTTTCGACGCATACAGGCCCAGGCTGCGCTTGACGAGGTGGCGCGAGATCAGGTCGGGGTCGGTGGGGCGCACGCCGCGCACCGCCAGGTCCGCTTCGCGCCGCGTCAGGCTGGCCAGCGCGGGCGCCACGTTGAGCACGATGCGGATGTCCGGATGGGCCGCGTGCAGCTGCTGCATGGCGCGGATGACGAAATGGCTGGCCATGGTGTCCGTGGTGGCCACGCGCACCAGGCCGGACAAACGGTTGTCGACGCCCTGCATCTCGCGCTGCAGCTTGTCGGCCGCCCGCTCCATCGCTTCGGCCGCCGTGAGCGCCAGCTCGCCGGCCGGCGTGGGCACGTAGCCCGACGGCGTGCGCAGGAACAGGGTGGCGCCCAGCGAGCTTTCCAGCGCGGCCAGGCGGCGCCCGCAGGTAGCTTGGTCGATGCGCAGCAGGGCGGCCGCGCCGCGCAGGGTGCCGGCCCGGCCGATGGCGAGGAAGATGCGCGCGTTATCCCAGTCCATCCGTTTCCTTGTGGTAGGTGATGCATTTTTGCATCAAGGTGCCGATTTTATGCCTGTTTACTGCATCGTGCAACGCTCGCATAATGGCTGCCCCGCTGTCTTTGCAAGGAATACCATGTCCGCCCCCACACCGCGCCGCGCCAGCGGCTTGATCCTATTGACCCTGGCTTTCGGCTTCGTCATGGCCATGCTCGACGTCACGGCCGTCAACGTGGCCCTGTCCGATATCGCGCTGGACCTGGCCATACCGCTGACGGGCCTGGTCTGGGTGGTCGACGGCTACACCCTGACGTTTGCCGCGCTGCTGCTGGCTGGCGGCGCGCTGGCCGACCGCTACGGGCCGAAAGCCGTGTACCAGGGCGGCCTCGGCGTCTTCATTGCCGGTTCGATCCTGTGCGGCGCCGCGCCCGACGGGCATTTTTTAACGGCCGCGCGCCTGCTGCAGGGCGCGGGCGCGGCCCTGTTCATGCCCAGTTCGCTCAGCCTGCTGACGCACAGCTTCGACGACGAGCGCGAGCGCACGCGCATGCTGGGCGCCTGGTCGGCGCTGGTGGGCGTGGCTGGCGCGTCCGGTCCATTGATCGGCGGCATCCTCGTGCACGAGTTTGGCTGGCGCAGCGTGTTCTGGGTCAACGTGCCGCTGGGCGTGCTGGCCATCGTCATGGCGCAGCTGCTGCTGGCCGCGCCCGTGCGCCAGCCGCGCGATCTATCCCTGTTCAGCCATGCGCTGGGCGTGGCGGCGCTGGCGGGCCTGAGTTTCGTGCTGATCGAAGGACCCGTGCTGGGCTGGCTGTCGCCCGGCGTGCTGGCGGCGGGTGCGCTGACGGTGCTGTCGGCCGGGCAATTGCTGCGGCGCGAGCGCAGCGGCAGCCATCCGCTGTTGCCGCGCGCACTGTTTCACAGCAGTAGCTTTGGCGCGGCCAATGGCGTGGGTTTCCTGATCAATTTCTGCGTCTTCGGCCAGCTGTTTTTATTGAGCCTGTTCCTGCAGCAATCTGGCGGCGCCGATGCCTTGCAGTCGGGCTTGCGCCTGCTGCCCATGATGGCGGCCTATACGGTAGGCAATTTCATGGCGGGAAGTATTGCGGCCCGCCATGGCACGCGCTTGCCCATGCTGGCCGGCTTGCTGGTGGGCGCCGTGATGGCGCTGTTGCTGATGGGCTTGCGTCCCGGCACGCCGTTTGCGCTGCTGGCGCTGGGCACGGCCGTCATGAACGTGGCCATCGGCATCGCCATTCCCGCCATGACGGCCACCGTGATGCGGGTGGCCGGCAAGCAGCATGCGAACAGCGCGGCGGCGGCCCTGAATGCGAACCGGCAGATCGGCGCCCTGGTGGGCGTGGCCCTGATCGGCAGCATCCTGCACATGGTGCAGGACTGGTCGCTGCGCTTGCCGCTGGCCTACGCGACGATTGCCGTCGCGTATGGCCTGGCGGCGGGCCTGGTCTACCGGCATGTGCATCTGCCGAAGGTCGTGGCCGCCTGACAGTTTATTGCTCGCGCGTGCTGCTCCATTCCACCAGTTCTTCGATGGTGAGGATCGGCATGCCGTGCAGTTCGGCAAAGCGCTCGATATCGTCGCCGCGCATCATGGTGCCGTCCGGGTTCATCAGTTCGCACAGCACGGCGGCCGGGTTCAGGCCCGCCATGCGCGACAGGTCGACGGAGCCTTCCGTGTGGCCGCGGCGCTCGAGCACGCCGCCGGGCGCGGCGCGCAGGGGGAACACGTGGCCGGGGCGCACCAGGTCGGCGGGCTTGGCGTCCGGGGCGATGGCGGCGCGGATGGTGGTGACCCTGTCGGCGGCCGACACGCCCGTCGTGACGCCGTCGCGCGCCTCGATGGACACCGTAAATGGCGTGCCGTAGCGGCTGCCATTGTCGGACGACATGGGCGGCAACTCCAGCGCGCTGACGACGTCCGTCGGCAGGCACAGGCAGACGATGCCGCTGCATTCGCGGATCAGCAGAGCCATGGTTTCGTGCGTGATTTTTTCGGCAGACAGGATCAGGTCGGCTTCGTTTTCACGGTCGAAATCGTCGAGCAGGATGACGGGGATGCCGGCGCGCATGGCGGCCAGGGCGGATTGAATGCGACCTTCGAGGTCGTTGGAAAGCAGGGTATAGCTGTTGACTAACATGGTGAAACGCTCCTCGCATAGGCGAAAAACGCTGCAGGGCAAGCGAATAGACGCAGCCGGCCGCATCGACAGGTCGAACGGACATCGCGTTTACTGCACATCTTCTTTCATCCGGACTATACCGTCGGCCCCGGAATCACACCGGATCTGCTGACCCTGCCAAACGAGGTTGGACAGGCGCTCGCGGGCTTGACCGTTGCCGGTCTTACCGCCGGTGGGGAATCGCACCCCGCCCCGAAGACGTATTGTTGTGCCGGTCCACATGACCGGCGGCAATACTTTAGCACAACTGAAAAAATCTGGCGGGGCACTGCCGAGTTTGTTATCCGGTCAAGTTGCCCGGGGAAAGCCGTTTTTCCTAAGCTGTTTTTAATGGCGGAAACAGGATTTCAGTGTAAGGTACGCCTACTGAATCTTACCGTTGAGAATACATGAAGCTGAGTAAATTACGCCTGGTCTCGGGCGCCGTCTTGCTGGCGTGCGCCTGCATGGCGCAAGCAGAAATCCGTTTGAGCGATCCCTTGCCGCTGGCACCAGAAGTAACCGTTGGAAAACTGCCGAACGGCTTGACCTATTACATCAAGAAAAATGCCCGTCCCGCGCAGAAAGTGGAATTGCGCCTGGTGGTGAAAGCCGGTTCCATCCTGGAAGATGACGATCAGCAAGGCCTGGCCCACTTCACGGAACACATGGCTTTCAATGGTTCCACGCATTTCAAGCGCAATGAACTGATTTCGTATCTGCAATCGATCGGCGTGAAGTTCGGCGCCGACTTGAACGCCTACACGAGCTTTGATGAAACCGTGTACGTGCTGCCGATTCCCACGAACAAGAAGGAAAACCTGGAAAAGGGTTTTCTCGTACTGGAAGACTGGGCGCATGGCTTGAAATTCAACCCGGCCGACATCAACAGCGAGCGCGGCATCGTGCTGGAAGAGGCGCGCCTGGGCAAGGGCGCCAGCGACCGCATGAACAAGGTCTTGTATCCGAAGCTGCTGAACGGTTCGCGCTACGCGGAACGCATGCCGATCGGCAAGGAATCCGTGCTGAAAACGTTCAAGCCGGAAGCCATCAAGCGTTTTTACAAGGATTGGTACCGTCCCGACCTGATGGCCGTGATGGTGGTTGGCGACGTGGAGCCCAGACAGGCGGAAGCGATGATACGCCAGCATTTCGGCAAGCTGAAAAATCCCGCGAAGCCGCGTCCGCGCCTGTATGCGGAAGTGCCGCAGCGCTCGCAAACGGAAGCGCTGGTGATCACGGACAAGGAAGCGCCCGATGACAGTGTCTTCATCCGCTACCCGATCCGCGCCGCGCAGGAGCCCGTCACCATTGCCGACTACCGCCGCCAGATGATCGAAAACCTGTACGGGCACATGCTCAGCGCGCGCATGCAGGAATTGACGCAGCAAGCCAATCCCCCGTTCATCCAGGGCGGCAGCAGCATGGGCAAGCTGGTGCGCGGCTATGAATCGTTCAGCGCGTATGCCTTGCTGGGCAAGGGCGGCGTGCAGCCGGCCGTCGATGCGCTGGTGCAGGAAGACGAGCGGGCGCGCCGCTTCGGTTTCAGCCAGGATGAGCTGGACCGCGCGCGCAAGGACATGCTGCGCAATTACGAGCGCGCATACAGCGAGCGCGACAAGTCCGATTCCTCCGGCTTCGTGGCCGAGTATTCGCGCAACTTCCTGGAGCAGGAAGCCATCCCCGGCATCGCCAATGAATTGTTGTACGCGCAGGAACTCTTGCCGCAGGTAACTCTGCAGGAAATCAACGAGACCGTGGCCAAGGTGATTCCTGACCAGCAAAAGAAACTGGTGGTCTTCATGGGCGCCGAGCCGAAAGCGGGCGGTGCGGCTTCGACTGTGCCGACGCAGCAGCAATTGCTCGACGCGGTGGCAAAAGCCGAGCAGCAAAAGGTCGAGCCGCGCACGGAAAAAGTCCTCGCCAGCAAGCTGATGGACGGGCCGCCTGCCGGCGGCAGCATCGTCTCGGAAAAATTGAACAGCGCCGTCGGCGTGACGGAACTGATCTTGGGCAATGGCGTGCGCGTGTTGCTGAAACCCACGGACTTCAAGAATGACCAGGTGCTGATGGGCTCGACCCGCTTTGGCGGCCAGTCGCTGTTCGGCGACGCCGACATCTACAACGCCCGCTACGCGAGCGCCGTGGTCGGCAGCATGGGCTTGCGGGACCTGGCGCCGCTGGACTTGCAAAAAGTGTTGGCCGGCAAGACGGTCAACGTGGGCGCTTCGCTGGGCGAACTGAGCGAAGGCTTTGGCGGCTCGGCCAGCAGCGCCGACGTGGAAGCCATGCTGCAACTGGTGTACCTGTATTTCAATGACGTGCGCAAGGATGCGGGCCTGTACCAATCCTTCATCGGCAAGCAGCAGGACCTGGCGAAAAACAGCATGGCGCAGCCGGAAGCCGTGTTTTACGATGCCATCCAGCACGCCATGTTTGGCGACAACCCGCGCGTCGACGGCGTGCCGCGCGCGGCCGACTTCGACAAGGTGGGCCTGGACCGCTCGCTGGAAATCTTCCGCCAGCGCTTTTCCAGCGCGCGCGACATGACCTTCATCTTCACGGGCAGTTTTGATCTCGGCAAGATCAAGCCGCTGATCGCCAACTACCTGGGCACCTTGCCCGTGGGCGAGGTGGCGCACGCCTACCGCGACGTGGGCATGCGTCCGGTAAGCGGCATCGTCAAGAAAGATATCTACATGGGCAGCGAGCCCAAAAGCACGATTTCCATCACCTTCAATGGCGACGTGGCGTATTCGGACGAGCAAAAGCTGACCCTGCAGGCGCTGGGCGAGGTGCTGAACCTGAAAGTCATCGAAGTGCTGCGTGAAAAGATGAGCATGATCTACGGCGGCGGCTTCGAAACCTCGATGGGCCAGCATCCGTACGGCCATTATTCGGTGGCCTTGAATTTGCCGACGGGACCGGAAAACGTGGACAAGGTGATCGCCGCCGCCTTTGCCGAAATCAACAAGATGAAGACGGACGGGCCATCGGCGGCCGACCTGGAAAAGGTCAAGCTGAACTGGATCACGCGCCAGCAGAAATCCTTGCGAGAAAACAACTACTGGATGAATCAGTTGATGGGTTCGGTGACGCAGGGGCGCGACCCCGCGCACATCCTGCGCTACGAGCAGCGCGTGCGCGCCATCACGCCGCAAGCCGTCAAGCTGGCGGCGCAACGCTACCTGGACATGCACAATTATGTGCAGGTGGTGTTGTATCCGGAACGCAAAAATATTGCTGCCAAGTAATTCTCATATTGGATCAGCATGGGCGGCAGCGTGGCGAAGCTGTTAAACTGCCGCTTATTGATGTGATCGCAATTTAACAAGCAAGGAATGCACGATGGCTAAGAAAGAAGAACTCGATCCGGAAACCCTGGAATTGATCAACTGGTGTATCGAAGTCGAAGGCTTCCTCGTGGCTGGCGGCGCCACCGTGGCGCAGGCGCAGGACCATATCGAAGAGCAGGTCGAGTGGTTTACCGACCAGTTCTACGACGGCTTGACGCCGGAAGAGGCGGCCAAGGAAGCCTTGGCCTGATCCTCTGACAAGACTCACAGCGGGCGGTGCCTGCCGGGCACAGCCCGGTAGCGCCGCCCGTTTTGCTTTTCTGAAAAGATTTCTATCGGGCAATAATTTTCCTATTTATTTCCAGGCACCCATGACACTCCGTTCGCGCATTCTCCTCCTGTGCTTCAGCACCTTGCTGGGCATCGTCCTCATCGCTTCATTCTCCCTGTATTCCTTGCGCCAGACCATGATGGCGGAAAGGGTCGAGCAATTGACGGTGCTGGTGGAACTGGCCAACGCCTCGGTGGAAAAGGCGTACGCGCTGGAACAGTCGGGCAAGCTCACGCGTGAGCAGGCGCAGCAGCAGGCCAAGCTGGCCATCGGCAGCTTCGCCAAGGACGAGATGTATTATTTCGTGCGCGATTTCAGCACGGACTTGCTGTACGTGCACCCGAATGCGTCGCGCATCGGCGTGCCGCAAAAGAACATGAAGCAGTCGGGCGACCGCTACCGCGCGGCCCTGGCCACCAGCCGCATCGGCCTCGTGCAGGCGGACGGCACGCGGCCCGGCTTGCCTGATCCGGTGGCGAAGATGTATGCCGTGGTGAAATTTGCACCGTGGGACTGGCTGATCGGCACGGGCACCTATATCGATGACATCAACCACAAGTTCTGGGCCCAGGCGGGCGTGCTGCTGGCCATCGGCGGCGCGCTGATGCTGGTGGTGGGCGCCCTGGCGGCCCTGATGCTGCGCCGCATCCTGGGCCAGCTCGGTGGCGAACCCGACTATGCGGCGGCCATCGTGGCGCAAATCGCCCAGGGCGATCTGACGACGCACATCGATACGCGCCCCGGCGATACGTCGAGTTTGCTGATGGCCATCAAGGCCATGCGCGATAACCTGGCCCATCTGGTGAGCCAGGTGCGCACCGATGCGGAATCGATTTCCACGGCGTCGGGCGAGATCGCCTCGGGCAACCACGACCTGTCGGCGCGCACGGAGCAGCAGGCGGGATCGCTGGAAGAAACGGCGTCGACCATGGAAGAGATGACCTCGACCGTGCGCCAGAATGCGGACAATGCGCGCCAGGCCAACCAGCTGGCCATTTCCGCCTCGCAAGTGGCGACGCAGGCGGGCGGCGTGGTAAGCCAGGTGGTCGACACCATGGGCGCCATCAATGCTTCGTCGAAAAAGATCGGCGACATCATCGCCGTCATCGACGGCATCGCCTTCCAGACGAATATCCTGGCCCTGAATGCGGCCGTGGAAGCGGCGCGCGCAGGCGAGCAGGGCCGTGGCTTCGCCGTCGTGGCCAGCGAGGTGCGCAACCTGGCCCAGCGTTCGGCCGCGGCCGCCAAGGAGATCAAGCAATTGATCGACAGTTCCGCAGAGCAAGTGGGCGCCGGTGAAAAACTGGTGGCGCTGGCGGGCGAAACGATGGAAAAAGTCGTTTCCAGCGTGCAGCACGTGACCGATATCGTGGCCGAGATTTCGTCTGCCAGCGCCGAGCAAAGCGCCGGCATCGAACAGATCAACCAGGCCATCGTCGAGATGGACAACATGACGCAGCAAAACTCGGCCCTCGTCGAGCAGGCCTCGGCGGCGGCGCAAGCGATGAACGAGCAGGCGGCGGGCCTGGCGCAGATCGTCAGCGTGTTCAAGGTGGGTGCGGTGGCAGGGGCGCCGCGCCCGGCGCCGGCGGCCCAGCGCCGCTTGGCCCGCTAAGTTTTCGTTATAGCGGGAACTTATCGCCTGGCCATCTGTCAAACTCTTCTTGGTCCTTAGCGGACGTACAGTAGAGGTAAGCATGACAGATGGTTTTTCCTATCACGCGGCATTTGCCCGCAACCTGGGCTGGGTCACGCAGGCGGAGCAAAACAGCTTGCGCGGCAAGCGCGTGGCCATCGCCGGCATGGGCGGCGTCGGCGGCGTGCACTTGCTGACCCTGGCGCGGCTGGGCATCGGCGCTTTCCACATCGCCGATTTCGACACCTTCGATATCGCCAACTTCAATCGTCAGGCCGGCGCCATGGTCTCCACCCTGGGCCAGCCCAAGGTGGCCGTGCTGGCGCAGATGGCGCGCGACATCAATCCCGAACTCGACATCAAGCAGTTTCCCGACGGCATACACGACAGCAACCTGGCCGAGTTCTTTGCCGGTGTCGACCTGTACGTGGACGGCCTGGATTTCTTCGCCTTTCCGGCCCGTCAGGCCACCTTCGCTGCCTGCGCCCGCCTGGGCATTCCCGCCATCACGGCCGCGCCGCTGGGCATGGGCACGGCCGTGCTCAGCTTCATGCCGGGCGGCATGACGTTCGAAGAGTATTTCGGCTGGGGCGACTTGCCCGAGGAAGAGAAGGCCTTGCGCTTTCTCGTCGGGCTGGCGCCGGCCGGCTTGCATGCTCGCTACCTGGTCGACCCGTCGGCCATCAATCTGAAGGAGCGGCGCGGGCCGTCGACCATCATGGGGTGCCAGCTGTGCGCGGGCGCGGCCGCCACGGAAGCCCTGAAAATTTTGTTAAAACGCGGCAAGGTGATGGCGGCGCCGCACGGCGTGCATTTCGACGCCTACCGCAACAAGCTCGTGCATACATGGCGTCCCGGCGGCAACCGTCATCCGCTGCAGCGCCTGACGATGGCCATCATCAAGCGGCGACGCGCCGCGCAGGGGGCATAAATGGGGCAAGCACTGCTGAACGATCCCGTGCTGGAAAACATCCTCGACCAGGCGCGCTGGGCGCCCAGCGGCGACAACACGCAGCCGTGGCGCTTTGAAGTCGTCGACGCGCGGCACGTGGTCGTGCATGGCTTCGATACGCGCAGCCATTGCGTGTACGACCTCGACGGCCATCCCAGCCAGCTATCGCTGGGCGCCTTGCTTGAAAGCATGGCGCTGGCGGCCAGTTGCCACGGCTTGCGCATGGAGGCGCGCCGGCGCCTGTCCATGCCCGATACCTTGCCCACCTTCGACGTGCGTTTGGTCGACAGCCCCGGCATGCTGCCCGATCCGCTGGCGGCCTTCTTGCCGCAGCGCAGCGTGCAGCGGCGCCGGCTCAGCACGCGCAGCCTGCGCGCCAGTGAAAAGGCGGCGCTGGCGGCCAGCTTGCCACCGGGCTACTCAGTGCAGTGGTTCGAAGGCGGGCGCGCGCGCCTGGCCTGTGCCCGCCTGATGTTCGACAATGCGAAGCTGCGCCTGACCATGCCCGAAGCGCACAAGGTGCACCGCGACGTGATCGAATGGGGCGCGCGCTACAGCAGCGACCGCATCCCGGAGCAGGCGCTCGGTGTCGATGCGATGACGGCGCGGCTGATGCGCTGGGTCATGCACAGCTGGCGCCGCGTGGATTTTTTCAATACCTGGCTGGGCGGCACCATCGCCCCGCGGCTGCAGATGGACTTGCTGCCGGGCCTGTATTGCGCCGCGCATTTCGCGCTGCTGGCCGATGCGCCGCCGCGCCATGTCGACGATTATGTGGCGGCCGGCCGCGCCATGCAGCGATTCTGGCTGACGGCCACGCAGCTGGGGCTGCAATTGCAGCCGGAACTGACGCCGCTGATCTTTGCCCGCTACGTGCGCGAACGGCGCACTTTTTCGCGCACCGATGGCATGCAGGAAATGGCGCAGGAACTGGTGGTGCAATGCCAGGGCGTGCTGGGGGCGGCGGCGGTCGAGCGGGCCGTGTTCCTCGGGCGCATCGGTGCGGGGCCGGCGGCCGGCGCGCGCTCCTTGCGCCGTCCGCTGCAAGAGTTGCTGGTGGCGCCCACTGCTGGGCCATAAGGCACGCAGCCTGCGTCAGCGGCGCCGCCGTGGCGCCAGGCAAGCGAGCGCCGCCAGGCCCGCCGCCAGCAGCGGCAAGGTGCCCGGCAGCGACACGGGCGTAACGCCAGGTACGTAGGCCAGCTCGGAACTGTTCAGCATGTTCAGCACGAGGGTATAGCTGCCTGCCACCAGCTTATCCGTGACGGCGCCATATTGCCCGCCGCACGTCTTGCCGGCGCCCGTGCCCGTGGGCGCGCCGCAGCCGCTGGGGTCGTAGGTGAATACGCTGCCGCCGGTGAGCGGCGTTTGCGCGTAGCCCGCATTGAGGTTGGCGGCGTCGGCCAGTTCGGTGCCGCCCAGGATACCGGAGCCCAGGCTGCCGTCGGGCGCCCAGTTGAAAACGATCTGGCCATTGCCATCGATGATGGTAAACGTCATCGCCATATTCGCCGTGGCCGCCGAGCCCGTGCCAGCCAGGGCATCCAGGTACAGCTGCATGAAGGGCAGGGCCTGGAAGTCGAAGGCCAGGGTGGCACCCGGCTGGCCGACGACGAAATTGATGGCCAGGGCCGTGCTGGAACCATTGCGGCCCGAGGCGTCGGCGCTGCCGCCGCCCGTGAGAAAGGTTTCCGCCGCATTCACCGTATGCGTACTGGTCGAGCCCGGCGGAAACGGGGGAATCTGCGAGCTGATGATTTGCGCCTCGCCGCGCGCATAGGCGGCGTTGCCCATGCCTTGCCGGGTAAAATCGTTTTGCCCCTTGGTGACGGCGCCGCGTGTCGCTTGCGGCGCGTCGATCTCATTGCTGCCGCCATTGATGATGCTGCTGCCGTTCAGCGTGGCGGTGGTGCGCGACAGGTCGATGTTGCTGAGCAAGGTAGTGGAGCCGGTGGGATTGCTGATGACCAGGCCAAAGACGCTGGTGTAGGAATAGCCATACGCAGCGGCGCTGGCGGTGCCGCTGCTGGCCAGGAACAGCAAGGCCAGCAGGGCCGTTGGTAAACGGATGCAAGAAAATGTAGTCATGAAAATCCTCATCTCCTGGTCGGCCGTGTTGTAAGGAAAACCGACAGGCTTGCTACATAAAAAAGGCGAGGAAACTCCCTCGCCTGTAAATCCCCCCTGTTGCCTGGTTCAGACGGCAAGCTTGCGACGGCGGGCATAGCCCAGGCCCGCCAGACCCAGACCAAGCAAGGCCAGGGTGCCCGGTTCGGGCGTCGCGGCCTGTTTCACCAGGTCCACGCTTTCCACCGCATTCAAGGTCAATGTGTAGTTGCCAGCCGTTAAAGCATTGCTGACGGAGCTGAAGTTGCTGCCGCACACTGTGCCGACACCGGTGCCCGTGGGCGTGCCGCAACCGGATGGGTCGTAGGTGAACAGGTTACCGCGCGTGAGGAAATTGGTCGCCAGGCTGGTGTTCAGGTTGGCGCCATCGGCCGCCTCGGTGCCGCCGAAGATGCCCGAGCCGATCACGCCATCGGGCGTCCAGTTGAACACCGTCGCGCCGGCCGCGTCCGTGATGGTGAAGGTGACGACCAAGTTGGCCGTGGCCGTGGACAGCTGCCCGACCGTGCTTTGCAGGAAGACTTGCATGAAGGGCGAGGCCAGGAAGTCGAAGCTCAGCGTTGCCGTGGGCGAGCCGACGACGAAATCGACGGAGAACCCCGTGGTCGAGCCGTTGCGCCCGGACGCATCGGCCGTGCCGGCCGGTCCGTCAAGGTGGGCTTCGGCCACGTTGACCGCTTGCGTGGAAGTGGAACCCGGCGGGAACGAAGGGAATTGCGTGCTGACGATCTGCGCATCGCCGCGCGAAAAGGTGCCGGTGGGGCCTTGCTGCGTGAAGTCGTTTTCGCCCTTGGTGACGGGGCCGACGTTGGCGCGTGGGGCATCGAGCGAGCCGGCGCCGCCATTGATGACGCTCACGCCATTGAGGGTAGCCGTGCTGCGCGAGATGGTGGTGCTGTTGGCGACCGTGATCTGGCCCGTCGGCACGGCGATCACCAGGCCGAAGATGTTGTTGTACGAATAGCCGTAGGCGCCCGCCTGTGCGCTACCGGCGGCGCACAGCAGGGCCAGTGCCGCTGCGGCCGGGAGCAGTTTCAGTTTCGAGAGTTTCATTGTATTCACCTCGTGGTTGAGTGAGTCTGGAAGGTTTGCCTGAGACCTGTCGGCAGGTGCTCATGGCAAGTACCTAGCGACTTCCATGCCAACGCATGAGGTTCGTTTGAAATCAATGACTTGGCGCGCTTTTGTTGACGTGGTGCAGGTGTTGCCGGACTCGCTGTAAGAAAAACCGACGCCACCCGTCAAGGCTGGGCGCCTTGTGGCAACGAGCCCAGCAGGGCGTGCATATGGGGCAGCAAGCGTTGCCCGGGCACATAGTCGCGCATGGTCGTGGCCAGCTGACGTGCCGCCAGCCTGGCCCGTCCATCGTCGAGCATGCGCGTGGCGGCATGGCGCAAGGCCGTTTCCTGGAAGCGGTCGGCGCGCAGCAGCAGGCCGGCACCGGCGCCCACGATGCCGTGCATGTTGAGGAATTGGTCGAGGTTGCCGGCGATGCCGATGACGGGCACGCCTGCCGTCAGCGCCTGCTGGCTGGTGGGGCTGCCGCCGTTGCAGATCACCAGGCTGGCGCGCCGGGCGGCCGCGTCGCCCGGCAAAAAAGGCGCGACATAGGCATTCGGCGGCACGGCATCGACGCGGATGGTGCCGGCCGTGGCCGCCATCACGGTGACGGGCAGGGGCGCCAGCGCGCGCAGCACGCGCGGCAGCAATTGCCCCTGGCCGGAACTGCCCAGGGTGACATAGATGATGGGCCGCCCGCTGCTCAGTTCCGGGCGCTGCCACCAGTCCGGCAAGTCGAGCGGCGGCGCCCAGATGATGGGGCCCAGGTAGTCGTGCGTGGGCGGCATGCCGTGCGGCGGGAACAGCTGCGGAATATCCGCGTACAAGGTGCGGTCGGCATCCGTATAGATGCGCCGCAGGTCGCTGCCCAGCGATGGCAGGCCATGCCGGCGGCGCACGCGGTTCAGGGGCACGGCGTGCGAGGCGAAGGCCAGCGGGCGGATCAGGCGGAACAGGGGATCGGCCAGCCAGATGGGCAGCATGCCCGTCAGGGGCAGGCTGGGCACCGTATAGTGCTGGCGCACCCAGGGACTCCAGTAGGCATTGCTGACGGTAATGTAGGGAATGCGCTGCAGGCGCGCGCTGACCGACAGCGACAGGCGAAAGTCGCCGATCACGAGGTCGGGCTGGACGGCATTGAGCAGGCGCAGGTCGTCTTCCACATACGCGTGCAAGGTGCTTTCCGTATAGACGGGCTTGCCGTGCGCCAGCGCCTGCAGAAATTGCAGCGATGAAATACTGTCGATACGCCAGCGCCGAAAGGGGACTTGCTTGAAACAAAAGTCATAGCCATCGGCACAGGCAAAATGGACTTCGTACTCTTCCTCGTCCAGCTCCTGGGCCAGGCTCAGGGGACGGCCGACATGGGCCAGGGTCACTGCCTCGGCCATAAAGAGGATTTTCTTGCGCGCCATGGGGTCGCTTGCACTCGTGCGGGAGGGGATGCCTGGCAAGTTGGAGTGGCGCCACGCCGTTTAGTTCCCGACCGCGCGCCACTGGCGGGCGCCAGGAGTTGGGCGCATCGGCTACAGTGAGGCAAAGGAGATCACCATGCAGCCACAATCCCGTTTTGTCCCGCTGCGTGCGCACAGCACGCCCGAACCCGATATGCCGCCACCGCCGGAAGGCGATCCTCTCACGCCACCGCCGGAACCGCCGCCGCACATCGACCCCGTGCCGGTCGAGGAACCCACGCCGCCGCCGCCGCCCGTGAAAATGCATTGAACGGTTTGCCAGCCGCAGCGTTGCGCCATGGCCAGCTGTGGCCGGCGCGCGCCTTGTTTATTTCCAGTTGGAAATGGGAGGCGCGGGACTCGTCAGGGCCACGCCATTTAAACAACAAAAATGCGCATAAATGTTGCCGAGTGGATACATATCAAGCGCTAACTGCCGAGTGTCATGCGGCCGTCACGATTCTGTTCTTATAATGAGACATCATAAAAATTCTTGTACAGGAGACCATCGTGGGCAATTCCTTGCATAACAAAATCTACCTGGGCCGGCGGCCTGTGATCACCAGCAAGAATCTCGTGGCGCTGGTCGTGGCGGGTGCCGTGGCTGGTTGCGGCCTGGCTTGGCTGCTGTTGCGCAGCTATAAATAACGGCCGTCGCGGCCGTGTTTCCGCTGCCTGGCCGCCTGGCCGGCGGCGGTAGATTCACGTTGCCTGTTGCCGATGCGCAGCGGGGCGCGTACCATGGGGGCCGAACACCTGGCCTTTTATGGAAAAGTAATGAAGAACGAGAAATTAACAACTGATGAATATGACGCGCTGGAGCAAGTTGCACGCGGCATCAAGACCGAGCGCCCCAGTGCTTGCGTTGCCCGCAATGCCAAGCGCCTGTCCGGCCTGAAGCTGCTCAGCTATGCACGCGATGGCCGTCTGTCCATCACCGACAAGGCACAACAGCTGCTGTTCCTGCGCCGCTGCATCATGGGGCTGCGCGCCGTCGCCGCCGATCCGCTGACCAAGCTCGATACGGACGTGGCTTACTTCCTGGGCAAGAAAGCCCACATCGTGGCGCGCGCCGAAGGCGAGGGCCACGACATTTCCGACAAGGGCCGCGACTCGCTGGCCGATATCGACACCCTGGGCCTGTAAGGTCCGCAACCGGCCCCTGGGGCCGGTTTTCACATCCCCATTCTTTTTATTATTTCCCCTTTGGAGAACACTTTGGACAGCGCGATGAACTGGTCGGCCCACGAACTGACGATGACGGTCCTGATGACGCCCGATATGGCCAACTTTTCCGGCAACGTGCACGGCGGCACCATCCTGAAATACCTCGACAGCGTCGCCTACGCCTGCGCCAGCCGCTATTCGGGCAGCTACGTGGTGACCTTGTCCGTGGACCAGGTGATGTTCCTGCAGCCTATCCACGTGGGCGAGCTGGTGACCTTCCTTGCCTCGATCAATTACACGGGCACGACCTCGATGGAAGTGGGTATCCGCGTGGTGACGGAAAACATCCAGCAGCGCCTGGTGCGCCACGCCAACAGCTGCTATTTCACGATGGTGGCCGTCGATGCCAACCGCAAGCCGGTGGCCGTGCCGCCTTTGGCGCTCGAGACGCCGGAACAGCACGCGCGCTTCGAGCAGGCCAAGCTGCGCAAGCTGTCGCGCCAGAAAGTGTCGAAGAAATAAAGGCAGCGGAAATGAAAAAACGGCCACCAGAGCGATCTGGTGGCCGTTTTTTATTGCCTGCCGCCTGCTGGCGGCATGGCGCCGTGATTAACGGTCGCCGTAGCTGCGGCGTGCGCCGTCGGTGCTGCGCGGGTTGGAACCCTTGTAGCCGCCGCCGGTGCTAGGAGCGCCGTCCTTGCGTGGTGCGCCCGGCTTGCTGAACGTGCGTTGGCCTGGCTTCGCGCCGCCACGGTTGTCGCCTGGTTTCCAGCCGCCTGGACGGGCGCTCGAACGTGGTGCCGATGCCGTTTTCTTCGGCTCGAAACCTTCGATGACATTGACCGGGATCAATTGCTTGGTGAAGCGTTCGATGCGCTTGACGTTCATGCCTTCAGCGTGGTTCACCAGCGAGATGGCCAGGCCATTGCGGCCAGCGCGGCCGGTACGGCCGATGCGGTGGACGTAGTCTTCCGGGAACTTCGGCAGATCGTAGTTGAACACGTGGGTGATCGTTGGCACGTCGATACCGCGGGCGGCAACGTCGGTGGCAACGAGCACTTTGACCTGGCCGCGGCGCATGCCGTCCAAGGTGCGGTTACGCGCGCCCTGGTGCATGTCGCCGTGCAAGGCGGCAGCCGAGAAACCGGCGATGTTCAGACGGTCGGCGATGGTGTCGGCGTCACGCTTGGTGGCGGTGAACACAACAGCCTGGTCCAGCGATTCGTCGCGCAGCAGGTGGTCCAGCAGGCGGTTCTTGTGCGACAGGTCGTCGACGAAGTGCACGCGCTGGGTGATGTTTTCATGCTTGTTGCTCGAGCTTGCCACTTGGATGACCAGCGGGTTCTTCGTGATGCGGCGCGCCATGTTGCCCACGACGCCGTCCAAGGTTGCCGAGAACAGCATGGTTTGACGGCCTTCCGGCGTCGCTTCCACGATTTTTTCGATGTCGTCGATGAAACCCATGTCCAGCATGCGGTCGGCTTCGTCCAGCACCAGGATTTCCAGTTGCGAGAAGTCGATCTTGCCCGAATCCATGTGGTCGATCAGACGGCCAGGGGTGGCGACCAGAATCTCGGGATTCTTGGCCAGCAATTGCATCTGTTTAGGGTAAGGCATGCCGCCCAGGATCGACACAGCCTTGATGCGGCGGATGCCGGTGCTGTACTTGTCGGTGTTGGTGGTTACTTGCAGGGCCAGTTCGCGCGTTGGCGTCAGCACCAGCATTTTTGGCTGGGCAGCCTTGAAGCGTGGACGCTCGCCGCGGGCGCGCGATGCTTGCATTTCCTGGTTCGGCGTCTTGCCGGCGGCGCTTTGTTCGGCGCTGGCCAGTTTGTGCAGCGACGGCAGCATGAAAGCTGCGGTCTTGCCCGAACCGGTCTGCGACGAGACCAGCAGGTCACGGCCTTCGATCGCGGCTGGAATCGCTTGCGACTGTACCGCGGTTGGCGCGGTGTAGCCCGATTCGGTCAGAGCGGCGAGGATGGACGGATGCAGGCCTAAGGATTCAAATGTCATTCTTTTCTTTCGTAAAAATCAGCGTTCTTGCAAAAAGCAGAACGCAAAATAGCAACGCCAACCAAAACGAAATGACTCAACTAGAAAGAAATTTCGGCACAAAAGCTTTGCGCCGGGACGGTGTCAGGTGCGACACACAAGGCGGGAGGGCTTTATAAGCGGCATCCTGTGGATGCGCTAAGGCTTGCGAAGCTGCTAAGTTTGTAGTGCATGACTGCGGTGTTGCCATCGCTTCAAGGGAACATATTGCAGCGCACAACGACACTATACCGTATTTGCCGCCGTTTTGCACGGGCTAAATGGGAAGAAACGAAGGTCCTGCGACGTTTTTGGGCATATTTCCTATGTGAAATAAGTAGAAATACGCAGTTTTTACCCGTTTAGCTGAGCATGGCCACGATGTCGGCGGGCAGCGGCGGCGCCTGTCGCGTTTCCCTGGCCAGATTGATCTGCCGGGTCACCTGCGCCAGTTCGACCAGGCTGCGTTCCAGCTGATACGTTCCCTTTGCATGCAGCCAGGCCAGCACGTCGGCCAGGTGCCAGATGGTGGCGTTGCCCTCATGCACGGGTACGGGGAAGCTGTGGCGGTGCTTGCTCATCAGCTTGTGCAGGTTTTGCCGGGAAAGGCCGAGTACCTGCGCCACGTCGGTCAGGCCCACGAAGTCGGGGGCGGCCTCGACCAGCACGGCATCAGGCACGATGGCTTTGACGTCGGCCAGGGCGCTGAGCAGCGCCTCCCTGGCATTGGCCGCCTCGCGCGTGAATTCCAGCGCCAGGCGTCCCGCTTGCCCGATACCAACGAGGGCATCGTCGCAACCGCGGCCGCCCAGGCGCTCGGCCAGCGCATCAAGGTCGTGTTCGTGGTCGGGCAGGCTGTACTTGAGAGTAAAGATGTAATCCATGATTGTTAACCCCTGGATTTGCGCTGCATGCAGTCGTGCAGCAGTTTGTTGAAAGTGCAATTATCGACCACCCGGCGGATCGCCCGCGCGTGGTTGCCCGGGTTTTTCGGCGTGCTCCAGATGCAGGCGATACAGAATTCGCCGCAGCGGCAGCCGTCGTCATTGTAGGGGCAGTACATCTTGCCCCAGGCATGGCTGCCGCCCACTTCCACGCGCCAGCCCTGGCTTTCCGCGTGGCGCAGCGCCGCTTCGATTTCTTTCTTGGGATGCGAGGAGCGCGCCATGCGATGCCTCCAATGTAGGTCGATTTTTATCGGTTGTCAAGTGACAACCGATAAAAATCGACCATCACCGCATCACTCTACTTCGGGATTGACGGCCATCACTTGCGAAAAGCCGCCATCGACGTAGGTAATCTCGCCCGTGATGCCCGAGGCCAGGTCGGACAGCAGAAAGGCGGCCGTGTTGCCGACCTCTTCGATGGTGACATTGCGCCGCAGCGGGGCATGCTCGGCCACAAAGCCCAGCAGTTTGCTGAAATCTTTGATGCCGGAAGCGGCCAGGGTCTTGATGGGGCCGGCGGAGATGCCGTTGGCGCGGATGCCGCGCGGCCCCAGCGATTCGGCCAGGTAGCGCACGGATGCCTCCAGCGACGCCTTGGCCAGGCCCATGGTGTTGTAGTAGGGCACGGCGCGCACGGCGCCCAGGTAGGTCAGGGTCAGGACCGACGCGCCCGGATGCAGCAGGGGCAGGGCGGCCTTGGCCATGGCGGGAAAACTGTAGGCGGAAATATCGTGCGCGATGCGGAAGCTGTCGCGCGACAGGCCGTCGAGGAAGTCGCCGGCGATCGCCTCGCGCGGCGCGAAGCCGATGGCGTGCACCAGGCCGTCCAGTTGATCCCAGTGGCGCGCCAGGTCGTTGAAGACGGCGCCGATCTGTTCATCGCTGGACACGTCGCAGTCGAACACCAGTTCGCTGCCGAATTCCGCCGCAAACTCCGTGATGCGCTCCTTGAAGCGGTCACCCACATACGTGAAGGCGAGCGTGGCGCCTTCGCGGTGGCAAGCCTTGGCGATGCCATAGGCAATGGAGCGGTTCGACAGCAAGCCCGTGATGAGGATTTTTTTGCCTTGCAAGAAAGCCATGACGACTCCTGTCTGGGTAGGTGGGCGGGGTAGGCGGATGTACAACCGGCCGCGACAGCAAGGCTGTGGCGGCCGGTAGGGTGTCTCAATACGGATCAGGCGATCAGTGACGTGCCTTGGCGCGACTGTTGCCACCGCGCTGGATGCGCGGTTTTACCAGGGAAATTGGCGCGGCTTGCACCTTGCCGCCCTTGGTGGCGCGGCGCACGGCCTTGGCGACGCGTTCCGGGCGGTCCGCTTCCAGCAGCATGGTGGCGCTGTCGGCGATTTCCTGGGTGATGTCGTTGTTCATCGTGGCCGAGGTTTTCGGCACGAGGATGGTGGAGCCGGCGCGCAAGCGGGTGCGCTGGGGAATGTTGTTGGCCTGGCGCAGCACGTCGGGCGTGGTGCCGAATTTCGACGCCAGCGTTTCGATGCGTTCGCGCGCATTGGTGATCTTGTGCGTGGTCCAGCTCGACAAGGCATGGCCCCATTGCGCCAGGTTGGTGGTGAACTTGGCGGCGTTTTCCTGTGGCAGCAGAATCTTGGTCTTTTCGCCGCCGATGATGACGGGGCGGTTAAATTGCGGATTCAAGGCCTTGAATTCATCCATCGACAGTTCGGCCAGCTGGGCGGCGACGGTGATGTCGATGTCACTCGTCTTGTCGATGGCCGTGAAGTAGGGCTGGTTGTCGACCACCGGCAGGGTCAGGCCATACTGGGACGGATTGGCGATGATGTTTTTCACCGCTTGCAGCTTGGGTACGTAGTTGCGCGTTTCGGCCGGCATCAGGTCGGCCAGGCTTTCGAAATCGGTGGGCTTGCCCAGCGACTGGTTTTTCTTGATGGCGCGCTGCACCGAACCTTCGCCCCAGTTGTAGGCGGCCAGGGCCAGTTGCCAGTCGCCAAACATGTCATACAGGCGCTGCAGATAGGTCAGGGCCGCATCGGTCGAGGCCAGCACGCCGCGGCGCTCGTCCTTGAACATGTTTTGCTTGAGGTTGAAATCGCGTCCCGTGGCGGGCACGAATTGCCACATGCCGGCCGCGTTGGCGCTCGAAAACGCTTGCGGGTTGAAGGCGGATTCAATGAACGGCAGCAAGGCCAGTTCCGTCGGCATGCCGCGCTTTTCCAGTTCCTGCACCACGTGGAAGATGTAGCGCGAGGCGCGCGCCGTCGTGCGGGCGATGTAGTCGGGGCGGGTGGCGTACCAGTTGACGTGATTCGCTACCAGCTGGTTGTTGATGTCGGGAATCGCATAGCCGCTGCGGATGCGGCCCCAGACGTCGGCTTCGCGCAGCGGATCGGAATTGTCGCTGAGATTTTTCAGCAGACGGTCGGTCTTTTGCAGGCGGTTGTCGAGGGTGGGGAGTTTTGCCGTGACCTGGGCGGTCATCGGGATCAGGGCCGGTGTGGCGGCGGCGACTGGCGCGTTATCGCTCTCAACACCGGCTTCGTACGCCTGGCTGAGGGCGGGCGCAAGCGCCAGGGCCAACGCCGCCAGGACGGTAGATTTAAAGGAGTTTTCGTGCATAGTGTTCCATTGTTGTCGTCGGAGAAACATCGGACAGACCCATGATCAAGGTGCGAGTGTACGTATATCCCCATGCCGGAGTCAAGAATTATGTCAGCATGATGACAGCACATAGCTATCAATAGCGATGTTTCCAGTCTCTAATAATGCAATTATGACAAATTTAATTTGCCCAATGCGTGATTCGGCCGCTGTTATAGCATACAAGGCGCCGGCTCTGGCGCAAGCCTGGCAGCCGTCCGGTATGAGGCTGCGCAAAAGTGCGTACAATTTGGCTTTGGCCGGCCATTCGGCTGCCGGCCGCTTTATTGATAGAGAGTCAAGTATATGAACACCCCGCCGCGCCACGACGACGACAACGCCGTCATCATCGCCAATACCGTTGCCTGGCTGGAAAAGGCCGTGATCGGCCTGAACCTGTGCCCGTTCGCCAAGGCCGTGCACGTCAAGAAGCAGATCCGCTATGTGGTGTGCGAATCGAGCAATCCAGAAGATTTGCTGGCGATGCTGATGGACGAGCTGCAAACCCTGGCCGACACGGATCCCGAGCAGATCGACACGACCCTGCTGATCCACCCGTACACTCTGAACGATTTCCTCGACTACAACGAGTTTCTCGACGTGGCCGATGCGGCCGTGGAAGACATGCACCTGGCTGGCGAACTGCAAGTGGCCAGTTTTCACCCGAACTACCAGTTTGCCGAGACGTTCGAGGACGACATCAGCAACTATACGAACCGCTCGCCATACCCGACCCTGCACCTGCTGCGCGAAGACAGCATCGAGCGCGCCGTCGAGGCCTTCCCGGAAGCGTCGGACATCTTCGACAAGAATATCGCCACCCTGGAAGCGCTGGGCACCGAAGGCTGGGAAAAGCTCGGCCTGCCGAAGGTATCCTGATGGCTGACGAGGAATTGCCGCCGCGTCCAGACACGCCCTGCGTGGCCGTGTGCTCGACGACTTTCGATGAAATCTGCCGCGGCTGCGGCCGCACCGTGGTGGAAGTGGCCCACTGGGTGTCGATGACGGATGAGGAGAAGGAAGTGGTGTGGGTGAGGATACTGGCGCAAGGGTATCCGCGCAGGAATACCTGATTTAACCCAACGGCAACTGCTGGGGTCAGACCCCCTCACATGTCAGCGATGACTTTGTGGGAGCGGCATTGAGGGTCTGACCCCGGTACTGTTGACGCTAACGATCAATAGCTGCCGATGAAATCTTTCTTGCCGACTTCGATACCATTGTGACGCAGGATGTCGTACGCCGTCGTCGCGTGGAAGAAGAAGTGCGGCAGCGCGTAGTGGAACAGATAGGTCTGGCCTGTGAAGTGCTTGGTCTTTTCGCCGCTGCCCGTGGTGATGGCGCGCGTTTCGCTGCCGTCGATGTCCGCTTGCGGCAGGCTTTCCAGGAAGGCGATGGTTTTCACGATGCGCGCCTTCAGCTCCGCGAAGCTCTGTTCGCTGTCTTCGTACGGTGGCACGGCCACGCCGGCCAGGCGCGCGCCACAGCCCTTGGCGAAGTCGGTGGCGATCTGGATCTGGCGCACGAACGGCAGCATGTCCGGGAACAGGCGGAAGTTCAGCAGGGCGTTCGGATCGATTTTCTTGTCTTGCGCGTGCGATTCCGCCTTGTCCAGGATGGCGGCCAGACTGCCCAGGATCTGTTTGAAGACGGGGATCGAAGCGGAGTAGATGGAGAAGGTCATGGTGGTTCCTCTAGGTAAAGTGGCGCGATGATAGCAAGCTGCGCGTTTTTCTGCTGGCGCCGGCCGGGCGCGCCGGCTCGCGTGTGGTTTTTCCACCCTGTCTATATGACATGAGGACACCGCTGGCGTGTGTTTATTGGTGACTTCCCCCGCTTTTTCCATGCATAATTGCTCCTCATAAAGTTTCTTCCCGCCTCACCACCGATTCCCCTGTAAAGTTCAATGATCGCCCGCCTGATCCCTGTCGCCCTGTTGCCGCATGTTTAATTCACCTTACCAGCGCCTGCGCGCCAGCCTGCGCGTGCTGTACGGCTCGTCGATCTATGGCGCCTTGCTGCTGGTGGTATTCGGCGGCCTCGTCGTGCCCGCCATCTTCGGCAGCTATGTGCTGGTCGGCGTGCACGAGCGCCAGTCGGCGCGCACCAGCCTGAACGAGGCCTTGCAGCGCAATGCCGATATCCTGGCGCTGGGCATGCAGGAGTCGCTGTGGAACATGAATGCGGAATCGGCCCATTCGCTGGTCGAGTCGGTGATGCGCGACCGTGCCGTGCTGCTGGTGAAGGTGCTGGGACAGGGTGACACGGAATTCATCAGCCTGCAGGCGCCGCAGCGGCCCGTGGGCAATCTGTACCGCGCCGAGCGCGACATCCTCGTGCGCGGCGAACGCATCGGCCACGTCGTCGTCGAAATGGACGATGCGCGCAGCCAGCAGGAGCTGCGCGAAAAGCAGATGTCGTATATTTTCGTGCTGGGTGCGCAGCTGGCCGTGTCGATGGCGCTGATCGTGCTGTTCCTGAACCGCCGCCTGCTCAAACCCCTGCGCCGCCTGACGCGCTTTTCCGACCGCCTGTCGCATGGCGATTTCGACACGCCGCTGGCGTCGCACAGCAATGACGAGCTGGGCCGCCTGACGGCGCAGCTCGAGCAAATGCGCGCGGCCATCGGCCAGCTGTTCGAGGACGTGGGCCAGCGCGAAGAGCGTTTCCGCACCATCGTCACGCAGGTGCCGGGCGCCGTCTTCCGCTACCGGCCCGATGGCCCCATCGATTTCGTCAGCGACGCCATCGAAGACATTTCCGGCTATTCGGCGCGCCAGTTCATGCGCGGCACCACGCATGCCTGGGCCGACCTGATCTGCCCGGAAGATCGCCGCGAACACCGCCGCGCCGTCCGCCAGGCGGTGCACGACGGGCGGCCGTATGCGCTGGAATACCGTATCGTCGACGCTTTCGGCATCGAGCGCTGGGTGGCCGAGAATGGCCAGCCGCAGGCGGGCGAGCCGGGCATCATCTGGATCGACGGCATCATCGCCGACATCAGCCAGCGCAAGCACCACGAGATGCGCATCGAAGCGCTGCTCACCGAGCAGAGCGCCATCCTCGACAACGTGATGTTCGGCGTGATGTTCGTGCGCCACCGCCGCATCATTTCCGTCAACCGCCGCTGCGAGGAATTGTTCGGCTACGGCCATGGCGAGATGACGGGCAATTCCACCGCCATCGTGTTTACGACGTCGTATGACTTCGAGGAGGCGGGCGAGCGCCAGTATCCGATGCTGGCCAAGGGCGGCGACTTCAGCGAGGAGCGCCAGTACAAACGCCGCGACGGCAGCCTGTTCTGGGCGCTGGTGAGCGGCTGCGCGCTCGACCCGCTGCGCCCGAACGAAGGCAGCATCTGGGTGTATGCCGACATCACGGCGCGCAAGGAAGCCGAGGAAAAGCTGCGTTTGTCGGCCACCGTGCTCGAACACATCGCCGATGGCGTGATGGTGGTCGACGCGGAGGGCATCATCGTCACCGTCAACCCCGCCTTCACGCAGATCACCGGTTACGCCGAAGCCGAGGCGCTGGGGCGGCACGCGTCGCTGACGCGTTCCGAGCGCCACGACGCCGCGTTTTACCAGGCCCTGTGGGATGAACTGGCCGTCTCGGGCTTCTGGCGCGGCGAGATCTGGAACCGGCGCAAGAACGGCGAGGTGTACCTGGAATGGCTGACCATCAGCGCCGTGCGCGACACGCGCGCCGTCACCACCCATTACGTGGGCGTGTTCAGCGACATCACCCTGATCAAGGAATCGCAGGAAAAGCTCGACCACATGGCCCATCACGACCCGCTGACGGCGCTGCCGAACCGGCTGCTGTTCCACGACCGGCTACAGCACGCGCTGCTGCGCGCCGCGCGCGACCAGGAACAGCTGGCCGTGCTGTTCATCGACCTGGACCGCTTCAAGAACGTCAACGACACCCTGGGCCACCATGTGGGCGACGAACTGTTGCAAAAGGTGGCCGGCCAGCTGGCGGCCCGCCTGCGCGAAGGCGATACTTTGGCGCGCCTGGGCGGCGACGAATTCATCGTCCTGCTCGAACGCATCGACGGCGAATATGGCGCCACGCAGGTGGCGGAAAAGCTGATGACCATGTTCGACCAGCCGTTCACGGTGGCCGGCCATGAACTGTTCGTCACCTGCAGCGTGGGCATCAGCCTGTATCCGGACGACGCGCTGGACTTGAACATGTTGATCCGCAATGCCGACGTGGCCATGTACCAGGCCAAGGCGCGCGGGCGCAACGGCTACCGCTTCTATGCGCCGTCGATGACGGGCGAGGGCGTCGAGCGTCTGCGCCTGGAAACCTTCTTGCGCCGCTCGATCGAGAAGAACGAGATGTTCCTCAATTACCAGCCGCAGGTGGAAATCGACACGGGCCGCCTGGTCGGCGTCGAGGCGCTGGTGCGCTGGAACCACCCGGAACTGGGCCTGGTGCCGCCGGCCCGCTTCATCCCGCTGGCCGAGGACAGCGGTTTCATCAACCAGCTGGGCAAATGGGTGCTCGACGAAGCATGCCGCCAGATGGTGCGCTGGCAGGCGCAGGGCTTGCACGTGCCGAAGATGGCCGTGAATTTATCGGTAAAACAGTTCGAGCGGGGCAGCATCGCCGGCATGGTGGCCGCCATATTGAAGGAAACGGGCCTCGAGCCGCAGCGCCTGCAGCTGGAAGTGACGGAATCCGTCATCATGAACACGGGCGACGCCCTCGGTTTCATCAACGACTTGCACGCCATCGGCGTGGGCCTGGCCATCGACGACTTCGGCACCGGCTATTCCTCGCTCGCGTATCTGAAACAGCTGCCCGTGCAGACCCTGAAGATCGACCGCTCCTTCATCAAGGATATCTCGACGGACGTCAACGACGAAGCGATTGCGATTGCCATCATCCAGCTGGGCAAGAGCATGCAATTGTCGGTGATTGCCGAAGGCGTGGAGACGGAAGAGCAGGCCGCCTTCCTGCTGCGCCATGGCTGCAAACTGGCGCAAGGTTATTTTTATAGCCGTCCGGTGCTGGCTCAGGATATGCTGGAGCGCTGGATCGATCATTAACTAATAAAGGGTATCCCATGGCCGCAGAAAAAAACACGTCGCGCCGCCGTTTCCTGCTCGGCGGCCTGGGTCTCGGCGTGGCCGGCGTGGGCGCCCTGGTGCTGGGCTGGGGCGTGCTGCCGCCGCGCCAGCGTCTGCACGGCAGCGCGCCGCTGCCGCTGCAGGATGGCGCCGTGGCCCTCAACGGCTGGCTGGCGATCCAAACGGATGGCACGGTGATCCTGGCCATGCCGCGCAGCGAGATGGGGCAGGGCGTGCATACGGCCTTGCCGATGCTGGTGGCCGAGGAACTCGACGTGCCGCTGGCCAGCGTCAGGCTGATCCAGGCGCCCATGGATAAAATCTTCGGCAATGTCGCCATGCTCCAGGATGGCTTGCCTTTCCACCCCGACGACCACGGCCGCGTCAAAGCGCTGGCGCAGTGGACGGTGGCCAAGGCGGCGCGCGAACTGGGCGTGATCGTCACGGGCGGCTCGTCGAGCGTGAAGGATGGCTGGGGTCCCATGCGCGAGGCGGGGGCATCGGCGCGCGCCATGCTGGTGAGCGCTGCCGCCGCGCTGTGGCAGGTGCCGGCCGCGCAGTGCCGCACGCAGGACGGCGAAGTGCTGCACCCGGACGGCCGGCGCGCCAGCTACGCCAGCCTGGCGCAGCGCGCCGCCGCTATCGATCCGGGCACGCCCGTGCTGAAACTGCCCAGGGATTTCAAGCTGATCGGCCAGCCGGCGCCGCGCCGCGATACGCCATCGAAAGTCAATGGCAGCGCGCGTTTCGGCATCGATGCGCGTCCGCCCGGCATGCTGTATGCGGCCCTGCATTTGCCGCCGCGCCTGGGCGATACCCTGGCCGCGTTCGACGCGGCGCCCATACTCGCCATGCCCGGCGTGAAAAAAGTGCTGGACCTGACGCCGCAGCTGGCGCAGCGCAGCATTTCGTGCGCGGCCGTGGTGGCCGATACCTGGTGGCGCGCCAAGCAGGCGGCGGCCACCTTGCCGACGCAGTGGAAGGCTGGCCCGCAGGCGAACTTGTCCAGCGCCGGCGTCTACGCGGAGTTTGCCCGCCTGTTGGATAGCGAAGCCGGATATGCCTACCACGCCAGCGGCGAAGTCGAGGGCAAGGCGGTGCAGGGCATGCGGCAGGTCAGCGCCGAGTACCGCGCGCCGTTCCTCGCGCACGCCGCCATGGAGCCCGTCAACTGCACCGCGCAGGTGAAAAATGGCAAGGTGATGCTGTGGGCCTCGACGCAGGCGCCCGGCATCGCCGTCGACGTGGCGGCGAAAGTGGCCGGCGTCGATGCGAAGGACGTCAGCATCGAGGTGCTGCTGCTCGGCGGCGGTTTCGGCCGCCGCCTGGAAGTGGATATGGTCGCGCAAGCCGTGGCCATCGCGCTGCAGTGCGATGGCGCGCCCGTGCAGCTGGTGTGGACGCGCGAGCAGGACACAAAGCACGATATGTACCGTCCCGCCGCGCTGGCCCGCTTTGCGGCCCGCCTCGACGAGCATGGCCGCATCGCCTCCTGGGACAACAAATCCGTCAGCGGCTCCATCACGCACCAGTTTTTGCAGCGCAATTTCGGCTTGCCCGGCGCGGGGCCGGACAAGACGACGGCCGAGGGCGAATTCGACATGCCGTATGAAATCGCCAACCAGCGCATCGCCCACGTGATCGCCGACAGCGCCGTGCCGGTCGGCTACTGGCGCTCGGTCGGGCACTCGCACAACGCGTTCTTCAAGGAAAGCTTCATCGACGAACTGGCCCATGCGGCAGGGCAGGATGGCGTCGCTTTCCGCCGCGCCATGCTGGCCAAGCATCCGCGCCACCTGGCCGTGCTCGACGCGGCAGTTGCCAAGGCAGGAACTCCTCCGCCCGGCCATGCGCATGGCGTGGCCTTGCACCAGTCGTTCGGCAGCATCGTCGCGCAAGTGGCGCAGGTGTCCGTGGAAAACGGAGAAATTCGCGTGCAGCGCGTCGTATGCGCCATCGATTGCGGCATTGCCGTCAATCCGAACATCATCGCCCAGCAGATGGAATCGGCCGTGCTGTTCGGCCTGTCGGCGGCGCTGGGCGGCGAGATCACCTTCAAGGAGGGAAGAGTGGAGCAGGCCAACTTCCACGACTATCCCGTGCTGCGCATGGGGCAGGAGCCGCATGTGGAAACCATCATCATCGCCAGCGCGGAACACCCCGAAGGCGTGGGTGAGCCAGGCACGCCGCCGATTGCGCCGGCCGTGGCCAACGCCGTATTCAGCTTGACGGGGAAAAGGCTGCGCAGCCTGCCGCTGCGCCTGGCGTGACGTTTACTCTGCCAGGGTGGCGGCCAGCAAATGGCGCAGATTACAGTCCTGCTGCCAGTCGCGCCGTTCCTGCGTGCTGGTGGCCAGCGCCGCCAGTTCTTCGCTGCTGAGCGCCTGCTGCGCCTGCACCATGCGGTGTGCCAGGCCGCCGTCGGGCAGCACGGTGCCGAAGAAGGCGACATTGTCCTCGCGCTGGATCAGCAGGGTGGGAAAGTTGTCGATGTCGAGGTCGCCCACCACGTCGGCCTGGTCTTCGATGTCGATCCAGACGAAGACGGTGTCCGGGTGGCGCGCGGCCAGCTCCTCGAACGTGGCGCGGTAGGTGCCGCAAGTGCCGCACCACAGCGCGCACAGGCAGGCCACCGTCCAGCGCGGACCGGCCAGGGTTGCCGCGACGTCGGCGCGGTTATCGGTCGTGAGGGTCAGGCTGTGCATGGTCGTTTCTATTAGTGGGCGGATGGGCGCGGGCGCCCGATGCGCGTATTCTACCGCGCCCGGCGATGCCAGTCCCGGGAATGCATGGGCTTGTTTAGCCGTGTTTTTTGATGCTATACACCTTTCTGGTGGATAATGCTGATAATTGCGCGCTGATTACGCTGGTCCTAGCTGTTTCCTGGCCCCGCAGCCTGACCCCTCCAGTCTGTTTTCATGCCCTGCCCGGTGTCAGCGCTCCCGCCTTTGTTTATTTTTATTATGGAATTAGCCAGCTTATGTTGAGTTACCGCCACGCCTTTCACGCGGGTAATCACGCCGATGTGTTGAAGCATTATGTGCAGATTCAGTTGTTGCAATATCTGAATCAAAAAGATACCGCCTATAGTTATATCGATACCCACTCCGGCGCAGGCGTGTATGCGCTCGACGGCGGTTATGCCTCGAAAAACGCCGAATACGAAACGGGCATCGCGCCCCTGTGGGACCGCACGGACTGGCCGGCCTCGCTGGCGGAATACATGAAGCTGATCAAGGAAATGAATCCGAGCGGCAAGATGCGCTACTACCCGGGTTCGCCGTACTGCGCCGACAAGGTCAGCCGTGAGCAAGACCGCCTGCGCCTGTTCGAGCTGCATCCGGCGGACGCCAAGATTCTGGCCGACAATTTCCGCAAGGTCGAGGCGCATGCGCTGGCCCAGGGCGAGCGTCCGACCGTGCGCGGCAAGCGCGTGCTCATCACCAAGGCCGACGGCTTCCAGAGCCTGAAAGCCCTGCTGCCGCCGCCATCGCGCCGCGCGCTGGTGCTGATCGACCCGCCGTATGAAGACAAGATGGATTACCGCAAGGTCAAGGACACCCTGGCCGACGCCCTCGTGCGCTTCCCGTCCGGCATGTATGCCGTCTGGTACCCGGTGCTGCAACGCATGGAATCGCGCCAGTTCGCCGACAAGCTCAAGCAGCTGCCCAGCTCGGACTGGCTGCACGTGACCCTGACGGTCAACACGCCGTCGCCCGATGGTTTCGGCTTGCACAGCAGCGGCATGTTCATCTTGAATCCGCCGTACACCCTGGAGCCGATGTTGCGCGAAGTCATGCCGTACCTGGTGAAGGTATTGGGCCGTGACGATGGCGCGAAGTTTGTGTTGGAAACGGGCAAGGGCGGCCAGAAAAATACAGGCACCAGAAGGGTGTAGTCATACTCTGCTTGGTAGTGCCGCAATAAAAAACGCCACGATCATTTGATCGTGGCGTTTTTTTATGATCGGGAGATTACTGTCCCAGCAGTAAGAACACGGTCGGTTTCTTGTGGAAATCAGGCGCCTTTCCGGCGGCTAATTGTTTCTTCCACTGTCCGCCATTCCACGTCTGCACGCTTTCCGTGTCCAGGCTCAGGTCGGTAGCGACGCAGATCAGGGTCGATGGCGCGCATTGCGCCACGAGGGCTTCGAGCATGGCGGCGTTGCGGTACGGCGTTTCAATGAAGAGCTGGGTCTGCTTTTCATTGCGCGAGCGGCTTTCCAGTTCCTTGATGCGCTTGGCGCGCAGGGCGGCGTCCGTGGGCAGGTAGCCGTTGAATGCGAAGCTCTGGCCGTTCAAGCCGCTGGCCATCACGGCCAGCAGGATCGACGAGGGGCCCACCAGCGGGCGTACTTTGATGCCGTGCTGATGCGCCAGACGCACCAGGTCGGCGCCGGGATCGGCCACGGCGGGCACGCCCGCTTCCGAGACGAGGCCCGCGTCGCGGCCCGCCAGCAGGGGCGCCAGCAAGCCGGCCAGCGCTTGCGCCGGGGTGTTCACGTTCAGTTCGGAAATCGTGATTTCCTGCAATGGCTTGGCCAACGGATGCTGGTTGCCGATCAATTTCAAGAAGGCGCGCGCCGTCTTGGCGTTTTCCGCAACGAAATAATCGAGCTGCGACGTGATCTGCCGTACTTGCTCTGGAATGATGTGGCTCAGCGGGTCGCTTGCGCCGTCGGACAGGCCGAGGTGGTTGGGAATCAGGTACAGGGTGCCGGTCATATTGTTAGCTTTGTATTGGCCGGGGTCAGTCCCTTCGGGATCGGAGTGCGCTCCACTGGAACGCACTCCCCCGTCGGGTCTGACCCCAGGGTGATTAAAATGTAAAAAACGTCACACCCGCCTTGCGCAGCATGCTTGTGAGGGCGATCAGCGGCAAGCCGGTGAGGGCGGTCGGGTCGGTGGTGGCTATGCGTTCGAGCAGGGCGATGCCCAGGCCTTCGTTCTTGGCGCTGCCGGCGCAGTCGTACGGCTGTTCGATGCGCAGGTAGGCGTCCAGTTCGACGTCGGGCAAGTCGCGCACCGTGACGAGGGTCTGGACGTCTTCCACTTGCGCCACGGGAGGATTCTGGCGGCCGTCGAGCAGGCACAGTGCCGTGTGGAACACGGTCTCGCGTCCGCGCATGGTTTGCAGTTGCAGCAAGGCATTGGCATGGTTGCCGGGCTTGCCGATCTGCGCGCCGTCGAGGGTGGCGACCTGGTCGGAGCCGATGACGAGGCTGCCAGGGTAGCGGTCGAGCACGGCCTGCGCCTTGGCCTGGGCCAGGCGCAGGGCCGTGGCGCTGGGGCTTTCGCCCGGCAGGGGGCTTTCGTCGAGATCGGGGACGGCCACCTCGAAAGGCAGGCGCAGGCGTTGCAGCAGTTCCTTGCGGTAGGTCGAACTCGATGCAAGAATCAAGCGCGATGGGGCGGAAGTTGGTATCATTCGGTAGTGGATGGCGGCCGGCATGGCCGCGCTGGTCGATGTCAGTGGGATTTCACGCAAATTCCAGGGCGCAGAGCCCACAACTGAGGCTCCATGCGGCATGACGGTGTTGATGAAATGTCATGTTGATGGCAATGATTGCGTCAAAAAAGATGCTTAGCCTTTGACTCCGTGCTAAAAACCCTGTTATTATCGCAGGTTTTCCGGGGAAATTTTCTACCAATGAATGCTTTTGTGATCGACGCCTTTGATTTTTGTCGTATCAGCGGGAGCCGCGAGGGTGTAACTCCTGTCGCTGAAATGACCCGGTTGACCAAGGATTGTGCAGATAGTTCCGGCGAGATCGCCTGGAAGATCGTCGGCGGCACCAGCAAGCTGGGCTACCCGCAACTGACCTTGTCGGTCAACGGCACCGTTCAGCTGGTTTGCCAGCGCTGCCTGACTCCGTATGCTTACGTGATCGATTCTTCGACTGTTCTGATGCTGGGCAAGGATGACGAGCACGCGGACGAGATCGAAGAAATTATCAACGATGAATCGATCGACGTGATCGTCGGCAGCCGCAGCATGGATGCCGCGGCCCTGATCGAAGATGAAGCCTTGCTGGCCCTGCCGCAGGTACCCAAACATGACGTCTGCCCCGATACGGCGCAGCTCGATGCTCTCAAGACTGAAAAGAAGTCGCCGTTTGCGGCCCTGAAAGACTTGAAGCCAGAATAAGTAGTAGTTGTAGTTTATAGGGGGCCTCAAAAACCGCAGGTTTGTGAGATCCCGCTTAGAGAACGTGTCAAACGCGTGTAGTAATCGAGTATGGCAAGTGTAGTGAAATGTAGTTGTAATAAACGATGTCGGTCCGGGCTATTTTCGGGTAGTCTTTACCGCTGGGATACTCGATTCGCATGTATTTGCCAATCGATTGTGCTAAAATTTTAGAACTTATGTATTAGGAGTCATCATGGCAGTTCAACAGAACAAGAAAACCCCTTCCAAGCGCGGCATGCACCGTTCGCACGACTTCCTGGTCGCGCCGCAATTGAGCGTCGAGCCAGTTACCGGCGAAACACACATGCGTCACCATATCAGCCCTAACGGCTTCTATCGTGGCCGTAAAGTGTTGAAGACCAAAAACGACGAGTAATCGACGTTTTTGTTGGGTAAGATGAAAGCGGTGTTGCGTGGTTATTCGGCGTGGCGCCGCTTCTTCTTTTTTATCGGCTGCAATTCATCTTGCACACCCGTCATTTTGAATCACGCTGTCCAGGTCTGTGCATGATATGTTGCGCCCCGCATATGCTCCAGTCCGATTCACATCTTGCCGCACGCCCGCAGCGGTATTGAATCAACACAAATGACAATCAAAATTTCTATCGACTGCATGGGCGGAGATCACGGTCCCTCAGTCACTATCCCCGCAGCAATTTCCTTCGTAAAACATGAACCTGAAGCCGAACTGATCCTTGTTGGATTGGAAGACGTGATCCGTGCCGAACTGAAGAAACATAAAGCCGACACGCATCCGCGCCTGTCGGTATTGCATGCCTCCGAACAAGTTACCATGGACGATCCCCTGGAAGTGGCCCTGCGCCGCAAGAAGGATTCCTCCATGCGCGTGGCCATCGAACAGGTCAAGAACGGCGTAGCGCAAGCCTCCGTTTCCGCCGGTAATACGGCAGCCCTGATGGCCGTGTCGCGCTATGTATTGAAAACCATGTCCGGTGTCGACCGCCCGGCCATCTGCAGCATCTTGCCGAATCAAAAGAACGGCCCCACCTACATGCTGGACCTGGGCGCCAACGTCGATTGCGAACCGCATCACTTGCACCAGTTCGCCATCATGGGTTCCGTGCTCGTTTCCGCCATGGAAGGTATCGAACGGCCGACGATCGGCTTGCTGAACGTGGGCACGGAAGATATCAAGGGCAATGAAGTGGTGAAACTCACCTCGAAGCTGCTGCAGGCCGACCACGAGCGTGGCGCGCTGAACTTCTACGGCAACGTGGAAGGCAATGATATCTTCAAGGGCACGACCGATATCGTCGTCTGCGACGGTTTCGTCGGTAATGTCACCCTGAAAGCCATCGAAGGCCTGGCGCGCTTCATGAAAGACGTGCTCACTTCCGAATTCAAGCGCAATCCGATCACCATGCTGGGCGCGCTGATCGCCCGCGGGGCCCTGAAAGCCATCGGCAACCGCTTGAATCCTTCGCGTTACAACGGCGCCAGCCTGCTGGGCTTGCGTGGTCTCGTCTTCAAGAGCCACGGCAGCGCCGATGCCTATTCGTTTGAATGGGCCTTGCGCCGCGCTTTCGATGCGGCAAAAAATGACGTGCAAGCGCACCTGGCCAGCCTGATCGCCGAGCTGATGCCGCGCACGCCAGTTCCGGACGAACCTACATCAACAAGCTCTACCATTTAGTGGACGGGTACTTGCATGACTGTTTTTAGCAAAACTTACAGCAAAATTATCGGCACCGGCAGCTACTTGCCGGAAAAGCGCGTCACCAACCAGGACTTGACCGAACAGCTCGCCGCCAAGGGCATCGAGACGTCCGATGAATGGATCGTCTCGCGCAGCGGCATTTCGGCGCGCCATTACGCGGCGCCAACGCAAAATTCCTCGGACCTGGGCGTGGAAGCGGCCAAGAAGGCCCTGGAAATGGCTGGCCTGAACGGCAACGACCTGGACCTGATCATCGTCGCCAGCTCGACCCCCGATTTCTTCGGCAGCTTCCCCAGCACGGCCTGCATCGTGCAAAACAAGCTGGGCATCACGAACAACTGCGCCGCCGTCGACGTGCAAGCCGTCTGCAGCGGTTTCGTGTATGCGGTGGCCACGGCCGACAGCTTCATCCAGTCGGGCATGCATAAAAACGTGTTGGTGATCGGCGCCGAAGTGTTTTCGCGCATCCTCAATTTCGACGACCGCGGCACCTGCGTGCTGTTCGGCGACGGCGCCGGCGCCATCGTCATGACGGCGTCGAAGGAACCGGGCATCCTGGCCACCAAGCTGCACGCGGACGGCCGCCACTCGAACATCCTCAGCGTGCCGGGCAGCCTGGCTGGCGGCGCGCTCGACGGCAGCGCCTTCCTCTACATGGATGGCCCGGCCGTCTTCAAGCTGGCCGTGTCCGTGCTGGAAAAAGTCGCGCACGAAGCCCTGGAACACGCCAACATGACGTCGGACCAGATCGACTGGCTGATCCCGCACCAGGCGAACATCCGCATCATGAACAGCACGGCCAAGAAACTCGGCTTGCCACTGGAAAAGATGGTCGTCACCGTCGATCAGCATGGCAACACCTCGGCCGCCTCGATCCCGCTGGCACTCGACATCGCCGTGCGCGATGGCCGGGTCAAGAAGGGCGACAACGTCATGATGGAAGGCGTGGGCGGCGGCTTTACCTGGGGCGCCGTGTTGGCAAAGATGTGATGGCCGGAGGCTGATTTCGGGGTCCGACCCGTCGGGGGAATGCACTCCAGTGGAGTGAATTCCGATCCCGCAGGGACGTACCCCAGCAGTTGCATTTGGTTCGCTGAATAAATAGTAAAAAAACGGAGTCGACATGACACAATTTGCATTTGTTTTCCCAGGCCAAGGCTCGCAAGCGATCGCGATGCTCGACGGTTTCGCCGGCAACCCCGTGGTTGCGCAAACCGTGGCCGAAGCGTCGGACGCCCTGCAATTCGACCTGGGCAAGCTGATCGCCGAAGGTCCGAAGGAAGAGCTGGACCTGACTACCAACACGCAACCCGTGATGCTGACGGCGGCCGTGGCGTTCTACCGCGCCTGGCTGGCGGCCGGCGGCTCCGTGCCGACGGTCGTCGCCGGTCACAGCCTCGGTGAATACTCGGCGCTGGTCGCCGCCGGCGTCATCGACTTCAAGGATGCCGTGCCGCTCGTGCGTTTCCGCGCGCAGGCCATGCAGGAAGCCGTGCCCGTCGGGCAGGGCACGATGGCTGTCGTGCTGGGCCTGTCGGACGACGACGTGCGCGCCGTGTGTGCGGAAGCGGCGGCGGAAAACCCGGCCCTCGTGGTCGAACCCGTCAATTTCAATGCGCCAGCGCAAGTGGTCATCGCCGGCCATACGGCTGCCGTCGAGCGCGCCTGCGAACTGGCCAAGGCCAAGGGCGCCAAGCGCGCCATGAAGCTGCCCGTTTCCGCGCCATTCCACTCGTCGCTGCTGAAGCCTGCATCGGACCGCTTGCGCGAGTACATGGCCGGCTTGACGTTCTCGGCGCCGCAAATCGCGCTGATCAACAACGTCGACGTGGCCGTCGTCAACGACGTTGCCGGCATCAAGGATGCGCTCGTGCGCCAGGCGGCCAGCCCCGTGCGCTGGGTGGAAACCATGCAAAAGGTCGCTGCCGACGGCATCACGCAAGTGATCGAATGCGGTCCGGGCAAGGTCCTGATGGGCCTGGCCAAGCGCATCGATCCGGTGCTCGTGGGCGACGCCATCGTCGACCAGGCATCGCTGGAACGCATTTTGACGCAGCTCAAGTAAACAGCAAACGGCAGCGCAGCTGTGACTGCCGTCAGCCATCTTTAAGGATACTCATGAATTTAGCAAATCAAGTCGTGCTGGTCACGGGCGCCTCGCGCGGCATCGGCCGCGCCATCGCCACCGAACTGGGCAAACAGGGCGCGACCGTGGTCGGCACCGCCACCTCGGAAAGCGGCGCGCAAGCGATCACCGATTACCTGGCCGCCGAAGGCGTCACGGGCAAGGGCCTGGTCCTGAACGTGACCGATGCGGCGCGCTGCGCCGCCGTCGTCGATGAAGTGCAGAAAACCTACGGCAGCCTGTCCATCCTCGTCAACAATGCGGGCATCACGCAAGACCAGTTGGCCATGCGCATGAAGGATGAAGAGTGGGACAGCGTCATTTCCACCAACCTGTCGGCCGTCGGCCGCCTGTCGCGCGCCGTACTGCGCGGCATGATGAAAGCCAAAACTGGGCGTATCATTAATATCACGTCGGTCGTGGCGTCGTCGGGCAATCCGGGGCAAATGAACTACGCGGCGGCCAAGGCCGGCGTGGAAGGCATGAGCCGCGCCCTGGCGCGCGAAATCGGCAGCCGCAACATTACCGTGAACTGCATCGCGCCGGGCTTCATCGATACCGACATGACCAAGGCCCTGAGCGAAGAGCAGCACGCGGCCCTGTTGACGCAAATTCCCCTGTCACGCCTGGGCAAGCCGGAAGACGTGGCGGCAGCGGTAGCCTTTCTGGCCTCGCCGCAAGCGGCCTATATCACGGGCACGACCCTGCACGTGAATGGCGGAATGTACATGAATTGATGTGAAAGATAGGCGGGGCGGGCGTTTGTGGCATGATTCAACGACCGTTTTTGTCTATAATCGCATCTTTTAGCAGCAGCTTCGGTCGAATTAGCAGCAGACACCGAAATTAGTATTCGGACGCGCAAACCTGATAAAATGCGCGCACTTTCCGTAACACACACTTTGGAGCCATAACATGTCGGATATCGAACAACGCGTTAAGAAAATCGTCGCTGAGCAACTGGGCGTTGCAGAAGCAGACATCAAAATCGAATCCTCCTTCGTCGACGATCTCGGCGCCGATTCCCTGGACACCGTGGAACTGGTCATGGCCCTGGAAGACGAATTCGAAATGGAAATCCCTGACGAACAAGCTGAAAAAATCACCACCGTGCAACAGGCGATCGACTACGCCACCGCACACGTCAAGGCCTAAGCCTGTCTGACCGACTTCAGGAGAATCGCTTGAGCCGTTCTAAAAACCGTCGTGTTGTTGTCACCGGCCTGGGCTGCGTTTCACCTGTCGGCAATACTATTGCCGAGGCGTGGGGCGCAATCATTGAAGGTAAATCCGGCATTGCCACGATTACCAAGTTTGATGCACAGCCATTCACCACGCATTTTGCTGGTGAAGTCAAAGGCTTCAATATCGAAGAATACATCTCCGGTAAGGAAGCCCGCCACATGGATACCTTTATCCATTACGGCATGGCTGCGGGCATCCAGGCGATGCAGGACTCCGGCCTGGAAGTGACCGAAGAAAACGCCGAGCGCATCGGCGTGATCATCGGTTCCGGTATCGGCGGCTTGCCGCTGATCGAGGAAACCAAGTCCGAGTACGAAAAGCGCGGTCCGCGCCGTATCTCGCCATTTTTCGTGCCTGCCTCGATCATTAACATGATTTCTGGCAACCTTTCGATCAAATATGGTCTGAAGGGCCCGAACCTGGCGATCGTTACTGCGTGTACCACCGGTTTGCACAGCATCGGTGCCGCAGCGCGCATGATCGAGTACGGCGATGCCGACGTCATGATCGCCGGCGGTGCTGAATCGACCGTGTCGCCGCTGGGCCTGGGCGGTTTCGCCTCGGCACGCGCCTTGTCGACCCGCAACGACGATCCGGCAACGGCATCGCGTCCGTGGGATACCGACCGCGACGGCTTCGTGCTGGGCGAGGGCGCTGGCGTCATGGTGCTGGAAGAGTACGAGCACGCGGTGGCCCGTGGTGCCAAGATCTATGCCGAAGTGCATGGTTTCGGGATGAGCGCAGATGCTTATCACATGACCTCGCCGCTGGAAGATGGTAGCGGCGGCAGCAAATCGGTGATCGCGGCCCTCGATAACGCAGGCTTGAACGCGGATCAGATTCAGTACCTGAACGCGCACGGCACGTCGACCCCGCAAGGCGACGTGGCGGAAGTGATGGGCATCAAACGCACCTTCGGCGAGCACGCCAAGAATCTGGTTGTCAACTCGACCAAGTCGATGACGGGCCATTTGCTGGGCGGCGCGGGCGGTCTGGAAGCGGTGTTTACGGTCCTGGCATTGCACCATCAGGTGTCGCCACCGACCATCAACATCTTCAACCAGGATCCGGCTTGCGATCTCGATTTCTGTGCCAACACGGCGCGGGATATGAAGATCGATTATGCAGTGAAGAATTCGTTCGGCTTCGGCGGAACGAATGGCACGCTGATTTTCGGTAAAGCGAAATAAGCAGGAACTTTCAAGCGCTCGCTACGGTCAAACCGTAGTGAGCGCTGATTCGGCGCCAACGTTCGTTGGCGCCTGAATTTGCCCGGCATGTTGCCGGCGCGCCTTTTTTTTCCCATGAAGTATGTCAATCGCAGTAGCGGCTGTCATCCGCACGCCTGTCTGTTTGCGTCTGTTGCAAGCGGTGCTGGGATCGTGCGCCTTGCTGGCCGCCTGGCCCTTGAGCGGCACGTGGCCCGTTGCGGGCCTGTCCGACGCCGGTGCCGGCCCCGGCCACCTGGTGGGCGGGTATGCGCTGGGCTGGAGTGGCGCGCTGCTGAGTGCGGCTGGCGGCGTGTTTTTGCTGGCTTTGCCGCGCAGGCGCAGAAAGCCGCAGACGCTTGATATTTCGCCGGTTGGCCAGTTGCGGCTGGCGGTATATCTGGAGCATGGCGGGGCGCCGGAAATGGATGCCAGCGAGATGCCGGAGCCGGCTGTGGCGGTGTCTCCGGCAGTGCCGGGCCTGCGCCTGTTGCCGGGCTCGACCCTGTGGCCGTCACTGCTGGTGCTGTGCCTGGCCGATGCCGCAGGGCGGCGCACGGAGGTACTGGTGCAACGCGGAGGCAGCTGCGCCGCCTTCCGCCCGCTGGCCGTGGCGTGCCGGGCCATCGCAGCGCGCGGTGGGGAAGAATAAATGTGGGGTGAACACTGAACTTCTTGCAGCGGGCCAACTCTATATCCATACAGGCGCCCACGCTGCATGACTACAGGGACATTGGGCGTGAGGACAGAGCGCGAGTATGATCAGTTGCTGGTCGAGCGGGTGCAGGCTGGCGACAAACGGGCATTCGATGTGCTGGTATCGAAATACCAGCGTCGCTTGATGCGTCTTGTGTCGCGCCTTGTGCATGACCCGGCGGAGGCCGAAGATGTGGTGCAGGAAACCTTTATCAAGGCGTACCGGGCGCTGCGCCATTTTCGCGGCGAGGCCGCGTTTTATACCTGGCTGTATCGCATCGGCATCAATACGGCCAAGAATTATCTCGTTACGCAAGGGAGGCGCGCTGCCACGTCCAGCGATGCCGACGCCGAGCAGGCGGAATCCTTCGATGATGGCAATAAATTGCGCGACAACAATACACCCGAATCGGTGCTGGCCAGCAAGCAGATTGCGGCTACCGTCAATGCGGCAATGGATGTGCTGCCCATCGAATTGCGCACGGCCATCGTCCTGCGCGAAATCGAGGGCCTGAGCTATGAAGAAATATCGGAGATCATGGCGTGCCCCATCGGCACCGTGCGCAGCAGGATATTTCGCGCGCGCGAAGTGATTGCGGAGAAATTGAAACCGTTGCTGGACATGCCAATTGACAAGCGTTGGTAATCTGGGGAGTATGAGGTTGGCATGGCTGCGTCCGGTTTCCGCACCGATCTTCTTGAAATGGCAGGACCCATCATGGATACGCATACACGATTGCACGAGACTATTTCCGCCCTGGCCGATGGCGAGCTGGCGGCGAGCGAACTCGAACTGGCTTTTGCCGCCCTCGACACGGATGAGGGGCGGCAAGTATGGGAGGCCTATCGCCATATCGGCGACGTGCTGCGTTCGGAGCAGTGCGGTCATCCACTGAGCGCCCGGTTCCATGCGGGGCTGGCCAGCCGCCTGGCCGCCGAGGCGGCGGCTGCCCATGCCGAGCCGCTGCTGCCCCTGTCCGCCGCCCTCGTGCCGCCGGGCACTGCCGAGCCGCTGGAGGCGGGGCCGCTGGCGCAGCGCTGACGCATTTTCCATCTTATGCCAGGCTTAACGTTCCCGTCGCCCTCTTGACACTGGACTTCGGTACGATTGACACTGTGAACAGGCAATATCTTGCTTTTGCGATATATTGTTGCTGCCATGCGCGCTGCGGGGTGTGTTTGCCCTCGGGGTTCCGTCGTGACGGCCAATCATGCACGCAGGCAATCGCCTGATCCGTTTTGATCCGTTTACATATTCGAAAAGATACTTTCCATGAAAAAAAACATGTGTGCCGCCAGCAAGTCGTTTTCAGTGAAGACGCTTTCCGCCTTATTGTTCGGTACGGCTGGCGTCTTCCTTGCTCCCACCATGCTGGGCCTGGCGCCACAGGCGCAGGCCGCCGTGCCTGCCGTAAAACTGCCTGATTTCTCGGACCTGGTCGACGCCGTCGGCCCGGCCGTCGTAAATATCCGCACCACCGAGCGCCTGAAGATGAACGGCCCCGGCATGGGCGGCCAGGATGAGCAGGAAATGCAGGAATTCCTGCGCCGCTTCTTTGGCGGCGCCATGCCGACGCCGCGCCAGCAGGCGCCACGCGGTGGTCGCCGCGCCGTGCCGCAAGAGCAGGAAGTGCAGCGCGGTGTCGGTTCCGGCTTCATCATCTCGGCCGATGGCTATGTGCTGAGCAATGCCCACGTGGTCGATGGCGCCGATGAAGTCTACGTAACCCTCACGGACAAGCGCGAATTCAAGGCCAAGGTGATCGGCGCCGATGCGCGCACCGACGTGGCCCTGCTGAAAATCGAGGGCGGCAACCTGCCGCGCCTGACCATCGGCGACTCGAACAAGATACGCGTGGGCGAGTGGGTCATCGCCATCGGCTCGCCGTTCAACCTGGAAAACACGGTAACGGCCGGCATCATTTCCGCCAAGTCACGCGACACGGGCGATTACCTGCCCCTGATCCAGAGCGACGTGGCCGTCAACCCCGGCAACTCGGGTGGTCCGCTGATCAATATGCGCGGTGAAGTGATCGGCATCAACTCGCAGATCGCCACCCTGTCCGGCGCCTACAACGGTATCTCGTTTGCCGTGCCCATCGATGAAGCCATGCGCGTGGGCGAGCAGTTGAAAAAGACGGGCAAGGTCGTGCGCGGGCGCATCGGCGTGCAGATCGGCGAAGTGAGCAAGGACGTGGCGGAGTCGCTGGGCTTGCCGAACGCCAAGGGCGCGCAAGTGTCGATGGTGGAGCCGGGCGGTCCGGCCGACAAGGCGGGCATCAAGCCGGGCGACATCATCCTGAAATTCAACGGTGCCCAGATCGAGCGCTCCTCCGACCTGCCGCGCCTGGTGGGTGGCGCCGCCGTCAACGGCAAGTCCACGCTGACCGTCTGGCGCAAGGGTGCACAGCAGGATATCCCCGTCACCGTCGTCGAGCTGGAAAGCGAGAAAACGGCGAAGAAGGGCGCCAAGGAGCCGGAAGCGCAAGCCGTCAATGCACTGGGACTGAAGGTCAGCGACGTGCCGGCCGCGAAGAAGCAGGAACTGAAGATCGACGCGGGCGTGCTGGTCGACGAGGCCGATGGCGTGGCGGCCCTGGCCGGCCTGCAGCCTGGCGATGTGATCTTGCAACTGAATAACGTTGCCGTGAAAGATGCTAAACAGTTCAATGCCCTGGTCGCCAAGCTCGACCCGAAGAAGACGTCGGCCGTGCTGGTGCGCCGTGGCGATACGGCGCAATTCGTGTCGCTGCGCCCGTCGGCGAAGTAACCGTGTGATCATCCCGCATTCCGGCCGCGGCCGGGATGCGGTATCCTGCGCGCCATGCACTTCACCCTCTATTCCCGCAGTTATTGCCACCTTTGCCAGGACATGCTCGACGCCTTGCTCCTGCTGCAGCCGCCCGGAAAACCGTTCACGGTGGACGTGGTCGACATCGACGCGTCGCCTGATGCAAGCTTGCTGGCGCGTTTTGACGAGCTCGTGCCGGTGCTGTTCGGCGACCTGGCGCAGCCCGAGCTATGCCATTATTTTCTCGACGAGGCGGCCGTGCGCCGCTGCCTGGTGTAATTTAACTGTCAATATTGACACTGCATTGCACCATTCTGGTGCCGAAAACAGCGGAAAATGTCGGCTTGCCCCGGTGCTGGCCTCATAAGACGGGCTTTCTACTCTGAAATCCGGTAAAATGGGGAGGTCGAAAAAGCTACTGTCCGAGGCAGCAGCTTCTGTCGCTTCAAAAGCGCTCGCCTGGGCATGCAGATGTCCTGCTCGGAGCGCTTTTTTTATCATGAGCGGGGCGCCGGGTTTGGCCCGGGCATGATCCCCTTGATTCCTGTTAAGCAGTGTCGTCACTCGCACATATATTAGTTAATGAACAACATACGCAATTTCTCCATCATCGCCCATATTGACCACGGTAAATCGACCCTGGCTGACCGCATCATTCAATTGTGCGGCGGCTTGTCCGACCGCGAGATGGAGGCGCAGGTGCTCGATTCGATGGATCTGGAGCGCGAGCGCGGCATTACCATCAAGGCGCAAACGGCGGCCCTGCACTACAAGGCCCGCGATGGCCAGATCTACAACCTGAACCTGATCGATACGCCGGGCCACGTCGACTTCAGCTATGAAGTGTCGCGCTCGCTGTCGGCGTGCGAAGGCGCGCTGCTGGTCGTGGACGCGTCGCAAGGCGTGGAAGCGCAAACGGTCGCCAACTGCTACACGGCGCTGGACCTGGGCGTGGAAGTGGTGCCCGTCCTGAACAAGATCGACTTGCCGAACGCGGACCCGCCGAGCGCGATTGCCGAGATCGAAGACGTGATCGGCATCGACGCCGGCGACGCCGTGCATTGCTCGGCCAAGACGGGCTTCGGCGTGCTGGACGTGCTCGAACAACTGATCGTCAAGGTGCCGCCACCGAAGGGCGACCCCGATGCGCCGCTGCAGGCGCTGATCGTCGACTCCTGGTATGACGCCTATGTGGGCGTGGTCATGCTGGTGCGCGTCATCAACGGCACCCTGAAACCGAAAGACAAGATTCGCCTGATGGCCACCGATTCGGTGCAACTGGTGGAAGACATCGGCGTGTTCTCGCCCCGTTCGCAATCCTTGCCGCAATTGTCGGCAGGCCAGGTGGGCTTCATCATCGCCGGCATCAAGGAATTGAAGGCGGCGAAAGTGGGCGACACCGTCACCCTGGCCAACCGTCCCGCCGCCGCGCCATTGCCTGGCTTCAAGGAAGTGCAGCCGCAAGTGTTCGCCGGCCTGTTCCCCGTGGAAGCGAACCAGTACGACGCGCTGCGCGACTCGCTGGAAAAGCTGAAACTGAACGACGCGGCCCTGATGTACGAGCCGGAAGTGTCGCAGGCGCTGGGCTTCGGCTTCCGCTGCGGCTTCCTGGGCTTGCTGCACATGGAAATCGTGCAGGAGCGCCTCGAGCGCGAATTCGACATGGACCTGATCACCACGGCGCCAACCGTCGTGTATGAAGTGATCCAGCGCGACGGCACCATGATCAACGTCGACAATCCATCGAAGATGCCCGATCCGTCGCGCATCGAGGAAGTGCGCGAGCCTATCGTGACGGTCAATCTGTACATGCCGCAGGAATACGTGGGCTCCGTGATCACCTTGTGTATCGGCAAGCGCGGCATCCAGATGGACATGAGCTACCACGGCCGCCAGGTCAAGCTCGTGTATGAAATGCCGATGGCCGAGATCGTGCTGGACTTCTTCGACCGCCTGAAATCGACGTCGCGCGGCTATGCCTCGATGGATTACGAGTTCAAGGAATACCGCGCGGCCGACGTGGTCAAGGTCGACATGCTGATCAACAGCGAAAAAGTCGATGCGCTGGCCATCATCGTCCACCGTTCGAACAGCCAGTACCGTGGCCGCCAGGTGGCCGCCAAGATGCGTGAACTGATCCCGCGCCAGATGTTCGACGTGGCGATTCAAGCGACCATCGGCGCGAACATCATTTCGCGCGAGAACGTGAAAGCCTTGCGCAAGAACGTCTTGGCCAAGTGCTATGGCGGCGACATCAGCCGCAAGAAAAAATTGCTGGAAAAACAAAAAGCGGGCAAGAAACGCATGAAGCAAGTGGGTTCCGTGGAGATCCCGCAAGAAGCATTCCTGGCAATTTTACAAGTGGATGGTTAATCAATGAACCTGCAAGTGATTTTAGGAAATTTCGCTTTAATCCTGTTCGTGCTGATGGTGTTGACGGGCCTGGTCTGGTGCCTGGACGTGTTTTATCTGTCCAAGCAGCGCCGCAAGGCGGCCGACCGTGCCCTGGCCGAGTTCGATGCGCGCCAGTCCAAGCTGGCCGCCGAGGGCATCAAGTCCGATGCGGGCGGCAGCCGCGCCAGCATCGAGGCGGCCCTGTTGCGCCAGCCGACCTGGGTCGAGTACTCGGGCAGCTTCTTCCCCGTCATCGCGCTCGTGTTCTGCCTGCGCTCGTTTTTGTACGAGCCGTTCAAGATCCCGTCGAGCTCGATGGTGCCGACCTTGCTGGTGGGCGATCTGATCCTGGTGAACAAGTTCACCTATGGCATCCGTCTGCCCATCGTCAACAAGCGCATCATTGAAGTCAACGATCCGCAGCGCGGCGACGTGATGGTGTTCAAGTATCCGAAAGACATGTCGCAAGACTATATCAAGCGCGTGATCGGCGTACCCGGTGATAAAATCACCTATGAAAACAAGCGCTTGACGGTGAACGGCAAGGAAGTGGCGTACACGCCGCTGGACGACTACCTGGACGACGAAAGCACCGTGTACCACAAGCAGCTGGAAGAAAACCTGACGGGCGTCAGCCACCGCATCCTCAACGACGAGCCGGCTCCTACGTTGAACTTGCGCGAAGTGAAGGATTTTCCGCACAAGGAGGCTTGCGACTACAACGAAGACGGCTTCACGTGCGTGGTACCGGCAGGCAACTACTTCATGATGGGTGACAACCGCGACAATAGCGCGGACAGCCGCTACTGGGGCTTCGTGCCGAACGAGAACATCGTCGGCAAGGCTTTCCTCGTGTGGATGAACTTCAGCAATCCGAAAAGAGTGGGTGGCATACACTAAGCCGCCCGCATGGCTGTCGCGCCGATTCCCCGCGCGGCGGCCAGCCGAATTACTCAGATGACACAGAAACAACAATGAATCTTCAGCTATTGCAAACCCGTTTAGGCTATACGTTCCAGGATGCTGGCCTGTTGCAGCAAGCCTTGACGCATCGTAGCCACAGCAGTTTGCATAACGAGCGGCTGGAATTCCTCGGCGACTCCATCCTCAACTGCGTGGTCGCCTCCATCCTGTACGAACGTTTCAAGTCCATCGACGAGGGCGATCTGTCGCGCCTGCGCGCCAATCTGGTCAAGCAGCAGTCGCTGTATGAAATCGCGCAGAAGCTGGAATTGTCGCAATTCTTGCGCCTGGGCGAAGGCGAACTGAAATCGGGCGGTTTCCGCCGTCCTTCGATTCTCGCCGATACTCTCGAAGCCTTGCTCGGCGCCATCTTCCTCGATACGGGTTTCGATGCGGCCAGCACGGTGATCCGCGCTTTCTACATCCCCATCCTTGATTCGGTCGATCCGCAAACCCTGGGCAAGGATGCCAAGACCCTGCTGCAGGAGTTTTTGCAAAGCAAGAAAATTTCGCTGCCACAGTACAACGTGGTGGCCACCCACGGCGCCGCCCACAGCCAGGAATTCGAGATCGAATGCCTGGTGCCGAAATTGAACATCCAGGTCTACGGCCGTGGCGGAAGCCGCCGCGCCGGTGAGCAAGCCGCCGCCAAACTGGCGCTGGACGTGGCCGAGCAGGCGCTGCTGAAGTCGCCTGCCGCCAGCCGCAAGCCCAAACCGCGCGCCGCCCAGCTCAAGCTGGCCGGCATTGCCACCATCCAGAGCGACGACGCGCAAGCTCCTGCAGCCCCGGCGATCGCCGCTCACACTAAACAGAATCGACACTAGCATGACAGCCACCAAAATGCCCGACAACTTCCGCTGCGGCTATATCGCCATCGTGGGCCGCCCCAACGTGGGCAAATCGACCCTGATGAACGTGCTGATCGGCGCGAAGGTCAGCATCACTTCGCGCAAGGCGCAAACGACGCGCCACCGCATCACGGGCATCCAGACGGTGCCGGACGCGCAGTTCATCTACGTCGACACGCCTGGCTTCCAGACGCGCCACTCGAACGCGCTGAACAAGACGCTGAACAAGACCGTCACCAACACCCTGATTTCCTCGGACGTGATTTTGTATGTGATCGAGGCGGGGACGTTTGGCCCGGCCGACCAGCAAGTGATGGACCTGCTGCCGAAGGAAGTGCCGTGCATCCTCGTCATCAATAAATCGGACCGCGTGAAAGACAAGGCCGTGCTGCTGCCGTTCGCGCAAAAGGTTGCCGCCATGCGCGACTTCGCCGCCATCGTGCCTGTCTCCGCCAAGCTGCATTTCCAGCTGGAAGGCTTGCAGAACGAAATCAAGCGCTTCCTGCCGGAAAACCAGCCGATCTTCGGCCCGGACGACATCACGGACCGCAGCGAAAAATTCCTCGCCTCGGAAATCGTGCGCGAAAAACTGTTCCGCTTTGTCGGCGACGAACTGCCGTACACGAGCACCGTGCTGATCGAGAAATTCGAGCAGGAAGGCGATCTGCGCCGCGTGTTCGCCGCCATCCTCGTCGAGCGCGATACGCACAAGTCCATGATCATCGGCAACAAGGGCGCGCGCCTGAAGGAAGTGTCCACCCAGGCCCGCCTGGATATGGAAAAGCTGTTCGGCGGCCCCGTGTACCTGGAAATCTGGGTCAAGGTCAAGTCGGGCTGGGCCGACAACGAGGCGGGCTTGCGCGCCTACGGCTACGAGTAATCCGCAACCCGGGGGCGACGCCACACGCATGAGCACCACCACGCCAGCGCTGCACGATCCTGCGCCAGCCTCCATCGTTGTCCCTGCGCCGGCGGCCATTGCGCCGCCGGCCGCAACTGCCGCATCCGCCGCGCCCCGGCGCAGCCGTCCGCCCGCGCGCGACGGCAAGGTCACGGGCCAGCCCGCGTTCGTGCTGCACAGCTATCCGCATAAAGAAACCAGCCTCATCGTCGACGTGTTTACGCGCGAGTACGGCCGCATCGCGCTCGTCGCCAAGGGCGCCAAGCGTCCCCATTCGCAGTTGCGCGGCGTGCTGCAGACCTTCCAGCCCCTGCAGGCCGGCTGGACGGGCAAATCCGAATTGCGCATCCTGACGGGCGCCGAGTGGGTGGGCGGCATGCTGCCGCTGGAAAAGACCGCCTTGCTGTGCGGCTTTTATCTGAACGAATTGCTGGTGAAATTGCTGGCGCGCGACGACCCGCATCCCGTCCTGTTCGACCACTACGTTGCCACCTTGAATCAACTGGCGCACAATGAGCCGGCGCCCATCGTGCTGCGCAAGTTCGAACGCGCCCTGCTCAAGGAAACGGGCGTGGCGGCCGACCTGACGCGCTGCACGGGCACGCGCCAGGCCGTCGATGCGGGGCAGGTCTATGTGGTCGACCCGGAGCGGGGGCCGCGCCCGGCGCGCGCCGCCGACGCCTGGCCCAGGATCACGGGCAAGACCCTGCTCGACATGGAGCGCGAAGATTATCTTGACGCGGCCACGCAGGCGCAAAGCAAGCTGCTGATGCGCTTTTTGCTGGCCCATCAACTGGGAGGCGCCACCTTGAACACGCGCCAGATACTGATCGATTTAATGCAGCTGTAATAGACTTCAGCACTTTACGGACACCATCATATGAGCTTTTTGCAGCCTTCCGGCCCCGTCATCGACCTGGGCGTCAATATCGACCACGTGGCCACCTTGCGCAATGCGCGCGGCACCGCGTATCCGGACCCGATCCGCGCGGCCTTGCTGGCCGAGCAGGCGGGCGCCGACGCCATCACCCTGCATTTGCGCGAAGACCGCCGCCACATCAAGGATGCGGACGTGATCGCCATCGCACCGCAATTGCTTACACGCATGAACCTGGAAGCGGCCGTGACGCAGGAAATGATCGACTTCGCCTGCCGCATCAAGCCGGCGGACGTCTGCCTAGTGCCGGAAAAACGCACGGAAGTGACGACGGAAGGGGGGCTGGACGTGGTGCGCTACTTCAAGGAAGTGCAGGCGGCCGTGCAGCAATTGCAGGGCGAGGGCATCCGCGTGAGCCTGTTCATCGATGCGGACGAGCAGCAGATCGCCGCCGCTGCCGAGCTCGGCGCGCCCGTGATCGAGCTGCATACGGGCCGCTACGCGGACACCGAGGGCGCCGAGCAATTGGCGGAGCTGGAACGCATCAAGGCGGGCGTGCTGTTCGGCGTGGGCCGCGGCTTGAAGGTTAACGCGGGCCACGGCTTGCATTACACCAATGTGCAGGCGATTGCCGCCATTCCCGATATTGCGGAACTGAATATTGGCCACGCCATCGTCGCGCATGCCGTGTTTGTCGGCTGGGAAAACGCCGTGCGCGAAATGAAGGCCATCATGGTGGCCACGCGCCTCGGGCACAGCGCCTATTAAGCGATAGCAAGGAGGCAGCATGATCTACGGCATCGGTACCGATATCTGCAAGATCCCGCGCATCGAGGCGGCCCTGGCGCGCCATGGCGAGCGCTTCGCGAAAAAGATACTGGGACCGCAGGAGCTGGAAAAATTCCGCGCCCGCAGCGCCAAGAATGCCGTGCGCGGCGTGCGCTTCCTCGCCACGCGCTTCGCGGCAAAAGAAGCGTTTTCCAAGGCCATCGGCCTGGGCTTGCGCATGCCCATGACGTGGCCCGCCGCGCAGATGCTGAACCACCCGAGCGGCAAGCCGATGATCGTCTGCAGCGGCGTGCTGGCCGAATTCATGGAAAAACACCGCCTGAGCGCGCAAGTGACGATCAGCGATGAAGAAGAGTATGCGGTCGCGTTCGTGATCGTGGAGCAAGCAGTGTAACTATGATTGCGCAATGAGCCAGCAATGACTGAAGCAATATCCGACCTCAATTCCACAGAAACGCCGCCCGATCCGCGCGCGCAGGTGCTGGCCACCGTCGCCAAGCTGCCGAACCTGCCCGGCGTGTACCGCTATTTCGATGCCGCCGACAAGGTGCTGTACGTGGGCAAGGCGCGCGACCTGAAAAAGCGCGTCTCCAGCTATTTCCAGAAGAACCTGGCCAGTCCCCGCATCGCCATGATGGTCGAGCGCATCGCGCGCCTGGAAACGACCGTCACGCACAGCGAGGCGGAAGCGCTGATCCTGGAAAACAATCTGATCAAGGCGCTGCAGCCGCGCTACAACATCCTGTTCCGCGACGACAAGTCGTATCCGTATTTGAAAATCACGAATGGCGATGCGCCGCGCATGGTGTATTACCGGGGCGCGGTGGACAAGAAAAACCAGTATTTCGGGCCGTTCCCCAGTTCCTGGGCCGTCAAGGAATCGATGCAGATCCTGCAAAAGGTGTTCCTCATCCGCACCTGCGAGGACAGCGTGTTTGCGAACCGCACGCGGCCCTGCCTGCTGCACCAGATCGGCCGCTGCAGCGCGCCGTGCGTGGACTTGATCAGCAAGGAAGACTATAAAAACGACGTGGAAAACGCGGCGCGCTTCCTGCGCGGGCGCCAGAGCGAAGTGCTGGCCGACCTGGAAAAGAAGATGCATGCGTTTGCCGCCGAGCTGAAATTCGAGCAGGCCGTGGTGGTGCGCAACCAGATCGCGTCGCTGTCGCGCGTGCTGCACCAGCAAAGCATGGAAACGACGGGCGACGCCGATGTCGACATCATCGCCGTGCTGGTCCAGGGCGGGCGCGCCTGCGTCAACCTGGCCATGGTGCGCGGCGGGCGCCACCTGGGCGACCGCGCCTACTTCCCCAGCCAGCTCAGCGATGCAGCGGCGATTGCCGAGGAAGCCATCGAGGTGGAAGTGCTGGCCGCCTTCCTGGCCCAGCACTACACGGAAAAATTCATCCCCGGTACCCTGATCCTGAATGTCGAATTCGACCAGCCGGCTTTGATGGTGGCGCTGATGGAGCAGTGCGGCCACCGCATCAACCTGATTTTCCAGCCGCAGGGACAGCGCCGCCAGTGGCTGGAACTGGCACAGAAGGGCGCCGAGATTTCGCTGGCGCGCTTGTTGTCGGAGCAGGGGTCGCAGCAGTCGCGCACGCGCGCGCTGGCCGAGGCACTGCGCCTGGAAACGGAAGACCTCGACAGCCTGCGCGTCGAGTGTTTCGACATCAGCCATACGCAGGGCGAGGCGACGCAGGCGTCGTGCGTCGTGTTCCACCACCACGCCATGCAGAACGGCGAATACCGCCGCTACAACATCAACGACATCACGCCCGGCGACGATTACGCGGCCATGCGCCAGGTCCTGATGCGCCGCTACGAAAAGGTGGCGAATGGCGACGGCGTGATGCCCGACGTGGTCTTGATCGACGGCGGCAAGGGCCAGATCGAGATGGCGCGCCAGGTGTTTGCCGAGCTGGGACTCGATATCAGCCTGATCGTCGGCGTGGCCAAGGGGGAAGGGCGCAAGGTTGGCCTGGAAACCCTGCTGTTTGTCGATGGCCGCGCGCCGCAGGAACTGGGCAAGGAATCGGCGGCCCTGATGCTGATCGCGCAAATCCGCGACGAGGCGCACCGCTTTGCCATCACCGGCATGCGCGCCAAGCGGGCCAAGACGCGCCAGACGTCACGCCTGGAAGAGATCGAAGGCATCGGCGCCAAGCGCAGGCAAAAACTGCTGTCGCGCTTTGGCGGCTTGCGCGGCGTCGTCGACGCCAGCGTCGAGGATCTGATGTCGGTGGAAGGCATTTCCACGCAACTGGCGGAAGAGATCTACAAGCAATTACATTGATGGATCAGTGGCCTGCTCCGGCGCTGCGGCAAGCGGACTAGGCTAATACCTTGGGGCCATGTAGACTAGTGGCGCTTTCTTCACGCTTTCTTCATGTTCAATTTACCCGTCGGCCGATTGCTCTCTTATGCCTTTTAATATTCCCATCCTTCTGACCTGGCTGCGCGTGGCCCTGATACCGCTCGTCGTCGGCGTGTTTTATTTACCGCCGTCGATGCTGCTGCATGGCGACCAGAACCTGGTCGCCACCCTGGTCTTCATCGTTGCGGCCGTGACCGACTGGTTCGACGGCTTCCTCGCGCGGCGCTGGAACCAGACGTCGGCCTTCGGCGCCTTCCTCGATCCGGTCGCCGACAAGCTGATGGTGGCGGGCGCCTTGCTGGTGCTGGTGCAGCTGGACCGTGTCAATGCCGTGCTGGCCTTCATCATCATCGGCCGCGAAATCACGATTTCCGCGCTGCGTGAATGGATGGCGCAGATCGGCGCCTCGAAATCGGTGGCCGTCAGCTCGATCGGCAAGATCAAGACGGCCGCGCAAATGACGGCCATTCCCTTGCTGCTGTACCACGAAGTGATCTTTGGCGCGATCGACACCCACGTGTGGGGCGAGAAGCTGCTGTGGATCGCCTGCGTGCTGACCGTGTGGTCGATGTTCTATTACCTGCGTCTGGCGTGGCCGCTCATCAAGGAAAAGGCCGGCAATCTTCATTGAAAGGGGTCGTACCCTTCGGGTGCGACCCCAGCATTTTTGCCTTTGGGTTGGGCTATTTCAGCGCCGTATACAACCCTTGAGCAAAGACCGGGGTCAGACTCGACGGGACTCGGCGTCCTCGTCTGACCCCAAATATTTTGCAAAAGACCAGATATTGCCCGTTGACAGCCCCTGTAATCCCTCTATAATGCTGGCCTGTTGTTGATGACGCGGGAGTAGCTCAGTTGGTAGAGCGCAACCTTGCCAAGGTTGAGGTCGAGAGTTCGAGACTCTTCTCCCGCTCCAGTTTTCTGGATCGTGTCATAGGTAAAAACAGCGAATGCAGTAAAAAGTAGTACTGGCGATGTAGTAGAGCTTCTGATACAATGTTGTCCACTGCGGGAGTAGCTCAGTTGGTAGAGCGCAACCTTGCCAAGGTTGAGGTCGAGAGTTCGAGACTCTTCTCCCGCTCCAGTGAACACTGGATCAGCAGTAAGGCAGCACTGGTAAACGGTAGTAAAAAGCAGTAAAATAGCGGTTCGTATGCGGGAGTAGCTCAGTTGGTAGAGCGCAACCTTGCCAAGGTTGAGGTCGAGAGTTCGAGACTCTTCTCCCGCTCCAGCGATAGCTGAAGCAATGCAGCAAGATGGCAGTAGCAGAAAATAGAAGCTCCAATGCGGGAGTAGCTCAGTTGGTAGAGCGCAACCTTGCCAAGGTTGAGGTCGAGAGTTCGAGACTCTTCTCCCGCTCCAGAATTCTAAAGGGAAGCTAAGCTGGCTTCCTTTTTTTATCCGCTTGCATCAGCAAGCGTGATTAAGCGGTAAACAAGCTCCAATGCGGGAGTAGCTCAGTTGGTAGAGCGCAACCTTGCCAAGGTTGAGGTCGAGAGTTCGAGACTCTTCTCCCGCTCCAGTTTTCAAGGTGGGCCGCAAGGCGCATCCAAGCAGTTCCTCTGGCGAGGTAGCAAAGAGGTTATGCAGCGGCCTGCAAAGCCGTTTAGACGGGTTCGATTCCCGTCCTCGCCTCCAGATGCAGCGTATGTGATACATGCGTAGATAAAAAAGCCCACTTCGGTGGGCTTTTTTTCGCTTGTGGCGAGGTTCCGGCGTATCTCTGCGCCGGCTGCAGTCGGCGGTCATTAAATAAATGGTTTATATTTATTGGGTTTCCGGGAAATGACTAACCGACAGTAATCTGTGGATCCCAATAAAAATAACCATACAGGCTTTGCGTCTGGCCATCGTCATTCAGGCTATATACGGCAATATAAACGTAGAAATTTTCCGTGCCCGATTTCGATACCTGCGCCGTGAAATTGGAAAAATTGCGCGATTGCTGCACGGCCGGCAAGCCATTCGACGAATCCGTATTCGGCACGGCCGCATTTCTGCGTGTAATGGTATTGGAAACAAAGGTATTGAATACCTTATCGCCATTCCAGTAATTGATGCCGTAGACAATGACGGCCGAATCGGCATTGTCATAGATGGAAGCGCCGGTGAACGAGACAAAGTCGCCCACATTGGCCTTGAAACTCAGGTCGGCCGTGCCTTGCCCGCTATTGATGCCGCGCGGGTCGGTGGCAATCATGTACTGGCTCGTATGCGCCAGGCCCACAGGCTTGGTCTGGTCGGGACTCGTCTGACGTGGATGCTGGGCCATGATCAGATCGGTGTCTATTACAACGAGAATGTTGATTGTAATATTACTGGCATATAATTGCGCGTCGGTCATGATTCCTCCTGAGTTTTCCTACTCGTCTGGCTTTTCGGATACGCCCCGTTTTTTAATGTGGTCAACAGTCTCCACCACTGCTGAGTAGAATAGTGGAGAAAATTGAATAGATACTCTCCAATTGAAACGGCGGAGATTATTTAAAATATTCCAATTAAATTGTTTTTATTTTGAAATAAAATTATTGGAAACATTATTTGCTTGCCGGTGTCCGCTCCCGCTGCGCGCTGCCGCCGCGTCCATCGGGCCCGGCTGCATCTTGTATAATGTCCGCAGGCTCGGCCGCGCCGCATGGCGCTGCTGAATCTTCCTCTGTCCGCCAATCCCATGTAGTCACCGACGATTTTCCTCTCCGTGCGACCTCGGCATGGCTTCGTTTTGACGACCGCTGGCATGGCTGCGCCCGATGACTGTGCATCGCGCGCGCATTTCGCTGTTCCGACCCTGGATGTGTATCAATGATCAACGCAACTTTTCGGGACGAGTGGTTCTCGAACATACAAAAAAACGTCCTGGCGGGTCTGACCACCTCATTCGCGCTGGTGCCCGAATGCATCGCCTTTGCCCTCGTGGCGCAACTCAATCCCTTGATGGGCCTGTATGGCGCCTTCATCATTTGCGCGTTGACGGCCATCTTTGGCGGGCGGCCCGGCATGATTTCGGGCGCGGCCGGTTCCATGGCCGTCGTCATCGTCGCGTTGGTGGCCCAGCATGGCGTGCAATATCTGCTGGCGACCGTCGTGCTGAGCGGCATGCTGATGGCGCTGTTCGGCATCTTGCGCCTCGGTAAGCTGATCCGCATGGTGCCCCATCCCGTGATGCTGGGCTTCGTGAATGGCCTGGCCATCGTCATCGCCTTGGCCCAGCTTGAACATTTTCGCCAGGCCACGCCGCAAGGCGAGGCTTGGCTGCAAGGCACGCCCTTGTACGTGATGAGCGCGCTGGTACTGCTCACCATGGCCATCGTCTACGTGCTGCCGCGCATCACGAAGGCCGTGCCGCCCGCGCTGGTGGCCATCCTGGGCGTGGGCGTGCTCGGTCATTTCTTGCACCTGCCCACGCGCACCCTGGGCGACCTCGCGCATATCGCGGGCGGCTTGCCGGCCCTGCATTGGCCCACGGTGCCGCTGGACATGGCCACCTTGCACATCATCTTCCCGTACGCGGCGCTGATGGCCATGGTGGGGCTGCTGGAAACCTTGCTCACCTTTAATCTCACGGACGAGATGACGGAAACGCGGGGCCAGCCGAACCGTGAATGCATCGCCCTCGGCGCATCGAACGTCGTCTCGGGCCTGTTTGGCGGCATGGGCGGTTGCGCCATGATCGGGCAGACGATGATCAACCTGAGTTCGGGCGGGCGCTCGCGCCTGTCGGGCGTGACGGCCGGTGTGATGATCCTGCTATTCATCCTGTTCCTGTCGCCCTTGATCGAACGCATCCCGCTGGCCGCCCTGGTCGGCGTGATGTTCGTCGTGGCGCAGCAGACGTTTGCCTGGGGTTCCTTGCGCGTGCTGGGCAAGGTGCCGCTGCAGGATGCGCTGGTGATCGTCGCCGTGACGGTGATCACGGTGTTCACGGACCTGGCCTTGGCCGTGCTGTGCGGCATCGTCATTGCGGCCCTGAATTTCGCCTGGCAACATGCGCGCGACATGCGCGCCGACATCGATGACGCTGGCGCGGGCGTGCGCGTCTACCTGCCGCATGGCACCTTGTTTTTCGCCTCGACCACGCATTTCCTGGAATTGTTCCGGACTGCGGCCGACCCGGCCCGCGTCATCCTCGATTGCCGGCACCTGCACATGGCCGACCACTCGGCCATCGCCGCCATCGAGGTCCTGTATGAGCGCTATGAAAGGGCGGGCAAGCACCTGCAGGTGACGCATCTGTCCGCCCGCAACCAGGCCTTGCTGCAGCGGGCCGGTGTCGATGTGAGCGTGGCGTAAAATAGATGATTGTTGAATGTCTGTGGAGTGTGAATGCTGTCGTACGAACAAGAGCAATTATTGCAGCAAAGCCAGACGGCTTTTGATGCCTACTATGACGCGCTGGGCGCTTCGCTGGTGAATTTCGTCGAGCGCCTGGGCATCCAGCCGGCGCACGAAGTGCTGACCAACGCGGCCGAATACCTGCCGTACATCGATGCGGCCATGCGCACCATCGTCATCCGCGACGAGAGCTGGCAATGGGTGAAAACCATGCTCGGCTACTTTATCGGGGAATACTTCGTGCAAGGCCATGCGGGCTGCTGGTATGTGGAAACGCGGGCGGAATCGCCGCATTTCTGCCGCACCATGGTGGGCGGTTTCGAGCATGGCTTGCCGCTGGATGCCGCCATCGATCCGGAGGCGCTGGCGCTGGAATTCCTGGGGCAGTCCGTGCCGCGCAAGCTGGCGGCACTGATCGCCCAGGCGCAAGCCCGCGCGGCTTGATGCCGCAGGGCTTGCTGAATCAGATTTAAAACTCTTCCCACTCGCCTTCGGCAGGCGCCGTCGCCTTGCTGCTGGCGCGTGTCGCGGGCAGGCGCAGGGCAGGGGCCGGGGCTTTGCGGGCTGGCGCGGCCGCAGTTGTCGGCGTGGCCGGCGCGCTGCGCTGCGCCGTTTTCACGCTGAAACGGTCGGTTGCCGCCGCATTGGCCTCCAGGCGGAAGACGCTGACTACCTGCGCCAGTTCGCTCGCCTGTTCCTGCATCGCTTCGGCCGCTGCCGACGCTTCTTCCACCAGGGCCGCATTTTGCTGGGTCACCTGGTCCATTTCGGAAATGGCCTGGTTGACTTGCTCGATGCCCGCGCTCTGCTCTTCGCTGGCGTTGCTGATCTCGCTCATGATGGAGGTGACGAAGCCGATGCTTTGCACGATTTCTTCCATCGTCTTGCCGGCCTTGTCGACCAGGTCCGTGCCCACGTCGACTTTTTGCACGGAGTCGTCGATCAAGCCCTTGATCTCTTTTGCCGCCGCCGCCGAGCGCTGCGCCAGGTTGCGCACCTCGGTGGCCACGACGGCGAAGCCACGGCCCTGTTCGCCGGCGCGCGCCGCTTCCACGGCCGCGTTCAGGGCCAGGATGTTGGTCTGGAAGGCGATGCCGTCGATGACGGAAATGATGTCGACGATCTTCTTCGACGAAGTATTGATCTCGCCCATGGTGGCGACCACTTCGGCCACCACGGCGCCGCCGCGGCTGGCGATGCCGGCCGCGTCGCCGGCCAGTTTATTCGCCTGGCGCGCATTGTCGGCGTTCTGTTTTACTGTCGAGGTCAGTTCTTCCATCGACGAGGCCGTTTCTTCCAGCGAACTGGCTTGCTGCTCCGTGCGGGACGACAAGTCCTGGTTGCCGGCGGCGATTTCGGCCGATGCCGTGGCGATGGTGTCGGTGCCGCTGCGCACCTGGCCCACGATGCCGACGAGGCTGTCGTTCATGGTTTTCAGTGCATGCATCAGCTGGCCCGTCTCATCGCGGCCTTGCGCAATGATGGTGCTGGTCAGGTCGCCCGCTGCCACGGTTTCCGCCACTTTCACGGCAGCGCGGATGGGGCCGGTGATCGAGCGCGTGATCCACCACGCGAAGCCGATGCCCATCAGCACGGCCAGCACGCCCATGGTGATCAGGAAGATGCGGGTGCCGCTGTAGGCTTCGATGATGCTGTTGCCGACGCCGTCGGCCGCCTTGATCTGCATGGTGGCGAAGCGTTTGACTTCGGCCAGGTAAGCCACGGTGATCGGCGCGACTTCCTTGTCGAACACGACTTTGGCGCCCGCCATGTCGCCGTCGGCCTTCATCTTGAAGGCGCGCGCGCGCGTCGTCACATAGTCGGCGCGCACCTTGCGCACGACCTTGAATTGCTCGATCACGGCCGGGTTGAGCAGGGAGGCGACGATGTCGTCCTGCAGCTTGCTGGAACGTTCCGCATCGACCTTCAAGTCTTCCTCGATCTTGGCGCGCACGACAGGATCGGTGATCTCGAACGAGGCGACGCCGCGCACGCTGTTGAGTTCAATGATCTTGGACCACTCGGCCACCATGCGCTGGTTCTTGATGCTGGTATTGATGAGGCGGTAAGTCAGGTCGCTGGCCGTTTGCATGCGCACGAGGGCGGTGACGGTCAAGGCGGCAAGCAACAGCAATACGACAGCAAAGCCGACGCCAAGTCGGCTGCCGATGTTCAGGTTTTTCATGTAATTCCTAACAGTTTAATAGTCATGATCGCCGCCGCCAGCAGGGGCGGACAGGCGCCGCAAGGCGCAGGGGATCGGGGTCTTCGGGTGCCGCATGATGGCTGTGCGGCGCGCCGCGCTGAGCGTGGCGTTGGAGGTGAAGCAAGGGGCTTGCCGGTCAGACTGACCGTAGCCCAGCAAGCCGCAAGTATAGCATTGACGCAGAGAAATAGTTTTTCAAAGCAATTTTAATTATTTTTTGATATTAATTTCATGTTGCTTTTTTACATCAAGTCCCTAGTCCATAAGTACTATCACTTACATTCATCCTTACTTTTCCCCTTTAGGGCTGATAAAATACTAATGATAATCATTCGTATTAAAACATCGACCAGGGAATTGTATGCAGCAACGTCGCACACCAGGATTCAAACCGATCACCATCGCCGTACTGGGCGCCTTGACCTTGGGCGCCACGCCATTGGCGGCCTGGGCGCAGGAAAGCTTGCCCGCCGTCACCGTGACGGCGTCGAAGGACAAGGATGGCTATGTCGCCGCCACCTCGGCCAGCGGCACCAAGACGGAAATGGCCTTGCGCGACGTGCCACAGACGATCAACGTGGTGCCGGCCGCCGTCATCCGCGACCAGAACGCCATGTCGATTCAGGACATCATGAAGAACATCCCGGGCGTGGGCCTGTCCACGGGCGACGGCCAGCGCGACCAGGTATTCATCCGCGGCTTCACGGCCATCGGCGACCAGTTCGTCGACGGCTTCCGCGATGACGCGCTGTACTTCCGCGACCTGTCGAACGTCGAGCGCCTGGAAGTGATCAAGGGTCCGGCCGCCGTGCTGTACGGCCGCGGTTCCTCGGGCGGCCTGGTCAACCGCATCACCAAGAAGCCAGGTATCGATATCACGGACCTGGCGCTGAGCCTGACGAACACGAAAGGGCGCCGCGGCGAAGTCGACGTGGGCCGCGTGGGCGAGACGGTGGACTGGCGCTTCACGGGCGCGCGCGAATTGTCGGACAGCTACCGCGACCAGCAATTCATCAACCGCACGGCGCTGTCGCCTTCCGTGGCCATCCGCCTGTCCAGCGCCACCAAATTGCTGCTGCAGGGTGATTACCTGGAAGACCGCCGCCTGACGGACTTCGGCATCCCGTCCTATCACGGCCGTCCCGTCGCCGTCGATGCGCGCACCTATTTTGGCGCCGCGAACGCCCGCGACGCGGACTTCAGCCAGTCGCGCGTCGTCTCCACGGCCGCCACCCTGACGCACAAGTTCAGCGATAGCTTGTCGCTGCGCAATGCCTTCCGTTATTACGACTATCACCTCGACCGCAACAACACGAATATTTCCGGCAACGTCAATGAAGTCAAGGGCACGATGAGCCTGGGCCACGCCAAGCTGAACCGCGACGAGAGCGGCTGGTTCAACCAGACGGAACTGACGCAAAAGCTGGTCACGGGCACGGTGCGCCATGAAGTGCTGTACGGCGCCGAGTTCGGCAAGCAAAACAAGGATGCGTCGAGCTGGGCCTCGACCGTCGTGGCAACGAACGTATCGATCTTCCATCCCGTCCTGCCGCAGGTCAACCGCAGCAAGCTGGGCGCGCGCAGCGATACCTTCGGTACCTACGATACGTCCGCCGCCTACGTGCAGGACGCCATCAGCTTCAGCGACGAGTGGAAGGCGCTGGCCGGCCTGCGCTACGACCGCTACAAACAGCAGTCGCGCCTGGCCAATGCGCTTGGCGTGACGACGGCGGACCTGTCGCGCACGGATTCGGCCTACAGCCCGCGCGCCGGGCTCGTCTGGCAACCGAGCGCCGTGCAATCGTACTACGCGTCGTGGAGCCGCTCGTTCCAGCCGAGCGGCGAAAACTTCGCCCTGGCCGCGAATAATGCCGACTTGTCGCCGGAAACCACGCGCAACACGGAAGTGGGCGCCAAGTACGACCTGTGGGGCGGCCGCGCCAACGCCACCGTGTCGCTGTTCCGCCTGGAGCGCGACAATATCAAGACCAGCGACCCGATCACGAACCGCATCGTGCCCGTCGGCACGCAGCGTACGGATGGCCTGGAACTGACCTTCAATGCGGACTTGCACGATGGCTGGAAGATGATGGCCGGCTATGCTTACCTGGACGCCACCATCACGGATTCCATCGCCGTCGACCGCAGCGTCAATGTGCCGGGCACGACGACGGCCAGCGCCGTCGCCATCAAGGGCAAGCGCGCCACCCTGACGGCGCGCAATACGGCCAACCTGTGGCTGACGAAAGACCTGGGTCACGGCTTCACGGTGGGCGGCGGCGCGAATGCCGTCGGCAGCCGCTTCGCCAATCCGGGCAACACCGTCGTGCTGCCAGGCTACGTGACGGCCGACGCCATGGCCGCGTACCGCACGGGCCGCTATGAAGTGCAGCTGAACGTCAACAATATCGGCGACACGCGCTACATCGTGTCGGGCCACGGTTCCAGTCCGAACCTGAGCTTGCCGGGCGCGCCGCGCAACGTGGCGCTGACCTTGCGCTACAGCCTGTAATTTTCACCCCCCCCCAAAAAAACCCGCTTGCGAGCGGGTTTTTTCATGGTGGCTAGCGATGTGCAAGTTCGCCGGGCAGGCTGGCGTTGATTAGAGGGAACATTCGCTATCGTCAAATTAATATTGACTAAAGGCAATTTTCTCCAGCGGACTGAGCCTTCATTTGGTTTGAGGGGTAAAATGATGTCATACGGCACAGGCATGGTGCTTATATCTTGGTGATATGACACGACCACGACGCCGTATGACTTTTTATTTACTCACATCATAGAGGTCTGATATGGTTCAGATATCCAGGCGCCAGTTCCTTCGGGTAACTGGCGCCACGATTGCTGGCTCCAGCCTCGCCTTGCTCGGTTTCGCACCGGGGCAGGCGTTGGCTGAGGTCAGGCAATACAAGCTGGCTCGCACGACCGAGACCCGCAATACCTGTCCTTACTGTTCCGTTGGCTGCGGCGTTCTGCTGTATGGACTGGGCGATGGCGCGAAAAATGCCGTCTCCAGCATCATCCACGTGGAAGGCGACGCCGATCACCCGGTGAACCGCGGCACCCTGTGCCCGAAAGGCGCCAGCCTGGTCGACTTCATCCACAGCCCGAACCGCCTGAAAGTGCCCGAATACCGCGCACCGGGCGGCACGGAATGGCAACCGATCTCCTGGGATGCGGCGCTCGACAAGATCGCGCGCCTGATGAAGGATGACCGTGACGCCAACCTGATCGAAAAGAATGCCGACGGCAAGACCGTCAACCGCTGGCTCTCCACCGGCATGCTTGCCGCGTCCGCCGGCAGCAACGAGGTGGGGTATCTGACCCACAAGACAGTGCGCAGCATGGGGATGCTGACCTTTGATAATCAGGCGCGTGTATGACACGGACCGACGGTGGCAGGTCTTGCCCCGACGTTTGGCCGTGGCGCGATGACGAATCATTGGGTCGATATCAAGAATGCCGACGTGATCCTGGTCATGGGCGGCAATGCAGCAGAAGCACATCCTTGCGGATTCAAATGGGTAACGGAAGCGAAGGCGCATAACAAGGCCAAGCTGATCGTTGTCGATCCGCGTTTTACCCGTACCGCATCCGTGGCAGATTACTACTGCGCCACGCGTACCGGCACGGACATCGTCTTCCTCGGCGCGATCATCAATTATCTGCTGACGAACGACAAGATCCAGCATGAGTACGTGCGCAACTACACGGACATGCCCTTCATCGTGCGCGAGGACTATGCGTTCGAGGACGGCCTGTTCTCGGGTTTCGACAAGGAAAAAGGCAAGTACACCGACAAGGCCACCTGGGATTACGAGATCGGCGAAGACGGCTATGCCAAGGTCGATCCGACCCTGGAGCACCCGCGCTGCGTCTACCAGATGATGAAGAAGCACTACTCGCGCTACACGACCGAGATGGTCGAACGTACGTGCGGCGTGTCGGCCGACAAGTTCCACAAGGTGGCGGAAGCCCTGGCTTCGACCGCCGTGCCGGGACGCGCCGGTACCATCCTGTACGCGCTGGGCTGGACGCACCACTCGACCGGTGCGCAAACCATCCGCACGGGCGCCATGGTGCAGCTGTTGCTGGGCAATATGGGCATCGCCGGCGGCGGCATGAACGCCTTGCGCGGCCACTCGAACATCCAGGGCTTGACCGACCTGGGCCTGATGTCGAACTTGTTGCCAGGTTACATGACCTTGCCGAACGAGGGCGAGCAGGACTTCGATGGCTATATCGCCGCGCGCGCCACCAAGCCGCTGCGGCCGAACCAGCTCAGCTACTGGAGCAATTACCGCAAATTCCACGTCAGCTTCATGAAGACGTGGTGGGGCGACTTTGCCACGGCGGACAACAACTACGCCTACGACTACCTGCCGAAACTCGACAAGCCGTATGACTTGATGCAAGCCATCGAGAACATGCATCAAGGCAAGATGACGGGCTATATCTGCCAGGGCTTCAATGTGCTGGCGTCCGCGCCGAACAAGCAGAAGGTCACGGAAGCGCTGTCGAAGCTGAAGTTCCTCGTCATCATGGACCCGCTGGCCGTGGAAACGGGCGAATTCTGGCGTCCGCATGGCGAGTTCCACGAAGTCGATCCCACCAAGATCATGACGGAAGTGTTCCGCCTGCCGACCAGCTGCTTCGCCGAAGAACGCGGCTCGCTCGTCAGTTCCTCGCGCGTCTTGCAGTGGCACTGGCAGGCGGCCGAACCGCCGGGCCAGGCGCGCAGCGACCTGGAGATCATGTCGGGCCTGTTCCTGCGCATGCGTGCCATGTACAAGAAAGAGGGCGGCAAGTTCCCCGATCCGATTCTCAACCTGACGTGGAATTATGCGCAGCCGCATAACCCGCAGCCCGAAGAAATCGCCCGCGAATTCAACGGCAAGGCGCTGGCCGACTTGTACGATCCGAAAGATCCGACCAAGCTGCTGGTGAAAAAGGGCGAGCAGCTGGCCTCGTTTGCGCAATTGCGCGACGATGGCACGACCACGAGCGGTTGCTGGATCTTCGCCGGCAGCTGGACGCAGGCGGGCAACCAGATGGGACGGCGCGACAATAGCGACCCGACCGGCATTGGCCAGACGTTGGGCTGGGCCTGGGCATGGCCGGCGAACCGCCGCGTGCTGTACAACCGCGCCTCGTGCGACTTGAAGGGCAAGGCGTTCGATCCGACCCGCAAGCTCATCGAGTGGAATGGCACGAACTGGAGCGGGGCCGACATTCCCGACTTCAAGGCCGACGAACCGCCGGAAAACGGCATGGGTCCGTTCATCATGCTGGGCGAGGGCGTGGCGCGCTTCTTTGCGCGCGGCGCCATGGCTGAAGGACCGTTCCCCGAGCATTACGAGCCGTTTGAAAATCCGCTCGGCTACAACCCCATGCATCCGAAAAACCCGACCGCGACCAGCAATCCGGCCGCGCGCGTGTTTGCCGAGGACCGCAAGCTGTTCGGCACGCATGAGGAATACCCGCATGTGGCGACCAGCTACCGTTTGACCGAGCATTTCCATTACTGGACCAAGCATGCACGTCTGAATGCCATCATCCAGCCGGAACAGTTCGTGGAAATCGGCGAGGAACTGGCGGCCAGCATCGGCGTCGTTGCCGGCGGCAAGGTACGCGTCACGTCCAAGCGCGGCCACATCATCGCCAAGGCCGTCGTCACCAAGCGCATCAAGGCCTTGAAGATCGAAGGCAAGCAGGTGCATACCGTGGGCCTGCCGCTGCACTGGGGCTTTACGGGCGTGGCCAAGCCGGGGTATCTGATTAATTCCCTGACACCGGGCGTGGGGGATGCGAATTCGCAGACACCGGAATTCAAGTCCTTCCTCGTGAAGGTGGAAAAAGCATGATGGGAGATCGATAATGGCACTGCAATCTTTGGATATCCGGCGCCTGTCCGCCACCACGGTGACGCCGCCGCAAGCGCGTAGCCCGGTGACGGGCACGGTGGCCAAGCTGATCGATGTGTCGAAATGCATCGGCTGCAAGGCTTGCCAGACGGCGTGCATGGAATGGAACGACTTGCGTGACGAAGTCGGCGAAAACCATGGCACCTACGACAATCCGACGGACCTGACGCCGCAATCGTGGACGGTGATGCGTTTTGCCGAACACGAAAGCAACGACGGCAACCTCGAGTGGCTGATCCGCAAGGATGGCTGCATGCACTGCGAGGACCCGGGCTGCCTGAAGGCCTGTCCGGCGCCGGGCGCCATCGTGCAATACACGAACGGCATCGTCGACTTCCACCAGGAAAACTGCATCGGCTGCGGCTACTGCGTGGCCGGCTGTCCTTTCGACGTGCCCCGCATTTCGAAAAAGGACGACCGCGCCTACAAGTGCACGCTCTGCTCGGACCGCGTGGCCGTGGGCCAGGAACCGGCCTGCGTGAAAACCTGCCCGACGGGCGCCATCGTCTTTGGCACCAAGGAAGACATGAAGGTCCATGCGGAAGAGCGCATCGTCGACCTGAAGTCGCGCGGTTTCGAGAATGCGGGCCTGTACGATCCGCTGGGCGTGGGCGGCACGCACGTGATGTACGTGCTGCACCATGCCGACAAGCCGAAGCTGTATTCGAACTTGCCGGAACGCCCGCGCATCAGCCCGATGGTGGGCTTCTGGAAGGGCTGGTCCAAGCCGCTGGCAGTGGCCGGCATGGCCGCCACGGCCCTGGCAGGCCTGTTCCATTACACGCGTGTCGGTCCGAACGAAGTAAGCAAGGACGAAGAGCACGAAGCGCTGGAAGAGGCCAAGCGCATCAAGGAGGAACAGCATGAATCCTAGTGAGCATCACGATGGCAAGCTGCGCGACAAGGATGGCAATCCCTTGATCGAACGCTACAACCCCAACGAGCGCACGAATCACTGGGTCACGGCCATCACCTTCGTCATGCTGGCGCTGTCCGGGCTGGCCATGTTCCATCCGTCGATGGCGTGGCTGGCGAACCTGTTCGGCGGCGGGCAATGGACGCGCATTTTGCATCCGTTCGCCGGCCTGGTGATGTTCGTCTCGTTCGCGATCCTCGTGGTGCGCTTCTGGCACCATAACAAGTTCGAGGACGGCGACAAGCAGTGGCTCAAACAGATGGACGACGTGCTCCACAACCGCGAAGAAAAGCTTCCGAAGATCGGCAAATACAATGCCGGCCAGAAGATCCTGTTTTTCGTGCTGCTGGCCAGCATGATCGGCTTGCTGCTGTCGGGCGTCGTGATCTGGCGCGCGTATTTCGCGTTCTATTTCCCGATCGACGTGGTGCGCTTTGCCGCCTTGCTGCACGCCGTGTGCGCGTTCGCCATCATCTGCGCCATCATCGTGCACATCTACGCGGCCCTGTGGGTCAAGGGCTCGATCGGCGCCATGGTGCGCGGCACCGTCACCTACGGCTGGGCGCGCAAGCACCATCCGAAGTGGTTTGAATCGGTGGTGCGTAATACGAGAAAGTAGGCAGCAGGGTAGGTCGGCTTAGCTTCGCGTAAGCCGACATGCTCCGCCGCCGGCGTTTTCGTATGCCAGGGCCAGTCCCCCAGGACTGGCCCCTTTCTTTTTATCGATTAAAATACTTTACAGCACAGCCAACTCCGCTGGCTTTGCCTTGCCTTTTTTGATGGGAAAACTCCATTGGTACAACGCATACTTCAGCCAGGCGAAATCGAAGGCCTGGACCACAACGCGATTCCGCGCCTGCTGCTGCCGCAGCCTGGCAGCCTGTTTACGGCGCGCGCCTTGCGCTTGCGCGAACTGGCGCAGGGTAACATCAAGGGCATCCCCGTCGATGCGGGCATGCAGGGCTACCTGGTGCTGATGGCCGCGCTGGCCGACGCGCAAGCGGCCGTGGTGGGAAAACTGGCGCCCGGCGCCGTGCCTGCCGCCGACCCTGACGCGCTGCGCCGCGCCATCCAGCACCGCATGCCGGTGCTGCCCGTCAGCGGCGCCCGTCCACCCGTCTGGCGCGACATTTTCGCCAGCCTGCTCGATGAACTGGCCGCCACGGCCGCAAGCCAGCCGGCCTTGTCCGGCGGCCTGACCCAGGTGCTGGCCCAGCTGCGCGCGCTCGACGTGGACGCGCTGGACGCCTGCGCCGATGCCGTGCTCGATGAAAACGGCGACAACCTCAATCCCATGCATGCGCCATTCGTCGCGGCCGCCCTGCAAATTCTGTGGTCGGTGTCGGCCAGCGAACTGCGCGCCGCGCGCGTGCCGGACCTGGAAACGGGCACCCTGTGCCCCGTCTGCGGTTCGCACCCCGTTGCCAGCGTGATCCGCATCGGCGGCCAGTCGCAGGGATACCGCTACCTGCACTGCGGCATTTGCGAAAGCGAATGGCATATGGTGCGCGTGAAGTGCTCGACCTGCGAACAGAATGGCAAGATCGCTTACCAGGGCCTGGACGCGGCCGACGCAAAACCGTTCGACCCCGTGACGGCGAAGGACGACAAGCTGCCCAACAAGGCCAACGATCCGAAGAAGGTGGCGCGCGCGGAAACCTGCGACGACTGCCATACGTATCGCAAAGTCTTCAACCAGGAGCACGATTACAACGTCGAGCCCCTGGCCGACGACCTGGCCAGCCTGATGCTCGACCTGCTGGTGGGCGAAGCGGGCTACCAGCGCGCCAGCGGCAATCCGCTGCTGTGGCTGGGTAAAAGCAGCGAAGGCCAGCCGTCATGACGACGGGGCAAACCGTGCGCCTGCCGTCGGTCGACCGCATCCTGGGCGACGCGGCTTGCCTGGACCTGATTGCGCATTACGGCCGCGTGCAGACCCTGGCCTGCGCGCGCGCCGTGCTGGCCGAACTGCGCACGGCCATGCTGGCCGGCGCAGTGTGCGAAGAGGGCGCATCGATCGCCGTCATCGTCGCGCAAATGGACGAACGGCTGCAAGCGCAAGCGCGCACGCAGCTGCGCGCCGTCTTCAACCTGACGGGCACCGTGCTGCACACGAACCTGGGCCGCGCGCTGCTGCCCGATACGGCCGTGCAAGCCGTGGTGGAAGCGCTGCAGTGGCCGATGAACCTGGAATTCGACCTGGAAACGGGCAAGCGCGGCGACCGCGACGACCTGGTCGAGGAACTGCTGCGCGAACTGACGGGCGCCGAAGCGGCCACCATCGTCAACAACAACGCGGCCGCCGTGCTGCTGATGCTCAATACCCTGGCGCAAAATAAAGAGGTCGTCGTCTCGCGCGGCGAACTGGTGGAAATCGGCGGCGCCTTCCGCATCCCCGACGTCATGACGCGCGCGGGCGCCGTGCTGCGTGAAGTGGGCAGCACCAACCGCACGCACCTGGCCGATTACGCGCATGGCGTGAACGAGAACACGGCCCTCTTGATGAAGGTCCATTGCAGCAATTACGCGATCACGGGTTTTACGAAAAGCGTGGAGCTCGACGAACTGGTGCCGCTGGCATCCAGGCACGGCGTGCCGACGGCCGTGGACCTGGGCAGCGGCACCCTGGTTGATCTGGCGCAGTATGGCTTGCCGCATGAAACGACGGTGCGCGAAACCATCGAGGCGGGCGCCGACCTGGTGACGTTCAGCGGCGACAAACTGCTGGGCGGCCCGCAATGCGGCGTCATCGTGGGGCGGGCCGACCTGATCGCGAAGATCAAGCGCAATCCATTGAAACGCGCACTGCGGGTCGGCAAGCTGACCCTGGCCGCACTGGCTCCCGTGCTGCAGCTGTACCGCGCGCCGGACTTGCTGGCCGAACGCCTGACCACCCTGCGTTTGCTGACGCGTCCCGCTTGCGCCATGCGCGCGCAGGCGCAAACCCTGCTGCCGCTGCTGCAAGGCGCGCTGGGCAAACAGTACGTGGTGACGGCCGAATCCATGAAAAGCCAGATCGGCAGCGGCGCCTTGCCCGTCGACCAGCTGCCCAGCTTTGGCCTGGCCATCCGCAGCACCGCCGGCTCGCGCCTGAGCAATCCCCTGGGCGTGCTGGAACAGCGCTTGCGCGCCTTGCCATGCCCCGTGATCGGGCGCATCGGGCAAGACACCTTGTGGCTCGATTTGCGCTGCCTGGAAGCGGCGCACGAGGCGCCCTTCGTCGCGCAGCTTGCCGAGTTGTCCGCATGATCGTCGGCACGGCAGGCCATATCGACCATGGCAAGACGACCCTGACGCGCGCATTGACGGGCGTGCACACGGACCGCCTGAAGGAGGAGCAGGCGCGCGGCATTTCGATCGAACTCGGTTACGCCTATCTGCCGCTGGCGGACGGCACGGTGCTGGGCGTGATCGACGTGCCGGGCCACGAAAAATTCATCCGCACCATGGCGTCCGGCGTGACGGGCATCGACTTCGCCCTGCTCGTGGTGGCGGCCGACGACGGCATCATGCCGCAGACGCACGAGCACCTGGCCATCTTGCAGCTGCTCGGTGTGACGCGCGGCGCCGTGGCGCTGACCAAGATCGACCGCGCCGACGGCGTGCGCGTGGCGCAGGTGGGGCTTGAGATCGAGGCGCTGCTGGCCGGTACGCCGCTGGCGGGCAGTCTCGTCTTCCTCACGGCCGCCCATCGTGACAACGATCCCGGCGTGGCCGCCTTGCTGGCGCACCTGGCGCAAGTGGCGCGCAGCCTGCCGCCACGCGACGAGCGGCGCTTGTTCCGCCTCGGCGTGGACCGCGTGTTTACCTTGTCGGGGCAGGGCACCATCGTCACCGGCACGGCGCTGGCGGGACGCGCCCAGGTGGGCGACATGCTGCAACTGGCGCCCGGCGGCGCGCCGGCGCGCGTGCGCAGCATTCATGCGCAGAACCGCGCGGCCGAAACGGGCATGGCGGGCCAGCGCCTGGCGCTGAACCTGGCCGGCATCGACCGCGAGCGCATCGAGCGGGGCAACTGGCTCGTCGCGCCCGAACTGGCGCAGTGTTCCGAGCGCCTCGACGTGGAACTGACCTTGCTGCCCGACGCCGGCGTGCAGCTGAAAGCCTGGTCGCCGCTGCACGTGCACCTGGGCGCGGCGCACCAGCTGGCGCGCGCCGTCATGCTCGATGGCGAGACGCTCTCGCCGGGGCAGACGGGCAGAGTACAGCTGGTGTTCGACGCCCCCATGCACGGCGTGCCGGGCGACCGCTTCGTCGTGCGCAATGCGCAAGCGACGCAGACGGTGGGCGGCGGCATGGTGCTCGACCCGTTCGGTCCCGCGCGCAAGCGCCGCAGCCCGGCCAGGCTGGCGTGGCTGGCCGCGCTGGCCGCGTTTGTCGCGCACGGCGACTATGCCGCCCTGCTGGCGCAAAGCCCGCTGGGGCTGCGCGAGTCGCTGCTCGTGCGCCTGTCCCTGCTGCCGGCGGCGGCCATCGCGCTGCCGCCCGACACGCGGCGCATCGCCCTGCGCGGCGACGACGCCTTGCTGCTGGCGCCGCCCGCGCAGGCAGCGCTGGAACAGCGCGTGCTGGCCGCACTGGAAGTCTTCCACGCGCGCGCCCCCGACGAGGCGGGGCCGGAATTGTGGCGGCTCAAACGCATCGTCGACGCGGAGATGGAAGACGCCTTGTGGAGCCATCTGGTCGCAGGCTTGCTGGCGCAAGGCGAGATCCTCGCGCGCGGCGCTAGCCTGCACTTGCCGACGCACAGCGTGGAACTCACGCCGCAGGAACAGGCGGTGGCCGACCCCTTGCTGGCCGCGCTGGAGCAGGGGCGAGCCGATCCGCCGTGGACGCGCGACCTGGCGCGCGAATTCGGCCTGGCCGAGGACGAGACGCGCAGGCTCTTGCGCAAACTTGCCAAGGCAGGCCAGATCAGCCAGGTGGTGCACGACCTGTTCTATCATCAGGCGGCGCTGGCCGAGCTGGCGCAACTGGTGCGCACCCTGACCGAAAAAGCGGAGACGGACGACGGCCTGGCGCCCGGTTCCGGCGCCGTCGGCGCGGCCACCTTCCGCGACGCCAGCGGCCTGGGCCGCAAGCGGGCGATCCAGGTTCTGGAATTCTTCGACCGCGTCGGTTATACTCGCCGTGTTGGCAATGGGCATCTATTACGCCCGCAAGCGCTGTGGTCCGGCACCGCGGCCTTGCCCAACAGCTAGCTCAGGCACCGCGGAAAGCACACTCATCCGGTGATGTGGCCGGGCTTCAAACCCGGTGGAGGGCGTCAGACGTTCTCCCGTAGGTTCGACTCCTACTGTTTTCCGCCAGTTATTTTCTTCCCATTCGTCGCATATCCAGTATCCAGCGCCATCCCGGGCGGTCGCGCAGGCGGCGCTGGCGTCCGCTTCGCTTGTTCTATTTGGCAGGGCAGGTGCGAGCCTGTACCGGCAAGTGCGGCGGCTGAAGCAAAGCCTCTTTTTCCCAGCGCGCGATGACCAGCGGCGCGACGGCGTTGCCGAGCACGTTGAGGGTCGTCGTGCCGCTGTCGATGATCCGGAAAATGCCGGCGATCAGGGCCACGCCTTCCAGCGGCAGTCCGGCCGAGGCAAGCGTGGCGGAAAGGATGATGATGGCAAAGCCCGGCACGCCGGCCGCGCCTTTCGACGTCAGCACCATGGTGATCACCAGCATGGCCTGTTGCGCCACCGTGAGGTCGACGCCGTACAACTGCGCGATGAAGATGGTCGCCACGCCGAGGAAAATGGCTGCTCCATCCAGGTTGAAGGCGTAGCCGACAGGGACGACGAAGCTGACGATGCGGCGCGGTACGCCATAGGCTTCCAGCTTTTCCATCAACTGCGGCATGACGGCAGCCGATGCCGCGCTTGAAAAGGCCAGCAGCAATTCATCCTTGAAATAGCGTATCAGCCTGAAGATGTTTTCGCCGATCAGGTAGCAGATGCCGCCGAGCACCAGCAGCGCAAACAGCAGCAGCGCCAGGTACACCACGCCGATCAGCTTTAACAGCGGCAGCAGCGAAGCGAAGCCGAAACTGCAGACGGTCGCGCCTATCATGCCGAACACGCCTATCGGCGCATAGGCCATCACGATGCGCACCACCTTGAACATGGTATCGAGCATGCCTTGCAGGACTGCCAGGACCGGCGCGCTCCTTGCCTGGGGCAGGGAATTGAGGGACAGGCCGAACAGCACGGCAAAGAATAGTATCGACAGCAATTTCCCTTCCGACAGGGCCACGAAAATATTTTCCGGGACAATGTTCTGCACGATGAGCAGCGCGCCTTTGGGCGGCTCCATCCTGACGGCGGTGGCGCCATGGACCATGCCCGAAATATCGGTCCCCGTGCCGGGCTGGAATAAATTGGCCAGCAACAAGCCGACGACGATGGCCACGCTCGTGATGGCGAAAAAATAGGCGATCGATTTGAGCCCCATGCGGCCGAACGATTTGTTGTCGCCGCCGGCGATGCCCAGCACCATGCAGCAAAATACCAGCGGCACCACGACCATCTTCATCATCCTGATGAAAATATCGCCCAGGGGCTTGAGCACTTGCGTGCTTGCCCATTCCTGGTGCAGGGGATGCGTGTTGAAATACCACCCGACCAGTACGCCAAGACCCAAGCCCATGGCGATTTGTGCAACCAAAGAAATCCGTTTCATGCCTGTCCCCATTTTATTGTATGGCAATTGGACACGGGCCGAGACCCGTGCCGCCGGTATCACTTGGCGAACAGCTGATCGATGTTCTGGAAGGCCTTGAATTCCAGGGCGTTGCCGCACGGATCAAACAGGAACATGGTGGCCTGCTCGCCCACCTGGCCCTTGAAGCGGATGTAAGGCTCGATGGCGAACTTCGTGCCGAAGGTTTTCAGGCGCGCGGCCAATGCCTCCCATTCGTTCCAGCCGAGCACGACGCCGAAGTGCGGCACCGGCACATCATGCCCGTCGACGGGATTCGAATGCACGTGTTCCTGGGAGGCCGTCTTCGGGTGTTCATGGATGACCAGTTGATGGCCGAAGAAGTTGTAGTCCACCCATTGCACGCTTGATCGGCCCTCTTCAAGACCAAAAATGTCGCCGTAAAAGCGGCGTGCGGCCGGCAAGTCGTAGACGGGAATGGCGAGGTGAAAGGGGGAAAGGTTCATGTGGAAGTCTCCTGTTGGTGTGTGATGGATGCCGCCGTTCAGCAATGTGCGAGGAAGTCCATGCCGCGGCTCAAGTATTGTAGAATCTCGCAATGGAAAAAATAATCAATATATTTTTTCCATAAACACAAACAGGATTGATGAATGATACGAGAACTCAAAACCCTGGTCTCGGTCGCGCGCGAGGGCACGTTTGCGGCAGCCGGCGACAAGATCGGCCTGACGCAAGCGGCGGTCAGCGCGCAGATGCAGCGCCTGCAGGCTGAACTGGGCTTGTCGCTGTTCGACCGCGCGGGGCGCTCGGCCCGGCTCAACAAGATGGGACAGCAGATACTGGAGCAATCCCAGGAGTTGCTGCGCCTGTACGACAACCTGGGCTCCGCCAGCGCCGGCGCGCCCGCCGCCAAAGTGACCATAGGCGCCATCGCCTCGGTACAGCGCTCCTTCCTGCCGGATGCCCTGGCCACCCTGCACCAGCGCTTGCCCGATTGCCGCACGCGCGTTTTGCCCGGCTTGTCCATGGAGCTGCTGAACATGGTCGATGCCGGTGAAATCGACATGGCGCTCATCATTCGCCCGCCTTTCGCACTGCAGAGCGATTTGCGCTGGACCACGCTGGCGCGCGAACCGTTCCGTTTGATCGTGCCACGGGACGTGCCCGGCGACGACTGGGTGGAGTTGCTGTCGCAGCAGCCTTTCGTCCGCTATGACCGCGCCTCGTTCGGCGGGCGCCAGGTCGACCGCTTCCTGCGGAAAATGCATTTGCCCTTGCGCGAAGTGTGCGAAGTCGACGAACTCGATGCGATCGTCAAGCTGGTGGCCAATCGCGTCGGCGTCGCCTTGCTGCCGCAGACTGCCGCCCACCGGCGATGGCCGGCGGCAGTACGCGTTGTCGACCTGGGGCCGCACACCTTCCATCGCGATATCGGCCTGGTACGCCGCTCCCAGGCAAGCCTGAGCGCTCCCGCGCGCATGCTGGCGGAGCTGGTGGCAAAACATGTCCACGGGACCACCGCCGACTGAAGCCGGGAGGAGGCAGGTCAGGTAGCGGCTTGTTCCTGGCGACAGGTCGTTTCGACACCAATCCGCAACACACTCGATGAGAATCCCGTGCTTTTGATACGAATGACGGGGCGATTCCAGTTTCTATTCCGGCATAACTGCGGGCCGGTGGTAACATCGGCTGGAATCCTGTGGCAGAAGAAAGCAAGCATGAAACAAGCAAGCATGGCGCGGCTGCTGGCAGTGGCGCTGCTGATGCCGGCGCTGGCCGCGGCGGCCGACGTGCGCATCGTCGGCGAGCATTTGCCGCCCTCGAGCATGATGGAAGGCAATGTCGTCGTGGGACGCGAAACGCTCAAGGTGCGCGACATCATGGCGCGCGCCGGTGTTTCCTACAGCATCGAGCTGCTGCCGTGGAAGCGCGCGTATGCGCAGGCGCTGCGCGAGCCCGACACCTGCATCTATTCCACCAGCCGCACGCAGGAGCGCGAAGCGCAATTTCGCTGGATCGGCCCCCTCAACGAAGCGGAATGGATACTCTACGGCCTGGCCGAGCGACACCTCACACTACACACGCTGGCCGATGCACGCGGCCTGGTGATCGGCACGGTGCTCGGCGACGCGCGCGACGACTACCTGCGCCAGCGCGGCATGACCGTGGCGCCCGTGACGCAGGAGTGGCTCAATCCGCAAAAGCTGCTGCTGGGGCGCATCGACCTGTGGGCCGTGGGCATGGCCGTGGGCAGCAAGCCATTTGTGGGCAAGGAATGGGCGGGCAAGGTGGTGCCGCTGCTGACTTTCAACCGCGTGCAGACCTACCTGGCCTGCAACAAGCAACTGCCCGAGGCGCAGGTGGCGGCCATGCAGCGGGCGGCGGCGGCCATGCGCCGCGACGGCAGCATGGCGCGCGAACAGCTGCGCTGATTCAGTGCGCTGATTCAGCTTTCCAGCCACTGGCGCACGCAGTTGCGTCCTTCGCGCTTGGCCTGGTACAGGGCCTGGTCCGCGTGGCTGTAGGCCGTCTCGAAAGGGGTGCCGGCGCGGTTCCAGCTCAGGCCCACGCTGACGGTGATGGCGCGCGTGATGGGCGCCGCATGGCGCTGGCGCCCGACGGTGTCGCAGATGCGCTGCGCCACTTGCGCCGCGTCGTCGCGCGAGGAGGTGGGCCAGACGACGGAAAACTCTTCGCCGCCGACCCGGCCGATGGCCGTCTCCTGTCCCAGCAACCCTTTCAGACAGTCAACCACGGCCTGGATCACGCCGTCGCCGGCCGGGTGGCCGAAGTCGTCGTTGACCTGCTTGAACAGGTCGATATCGAGCACGATCAGCGCCATGTCGCCCTGCGCCAGGCAGCGCGACGCGTGGTCGATCACGGCGCCACGGTTCAGGGCGCCCGTCAGCGGATCGTGCGTGGCGCGGTATTCGAGCTGGCCGGCCAGGGTTTGCAATTGGCGGTTCAGCAGATGCATGTCGCGCTCGGCGCGGTCGCTGCGGCCGATCAGGCGCCGCGTCTCGCGCATCAGCCGTTCGTAGTGGATGATCAGCTCACCGAGCACGCGCCGCTGTTCCGCGCCCGAGGCGTTGGCGTCGGCGTGCATGCGGCGGGCGGCGGCCAGCGCCGCCGCTTCCACGGTGAACAGGTCGGGCTCCAGGCCGGACTCGGAGAGGGCGGCGCGCATGCCCTAGCTGCCTTGCACGGGATGGTCGTGGAAGTCCAGCGCCGTGAAATCCTGCTGCAGTTCCTCGCCGAATTCCAGGATGGTGTCGTCGTCCTCGTCGTGGTACCAGTTCAGGCGCACATGGTTGCCATCGATGGCTGCCTGGTTCAGGGTGTCGAACAGGGTAAACAGCATCTTCGTGCTCGAGCTGTTGAAGTAGGCCAGCGAGACGTTGACGGTGATGGCCGCTTCGCGGCAGCCTTCCAGGTAGGCGCGCACGGAGGCGATCAGCGGGCCATAGAAGGCGGCCGCGTTTTCCGGATACGACTCGCCCTTGATCGACAGGGTGTGCTGCTCGAAACGGAAGTCGATTTCGGGCGAACTCGGGGTCGCGGCGATGAACAGTGGTGACGGTAATTGCATATGCTTTCCTGAGTCGGCTCTTTCAAATGATGGCTTTGATGCAGAAGATGGTGTGGCCCGGTTCCTGGGGATCCTGGACGAATTCGAATTCCAGCGGCTCGCTGGCGTCGCGCGCCATGGTGAGAAAACCCAGGCCCGCGCCCTTGCTGTCGGCCGGCGCTTCCTCGCGCAGGGCCTTTTTATAGGCCAGGCGGATTTCCTCCATCGTCATGGTGTGCAGCGGCTCCAGGCGGGCGCGGATCTGCGCCACGTTGTCCGTCGAGACGGGGTTGGCGCACAGCAGAAAAAAGCTGTCGCCGCGCGTGCCGATGCAAAACGAGCCGCGCCGCATCTGCTGGTCCAGCTGCGCGTCGGGCGTCAGGCTGTCGGCGGAATAGTGCATGATGTTTTGCGACATCTCGATGAACGAGGAAAAGATGCGCCGCCGCGTGGGCCCGGCCGCGCCGGCCGTATCGAGGCGCGCCTTGATGGTTTCGGAAATGGCGTTCACCACGTGCTGCGAGAAATAGCCCACGTAAAAAAAGATGATGTTGCGCTTGCGCGCCACATCCCAAAACTCGTTGAATTCTTCGTACAGCACGTCCGTGCTCCTGGCTAGCCGGTGACCCGGTGTCTTGTTGATAAGGTGGCTCGATGGGGCCAAAACTACAGGCGGAAACAGAAAAAGGTCAGGTCGTCGCGGCGCGGCTGCGCTCCCTGCCACGCGGCACTGTCCTGCAGCAGCGCCGCCGCCACCGCGCCGGCGGGAGCGTCGCGCCGCGCCAGCAGCTGCTCGCGCATGCGCCGCTTGCCGTAGGCGATGTCGCGCGCGCCGCCGATCTGGTCGAGCAAGCCGTCGGTGGTGAGGAACAGCAGGCTGCCGGGGGGTATGGCCAGCGTCTCGTTGTGCCAGCAGTAGCCGGCCGGCGTGTCGACATAGCCCACGCCCATGCGCGCGCCGTCGATGGCGCGCACGGCCTCTTCACCCGGCGCCACCACGTGCAGCGCCAGTTTCGCCCCCGCGAAACGCAGGCTGGCGCTGGCCGTGTCGTAGCACAAAAAGGCGCAATCCATGCCGTCGTTCGAGCCCGCGTGGCCGGCGGCTTCGCCGCCGCCCGCATCCTGGCCCAGCAGGGTCTTGATGGCGCGGCTGGCGGCGCCGATCAGGGCCGCCGGATCATGCGGCCCCAGTTCGCGCAGTGCCTGGCTCAGGGCCGACGAGGCGATCAGGGTCATGAAGGCGCCCGGCACGCCGTGGCCCGTGCAGTCGGCGATGGCGGCGAACCAGCCGCCCGCATGGCGTTCGAAAAAGTAGAAGTCGCCGCCGACGACGTCGCGCGGCTGCCATTCCAGATGCGCGTCGGGCAGGGTGGCGCGCAGTTCCGCATCGGAGGTGCGCAGCCGGGCGCGCTGGATCACGCTGGCGTAATCGATGCTGTGCATGATCTGCCGGTTCTTTTCCGCCTGCATGGTGGCCACCACGTTCATCAGCTGCAAGCCGAAACCCACGCCAGCCAGCGCGCCATCCTCGGTGATGATGAAACCGTCGGCCAGCGCCTTCTCGCCCGCTTCGACGGCGCGGAAGGTGAGGTCTTCGATGCTCATGGCGCCATCGACGATCAGCGGCTCCTTGTCCATGAAGGCGATGCAGCTCTTCTTGCCATACACCTCGTGATAGAAGGGCTTGGACATCTGCGACATGAAGATGTTACGGCTGATCAAGCCGATGGGTTTGTGCTGCTCCGTGACGGGCAGGCTCATCATATCGCGCCGTTCCGTGAACAGTTCCAGCACGGCGAAATTGCTGGCGTCGGCCTGCACGGATTCCGTGGGAATGCACAGGTCGGCTGCCACGGACGTGCGAAAACGGGGAAGATGCAATCGAGAAGCGTTGAACTCCACAGCGGCTACCTTTAGATGACGATCGGACCCTTGTTGTCGCGAGAGCAAGGCGACTGACAAACAGGCAATATCATCATGGTAGCCTTTGAATATGACGGCTTGATTACGAGCTTGTCAAAACCGTATGCAAGATGGCTGCATGGCAAGCAAGTTACAGGCGCCGGGCCAGCGCCTGCGCCTGTTCCAGCCAGCGCGCGCGCTGCGCTTCGGTGGAATCGATCATGGGGCCGAAACTGGCCACCCTGACGGGCTTGACGCCGCAAAATTCCAGCGTCGTCTTGCGCAGCTGGTGGATGCCGGGCATGTGGTAGACCCAGCGGAAATACCAGGGCGGCGTATCCATCGCCACCAGCAGCTGGGCCGTGCGGCCCTTCAGCAGCTGTGCCGGGAAGGCCTTGCCCGGGCGATACTTGAAGGCAAAGCCCGGCAGGAAGACGCGGTCGACGAAGCCTTTCAGCAGGGCCGGCGCGCCGCCCCACCAGATCGGGTAGGCGAACACCAGGTGTTCGGCCCAGTTGATGGCTTCCTGCGCCGCCAGCAAGTCCGCTTCCAGCGGCTGCACCTGGCGGTAGCCCTCGTGCAGGTTCTGGTCGAAGTCCAGCTGGCCCAGGCGCAGTTCGCGCACGGTGTGGCCTGCGTTGCGGGCCGTGGCGGCGTAGGCCTCGGCCAGGGCGGCGCAAAAGCTGTCGCTGGACGGGTGGCCGAGGAGTATCAAAATGCGCTTGGGTGTCGTCTTGGTCATGATGCAGGCTGTCCGTTAAAGAAGAGCTTGCATGCTAAAGCCTGCCCCTAGTGGCAGAGTCAAGCGGCCTCTTGCAGACGCTGGCGCGCCAGGCAGTCGCCGATTTCCGTGCCGATGTCGGCCAGTTGCGCGTCGAGCTGGCGCAGGCGGGCGATATCCTGCCGCACCTGCGCGCGCTTGGCGGCGATGTGCTGCGACAGGGCGGCCCAGTCCGTGTCGTCGCCGGCCAGGACGGGCAGCAGTTCGGCCAGGCGGAAGCCCAGCACCTGCGCCTGGCGTATCAGTTTGACTTGCGCCAGGTCTTGCTGCGTGTAGACGCGATAGGCGCCCGAGCGGCGCACGTCGCCCAGCAAGCCCAGCGCTTCATAGTGGCGCAAGGCTTTGGGCGAGGTGCCCGCCAGGCGGGCGATTTCTCCGATGTACATGGGCGATCCTTTTTCAAGCTTGGGCGAATCTTACCGCAAGGCAGCGGCACCCAGATACCCGATGCACCCTCAGACCCGGCGCGGCGGGATTTTCTTGGCCGTGCACTCGGCGCAGGTGCCGTACAGCGACAGCGCGTGCTCGTGCAGCACGAAGCCCCGTTCGGCGGCGATTTCGTTCTGGCGCAGCTCGATCCCTTCATCGACGAATTCATCAACCTTGCCGCAACCGGTGCAAACGAGGTGGTCATGGTGCTGGCCTTCGTTCAGTTCGAAGACGGCGTGGCCCGATTCGAAGTGGCGGCGAAACAAAATGCCCGCTTCGGCAAACTGCATCAGCACGCGGTAGATGGTGGCCAGGCCCACGTCGATCTTTTCGGCCAGCAAGAGCTTGTAGACATCGTCCGCACTCAGGTGCTTGATGCCCCCTTCTTGAAACAGCTGCAGAATCCGCAAGCGGGGGATGGTCACTTTCAAGCCCGATTCACGCAGTTCCCTCAATATATCCATGTCTCCCATTCCTTTTGTAGTCGTCTAGCGAGGTCATTCATTATATCGCAAATGATAATCATTACTATTCTCATTTGTATGGTGTGCGTCAGTCTTGCTGTTGCTTCTGATATCCACTTTTGCAGAGTGCACGGTAAAATCGCCGTACTGTGCAGTAATGAATAACAATGGAGCAGGGCATGGATAGATTTGATGCGATGCGGATATTTACGCGCATTGTCGAGTTGCGCAGTTTCACGCAGGCCGCGCATGACCTCGGCTATCCGAAGGCGACCGTCACGCATGCGATCAAGCAACTCGAAGCGCGGCTGCGCGTGCGCTTGCTGCAGAGGACCACGCGGCAAGTGACGCCCACGCCCGATGGCGAGGCGTATTACCAGCGCTGCGTGCGCCTGCTGGCGGACCTGGAAGAAACGGAAGCCGTGTTCAGTTCGGCGGCGCGGCAGCCGGCCGGCAAGCTGCGCGTCGACTTGCACGCGACCCTGGCCATGCATTTCGTCATGCCCGTGCTGGACCGGTTCTGCGCCCGCTACCCGCTGATCGAGCTGGAAATCGGCATGGGCGACCGCCTCGTCGACCTGGTGCGCGAAGGCGTCGATTGCGTGCTGCGCGCGGGGGAATTGGGCGACTCGTCGATGGTGGCGCGCCGGGTGGCGCTGCTCGAACAGCTTACCTGCGCCAGCCCCGCCTACCTGGCCAGGCACGGCACGCCCGAGAATCTGGCGCAACTGGCGGGCCACCGCGCCGTCAATTTTTTTTCCGCCCAGACGGGCAAGGTTTGGCCTTTCGATTTCAAGGTGGATGGCCAGCGCCACAGCGTGGCCTTGCCGGGCACGCTGTCCGTCAACAATGCGGACGCGTATCACGCCTGCTGCCGCGCGGGCATGGGTCTGATCCAGGCGCCCCGTTATCACCTGGAGTCGGCGCTGGCGGCGGGCGAACTGGTGGAAGTGCTGGCCGAAATGCGTCCCGATCCCTTGCCTGTCTCCGTGCTGTATCCCCATCACCGGCAACTGTCGCCGCGCGTGCGCGTGTTTGCCGACTGGGTCGCCGGCCTGTTTGCCGAAGCGAATTGACGCGCTGCCGCATTTTCTTGACCTGGGCAAAGGAAAAAATCCCTCTGTTGATGCCATCTAGCACTATTTGATGTGGATCAAAGTTTTTGTTGCACTGCACTCTTAGACTTCGCAGCGTTACTTAACGACAAAAAGAGGGAACTAGAATGAAAAAGTCCGCAACTGCAGCAGCAATCGTCCTGGCCGCCATCGGCGCATTCGCCAGCAACGCAATGGCACAGGAAGGCCCATGGCTGGTCCGTGCGCGCGCCGTGCACCTCGATCCGGCCGATAAATCTGCTCCTGTTGGTGGCGTCGGCGCATCCGACCGTTTGACGGTCAGCAGCAAGACGATTCCTGAAATCGATATTTCGTACTTCTTCACCCCGAATATCGCTGCCGAGCTGATTCTGACCTACCCGCAAAAGCATGACGTCAAGCTCGACGGCAACAATATCGGTACCTTCAAGCACTTGCCGCCGACCCTGTCGCTGCAATACCACTTCATGCCTGAAAAACAGTTCAGCCCTTACGTGGGTGCCGGCATCAACTACACGAATATCTCGGACGTGAAATTGCTGAACGGCGCCGGCCGCCTGGAACACGACAGCTGGGGTTACTCGCTGCAAGCCGGTGTCGACTACAAACTGGATAAAAACTGGTCCCTGAACTTCGACATCAAGAAAGTGCAGATCCGCAGCGACGTCTTCATCGGTGGCGCCAAGGCCAGCGAAGTCAAGGTCGATCCTCTCCTGATCGGCGTCGGCGTCGGTTACCGCTTCTAAGTATAGGCATGCCCGCGCAGCGCGGGCGAAAAAAAAGGACGGCAACAGCCGTCCTTTTTTACGTTTCAAGCGTACCGTTTATTTTTTCAGCGTCTTTTCCAGCGCCAGCTGGTAGTCCGTCTTTTCGTAGCCGGCCAGGTATTTGTTCGTCGCGTCGAGGAAGGCGCGCGAGCGGTAGGCCGCTTCCAGGTCCTTGACCCATGGCTTGGCCTTGTCGGCCGTGCGGATGGCGACCAGGTTGATGTAGCTGTCCGAGATCTTTTCCACGGCGAGGGCCGAGGTCAGCTTCATGCCGGCGGCCAGGGCGAAGTTGCCGTTGACGAAAGCGTAGTCGGCGTCCGCCAGCGAACGTGGCAGCTGCGCCGCTTCCAGCGGCACCAGCTTCAGCTTCTTCGGGTTTTCCAGCACGTCGCGCTCGGACGCGCGCAGCGGGTCGACGTTCGGTTTCAGTTTGATCCAGCCCATCTTGGCCAGCATCACCAGCGCGCGCGCCTGGTTGGTCGGGTCGTTCGGCATGGTGATGGTGGCGCCGTTCTTGACGTCAGCCAAGGATTTTTGCTTGCCGCCGTACAGGCCGATCGGCATGGTCGGCACGGTGATCAGGGGGCTCAATGGCAGCTTGTTATCGGTGGCGAACTTGGTCAGATAGACGATGTGCTGGAACACGTTGGCGTCCAGCGAGCCTTCGGCCAGCGCGTAGTTCGGCTGCACGTAGTCGTTGAATTCCACGATCTTGACCTTGTAGCCCTGTTTTTCCAGGATGGGCTTGATGCCCAGCTTCAGCTGGTCCGAATACGGGCCGGAACTGGTGCCGATGACGAGTTCTTTCGGGTCCTTGGCGTGGGCGGCGGTGGCGAAGGCCAGGCTGGTGGCGGCGACGAGCAGGGTGCGGCGAATGTGGTTCATGCTTTTCCTTGTACTGAAATACTGAAGATGAATTAACGTTTGTCGAGGCGCTTGGCGATGCGCGTGCCGGCGAACTGGATGGTTTGCACCAGCACGATCAGGATGGCCACGGTGGCGACCATGATGTCCGTCTCGAAGCGGTAGTAGCCGTAGCGGATGGCCAGGTCGCCGATGCCGCCGCCGCCCACCACGCCGGCCACGGCCGAATACGACAGGAAGCTGATCGACAGCACGGTCAGCGCCAGCACGAGGCCGGAACGCGCTTCGACCAGCAGCACGCGGAAGATGATCTGCATTTCCGACGCGCCCATGGCGTGCGCCGCCTCGATCACGCCGCGCGGCACTTCGCGCAGGTTCTGTTCCACCAGGCGCGCCAGGTAGGGAATGGCGGCGAACGACAGCGGCACGCTGGCCGCCAGCGGGCCGATCGAGGTGCCCGCGATGATGCGCGTAAACGGCGTCAGGGCGACGAGCAGGATGATGAAGGGGAAGCTGCGTACGGTATTGACCAGCCAGCCGAGGATCATCGACAGCGGACGGTTTTCCAGCGACTGGCCTTCCGATACGAGGAACAGCAAGATGCCCAGCGGGCCGCCGACCAGGATGGCGGCCGTGAGGCCAATGCCCAGCATCGTCATGGTCTGGCCCAGCGCCACCCAGATTTCCGGCAGCAGGTTGATGACGTTATTGATCGATTCTTCAAACATGTGTTGCATCCTTCCATGCGGTGGCTTCAAACGCCTCGGTGCCGTAATAAGCGAGCTCGCGTCCCAGCGCCGTCTTGCGCGGGGTAGCCGTGTCGCTCAAGTCGAATTGTTCGGCGATGGCGCCTTTTTCCACGACGGCGACGCGGTTGCAGATGGCGCCCAGCACCGACAGCTCATGGCTGACGATGACGATGGTCACGCCGAGGCGCGCATTGATGTCGCGCAGGGTGTCGAGCAGGGCGCGCGTCGTTTCCGCGTCCAGCGCGGACGTCGGCTCGTCGCACAGCAGCACGTCGGGGTGGCTGGCCAGCGCGCGGGCGATGGCCACGCGCTGCTTCTGCCCGCCGGACAATTGGGCCGGATAGCTGTGCAGCTTGTCGGACAGGCCGACCAGTGCCAGGCACTCCTCGACCCGGGCGGCGATCTGCTCGCCCTTGGTCGTGCCATGGATTTTCAGGGGGAAGGCGACGTTGTCGAAGACGGTGGCATTCTGCAGCAGATTGAACTGCTGGAAAATCATGCCGATGTTCTGGCGCGCATCGCGCAAGTCGCTCTTGCTCAGGCTCGTCAATTCGCGCCCGGCCACGGTAATCGTGCCGCTGTCGGGACGCTCGAGCAGGTTAATCAGACGCAGCAGGGTCGATTTGCCGGCGCCGCTCTTGCCGATCAGGCCGAAAATATCACCGGGATAGACTTCCAGCGTGACCGATTTGACCGCGTGGAATTGTTCGCCTTTGGGCAGCGCGAAGGTCTTGTTCGCGCCATCGATGCGAATCACCGGCGTACGGTGGGATGTGGTCATGCAGTGTTTCCTTTTTTATTGGACCGTGACAGGCGCGCTTGCAGGGGCCAAATCGCCCAGCCTGTTACGTCGGTTGCGTAGTATACCTCCGATCGTGTTATTACTCCTACGACAGAATCTTGCTTTGAATATGCAAATAATGTCTATGCGTCCGTTTTCAAGTCAAAAAAGCGGGAAAGCGGTGTTCTTGCCGAATTTAATCGCGTGGAGGGGCGTGCGGGAGCCGTATCCTGGTGAAAAGTTCGCCGCGCCCTGCGGACGCCTCGCGGTACTTTTATGTGCGGTTCGGCTCACTTGCCGTTTCTTCGACGTGGACAGGGCCGTTTACTGCCCGCCATTGCCTTCTTCGCGGGCAGATTCTGCCCCGGTGGCGGCGGGACCTTCGGGGCGCCGCAGCAGGTAGACGAGCACGGCGATTTCCATGGCGCCCACCATGGCGATGACCCACCACGGCGGATGGCCCAGGCACATGGCGACAAAGCCGATGGCCATGCCCAGGCAAGCCATGACCTTGCCGCGCCGCGAGACGGCGCGGTGCTCGCGCCATTGGCGCAGCGGCGGACCGAAGCGGCGATGGTGCAGCAGCCAGTGTTCGAGGCGCGGCGAGGCGCGGCTGAAGCAGGCGAGGGCGAGGATGAGGAAAATCGTCGTCGGCATGACGGGCAGCATGGCGCCGATGATCCCCAGCAGCACCATCAGGGCGCCGGCGGCCGTCCACGCCCAGCGGCGCAGGCGTGCGCCATGCGCTTCAGGCAGCGGCGTCCGGGCGTGCGGTTGCCGCATCAGGCGAGGGCGCCGGCCGTGGGGCCGTGGCTGCGGAGCGGGGAGGCGGCGGGAAGCGCCTTCAAGGTGCGCATAGCGTGGCGGGTGTGGCGGGTGGCCGTCATGTTTTTTTCTGTGCTGTGTTCTGCTCTATTATGGATGAATCAAGGCGGCGCTGCATGCCCGCCAGGGCCGTGATGATAGCAATCCTGGAGAATAATAACAAGAATCATTCTCATTTGATGATCTGATAACGCTGGATATTTTTGGCAATGCAGACAATAATCGGCAGCAGAAGACGCCGTCACGGACATCGCTGCCGTTATTATCGATTTTTTCGATGCTAACTAGGTATATTTTCCGTTTTACATCGATCTTCATGCCATGCATAATCTGTTGCAACTGAAGCCGGACAATCAGCCGCAGCGCTTCCCGCCTGCAGCTGCTTGCGGTTTTGACATCCTCCACTCCTATCAGGAATCCATCATGAAAAAACTGCTCGCCTTTATCGCCGCCGCCGGCTTCTCCCTGTCCGCTTTTGCCGCTCCTGAAGTCTACGTCATCGATGGCAGCCACACTTTCCCCCGTTTCGAGTACACCCACATGGGCTTCTCGACGCAGCAAAGCCGTTTCAATAACACCACCGGCAAGGTCACGCTGGACCGCGCCGCCAAGACGGGCGCCGTCGAAGTGCTGATCGACACCAAATCCGTCGACACGGGTTCGACCCTGTTCAACTCGCACATCCAGGGCGAAGACTTCCTCGACACGGCCAAGTATCCGGTCGCCACCTACAAGTCGACCAAGTTCAACTTCGACGGCGACAAGCTGGCCTCCGTTGAAGGCAATTTGACCCTGAAAGGCGTGACCAAACCAGTGACCCTGACCGTCACCTCGTTCGCCTGCGCACCGCACCCGATGCTGAAGAAAGACGCTTGCGGCGCCAATGCCACGGCCAAGATCAAGCGCTCGGAGTTCAACGCCGGCAAATATGCGCCGGCCGTCAGCGATGATGTCACGTTGACCTTCGCCATCGAAGCCATCAAACAGTAATTTTTAGACCCGATATCTGCACTGCCGGGGTCGGACCCTGAGGGTCCGACCCCAGTTTTTGCTCTTGGTTTGAAGCTGAAAAAAACGGCGGGCAAATAGCCCGCCGTTTTTTTTCGTCCAGGTAGTCGGTATCACGCCAGGTGATGCACCTCCTGCTGCCCATACACGGGCGTGTTCAACCCTTCCATGCGCGCCTTCAGTTGCAGCGACAGGTACTGGGAATAATGGCGCGACTGGTGCAGGTTACCGCCGTGGAACCACAGCGCCTGCTGCTGCGTGGGTTTCCACATATTGCGCTGTTCGCCCTCCCACGGGCCAGGGTCCTTCGTCGTGCTTGACCCGAGTCCCCATACCTTGCCCACCTTGTTCGCCACCTCCGGAGAGATCAGGTCGGCCGCCCAGCCATTCATGGAGCCGTAGCCGGTGGCGTACACCACCAGGTCGGCTGGCAGTTCCGTACCGTCGGACAGCACGATGGAATGGGCTTTCAATTCCTGCACGCCGACGCCGCTTTTCAGCTTGATCTTGCCCTCGGCGACCAGCTCGGAGGCGCCCACGTCGATGTAGTAGCCGGAGCCGCGGCGCAGGTACTTCATGAACAGGCCGGAATCGTCGTCGCCAAAGTCCAGCATGAAGCCCCGTTCTTCCAGGCGCGCATAAAAGTCCGCATCGCGTTCGCGGATGGCCTTGAAGACGGGCTTCTGGAAGTCGGCCAGGATCTTGTACGGGATCGAGGCGAACGTCAGGTCGGCCTTGGCCGTCGTCATGCCGGCGGCCAGCGCCCGTTCCGAATACAGGTCGCCCAAGGCCAGGTCCATCAGCGAATCGGACTTGACGATGTGCGTCGACGAGCGCTGTACCATGGTCACGTCCACGCCCGCTTCCCACAGGGCGGCGCAGATATCGTGCGCGGAATTGTTCGCGCCGATGACGACCACCTTCTTGCCCACGTACGCGTCCGGTCCCGGATGCTGCGACGAGTGCTGCTGCTCGCCCTGGAACACCTCCATGCCCTTGAACTTCGGCATGTTCGCCTTGCCCGACATGCCCGTGGCCAGCACCAGCTGCTTGGGTTTCAGGGTGACGGGCTGGCCGTCGCGCAGCACCTGCACCGTCCACTCGCCCGTGGCTTCGTCGAAGCTGGCCGATTCGCAGGAAGTCGAACCCCAGTAGTTCAGTTCCATCACCTTGGTGTACATTTCCAGCCAGTCGCCGACCTTGTCCTTCGGCGTGAAGACGGGCCAGTTGTCGGGGAACGGGATGTAGGGCATGTGGTCGTACCAGACGGGGTCGTGCAGGCACAAGGACTTGTAGCGCTTGCGCCAGCTGTCGCCGGGGCGCGCGTTTTTCTCGATGATGATGGTGGGGACGTTCAGCTGGCGCAGGCGCGCACCGAGCGCGATGCCGCCCTGGCCGCCGCCGATGATGACGCAGTAGGGCTGGCGCGCGTAGCCCAGTTCCGCCGCTTCCTTCTCGCGGTGCTCGAGCCAGCTGCTGCGGTTGGTGCGCGCGCCGTGTTCCGCGCCCATGGGCCGACGGCCGCCCTTGGCTTCCTCAAACCCCTTCAATTCGCTCATGGTGGTGAGCAGGGTCCAGATCTTGCCGTCGCGGATGCGGATGAAGCCCACGCCGCGCGCCACGTTCGTTTCCACCGTGATCCAGCTTTGCAGCACGCCGCCGGCTTCCACCGCATGTTCGCCATCGGCGATGCGGATGGAGACCGGCTGCACGGCGCCCAGTTGGGCGGACAGCATGGCGGCGATCTGTTCGCGGCCTTCCAGGGTTTTCAGGTTCCAGGTAAACAGCACCAGGTCGCGCCAGTAGCCGTCCTGTTCGAACAGTTGCGCGGCACCCGTGCCGTCGCTGGCGCGAAGAAAGCCTTCGAGCTGTTCCAGGACGCCGGCCACGGCCAGGTCGTGCGGGTTGATATCGGTTAGCATCGTGTCTCCTCCAAGTCTGCTGACTTTATGATGGGATGCGGCTGTGTTGCCGCTGACGATGTTGTAACACTGGCGTTCCGGCGCCGCATTGCGCAGCGCAGCATGGCCGCTACTGAGACGGAAGTCTCAGCGCGTTTGTCGCATCATTGCCGGTGCGGCGCCACGATGTGCAGCTGCTTGAGACGCCGGTACAGGGTGGCGCGCGAGATGCCCAGCATGGCGGCCGCCTGCAGCGGGCGCCATTTGGCGGCGGTCATGGCGTGGACGATGCGCGTGCGTTCGGCCAGTTCCGGCGCCGTGTAGGCCACCACGTCTTGCGCGGCGGGCGCCTCGCGCATGGCGCGCGGACGCGCCTTGGCCGGTCGCTGCGGCGCGCGCACGCGCGCATGCAGCCAGGTGCTGCCGCCGGCCAGGCGCAAGGACAGCAGACTGCGTCCCGCGCGCGCATCGAACAGCCGTTCGGCAAGCACTTCCAGCACCTCGGCGACGGGACGCGGCAGGCTGCCGAGGCCCGCGATGACGTCGCGCGCGCAGCGGTTGGCGGCGACGATGTCGCCATGTTCGTCGATGGCGAGCAGTATCTCCGGCTGCACTTCCACGAAGTGGCGGTTGCGGTGCGCCAGCAGGATGCAGCAATGGCTGTAGGACTTGAGGAAAAAACCGTCCTCGATCAGGGTCGCGCCTTGCCGCACCAGCTGCTTGACGAGGCGCTGGCTGTCGCGCGCGTCGGGTGAACGCAAGGCCGACGCATCGAGCACGCCGATCAAGTCGCCGTGCGGCGAAAAGATCGGCGCGGCGCTGCAGGTCAGGCCCGTGAACGCGGCGCGAAAATGGTCGGTCTTGTGCACGGTGATGGCTTCGTGGTCGAGCAGCACGGAGGCGATGCCGCACGTGCCTTCCTCTTCTTCCGACCAGCACGAACCGGGGTACAGGCCAGCCTTCTTGAAATCCTTGCGCTGGTCCGTGTCGACCGCGTAATCGATCGTCACGCCGCGCGCATTGGCGAGGATGACGCAATAGCCCGCTTCACGCACCATGGCGTGCAGGCGCGGCAGGCACTGGCCCGTGGAACGCAGAAAATCTTCCTCGGACTGCTGGATGGCGCGCAATTCGGCGCCCGTCAGGATGCGCGGCCCCGTGGTGGAAGCGGGGTCGAGCCGGTAGTCGTCCAGCGAGCGCCGGTACGACGACGCGAGCCTGGCCGTATCGGCGCCCGGATTGACGATACGGCCGGCGATCAGGTCGCGCACGCGGTCGATATGGCTGGTCTGGCGGACGTAGGGCATGGCGCTCTCCAGTGTCTCGTGTCAGTTTTTATGGTGTTTTCGTTTGTAGCACGAAGCGCCAGGCCGCGCATCCTGCGCTGCAGCATGGCGCGCGCGTGAGACGATGGTCTCAGCGTGTGGCCCGCACAATAGGATGCCGTAGAACAAGATAAAAAAGTTTCTCTGTTAGCATGCATCGCATGAAGCGAGCGCCGCCGCCGGCGCCAGCCATGACAGGAGAAATGCATGACGACACTGCCACCAACCCGCCGCCTGGCCCTGGCCGCCGCCTGCCTGGCGCTGGCCGCCGGCGCCCATGCGGCAGAGACGACGGCGCCGCTGTCGGCCGCCGCCAGCGACCCGGCCGCATTGCAATGGATGGTGGGCGCGCCGCCGCCGGCCGATAAAATCATCCGCTTCGACGATGGCAGCTATTTCAATTTTCCGCAGCTGCGCTGGAGCGTGTCGCACTTCCGCCAGCTGATGCCGACGGTGGCAGTGTCACGCGGCTTGACCGCGCCCCTGCCTTTGCGGCGCGCGCTGCGCAAGGATATCGACGGCCTGCGCTTCACGCCACTGGGCGCGAAGGAGACGATGACGTGGGAGCAGTCGCTGGGCGCCAATTACACGGACGGCATCGTCGTGCTGCACCGGGGCCGCATCGTGTACGAACGCTATTTCGGCGTATTGAAGGAGGGCGGCCAGCATGCCGCCATGTCGGTGACGAAGTCCGTGATGGGCACCATCGGCGCGGCCCTGGTGGCCGAAGGCAAGCTCGATCCGGGCAAGAAGGTGGCCGAGTACGTGCCGGAACTGGCCAAATCCGCGTTTGGCGACGCCACCGTGCGCCAGGTGCTCGACATGACCACGGGCCTGAAATTCAGCGAAGATTACGCCGACCCGAACGCGGAAGTGTGGCAGCACGCGGCGGCCGGCAATCCGCTGCCCAAGCCCAAGGATTACACGGGACCGCGCAGTTATTTCGAGTATCTGCAGACGGTGCGGCATGAGGGAAAACATGGCGAGGGCTTCGGCTACCGCACGGTCAATTCGGACGTGCTGGGATGGATCATCGCCAGGGTCACGGGGCGGAACGTCAACGACTACCTGTCCGAGCATGTCTGGCAAAAGCTGGGCGCCGAGCAGGATGCCTATATGTCGGTCGATTCGACGGGTACGCCGTTTGCCGGCGGCGGCTTGAGCGCGGGCTTGCGCGACCTGGCCCGCTTCGGCGAGATGCTGCGCAACGACGGCCGCTACAACGGCCAGCAAATCATCCCGCAGGCGGCCGTCGACGATATCCGCCGTGGCGGCGACAAGCAGCTGTTCGCCAAGGGCGGCTACGATTTGCTCAAGGGCTGGAGCTACCGCGACATGTGGTGGGTCACGCATAATGACCATGGCGCCTACATGGCGCGCGGCGTGTACGGCCAGCGCATCTACATCGATCCGAAAGCGGAAATGGTGATCGTGCGTTTCGCCTCGACGCCGACGGCGGCCAACGCGGCCAACGATCCGACCACCACGCCGGCCTTTGAAGCGCTGGGCAAGCTGCTGCTGGCCAGGCCGCAGTAGGCTGCCAGGTTGGCCCGTGCCAGCCGTGCGGCGAAACGGGCACAACTGCAATACACTATCCTTTCGTCATCATTTATTGCCTGAATGGCAATTCAGGCATCGCACGCAAGGGGAATACACCGTGGAAGCCAGCCCGCCGGATCAACCACGCCCGCCGCTCTGGCGGCGCCTGCTGTGGCCGGCCGCCCAGCTTGGATCGGCCTTCAAGCTGACGGGCACGCATCTGCTGCACCACGTGATCGGCGCCAGCCTGATCGCCGCGCTGATGCTGGCGCTGGAAGGGTTTCACGTGCTCGAATGGCTCGATGCGGCCATGCTGCGGGCCAGCGCGGCGCAGGAACAGTTGCTGGACCGGGGCAAGGACCCGGGCGCCGCCTACCGGCCCGGCATCATCGAAATCGACCAGCCCGCGTTCGAACAGGTCTTCGACGAGCGCGAACCGCTGGAGCGCTCGCGCCTGGAGCAGTTGATCGCCAGCGCCGCCGCGCGCGGCAGCAAGGTGCTGGCCATCGACCTGGACCTGGCGCCGGCCGTGTACGAACAGCACAAGGCGGGCGAGCGGCCGCTGGACCGCCTGCTCGACCGGCTGGCCGCCGATGGCCGTCAACTGGTGCTGATCCTGCCCGAACAATCGGACCAGAATGCGAACCTGTCGTGGATACGTGCGCGCTGCGCGGCCGGCATTCATTTCGCCAGTCCGCGCATCCGCGAGCGCATGGGCGCCGTCACGCGCATCGAGCTGAAAAGCCCCGTGCTGGCGGCAGTCGCCTTCGAGCTGGCGCATGGCGCCGACGAGCAGGAACAGAAGCAGCCCATGCCGGCCGCCTTGTCCGAGCAAAAGGAAGTGCTGGCGCTGGCCGGCCGCGTGTGCCAGCTGGCCCGGCGCACGAACAGCGAAAAGGAGCTGGCGCGCTGGGCGTTCGAACCCGTCATCCGCGGCGACGCCAGGGCGGCGGCCGAACAGAATGCCGTCACCGCGCCGTTCCACCCGGCCGCCGTGGCGCCGCAATTCCTGAACCCCACGCGCACGCGCGTCCAACTGATCGATGGCCAGGCCGGCGTGGACGCCGGAGCGCTGCGCAAGGATGTCGTGTACATCGGCAGCACGTATGACGTGCGCGACCGCTATACGACGGCCGAAGGCGAGCAGGCCGGCCTGCACCTGCACGCGGCCGCCCACACCTCGCTGGGCATCGGCACGGCCGACGTCAACAAATATGCGGTGTTCGTGGCCGATATCGTCATCGGCGTGCTGCTGGGCTGCCTGTTCGGCGGCCTGTGGACCCTGTACGGCCGCGCCGAGCTGGCCATCGACCGGCGCATGGAAGACCACGATGTCAGCCGTTTGCACCGCATGGGGACCCTGGCCGAATTCTATGGCATCCGTCTGATACTGGCGCTGGTATGGGCCTCGCCGCTGGCCATCGGCGCGCTGGCCATCTACCTGTCGCGCGGCTTGCTCGAGCAGGGCTGGTGGGTCAATCCCGGCCCCCTGATCGCCGGCATGTTCCTGCACGCGATGTCGCTGCGCGATGAAGCCCACCATCCGCACGTGGAAGTGCCGGGCCTGTCCGTGTGGGCCCGGCTGCGCCGCACGCATCCGGGCATCGTGCTGGTGCAGGCGCCGCTGGCGGTGCTGCTGTTGATCATCGCCCTGATCTAGCGCAAACCGTGGCGCCGCAGCGGCGCTACACTGGGCGCCTTTTTCATTTTGCAGGAGGATGCCATGCTGAGCGGAGGATGTTTATGCGGCGACGTGCGCTACGAGGCGGGCACGGGCGCCTTCCATGAAACGGCCTGCCATTGCTCGATGTGCCGCCGCGCGTCGGGCGCGCCGTTCGTTGCCTGGTTCAGCGTGCCACGGGCGAACTTCCGCTGGCTGCGGGGACAGGCCACGCCCTATGCTTCCAGCGAACACTGCACGCGCAGTTTTTGTCCCCGCTGCGGCACGCAGCTGACGTTCGAGGATGAGCGCGACGCGGACGAGGTGGGCCTGACCACCGGTAGCCTGGACAGCCCGGAACAGCTGCCGCCGCACAGCCATATTTATACGGACACGCAACTGGAGTGGGTGAAGCTGGCCGACGGTTTGCCACGGTATCGCGGGGAGCGTAGCGAGGGGTAGGTCGGATTAGCGGCGGCACGCCGCGTAATCCGACAGGTGCTGCCGACGATGTTGTCGGATTACGCCCTCCGGGCTAATCCGACCTACGTGATCAATGATGTCAGCCTATCAGCTTCAAGCCCGGCGGCAGTGCTTCGCCCAGCATGCGCTTGGTATTCGCTTCGTCCAGCTGCGTCACTTCGCTGACCATGGCCTGCCACAGGGACGGGGCGCCGACGGCTTTCAGGCGCGCGAGGATGGCGGCGCGCAGCTCGTCGCCGATGTCGCGCGAGCGGTCGCCCGTCATGCGCGCCAGGTGGGCGGCGGCAAACGCGGCCGGTTCCGTCTTCTTCCAGTCCAGCGCCAGCAGCACGGCCAGCCAATCGGACACGGTGGCGCTGTCGACCACTTCGTGCGCGCTGCCGTGGAAGGGCTGGCGCGCGCCGACCCTGGCCAGCGCCCACAAGGTATTCGTGTCCGCCGCTTCGCCTTTCTTGCCGGCTTTCTCCAGCCGCTTGATCAGCCAGGCGCCCACTTCCGCCTTGTAGGCGCCCGGGATGCGCTCGAGCGACGCGCCCAGGCGCAGCATGTCGTCGTCGCTGCCGTTCACCAGCGTGACGGGGCGGCTGCCGCGCTGGGCCGCGTCGGCTTGCAGATTGAAGGCGAAGTCGTCGAGCAGGCGCAATTGCTGTTCCGTGCTCAAGCCGCCGGCCACCCGGCGCCACAGGGTCCACCATTCGGCGCACACCTGGTTGTCCTTGTGGTGCTGGACGCCCGTGTCGAACAGTGCCCACAGCTGCTCGATGCGCCATGGATCGAGCGCATCGCCATAGCCGGGACGCAGGCAGTAGCCGGCCAGGTTCAGCCACACCCGCTCATGCTCGGCGGAGCGGCGCCGGCCGCGCGCGCGCAGCATCAGGGCGTCGAACAGCTGGCGCAGCAGGGGAGTCTCCCAGCTTTCGCGTCCACCCAAGCCCCGTTCCAGGTGCTGGCGCAGCTGGCGTACTTCCTTGACGTCGACCTTTTGCGCCTTGCCGCCGAAAATGCGCTCGATCTTCTCGATGGCTTCTTTCACGCGTGGCGGCACGCTGGACGTTTCTGCCGGCGCTTCGTCTTCGCCCCGTAATTGAAATTCCAGCAGCCAGCGCTGGCCTGCGTCGGCTTCGCCCACGCAATGCACTTCCAAAGTCCCGACTTCCGTCATGACGGTTGCCAGCTGCACGGTGATTTCTCGCTTGTCGCCGCTTTCCGCCTGCAGCACGCTGGCCAGCGGCGGCAGGCGCAGGTATTCTCCGGCGTCCAGGTCGACGATCTCGCCCAGTCGCGGCGGCGTGCCCGCTTCGGCAAGCGAGGTGGCCAGGTGGAAGCGCACGGGCCGGCCCAGGCGCAGCGCGAACAGGCGCTCCGTCAGGCGGATTTCTTCGCCGCTGGCGCTGCCGCGGGGCAGGATGCACACGGCCCGGTGGTCCTTGCCCGCTTCGCCCAGCACGAGGAAATAGCTGCGCGGCGAGCCGCCGCCGATGCGCGGTGCCTGGCCGCGCCGGGCCAGCGCGTAGGCGACGGCGCCACGGGCCACGGCCACGTCGGGATTATCGTTATGCAGGATGGTCAGGGGCTGCCCCCGCCAGTGCGCCAGGGTTTCTGCCAGGCGGCGCGCCAGCGCGTCGGCGCGGAACACGCCGCCGTTCAGCAGCAGCGTGTCGGGCAATGCCCCTTGATGCTGTTGCAAAAAGCTGGCCAGGTGGCGCGTGATGGCCGCGTCCTGCGCATACGGCAGGCCGAATTCGACGATGCCCGCGCGGCCCTTTTTCGCCGTCTCGGTGAGTTCCACCTTCGGGAAGAAGCCGTCGACCACCATGGCCGCCACTTCCTCGCGCGTGATGTCGGCCGAACGGCTGCCGCCGATCAAACGCGATCCGCCGCCCAGCAGGGTGACGGTGGCCTTGTCGGGCGCGTCCTGCGACAGCAGCAGTTCCTTGGCGGCGCGGCAGCGTTCCATCAGCTGCGACAGGCGCGCGGCAGACAGCTTCATGCCGCCGTCGACGCCTGCGGCCATGCGCGTTTCCAAGAGGTGGGCCAGCGCCAGGTCCATATTGTCGCCGCCCAGTATCAAATGGTTGCCCACGCTGCTGCGCGTGAGCTGCGGTTCGCCATCATCATCGAAGGCCACGTCGATCAGGCTGAAATCCGTGGTGCCGCCGCCCACGTCGCAGACCAGAATGCGGCGCGTGTTGGCCAGGTCGTCGCGCAGGGTGGCGCGTCGGCGCTGCAGGAAGTCATAAAAAGCGGCCTGCGGTTCTTCCACCAATCGCAAGGTGGGCAAGCCCGCCATGCGCGCCGATGCCAATGTGAGTGCGCGCGCACCCTCGTCGAACGAGGCGGGGATGGTCAGCACCAGCTCCTGTTCTTCCAGGGGAGAGTCCGGGAAGCGGTGATTCCACGCGGCGCGCACGTAGGCCAGGTAGCTGGCGCTGGCCGCCACGGGCGACACTTTGGCCACATCGGCATCGGCGCCCCACGGCAGGATGGGCGCCTGGCGGTCCACGTTCGCATGCGACAGCCAGCTCTTCGCGCTGGAAACGAGGCGTCCCGGTACCTGGGCGCCGAGCTGGCGCGCCAGGGCGCCCAGCACGGCATGCTCCAGGTCCTGCTGCGGCCAAGGCAGCTGCAAGTCGCCCGCCGCCAGTTCGCCGGCGGCGGGATGGTAGCGCAAGGAGGGCAGCAGCGGGCGTGCGCCCACTTCGCCGGGAGCGAGCAGCTGCTCGATGGCGAACAGGTTTATTTCAGCCTGCGCATCATTCGCCTTGGCATAGGCCACCACCGTGTTGGTGGTGCCCAGGTCGATGCCGACCAGGAAGGCCGGCTTGCCCTCAGCGCCGCGCATGCTTATGGCTGCGGCGTGCCGCGCACGTCGAATTCCACTTTCCAGCGCTCGGCGCCGTCAGCGGAAACGGCCAGCAGTTCCAGGGTGCCCGCTTCCGTCACGCGCGCATGCAGTTTCACCTGCACCACGTCGCCAGCCTGACGGCCTTCGGCGGACAAGGTCGCCTGGATTTCGCTCAGTTCCTGCAGTTCATCGGGACCCCAGAAGTCGAGCAGGTCGCCGATCTGGTCGTTGCGGCGCGTGGACGAGGCGAAGAAGCGGAAGTGCACGGGTTCGCCCACGACCAGGCCGAATTGCTGGCCCGGCAGTTCCAGTTCGCTGCCTTCTTCCATGCCGAACGGCGCCACGCACAAGGCCTGGATCGGCGGTTCCATGCCGGGGATGGCGGGCATGGCCGATTCGATGGCCACATAGAAGGAACTGGCCGTGCCGCCGCGGATGCGCACGCCATGGCCGCGCCGCACGTAGCTGTAGTAGGCCGCGCCGCGCGCGACGGCCAGGTCCAGGTCGGCCCCGGCCAGCATGCGCGCCGGTTCCGCGCCTTCCATATACAGCCAGTCGTTGACGGTCGCCATGATGCGCTGGACCAGCAAGTCGGACTTGAAGACGCCGCCGTTGAACAGCACGGCCGTCGGGTGCAAGAAGCTGGCTTCCGCCGACTGGCGGCCCGCAAAGCCTTCCAGTTCGGCAGTCGCCGCCACTTGCCGGCCCAAAAACGCGGCCAGGTGGCGCGTGATGGCCGCGTCCTGCGCATACGGCAAGCCCAGTTGCGTCAGGCCGGCGCGCGTGCGCACGGCTGGGCGGCTCGATGCTTCCACCTGCGGGAAGAAACCGTCGAGGATGAAGGTGGATACTTCGGCGCGCGTCAGTTCCGTGCGGATGGAGCCGCCGATCAGTTTCGAGCCGCGGCTCGGCACGACGATCGGTGCCACATCGAGGCCGCTGTCGGCCAGCAGACTTTCCTTGGCGCCGCGGCAGCCATACGTGAGTGCGCGCATTTGCCAGGCGTCGAGCTGGGTGCCGTTGGCGGCCAGTTTGCGGGCCACCAGGTGGGCCAGCGCCAGGTCCATATTGTCGCCACCGAGCAGGATGTGTTCACCGACTGCCACGCGATGCGGTTCCAGCACGCCGTCGCGCTCGAGCACGGCGATCAGCGAAAAGTCGCTGGTGCCGCCGCCCACGTCGACGACCAAAATGATGTCGCCCGGCTTGACTTCCTTGCGCCAGCGGCCTTCGCTCGTCTGGATCCAGCTGTACAGGGCCGCTTGCGGCTCTTCCAGCAAGGTCAATGAGGTGTAGCCGGCCGCCTGCGCCGCTTCCATCGTCAGCTCGCGCGCGGCCGGGTCGAACGAGGCGGGAATCGTCACCGTGATTTCCTGCTCGGCGAACGGCGCTTGCGGGTGGGCGTTGTCCCAGGCCTGGCGCAAGTGCGTCAGGTAGCGCGTGGCGGCCGTGATGGGCGAGATGCGCGCCACTTCGGCCGGCGCGTCGTTCGGCAGGATGGCCGCGCGGCGGTCCACGCCTGGGTGGCACAGCCAGCTTTTTGCGCTCGACACCAGACGGATAGGCGTGGTGGCGCCGCGGCTGCGGGCCATTTCGCCGACGACGAACGGCGCTTCCGCTTCCTCGGTAACCCAGGGCAGGGCCAGGTCGCCGGCCGCCACTTCATCGGCGTGCGGCAGGTAGACGAACGATGGCAGCAGCGACAGTTCTTCGACGGTGCCCGGCGCCGACAGCTGCGGCACTTTCAGCACGCCGTGGCTGGACTTTTCGCCGTCGCTCTCGACCAGGTTCACATACGACAGGGCGCTGTGGGTGGTGCCCAGGTCGATGCCGATGGCGTAGCGCGGGGTGTTCGGGGTGGCGTTCCTTGTGTCGTTCACAGTTCCACCTCGGCCGGTGCCAGGATGGCGGCGTCGTGCTGCGCGCTCAGTTTCGGCAGGCGCACGCTGGACGCACGCCAGCCGCGATGGCTCAAGGTACCCGTGAATGGCGCCGAGCCGACCACGTTGCCCGTCAGGCGTACCTGGGCAGAATCAAAACCTTCCTGCAGGACAATGCGGCTGCCCTCCGCTTCCTGGCGCACGGCGTCGATGGTGAAGTATTCGCGCATGACCTTGGCGCAGCCTTCATGCACGACGCGGGCGGCCGCGCCGATGTCGGCGTCCGCATGGCTGCCCAGATTTTCCTGGGTGAAGTCGATCAGGCGCGCTTCGCGTTGCAGCAGGGCCAGCAACTGCAAGGCCGCATCGGGCGTGGCTTCTTTCAAGATGACGGGGGCGGCGGCCGGTGTCGGCACGGGGGCTGGCGCCGGGGCCGCTGGCGCGACGGGAGCAGCCTCGGGCAGGGACAGCTTTTCCACGCGGGCTGCATAGGCGGCGTCCGACAGGGTGCTGAAGAAGGCGCCGAAGGCCAGCGGGACACGGCGCCAGAACGATGGGTGGGACGATGAAGTGCTCATAGGGAACTCGTTTCTCTGATCTGTAGGGTGGCGTCGGCGGCGCGCCCGGTGGCGGGGCCGCTTCGCAGGGTAGTGCCTGTGCCGGGCCTGTACGGCCGGCTGCGTTTGCCCGCATGATACCAGCTACCGGGCCGGCGCCAAAGTCGCCGCCGCCCGCGCAGCCAGTCCGGCGCGTGGATTTTCTTTGTTCCTGCGCAAAGAAACGGTGAATGTTGCGCCGCTTCGACTAAAATCGCGCATTATCTTTTCGCCTTGCCTTTATGCCATGTCTACCGACTTTTCCCCCTATCTAGGCAGCAGCCTGTATATCGACAGCGACCATCCGGCCGTGCGCGCCAAGGCGGCCGAACTGGCGGCCGGTACCGTGGGCGACGCCGCCATCGCGGCCCGCTGCTTTGCCTTCGTGCGCGACGAGGTGGCCCACAGCTGGGATTACAAGCGCAATCCCGTCACTTGCCGCGCTTCCGACGTCTTGCAGCATGGCACGGGATACTGTTATGCGAAGAGCCATCTGCTGGCCGCGCTGCTGCGCGCCAACGGCATTCCCGCCGGCCTGTGCTACCAGCGCCTGGCTGTCGGCGAAGTGGGGCCGCCATTTTGCCTGCATGGTTTGAATGCCGTGTATCTGCAGGAGTTTGGCTGGTACCGCATCGATGCGCGCGGCAACAAGCCCGGCGTCGATGCCGCCTTCACGCCGCCACGCGAGCAGCTGGCCTTTCCCGTGCTGGCGCCCGAGGAACGCGACTTGCCGGAAATCTGGGCGGAACCGCTGCCGCAGGTGGTGGCGTCGCTGACGCAATACGCCACCGTGCAGGACGTGGCGGCGCACTTGCCCGATATCACATTGCTGCCGCTGCAAAAATAATCCAGGAAAAAAATCATGAAAAAAGTGTATGTGGGTCTGATCGGCCTAATGCTGCTGGCCGGTTGCGGCGGCAAGGGCGAGAGCGGCGGGCAATCGAGCGCCGCGCGTCTCGATGGCAAGGAAAAGGGCAGCGAGTTTCTGGCCTATGAACATAATGTCGGCGTCGATACGCGCGAGGCGCAAGTGCGGCCCCTGTATGAAAAAGTGGTCGCCGCCTGCAAGGCCGATACGGAAAACGGCTGTCTGCTGCTCGATTCCAGCCTCGACAGCGGCCGCTACGTGCACGCGCGCATCAGCATGCGCGCCAAGCCGGCCGGCATCAAAAAGCTCGTCGCGCTGGTCGCGGCCGAAGGCGACGTCACCAGCCAGGGCACCAAGGTGGAAGACCTGGGCCGGCCCGTGCTTGACAGCAAGAAACGCCTGGAGATGCTCAGACAATACCAGGCCCAGCTGCAAGACCTGGAAAAACGCTCGGGCACGAATGTCGATGCCCTGATCAAGGTGACCAAGGAACTGGCCACCGTGCAAGTCGAGCTGGAGCAGGCGACGGCGGCCGACGCGCTGTTGATGCAGCGCATCGACACGGACTTGCTGAACGTGGCCATCAGCGCCGAAGGCAAACAATCGTTCTGGACGCCCGTCAAGCGCTCGCTGGGCAATTTCACGGACAACCTGTCGGAAGGCGTGGCCAACGCCATCACGGCCATGGCCTACATCCTGCCGTGGCTGATCGCTTTCGTGCTGCTGTTCCCGCTGGGACGCAAGGGCTGGCGCCGTTTGCGCGGCATCAAGCGCTAGGCGCGCACCGCAGATGTGAACAGGGCCTGCGCGCGGCAGGCCCTGGAGCGGCGTTACATGCTTGCCGCAGCTTGATCAAGCGTGATGGTTCGAAGTGTTGGCAGACACGACTTCGGCCGCTTTTTTCGGGCGTTTCTTGATATTGCTGCCCGTACTGCCTTCATCGTCGACCTTGACCTGGCTCGTGCTGATGCCACCCGCCGGGGCCGTAGGTGCGGCGCATGCGCTCAACAGCAACAGGGCGCACGCGCCCGCGATCATATTTTTCATGAGTGAACTACCTAAGTGAGTGAAGTAAAGGGAAAGAAGCAAGTACCGCGCTGATTTCATGTTTACTTACGCCGCCAGGCAATGCGACGCAAGAGAGTCATATCTTAGTGCGCTTATCAAGAAAGCTCAATTAGTTTTTAGATAATTCCGGATTCCCCAGGAAGTGGCGCTGCTGCACCAAAACGGTGGGCCGCGCGCCACCCTGTCTCCCAGTGCTCTCCACTGCAGGGCAATGTACCTGGCATGCATTCTGCTTTAACAACATCGTATGCCCAGCTCGACCCTCACGAACCCATCACAGGAGTCCCCATGTCACGACGCATCATCCTGAAAGCGGCCGCCGCCGGCGCACTGGCCCTGGCCACGTCCACCTATATGCAGGCAGCCCTGGCCGCCGATACGATCAAGGTGGGCATTTTGCACTCGCTGTCGGGCACCATGGCCATTTCCGAAACGTCGCTGAAAGACGTGGCCTTGATGACGATTGCCGAGATCAATGCCAAGGGCGGCGTGCTGGGCAAGAAGCTCGAGCCTGTCGTCGTCGACCCGGCGTCGAACTGGCCTTTGTTCGCGGAAAAAGCGCGCCAGCTGGTGGCGCAGGACAAGGTTGCCGTCGTGTTCGGCTGCTGGACATCCGTGTCGCGCAAATCCGTCTTGCCTGTGTTCAAGGAACTCAACAGCCTGCTGTTTTACCCGGTGCAATACGAAGGCGAGGAACTGGAAAAGAACGTGTTTTATACGGGCGCCGCGCCGAACCAGCAGGCCATTCCCGCCGTGGAATACCTGATGAGCAAGGATGGCGGCGGCGCCAAGCGCTTCGTGCTGCTGGGCACGGATTATGTGTATCCGCGCACCACCAACAAGATCCTGCGCGCCTTCCTGAAAAGCAAGGGCGTCAAGGATAGCGATATCAGCGAGGTCTACACGCCGTTCGGCCATGCCGACTATCAAACCATCGTCGCCAACATCAAGAAGTTTTCCACGGGCGGCAAGACGGCCGTCATTTCCACCATCAATGGCGACTCGAACGTGCCGTTCTACAAGGAACTGGGCAATGCGGGCTTGAAAGCCACGGATGTGCCTGTCGTCGCGTTTTCCGTGGGAGAGGAAGAGTTGCGCGGCATCGATACCAAGCCGCTGCTCGGCCACCTGGCGGCGTGGAATTACTTTGAATCCGTCAAGAACCCCGTGAATGCCGCGTTCATCAAGCAGTGGAAGGCCTATGCCGTGGCGCAAAAACTGCCGAACGCGGGTTCGGTCGTGACGAACGACCCGATGGAAGCGACCTATGTCGGCATCCACATGTGGGCGCAAGCCGTGGAAAAGGCCAAGTCGACGGACACGGACAAGGTGATCGCCGCCATGGCCGGCCAGAGCGTCAAGGCGCCGTCCGGCTTCACCCTGACCATGGATGCGACGAATCACCACCTGCACAAGCCCGTGATGATCGGCGAGATCAAGGCTGATGGGCAATTCAATGTCGTGTGGAAAACCAAGGAACCGATACGCGCCCAGCCGTGGAGCCCGTTTATCAAGGGGAATGAGGGCAAGCAGAAGTTATAGGGCGCTATTACCCACCAGCAAATGCCGGGGTCGGACCCTGAGGGACTAGGCGTCCCCATCCGACCCCAGTCCTCGCCTTTGGGGTAAGCGAACTCGCCCCGTGCAGTTTTTCCATGGAACTTACAATGAGGTTCATCCCCAAACTGCTGGTCCTCGCCTGCCTGCTGTTCTCCCCATTGGCGCAGGCAGCCATTTCCCCCGACCTGCTCAAACCCCTATCCGGCGACGACCCCGATACCAGGGTCGCCGCCGTCGCGCAGATCGCCGCCCTGGCCACGCCCGAGGCGGCCAGGGTACTGCAAGCCTTGCAGGACGATCAGCTATATGCCGCACCCGACGGCAAGGTCTACATCGTCGACGGCGAGCAGGCGTATGACCCGTCGACCAGCAAGAGCGTGCCGCTGCCCGAGGGCATCGACGGCATCATGGTCAACAACCGCTTGCGCTCGGCCGTGGCGGGCGCTTTGTCTGGGCTGAAACTGCTGGCGCCCGAGCGGGCCACGCGGCTGGCCGCTGCGCAGGCGCTGCAGCAATCCGTCGATCCGGCGCAGTTGCCCCTGATCCACAAGGCGCTGGCGCAAGAGAGCGATGCCGAGATCCACCAGATATTGCAAGTGCTGATCGCCAGCGCCAACCTGCACGCGCCAGACGCCGCCACGCGCAAGCAGGCCGTGCAAGATCTGGCGGGCAGCAGCGATGCCCGACTGCTGCCCGTGCTGCAAGCCATGCTGGAGAAAGGCGGTGAACCGGACGAAGAAGTGCAGCTGGCCGCCATCGACACCATGGGTCAGATCAAGGGACGAGTGGCGCGCATGGAATTCGCCGGCAACGTGTTCTACGGCATTTCTCTGGGCAGCGTGCTGCTGCTGGCCGCCTTGGGGCTGGCCATCACCTTCGGCTTGATGGGCATCATCAATATGGCGCATGGCGAATTGCTGATGATAGGCGCGTACACGACGTATCTGTGCCAGCTGTTCTTCCGCACCTATCTGCCTGGCCTGCAGGATGCCTATCTGCTGGCCGCCTTGCCGGCCGCCTTTTTCGTCGCGGGACTGGTGGGCGTGGCGCTTGAGCGCACGGTCATCCGCTGGCTGTACGGGCGGCCGCTGGAAACCCTGCTGGCCACCTGGGGCATCAGCCTCATCCTCATGCAGACGGTGCGCACGATCTTCGGCGCGCAAAACGTGGAAGTGGCCAATCCCGCGTGGATGTCGGGCGGCCTCACGGTGCTGGGCGGCCTCGTGCTGCCGTACAACCGGCTGGCCATCATCGGCTTTGCCTTTGTCGTCGTCATGGCCGTGTGGCTGATTCTCAACAAGACACGGCTGGGCCTGTTCGTGCGGGCCGTGACGCAAAACCGCCGCATGGCCGATTGCGTGGGCGTGGCCACGGGCAAGGTCGACATGCTGACCTTCGGCCTCGGCTCCGGCATCGCCGGGCTCGGTGGCGTGGCCCTGTCGCAGCTGGGCAATGTGGGGCCGGACCTGGGCCAAAGCTACATCGTCGATTCCTTCATGGTGGTGGTGCTCGGTGGCGTGGGCCAGCTGGCCGGCACCGTGATCGCCGCGCTGGGGCTGGGCGAAGTGAACAAATTCCTCGAACCGGTGGCGGGTGCCGTGCTGGCGAAGATCGCCATTCTCGTGTTCATCATCATTTTCATCCAGCGCCGGCCGCAGGGCCTGTTTGCCATGAAGGGACGCAGCGTCGAATGACTTCCTCCTATCAATCCAAGCAGGGCCTGTTCACGCGGCCCGTCTGGCTGGCCATTGCCGCATGCACGCTGCTGGCGGCGCTGTTGCCGACTTTTAATCTGGCGTTTGCCGAAGGCCATGCGCTGCACGTGTCCGCCTATACGGTGGCGCTGGTGGGCAAGTTCATGTGCTATGCGCTGGCCGCGCTGGCGCTGGACCTCGTCTGGGGCTACACGGGCATCCTGTCCCTGGGCCACGGCGTGTTCTTTGCCTTGGGCGCGTATGCGCACGGCATGTATCTGATGCGCGCCATCGGCGACCAGGGCCAGTATCACAGCAGCTTGCCCGATTTCATGGTCTTTCTCGACTGGAAAACCTACCCCTGGTACTGGGCTTTCACGGAACATTTCTGGTACTGCATGGCGCTCGTCGTGCTGGTGCCGGGCGTGCTGGCCTTTGTCTTCGGTTACTTTGCGTTTCGCTCGCGCATCAAGGGCGTGTATTTTTCCATCATCACGCAGGCGATGACGTATGCCTTCATGCTGCTGTTTTTCCGCAATGACACTGGCTTTGGCGGCAACAACGGTTTCACGGACTTCAAGACCATCCTTGGCCACGACATCACGGCGCCCGCCACCCGGGCCGTGCTGTTCCTGCTGACCCTGGCCTTCCTGCTGGCGGCCTTGATCGGCGCACGCGCCATCGTCCGCTCGAAACTGGGCAGGGTGCTGCAGGGCGTACGCGACAGCGAAGCGCGCTTGATGTTCCTCGGCTACAACCCGCTGTGGTTCAAGCTGTTCGTATGGACCTTGTCGGCCGTGCTGTGCGGCATCGCCGGCGCCCTGTACGTGCCGCAGGTGGGCATCATCAACCCGTCCGAAATGTCGCCGGCGAACTCCATCGAAATGGTCGTGTGGGTGGCCGTCGGCGGACGCGGCACCTTGATCGGTCCCATCCTGGGCGCTTTTACCGTCAACGGCTTGAAAAGCTGGTTCACGGCCGCCTTGCCGGAACTGTGGCTGTTCGCGCTGGGCCTGCTGTTCATCGTCGTCACCCTGTTCATGCAGCAAGGCATGCTCGGTGTGTTGAGCAAGCTCAAACGCAGGAAAACGGCCGTCGTGGCAGAGGAGGCCGCATGAGTATCCGCATGTTGCCCGGCATGGCCGGCACGGAAACGGGCGCCAGCTATTCGCGCGTCAAAGGCGAGGGCGTCGACACGAGGCATGGCGCGATTTTGTACCTGGAAGACATCAGCGTGTCCTTCGACGGCTTCAAGGCCATCAACAAGCTCAGTCTCGATATTTCCGTGGGCGAATTGCGCTGCATCATCGGTCCGAATGGCGCGGGCAAGACGACGATGATGGATGTGATCACCGGCAAGACGCGGCCCACCTCCGGCACGGCCTGGTTTGGCCAGACCATGAATCTGGCCACCATGACGGAGGCGCAGATCGCCCACGCGGGCATCGGGCGCAAGTTCCAGCGTCCCACCGTGTTCGAGCAGCACACGGTGTTCGATAATTTGGAACTGGCGATGAAGATGGACAAGCGCGTGGCGCCCACCCTGTTTGCCCGTTTGACGTCCGAGCAGGCGGACAGGATCGAAGCCATCTTGCGCCTGATCCGCCTCAACGGCCACGAGGCGCGGCCGGCCGGTTTGCTGTCGCATGGGCAAAAGCAGTGGCTGGAAATCGGCATGCTGCTGATGCAGGAGCCGCAGCTGATCTTGCTCGATGAACCCGTGGCCGGCATGTCGGACGCGGAAACGGCGCGCACGGCGGAATTGCTCAATGAGTTGCGCGGCAAGCATTCGATCATGGTGGTCGAACACGACATGGGTTTTGTGACGGACATTGCCCAGCAAGGCATCGTCACCGTGCTGCATGAAGGTTCCGTGCTGGCGCAGGGCCGCATGGACGAAGTGCAGGCCGACGAGCGCGTCATCGAAGTCTATCTGGGAAGGTAACTATGCTGGAAGTCGAGCAATTGAATCAATACTATGGCTCCTCGCACACCTTGCGCGGCATCAGTTTGTCGGCGCGCAAGGGCGAATGTCTCGCCTTGCTTGGGCGCAATGGCGTGGGCAAGACGACCTTGCTCAAATGCCTGATGGGCGTGCTGCCCGTGGCGCAGGGCAAGGTGGTGTTCCAGGGGCGCGATATCACGAAGCTGACGCCGCATGCGCGGGCCAAGCTGGGCATCGCTTACGTGCCGCAGGGGCGCGACATCTTTGCGCGCCTGACGGTCGAGGAAAACTTGCTGATGGGCATGGCGGTGAAGCGGGGCAGGCAGGCGTCGCGCATCGATCCCCACGTGTATGAGCTGTTTCCAGTGCTCAAAGAGATGCTGCAGCGGCGCGGCGGCGATTTGTCCGGCGGACAACAGCAGCAACTGGCCATCGCCCGCGCCCTGCTGGCCGAGCCGCATTTGATCATCTTTGACGAGCCGACGGAAGGCATACAGCCCTCCGTCATCAAGGATATCGGCAGGGTCATTTCATTGTTGAAACAGCGCGGCGACATGGCCATCGTGCTGTGCGAACAGTATTTCGACTTTGCCCGCGAACTGGCCGACGAATTCATCGTGCTGTCGCGCGGCAGCGTGGTGGCCGGCGGCAAGGCGGCGCAGATGGATGGCGAGGACGTGAAGCGCCACCTGGCCGTGTGAGGTCAGACGAGCTGGAACCAGCCCAGCACGGCGCCCGCCGCCAGCAGCCACAACAAATGGATCTTCGTGCGCCAGATGAAGAGGCCGGTGATGATGGACAGGCTCCACAGGGGCCAGTCCGTGCGGATGTCGTGGTTGGCGCCGCCCAAAATCATGCCCGTGGAAATCAGGAGGGCGACGACGATGGGCGCCATGCCTTGCTTGAAGGCGCGCACGGGGAGCAGGTCGCGGTTGCGGTAGCCCCACTGGGCCGCCACGTAGGTCAGGGTGGTGCTGGGCAGCATGATGCCCACCATGGTGATGAACACGCCCAGGTAGGCGGCCGTGTAGCTGCCCGCGTTCATGCCCACGTTCCAGCCCATCAGGGCGACGAACAGCACGTTCGGGCCGGGCGCGGCCTGGGCGATGGCAATCGATTCGTTGAATTGCGCCTGCGTCAGCCAGCCGTGCTGCTCGACGAGGAAGCGGTGCATTTCGGAAGTGGTCGAAATGGCGCCGCCGATCGACATCAGCGACAGCATCAGGTAGTGGCCGAACAGGTTCAGCCAGTCGCCCGCGCTCAGCACCAGTTGCAGGGGCGGATTCATGTGGACAGCTTTCGATACGTGAGCAGGCAGCCGATGCCGCCCAGGCCCAGCAGGATGTACAGCAGGGGCCAGCGCAGCACGGCCACCATCAGCACGCCCAGCACGGTGATGGACAAGGTCAGCCACAAGGGCAGCGGATGCTTGGTCAGCGCCGTCGCCAGTTTCACGCCCGTGGCGGCGATCATGCCGGCCGAGACGGCCGCCATGCCGCGCAGGGCGCCCGCCATGTGCGGATTGTCACCAAAGCGCGTGTACAGCACGCCCAGCACGAGGACGATGACGAGCGGGGCGGTCAGCATGCCGGCCAGCGCCGTCAGCGCGCCTTTCAAGCCGAAATAGCGCCCGCCCACCATCAGGGACAGGTTGACGACGTTCGGCCCGGGCATGATTTGCGCAACGGCCCAGTCTTCGAGGAATTCCTCCTGCGTCAGCCAGCGCTTGCGCTCGACCATTTCGCGCTGGATCACGGCCAGCACGCCGCCAAAGCCCTGCAGGGCCAGCCAGGTGAACGAGAAGAACAGGTCGGCAAGCGAAGCTGGTTGCGGACGGGGCAGGTCGGGCGGAAAGGTGGAAGGTGCGGGCATGGCTGATTATCGCCGTGCCTGCTTCGCCTTGTCCATGCTTATGTCCGTACTTATTTCCCTTGCCCGTGTCCAGGCATGGTTCAGCCCCCGCCGATGCCGGCGATGACTAGGCCCGTGCCCCCGCACATGGGGCAGGGCAGGCCATCGGCCATGGCGCCCCGGCCCTGGCAATGCGTGCAGACGTTTTCACCGGTACCGGGCGTGCCTGGAGGGGCCACGTCGCCGGGATTTTTCGCTGGTTCGGGTGTTGTATTCATGTCGTCTCTCCTCGTCCATGCCGCGCGATGGCAGCCAGTCCATACTAGGCTGGCGACAGGCACCGTATTTGATCTGTCTTAGGCGTGCGGCCTTGTGTATCAGAAAAAAACTGCATGGGAATAACTGGCTGGCATTGACATCGCGCGTTTTTCGGCAATACTTTCGCTGTCACTCTTCCGCGCTGCCATCCGGCGCGGCACCGTTTTCCGCCGCCATTTCCCGCCACGTCTGTCTTCCGCAGGAGTCATTCATCATGCTGAGTTCCCAAGAAACCTTGCACATGCCCGTCAAGCCAGTGGCGCTGCACGCCCGCGTCGACCAGAAGATGTGCGATATCGTCAATCTGGGCATCGCCGTGCAGGCTGCCTTCAGCACCTTGTGCGCGCTGGAATACCTGAAGTCATACAATGTCGCCCCGGAGCTGATCGAGCGCGTGCTGCTGCATCCGGAGCAGCGCCGCCAGACCGTGCATTGAATATCCACACGGCAATTGTGTTGCCGGCAGCGTTAAGCCGGCGTTGTCGGATTGATCATTACTGCTCAGTTATGCACAAATGATGGGTTAACGAAATTGGCGAAATAATTTTCCTGTGATTATGTGTGAGTTTCTAAGTGTTTGATTTTAATGGATTTTATTTTTGCTGTTTGATTGAGCAGTTTATTGAAAGCCGCACCGGCTGTGGCTTTGAAGGCTGTCAATAGGGCCTTATCCACAAAGATATCCACAGTCCGTGTGGATATCTGAAAAAGCGCTTAACAATCCGCCACTTAGGAAATCGGGGTCGGCCAGCGAGTGCAAGCGGCGGGCAAAACGGGCCAAAATGGGGCATCCGGGAAGCCTGTATGCCTATCCAGTGCTCGTGTTTTTATGACTGAAAGTAGTGGCCGTGTTCAGGGCGTACCGCCGGCCGGCTTCGGTGGCGTATCGCCGCACTGGGCCAGGGCGGCGGCCAGTTCGGCGACTTGCTGCTCCGCTTCGCGCAAGGTGGCATAGGTGCGCAGCGAGGCGATCACGGTGGTAAACAACTTGCGCGTGGTCAGGTCGGTCTTGCACCAGAAATCGTTGATGTCGTAATCGATGATGATGCGGTGCTCGAGCGCCTGGCCGGGCTGGCCCGTGCGCAGGATGATGCGCACGGCGCTGTTGTGCAGCTCCTCGCGGATCTGGCGGGCCACTTGCAGCCCCGCATCCTGGGTTTCCATGATCACATCGAGCAGCACGACGGCGATATCGGGTGTGCTGCGCAGCAAGGCCAGCGCCTCGGCGCCCGAATACGCGTGCAAAAAGCTCAGCCTGCGGCCCTGGAAGCTGGCCTGGCTGAGGGCGAACTTGGTCACCACGTGCACATCGACATCGTCATCGACGATCAGCACGCGCCATGGCGCCGCGGTGGCAGATTCCGCCGCTGCGCCTGCCCGTTCCAGCGGCTCGTCGACCAGCCAGTCCGGTTCGTCCGCCCCCTTGGCGGCGCTATCGCTATCCATATTCATGCGTCCATCCACCGTTGATCGTGCTTGCTACTCCACACTATGCCAGTCTGCGGGGTTTGTCAAAACAATGCTGTTCAGACAAGACGGTCTGGCGCCGGATCTGCTTATGCACAGAAAAATATATTTTCATTGTGGTGAAGTAACTTTGCTCAGGTGCAAATTCGTGATTGCAAGTCATTGATTTCATTGGGGTAAAAAATTGCCTGTGAAATCAGCAAATTGTTGAAACCCGCATCAATACTGGTGTTGCGGCTTGTCAAGAGGGGCTTATCAACAACTTTATCCACAGTTGCTGTGGATATCTAAAAAAGCCGTGCAAAAACCGGAGCTTAGCCCCCGTTTGTGAGGCAAGGTGCCAGCATTCATACGGCAAGCTCAAGCCCGCCCAGCTGGGCGAATGCATGCAGGAAGCGCTGCTTGGCTTCTGCCGGACCCATGGCTTCGATTATACCGGGCAAGGGTGCGATGCCGTCAAGGTAAGCCCAGCGTTCGGCCGAGTGCGGCATCAGGTCGCGCTTTTCCGTGGCCAGCGCGATCAGGTCGGCCCGCTTGATGGGCGCGTAATCGGAAAAATCCAGGCCATAGGTGGCGGCGATGATGGCGCTGACCTTGTCTTCCAGCACGGCAAATTCCGGCAACAACACTTTCAAGGGTTTCACCATGTCGCCCAGATAGGCTTCGGCCGCATCGTGCAGCAGGGCGGCCAGGCGCAGGGGCGGCGGCACCAGTTCGGCGACGATCAGGCTGTGCTGGGCGACCGAGTAAAACACTTGCGTCTGTCCATTGAAGCGGCACTGGTAGGCGAGGCCGTGGGCGATGTCCTCGATGGCGACCTTGTCGATATGCGGGCGCAAGGGATAAAAACGGTTGCCTGAATAAGTGGAAACGTAGTCGGTGGTAATCATTGCCATGGCATGCTGCTCGGAACGGTCAAGATGCTTCATCGTACACCCGATGGCATGGGCTTGCCCCGGCTGCCGTGCGCAAGCCTACGCTATGCATCTTGGCAAATCCTTTAATTTATTTCATATCATGCAATGCTGTTTCTGAAATACACTGTAGCAATCTTGTTTGTCTGAAACTTTAATTGGGGGCAGGGCAATGACGGCGCAACCTTCGGCAAGACCTTCGTATATCTATCAGGGCGGTTCGGTGATGATGCACTCGCCGCTGCAATTGAAACAGTCGGAAATGTATGGCTATTTCGTCAGGGGCGACCTGGCCAAGCTGCAAGCGACCGTGAATACCACCCTGAACCAGGTGGCGGGCAGCAAGATGACACTGAAGGCCCTGTCGCCGTATGTGATGCTGACGTTTACGCGCGTCAACCATGCGGATTCCGCCAACCCCGTCGACCAGGCCAAGGGCTGGATCACGGAAGTCGACATCGTCACCTGGATCATGGTCGGCCAGATGGATGAGCAGGGCAAACTCGCGCATATCTATTGGTACCCGTGCCATATTTTCGTCGATGACGCGATGGCCCTGATCAACGGGCGCGAACTGTTCGGTTATCCGAAATACCTGTGTGACTACGAGATTCCCGCCGCCGGCAGCGAGCCGCTGCGCTGTTCCGTGGCCGCCAAGGGCTTCCAGCATTTTTCGCCGGAAACGAAACTGGCCCTGCACCCGCTGCTGGAAGTCAACGCCACCGTCCAGACGGGGCCGCACAAGCCCGTCAACAGTTTCCTGGAACTCATCGAGCAGGCGTTCCAGATTTTCCTCTCCATTCCCGATTTCTTCGACATGGACCAGGCCGGCTGGGCCGATATTCTGTCCTTGCTGCGCAATCCGCGCATCGACCAGATTTTCCTCAAGCAATTCCCCGACAGCGCGGGCGTGAAAGCCGTGTACCAGGCCCTCGTGGCCGCGCCGGCCGAGATCAACCGTTTGCACAGCGCGCGCCTGCTCGGCTATGAATATGAATGCACGGTGCATGCGTTTGACAGCTTTCCGCTGGACCAGACCCTGGGCTTGCGGCTGGGACCGCAGGCGGCTATCTTGCCCTTCAATGTGAACTTCGATTTCACGGCCATGCCGGGCGAGGAGCTGGTCGACAATTCCCGCATCGCGCCGGAAAAGATCGCCATCCTGGGCGGCGGCGTGGCGGCCATGACCACCGCGTATTATTTGACGAACCAGCCGGGCTGGCAAAACCGGCATGCCATCACCGTCTACCAGCTGGGCTGGCGCCTGGGCGGCAAGGGCGCCAGCGGGCGCAATGCGCAAGCAGGCCAGCGCATCGAGGAGCACGGCCTGCACATCTGGTTCGGCTTCTACGCGAACGCCTTCAAGATGATCAAGGAAGCATATGCGAGCCTGGAGCGTCCGCCCGGCGCGCCGCTGGCCACCTGGCGCGACGCCTTCAAGCAGCACGATTACGTGGCCCTGTCGGAAGACGTCAAGGGGCAGTGGCGCAACTGGTCCATCGTCTTTCCCACCTTGCCGGGCGAGCCGGGCGAGGGCGGCGAAGACATCACGCTGTGGCAGATGGCCATCGCGATGGTGGGCTGGATCGAGCAGTGGATACGCCAGATCCGGCAAGTGGCCGATGCCGATGCGCGCATCGTGCGCGCCAGCGCCTCGCAGGGAGAGGGCGTGTGGCCGGGCTGGCTGCGCCGCCTGGCCGATGAAGTGGTGGGGCAGGCCGATGAACTGGGGCTGGACGTGGGCCTGTCCGTCGGCGCGATGGTGGCGCTGGTGGCCGACCTGGCGCCCGATTCCACGCGCCACGACCAGGCCCGCCACCAGCTGCTGGCCAGCACCCTGAACGGCATCCGCGCGTGGCTGCGCCTGCGCTACCGCGCCCTGATCGATGGCGACGATGAATTGCGCCGCCTGTTCACCTGCCTGGACCTGGGCATCACGGTCATGAAGGGCATGTTCGAGGACGGCGTGTTCAAGAACGGCTTTGACGTCATCAACGATATCGATTTCCGTGCCTGGCTGAGAAAACATGGCGGCGACGAGCAGTTCAGCGTCAACTCGGCGCCCGTGCGCGGTTTCTACGACCTGGTGTTTGCCTACGAAGGCGGCGATTTTTCCAGGCCGAACATCGAGGCGGGGACGCTCTTGCGCTCGATGGCGCGCATCGGCCTGGCCTACAAGGGCGGCATCATGTTCAAGATGCAGGCCGGCATGGGCGACACGATTTTCACGCCGATGTACGAAGTGCTGAAGAAAAGGGGCGTGGAATTCAAGTTCTTCCAGCGCGTGGAAGAGCTGGTGCCGGGCGCGGGCGACATCGACAGCATCCGCATCACGCAGCAGGTGCAATTGAAGGATCCGGCCGCCGGCTACGCGCCGCTGGTGGATGTCAAGGGCCTCGATTGCTGGCCCAGCGCGCCCGACTATGCGCAGATCGAACCGGCCGAGGCCGCGCTGCTGCAGGCGCAGGACGTCAACCTGGAATCGTACTGGAGCGCTTGGCCGCAGCAGTACCGGCAGACGTTCGGCCGCGCGCTGCCCGCCACGGTATTGAAGAAGGGCGTGGACTTCGACAAGGTGGTGTTCGGCATTTCCATCGGCTCGCTGCAAGCCTTGTGCCCGCAATTGCTGGCGCAAAGCCCGGCCCTGCAACTGGCGGCCGACAAGGTACAAACCGTGGCCACGCAGGCTTACCAGGTGTGGCTCAACAAGAATCTGGCGCAGATGGGCTGGACCACGCAGCCGCAAGGCCAGCAGCCGGTGCTGTCGGCTTTTACTGAGCCATACGACACGTGGGCGCCGATGGATCAGTTATTGGCGCGTGAAGACTGGCCGGCGGGGCTGGAGCCGAAAAACGTCTCGTATTTTTGCAGCGCCTTCCCCGTCGACAGCTACCCGCCCGTCACCGACACGGATTTCCCGGCCCGCTGCGCGGCCAGGGCGAAGCAGGGCGCGCTGCACCAGCTCGAGCGCGAGATCGGCGCGCTGTGGTCGGAGGCGGGCGCGCCGGGCGCGTTTCCATGGCAATGGCTGGTCGATGCGCAGGAGGGGGCGGGACCGGCGCGCTTCGACAGCCAGTACTGGCGCGCCAACGTCGACCCGTCCGAGCGCTACGTGATGTCGGTGGTGGGCAGCACGCAGTACCGGCTGGCCACCGACCAGTCAGGGTTCAGCAACCTGTTCCTCACGGGCGACTGGATCAGGACGGGCCTCAACGCGGGCTGCGTCGAGGCGGCCGTGATGGCGGGGATGCAGACGTCGCGCGCCATGACGGGCTATCCGGCCGTGATCCAGGGCGAGAAGGATTTCTAGCCATGCGGCGCCTGATGCTGTCGTGTCTAGTCCTGTTCCACTTGCACGCGGGCGCGGCGCCGCCCGGCGCGATCGTGCTGTGGCCGGGCGCGCCGCCCGGTGGCGCGGCGCCGGGCCCGCAGCGCGACAGCGCCAAGGGTTCCATCACGCAGGTCAAGCAGCCTTACCTGATCGTGCACCGCCCGGCGCAGCCGAACGGCATCGCCATTCTGCTGGTCAGCGGCGGCGGTTATGCGCATATCGAGGCGGGCAAGGAGAGCGGCCCCACCGCCAACTGGCTGCAAACGCAGGGCGTCACGGCGTTTGAACTCGTGTACCGCTTGCCGCAGGAAGGCGGCGGGGTGGTCGCGCCATTCCAGGATGGCCAGCGCGCCATGCGCGTGATCCGTGCGCGCGCCGCCGAGTGGCATATCGACCCGGCGCGCATCGGCATGCTGGGGTTTTCCGCCGGCGCGCACCTGGCCGGCATGACGGCCGTGCAGCCCGATGCCGCCCGCTATGCGCCCATCGATGCGATGGATGGCGTCTCCGCGCGGCCCGACTTTGCCGTGCTGCTGTACCCGGTGCTGACCATGCAGCGGCCATTCGACACGACGCATGCGAAGAAACAGCTGCTGGGCGCCCATCCCGCGCAGGCCGCGCGCGACGCCTTGTCGGTGGAATTGCACGTCGATGCGCGCACGCCGCCCACCTTCATCGCGCAGGCGCTCGACGATCCGATTTCACCGCCCGATAACAGTACATTGATGACCGCCGCCCTGCGCCGCGCAGGCGTGCCCGTCGAGCTGCACCAGTTCCAGAGCGGAGGACATGGCTGGGGCCTGGGCAAGCCAGGCAGCGAGCCGGCCGCGTGGCCACGGCTTTTGCTGGCGTGGCTGCAAGCGCATGGCTGGATGCCTCAGCCTGCGGGCTGAGTTTCCAGGTCCCGCCGCGCCGCGTCCAGCGCCGTCTGCAATTGCGGCAAAAACTGTTCCACGTTATCGAGCTGGCCGTTCGAGGCCAGGGTTTCCATCTGGTGGCACAGGCTGTGCAGGGTGGGGCGGCTCAGGTAGCCGGCGCTGCCCTTCAAGGCGTGGAAGGCGGCCGCGGCCGCGCTGGCGTTCCCATCGCGCACGGCGTGGCAAGCCAGGTCCAGGCGCCGCGGCGCTTCCGTCAGGAACGCTTGCGCGATGCGCTGCAAGTGCTGCGGCGACAGTCCCGCCAGCGGCAGAATGTGCACGGGCGCCGTCATGGGATCGGCCGGCGCGGCTGGTTCGGCGGCGTCGTCCAGGCCGAACTGGCGCGCCAGGGTATCGTCTGCGGTGGGCGCGGCAGGCGGCAGCGCGTGGCCGCGCGCCAGCAGCAGGTCGATGATGGCGTCGATCTTTTCGAACAGCAGCGCTTCGTCGACGGGTTTGCTGAGGAAGTCGTCCATGCCGGACGCCAGGTAGCGCTGCCGGTCATGTTCGCTGGCGTTGGCCGTCAGCGCAAGGATGGGAATCTGCGCGTCGGGGATCGGGAATTGCGCGTTGCCGCCTGCGCGGATCAGGCGCGCGGCCTGTTCGCCATCCATCTCCGGCATGCGGCCATCCATCAGTACGCAATCGTAGGCGCTCGTGCCCAGCGCGCGCAGCGCCTGCTCGCCGTTTTCCACGATGGTGACCTCGTGACCCATGCTTTCGAGCAGGGTGCCGATGATGATCTGGTTAGTGCGCACGTCTTCGGCGCACAGGATGCGCAGGCGGCAGGCGTGGCGCGCGTGGCGTGCGGGCCGGCGCGCGTCGGCCGCCGGCGCGCTGCCGTCTTCCAGCGGCAAGGTGAAATGGAAGCGCGAACCGATGCCGACCCGGCTTTCCACGCCTATTGTGCCGTTCATCAGTTCGACCAGCTCCTTGCAGATGGCCAGGCCCAGGCCCGTGCCCCCGTAGCGGCGCGTGGTGGAATGGTCGGCCTGCTCGAATTTCTGGAACAAACGCGGCAAGGTGTCCGCGTCGATGCCGGGGCCTGTATCGCTGATGATGAATTCAATGGCGCTGCGCCCGTCCTGGCGCGGCGGCGTGCGGGCGCGCCGCACTTCCAGCAGTACTTCGCCATTGGCCGTGAATTTCAGCGCGTTCCCCAGCAGATTGATGAGAATTTGCCGCAGCCGCGTGGGGTCGGCGCGCACGTAGCGCGGCAGGTCCAGCGCCAGTTCGCGGCGCAGCAGCAGGCTCTTGGCGTCGGCCTGGCCCTGCACGATGCCGGCCGCGTCGCCGATCAGCGCCAGCAGGTCGAAGTCCACGGTTTCCAGGGTCAGTTTGCCCGCGTCGATCTTCGAGAAATCGAGGATGTCATTGAGGATGGTCAGCAGCGACACGCCATTGTGCAGACCGATGCGCAGGTATTCCTGCGTGCGGCCGCGCACGGACTGGTCGCGCAGCGCGAATTTCAGCATGCCGATCACGCCGGCCAGCGGCGTGCGGATGTCGTGGCTCATGGCGGACAGAAAATCGATGCGGTGGCGGCTGACCACTTCCGCGTGCTCCTTGGCCTTCAGCAGCGCGTCGTTGCTGAGGGTGAGCGCCAGGGTGCGTTCCTGCACGCGCTGTTCCAGGTTATTGCGCAGCAATCGGATCTGGTCGGCCAGGGCAAAGGCCAGCAGCAAGCCGTCAAAGGTGCCGCCCAGCAAGGTCACCAGCTGGGCGTTGGCGACCATGGCCGGCATCAGGCCCAGGTTGGCCGGCAGGATCAGGAAACCGGGCAGCATCAGGGCGACGAAGGCCAGCACGAAGAAGCGCGCCGGCTGGTAGCCGCGGCGCCAGACGACGATGCCGCAGATGAGCGCCAGCAGCATCCAGATGCTGATGGCGATGGTGGCCAGGGTGTGCGCATACGACAGGGCGAAGAAGCAGCTCGGCAGCAGCAGCAGGGGCAGCACCAGGTTGATCTTGCTGATGCCGTGCAGACGGGGCGAGTAGTCGCGCAGGCGCAGGAAATGCATGTAGAACAGGGTGCTGAAGACGGGCAGCAGGAAAAACGGCACGTAATGGAGCTGCAGCTGGTGCCAGTCGAACAGGTCGGCAAAGACGTGGAAGGTCATGGCCCAGGCCAGCCCGTACGTCAGCACATACAGCGCGTAATAGGCCGAGGCTTTTTCCAGGGTGATGGAAAAGATGAAGAAATTGAACAGGCCCAGCGCCAGCAGGGCGCCGATGGACGCCACCATCAGGAAATTTTCCTTGCCCACCAGCTTGCGGTAATCCTGCTGCGTCTTGACGCCGAACATGGGCGCGCGCGCGTAATACGGGCTGGAAAAGCGGATCAGGATGTCATATGTGGCGCCCGGCGCCAGCTGCACGTTCCCGCCGTAGTGCAGCAAATACTCGTGCGGCCGCTGGTAACCGGTCAGCAAGATCTGCGGCGCCGTGTGCGGCCCGGGGCCGTACACGTACACGTCCACCAGGTCGATCAGCGTGTCGTTCGGGTCGATGACCCAGGCCGCTTCGCTGCTGTCGTTGCGCACCTGCGCATGCAGCCAGTAGGCGCCGCCGAACAGGTCGACCTGGTCGGCAGGGCGCTGGCGCGCCAGCCAGGCGGGCAGGGCGGTGGCGTCGGCAGGCGCGGCTTCATTGTCGGCGAGAAACAGTTGCCCGCCATCGCCCAGGTGATGGATGCCTTGCTTGCTCAGGGGAATGGGAGCGGCCTGCGCCGCACCCGCCAGGCCCAGCAAGCCGAACAGCAGGCTGAGCAGGAGCGGCCAGCCGCATAGCCAGGCGCTGACGCGGAAGCTGGGCGCGCGGTGGCGGGAGGGGGGCGGGTGGGCTGGCATCGATGGATATGGTGATGATCGCGCGGGAACCGGCGGCAGCGCCGTGTGCTATGGAATGCCCATTTTAATCGACTCTTGGTGACACACGGGCAATTTCATGTCCTGTCCGCCTGGCGCCCGCTCCGGTATCATGGCGCCTTTGCCCGCGAGATACTCATGCTCAGTCCCGACCAGTTTCTGGCCTTTCTGGCCGCCGCCGTGTTGATCACCGCCAGCCCCGGCCCCGACAACCTGATGGTGCTGGGCGTGGGCATGTCGCGCGGGCGCCGCCAGGGCATGGCCTTCGGCCTCGGTTGCGCCCTCGGCTGCCTCACGCACACGGTGCTGGCGACCATCGGCGTGTCGGCCCTGCTGGCCGCCTCGCCCACGGCATTTACCATGCTGAAAGTGGCCGGCGGGCTGTATCTTGTGTGGCTGGGTATCGGCGCCTTGCGTAGCCGTGGCGGCGCCAGAGTCGATGGCGCGGCGGCCTTGCCCGATGAATCCCTGCTGCGTCTTTTTGGCAAGGGATTGTTCGCCAACAGTATCAATCCGAAAGTCGTGCTGTTTTTCCTGTCGTTCCTGCCGCAGTTCATCGTCGCGGGCCAGGGCAGCGCCAGCTGGCAGACGGCACAGCTGGGCCTTGTCTTCACGGCGCAGGCCTGCGTGCTGTTCGGTCTGCTCGGCTATTTTTCCGGCGCCGTCGGCCTGTGGCTGAATCGCCGTCCGCGTGCGGGCCTGTGGCTGGACCGGGTGGCCGGCACGATTTTCATCGGCCTGGGCTTGCGATTGATCCTGGCGCGCTGACGTCTTGCCGAGCGGTAATGCGAAACGCCAGTTCCATCTGATCCTGCACGGCCATGGCGCCGCCCAGGATGGCGAAAGGCACGATGCCGAAGTCGCTCTGTTTCAATAGCAGGCTGCCGCTGGCCTGCAGGCGGCGTCCACCGGCCGTTTCTTCAATGCGCACCGGCAGCTGTACCGTGCGCGTCACGCCATGCAGGGTGATGTCGGCGTCGAACACCTGCTTGTCGCCCGTGCGCCGTGCGTCGATGCCGACCCACGGATAGCGTTCCGCCTCGAGCACGCGCACCAGCATATTGTGGCGCGTGCCGGCGATGGCGTCGGCCGACGGCGTCGTCGTCAAACCGGCCGCCTGGCGCAGGCTTGCTTCGTCCACAGTCATCTCGTCGAGCCGGAAACGGAACTGCGCGCGTCCCGGCGCGGGCGCCACGACGCCCTGCAGGGTATGGCTGGCCACCACGTGGTCATGCCCGAGCCGCGCCAGCGCACCGCCGCGGCGCACGGTGATGGTCAGCAGCGATTCGTCGGGCGCGATGTGCAGCAGCTGCACGCCGGGCCGCTGCCACGGCGGTGCCGGCATGGAGGCAGCGGCGGCCGGTGCAGGAGCTGGTGCGGGCGGCAAGGGCGTGCAAGCGGCCAGCACGGCGCAGGCAAGCAGAAAAACGGTACGAAGATTCTGGCTGAACATGGGGCGGATGGAATAGATGGAACAAGGGGATGGGTGATGGGGGAATAGTACGCGATCCGCGCATTGGTGCGCGTGCAATGTTAGAGCTACGTCATATGGCGGTCATATGACGCTGTTATGATGCTTTTGTTGGCACACAGCATGCGATGCGCAGATCACTACGCTCCGGGAGCGATAGGATGCAGGCATGACTCAACAGCTTAGCCGGTGAGCTCAACCATCGGCACCAGACACGTAAAACTTGTTTTGTAGTAATGATTGCAGGGTGGGGCAGGGGAAATACGGGAATCGGGCGGGGATTTAATGAAGTCCTAAGCCTGTCTTCATGAAGGGCTGGCATAGTGGATACATGGCGCACGGAAACCCCGGGCGCAAGGTTGCCGGACACCTCAATGACCGGCACGATTTCCACTTTTTCATGTGTTTTTCATGTATTCCCGTTTTATCCCTGCGCTCTGAAACAGCGTTTCAACCGGCTACCGCACCTTGCGAAGCCGGTTTTTTTTGCCTGCGTTTTCCTCAGCTCCCGGCGCCGCAGCGCCGCGGTGCCGGGAAGCCAATCACTTAGCCCGCCTGTTTCGCCAGCCACGCATCGACGGCCGGCAGCCGTTCGGCGCGCAGCTTGATGCGGTACTTGATGCCGGCCACGGAACTGTCGGCGTCGCCGCGCGCGCCGGCCGGCAGGTGCGCTTGCGCGTACGCTTCCAGCTTGGCGATCATGTCCGGCTGCGCCGAACCGGCGGCCAGGCGGGGGAAGTAGCGGCTGCGCGAGCTGGCGTCGATGCGCGCATTGACTTGCTCCAGGTGGGCCAGGGCGAAGTCGAAGGCCAGTTCCGGATGCGTGCGGGACACGCGCGAGATCATGGCCGGACTATTCGTTACGCCCGGTTCGTCCGTCATCGCCAGGGCCAGCGCGCGCTGCGCCAGGGCGGGATCGTCGCTCGAGGCCAGCAGGTCGTACAGCTGGTTCTTGACCAGCGGCGTCTGCTCCTGTCGCGCCCTGGCGTGCAGCTGCTCCCAGGTGCTCTCGTCCGCATGCTGCGCCACCACGCCCAGGATGGTGCGGCGCAATGGCGCGGGCATGGCGGCCTGCTCACCGGCCTGTTCGCTGGCCGCGTAACGGCGGCGCGCCTCGGCGATCACGCCCGGTTCGCCCATGTCGCCGAGGATGGCGATCAGTTGTCCGCGCAAGGTCGCCACGCTCGATGCTTCGCCCGCGCGCGCTTCCCAGCCCGTCTGCGCCATCATCGGCGCCAGGCGCGCCACGGCAAAGCGGCCGAAGGCCTGCTGGCGCGCTTTGCTTTCCGCGCTGTCGCCGGCATACTGTTCGTACAGGCTGCCCAGTGAGCTGGCCACCTTGCCCAGCACCTGCGGATCGGCCGACAGCGGCGTCGCCTTCACCAGTTCCAGGAAGTCGGCCAGGTTTTGCGCACCGGCCAGGCCCAGCGACTGGCTGTCCGCCAGCAAGCCCAATTGGTCGATCGGCGCCAGGCGCGCGAAGCTGCCCGCCAGCGCGCGCGTGTTGGCCGGCGCGTACACGGTGCGGTAATAGCCGCTCTGGCCCGCGTTCACCAGCAGGGTGCCGCAGCCTGGCACGTTCAAGGTCGCCTTGCCATTCTTGACCAGCACCGTGGCCAGCTTGCCGTTGCCGACCGTCGAGGCGATCACCGGCACTTTCCACGACAGCGGTTTCTTGTTCGGCTGGTCCTTGGAAAATTCCGTCTGCGTCAGGCGCACGCGCGTATTGCCGTTTCTGCACACGGCGTTATCTACCGTGATCATCGGCACGCCCGGCTGCAGGGTGAAATCGTGGGCGATGGCGCTGACAGGCTTGCCGGCGGCCGCATCGACTTCGCGCCACAGGTCGTCGGACACCGTATTGCCATACGCATGCTTGCGCATGTAGTTGCGCACGGCCGTGCGCCACGTATCGGCGCCCACATACGCTTCGAGCATGCGGATCACGGCTTCGCCTTTTTGATAGGTGATGCCATCGAAGGCCTGGCTTGCCTGCTCCACGGTGGCGATGCGCTGCACCACGGGGTGCGTGGTGCGCAGCGCATCCTGGCTCATGGCCGACTCGCGCCCGGCCACGCTGGACAGGGCGGTGTTCCATTCCGGGTGCAAACGCTCCGTCGTGCGGCTTTCCATCCACGAGGCGAAACCTTCGTTGAGCCACAGGTCGTCCCACCAGCGCATGGTGACCAGGTCGCCGAACCACTGGTGCGCCATTTCATGCGACAGGGTGGTGTAGATGTTTTCCTTGTCGGCCTGGGTCGAGATGGCCGGATCGAGCAGCAGGCCGTACTCGAAGGTGAACACGGCGCCCCAGTTTTCCATGGCGCCGAAGAACTGGCTGCGGCCCGGCGCGGCGATGTTGTCGAGCTTGGGCAGCGGGTAGCGCACGCCGAAATAATCGTTGTATTCGCGCAGCAGGGCGGCCGACTCGTCGAGCGCGAAGCGGCTTTGCGCCAGCGCGCCCCGCTTCGTGATGACGCCTATTTCCGTGCCTTCGCTCATGGCCGTGGCCCGCTCGAAGTCGCCCAGGCCGAAGAACAGCAGGTACGTCGACATGCGCGGCGTGGTGGCGAAGTACACGTGCTTCATGCCATGGCCCATCTCCTCGCTGCGGGTAATCGGCATGTTGCCGACAGCTATCTGGCCGCTTGGCACGACCACGTCGAGATCGAAGGTGGCCTTGTAATCCGGTTCGTCCCACGATGGCAGCATGCTGCGCGCGTCCGAGTTCTCGAACTGCGTGTACAGCGCGCGCTGGTGGCCTTCGGGCGTGTCGTAGTCGAGCGAGAACAGGCCAGTGGCCTGCGTGCCGATCTTGCCGGTGTAATCGATGCGCAGCAGGTATTCGCCCTTGTCCAGCGGCTCGGCGAAATGCACGGTGGCCGTCTGCTTGTCCGCATCGAAATCGATCTTGCGCGTCACCTGCTTGCCGCCGCCCGCGCCTTCGATGGCGGCTGCCGAAAACGCCAGGTTCAAGGCGTTGAAGGTGATGCTGGCCGTTGGCTTGTCGACGGCCACCTTGATGGCGACTGCGCCCTTGAAGGTGGAGGCGGCGGCGTCCGGCGTGATCGACACGATATAGTGCAAGGGCGTGACGCCGCGCGGCAGCTGCGTGGTGGTCGTGGCGGCGTGGCTGGCCGAGGCGTACTTTGGCGCTGCGGCGGCGTGGCCCGCATGGGCCGCGGTGATGGAAGCCAGTGCCAGGACGGCGGCGGCCAGTTGGCTGCGCCGGAAGCGCGGAGTCGGTGTGCGATGCATGGTATGCCCTAGTTTCATGGATAAAACGCCCGACAGCCGGGTAGGCTGCGGGCGTTGATGACGTGTGGGGGACATCGCTGGAACTGGCGGCCAGCGTTCCCGTACAGCAATCTAAGGCGAAACGGGGGCAAAGTCAACGCGCCAGGGGCGCCGCACCATGGCGGTGCGCTGGTATGATGGACGCGTGACCATGCTGCCGCAGGCCAGTCCCGCAGCCGCGTCCACTAACATAACAAGACGAGACCCAAGCACATGAAACTGACTATCAGCCCCCGTACGCCCAATCCGCGCCGCGTCACCATGTTCATCGCCGAGAAGGGCATCACCGGCATCGAGGAAGTGGCGCTCGACCTGATGGCGGGCCATCATCGCGATCCCGCCTTCCTGGCGAAAAACCCGCTGGGCCGCGTGCCCGTGTTGGAGCTGGACGATGGGCGCGTGCTGACCGAGACGCGCGCCATCTGCACCTACCTGGAAGGCTTGCAGCCGCAGCCGAACCTGATGGGAGAGGGTTACGAGGAGCGCGCGTTTATCGAGATGGCCGACCGCCGCGTGGAACTGCATTTGTTCAGCGCCGCCGCCAACTGGGTGCGCCACGGCCATCCGGCCCTGGTGGCGCTGGAAAACCCGCAGTTCCCCGACTTCGCCACGGCGCAGGCGGGCAAGCTGCGCGAGACGGCGCAATGGCTGGACCAGGTATTGGCCCACCAGCCCTACATCGCCGGCGACCGCTTCACGATTGCCGACATCACGGCCTTCTGCGCGCTGGAATTCGCGCGCGGCCTGATGAAGTACCGGCCCGGCGCGGAAGGCTTGGCCAACCTGCAGGCCTACCGCGACCGCATCGCCGAACGCCCCAGCGCGCAGGCGAAGTAAGGATATTTTACCACCGGCCCATGTCAACAATGTTTGTCGGGTTACGCCCGGTGGGCTAACCCGACCTACGCCCGGTAGGTTGGATTAGCGGAACGCGTAATCCAACATCATCGCGGGCGGGCCAACAATGTTGTCGGCTTACGCCCGTTGGGCTAAGCCGACCTACGCCGACCTACGCCGACCTACGCCGGCCTACGTCTACCGACAGCCCGGTAGGTCGGATTAGCGCGTGAGCGCGTAATCCGACACCACCACATTATTTCAGCTGCTCCCACAGGAAGGTATAGGTCAGCGCCCACATCAGCGCCTGCTGGTCGTTGTTGGCCGCGCCAGCATGGCCGCCTTCCGTGTTTTCCCAGTACAGCACGTCGTGGCCTTGCTCTTCCATCTTCGCCACCATCTTGCGCGCATGGCCGGGGTGGACCCGGTCGTCGCGCGTCGAGGTGGTAAACAGCACGCGCGGATATTTCTTGTCCTTGAAGACGTTCTGATACGGCGAGTACTTGCTGATGTAAGCCCATTGTTCCGGCACGTCCGGGTCGCCGTACTCTCCCATCCACGAAGCGCCCGCCAGCATCTTGTTATAGCGGCGCATGTCGAGCAGCGGCACCTGGCTGACGACGGCGTTGAACAAATCGGGACGCTGCACCAGCACGGCGCCCGTCAGCAGGCCGCCATTGCTGCCGCCCATGATGCCCAGGTGGCGCGGGCTGGTGACCTTGCGCTTGATCAGGTCCTGCGCCACCGAGATGAAATCGTCATACGCGCGCTGGCGGTTTTCCTTCAGCGCCGCCTGGTGCCAGCGGGGACCGAACTCGCCGCCGCCGCGGATATTCGCCAGCACGTACACGCCGCCCTTTTCCAGCCACGCCACGCCCGTGGTGCCGCTGTAGCTGGGTTTGAGCGACACTTCGAAGCCGCCATAGCCATACAGCACGGTGGGGTTGCTGCCGTCGAACTTCGTCTGCTTGCCCATGATGGCGAAATACGGCACTTTCGTGCCATCCTTCGACGTCGATTCGAACTGCTCGACCTTGTACGGCGTGGCGTCGTAGTAGGCGGGCAGCGACTTGATCTTCGTGCGCTGGTCGCTGCCCGCCGTGGCCAGGTACAAGGTGGTCGGGTTGAGGAAGTCGGTCACCGTCAGGAAGTACTGGTCCGAGTCGACCGGGTCGAGCGCGCTGACGGCCAGGGTGCCCAGCTTGGGCGCATCGACGGCGCGGCGCTGCCACTTGCCGTTCACGTGGCGCAGTTCCGTCAGGCGGTTCTTGACCTTGTCCAGGGTGGTGACGAGGATGGCGGACCTGGTCGCCGTGACATTGTCCAGCGACGACGTGGCCGTGGGCGCGTACAGCACTTCCAGGTCCTGCTTGCCCTGCATGAAGGCCTTGAAGTCGGTGGCCAGCAAGGAGCCTTGCAGGTAGGTCTTGCCGTTCACTTTCCAGTCCGAGCGCAGGGTGATGATCAATTGGTCGCGTACGGTGAAGGCCGTGGCGTCGTCCGGCTTCGGCACCTTCTTCAACTCGGCGCCATCGCGCAAAAAGGTTTCGCCGCTGTAGAAATCGATCTGCCGTTCGATAAATTGATGTTCGTAGCCGGGCGTGAAATCCTTGTAGGCGCCGGCGCTCAGGTCGTCGGGTTTGGCTTCGTACAAGGTTTGCGCCTGCGCCAGCGGCGTGCCGCGCTGCCACTGCTTGATGATGCGCGGGTAGCCCGAACTGGTCATCGAGCCGGGGCCGAAATCGGTGGAGACGAACAGGGTATCCTGGTCGATCCAGCTGGCGCTGCCCTTCGCTTCGGGCAAGGTAAAACCGCCATCGACAAAGGCGCGCTTGGCCACGTCGTATTCGCGCACCACCTTGGCGTCGCCGCCTCCGCGCGACAGGGAAATGAGGCAGCGTTCGCCCTTCGGATACAGGCAGGACGCGCCGCCCCAGACCCAGTTTTCACTCTCGCCGGTGGCCAACTGGTCGAGGTCGATCACGGTTTCCCAGACGGGTTCGGCCAGCTGGTATTGCGCCAGGGTGGTGCGGCGCCAGATGCCGCGCACGTGCTGGGCGTCGCGCCAGAAATTATAGTAAAACTCGCCTTCCTTGCTGACGTAGGGAATGCGCTCCTTCGAATTGAGGATGGTTTTCAGGCGCGCCTGCAGGGCGGGGAAGCCGGGCTGGGCTTCCAGTTCCCTGGTGGTGACGGCATTGTGCTGCTTGACCCAGGCCAGCGGCTTGTCGCCGAGGACTTCTTCCAGCCACAAATGGGGATCGGCGTTGGCGGCGGCAGGGGCGGGGGCTTGTGCATGGGCGATGCCCGCGGTGGCCAGACCGAGCAGCATGCTGCCGGCGAGAATGCGATATGACGACATAGAGGGTTCCTGGTTGGTCCGATGGAGGCCGCGTTGCAGGCAAAACGGCGTAGCCATGGTGCCATGGATTGCTTTGGGGAACCAGTGTCTATGGACGGCTGCTTAAAAAATAATTACTTTTCCAATATTGTTTGCGTGCAGCACACGCTTGGCTAGTGATCGCCATGCGCAGGCGCGCTCGTGTCGTTTTGTTTGTCTTTCAGTATTTCAATGCCGAGTACGAAAAAGGGAATAAAAAGCGGCAGGAAATAGATCAGCCATCCAGGGATATGGTAGCCCCGCCTGCTTTCATATTCTTCCCAGGGTTCCTTGATCGAATTGACCGATGGATGCAGGGGGGCATAATAAATGGAAAAAGCATGGCCAGGCCTGATATCCGAACACGAAGAAACCGATAATTCTGAGCTAGAAGTCCAGCCGTAATATCTTTTTCCATCGATTACATAGGAATAAGATACCGAGCCATGATTTTGGCATGCCGTACCATTGACAGTCGCAGGGCTGGTCACTGCGCGTTCGGCCAATCCTTGATACTGTTCCGCTTTTTCATGGCAGCCCGCAAGGGGGGCGAGAAGCGCGATGAATGCCAGAATGAATTTAATGGAATGCATGAAAGTAAAATCGGGACTCAGCGTTTTTATTGCATGAGTATAGCAACACAACACCTGCGAAGAAGAATGGATTCCGTCGCGGTTGCCGTTCCCTGATACGCGGCATTCACGGCAGTTGATTGACCCACACGGGTGCCGACCAGACGATATTGCCATCGTCCTGCGTCAGCCGCGCGTAATAGAAATGGGGGCCGGGCGCGGGCGTGACGGTGACATCTGCCTGGTCCGTGATGGGTGTCACGGAGCCATTGCCGCCCGGCACGCCGTGGAAGATGGCGACGGCGGCCGCCTGCCGCCCGGCGCCGTTGCTGAAACTGGTGGCCAGGTGCAAGGGACCGTGGTTGTCGAAACGCTCGCCCATCAGCTTGCCGTTGGCCGTGAACAGCAGTTGCGCATGCTTGTCCATGGTGGCAAACACGCGGCGCGCGCGCAGCGCTTCGAGCAAGCTGTCGCGCGACAATGATGTATCGGCAGCCTTGTTTGTCACCAGCACGGCCGTGCGGTTGCCATACGAGGCGCCCCAGTTGGCGCAGTGGTTGTCCTGGTTGCTGCTGAAAGCCACGTGGTAGCCGGCCGCCAGGGCCCGGTTGCATGCCGCCTCGTAATTGCTGCGCCGGGTTTCCGTTTCCTCGTCGTTCGTGGAAAAGGCGGACGTATTCATCACTTCGCACAGCACCATGGCCGCGTCGCCATCCGCCGTGTAGCCGAGCGGCTGGCCGTTGACGAGGAACTGGCCCGCATAGGCAGGATGGTTGAACTGGCCTATCCAGCCCCGCTCGCGCATCAGCGCGTACAGGGCCGCGTAATCGCCCTTCGGCGTCTCGATATCGGCCAGCAATTCACCCTGGGCATTTTTTTCCCAGCCCAGCAACTGTTCGCTATTGAAGATATTCAGGTGGCCGCCCTTGTTGATGACGCCCCATTCCATGCCGTACAGGGCCAGGAAACCGGGATGGGCGGCCGAATACGCGGCCGCTTCGGCCAGTCCCGTCTGGTACAGCGCTTTGGCTTCCGCTGCGACCGCAGCACTGTTGGTGCCGTCGGAGCCGTCATACATATGGTTGTGCTCGGACGTCAGCAGGGCGTCGAGTCCGTGGTCTTGCGCATATTTATAGGCATCGATGGGGCCGTAGGCCCCTGTTTGCGGGTCTTGCGCGCCATGGCAGGCGTCGAGCGGGGCGCCGCCGTCGCTGTGGCGCGTCTGGCTGTGCAGGTTGGCGTAGACGACGCGGTAGCCGGGCTGGCCTTCCAGGCTGGTCAGCTGTCGCAGGCCGGCCTGGAAGGCGGGTACCGTGGGCGCCGTGCTTGCGCCCCGCTGCACCTGGACGGGCCACTGCTGTTCCACCTGCGCTTCCTGCGGCGAGCCCGCATCGGCCACGGCCAGCAAGCGCAGTTCGTACAAGCCGTCCGGCGCCAGCACGCGCCGTTCGCGGGCATCGGCATCGGCGCGGCCATCCCAGGGCAGGTTCACGTTCTTGCCGTTGGCCCCCACCTGTTCCGTGCCCGACCAGCGCCGCAGCACGGGGCCTTGCGGGCCGGGGCCGGACAAGGTCAAGGTCCAGCGCACGGCATGTGCGCGCCCCTCGTCGGGATAGGTAAGGCGAACAAGAAAGGTGCGCGCCTGCGTGACCCGCTCGCCGCGCGCGGCGCGGAAGGGCGCGACAACGGTGGCATCGAGTTCGCTGTGCTCCTTAGTCTCTTGCGCGGCCGCAGTGTTGCTCCATGCCATCAGCAACAGTCCGGCGCACGCACATGCCAGCCATGGCGGTCGCAAGCGACGCCGCAGTGTCTTGACCATCGTGGCCTCCCGCTACTGCTTCAGATGGTAGTTAGACAAGAGTTGCCACTTGCTGGTTCCCGCATGCACCAGCAAGTGGCGTGCTTGCACCGTGATTGGCCATGATCTGGCGCAAACCTCGTATCGACAAGGGCATTTACCCCTGCGGCAAGCTGGCACGGCGTTTGCTACAAAGGAGATACGGATCAACGGCGATCCCCTGAATAAACGCACAACGGTCCAACGACGGACCACATGGACAACGGCGTCCGCCCAGGCTGATTTTTCATCGGCGGGGGCGGGCGCCGTTTTGTTTTATAACGGGATACTTCGGGAACCTATCATGGCCAGCCAAAAAGCAACGCGCATCGCGCTCTTCTCCCTCGCCACGCCGCCCATGCGTGCATTCCACCTGACGTGGATGGCATTTTTCGTGTGTTTCTTCGCCTGGTTCGCCTGCGCCCCCCTGATGCCCGTCATCAAGGGCGAGTTCGGCCTGTCCCTGGCGCAAGTGGCGAACATCAATATCGCGGCCGTCGCCATCACCATCCTCGTGCGCCTGATCGTGGGTCCCTTGTGCGACCGCTACGGCCCGCGCAAGACCTACACGGGCTTGCTGCTGCTGGGCGCCATTCCCGTGCTGGGCGTGGCCGCGTCGCAAAGCTATGAAAGCTTTCTGTTCTTCCGCCTGGGCATCGGTGCCGTCGGCGCCAGTTTTGTCATCACGCAATATCACACCTCCGTGATGTTCGCGCCTCGGGTGGTGGGTACGGCCAATGCCGCCGCCGCCGGCTGGGGCAATGCGGGCGGCGGCGCGGCGCAGGCGCTGATGCCCTTGCTGCTCGGTGCCGTGCTGATGCTGGGTGTGTCCGAGTCGCTGGGCTGGCGCGTGGCTCTGCTGGTGCCGGGCGTGCTGATGCTGGTGATGGCCGTTCTCTACTGGCGCTATACGCAGGATTGCCCTGAAGGTAATTACTCGGACTTGCGCGCCGCCGGCGTGGCCATTGAAGGTGGTAAAAAGGGTGGCTGGGCCAGCTTCAAGGCGGCCAGCTCCAACTACCGCGTGTGGCTGCTGTTCGTCACCTACGGCGCCTGCTTCGGCATCGAGATTTTCATCCACAATATCGCCGCCGTGTACTACGTCGACCATTTCGGCCTGTCCCTGAAATCGGCCGGCCTGGCCGCCGGCAGCTTCGGCTTGCTGGCCCTGTTTGCCCGCGCCCTGGGCGGCTGGATGTCCGACAAGCTGGCCCTGCGCGGCAACCTGAACAGCCGCGTGACCTTGCTGTTCATGCTGATGATAGGCGAAGGCGTGGGCCTGCTGTGGTTTGCAAAAGTCGACAGCGTCACCTGGGCCGTCATCGCCATGCTGGTCTTCGGCCTGTTCACCCACATGGCTTGCGGCGCCACTTATGCGCTGGTGCCCTTCATCGACAGCCGCGCGCTGGGCGGCGTGGCCGGCATCATCGGCGCGGGCGGCAACGTGGGCGCCGTGGCGGCCGGTTTCCTGATGAAAGGCACGGGCGACATCCGCCAGACCCTGATCATCCTCAGCGCGCTGGTGGTGATCTCGGCCCTGTGCGCCATCGCCGCCCGCTTCACGGGCTTGGCGGCCGAACCGAACATGGCCGCGGCCTGAGGAGACAAGCATGAACCACCCCCTGAATATCGTCGTCCTTGGTCATGGCATGGTCGGGCATAAATTCCTCGAACGGCTGGCGCTGGAAAACAATACGCGCCTGTCCGTGACGGTCTTGTGCGAAGAGCCGCGCCCCGCCTACGACAGGGTGCACCTGTCCGAATTTTTCAGCGGCAAATCGGCCGAGGACCTGTCCCTGGTGGCGCCCGGCTTTTTCGACAAGGGCAACGTCGTCCTGAAACTCAATGCACGCGCCGTGTCCATCGACCGCGTGGCCAAAACCGTCACGGCCAGCACGGGTGAAGTGCTGGCCTACGACAAGCTGGTGTTCGCCACCGGCTCGACGCCGTTCGTGCCGCCGCTGCCCGGCAAGGAGAGAGAAGGCTGCTTCGTCTACCGTACCATCGACGACCTGGAAGCCATGCTGGCCTGGGGCGGAAAGTCGAAGACGGGCGTGGTGATCGGCGGCGGACTGTTGGGCCTCGAATGCGCGAAAGCCTTGCGCGATTTGAAGCTGGACACCCACGTGGTGGAATTTGCGCCGCGCCTGATGGCCGTGCAGGTGGACGAGGGCGGCGCGCGCGTCCTGCGCCGCAAGATCGAGGAACTGGGCGTGACCGTGCACACGCAAAAGAACACCCTGGCCATCGTCGACGGCGAATCGGCCACGCACCGCATGCAGTTCGCCGACGGCAGCCACCTGGAAGCGGACATGATCGTCTTCTCGGCCGGCATCCGTCCGCGCGACGAACTGGCGCGCGCCTGCGGCCTGGACGTGGGACCACGCGGCGGCATCGCCATCGACGACAGCTGCGTCACGTCCGACCCGGACATCTATGCGATCGGCGAATGCGCGCTATGGGGCGGCCTGGTGTTCGGCCTGGTGGCGCCCGGCTACGAAATGGCCCGCATCGCGGCGCGCCATGTGCTGCAGGAGGAGGGCGAAGCGTCGTTCAAGGGCGCCGACATGAGCACCAAGCTCAAACTGATGGGCGTGGACGTGGCCAGCCTTGGCGACCCGCACGGCAATGCGCCGGGCAGCCGCTCCTACCAGTTCATGGATGAACGCAAGCAGATCTACAAGAAGATCGTCGTCTCCGATTGCGGCAAATACCTGCTGGGCGGCGTGATGGTGGGCGACGCCAGCGAATACGGCACGCTCTTGCAGATGATGCTCAATAAAATCGAGTTGCCGGCATCGCCCGAATTCCTGATCCTGCCGCAGGCCGATGGCCAGCAAAAGGTGGGCCTGGGCGTGGACGCCTTGCCCGAGTCGGCGCAAATCTGCTCGTGCAACGACGTGTCGAAAGGCGCGCTGTGCGCGGCCGTCGCCGAGGGCGCCACCACCATAGCCGCCCTGAAAAGCTGCACCAAGGCCGGCACCGCGTGCGGCGGCTGCGTGCCGCTGGTCACGCAGATCATGAAGGCGGAAATGCAGAAGCAGGGCCTGATGGTGAACAACCACGTGTGCGAACACTTTGCCTACTCGCGCCAGGAACTGCACCACCTGGTCCGCGTCGGCAAAATCCGCAGCTTCGGCGCGCTGCTGTCGGCCCATGGCCAGGGCCTCGGTTGCGACGTGTGCAAACCCGTGGCGGCGAATATCCTCGCCTCGTGCTGGAACGATTTCGTGCTCTCTCCCGTGCATGCCAGCCTGCAGGACAGCAATGACTACTTTCTCGGCAATATCCAGAAGGATGGCACGTATTCCGTCGTGCCGCGCATGCCGGGCGGCGAAGTGACGGCAGACGGCCTGATCGCCGTGGGCATGGTGGCGAAAAAATACGGTCTCTATACGAAAATCACGGGCGGCCAGCGGGTCGACCTGTTCGGTGCAAGAGTCGACCAGTTGCCGGCCATCTGGGAAGAATTGATCGCGGCCGGCTTCGAGTCGGGCCACGCCTATGGCAAGTCGCTGCGCACGGTGAAATCGTGCGTCGGCTCCACCTGGTGCCGCTACGGCGTGGCCGACAGCGTGGGCTTTGCCATCGAGCTGGAAAACCGCTACAAGGGCTTGCGCACGCCGCACAAGATCAAGTTCGGCGTTTCCGGCTGCACGCGCGAATGCGCCGAGGCGCAGGGCAAGGACATCGGCCTGATCGCCACGGAAAAGGGCTGGAACCTGTACGTGTGCGGCAATGGCGGCATGAAGCCGCGCCATGCGGAACTGATCGCCTCCGATCTCGATGAAGCGACCCTGGTGCGCTATGTCGACCGCTTCCTGATGTTTTACGTGCGCACGGCCGACCGCCTGCAGCGCACCAGCGTGTGGCGCGACAACCTGGAAGGGGGCCTCGATTACCTCAAGCGCGTCATCATCGACGACAGCCTGGGCATCGCCCACGAGCTGGAAGCGGACATGCAGCACGTGGTCGACACCTATGCCTGCGAGTGGAAGGAAGCCATTTCCAACCCCGCCGTGCGCCAGCGCTTCCGCCATTTCGTCAACAGCGAGAAGAGCGATGAAAACGTGGTGTTCGTCGAAGAGCGGGGCCAGATCCGGCCCGCCACCGAACTGGAACGCCGCAGCACCGTGATCCCCATCCTTGCCGTGGAGGCTTGAGCCATGAATGCGATGAATGAACTTTCCGGCGCCACCGCCGACAACTGGGTGGCGATCTGTCCCTTGACCGATATCGTGCCCGACACGGGCGTGTGCGCGCTGCTGGGTGGCCGCCACGTGGCCGTGTTCCGCGTCGGCGATGCCGCGCCGCGCGTGTACGCCATCGACAATATCGACCCGAACGCGGGCGCTTCCGTGTTGTCGCGGGGCCTGGTCGGCAGCATCGGCGAGCGCGTCGTCGTCGCCTCGCCCATCTACAAGCAGCATTTCGACCTGGCCAGCGGCGAATGCATCGAAGCGCCCGAGCACTCCGTCGCCGCCTGGCCGGCGCGCGTGTTTGCCGACATGGTGTGGGTGGCCCTGTGAATCCGCCAGTCAAGGCCGCTGCGCGCCCCTCGCTCGTTGTCGTCGGCAACGGCATGGCCGGCATGCGCACGGTCGAGGAACTGTTGAAACTGGCGCCCGACCTGTACGACATCACCGTGTTCGGCGCCGAACCGCACGGCAATTACAACCGCATTTTGCTGTCGCCCGTGCTGGCCGGCGAAAAGTCGGTCGACGACATCATGCTGCACACGCGCGACTGGTACGCGCAGCACGGCATCACCCTGCATGCGGGCGACCCCGTCGTGCGCATCGACCGCCAGGCGCGCACCGTGCAATCGCTGTCCGGCATCACGGTCGGATACGACCGCCTGCTGCTGGCCACGGGATCGACGCCCTTCATCGTGCCCGTGCCGGGCCACGACCTGCCCGGCGTGATCGGTTTTCGTGATATCAGCGACGTCGATACCATGCTGCAGGCGGCGCGCCAGCACCGCCACGCGGTGGTCATCGGCGGCGGCTTGCTGGGACTGGAAGCGGCCAACGGCTTGCAGCGCCAGGGCATGGATGTCACGGTCGTGCACATGAGCGGCGCCCTGATGAACCAGCAACTGGACGCGCCCGCGTCGATGCTGTTGAAATCGGCGCTGGAAGCGCGCGGCCTGCGTTTTTTGATGCACGCGCAGACATCCGCCATCATCGGCAACACCCGCGTGGAAGGCGTGCAGTTTGCGGACGGCAGCAGCATCCCCGCTGACCTGGTGGTGATGACGGCCGGCGTGCGCCCGAATATCGCGCTGGCGCAAGCGGCCGGCCTGCATTGCGAACGGGCCATCGTCGTCGACGACTGCCTGCAAAGCTACGACCCGCGCGTGTACGCCGTGGGCGAATGCGTGCAGCACCGGCGCGCTACCTTCGGCCTGGTCGCACCCATCTGGGAGCAGGCGCGCGTGTGCGGCGCCCACCTGGCCGGCGCGGGGCATCGCCGCTACGTGCAGCAGGCCAGCGCCACCAAATTGAAAGTGACGGGCATCGACCTGTATTCGGCCGGCGACATCATCGGCGGCGAGGGCAGTGAAGACCTGGTGCTGCGCGATCCGCGCCGTGGCGTCTACAAGCGCCTGGTGGTGCAGGGCAGCCGCCTGGCCGGCGCCGTGCTGTATGGCGACGTGCAGGACGGTCCCTGGTATTTCGACCTGATCCAGCAGCGCCGCGACATCAGCAAGCTGCGCGCCCATTTATTGTTTGGCCAGGCGCTGTGCGCCCAGGCCGCCTGACAGCGACCAACAGGACCCCCATGACCACTTGCACGCCCGTGAAAACCACTTGCCCATATTGCGGCGTCGGCTGCGGCGTGGAAGCGACACGCCTGCCCGACGGCGCCATCCGCATCGCCGGCGACATTGCGCACCCGGCCAACCAAGGCAAGCTGTGCGTGAAAGGCTCTGCCCTCGGCGACACCCTGGACCTGGAGAACCGTTTGCTGCAACCACAGGTACGCGTCGATGGCGTCCTGCAGCCGTCCTCCTGGGATGCCGCGCTGGACCAGGTGGCGGGCGGCCTGCGCGCCATCATCGACAAGCACAGCCCCGACGCCGTCGCCTTGTACGTCTCGGGCCAGCTGCTGACGGAAGACTATTACATCGCCAACAAATTCATGAAGGGCTATGTGGGCAGCGCGAATATCGACACCAATTCACGCCTGTGCATGTCGTCGGCCGTGGCCGGTCACAAGCGGGCGTTCGGCGAGGATATCGTGCCGGGCTGCTATGAAGACCTGGAACTGGCCGACATGGTGGTGCTGGTGGGCTCGAACACGGCCTGGTGCCACCCCATCCTGTTCCAGCGCATCGCCCGCATCCGCGAAACCCGGCCGGAGATGAAACTGGTGGTGATCGACCCGCGCCGCACGGCCACCTGCGAGCTGGCCGACCTGCACCTGCCCGTGAAACCGGGCACCGACGTGTGGCTGTTCAACGGTCTATTGTGCTATCTGGCGCGGGAAGGGGTGATCGCCGATGATTTTGTGACGCGGCACAGCAGCGGCCTCGATGAGGCGCTGGCGGCCGCCCATGTCGACTGTTCCGATCCCTTGCGGGTGGCGAAAATCTGCAAGGTCGACCCGCAAGCCTTGCTGGCGTTCTACCAGGCGTTCGCCGCCACGCGCAAGGTCGTCACGGCCTTTTCGCAGGGCGTCAACCAGTCGTCTTCCGGCACGGACAAGGTCAACAGCATCATCAACTGCCACCTGGCGACGGGGCGCATCGGCCAGCCCGGCATGGGACCGTTTTCCCTCACGGGCCAGCCGAACGCCATGGGCGGGCGCGAAGTGGGCGGCCTGGCCAATATGCTGGCGGCGCATCTGGATCTCGACAAGCCGGCGCACCGCGAAGCCGTGCAAACCTTCTGGGATGCGCCGCGCATGGCCGACAAGCCTGGCCTGAAGGCGGTGGAGCTGTTCCACGCCATCGAGGCGGGCAAGGTCAAGGCGGTGTGGATCATCGCCACCAATCCGCTGGTCAGCATGCCGGATGCCGACCAGGTGCGCCGGGCGCTGGCCAAGTGCGAGCTGGTGGTGGTGTCCGACATCAGCGCCGGATCGGACACGAACACCCATGCCGACGTGCTGCTGCCGGCCCTGGGCTGGGGCGAAAAGAATGGCACGGTGACCAATTCCGAGCGCCGCATCTCGCGCCAGCGCGCCTTCTTGCCGGCGCCCGGCGAAGCGCGCGCCGACTGGGACGTGCTGTGCGACGTGGCGCGCCGCATGGGGTATGCCGGCTTCGATTTCACGGCGCCGCAAGCCATCTTCGATGAACACGCGCGCCTGTCCGCCTTCCGCAATGACGGGGCCACAAAGCGTCTGTTCAACCTGGGCCACCTGGCGGGCCTGGATGCGGCGCGCTACGACGCCCTGGCGCCGCAGCAGTGGCCGCAGGGCCAGGCGCGCCTGTTCGGCGACGGCCGCTTCGCGCATGCCGATGGCCGCGCGCGCTTCGTGCCGACGGCGCCGCGCGCGCCGCGCAACATGCCCGACGAAGACTATCCGCTCATCCTGAATACGGGCCGGGTGCGCGACCAGTGGCATACGATGACGCGCACGGGCAAGGCGGCCAAGCTGTCGGGCCACGTCGCCGAAGCGTTCATCGATATCCACCCGCAGGATGCGCTGCTGTACAGCGTGCGCGAAGGCGAGCTGGCGCGCGTGTCCAGCGCCTGGGGCGCGATGGTGGCGCGGGTCGTGCATGGCGGCGGCATCGCGCGCGGCCAGGTCTTCGTGCCGATCCACTGGAGCGACGCGAATGCGTCGGACGCGCGCGTGGGCGCCGTCGTCAACCCCGTCGTCGACCCCGTCTCGGGCGAACCCGAATTCAAGCACACGCCCGTGCGCATCGAGCAGTTCCGCGTGCACTGGCATGCATTCGTGTTGAGCCGCACGCCCTTGGACCTGGACGGCGTGGCGCATTGGACGCGCATCCAGGGCGAGCAATTCCTGCGCTACGAACTGGCCGGCCGCCAGCGCATCGATGATCTCGGCGCCTGGGCGCGCGCGCTGCTCGGCGTCACGGACGACAACGCCGACTGGCTCGATTATGCGGACGCCAGCGCCGGCGTGTACCGCGCCGTGCACCTGGAAGACGGGCGCATCGCGCAATGCGTGTATGTCTCGCCGCGGCCCGACCTGCCGTCGCGCAGCTGGCTGGCGGGCCTGTTTGCGCACGCGCAGATGGATGCGGCGGACCGCGCCGGTGTGCTGCTGGGCCAGCCCATCGGCAAGGGCGTCGATGCCGGTCCCATCGTGTGCTCGTGCTTTGGCGTGGGGCGCAACACCATTTGCGCGGCCATTGTGGAGCAAAAACTGACGACGACGGCGCAGGTGACGGCTTGCGTCAAGGCGGGCGGCAATTGCGGCTCCTGCGTGCCGGAGATACGACAGTTGCTGCTTGAGGCGCGCAGCGCTGCCTGATCATCTGTCCTTTCCCGCGCGGCTTTGTTATATTGCCAGCTCTACAAGGAGAGAGGCAGTGTGATGACAGCAGGACAACACGACACGGTCTGGCTGACGGGCTTGAGCGGCGCCGGCAAGTCCAGCATCGCCGGCGCGCTGGCGCGCCAGCTCAAGGCGCAGGGCCGCGCCGTGGCGGTGCTCGACGGCGACCAGTTGCGCCACGGCTTGAACCGCGACCTCGGTTTTACGCCCGAAGACCGGCATGAAAACATCCGCCGCGCGGCCGAAGTGGCGCGCCTGATGAACGGGGCGGGCCTGGTCGTCATCGCTGCCTTCATCTCGCCCTGCCGCGCCGACCGGGCCATGGCCGCCGCCATCATCGGCGCGGCGCATTTCGTCGAAGTCCACGTCAGCACGTCGCTGGCCGTGTGCGAGGCGCGCGATCCCAAGGGCCTGTATGCCAAGGCGCGCGCGGGGCAGCTTGCGCAATTCACGGGCATCTCGGCGCCGTATGAAGCGCCGCTGGCGGCCGCGCTGACCCTGGACACGGACACCCTGGCGCTGCACGAGTCGGTCGAACGCCTGTGCCACTACCTTCAGCAGCGTCCGTGACGAACTGGCGAAAACAGCTGCGCCGTCGCCTGCCCGCCAGCCTGAAGGCGCGCATGAGCGTGGTCGTCTTCCTGCTCGTGCTGGGCGCGGTCGCCTCGCTGGCGCTGGCCACCCTGGCCGTGGCCGAGCGCGGCATGCGCGACGTGATGGGGCGCCAGCAATACGTATCGCTGGCCAGCGCCGCCGTCTTCATCGACGAGGAACTCGATGCGAAGCGCAATGTGCTGCGCGCGATCGCGGACAGCCTGGCGGCCGGCGGTGCGCACGACGGCGCCAGCCTGCAGCGTTTCCTGGCCGCGCAAACGGTGCTGGGCAAGGAGTTTTATTCGGCCGGCGTGGTCGGCGCCGACGGCATTGTCCTGGCCAGCGTGAGTCCCTTCAAGCCGCAGGCGGGGCTGAACGTGAAGGGCCGCCCTTACTTTGAACGGACGCTGGCGACCCGGCGTTCCGTGATTTCGTCGCCGCTCAACGGCAGCATTTCCGGCATGCCCATCGTGGTGGTGACGCAGCCCGTGTTCGATGCGCACGGCGGCGTGCGCTATGTGCTGGCGGCCAGCGTCAACCTGCGCCAGCCCGATTTCCTCGGCCGTCTGGGCGCCCTCAAGCCTGGCCCGGGCGGCTACCTGTACATCATGACCAGCGAAGGCGTCATCGTCGAGCATCCGGACAAGTCGCGCATCATGCAGCATATCGAAGCCCATGGCCCCATCAGCGTGCCCACGCGGCGCGCCATGCAGGGCTACGAGGGCTGGATGACGGGCACCACCACGCAAGGCGTCGATGCCCTGTTCGCCTACCACCGCATCGCTTCGACGGGCTGGATACTGGCGTCCGTATATCCGATGAGCGAGGCCTTCGCGCCGCTGCACGCCATCCGCAGCAAGATATTGCTGGCCGCCGTGCTGCTGGCGGCGCTGGCGGGCCTGGCCGGCTGGCGCATCGTGCTGCGCCTGTTGCAGCCTTTGGCGCGCTTGCGCCACCAGGTGCATGAGATCCGCCGCCATCGCCTCGGTATCGACGTGCTGCAAATCGGCCGGCGCGACGAGATCGGCGACTTGAGCCGCGATTTTTATTCGCTGGTGGCCGAGCGTGAAATCGCCGAGGCGCAGACGCGCGACAGCGAGCGGCGCCTGAAACTGCTGACGGACCACGTGCCCGTGGTGATCGTGTATATCGACCGCGAACACCGCTACCAGTTCATCAATGCGACGTTTGAAAAGTGGTTCGGCGTCTCGGCCAGGGAGAGCCTGATGCATTCCATGCGCGAGGTGCTGGGCGAGCAGGCCTACCAGCTGCGCGAGCAGCACCTGCTGCGCGCCTTCGCGGGCGAGGAGGTCGACTATGAATTCACGGTCGACAACGAGGCGGGAGAGCGCACCTTCCATACCAGCTACGTGCCCGACGTGGGCGAGCGCGGCGCGGTGGAAGGCGTATATGGGCTGATCCACGAAATCACCAAGACCAAGGCGATGCACACGGCGCTGCAGTTCGCGGCCGCCACCGACACCCTGACGGGCATCGCCAACCGGCGCCGCTTCGACGAGCAGCTGGCGCAAAGCATGCAGCGCACGCGGGCCGCGCGCGCGCCGATGGCGCTCGCCTATCTCGACATCGACCGTTTCAAGGCGATCAACGACAGCCTGGGACACAAGGCGGGCGACGAGGTACTGAAGGAATTCGCTTCGCGCCTGGTGCGCAGCGTGCGCGCCAGCGACCTGGTGGCGCGCCTGGCCGGCGATGAATTCGTGATCATTCTCCAAGGAGTGAACGGCGCGGCCGAAGTGCGCCAGGTCGGCGCCAAGATCGTCGACGCCATCCGCCAGCCCTTCGAGCTGGCCAGCGGCCCGCTGCCGGTGACGACCAGCATCGGCATCGCCATCTTCCGCGAAGGCGCGCTGACGCCGGCGCAGCTGCTGGACCTGGCCGACCAGGCCCTGTATGCCGCGAAAGGGCAGGGCCGCGATGGCGTGGCGCTGCTCGAGGCGGCGCCGTAGCGGCTACAGGGTGGCGCTCCAGTGGTCGAGCTGCTGCGTGGTGGCCGTCACGCCCCCGCAGACGATGACGAGCACCTTGCGGTAGGGCGCCAGTTCCGGCGCCTTGCCGTAGACGGCCGCCAGCGCCGCGCCGCAGGCCGGTTCCACCACCAGGCGCTGGTCGTTGATAAACCGCTGGCAGGCGTCGACGGCGGCCCGGTCGGACACCACGACGCTGTGCAGCAGGCGCGTCTGGCTGATGGCGTATGCCTGCGCGCACACCTGGCGCGCGGCCAGCGAGGTGGCGATGCTGGTGACCGCTGGCAGGGCCACGTGTTCGCGCGCGGCCACGGCCGCCGCCAGCGAGGCGGCGCCTTGCGTTTCCACGGCCACGATGGCCACGTCATCCCAGCCGTTGCGCTGCAAGCCTTCGGCCACGCCGGCCAGCAGGCCGCCGCCGCCCACCGACAGCACCACGGCGTCCGGTTTCAGGCCAGCGCGGGCCACTTCATCGATCATGCCGGCATGGCCCTGCCACAGCAGCGGGTCGTCGAACGGGTGCAAAAAGGCGTCTTGCGGCGTGAGCATCGACTGCGCCAGCGCATTGGCTTCCTGCCAGGCGGCGCCGTGCACGATGACTTCGGCACCTTCCTGCGCGATCAGGGCCTTGGCCCGTTCGCTCGTCGTTTCCGGCACGACGACGATGACGGGAATGCCCAGCTGGCGGCCCGCATAGGCGACGGCGATGCCGGCATTGCCGCCGGAAGAAGAGATGAAACGGCTGGCGCCGCGCCGCGCGTATTCTTCGCAGGCGAGGCCGATGCCGCGGATCTTGAAGGAGCCGGGTGGCTGCAAGGCTTCGAGCTTGAGCCAGATGGCGCGCTCGCTGTGCAGGCTCAGGGCGCGCGAGTTGAGCAAGGGGGTTTCGATGTGCAGGGCCATGCGTGTTCCTGGTAAACAGTCAGGCCAGCATCATAGCCGAAGCACGCGCGCCGCCGCGTCACCCTTGCCGGGATTGGCTTAGTTCAGCGGGGCGCTCTTGAGCTGGTGCGTGCGCGCCACTTCCTTCATCGCTTCGAGCAGGTCGTCGCGCAGCTGGCGCGGCAGCTTGCCGAAGAATTCCTCGTCGTTCTGGTCGGCCATCTCGGCCAGCACGGGCACCAGCGCTTCGCCTTCCGTCGTCAGTTCGATCGAGTGCTGGCGGCGGTCGGCCAGCAGGATGGACTTGCTGACCATGCCCTTGCTTTCCAGGCGGTCGATCAGTTTCGAGACGGCGCCCTTGCTCATGCCGGACACTTGCGCCAGCACCGTGGGCGAGGTGCAGCCCAGGCGGAACATTTCGCGCAGCACCACCCATTCGGACACGGTCACGCCATTGGCTTCGGCCTTCTTCTGGAAGCTGTGGGAGACGTGGTTGGAAACGAAACGCAGCCAGTAACCGAGGTGGGCTTCGAGCTCGCTGACGGGGACGCTGTTGGGATGGGCGGCTTGCGGCATGGCGGCCGATTCAAAATTGTGGCTCATTTCTCTTCCTTCACTGGGCGGCGTTGCCGGCATGGTTAAGGCCTTCACGCTTGCTGTCGAGTGGTTTGTTTGGGAACAATCGTCGTGCTTGAGGTATTTCTAACATTGTTTTCACAGGAAATCACTTAGCGACAAAGAGTTTTTTCCTTTTTCCTTACTCTAGATAAATAAAAAGCAATATCAAGCAAATAATCGTATTGTGAGCGAGGAAGATTAAAAAAATAACTCATGTTGCATCAATGGTAACAGCATTTTTGCCGAATTGATAAATATTTCATATCATTCTGTATGCTGGCCCACACAAGACGTATTGCCCACGCGACAGGGTGAGGTTTTCCCGCAGAAATGCAGTCCGCTCAGGCCAGCACCACCTTCACGCCCGCCTCGCGCAGCACTTCGGCAAAGCGGGGCGGCGGTGGCGCATCCGTAAACAGGACGTCGATTTGCGCCAGGTCGGCCAGGCGCACGAGCGCCTTGCGGCCGAATTTATGCTGGTCGGCCACCAGCCACACTTCGCGCGACTGCTCGATGATCGCTTGCGCCACCTTCACTTCGCGCGCGTCGAAGTCGCGCAGGCTGCCGTCTTCGTCGATGCTGGAAATGCCGATGATGCCGATGTCGACCTTGAACTGGCGGATGAAGTCGATGGTGGCTTCGCCAACGATGCCGCGGTCGCGGCCGCGCACCACGCCGCCGGCCACGATGACTTCGCAGGCCGCGTTGTCGGCCAGGATGGCGGCCACGTTGAGGTTGTTCGTCACCACGTGCAAGCCCGTGTGCCGGCCCAGCGCGCGCGCCACTTCCTCGGTCGTCGTGCCGATATTGATCAGCAGCGAACAGCCGTGCGGCACTTGCGCGGCGACGGCGGCCGCGATGCGCCGCTTGGCGTCGCTGTTGAACACCTGGCGCTGGCTGTAATCGATGTTTTCCACGGACGAGGGCAAGCCCACGCCGCCGTGGTAGCGGGCCAGCAGCCGGGCTTCTTCCATCTGCTTGACGTCGCGGCGCACGGTTTGCGGCGTCACGTCCAGCTGCTGGGCCAGCTCTTCGACGGACATGGTGACCTTCTGGCGCACCACTTCAAGCAGGCGGCGCTGGCGGGGATTCAAGATCATGGTGCTCTCTTTAAAAATCACAAACGAACAAAAACGAACAAATAGTACTAAAAATATGTTGCTATGGGTTCGTATTCTGGCGTAACCTTATCCATATTGCATGTGTATTACGAAATGGTGATCTTAACGACAGTCGCTGGCGATGCCTAGTCTTTCCTCGCCGGCGTGTCCCCGACAGACATGGAGTCCCGATGGCCGCAGCACAGCAGGGTGTGGAGACAGCGATCAAATGCGACGTGCTGGTGGTCGGCGGCGGCATCAATGGCGCCGGCATCGCGCGCGACGCGGCCGGACGGGGCTTGTCCGTGGTGCTGTGCGAAAAGGACGACCTGGCTTCCCACACCTCGTCCGCCTCCACCAAGCTGATACACGGCGGCCTGCGCTACCTCGAATACTATGAATTCGGCCTCGTGCGCAAGGCGCTGATCGAGCGCGAAGTGTTGCTGCGCTCGGCGCCGCACATCATGTGGCCGCTGCGCTTCGTCATGCCGCACGCCAAGGGCCAGCGCCCGGCTTGGCTGATACGCGCCGGCCTGTTCCTCTACGACATGCTGGCGAAGCGGGAAATCCTGCCGGCCTCCAGCGGCATCGACCTGACGCGCCATGCGGCCGGCACACCGTTAAAACCCCAGTTCAAGCGCGGCTTCGTGTATTCCGACGGCTGGGTCGACGATGCGCGCCTCGTGGTGCTCAATGCCATCGACGCGGCCGACAAGGGCGCGCACGTGCTGACGCGCACGCGCTGCACGGCCCTGCGGCGCGATGGAGCGGGTGCGGACGCTACTTGGCAGGCTACTCTGCAGCAAGGCGACGGGCGTGAGCTGTCCGTGCGCGCGCGCAGTGTCGTCAATGCGGCCGGGCCGTGGACGGCCGAGTTCCTGCAGCAGGCGGCGCCCGGCGGGCAGGGCCGGCATTTGCGCCTGATCAAGGGCAGCCATATCGTCGTCAAGCGCCTGTTCGACCATGATCACGCCTATATCTTCCAGCATCCGGACGGGCGCATCGTGTTTGCCATTCCGTATGAGCACGATTTCACCCTGATCGGCACCACCGACCTCGACTACCAAGGCGACCGTGGCAAGGTGGAAATCGATGACGAGGAAATTCGTTACTTGTGCGAGCTTTCCAGTTACTATTTCAGCAAGCCGATCGTGCCGGCCGACGTGGTGTGGACGTATGCGGGCGTGCGCCCGCTGGTGGAAGACGCGGCGGCCGACGCCAAGGCCGTCACGCGCGATTACCGTTTCGAGCTGGACCGGGAAGGTGCGCCGCTGCTGAGTATTTTCGGCGGCAAGATCACCACCTTCCGCAAGCTGGCCGAGGAAGCCATGGACCTGCTGGCGCCCTTGCTGGGCAATACGCTGCCGGCCTGGACGGAGCGGGCTTGCCTGCCCGGCGGCGACGTGTATGGCGCCGTGCCGCAGAACCGGGCCGTGCGCGAGTTCGGCCAGTTCGTGCAAGGCTTGCAGCGCGAGTATGCGTGGCTGCCGGCGGCGCTGGTGGCGCGCTATGCACGCGCCTACGGCACGCGCATCCACATGCTGCTCGAGGGCAGGGCGGACGTGGCGGCCATGGGCGAGGAAATTGCCGCCGGCCTGTACGCGGCGGAAGTGGACTATGTGCGGCGCCATGAATGGGCCGTCAGCGCGGCCGACATCCTGTGGCGGCGCTCCAAGCTGGGCTTGCACCTGCCGCGCGAGACGGCGGGCACGCTCGACGCCTGGCTGTTGCAGCACCCTTTGCCATAAGCACAAAACGTTGCCGACCGCGCCCCGCAGAGGTTGCGGCGAAGAATAAGAAACCATCACTGGAGGAGAAGCGCGTGCAACTGGTACTGGACAAGATCAGCAGGAAGCAGGGGGCTGACGACTTTTTATATCCGATGTCGCTGGCCCTCGTGCCGGGCGCCATCAACGTCTTGCTGGGCACCACGCGTGCCGGCAAGACGACCCTGATGCGCGTGATGGCGGGCCTGGACAAGCCCAGCGGGGGCACGGTGACGGCCGATGGCGTCGACGTGACGGGCGTGCCCGTCAGCAAACGCAACCTGGCCATGGTGTACCAGCAATTCATCAACTATCCGGCCTTCACCGTCTATGACAATATCGCTTCGCCCTTGCGCCTGCGCAAGGTGCCCGAGGAGCAGATACGCACGAAAGTGCTGGCGCTGGCCGAACGCCTGCACATCACGCCCTACCTGCAGCGCACGCCCGGAGAATTGTCGGGCGGCCAGCAGCAGCGCACGGCGCTGGGGCGCGCGCTGATCAAGGATGCGTCCTTGCTGCTGCTCGACGAGCCGTTGGTCAATCTCGACTACAAGCTGCGCGAGGAATTGCGCCGCGAATTGACGGAACTGTTTTCCAGCGGCAGCACGACGGTCGTGTACGCGACCACGGAACCGCTGGAAGCGCTGCAGCTGGGCGGCCACGTGGCCGTGCTGCACGAGGGACGTTTGCTGCAGCAAGGTCCGACCCTGGACGTCTTCAACGCCCCCAACTCCATCGACGTGGCGCGCACCTTCAGCGACCCGCCCATCAACCTGATCCCCGCCCGCGTGGATGCGCACGGCGTGGCGCAGGCGGCCGACGGCCTGTCGATACACTTGAGCGGCGCGCAGCGCGCCCGTCTGGGCGACAGCACGGCGGTGATCCTCGGCGTGCGCGCGCACAGCCTGCATCTGTCGCCGCAGTCCGAGGGCGACGTGGCCATCGCAGCTACGGTGGATCTGGCGGAAATCAGCGGCTCGGAAACCTATGTGCATGCGCGCCGTGGCGACCTGGCCCTGGTGGCGCAACTGGGAGGCGTGCACAACCTGGAGATCGGCAGCGCCTGCACCGTGTATTGCCAGCCGCACGCCTTGCTGATCTTCGCCAGCGATGGCGGCCTGCTGTTTGCTCCTGCGCAAGGAGGGGTGTGACATGGCGCGCATCGAACTGGTCGACCTGGCCCACGCCTACAAACCGAACCCGACGGCCCCCGCCGACTATGCGCTGCGGCCCATGAGCATGGCGTGGCATGACGGCGGCGCCTACGCCTTGCTGGGGCCGTCCGGCTGCGGCAAGACGACCTTGCTCAACATTATCTCCGGCCTGGTCAAGCCGTCGCATGGCAAGGTGCTGTTCGACGGCAAGGACGTCACGCAGCTGCCGACCGAGGCGCGCAATATCGCGCAAGTGTTCCAGTTTCCCGTCATCTACGACACCATGACCGTGCACGACAATCTCGCGTTTCCGCTGCGTAATCGCGGCTGGAAAGAGATCGAGGTGAAAAAGCGCGTGCAGCAAGTGGCGCAGATGCTGGAATTGACGGGCGACTTGAAGCTGCGCGCCAGCGGCTTGTCAGTGGACGCCAAGCAAAAGATTTCGCTGGGCCGCGGCCTCGTGCGCCCTGACGTGGCGGCCGTGCTGTTCGACGAACCGCTGACGGTGATCGACCCGCACCTGAAATGGCTGTTGCGCAGAAAATTGAAGGAGATCCACCACGAACTGAAATTGTCCCTGATCTACGTCACGCACGACCAGGTGGAAGCGCTGACCTTTGCCGACCAGGTGGTCGTCATGACGCAGGGCGAAGTGGTGCAGACGGGCAGTGCGCAAGCGCTGTTCGAGGAGCCCGAGCACACGTTTGTCGGCTATTTCATCGGCAACCCGGGCATGAACTTGCTCGGTTGCACCCTGGACGACGGTGGCGTGCGCGTGGCGGGACAGCTATTGGCCGTGTCCGCTGCCGCCCGCGCGGCGCTCTCTGGCGCGCAAGGCAAGATCACGCTGGGCGTGCGGCCGGAATTCGTCGAATGCGTGCAGGCGGGCGAGGGTGGCGAAGGTGGCGACCATTGCCTGGACGCCACGGTCACGGCCGTGCGCAATATGGGCACGCATTACCTGGCGGAATTCCAGCTGGGCGGCGCGAAGGTGGCGGCCAAGCTGCGCGCCATCGACGCCGTCGCCGGGGCGCAGTTAGGCCAGTCTGTGCGGCTGCGCTTTCCGCCGCAACGCACCCTTTTCTATGTCAACGATAAGCGGGTGGCCTGATGATACATAACGGTAAAACCGATAACAACCGCCGCGCCTGGCTATTGATCCTGCCCGTGCTGCTGTGCGTGGCCTTTTCCGCCATCCTGCCCCTGATGACGGTGGTGAACTATTCCGTGCAGGATATTCTGAGCCCCACACAAAAGGTTTTCGTGGGCACCGAGTGGTTCCGCATGGTCATGCTGGACGGCGATCTGCACAGCGCCTTGCTGCGCCAGCTGCTGTTTTCCGGCTCCGTGCTGGCCATCCAGATTCCGCTGGGTATTTTGATTGCCCTGTGCATGCCGGCCGATGGCTGGAAGGCGTCCCTCGCCCTGGTGCTGATCGCGCTGCCCCTCTTGATACCCTGGAACGTGGTGGGCACCATCTGGCAAATCTTTGGCCGCGGCGACATCGGCCTGATGGGCTACACCCTGAACCAGCTGGGCTTTGACTACAACTACAACGGCAATTCGCTCGACGCGTGGCTGACGGTGATGGTGATGGATATCTGGCACTGGACGCCTCTCGTCGTGCTGCTGTGCTATGCGGGCTTGCGCGCCATTCCCGACGCGTATTACCAAGCGGCGCGCATCGACGGCGCCTCGCGCCTGGCCGTGTTCCGCTACATCCAGCTGCCGAAACTGCGCAATGTGCTGATGATCGCCGTCTTGCTGCGCTTCATGGACAGTTTCATGATCTACACGGAACCGTTCGTGCTGACGGGCGGCGGGCCGGGCAATGCCACCACGTTCCTGTCGCAATACCTGACGCAAAAGGCCGTGGGCCAGTTCGACCTGGGGCCGGCGTCCGCGTTTTCCCTGATCTATTTCCTCATCATCCTGCTGTTCTGCTTTGTGCTGTACACGTGGATGCAGCGCGTTGGCACGGGAGACCAGAAATGATGCACAAGAAAATGAGCAGCACCATCCTCGTCGTCTTTTTGCTGGGTTCGCTGTTGCCCATCTACTGGATGCTCAATATGTCGCTCAAGACCAACGAGGAAATCGTCGGGGTCTTGAGTCTGTGGCCGCAGCAACTGACGTTCGCCAACTACCACACGATTTTTACCGACCGGTCCTGGTACAGCGGCTACATCAATTCCATGATCTACGTGGCCTTGAACATGGTCATGTCGGTCACGGTCGCCTTGCCGGCCGCCTATGCTTTCTCGCGCTACAACTTCGTGGGCGACAAGCATTTGTTCTTCTGGCTGCTGACCAACCGCATGACGCCGCCCGCGGTCTTCCTCGTGCCCTTCTTCCAGCTGTATTCGACGGTGGGCCTGATGGATACGCACCTGGCCGTGGCGCTGGCGCACATGGTCTTCAACGTGCCGCTGGCCGTGTGGATACTGGAAGGCTTCATGTCCGGCGTGCCGAAGGAAATCGACGAGACGGCATATATCGACGGCTACAGTTTCCCGCGTTTCTTCATCCGCATCTTCTTGCCGATGATCAAGTCGGGCGTGGGCGTGACGGCCTTCTTCTGCTTCATGTTCAGCTGGGTGGAATTGCTGCTGGCGCGTACTTTGACGTCCGTCAACGCCAAGCCGATCGCCGCCACCATGACGCGCACCGTGTCGGCGGCCGGCATGGACTGGGGCGTGCTGGCGGCGGCGGGTGTGCTGACCATCGTGCCCGGCGCGCTGGTGATCTGGTTCGTGCGGCATTACATTGCCAAGGGTTTCGCGATGGGGAGGGTGTGACATGGAAAATACCGATAGCACGGCCAGCCTGTTCGGCTGGATGGCGTGGACGCCGGAAGTGGCCATCTTCTTCATTTGCATCGGCCTGATGCTGGCCGGCATGACGGTGTGGCAAATCCGCTCGCCCAGCATCGAGCGCAAGGGTTTTTTGCCCATGCCGACGACGCGCGGCGACCGGCTGTTCATCGGCTTGCTCACGGCGGCGTATGTGAATCTGGCGTGGGCGGGGTTTACGGAAATGCAGCAGGCCATCGGGGCTGCCATCAGTTTTGTGTTGTTGTTGATTGTCATGCGTTGGGGATAACCGGCTTGCCGGTGTTGATGGATGCCGTACCGCCAGCAGGCGGCCGGTAAAAACTATAAAAGGAGATTCACGATGAAATTGAAGTTCACGGTCTTCGCGGCTGCGGCCATGCTCGTGTCGAATGCGGCCCTGGCCGACGCCAAGCAGGCGCAAACCTGGATCGACAAGGAATTCCAGCCTTCCAGCCTGAGCAAGGAGCAACAGCTTGCTGAAATGAAATGGTTCATCGATGCGGCGGCCAAGCTGAAAGCCAAGGGCATCAAGGAAATTTCCGTCGTCTCGGAAACCATCGACACCCATGTCTACGAATCGAAGACCCTGGCCAAGGCCTTCGAGGAAATCACGGGCATCAAGGTGCGCCACGACATCATCCAGGAAGGCGACGTGGTGGAAAAGCTGCAGACCTCCATGCAGTCCGGCAAGAGCATCTATGACGGCTGGATTTCCGATTCCGACCTGATCGGCACCCACTACCGCTATGGCGCCGTCGAGCCGCTGTCCGACTACATGGCCGCCAAGGGCAAGGAATTTACCAATCCCGGCCTGGACTTGAAAGATTTCATCGGCATCAGTTTCACGACGGCGCCCGATGGCAAGGTCTATCAACTGCCCGACCAGCAATTTGCCAACCTGTACTGGTTCCGCGCCGACTGGTTCGCGCGCAAGGATCTGCAAGCCAAGTTCAAGGCCAAGTATGGCTACGAGCTGGGCGTGCCGCAGAACTGGTCCGCCTATGAAGACATCGCCGACTTCTTCACGAATGACGTGAAGGAACTGGACGGCAAGAAAGTGTATGGCCACATGGACTACGGCAAGAAAGATCCGTCGCTGGGCTGGCGCTTTACCGATGCGTGGCTGTCGATGGCTGGCGCGGCCGACAAGGGCATTCCGAACGGCATGCCTGTCGACGAATGGGGCATCAAGGTGGCGGCTGACAAGTGCACGCCCGTGGGCGCCTCGATGTCGCGCGGCGGCGCCACCAATTCGCCGGCGGCCGTCTTTGCGCTGACGAAATACATCGACTGGATGAAGAAATACGCGCCGCCGCAGGCGAACGGCATGAATTTCTCGGAATCGGGCCCCGTGCCGGCGCAGGGTGAAATCGCCCAGCAAATCTTCTGGTACACGGCGTTTACAGCCGGCATGACGAAGCCGGGCTTGCCAGTGGTGAACAAGGACGGCACGCCGAAATGGCGCATGGCGCCGTCGCCGCACGGCCCGTACTGGAAAGAGGGCATGCAGAACGGCTACCAGGACGTCGGTTCCTGGTTCCTGTTCAAGTCCACGCCCGATGACCGCAAGGCCGCCGCCTGGCTGTACGCGCAATTCGTCACGTCGAAAACCGTGTCGCTGAAGAAATCGATCGTCGGCCTGACCTTCATCCGCGACTCCGACATCCGTCACGATTACTTCACGAAACACGCGAACGAGTACGGCGGCTTGATCGAGTTCTACCGCAGCCCCGCCCGCGTGGCGTGGACGCCGACCGGCAACAACGTGCCCGACTATCCGAAGCTGGCGCAGCTGTGGTGGAAGAACGTGGCAACGGCCATCACGGCGGAAAAAACGCCGCAAGCGGCCATGGATAACCTGGCCGAGGAAATGGACCAGGTCATGGCGCGCCTGCAGCGGGCCGGCATGAAGGCGTGCGCGCCCAAGCTCAATCCGAAGGGCGATCCGAACCAGTATCTGTCGGACCAGCACGCTCCATGGAAAAAGCTGGCGAATGAAAAACCGAAGGGTGAAACGATAGCCTACGACAAGCTGCTGCAAGCCTGGAAAGAAGGCAAGGTAAGGTAAACTGCCGCCGCAGTGCTGAGGGCACGGAGCTTGATGGCTCCGTGCCTGTTTTTACCCGATTTGCACCACCAGACAATGACCACATACATACTTGCTTTAGACCAGGGCACCACCAGCTCGCGCGCCATCCTGTTCGACCATGCGGGCCGGCCGCACGCCAGCGCGCAGCGCGAGTTCCGCCAGATTTTTCCCCAGCCGGGCTGGGTCGAGCATGACGCGAACGAAATCTGGGCCTCGCAAGAGGGCGTATTGCAGCAGGTGCTGTGCGACAGCGGCGTGGCCGCTTCCGACGTGGCCGCCATCGGCGTGACCAACCAGCGCGAAACGACGGTGCTGTGGGACCGCGTTACGGGCGAGCCCGTCGCCAACGCCATCGTCTGGCAAGACCGCAGAAATGCGGCCTATTGCGAGCAACTGGTCGAGCAGGGCAAGGCGGACTTGATCCAGCAAAAGACGGGCCTGGTGCTGGACGCCTATTTTTCCGCCACCAAGCTCAAATGGCTGCTCGACAACGTTCCCGGCGCCCGCGCGCGCGCCGAACGGGGCGAGCTGGCCTTCGGCACCGTCGACAGCTGGCTGATCTACAAGATGAGCGGCGCCCACTTGACGGACACGAGCAACGCGGCGCGCACCATGCTGTTCAATATCCACACCCTGCAATGGGACACGGACTTGCTGGCGCTGCTCGGCATTCCCGCCTCCCTGCTGCCCGACGTCGTGCCCTCGAGCGGCGTGGCCGCGCACACGCATGCGGCCTTGCTGGGCGTGTCCGTGCCGATCGCCGGCATCGCGGGCGACCAGCAGGCCGCCACCTTCGGCCAGGCTTGTTTGAAGCCGGGCATGGCCAAGAATACCTACGGCACGGGCTGCTTCATGCTGATGAACGTGGGCAAGCGCCCCTTGCCATCGAAAAACCGGCTGCTGACGACGGTGGGCTGGAGCCTGGGCGCCGGCAGCGACAAGACCGATTACCTGCTCGAAGGCAGCGCCTTCATCGCGGGTGCGGCCGTGCAATGGATGCGCGACGGCATCGGCATCATCCGCGACTCGTCCGAAGTGGAAGCGCTGGCCACCAGCGTGCCCGATTCGGGCGGCCTCGTCTTCGTGCCCGCGTTCGCTGGCCTCGGTGCGCCATACTGGGACCCGTATGCGCGCGGCACCCTGATCGGCATCACGCGCGGCACGGGCAAGGCGCACATCGCGCGCGCGGCATTGGAAGGCGTGGCTTACCAGAACGTGGACGTCCTGTCCGCCATGCAGGACGACGCGGGCATCGCGCTATCGGAATTGCGCGTGGACGGCGGCGCGGCCCGCAACGACATGCTGATGCAGTTCCAGGCCGACATCTTGAATGTGCCCGTGGTGCGTCCCGTGGTGACGGAAACGACGGCCCTGGGCGCCGCCTACCTGGCGGGCCTGGCCGTGGGTTTCTGGGAATCGCAGGAAGAAATCGCCGCCCAGTGGCAGGTGGGACGCCGTTTCGAGCCGAAGATGGCCGCCGATGAACGGTTGACGCGGCTGCACAAATGGCAGCGGGCCGTGGAGCGGTCGCGCGACTGGAGCGAGTGAGTTAGGGAATAAGCCAGGATCAATTGCGCATGAAATACACGGCATAGCCCACCGTTTCGCGCGGCACGGAATACAGGTCGCGCAGCTCGAAATAGGGCGCGTGCACGTTGCCGCTGACGGCGATGCCGCTGCGCTCCAGCGCCAGCCGGAAGCGGGGCACATGGAAATATTGTGTGGCGACCATGGCCGTCTTCCAGCCATGCGTGCGCATCAGAACGGCCGCATTGCGCGCCGTGGCGTCCGTCGTCCAGCCCTGGTTATCTTCGATGATGGCGCCGGCCGGCACGCCGCGCGACTGCAGGTAGCGGGCCATAGCCGCGGCCTCGTCAAACCCTTCCTTGCCCGTCGCCCCGCTGACGAGAATGCGCGGCGCCCTGTGTTCCTGAAACTGTTTCAGCGCCACGTCGAGCCGCGCCTGCAGCCGGGGGCTGGGCGTGCCGTCGGGCGCAATCGTATTGCCCGGCACGACGATCACATCGGCGGGAGCCAGTTTGTCGTTCAGGCCCGCCAGCATCAGGGCGGCGGTGGCCAGCAGGAATACGCCAACAGCGCTTGAACCGAGCACAGTTATTTTTCGCATCGTTCATCATCAAATAGGGAATGGACGCATGATACCCGTCCATTCCTACTGGTGTCAGTTCGCCTGCGCCTTGCGCGCGCGCTGGTTCGACAGATAAATATTGTCCATTGCCAGCGGCTTGCCTTCGCTTACGGCCTTGAGCCAATCCTGCGTGCTGGACACGGCGGCGAAATTCGAGTGGAATACGGCGCTGAAGACGCGGTGGATTTCCTCGGCGCTGGCCGTGCCGCCCGCGTTGGCGTAGGGCAGGGTGCCGGTGGCGTCCTGCAGGAATTCCACTTGCAAGCCGTCGTGCGCGGCGTGGTAGATGGTGGCCGCGTCGCAGTTGTGCGTCATGTAGCCGATCACGCTCAGGGTGTCGATGCCGTGGTCGGCCAGCCATTCGCGCAAGTCCGTGCCCGCAAACGCGCTGCCCATGGTCTTGTTGATGCGGTGGTCGGCGGCAAAGGCGGCCACTTGCGGATGCAGCTGCCAGCCGTCGCTGCCCTTGGCGAAAATGGGCGAGGCTTCCGGCGCATCGTGCTGGACGACGATCACGGGCACGCCGGCGGCGCGGGCGGCGGCCATGGCCTGGACGATGTTCGGCAGGGAAATGTCGACGGATGGATATTCGATGGGCATGTCGCCCGTGAAGTATTCATTTTGTACGTCGATGACGAGCAGGGCGCGGCGCGGGGTGGTGGACATGGCTTCTCCTTGAGTGGTTGAAAGAGGAAACGGCTCCTCGATACAGCCATTTTCAGGCTGCGGGCCGCAAATTAAAAGTGGCCCGAAGGACTATCTGCGATAAAATCGGGCCATGACTACTACTCTTGCCCTTGTCGCTCCGTTGACGGTGGCCGTGATTGCCTTCGACGGCATGACGCCATTCCACTTGTCCGTGCCTTGCCTCGTGTTTGGCGCCCAGACGGACGAGGCCGATCTGCCGTCTTTCCACGTGCGCGTATGCGCCGCCGATCCCGTGCCCATGCGCACGGCGGCCGGCTTCGGCATCACGCCCGAGTTCGGCCTGGAAGGATTGGGCGGGGCCGATATCGTCATCATGCCGGCCTGGCACGATGATTGCCGCGACGCGGCGGCGCCCCTGGTCGCGGCGCTGCAGGCGGCCAGCCGGCGCGGCGCACGCATGGTGGGCCTGTGCCTGGGCGCATTTCCTTTGGCACAGGCGGGCTTGTTGGACGGCAAGAGCGCAGCCACGCACTGGGGCATGGCGGACTGGCTGGCTGCCCGTTATCCCAAGGTCAGGGTGGACCGGGAAGTGCTGTACGTGGACGATGGCGCCGTGCTGACATCGGCCGGCGTGGCGGCCGGCCTCGATTGCTGCCTGTATCTGCTGCGCCAATTGGCGGGCGCCGAGGTGGCCAACCGGGTGGCGCGCCGCCTGTTGGTGGCGCCGCACCGCCAGGGCGGGCAGGCGCAATTCATCGAGCGTCCGCTGCCCGTGTCCGGCAGCGAAGGGCGCTTTGCCGACGTGCTGGCCAGCGTGACGGCCAGCCTGGGCAAGGCGCACAGCATCGACGCGCTGGCCGAACAGGCCGCCATGAGCCGGCGCAATTTCACGCGCCACTTCCGCCAGGCCATGGGCACTTCGTTCAAGCAGTGGCTGCTGAACCAGCGCCTGGCGCATGCGCAAGGCTTGCTGGAAAAGAGCGCGGCCTCGATCGACGTCGTGGCGCAAGAGGCCGGCTTCGGCACGGCCCTGTCGCTGCGCCAGCATTTCCGGGCCAGCTTGCAGACGTCGCCATCGGCGTATCGCAAGCTGTTCCGGCAGCAGCTAGGCCAGGTCGCCTGACCATAGCATGGCGGGATCCCGGCTTCCCTGCGGCAGCCCCGCGCTGACGGCGATTTGCCGCGCGATGAAGGCGGTTGGATCGAAGGCGTAGCGTTCCTGGAACGAGACGGTTTCGGCGCTCATCAGTTCGGCGTAGGTTTGCATCAGGGTCGAGGCGCGTATCGAGTCGCCCTGGGCCAGGTAGTCGTCGATGGCGGCCAGCAGCACGCGATAATCCCCATTGTCCTTGCTGCCGCCAAAGTGGAACGACAGCTGCCCGCAGGCGCGCCAGATGGGGTCAGGTTCGCCATCCGGCACCGGCTGCGTGCGCAGCCATTGCAGGGCTTTCAGGGGCGGGCCGCCAAACGAGGGCGGCGAGATGATGGCCTGGATGGCCACCCTGGCGGCGTCAGCGGTTCTTCCCGCGCGCACGTACAGGCCGTGCAGCAAGGCCAGGGCGTCCGTATATTCGGGAATGATGGCCAGCGCCGCTTCCAGCAGGGCGATGGCCGCGTCCGGCTTGCGCTGCGCGATCAATTCCTTGGCCGACAGGAAGGCGGCGCGCGGCGAGGCGGGGTCGTCGTCCAGCGTTGGCGTGCCGACATACTCGTCTTCCGCTGCAGCGTGGGCTTGCAGGAACGCCGCCAGGCTGGAAAAGTGCGGCTGGATGCGCCATTCATCGTGCCACGTTTCGACGACGATGGGCTCGCTCGCTTCGCGGCCGATGGGCCAGTACAGGCCGAAACTGTCACCATTGCCCAGCGCGCCTTCGGCAAACGGGGTGAAGCCGAGCGGTGGATACGCTGTCGAGTGTTGCCAGTCTTGTTCCGCCGAGATGTGGGCGAGGCTTGCGGGTAATTGCATGGAAGCACCGGAGGAGAAAACGCCAGTGTAGGGCAAGACGGCGGCGCAAGGCGCCCGCATCGGCGCATCGGCAAGGAATAACCGAACTGATAAAATGGAGACTTCTTCGCCCGGGCGGTCTCGCCATGTCCAGTTCATCACACTCTGCCATCGACCTCAGCTTTCGCAGCTATGCGCACATCGGCGCGCCGGACCGCCACGATTTCGTGCAGCTGGTGCTGCCCCTCAGCGGACAGCTGTTGCTGGAAATCGACGGCAAGCAGGGGAAAGTCGATACGCAGCTGGGCGTGGTGATCCCGGCGCACGCCTGGCATGCCCAGCATAGCCAGGTGGCCAATCACTCCATCATCGTCGACGTGGACGCGGCCGTCGTGGCGCGCAGCGGCTGGCAGCGCCTGCTGGACGGCTCCTACACGGCGATCGGGCCGGGCGCCCGCAAGCTGATTGAATACCTGGGTGTCATGGCGCAGCAGCGGGCGCTGACGCCGGCCGTTGTCACGGGCTGGACGCCGCTGTTGCTCGATACCTTGTTGCTGGGAGAGCCGCAGCCCCGTTCGCGTCTTGGCGCGTTGCTTGCTCGTGTGCAAGCCGAGCCGGGCTTGCCGTGGTCGACGGCGTCGATGGCGCACTTTGCCAATCTCAGCGTCAGCCGTTTGCATGCGCTGTTCCGAGAGGAAATGGATATCAGTCCGCATGCCTGGCTGCGGCAGCAGCGCATGGCGCGCGCTTGCGACTTGCTTGCCGCCGGCGATGCCAGCCTGGCCGAGATCGCGCTGGCGGCCGGCTTTTCCGAACAGAGCGCATTGACGCGCGCCATGCGCGACGGCATGGATGTCACGCCGGCGGCCTACCGGCGCGCATGTCGCGATAAATGGGAGAAATGGTCAACAAGGCAGTAGCTGGCGCCAAGAATGGACGCGGCAGACTTGCCACAATCTCCTTTTCAGGAGATTGACCATGCATCAGGAAAACAAGAGCCGGCGGGGTATGCTTGCCGGCATCGCCGCGGGCGCGCTATGGGGGCTGGTATTCCTGGCGCCCGCGCTGATCCCCGCCTTCCAGCCGCTGGAATTGTCCGTGGGCCGCTACCTCGCGTATGGCCTGATCGCGGCCGTGCTCGTCGCGCCGTCGTGGCGGCGCCTGCTGCGCACCTTGGGCTGGCGCGAATGGCGCGGCCTGGTCTGGCTCAGCCTGACCGGCAATATCGTGTATTACGTGCTGCTGGCCAGCGCCGTGCAGACGGGCGGGGTGGCCATGACGTCGATGGTGATCGGCTTGCTGCCGCTGGTCGTCACGCTCGTCGGCAGCCGCGACCGCCATGCCGTGCCGCTGCGCAAATTGATGCCTTCCTTGCTGCTGAGCGCGGGCGGGCTAGCCTGCATCAGCTGGCAGTCGCTGGCCAGCCCCCGCCATGCGTCCCTGCTGGGGCTGCTGTGCGCGCTGGCGGCGCTGCTGTCGTGGACGGTGTATGCGGTCGGCAACAGCCGCTGGCTGGGACGGCTGCGTTCGGTCTCGGCGCAGGAGTGGAATCTGTTGACGGGCGTGGTCACGGGCGCTGCCGCGCTGCTGCTGGCCATTCCCGTCGCGCTGGCCGCGCCTGGTAAGCATGGCGGCACGGCCTGGCTGCAATTTGCCGGCGTCGTGACCGGTGTCGCGCTGCTGTGTTCTGTCGTCGGCAACGGCTTGTGGAACCAGGCCAGCCGCGTCCTGCCGCTGACCATGATGGGACAGATGATCGTCTTTGAGTTCCTGTTTGCCTTGCTGTACGGCTACTTGTGGGAGCAGCGCTTGCCCACGCCTGCGGAAGCGGCGGCGACGATCCTGCTGCTGGCGGGCGTGCTGGCGTGCGCCGCGGCGCACCGGCCGCCTAGTTGCGCGGCTCGTGTATCCGGAATTTCCTGACGATGCCCGCCTGGTCGAACATCACGGCCACTTCGCGCGTGCCTTTTTCGCCGAGCAGGGGGATCAGCCGCGTTACCTTCGGCGCTTGCAGCTGGTTCTTGTAGACCCATACTTCATAGCCGGGATCGAAGCTGACGACGGTGGCGTTGCCCAGGGCCGCGTCGAGGTCGAGGCGGGTGGTCTTGCCGACCTTGATGTTCTGATAGATGGCGCCATTGTCCGGCGCGCGGTTGACCTTGTATTCACTGGCGGTGCACATGGCCACGGCCAGGCCCGCGAGGCAGGAAACTGCCAGTTTGATCAATGTGTTCATAGGGACTCCCAGTGTGCATCACTGCTTCCAATCTCAGAGGGGACGGGCGTGATGTCTGAGCAGGAGTGTGCTTGCGAACCACGCAATGTGCTACCAGATTATACAAAGGCGCACAATCCGGTGCCGTTGGTGTCGCCAGGCGATACTTTTAGCGGTTCTGCAGCACGTCGGTCGACAGCGCCAGGGTTTCCTTGATTTCTTCCATCACCACATAGCTTTTCGATTGCGCGGCGCCCGGCAGTTGCAGCAGCATGTCGCCCAGCAGCTTGCGGTACTCGGCCATTTCATGGATGCGCGCCTTGATCAGGTAATCGAAATCGCCCGACACCAGATGGCATTCCTGCACCTCGGGAATCTGCAGCACTTCGCGGCGGAATTGCTCGAAGGCGGACGCGGATTTTTGATTGAGCGTAATCTCTACAAAGACGAGCAGCTTGGCGCCCAGCGCGGCCGGGTTCACCTTGGCGTGATAGCCCGTGATGACGCCGTCGCGTTCCATGCGCTTGACCCGCTCGATGCAGGGCGTGATGGACAGGCCCACCTGTTCACCGAGGTCTTTCATCGAGATGCGGCCATCCTGTTGCAGGATGCGCAGGATGTGGCGGTCCAGCTTGTCGAGGCCACGTGCCGATTCTTTAAGGATTCTCATGATTTATTGCTGAATATCTCGATTTATACGTGAACAAATACTGGCTCTTTCCCAATATGATAGCGGTTAATCTGGCGTCAGCCTAAAAAATATAATGAGGAAACTATGCGTATCGTGATTCTGGGTAGCGGCGTCATCGGCGTCACCAGTGCTTACTATCTGGCCAAGGCAGGACATGAGGTGACCGTCATCGACCGCCAGCCGGGCCCGGCACTGGAAACCAGCTTCGCGAATGCGGGGCAAATCTCGCCCGGCTACGCTTCGCCATGGGCCGCGCCCGGCATTCCCCTGAAAGCCGTGAAGTGGATGATGCAGCGCCACGCGCCCCTGGCCATTTCGCTCGACGGCAGCGCCGCCCAGCTCAAATGGATGTGGCAGATGTTGCGTAATTGCACACCGGAAGCATATGCCGTGAACAAGGAACGCATGGTGCGTCTGGCCGAATACAGCCGCGACTGCTTCAAGGTGCTGCGCGCCGAGGCGGGCATCACCTATGAAGGCCGCCAGCAAGGCACGATGCAATTGTTCCGTACCGAAAAGCAATACAACGACGCCGCCAAGGATATCGAAGTATTGAAAGAAGCAGGTGTGCCGTATGAAGTGCTGCAGCGCAACGAGCTGTCGCGCGCCGAGCCGGCCCTGGAAGCCGTCAAGGAGAAACTGTTCGGCGGCTTGCGCCTGCCCAACGATGAAACGGGCGATTGCCAGCTGTTTACCACCCGCCTGTCCGAGATGGCCGAGGCGCTGGGCGTGAAGTTCCGCTACGGCGTGTCCATCGACGCCTTGCTGACGCAGGGCGATGAAATCGCCGGCGTGCAATGCGGCGCGGAAATCGTCAAGGCCGATTCCTATGTGGTGGCCCTCGGTTCCTACTCGACGGGCTTCATGAAGCCGCTGCTCGACATTCCCGTGTATCCATTGAAGGGTTATTCGATCACCGTGCCTATCGTCAACGCGGCCAAGGCGCCCGTGTCGACCATCCTCGATGAAACCTACAAAATTGCCGTCACCCGTTTCGACGACCGCATCCGCGTGGGCGGCATGGCGGAAATCGCCGGCTACAACCTGAACCTGAACCCGCGCCGCCGCGAAACCCTGGAAATGGTCGTCAACGACCTGTTCCCCGGCGGCGGCAACACGGCCGAAGCGACATTCTGGACGGGCTTGCGGCCGATGACGCCGGACGGCACGCCTATCGTCGGCCGCACGCCGCTGCGCAACCTGTTCCTGAACACGGGCCACGGCACCCTGGGCTGGACCATGTCCTGCGGTTCGGCGCAATTGCTGGCCGACCTGATGTCGTCGAAAAAGCCGGCCATCCTGGCCGATGACCTGTCCGTCAGCCGCTACAGCGGCGCGCAGGGCCATGGCAAACTGCAACACGCGGCGGCCTGAGATGGCGGCCAGCATGCCTCCAAAGGAACGTAGCGGCGCCATCCTGACGGTGGACCTGGACGCCGTGCGCGCCAACTACCGCTTGCTGCGCGACAAGGCGCACCCGGCCGCCTGCTCGGCCGTCGTCAAATCCGACGCGTATGGCCTGGGCGCCGCGCAAGTGGGCGCAGCCCTGTATGAAGAAGGGTGCCGCCATTTCTTCGTGGCGCACCTGGAAGAGGGCATCAGCCTGCGTCCACACGTGGCGCCCGACGCGGCCATCTTCGTGTTGCACGGTCCGCCCGTCGGCACGGAAGGTGAATTCACGGCCCACGGCCTGATTCCCGTGCTCAACAGCGAGCCGCAGGTGGCGGGCTGGCGCCAGCACGCAAAGGCCTTGGACACCACCCTGGACGCCATCGTGCAGGTGGACACGGGCATGTCGCGCATGGGCCTGTCGCCGCAGGAAATCGATGGTTGGCTGGCGGATGAACACTTCCTCGACGGCATCAAGGTGCGCTACGTCATGAGCCACCTGGCGTGCGCCGATGAGCGCAGCAACCCCATGAATGGCGAGCAGCTGGCCCGTTTCATCGCCATCCGCGCCCGTTTGCCGCAATACCGCGCCAGCCTGGCCAATTCCTCGGGCATCTTCTTGTCGCCCGATTATCACTTCGACCTGGTGCGCCCGGGCGCTGCCCTGTACGGCATCGGGCCGCAGGGGGGCGAACCGAATCCCTTGCGCTCGGTCGTGCGCCTGCAAGGCAAGGTGCTGCAGACGCGCACGATTGCCGCCGGCGACCACGTGGGCTACAGCCGCCGCTACACGGCCAGCGAGCCGCGCCAGGTGGCCACGGTGTCCGTCGGCTATGCCGATGGCTGGCTGCGCAGCATGAGCAACCAGGGCCTGGCCATCGTCGACGGCGTGAAAGTGCCGCAGATCGGCGCCATCTCGATGGATTCCATCACGCTTGACGTAAGCGCCATCGCCGAAGAACGCGTGGCGCCGGGCAGCCTGGTTGACCTGATCTGCGCCGAACACCCGGTCGACGCCGTCGCGGCCATGGCCAATACCATCGGCTATGAGGTATTGACGAACCTGGGCGGGCGCTACTACCGCGAGTATCAAGGGCTTGCCGGCGCACGTTAAGCAGCGCGAAACCCATGATTGTGTGGCAAGATAGCCCTGTAGTGAGCTTCACTCCAGGGCTATTCTTTTACCATCATCGGGGATATATATGAGCCAATATAACGTTGCTATCATCGTCGGCAGCCTGCGCAAGGATTCCTTCAACCGCAAGCTGGCCGATGCCCTCATCAAGCTGGCGCCGCCCGAGTTTTCTTTCAAGCACATCGAAATTGGCGACTTGCCGCTGTACGACCAGGACGATGACGGCGCCCAGGCCGAGCAGGTGCTGCGCCTCAAATCCGACATTTCCGCATCACAAGCCTTGCTCTTCCTCACCCCCGAATACAATCGCTCGATCCCCGGCGTGCTGAAAAACGCCCTCGACCACGGCTCGCGTCCGTATGGCCAGAGCGTGTGGGGCGGCAAGCCGGGCGCCGTGCTTGGCGTGTCCGTCGGCGCCACGGGCACGGCGCTGGCGCAGCAGCATTTGCGCAATATACTGTCCTACCTGGACGTGCCGCTGCTGGGACAACCGGAAATGTTTATCCAGGCCAAGGATGGTCTGTTTGACGAACATGGCGGCATCGGTCCGGCCAGCCTCGGTTTCTTCCAGGGCTGGATGCAGCGCTACGCGGACTGGGTCCGCAAGCACGCGATCCACGCTTGATGCAGATCAAAGCGGCAGCGTTTTGCGTTGCCGCTTGTACGCTTTCTTTGACCATGGATGCCAATATTTCAATATTGGCACGGGGGTCTCGGTATAATGCGCTCTTTCTTTAGCGCAATACTTTCCAGATCTTGCCAACCCCATGTGGACTAAACCTGTTCCGCGCATGAATCTGCGCCGTTTGATCGTGCTCGTGGCTTTTGCCAGCGCCCTGGTGTCCCTGGCCAATACCTTCTATGCCAGCTACAGCGTGCAGCGCCAGTTGCTGATCGACACCACCCTGGAAGCGAACCACGCGTATGCGAGCAAGCTGGCCAGCACGGCCGAGGATTTCCTCCAGTCGGCGCGCCAGCAGCTGGCCTACAGCGCCGGCAGCCTGCCGTCGCGCATGGGTGACGAGCAGTGGCTGACGGACGAGGCGCAGCGGCTGCGTTTGCAAACGAACAGCTTCAATTCCGTGCTCATCGTCAATGCGGACGGCAAGGTGCTGGGCGTGTCGCCCGAAACGCTGGCCCTGAAAAACCGCACGCTCGATTCGGCCGGCGCCATCCAGGCGCTGCGCGAACGGCGCCCGCTGGTGACGCAGCCTTACGTCTCCTCGGCCGGCAACCTGGTGGTCTTCATTTCGCACCCCATCGTTGGCAAGGATGGCCGTTACCTCGGCTATGTGGGCGGCAGTATCTACCTGAAACAGAAAAACATCCTGTACACCATGCTGGGCCAGCATTATTACCGTGACGGTTCCTACCTGTACGTGGTGGACCAGAACCGGCGCCTGCTGTACCACCCGAATCCCGAACGCCTGGGCGAAGTGGCCGGCAGCAATGACGTCATCGATACCATCATCGCGCAGCAGGGCGGCGGCAACCGGCGCATGCGCAACAGCCTGGGCGTGGACATGCTGGCCGGCTACGCCGTCATGCCATCGACGGGCTGGGGCATCGTGGCGCAGCGTCCGACGGCCATGACCCTGGCCCCGCTGAAACAGCTGATGGCCAACACGGTATGGCATTCGCTGCCGATCGCCTTGCTGAGCCTGCCATTCATCTGGTGGCTGGCCAGCCTGATTTCGCGGCCCCTGATGCAGCTGGCCGACGGTGCGCGGCGCATGGATGCGGCCGGCACGGCCGAGCATATCGGCGCCATCCGCGCCTGGTACGTGGAGGCGGCGCAGATCAAGAAAGCCCTGCTGAAGGGCCTGGCCTTGTTGCAGAACAAGATCGGCAAGTTGAAGTCCGACGTGGAGACGGACCCGCTGACGGGCCTGTCGAACCGGCGCGGCATGGCGGCGGCGCTGGGCGCCTGGCAGGCGCAGGCACGGCCGTTTTCCGTCATCGCCATCGACATCGACCATTTCAAGCAAGTCAACGACCAGTGGGGCCATGCCGTGGGTGATGAAGTCATCCTGCGCCTGGCGCAACTGATGCGCGCCTGTTCGCGCGGTGCCGACGTGCTGTGCCGCAATGGCGGCGATGAATTCATCATGCTCTTGCCCGACGCCGACCTGGACGTGGCCCTGCAGGTGGCCGAGCGCCTGCGGGCCAAGGTGGGCGCCGCCGTGATTCCCGGCGCGGGCGCCATCACGGTGTCGCTGGGCGTCGTGTCGTCGGAACAGGAGGCGGGCAAGGTTGGCGGCGCGGACGCCGTGCTGCTGGCCGCCGACGCGGCCCTGTACGTGGCCAAGGAAAGCGGCCGCAATTGCGTGGGCATCACGGAGCCTGCCTGAGAAACTGATCCGCTGTTTTCTGTTGCATCTGAGCCTGTCCCGTTTGCCCGCCAGCGCTTACCATGTGACCCTGATCAGGTACAACGAGGATGGCGGGCATGGCGGGGATGGATATCGATGACGTTTGAGCAAGCACATGGCATCCGTTGCGAAGTCGACGGCCAGCTTCACCCCCTGGCCTACCTCGGCTGCCGCGGACTCAACTATGGCCAGCACAGCGTGCTGCCGCTGCATCCGTTCCGCCTGAGCGTGCCGGAAGCGGCGCTGGCGCCCCTGCTCGACGAACCGTTCAACAGTTTTATCCAGACTTGCCGCGAAGACGACCTGCAGGACGAGGAAAGCGACTTGCCCGCGCTTAAGGACGCTGGCTACCCCGACATCACGGCCATGCTGGCAGGCCACCGGCCGCTGCTGGCCGAAATGCTGTATGACTTCATGATCAGCGATTTAATGGATGCGATCGGGCGGGCCAGCGGCTACCGGAGCCGGGTTCCACGCTACTGGGGCGACGTGGAGGCGGCGGACAACCGCGCGTATTTCATCGTCAATGAAGTGGAGACAGTCTCCTTTGCCGATGGCTACGCCATCTTCGAAGGGCAGGGCTACTACGGCGTCTACGTGATCTGGCTGACGCACGGCTACGGGCGCAAATAGGGGCTTGACCTTCCTCGTGTGGGAAGGTTTATAGTTGTGCCATGAACCGTGCCTTTTTCCGCTTTCTCGCCCGCTCGCTGCTCTGGCTGCTGGCCGTCACGCTGCCCCTGCAGGGATTTGCGTCGGCCATGCGCAGCTGCTGCGTGGATGAGCTGGCGGTAGTTGCCACGGTCACCGTCGAGGCAATGCAGGCGCCCCCGTGCCACGACATGGCGGACATGCAGATGGCGGACCAGCCCATGAAAATGGCCATGGACGATGGCGGCGCCACGCACCACGGCCACGATTGCAGCAACCACGGCGCGTGCACCGTGGGCGCCACGGCGCCGCCGGGCATGCCCGCCTTGCACGCCCTGACCCTGCGCGCGCCGCCTCCGGCGCTGGCGCCCGATTCCCCGTTCGCCGGGCATATCCCGCCTGGTCCCGAACGTCCCCCGAGAAGCACGCGCTCCGCCTGACCGCCCGTTGAACCTGGCGGTGCCGCCGTCGCACGTCCCGGCATCCTGAGCCTTGCACCGGCCGCGCCAGCGTTCCAGTCGCGCGCCCGCCGCGCCATACCCTGTCATTCAAGGAATACCATGAAATATCTGTTCAGCCTTGCGCTGGCTGTGCTGCCGCTGGCCGCCGCAGCGCAATCCCCGTCGCCGTCCCCGTACTCCCCGCAAGAGGCGCAAGCATCCGTGCCGGCCACCACCTACCGCTCCGCCTTTGCCGGCTACCGACCCGCCGCCGAGGACGAGGCCACGCCCGACCAGACGTGGCGCGCCGTCAACGAGAAAGTCGGCAAGGCCGGCGGCCACATGGGCATGATGAAAATGGACGGCCACAAGATGGAAGGGCACAAGATGCCGATGGCTCAGCCCATTCCCAAGCCCGATGCCCAGCCTGCCCCGCAACATCAGCAACACCAGCACCACCAGCATGAAGGACACTGACATGACGCGTCTCAAGAAATCGTATTGCCTCACGCCGCTGGCCCTGGCGGCCGTCCTGCTGCTCGGCGGCTGCGCCAGCTTCAGCCAGGATGGCGGCATGCAGGCGGTCTCCGCGCTGGCCGACGCCCGCACGGGCGCGCCCGCGGCGCTGACGGACACGGGCGGCGAGGACAAATTGGCTGCCTTGCTGGCCCAGCCCCTGGACGCCGACAGCGCCGTGCGCATCGCTCTGATGAACAACCACGGCATGAAAATGGCGCTGGCCGAACTGGGCGCGTCCGAGGCGGACCTCGTGCAAGCGGGGCGCTTGCGCAATCCCGGCCTGTCGTTCGGCCGTTCGCACGGCAGCCATGGCAATGAAATCGACCGTGGCGTCAGCTTCGACCTGGCCGGCTTGCTGACCATGCCGATGCGCGTGAACATCGAGCGGGGCCGTTTCGAGCAAGCCAAGCTGCAGGCCGCCAGCAGCGCCGTGCAACTGGCGCTTGATACGCGCAGGGCCTATTTCAATGCCGTGGCCGCCGTGCAGACGGAAGCGTTCATGCAGCGCGCGCTGCTGTCGGCCGAGGCGGGCGCCGAACTGGCCACGCGCCTGCAGCGGGCGGGCAACTGGAGCCGCCTCGACCAGGCGCGCCAGCAAGTGTTTTATGCGGACGCCGTCGGCGACCTGGCGCGCGCCCGCCACCAGGCATTGGTGACGCGCGAGCACCTGACGCGCTTGCTGGGCCTGTGGGGCAAGCAAACCAGCTTTACTTTGCCATCGCGCTTGCCCGACTTGCCGGCCCAGGCGGCGGACGCGGGCAATATCGAGGCGCAAGCGATGGAGCAGCGCCTCGACGTGCAAAGAGCGAAACTCGACGCGCACGCGACGGCCGATGCGCTGGGTCTGGCCAAGGTGACGGGCTTCATCAATGTGCTCGACGTGGGCTATACCAACAAGAGCACGAGCGTAGCGCCGCGCGAAAACGGCTATGAAGTGTCGCTGGAACTGCCGCTGTTCGACTGGGGTTCGGCGCGCAATGCGAAGGCGCAAGCCCTGTATGAGCAGTCGCTGCAGCGCACGGCGGGCACGGCCGTCAAAGCCCGCTCGGAAGTGCGCGAGGCGTATTCCAGCTACCGCACGGCCTACGACCTGGCGCGCCACTATCGCGATGAAGTCGTGCCGCTGCGCAAGACGATCTCGCACGAGGTGCTGTTGCGCTACAACGGCATGCTGGCCAGCGTCTTCGAACTGCTGGCCGACGCGCGCGAACAGGTCGCCAGCGTCAACAGCGCCATCGAAACCCAGCGCGATTTCTGGATCGCGCAAACCGAACTGCAAGGCGCCATCAATGGCAGCGGCCCCGCCAACAAGGAATAATGATGATTACACGTAGAAACTTTTTCATGAATGCGGGCGCCGTCGCCCTCAGTGCCGCCGCCGTCAGCCGAGTCGGTGCGGCGTCGTTGCCGGAAGCCGTCAGCATGGCTGGCGCCGATACGAAAGCACCGCCACCGCCGCCGAACGGGCGCCCGTACAATCCCGTCGTCACCCTGAACGGCTGGTCCTTGCCCTGGCGCATGAACAACAACGTCAAGGAATTCCATCTGGTGGCCGAGCCCGTCGTGCGCGAACTGGCGCCCGGCATGCAAGCGAACCTGTGGGGCTACAACGGCCAGTCGCCCGGTCCCACGATTGAAGTGGTGGAGGGCGACCGCGTGCGTATCTTTGTCACCAATAAATTGCCGGAACACACGAGCGTGCACTGGCATGGCCAGCGCTTGCCCAACGGCATGGATGGCGTCACGGGCCTGACCCAGCCGGGGATTCCTCCTGGCAAGACCTTTGTCTATGAATTCGTCGCCAAGCGACCCGGCACTTTCATGTACCACCCGCATGCCGATGAAATGACGCAGATGGCCATGGGCATGATGGGTTTCTGGGTCACGCATCCGAAAGACCCGAACTTCATGAAGGTGGACCGCGATTTCGTCTTCTTACTCAGCAACTATGACATCGATCCGGGCAGCTACACGCCGAAGATCATGACCATGACGGACTTCAATCTGTTCACCTTCAACAGCCGCGTCTTCCCCGGCATCGACCCCATGGTCGTGCGCCAGGGCGACAAGGTGCGCGTGCGCGTGGGCAACCTGACCATGACGAACCACCCGATCCACATGCATGGCCACGAATTCGAGGTGACGGGCACCGATGGCGGCTGGACGCGCCCCGAATCGCGCTGGCCCGAAGTGACGACCGATATTGCCGTGGGGCAGATGCGCGCGGTGGAGTTTACCGCCACGGACCTGGGCGACTGGGCTTTCCACTGCCACAAGTCGCACCACACGATGAATGCCATGGGGCATGACGTACCGACCATGATCGGCGTCGACCACCAGGGCGTGGCCGCGAAGATCAACCAGCTCGTGCCCGGCTACATGGTGATGGGCGAGCGAGGCATGGCCGACATGGGCGAGATGCAGATGCCTATCCCCGACAATACCCTGCCGATGATGGCGGGCGACGGCCCGTTCGGCGCCATCGGCATGGGCGGCATGTTTACCACGGTCAAAGTGCGCAAGGACCAGAAACCGGGCGACTACCGCGACCCGGGCTGGTATAAACACCCGGCCGGCACGCTGGCCTATGAGTGGACGGGCGCCGTGCCGGAACCGGTGCGCGGCCAGGGCGCGGGCAAGCCGGCGGTAAAAAGCGGCGTGGAGATGACGGTGCGCAAGCCGGGCGCGCACAGCGGCCATTGATGCCCCCGGGACTTGCCAGCATGGCAAGTCCCGGGATATGTTGCTTTGAATCAAGGAATTGTTGGTTAGTGACAATTCGAGCATTTTAGTGACTGTTTTTTCCTTATATTCAAGTCATAGCTTAAATTATTGGCTACCGTCTTGTCTGGGAGGAAACATGTTGAATCAAATGAAAGTGGGGACGCGCCTGCTCGCGGCCTTCTTTTGCGTGGCGCTGCTCGGCGCCATCGTGGCCGGCATCGGCATCTTCAACATGGGCAAGATCGATACCATGGCAGGGCAGATGTATAACCATGAATTGCTGGGGCTGTCGTACATCAAGGAAGCCAATATCGCCCTGATCAAGGTGGGCCGCGCGCGCAGCAATTTTCTGCTGGCGACCACCAGCGAAGAGCGCGCGGGGCGCCAGGCCGATATCGGCAAATACCTGGAAGAGAACAAGAGCAACCTGGACAAGGCCCGGCCGCTGTTCGTCACGCCGGCCGCCAAGGAACTGTTTGCCCGCTTCGCCGCTGTCGAAGCCGAGTACGTTGCCACCATGCAGCAGGCGCTGATCCTGGCGGCGGCCGAACCGCTGGCCCAGCGCAGCGTGCAGCTGGTTGAACTGCTCAACAAGACGCGCCTGCATGCCGATGAGCTCGACGGCGTGCTCGATAAATTGTCATTGCAGAAGGAAGCGCGGGCCAAGGCGGCGGCCGAGCAGGCATCCGGCGTGTACCAGGCCAGCCGCAGCTTCATGATCGCGCTTGTGCTGGGCAGCATGGCGGCCGGCCTGGCGCTGGGGGCGCTGATCACGCGCGGATTGACGCGCCAGCTGGGCGGCGAGCCCGCATATGCCGTCAAGATCGCCGGCGCCATCGCCGAGGGCGACCTCACCGTGGAAATCCGCACGGCCGGCCACGACAGCACCAGCCTGCTGTTTGCCATGAAGACCATGCGCGACAAGCTGGTGGGCATCGTCAGCCAGGTGCGTTCGGGCACGGACACCATCAATACGGCCTCGGGCGAAATCGCCCAGGGCAACCTCGACTTGTCGTCGCGCACGGAAGAGCAGGCCAGTTCGCTGGAAGAAACGGCGTCGTCGATGGAACAGCTGACGTCGGCCGTGCGGCAGAACGCGGACAATGCGCGCCAGGCCAATGCCCTGGCCGGCGCCGCGTCCGACGTGGCGGGCAAGGGCGGCGCCGTGGTGGGGCAGGTGGTGCGGACGATGGAATCGATCAATGCGTCCTCGCGCAAGATCGTCGACATCATCAGCGTCATCGACAGCATCGCCTTCCAGACGAATATCCTGGCCTTGAACGCGGCCGTGGAAGCGGCCAGGGCGGGCGAAGAGGGACGCGGTTTCGCCGTCGTGGCGTCCGAAGTGCGCAACCTGGCGCAACGTTCCGCCAGCGCCGCCAAGGAAATCAAGACCCTGATCGGCGACTCCGTCGAGCAGGTGGAAATCGGTTCCAGACTCGTGCATGACGCGGGCAAGACGATGGATGAAGTGGTGACCAGCGTGCGCCAGGTGGCCGACATCATGCAGGAAATCACGGCCGCCAGCGCCGAGCAAAGCGCCGGCATCGAGCAAGTCAACCAGGCCGTGCTGCAGATGGACCAGGTGACGCAGCAAAACGCGGCCCTCGTGGAAGAGGCGGCGGCGGCCGCCGAATCGCTGCAAGACCAGGCCCAGACCCTGACGGAACTGGTGGGCGTGTTCCGTCTGCATGCCCAGGAGCAAGGGCTGGCCGTGCCAGCATCCAGCAACGTCACGCCGCTGCGCCGCCCAGTGCCGGCCGCCAGGCAGGGCGTGCGGCGCCTGGCCTGAAAGCGGTTTGACCGAGCGCAATCGGCGCGGCGGTGGTAGGCTGTCGCTATTGCGCGTTTATCACTTCCGGGTCTTTCATGCCGTCTCCCCGCTTGCTTTGCTTATCCCTGCTGTTGCTGTCGCTGGCCCCCCTGGCGCAGGCGCAGGATAGCGATCCCGTCCTGCCTTACCGTCCTTCGGTGGCCAGTCCCGCCCAGCTGCCCGTGCCGGGCCAGCTGGAATTCGAGGCCGGCGGCCTGCTGTCGAAAACGGACGGCACGCGCCGCGCCAGCCTGCCATATACCTTCAAACTGGCGTTCACGCCCGAATGGGGCGTGCTGCTCGAGGGCGAGGGTGTTGTGCGCGCCCGCGATGACACGGGGCGGCGCGAAACGGGCGTGGGCGACACGACGGTCGTGCTCAAGCGCGCATTCTTGCTCGACAGCGCGACGGCGCTGGGCCTGGAACTGGGCTGGAAGTTGCCGACTGCCAAGGACAGCATCGGCAGCGGCAAGAGCGACGTATCGCTGAACGGGATTTTCAGCCGCGACGTGGGCGCCGTGCACATGGATGCCAACCTGAACGCCACGCGCCTGGGGGCCTCCGACCCGAATACGGGCAGGGTGCAGACGGGCTGGGCGACCTCCTTTTCCACGCCCGTCAGCGAGCGCTGGGGCGCCACGGCGGAAGTGTCGGGCACGCGCCTGCGCGGCGCACCGGCCACGGCGCAATTGCTGCTGGCGGCCACCTACAGTCCCACGCCACGACTGGCCATCGACATCGGCATGGCGCGCGGCTTGACGGCGGCGTCCCCGGACTGGTCGCTGTTCAGCGGCTTGGTCGTGCCATTGGGCAAACTGTGGTGAGATTGCGACGCCATTCCTTATGTGTCCTTGCGAACAAACAGTTGGTCACACAAGGTCTACAATGACGGCATAACTAAAGGAGTGTCACCATGAAAACCCTGATTCTTGCTGCCGCCTTGCTGTCGGCAGCCACCGCCGCCGTCGCCCAGGTCGGCGTCTCCGTTACCGTCGGCCAGCCAGGCTTTTACGGACGCCTCGACATCGGCGACTATCCCGCGCCGCAATTGATCTATGCCCAGCCCGTCATCGTGCAACGCCCCCAGTACTATTCGGCCGCCCCGATCTACCTGCGCGTACCGCCCGGCCATGCCAAACACTGGTCCAAGCACTGCCGCAAGTATAATGCCTGTAACCAAGAGGTATATTTCGTTCAAGATAATTGGTATAACAACCAATATGTGCCCCGTTACCGCCAGCAGCATGGCGACCATGGCCGGCCCGATTACGGCGACCGCGGCCGTCATGACGACCGCCATGATGACAGGCGCGACAAGCATGAAGGCAAGCGCGACAAGCATGATGACCATCCGGGCAAGGGCCATGGCAATGGTCGCGGGAATGGCAACGGCAACGGGCACAGGGATTAACAAGCAGGAGGATCTTTGCACAGTAAAATCGTTATCGTAGGAGGAGGTGCAGGCGGCCTGGAGCTGGCCTGCAAACTCAGCCGCAAGCTCGGCCCCGGCCAGGTCACCTTGGTCGACAGCCGTCTGTACCATATCTGGAAGCCGTCGCTGCATGAAGTGGCGGCCGGCACCCTGGACATTCATCAAGAGGGCCTGTCGTACCAGATGTTGGCGCATGACAATGGTTTTACCTATGTCTATGGCCCCTTGATCGCGCTCGACGCCGCGTCGAACAGCCTTACCGTGGGCGCCATCGCCACGGACAAGGATGAACAGCTCTTGCCGCAGCGCACTGTCCGTTACGACCAGCTGGTGCTGGCCGTGGGCAGCACGTCGAATTACTTCGGCGTGCCCGGCGCCCAGGAAAACACGATTTCCCTGAACGCCACGGAAGACGCCGAACGTTTCCGTCTGACCCTGCTGAAACTGCTGGCCATGGCCGAGCAGCGCCAGGGCGACGCGGGCCATCCCGGCGTCGACATCGTCATCATCGGCGGCGGTGCCACGGGCGTGGAGCTGGCGGCGGAATTGCGCGAAGCGAGCGGCGTGTATGCCGCGTATGGTTTCCAGAATCTCAACGCCATCAAGGATGTGCGCATCACCCTGCTCGAAGGGGCGCCGCGCATTTTGGCGCCGCTGCCCGAGCGCGTCTCGATCGCCGCCTCGAAACTGCTGCACCAGCATGGCATCACCGTGGTGACCGAGACGCGCGTCACCTCGATCGAGGCGGACAAGGTGACGGTCGCCAGCGGCACCAGCTATGCGGCCGACATCTGCGTGTGGGCCGCCGGCATCCGCGCGCCGGAATTCCTCGCCACCTTGGGCTTGCCGACCAACCGCGCCGGCCAGCTGGAAGTGACGGGCATGCTCAACGTGCAGGGCCATGCGAATATCTACGCGCTGGGCGATTGTGCCGCCTGCACGGGGCCGGACGGCAAGCTGGTGCCGCCGCGCGCCCAGGCGGCCCACCAGCAAGCCGATTACCTGCTGAAAACCTTCCTGTTGCAAGTGAAGGGCAAGCCGCCGCAGACCAAGCCGTACGAATACCTGGACTACGGTTCGCTCGTGTCGTTCGGCCGCACTACCTCGGTCGGTACCCTGATGGGTTCGCTGAAGGGCCTGAGCTGGTTCGTCGAAGGCTTTGTCGCGCGCATGATGTATGTCAGCCTGCACCTGATGCACCACAACGCCGTGCTGGGCAGCGTGCGCACGGCCGTCATGGCCATGGGCCGTTTCCTGATCAAGCGCAGCACGCCGCAGGTCAAGCTGCATTGATGTGTGGTAAGTAAGGAAATCCAACGGGGCCGCAAGGCCCCGTTTTTTATGGCAGCGTACGCATTGCGCGAGTGGCGTGGGCCGGGAACCGCAGCGCCGTCCCGCGGTCATAACAAGGGCAAGCACACGCGCCATGAGCGGACAGCTTGATGAGGGGAGGCAGGCATGCCATCACGCTTACTGCAAGTCATTGCCCTGACCTTGACGGCCCTGGGGCTCGCGCCGGGTGCCGCACATCTGCTGGAACTGCCCGTCAAGCTGGCGTATCCGCCAGCGCTGTATGCGCAGGTGACAAGCACGCTGTATGCCCTGTTTGGCCCGGTAGGGGGCGCCGTGCAAATGGCCGCCATGGTGACCGTGGCCGTGCTGGCTTTTCGCTCCAGGCGCCTGCCCCAGGGCCGCCTGCTGGCCGCGTCGGCAGCCGCACTGCTTGCCTCCTTGCTGCTGTGGGCTTTCCTTGTCGCCCCCGTCAATGGGGAGTGGGGGAGTAGCGCCGACGTGAGCCAGGCGGAGTTCGCCGCAGCCTATGCGCGCCTGCGTGCCCGCTGGGAGTATGGCCACGTGGCGGCTTTCATTGCCTGGTTCGCTGGCTGGCTGGGCATGGCCGCCGCCTTCACCATGCTTCCTCCTGCGGGTGCGGGCATTCGCTTGCAGCCTTGACGCAAGAAAGGCAGCAAGATGCGGCCCTGGTTCCTGCCTTGACGCCGGTTGTTATTTGTTGCGCGTAATTGGCGCCGCTTCGCAGCGGCCCCGCGTCATGGGGAAGGCGATGGTGGTGAGCTTGCCCTTCAAGGTGCCGGTAATGCTGGCGTGCAAGATGCGCTCGCTGTCGTGGCGGTAGATGATGCGGCTGGGAAAGTCATTGTCCAGGTTGGCGAAGATGAACTCATTCGGCTTGTCCTGGCGCAGCAGGTTGAAGATCACGGGCGGCTCGCCCGACGGCTGCACCATGTAGGCCAGCTGGCCCGGCTCGGTGAGGCGGATCTGCACGAATTCAAAGGCCGTCGTCTTGCCGCCCTTGACGGTGCGGCTGGTGCCGAGGAGGGTACCGCCGGCGGCCGTGCTCCATTGTTCTCCGGAACCGGGTTCGGCGCCGTCGACGTTCCAGCAGCCGGCCAGCCAGGCCAGCTTGTCCACGGTTTCCGGCGGCGGCACGGTCTTGTCGGCGGCCCTGGCGGCGCCCATGGCCAGCAACGCTGCCAGCAGGGTGGGAATCAGTCCTCGCATGCGGTCTCCTGTCGTCGGATCGTTCGGCGGTTCGGGGCGCCCCGGCCGGGCAAAGATTATTCTTTCGGGGCAATACGCGGCAAGACGACGGTCAGGGCCGTGCCGCCTTGCGGATTGGCCGCCAGGTTCAGGGTGCCGCCCAGGTAGTGCACGCGCTCGCGCACGGCGCGCAGGCCGTGCTTGCTCATTTCGACGGGTTCGCTCGCCGGCAAGCCCACGCCGTCATCCTTGACGGTCATCATCAGCGCTTCGTCATTGTCGTCGATGATGATGTCCACCTGCGTGGCGTGCGCGTGCGCGGCGATGTTGCCGAGCGCTTCTTCCAGGGTGCGCAGCAAGGCCACGCCCACGTTGCGGGGGCAAATCAATTCATCTTCGGGCAGGCTGCAGCGCACGGTGATCTTGTGCTGTTCGGCAAATTGCGTGGCCAGTTCGCCCAGCGCGACATTGACGCCGAGAAACTCGAGCTTGTCGTTCCACAGCTTCATCTGCATCTGGCGGTTGGTTTCGATCACATTGAGCAGCAATTGCTTCATGGTCGCCGCGCGGTCGAGCAGGGCCGCTTCCTGCGGCATTTTTTGCGTCAGCAGCGACAAATGCATGGTCAGCGCCGTCAGCGACGAGCCGAGGCTGTCGTGCAGCTGGCGCGACAGGGCGCGCCGTTCATTGTCCCAGCTGGTGTTGACGTGACCGAGCAACTCGCTGAGGTCGGCGGCGCGTTCCGCATCGGCCTGGGCCGTTTCCTTGTTCGGATCTGTTTGTGCGGACATAGCGCCCCGTGAATGGTGAAAGGTGGACCAAATTCAAGTTGTGGATCATACATGATGATTTCATCGCGGGGCGCATGGATGGAAAATTTCTGTCTTTTCGGCAATTTTAATCTCCTTCCATCATTTTTTATATGCCAGGCAATATTATCGTTTGCGCCAGCAAGCCCCGTTCCCGTCGTTACGTACGGCTGCGCACATACCGGGGCGCCGCACGCTGCCATAGTGGCGTCATGCATTTCTCCATGCAGTACAGGCCCGCTTACCGAAACGAAAGGACATGCCATGAATATCGATACCATCGTCGACCAGGAATACGCCGACAAAAGCTTCCGCGACATCGTCAATGCGCCCATCAGCGCCCTGCGCGGCGTTAGCCCGAAGGACGCCAAGGCCTTGCAGCAGGCGTTTGGCGTGCACACCGTGCGCGAATTGGCCAATCTCAATTTCGTCAAATGGGCCAGCGCGCTGGCCATCCTGGCCGATGAAGAGGGCATGAGCGGCGAAGAGCGGGCGAAGGAGGAATTGCTCGATGACGCCGTGGAAATGACCTTCCCCGCCAGCGATCCGATTTCCGTCGATGCCGGCATCACGCGCATCGAGGTGCCGCCCGAAACGGTCGATGCGCAAACGGACCACCAGCATGCGGGCCAGCATGAGGCGGCCACTGGCAAGAAATAAGATGGCCCATGCAAAAAAAACCGGCTTGCCGGTTTTTTTTATGCGCCGCGCGGCGTAAAAATCAGGCGATCGACGGGATGCTGCTTTTCTGCACGTTGACCTGCGAAGCGATCACCTCGTGCGGAATGCAGCAAAAGCGGTTCTTGCCGGCGCGCTTGGCTTCGTACAGGGCCGTGTCGGCCGAGCCCAGCAGCGATTCGACGGTGCTGGCATCGTCCGGATAGATGGCGATGCCGATGCTGGTCGACAGGCGCAGGGTCAGGTCGTTGATGAAATACGGCTCGGAAATGACTTCGATCAGCTTGGCGGCCGGCTCGCGCGCGTCGCCCTTGCCGGCCAGGTTGCCCAGCACGATGACGAATTCGTCGCCGCCGATGCGCGCCACCGTGTCTTCCTTGCGCGAGGCGCCCACCAGGCGGGCCGCCACCATTTTCAGGATTTCATCGCCATAGCCGTGGCCGTAACTGTCGTTGATGGCCTTGAAACCGTCCAGGTCCAGGTACAGGATGGCCGACTTGCCGCGGCTGCGGGCCGATTGCTGCAGGGTATGCTCGATGCGGTCTTCCAGCAGGCGCCGGTTCGGCAAGCCCGTCAGCGGGTCGTGCAAGGCCAGTTCCTGCTGCTGCTTGCTGTATTGGGCCAGCTCCTTGTACAGCAGGCGCACTTCCAGCATGTTGTGGATGCGCTTGTGCACTTCCATCAGGTCGAACGGTTTGCTGATGAAGTCGCGCGCGCCTGCTTCCAAGGCGGCGATCTTGAAACTCGGCTGTGCCGTCAGGGCCAGCACGGGCAGGTAGCCGCCATGCTCGATTTCCTTCAAGCCTTTCATGACCTGGAAACCATTGAGCTCCGGCATTTGCAGATCCAGCAAGATCAGGTCGTAGCAATGTTCCCGGTGCAGGGGGCAGACCTGGGCCGGACGCATGGTGGCCGTGACGTTGGTATAGCCTGCATCGCGCAGGATTTCCAGCATCAGGTCAACATTGTCGGGGGAATCGTCAACGACCAAAATTTTGGCTTTCAAAATCTCATCTTGGCTGGGCATGTAGGGTCTCGGTTATACGGTCTATGCAACGCTGGCTTCTACCGCAGATGATGGGCTGACGGTGATCGGAGCGAGTGTAGCGCCTTGCAACAAGATAGGGCGCACAACAGCGCATGAGCTTGATTTTTGCATCTCGTCGGGCAGGGCCGCCGTCTCCAGCATGCCTTGCAGGTGTGCTTCTTCATTTCAGTGTAGCAAACTTCAGCTTAGTTGCTTGTAGGACAGTGCCGCGTCTGCAAGTAGGAAGGCTAACCCATGAAAATAGTCATTTTGTACTGCACTATTTATTTCTTTGCATCATCTTTTCAGGGAACTGCCTTGCGGCCGGGGTCATGGCGCGGGGCAGCCAGCTGCGCCACGGCCGCCAGCAGTTCGGCCGGGTCCAGCGGTTTCGAGACCCAGGCCTGGAAGCCGCTGGCCAGCGCCCGCTGGCGGTCCTGCGGTTGCGCGAACGCCGTCAGCGCCAGCGCGGGCAGACTGGCCGCATCGGGGGAAGCGTGCGCGCGTATGCGCGCCAGCAAGTCGAAACCGTCGGCGTCGGGCATGCCGATGTCGCTGACCAGCACGTGCGGGCTTACTTGCTCCAGCAGTTGCAGCGCTTGCGCCACGCTGCCGGCGCCATGCACTTCGGCGTGGTGGTCGCGCAGGATGCGCGCCGTCAGTTCGCGCGCATCGGCCTCGTCATCGACCAGCAGCACGGTGACGCCGCGCAAGTCATGGCCGGCGGACAGGTCGCCACCTTTGGGGCGCGCCGGCGCGGACCGCGTTCCCAGGGGCAGGCGCACGGTAAAGCTCGCGCCCTGCATGTCGCCGGCGCTGCTGGCCGTGACCGTGCCGCCATGCTGCTCCACCAGGTGCTTGACGATCGCCAGTCCCAGCCCCAGGCCGCCATGCCGGCGCGTGGTGGAGGCGTCGGCCTGGCGGAAGCGGTCGAACACGTGGGGCAGGAAGTCTTTCCTGATGCCGACGCCGTTGTCGGCCACCGTGATGGCCAGCCGGCTCGCCTCGCGGCGCACGCCGATGTCGACCCGTCCCCCTTGCGGCGTGAATTTCAGGGCATTCGACAGCAGGTTCCAGATCACTTGCTGGATGCGGCTGGGGTCGCCCGTGATGGTGCCCGCATCGCTGGCGATGTCGCTGTGAACGGCGATGTGCTTGGCGTCGGCCGCCGGGCGCAGGGTTTCGATGGCCGAGGCGATGATGCTGGCAGGCACGATGGTTTGCAGGTCCAGCAGCACCTTGTCGGAAGTGATGCGGCTCATGTCGAGCAGGTCCTCGATCAGTTGCGCCTGCGCCCGCGCATTGCGTTCGATGCTTTGCAGGCCGCGGTGCAGGTCTGCCTGGTCGCGCGTGCCGCGCCGCAGCACCTGCGCCCAGCCCAGGATGGCCGACAGCGGCGTGCGCAGTTCGTGCGACAGGGTGGTGAGGAAATCGTCTTTCAGCTGGTTCGTGCGCTCGGCCTCGGCGCGCGCTTCGCGTTCGCTGTCAAGCAGCACCTTGCGCTCTTCGGCGGCGCGCGTGGCGGCCGCGTACAGGCGCGTATTGTCGAGCGCGACGGCGGCCTGCGCCGCGATGGCCGACACGATGCGTTCGCTGCGCGCGCTGAACATGCCCGCCTGCGGATGGCCGAGCAGCAGGCGTCCCAGCAACAGGCCCGAGCGCGAGCTGACGGGCAGGCTCAGGCAGCTGCGCAGCGGCGGCGCGCCGCCGGCGCTGGCATCGGGCGCGGCCAGCAAGTCGTTCTGGCGCATGGCCGGTCCCTGGCGCAGTTCCGCCGCGATGGCGTCGGCCTGGCGCAGGCTGATGCCGTTGACGGCGCGTGCCGATGGCAGGGGGGCGACGCTGTCGTGGACCTCGCCCGCATCGTCATAATAAAAGGCGCCGAAGCGCGCGCCGCTGATGCGCGTGGCCGCATCGACGGTTTCCTGCAGCAGAGCCGGCAAGTCGAGCGTGCCGGCCAGGGCCGCGCCCGTATTGTTGAGCAATTCGAGCACGCGCGTCTCGTCGCGCAAGGCTTCCTGCGCGCGCTTGACCTGGTCGACGTCGGTGCTCGTGCCAAACCAGCGCAGCAGCTGGCCGCCCCGGTCGCGCACGGGATTGGCGCGCGTCAGGAACCAGCGGTACTGGCCGTCGGCGCCACGGATGGGGAACTCCATTTCGAAAGGCGTGCCGTCGTGCAGGGCGGTTTTCCACGCTTGCAGCATGGACGGCAAATGCCGCACGTCATAGGCGATGCTCCAGCCATCGCCCGCCATCTGTTCGGAACTGGTGCCCGTGTAGTCGTGCCAGCGCTGGTTGTACCAGGCTATGGTGCCGTCGAAACTGGCGATCCAGGCCAGTTGCGGGATGGAATTGGCCAGCGCGCGCAAGTCTTCTTCGCTGTGGCGCAAGCTTTCCTCGTCCGCCTTGCGCTGGGTGATGTCCTGGATATACGTGGTCAAGCCGTCGCTGGAAGGAAAGATGCGTACTTCCAGCCAGCGCCCCAGCGGCGGATGCAGCAGCTCGAAACTGCAGCTTTGCTGCTGCGCCATGGCGCGCCGGCACTGCGTTTCCAGGTCCGTGCCCGGCAGTTCGGGGCAGGCTTGCCACAGGTTCTTGCCCGCCAGGCTGACGCCGGACGGGTGCTGCGGCGCCAGCATGTCGGCGCCGCGCGGATTGAGGTAGCGGATGGTCCAGTCGCGGTCGAGCAGGCAAAAGCCGTCGGTAATGCTGTCCAACAAGTTGGCCAGGCGCTCGTCAGACAGGCTCAGCGGCGCTGATGGAGGCAGCAGATATTGCTTGCGGTCATGCTTGGCCATCGGAAATCCTGCAACAGTGAGTCTGCCGCACGGGCTCTTGCCCCGCCGGGCCGCCGCCGCTAAGCTCAGTTAAATGGGTCATGATGGAAGTGCCCGCCGTCATGCATCAGGGGGGGGCACAAGCGCCCCCGTCTGGCTGGTATTGTAGCCCCAAGCGGCGTACCGCCACCGCACGCTTGCGCGCCGCCTGCAGATAGCACTGGACAGGCGGGAAAGCAGTCCCTATAATCCCGCTTCTTTCGAGACAGCAACTTCTCGATTCGCTGGGCGTCACCGTGAAAGCGGAAGTGTCCACCGATAAAAAGGCGCAAGCTTTTTGGCAGTGAAAAGGTAGTCGATCATGCGGGGCGGTATTCTGCAAAATCAGCTAAGCGATTGAAAAATCGAACTTTTCAAAGCGAAATGAATACGCTATAATGTTTGCCTGCGCGGCTGTAGCTCAGCTGGATAGAGTACTTGGCTACGAACCAAGGGGTCGTGGGTTCAATTCCTGCCAGCCGCACCAGAATACTGAAAATCAGACTTTGCCTGGTTTTGTTGTAACAAGTTTCACCTCCATGTTGTTAATGGAATGTTGTAGAAGTTTTGCGGCTGTAGCTCAGCTGGATAGAGTACTTGGCTACGAACCAAGGGGTCGTGGGTTCAATTCCTGCCAGCCGCACCAGTATTGCCAAGATGAAGTTTGCTTCGTCTTGATGAAAGTTTCAAGCTTCGCGCCGTCCGGCGAAGTGTGTCAGAGTTTGCGGCTGTAGCTCAGCTGGATAGAGTACTTGGCTACGAACCAAGGGGTCGTGGGTTCAATTCCTGCCAGCCGCACCAGTATCAGCAGTAGTGAAAAAACCCGGAAAGTTCGCTTTCCGGGTTTTTTTTCGTCCTGACGGTGCCTTGGCAGCGACCACGCTGGCAGTCTGGGCAATTGTGAAATATCCGCACGACGCCCTTTGCCATTCTGCGAAGCCCTGCTATAATCTTGTCTTAGGCGGCTGTAGCTCAGCTGGATAGAGTACTTGGCTACGAACCAAGGGGTCGTGGGTTCAATTCCTGCCAGCCGCACCAGAATATTGGGGGTCAGATTGTAAAATCTGATCCCCTTTTTCGTTTCCGAACGGCTTTACGACAGGTCGTTGGGACCGCGCCGGTATTGCAGGCGAAACGCGCGCGGCGTCACGTGCTTGGCGGCACGGAACTGGCGGTTGAAATGCGCGAGGTTGCGGTAGCCCGCCTCTTGCGCGATGACGGCAATGGCGAGATTGCTCTCGATCAGCTGCTGGCAGGCGCGCCCGATGCGCAGCCGCGCCAGATACTCGCCCGGCGTGCAATGCGCGTGGCGCTTGAAACAGCGGTGAAACGCGCCCAGCGACAGGGCCGCCCGCTGCGCCAGGGTTTCCAGTGCGATCTCTTCCCGGAAATGTGCGTGCATGAAGTCAAACACGATTGCCATGCGCTTTTGCTGCCCATCGGCATGCACCGGCGCCTGCGCTGTCGAGGCCAACGGCCGCGCGGCGCCATCGCCCGCCAGGTCCAGCAGCACGTCGAGCAGCAGCGGCAGGCGCTGCGGCACGGGCAGGGCATTCAGCTGCAGCAGTTGATGGGCGCAGCGTGCGCTCGTGTCCGCTGAAAAATGCAGGGCCGGGCCGGCGCGGGCCGCCAGCTGCCGCACGCTGTGCAATTCCGGAAAACAGGCGGCCAGCTGTTCCACCCACTCGAGCGAAAACCACACGACGACGGCCAGCATCGGTTGCGCGCTGTCGATGCGCTCGCTGGCCGACCACGTGTGCGGCAAATTCGGCCCCAGCAGCACCAGGTCGCCCGGTTCGAAGTCGCCCAGATGGTCGCCGATGTAGCGCTGTCCCCGCGCATTCACGGTCAGGGTCAGCTCGAATTGCGGGTGGTAATGCCAGATGAAGGGAATGGCATCGAGTTCGCGCCACAGCAAGCCCCAGGAGTGGCCCGTCGGGATCGTGACTTGTTCGAATAAAGGCGTCATCGTGACGTTTTAAGATGATGGATAGTCAGGATAGTATCAGTATTGGTCGCTGCGCACGCATTTTACACGGCACCGGCGTAGCACAATCTGTCTCACACCAACACAGGAGACAGCGATGCAAGACCGATATCAGTACGGCGAAGACCGTCCCGGCAACCCGTCCGTGGCCTACACGGAACAAACCCAGTTGCGCGACATCCGGAAACAGCTGCCGCTGCGCGTGCTGTCCGACAGCGATTTCTTGCACTGGCAAACCTACGGCTACGTCATCGTCAAGGATGCCGTCTCGCCAGAGCAGGTGCGCCGCACGACCGATTTCCTGTGGGAATTTCAGGGACTCGACCAGCAAGATGCTTCCACCTGGAACCGGGACCAGCTGCGCGACCACGCGATGAAGGAACTCAACGGTTCCGGCATGGTCGAGGCCTATCACAACCAGACCCTGTGGGATAACCGCCAGACCCGGCGCGTCTACGATGCCTTTGTCGACATCTGGGACCGTCAGGATTTGTGGGTGACGATTGACCGCGCCAACCTGAACACGCCCAACAATGGCAAGCGCAAGTTTGGCGGCTTCATCCACTGGGATGCCGACACGACGCTCGACCCGCTGCCCGTCAACGTGCAAGGCGTGCTGGCCCTGTCCGATACCTCGCCCGAGAGCGGCGGTTTTCAATGCTACCCGGAACTGTTCAACAACTTGCTGGCGTGGCGCAAGACCGTGCCGGCGGACCGCAATCCATGGCAGCCGGACCTGGCGACGGTGCCGTATCCGATGGAATTCATCGCCATGAAGAAAGGAGAGCTGCTGATTTTCAACAGCCTGCTGGCGCACGGCATCCGCCCGAACACGTCGACGGACCAGGTGCGCCTGGCGCAATACATCTCCTTTACGCCGGCGCAGGAAGACAATCAGTCGCTGCGCGACTGGCGCGTGCAAAGCTGGCGCGAGCGCAGCGCGCCGCAAGGCTATGCGTTTCCCGGCGACCCCGAGGAAAAGGAAAAACTGCGCTATCCGCAGGCGCAGTTGACGGAACTGGGCGAGAAGATCCTCGGCGCGCGCGCCTGGTAAGCGTGGCATTGCCTGCCGGATAGACAATTACAGGCAAATGCACGATCATGGCTTGACTTGCCATCGACCGAGGAAACGCATGAGTATCATCACCAGCATCGAAGACTTGCGCGTGCTGGCCCAGAAACGGGTGCCGCGCATGTTTTACGACTACGCCGATTCCGGCTCCTGGACGGAATCGACGTACCGTGCCAACAATAGCGATTTCGCGAAGATCAAATTCCGCCAGCGCGTGGCCGTCAACCTGGAAAACCGCAGCCTGGCTTCGACCATGGTGGGCCAGCACGTATCGATGCCGGTAGCCCTGTCGCCCACGGGCTTGACGGGCATGCAGCATGCCGATGGCGAAATCCTCGCGGCCCAGGCGGCAGAAAAATTCGGCGTGCCATTCACTCTGTCGACCATGAGTATCTGCTCGATCGAGGACGTGGCGGCGAACACGACGAAACCGTTCTGGTTCCAGTTGTACGTGATGAAGGACCGCGAATTCATCAACCGCCTGATCGACCGCGCCAAGGCGGCCAAGTGCGGCGCGCTGGTATTGACCCTGGACTTGCAGGTGCTGGGCCAGCGCCACAAGGACTTGCGCAACGGCCTGTCGGCGCCGCCCAAACTCACCATTCCCAACATCCTCAACATGGCCACCAAGCCGCGCTGGGTGGCGGGCATGCTGGGCACGAAGCGCCGCGGTTTTGGCAACATCGTCGGCCACGCCACGTCCGTCTCCGACATGTCGTCGCTGTCGGCCTGGACGCAGCAGCAGTTCGACCTGAGCCTGTCGTGGGCCGACGTGGAATGGATCAAGCGGCGCTGGGGCGGGAAACTGATCATCAAGGGCATCATGGACCCGGAAGACGCGCGCCTGGCCGTGGCAAGCGGCGCCGACGCGCTGATCGTCTCGAACCACGGCGGGCGCCAGCTCGACGGCGCGCAATCGTCGATCGAAGCCTTGCCCGCCATCGTCGACGCCGTCGGCAGCCAGATCGAAGTGCACATGGACGGCGGCATCCGCTCGGGCCAGGACGTGATCAAGGCCGTGGCCCTGGGCGCGAAAGGCGTGTACATCGGCCGCCCGTTTTTATACGGCCTGGGCGCCATGGGCGGGCCGGGCGTGAGCAAATGCCTGGACATCATCCGCAACGAGCTCGACTTGACGATGGCGTTCTGCGGCTTGCGCGACTTGCAGCAGGTGGATAAAAAGATCCTGCTGCCGGGCACGTTTTAAGCGGCAATCCGCACGATGTGAAAGCCTTCCGAAGAGTCGGGCGGCACGAAGTGGCGCGTGATGTCATCAAATTGCGCGTCGCTGGTGGAGAACGGGTGCAGCCCGCTTTCATTGCGCTGGCGCAAGCGCGCCTTGCATTCTTCGTCCGAAACGTCGAGGTAATGGAGCACATGCGGCGTGCCCGCCTGCTGGAACAGTGCGCGCATCCAGGCGCGGCTGGCCGGCGTATTTGCCGGGAAGTCGAGCACGACGGACACGCCCGCCCACAGCATCTGCAGGGCCAAGGGGGCGATGGCCGCGCGCAGCCGCGCCGCGCACGCCACGTAATCGGCCAGGCTGGCGATCTGGCCCGGATACAGCTGCGCCAATAAAGTGTCTTCGCTGATGCGCACCGTGTGCGGCGCGTGCGCAAGCTGGCTGGTCAAAGTGGATTTTCCGGAGGCTATCTTGCCGCAGACGAGGTGCAGGGTGGGGGCAGCGTCGGTGCTGGAAGTCGGGGTCATGGTCGCTCGCTAAAAAAGAAATGAAGCCTGCGAGACGGTTTGACCAGTGATTGCACATCAAAGCCGCCTTGCAGGCGGCTTTGGCAATCACACTGCTGCTAAGCCACCATCGTTGGAATGGCGGCAATAATGGTGGGCAGGGGAGGGAATGGCGATTGCATGGCGTTACGATGCCATGCGATGGGCGGCCTTGTCAATGCCGGTGCCTATTCGAAGAATTGCCGGTACTGTGCAAACGGCTCCAGTCCCACGCTGGCGCGGCGCTGCTCCAGATGCTGCGGATCGGCGATGGGGAAAGCGACGCTCTTGCCGTCGCTGCCCGTCTGGAACTGGCTGCCGTACAGCTGCGGCAGTTTGTCATTGGTCAAGTCGCGGTCGATCGTCAGGGCCAGCCTGGACGGCGTGATTTCACCTTGCGCGGCCGCCGTGCGCATCAGCACCAGGCTGCTTTTGAGGAAGGCACTTGATCCATGCTGGGCGATCAGCCATGCGCTGGCCGCCGCCTTGTAACCGACCATTGTTTGCGTGGGCCATCCCTTGCTGGCGATGATGTGGCGCAGCCGCGCTTCGTTCCTCGCATCCGTCTCGCGCATGCGCTGCCGTGCCTGCAGGTCGACACCTGTCGCCGGCCAATCCGTGCGTGCGGCCACGTCTTCCTTTTCCATGGCCAGCAATTCCTGCGCCAGCGCCGCTTCCGGCACCGCCGTCCGATACAGCAGGATATCCGGCGCGCCTGCCGTGGCAGCGTCGTGGATGAGTCTCGGTTCCGCCTCCCATTGCGGCGCCCGCACGACCAGCGCCAGCAAGGTGTTTTCCGGCACGTCGATGCGGTAACGGCCGTTCTCGACCGTGCCATGTATCTGCGGCTCGCCGTGCATGCGCTCGGCAATGATGCTGATGGCGGGCGGCAGCGGCGCGCCGTTGCTGCGGATGGCGCCGCTCAGTTCGAAGGCGCCCGCATGGTTGCTGAAGCAGAGCAGGGTGGCGCAAAGCAGGTGTCGCATGGGAGTCCGATCAGGATAGGTGTGGCGTCAATTCGATGCGCGTCCATTGCGCCGCCTGCCACGGCGGCGCCGCATCGGGCGCGGCCAGCAGCAGGAATACTTCGTAGTCACGTGAAAAAAACGCCATGCGGATTCCTTATGCTTGCAAGATGGCCGCGCGCTGGCTGGGGCGCAGCAGGTAGGCACCGTACAGGCACAGGGGCAGCACGGCCAGCAGGGCGATGTACGGCAGGATCGATGCGCCGTCTTCGGCCGGGTTGGGCAAGGTGGCCGTCACCAGCGCGTAGTCCCACAGGCCATGCACGACGATCATGGGCCATACCGAGCGGGTGCGCAGGCGGATGGCCGCATAGCCGACGCCCTGCAAGGCGGCGGCCAAGGCTTGCCACAAGGCGCCGCTGACGTCGCCCGTGGCCAGGCCGTTGGCCGTATGGGCCAGGCCGAACAGCGCCGATGACATCAATACGGCCGGCCAGACGGCGTAGCGGTTCAGCATGCCTTGCAGCAAGATGGCGCGGAACATCAGTTCTTCCGAGATGGCCACCAGCGCCGCATTGCAGGCGACGATCAGCAGCACGCGCGGCTGCGGCCAGCCGCCGGCCCAGGCCAGCAACAGCATCAGCAGCGCATACAGCAGGGGAGGGCAGACGAGCCACAGCGATTTCCAGGGCTGCGGCGCGCCCAGGCCCGCTTCGCGGCGTCCGCTTGACGCCAGTAGCAGCGCCAGCGCGAACAGGGCGGCCAGCGCCCAAGACAGGCCGATACGGCCGGTGACGGCTGCGCCCGGCAAGGCGTAGCCGGCGGCTTCCAGCCAGCGGCCGCCCATGCTCAAGCCAAGCCAGACGGCCAGCGCGATGAGGGACAGCGGCATGGTGAGGGCGATTCTTTTTCCGGACATGGGCGGCTTCATGTTGCAGGTCCGCCGCCGCTGACGCGGTTGCGGCCCGTGTTTTTCGACTGGTAAAGCAAGGTATCTGCCTGGCGTATCAGTTCGCTGCTATCCGTGCAATGTACCTGGCTGGACTGGACTGTGGCTGCGCCCAGGCTGACGGTCACGATGCCGTTTGCGCTGGCCGCGTGGGGTATCTGCAGCGCTTCCACTGCCGAGCGGATGGTTTCCGCGACTTCCAGGGCGCCAGCCGCGCCCGTGCCGGGCATGATCACGGCGAATTCTTCGCCGCCATAGCGCGCCGCCAGGTCTTCGGCCCGGCCGACGCTGCGCGCCACGGCGCCGGAAACTGCCTGCAGGCAGGCGTCGCCCGCCACGTGACCATACTGGTCGTTGAATTTCTTGAAGAAATCCACGTCCAGCATGATCAGCGACACTGCGTGTCCGTCGCGCTGGGCGCGCTTGAGTTCATGCGCCAGGGTTTCGTCGAAACAGCGGCGGTTGGCCAGTCCCGTCAAGCCGTCTTGCGACGCCCGCGCCGCCAGGTCCGCATTGGCGCGCTGCAATTGCGTACTGGCCAGGCGCAGGCTGGCCTCGATACGGTCGCGTATGGCAATTTGCCGCATCAGCTTGCGGAACAGATAGATCAGCGCCGCGCCTGCCGCCAGCGACGCCAGCACGATTTGCATGCTCAAGCGTTGCCATTCGGCGAAAATATCTTCCTCCGATAGCCCCGCCGCCACGATGACGGGAAAGCGCTGCAGGTGGCGATAGCTGTACAGCCGTTCGATCTCGTCCACCTTCGCCGTCATCATGGCCGTGCCGACCGGCCCTTTTTCGCGGTAGGCGCGCAGGACTGCGCCCGACGAAATATCCATGCCGATGACATTGGTCTGGAATGGCCGACGGTAGATCAAGGTGCCGTCATCGAGGGCAAAGAAGGCCGTGCCCGTATTGCCAAGGTTGAGGCTATCGTAGATGCGTTCGAAGGAGGCAAGCCCCAGGGTGACCAGCACCACGCCGGCAAACGAGCCGTCCGCCAATTCCACTCGGCGCGATACGGGCAAGACCCATTGCCCGCTGGATTTGCTGCGCACGGGCGCGCTGATGCGGCTGCCCAGCTGCGCATGCGTCTTGTGATAAGTAAAGTAGTCGCGGTCCGCATTGTTGCCGTCCTGCCCGGCGCCGGACGAGCTGGCCAGCCAGTCTCCGCGGCTGTCGAAAATGAAGACGCCGGCAATTTCCACGATATTTTTCGACAACTGCTGCAGATGCGATTGCAGCCGCTCGCCGGTAGCGTCATTATTGCCTTCGTTGCGGATATGCTCGACGATATCTTCCAGCATCACATCGGCCACTTCCAGTTCCATGTACGCTTGGGTCGCCAGGGTGCGCGCCATGTGTTCCGTCGTCGCCTGCGCTTCGTGCAAGCGCACTTCGCGCGAAGACCAGACGATCCAGAAGGTCATGCCAAGCAGCATGGCGCACATGCCAAAGAAGGCGATGCTGGCCCAGACGATCACTGGCCGCTTGTGCTTGCTCGAGATCTCCGGCTGCACCGGGACGGCGTCGGTATGTGCTGCTTCTTTTACGGCGTGCATAGGCGGATCATGAAGTTGCATCTATGATATGGTGAAATATTGCCATACTACATTAAAAAGCAAAGTCACAAAGTTGCCACATCGTTATAGTTGCATGGAATAATAAGCATTGCCCTTTGAACCTTTGATTGGAGTCGCATGGCCTACACGAAAACCATCACCACTGAACGCCTGATCCTGCGCAAACCGCAACCATCGGATGAAGCGGACTTCTTCGCCATGCATGCCGATCCCGAAGTGATGCGCTATTTCAGCGAGCCGCCATGGCAGGATGCCAGCATCGCCGCGCGCAAGCTTGCCGAGGACATCGCCGCTTTCGAGAGCGAGGAATTCTTCCGCTTCGCCGTCACGCTGAAGGCGACGGGCGAATACATGGGCAGCTGCAGCCTGTTTTCCGAGCACCGCCAGAACCGCCGTGCCGAAATCGGCTATGCGCTGGCGCGCCCGCATTGGGGCAAGGGCTATATGCAGGAAGCCTTGTCGGCATTGCTGGAATACGCGTTCATCGAGCGCGACCTGAACCGCCTGGAAGCCGATATCGACCCACTCAACACGGCGTCGGCCAGCGCCTTGGAACGCCAGGGTTTCAACAAGGAAGGTTTCTTGCCGGAACGCTGGATCGTCGGGGGCCACGTCAGCGATACGGCCCTGTACGGCTTGCTGCGGCGTACGTGGGAAGCACGGCGCAAGGGCGCCGCGTGAGCCAGCAGGAAACCGAAGCGCTCGAGCGCTGGCTGGGCCGCGCCTTGCCGGCGCACTACCTGCGTTTTCTGCAGGACTGGCAAGAAGGCATGCGCGGTGAACAGGTATTGCTGTACGGCGCAGACAGTCTGATCGAACGCAACGAGATATATGACACGCTGCAATCCTGCCCCGCTTACATCACCATCGGCGACGACAGCGGCGGGCGCGCCGTCATGCTGGCACTCGATGATGGCGACCGCGCCGTGTACCTGGTCGGGCATGGTTCCATGCAACGCGACGATTTCGAGCGGCTTGCCGATGACTTTACATCCTGGCTGGCCGCCGATTGCCCGCTGGATTGAGGAGCATGCCAAGCGATGATGACTGCCGACTTACCCGTTTCAGCCCATCCACTGGTAGCTTTTCGCCACCTGGAACCCGGCGACGCATCCGCCTGGTATGCCTATCTGTCCGACCCGGTTGTCGTGGAGCACACGAGCTGGGATTTGCGTTGCATCGACGATCTGCAGGGCAACTTCGATGACTACGCATCGGCCCAGGCAGCGTCGTCCATCCGCCTGGCCGTCGTGCTGCGCGCGGGCGGCCAGCTGGTGGGCACGATCGGCTTCAATGCCATTTCCCCGCAACATCGCACGGCGGAAATCGCCTACGATCTGTCTCCCGCCGTATGGGGGCAGGGCGTGGCCACGTCCATCGCCGCGTCGGCCGTGGACTGGGGCTTCCAGCGCCTGGGCTTCCTGCGCATCCAGGCCACTGTGCTGGAGAGCAATGAACGTTCGATCCGCGTGCTCGAACGCTGCGGTTTCGAGCGCGAAGGTTATCTGCGCTGCTACCGGCAAATTCGCGGAAGGTCCGGCAATTTCTGGCTGTATGCGCGCATTGCCGGCGTGCCATGAGCCAAGGTTTTGCACAGCATTTTCAACTGGAAGAGAACCTCATGCAGATCAGTCCCGTCACCATCTTTTGCCGCTCGCTGGCGCAGCTCTCCGCCATGCTCGACAAGACCGGCACCGCGCCGCCCATGCTGGCGGCGCGCTTGCACCCGGACATGCTGCCATTCGCCCAGCAGGTGCGCGCGGCCGTGAGCTTTTCCCTGCGCGGCTGCTGCCCGCTGGCGGGGCTGGACGTGGTTGATTTCAGCGCCGCCGCCAGCCTGCAGGAACAGATCGCGCAGACCATGCTCTATCTCAAGGACATACCTGTGGAGCGTTTTGACGGGCCGCCCGAACGCATCTGCCGCGACCGCGCCGGCTTTGCCGACATCGCGCTGCCGGCCGGTGACTACCTGAATTTGTACATCCTGCCGAATTTCTATTTTCACTTCGGCATGGCGTATGCGATTGCGCGCAGCGCCGGCGCGGCCATCGGCAAGGGCGATTTCGACGGCTATCATGCGTATGCGCCGGGATTTTCATTCGAAACGCCGGCCGCGTCGTAAGAACTACAGTCCCGCTTCCTTCCAGGCGGAAAACCCCAGCCGTTTCAGCAGCCGGCCCGACAGCCCGCAGCTCCAGCAACTGATCTGGATTTGCCGTTGCCGTGCCGGATTCGCATGCCAGGCTTGCTCGGCGTAATCGAGCAAGGCGTCGCTGAGCGGGGAGGCGTCGGCTGTCGCAGGCAGGCGAGTCATCAATTCGAACACGCCGTGAGGCGTCTCCTTGATCTGCAGCAAACCGGACAGCAGGGTGCGCAGGACGGCGCCGTCGATGGAGCCGCTCGCTTGCGTGTAGCGCTGTTGCCAGCACAGGCTGCGCGCTTGCCACAGGGCAAGCAGCGCCGGCACGTCGGCCGCCCGCAGTTGCCCGATCAACTCGCCCGCCTCGTGAAACAGGTCGAGGCGGTCGTATTCCTCGTCGTCGCCGCACAGCAGTTCGTCCAGTTCGTGCAAGACGCTCATGCCACCACGTTCGTGGGCGCACCCCGCTCGAATGCTTCCACGTTGCCGATCAGGATGTCGGCCAGCTTTTGCATGGCTTCGCCACTGGCCCAGGCCGTGTGCGGCGTGAGGATGAAGTTGGGCAGGCGCAAGTTCAACAGCGGATTATCGGGCAGCGGCGGTTCCTTCGATAGCACGTCGAAACCGGCGCCGGCGATCACGCCGTTTGTCAATGCATCGGCCAGCGCCGCTTCATCGACGAGGCCGCCACGTGCCGTGTTGATCAGGAGGGACGTTGGCTGCATGCGCGCCAGTTCTGCCGCGCCGATGATGTTGCGCGTGGCCTCCGTCAGCGGCAGGTGCAGGCTCAGCACGTCGGAGGTGGCCAGCAAGTCGTCGAAGCTCACTTGCGTCACGCCGTCGTCCTTGATGGGCGAGCGGTTATGTACGATGACTTGCATGCCGAAGGCGCGGCCCAGCTGCGCCACGGACTTGCCCAGCGCGCCGTAGCCGAGCAAGCCCAGGCGGCTGCCGGCCAGGTCGCGGATGGGGTGGCCGAACAGGCAGAAGCGGTCCGATGCCTGCCACAGGCCCGCTTCCACGTCGGCACGGTAGGCGATCAATTGACGGCGCAGGGCCAGCATCAGGGCCAAGGTGTGTTCGGGCACGGTGGCGCGCGCATAGTCGCGGATGTTGGCCACGACGATGCCCCGTTCGCGGCAGGCGGCCAGGTCGATGATATCCGTGCCGGTAGCGGCCACGGCAATCATCTTCAGCCCGGGCAGCTGCGCCAGCTCGGCCGCGCGCAGCGGCACTTTGTTCGTGATGGCGATCGTGGCGCCTTGCAGGCGGGATACCGTCTGTTCACTGCCCCTGGTGTGCGCATGCTCTTGCCAGCTGTGCGCGAAGGCGGGCGGGCGCACGGTGGCGATCAGGCTGTCGCGGTCGAGAAAGACGATGCGGTGCGGGTGCGGCGATATGCTTGCTGCTACGGTCATGGCTGGGCCTCGGTCTGGGTGGCGCGCGCGCTGGGCAGGCTGCTCTTGCCCTTCAGTTGCGTGGCCGGGTGATTGGTAAACATGTCGGCGACCCATTCGACAAATACGCGCACCTTGGCGGACAGATGGCGGTTCGGCGGATAGATCACGTGGATGGGCAGCGGGTCGGATTCCCATTCACTGAGCAATTCCACCATTTTGCCCTGTTCCAGCAGCGGCGCAAGCATGAAATGCGTCATTTGCACGATGCCCAGGCCCGCCAGGCCGGCGGCCGTGTAGGCGTTCGAATCGTTCAGGGCGATATGGCTGGGCATGGCGACCTGGATGCGTTCGCCGGCGCGGGTAAAATCCCATTCAAATGTTTTACCGGTCTTGGCGGAGAAAAAATTCACGCCCCGGTGGCGCGGCAAGTCGTTCGGATGCAGCGGCGTGCCGTGGTGCGCCAGATAGCCAGGCGAGGCGCACGTCATGAAGTGCAGCACGCCGACCCGGCGCGCGATCAGGTTCAGGTCGCCCAGTTCGCCGCCGCGCACGGCGCAGTCGACGCCTTCCTCGATCAGGTCGACGGGGCGGTCGCTGCAACCGAGTTCCAGCGAGATGTCCGGGTAGCGGGCGAAAAAGTCGGGCAGGGCAGGGATGATCAGTTCGCTTGCCAGGGCCGTGGGCGCATCCACGCGCAGCCGCCCGCTGGGGCTCAATCGCGTGCGCGACAGCGATTCCTCGGCTTCGCGCACGTCCGACAGGATGCGCACGCAGCGTTCGTAATAGGCGGCACCGTCGGACGTGATGCTGACGTGGCGCGTGGTGCGGTTGAGCAACTTGACCGACAGGCTCGCTTCCAGCGACTGGATCAGGGTCGATACGGTGGCTTTCGGCAGCTGCATGTTTTCCGCCGCGCGCGTAAAGCCGCCGGCATCGACGACTTGAATGAAAACTTCCATTGCTTGCAGCTTGTTCACTTGAATTCCTATCATTTTAGACGCGATTATTCAGAATCCTGAACAATCAATTCGTCATTGCACTCTTTATCAGATTGTAGATCAAGTCTATAGTTGTTGTACTGCAGCATAAATGTGATTGCCGCAGGAAGTTCACAGGAGAAATATCATGGGTCATCGGAATGGAATCTTTGCAGTGCTCGCTCTCGCTATGAGCTCGCTCGCTCTGGCCGCGATGGTATCGACGGATGCGTATTCACTGGCGGCGCAAAGCGAAGCCAGTGCTTATAGCGCCCTGACCCATGAAGTGGGCGGCATCGCCCTGTTGTGCCTGAACGACACGGTACTCGATGCTGCGGTGCAGCCGGTGGTGGCGCAATGAGCGTTGCCGGCACCGTGGCCGAACTGGCACCTGGCCAGGCGCTGAAGATACGCGACATCCAGGTGCAGGGCGCGCAGGATGCGCTCGGCGCGCGCGTCTACACGGCCGGTGTGCCGGGCGCCAAGCAGGCCAGCCTGATCGTCTTCTTCCATGGCGGCGGTTTCGTTGACGGCGACCTCGACGACGCGGACGACTTCCTGCGCTGCCTCGTGCTGAGCAACCCCGACCACGTGGTGCTGGCGGCAAACTACACCCTGGCGAAGGTGCGGCCATTCCCCGCCGCCGTGGAAGACGCGCATGCCGTGCTGCTGTGGGCAAAAAAGAACAAGTCCAAGCTGGGCTGGACGGGCAAGCAGATGCTGGTGTCGGGCATCGAAGCGGGCGCCAATCTGGCCGCCGTGTGCGCCATGATGTCGCGCGACCGGGGCGGACCGCCCCTCGCGGGCCAGGTGCTGATCATGCCCATGCTCGACCCCGGCCTGTCGACCTGCTCGATGCGCAACTTGCCGACCTGCCCGGACCTGGCGGAAGTGGCCGACCAATGCGCCGCCGCCTACCGTGGCTACCTGCCGAATGCCGCTGATCGTACTCATCCGTACGCGTCGCCATTGCAGTCGAGCCGATTGAAGAACCTGCCGCCGGCGCTCATCCTGTCCAGCGAAGACGACCCATTGCGCGACGAGGCTGAACAATACGGCAGCAAATTGATCGCCTGCGGCATCAAGACCACCGTGCGGCGCATGGCCGCCGCGCCGCTGCAAGATGCTGGCGCCCGCAATGAGTGTGCCTGCAAGGTGCAGGTATTGAGTGAAATCGCCAGCTTTGTCGCTGGACTGGGGCAGGAGCCCGAGTCATGACGCCGCCATCCGCAGTACCGCAAAAAAACTTACACTAATCAGTTTACTTTTTGAGTTTCGGTTGCTACACTATGCAGTGTAGTTCCCATCTTGCCTGAGTTGTGCGTTCGCACAGCCAGCTTCGTCGTCCCCGTCCGCTTTTACCAGGCTGGCGGCCTGTTTATCTTTGATCGAGCGCCGTCGGGCGCCATGGCACCACCATTCACTTTTTCAGTTGGGTTGCTTCCTGCCGCCCATATCATTAGAAATTTTCATAAAACAGGGAAATAAAATGAAAAACGTTCAACAATTTTCCACTCTGCTCAAGCCCCTGGCTGCCTCGCTCGCGCTGGCAGGACTGGTGGCCGTGAGCCTGGCCGGCTGCGATTCGGCCAATAGCAAGGTGCCCGACGCGCCAGCGGCCGGCGGCCCGCCCGTCTCGGCCGCCGCCGTCGTTGAAAAACAGATCACGGAAACGCAGGAATTCTCGGGCCGCCTGGAAGCGATCGAGCGCGTGGAAATCCGCTCGCGCGTCGGCGGCTTCATCACGGCCGTCAATTTCAAGCCGGGCAGCGAAGTGAAAAAGGGCGACGTGCTGTTCATCATCGATCCGCGCCCGTTCCAGGCCGAAGTGTCGCGCGCCGAAGGCACGGCAGCCTCGGCCCGCGCCAAGGCGGAACTGGCCAAGCTGGAACTGTCGCGCGCTGAAAAGCTGCTGGCCGAAAAAGCCATCGCCCAGCGCGAATTCGATGAAAAGGCTTCGGGCCTGAAAGAGCTGGACGCGAATGTCCGCTCGGCGCAAGCCGCGTATGAAGCGGCGAAACTGAACCTGTCGTACACGCAGGTGCAGGCGCCGATCAGCGGCCGCGTCAGCAAGGCGGAAATCACCGTCGGCAACCTGATCGACGCTTCCGCCATCCTCACCTCGGTGGTGTCGACGGACCGTATCTACGCCAGCTTCGACGGCGATGAAGATACGTATCTGCGCGTGGCCGGCACGGCGCAAAAGGGCACGCCCGTCACCGTCAAGGTAGGCCTGGCCAACGAAACGGGCTTCCCGCACGAAGGCAAGCTGGAATTCGTCGACAACCAGCTCGACCCGGCCACGGGCAGCGTGCGCATGCGCGCCACCTTTGCCAACGCCGAGCGCCAGCTGGTGCCCGGCCTGTTCGCGCGCATCCAGCTCGACGGCGGCAACGGCCCGCAGGCGCAAAGCACGGCCCTGTTGATCAGTGACCGCGCCGTCGGCACGGATCAAAGCCGCAAATACGTCTACGTGGTGGGTTCGGATAACAAGGCCGAATACCGCGCCGTCAAGCTGGGCCCGACCTCGGACGGCTTGCGCGTGGTGCGCGAAGGCTTGAAGGCGGGCGAGAAAATCGTCGTCAACGGCTTGCAGCGCGTGCGCCCCGGCGCCCCCGTGACGCCGCAGATCGTGGCCATGGATTTCGATCCGACCGCGCCTGTCGCTCCTGCAAAACCTGAAGCAAAAGATGCCAAGATCGCCGCGAAAGCAGCATCGACTTCCAAGGAATAAACATGAACTTTTCCCGCTTTTTCATCGACAAGCCGATTTTCGCGGCGGTGCTGTCGATCGTCATATTCGTGGCCGGGCTGCTGTCGATTTTCGGCCTGCCCATCTCCGAATATCCCGACGTCGTGCCGCCATCCGTGGTGGTGCGCGCGCAATACCCGGGCGCCAACCCGAAAGTGATCGCCGAAACCGTGGCCGCGCCGCTCGAAGAGCAGATCAACGGCGTCGAGAACATGCTCTACATGTCCTCGCAAAACACGTCCGATGGCGCGATGATGCTGACCGTGACCTTCAAGATCGGCACCAACGTCGAGCAGGCTGAAACGCAGGTGCAGAACCGCGTGCAGCGCGCCTTGCCGCGCCTGCCAGAGGAAGTGCGCCAGATCGGCGTGACGACCGTCAAGTCGTCGCCCAACCTGACCATGGTGGTGCATCTGGTTTCGCCGAACAAGCGCTATGACGATATGTACCTGCGTAATTACGCGGTGCTGAACGTCAAGGACCAGCTGGCACGTTTGCCCGGCATGGGCGACATCCAGATCTTCGGCGCCGGCGACTACGCCATGCGCATCTGGCTCGACCCGCAGAAAGTAGCGGCACGCGGCATGACGGCCAATGACGTCGTCGACGCGATCCGCGAGCAAAACGTGCAGGTGGCCGCCGGCGTGATCGGCGCCTCGCCAGCGAAGAACTCGGACTTCCAGCTGACCGTCAACACCCAGGGCCGTCTGCAGACGCCCGAGGAATTCGGCGCCATCATCGTGCGCACGAATGCCGACGGCGCCGTGACGCAACTGAAGGACGTGGCGCGCGTGGAAATGGGCGCCAACAGCTACTCGCTGCGTTCGCTGCTGAACAATAATCCGGCCGTCGGCATGGGTATTTTCGAAGCGCCGAACGCCAACGCGCTGCAACTGTCTTCCGACGTGCGCGCCAAGATGGAAGAACTGAAAAAAGACTTCCCGCAAGGCGTGGAATACCGGATCGAGTACGACCCCACGCAGTTCGTGCGCTCGTCCATCGAAGCCGTGATCCATACCTTGCTCGAAGCGATCGCCCTGGTGGTGCTGGTGGTGATCATCTTCCTGCAAACCTGGCGCGCATCGATCATTCCGCTGCTGGCCGTACCCGTCTCCATCGTCGGCACCTTTGCCGTGATGCTGGGCTTTGGCTTCTCGATCAACACCCTGTCGCTGTTCGGCCTCGTGCTGGCCATCGGTATCGTCGTCGATGACGCCATCGTCGTGGTGGAAAACGTCGAGCGCAACATCGAGGAAGGCCTGTCGCCGCGCGACGCCACCATCCAGGCCATGAAAGAGGTCAGCGGTCCTATCGTCGCCATCGCCCTGGTGCTGTGCGCCGTGTTCGTGCCGATCGCCTTCGTGCCTGGTTTGTCGGGCGAGTTCTACCGCCAGTTCGCGCTGACCATCGCCATTTCGACCGTGATTTCCGCATTCAGCTCGTTGACCTTGGCGCCAGCCCTGTCGGCCGCGCTGCTCAAACCGCACGATGCGCCGAAAGACGCGCTGACGCGTGGCATGGACATGGTCTTCGGCCGCTTCTTCGCCTGGTTCAACCGCTTCTTCGGCCGCGCTTCGCACCGTTATGAAGCGGGCGTGAAAGGGGTATTGGGCCGCAAGAGCGCTTCGCTGGGCGTGTATGCGCTGCTGGTCGTTGCCGCCATCTTCACCTTCAAGGCCGTGCCGGCCGGCTTCGTGCCAGCGCAGGACAAGCAGTACCTGGTGGGTTTTGCCCAATTGCCTGACGCCGCCTCGCTGGACCGCACGGAAGATGTCGTGCGCCGCATGTCGGACGTGATCAAGTCGGTGCCTGGCGTCGAATCGACCATCGCCTTCCCGGGCCTGTCGATCAACGACTTCACCAATGCGCCGAACTCCGGCATCGTCTTCGCCACCTTGAAACCGTTCGACGAACGCACCAGCAAGGAACTGTCGGGCGGCGCCATCGCGGCCGAGATCAACAAGCGCCTGGGCGGCATCCAGGACGCCTTCATCATGGTCTTCCCGCCACCGCCGGTCAACGGCCTCGGTACCATCGGCGGCTTCAAGATGATGATCGAAGACCGCGGCAACCTCGGTTACGACGCGCTGTACAACGCCACGCAGGCGCTGGCCGGCAAGGCTTACCAGACGCCGGAACTGGCGGGCGTGTTCTCGGGCTACCAGATCAACGTGCCGCAGCTGTTTGCCGACGTGGACCGCGTGAAAGCCAAGCAGATGGGCGTGCAGCTGCAAACGATTTACCAGACCTTGCAGATCAATCTCGGTTCGCTGTACGTGAATGACTTCAACCAGTTTGGCCGCACCTACCAGGTGCGCGTGCAGGCCGATGCTTCCTTCCGTTCGCATGCGCAGGATATCGCGCAGCTGAAGGTACGCAGCGACAAGGGCGAGATGATTCCACTGTCGTCGCTGATGCGCGTCAAGGATACCTATGGCCCGGACCGCGTGCAGCGCTACAACGCCTACTCGGCGGCCGACTTCAACGGCGGCGCAGCTCCTGGCGTATCGAGCGGCCAGGCACAAGCGGCGCTGGAACGCATCGCCAAGGAAGTGCTGCCGCAGGGGATTTCGTATGAATGGACGGAGCTGACCTACCAGGACATCTTGTCCGGCAATACGATGATCTATGTCTTCCCGCTGTGCGTGCTGCTGGTGTTCCTCGTGCTGGCCGCCCAGTACGAAAGCTGGACTTTGCCGCTGGCCGTGATCCTGATCGTGCCGATGTCCATCCTGTGCGCGCTGTTGGGCGTGAAGCTGACCGGTGGCGACAACAACGTGTTTACCCAGATCGCGCTGTTCGTGCTGGTGGGACTGGCGTCGAAGAATGCGATCCTGATCGTGGAATTTGCCCGCGAACTGGAAGAGCATGGCCGCACCGTGGTGCAAGCGGCGCTGGAAGCGTGCCGTCTGCGTCTGCGTCCTATCCTGATGACGTCGATCGCCTTCATCATGGGCGTGGTGCCCCTCGTGTTCTCGCACGGCGCCGGTTCGGAAATGCGCCATGCCATGGGCGTGGCGGTGTTCGCCGGCATGCTGGGCGTGACCTTCTTCGGCCTGTTCCTGACGCCCGTGTTCTACGTACTGCTGCGCACCCTGGCGCAGCGTTTTGAGAAAAAACCTGCCGCCGTTGCCGCCAAGCCTGTCGCCGCGCCAGCGCTGGACCTGGAAGGAGATATATATTGAAAACCAAGGAAATCATCTGGCGCGTCAAGCCCGTGCTGACCGCCATGGCAGCGGCCGTATTGCTGGCCGCGTGCGCGGCGCCGGAGTTCAAGCAGCCGCAGATCGAGACGCCGGTGGCCTTCAAGGAAGCGCAAGTGCCTGCCGTGCAGACGGCGGCCGACGGCACGCGCTGGAAGCAGGGCGTGCCGGCCGAGCGCCAGGCGCGCGGCGAGTGGTGGCTGGCCTTCAATGATCCGGCTTTGACGAGCCTGATCAACGAAGCCACGCAGGCCAATGCCAACCTGGCCGTCGCCGCCGCCCGCGTCAAGCAGGCGAGGGCGATTGCCGGCATCGCCGAAGCGGACCGCATCCCGCAAGTGGGCGTGAACGTGGGCGGCCAGCGCAGCCGGGCTTCCGCCGTGTCGCTCGGCTTGCCGAATGGCGCGCCGGTGGCGGCCACGAATGTCTATCAGGCCAACCTGACGGCCAGCTATGAAGTCGATCTGTTCGGCCGCGTGGCGTCCAACGTCAGCGCCTCGCGCAGCGATGCGCTGGCCGTGGAAGCGACTTACCGCTCGGTGCTGCTGTCCTTGCAGGCCGACGTGGCGCAGACCTACTTCCAGCTGCGCGCCACGGACGCCGAACTGGCGACCCTGGAACAGACGGTGCGCCTGCGCGAGGAAAGCGTGCATGTGAACCAGCGCCGCTATGACCTGGGCGACATCGGCGAATTCGACCTGTCCCGTGCCCGCACGGAGCTGTCGACGACGCGCGCCGAAGCCATCGGCCTGCAGCGCCAGCGCGCCACCAGCGAACATGCGCTGGCCGTCCTGCTGGGCAAACCGGCCGCCAGCTTCACGGCGACCGTCAACCCGCTGCAGGATAGCGGTTTCCTGCCCGTGATCCCGGCCGGCATGCCGTCCTCGCTGCTGGAGCGCCGTCCCGACATCGCGTCGGCGCAGCGCACCATGGAAGCGTCGAATGCGCGCATCGGCGTGGCGAAATCGGCCATGTTCCCGGCCTTGACCTTGAACGCTTCCGGCGGCGGTGCCTCCGATACGTTCTCTGACATCTTCAAGTGGAGCAGCCGTTCCTGGCTGCTGGGCGCCCTGATGTCGATGCCGATCATCGACGGTGGACGTAATAAAGCTGCCGTGAGCCGCAGCGAAGCGCAGCTGGAAGAGTCGGTGGCGACGTATCGCCAGAGCGTGCTGGTGGCCTTCGCCGAAGTGGAAGACAACCTGGCCGGCCTGCGCATCCTGTCGGGCCAGACGCAGCAGATCGACGAAGCCGTCGTCTCGGCGCGCCGTTCGGCCGACCTGGCGCAAAAGCTGTACGACGCGGGCCGTTCCAGCTACCTGGACTTGCTCGACGCGCAGCGCAACCTGGCGGCCATCGAGCGCAACGCCGTGCAATTGCGCGGCAACCGCGCCGTCACCACGGTGGCGCTGATCCGCGCCCTGGGCGGCGGCTGGGGCGAGACGGAGCCGCAGGTCGCGGCCAACTAGTTCCCCATCCGCGGCGACAAGCCTGTCAAGAACGGCGTCGTGCTTTGCACGGCGCCGTTTTTTTATGGGGTGGCGTTGGTGGCGCGAGGCGCGGCAGGTCGGCTTAGCGCATGGCGCGCAAGCCGACACCACCCGCGCCCCCAATCAAGGCCAGACCAAAAAAATAAATTGAATCCAATCTCCGACCCACCGCGTAAATACTCCTGCAATCACGCAAACGCAGTCATCCAGGAGATACCATCATGCGCACCTTCGTTCCCGCAGCACTGTTCCTCGCTTCCATGCTGGCCGCCAGCGCCCCGTTTGCCGCCGACATGGCGACCATGGTCGGTGGCCAGAGCATGTATCCGTCCAAGGACATCGTCGACAACGCCGTCAATTCAGCCGACCACACGACCCTGGTCGCCGCCGTCAAGGCCGCCGGCCTGGTCGATACATTGAAAGGCAAGGGGCCATTTACCGTGTTCGCGCCGACGAATGCGGCCTTCGGCAAGCTGCCGGCCGGCACCGTCGATACCCTGGTCAAGCCGGAAAACAAGGCGACCCTGACGAAAATCCTCACCTATCACGTGGTACCCGGCAAATACGACTTCAAGGCGCTGGCCCACGAAATCAAGACGCATGACGGCAAGGCCACTTTGGCCACGGCCAGCGGCGGCAAGCTGATGTTCGCCATGAACGGCATGCACAACATCGTGGTGATGGATGAAGGCGGCAACAGCGCCAACATCAGCACCTATGACGTGTACCAGTCGAATGGCGTGATCAATGTCATCGACACGGTGCTGATGCCCAAATAAGCGGACGAAAAAAAAGACAGGGCGCACCCTGTCTTTTCATTTATGCCGCCGCGATTACTTGGCTGGCGTTGCTGCTGGCGCGGAAGCTACCGGTGCGGAAGCTGCTGGCGCCGCCGGTGCTGCCTTGTCGGCTGGAGCGGCTTTCTTGGCCTTGTGATGCTTGGCTTTCTTGTGCGTCGCCGGCTTGACGGCGGCTGCCGGGGCTTCGGCCTTGGCTGCCGGTGCGGCTGCCACTGCAGGAGCGGCCGGGGTGGCGGCAGGAGCCGCTGGCGCCTGGGCGAAAGCGGCGGTGGCGAACAGGCTGGCGATCAGGGTGGCGATAACTTTTTTCATGATGAAATCCTTGGTATGTGTGGTCGGTAAAGTGTGTCGGAATTACTTGGCTGCTGCAGGTGCCGTTACCGGTGCTGCTTCGGCGGTGGCCGATGCCAGCTTTTCGTCGGCCTTGGCCTTGGTTTTCTTGGCCTTGTGGTGTGCCTTGGCTTTCGTGGTAGCCGCTTCCGCTTTGGCGCTGGCGACTTCCGTTTTCGCGGCGACGACTGCCTTGGCTTCTTTCGCATCGGCTTTCACGGCCGTTTGCGCTTCCTTGGCGTCCGCTTTCACGACGGCCTTGGTGTGGGCCGCTTCCACTTTCGCCGGTACCGAAGCTGCCGGAGCGGCTGCAGGTGCTGCCGGGGTTTGGGCGAAGGCTGCAGTTGCGAACAGGCCGGCGATCAGGGTAACAATTGCTTTTTTCATGGTGCAGTCCTCAGTGGTGGTTTGTCTGGTATGTCTGTTGGTGCCGGGATGTTTCCCGTGTCACTGAGCATAAAACGCGCCCCGGATCGTTACCGTTGACGGTCATTACAAACGCTTACATCTGCGTTGCATCCGCCTTCAGGATGGCCTTCAGGATGTCTTCCGAACGGCGCTGTCCATATCCCTTGCCATACGCGCTGGATGCGATGCTCACCACCATGCGGCGCGCCGGTATCACGTAGATCTTGTTGCCGCCATTGCCCGAGGCGAAATGCACGGTGATCTTGTGGCCCCCGATATCCTGCGTCTTCGCGTACCAGAAATAGCCGTAGCTGTCGGCGTAGCGGTCGACGGCGCCGATGGCCACGCGCGGCGCCAGCGCGGCTTGCAGCCAGCTCGTATCGATCACCCTCTTGCCGTCAACTACGCCGCCGTCGAGCACCATCTGGCCGATTTTTGCCGTGTCGCGTGCGCGCAGCGACAAATTGCCCTGTCCTTTAGGATGGTTGGCCACGTCGCGGCCCCAGCTCCAGCGCGTGATGCCCAGCGGCGCGAACAGCGCCTTGGCCGCGATATCTTCCAGGTCGGCGCCGCTGGCGCTTTCCGCCACTCTGCCCGCGATATACGCTCCCAGCGAGTTGTAGCGGTACGTGCTGCCCGGTGCCGTGGCGACGGGCACGCCGCGCACGAAGGCGGCAGGGTCGGGCGCCGCATCGAGCTTGTCTTCATTGCCCGGCGACTGTTCGTCCTCATCGAAGGCGGCCAGGCCAGAACGCATGGTCAGCAAGTCGTCGAGGATCACCTTGCCCGCCGGGCTGCCGGCGACTTCGGGCCAGTAGTCTCCCACCGTTTTTGTCGTCGCCAGCTGGCCGCGCGCCACGGCCGCACCTGCCAGCAAGGCGGTGATGCTCTTGCCGGCCGAACGGATGTCGTGCAGGGTGTCGGCCGTCTCGCCGTTGTAATAGCGCTCGGCCACGATGGCGCCGTCGCGCAGCACGACGACGGCGCGCAAGTCGCCATGGCTGTCGCCGTCCTCGGCTTGCAGGACTTGTTCCAGGGTGGCGGGGTTGTCTTGCGCACCGGCGGCGAAGGGCAGATACAAGGTGGTAATCAGCAGCAGATGGCGCATGGACGGCTTTCGTGGCGATGGGCGGATGGCCAGTGTCGCCCAATTGCGCCGCCTTGTGGCGGTTTGCCGAGCCTATTTGCTGAAGGTCGCATGAAGCTGGTGTGCTTCATGGGCAGCCTTGCCGGCTTGCCGCACCCGCGCGCCGCGCTTGCGCAGCCAGATGACCAGTCCAGTCGCGCTCAGCATCGCCACCACCAGGCCCATGGCGGAAATCAGGATGCGACCGGGCAGGCCGAGGATGCGGCCGGAATGCAGCGGGAATTGCGCCTGCAGGAAGATATCGCCCGCGCTGCCCGTGCCGGGCACCACGCCGCCAGCCGGCTTGCCGTCGCGGCCATCGAAGTAGAGCCACGCGTTGCCCAGGCCCCCGTCGCCATGGTCATTGTCCGCCTCGAAGAAACCCACGCCATACAGGCCGTAGCTCGACGAGTAAAACACGCCGCCGGCCGGCAGCGCCCAGCCGCGCCTTGCCGCTTCCGTCCTGGCCAGCGCCACCGCCTGTTCGCGCGTCAGCAACGGTTCGATGGGGTGGTCGGGCGGCCGCGGCGAGCGGCTGTCGAAGGCGTTCGTGCTGAGGGTGGACAACTTCGCCACGAGGGGACGCATCACCTGGGTTTGCAGATTCATCGACACGGAGGTGATGGCCAGCACCAGCAGCAACAGCCAGACCCACACGCCGCCCGAGCGGTGCAGGTCGAAGTTCAGCTTGTGGCCGCCTTCGCGCCAGCGGAAGGCCAGCGATTTGCGCCAGCTGCGCCAGTTCGGGAACGACAGGTACAGCGCGATGCCGCAATCGAACAGCCACACGATGCCGACGATGCCCATGAACCAGACGCCCAGTTCGATGCCCCAGCCATCGGGGATGTGCATGGTGTAATGCAGCTTGTACAGGAAGGGCAGCAGGTTTTCGCGCGTCAGCGAGACGACGCCCCACTGGCGCGTGCCCTGGATGGCGCCCGTGGCGGGATCGACGGCCACCTGGTTGAAGCCCGTTTCAAACGGCTTGCCGGTGGCCGGGTCCAGCCGGCCTTCCACCGAGATCAGCGCCGCGTGCCCGGGTTCGAGCGCCGTGAGCGTGTAGTTGACGCGCAGGCGCGGGTCCTGCTCCTCGAGCTGGCGCGCCAGTTCCAGGCCTGTTTTTGTCGGCCCCGCGTCCGCGCCGCTGGCGGCGTGGAACAGCTGCGGATTGAGCCAGGCATCGAGTTCGTGATCCCACGAGATGACGGCGCCCGTCAGGCCGGAGACGAACAGGAAGAGGGCTACCGCCAGGCCGAACCAGCGGTGCAGGACGACCATCGAAGGACGCAGTCGCATGGCGGCTCCCTAATATTTCCAGCTCAGGGTGGCGCTGCCATTGCGGCCGGCGGCGTACAGCGACTGGGTCCAGTACAAGCTGGTCAGGTGCTTCTTGTCCGTCACATTGTTCAGGTTCAGCGCCAGGCTGACGTTGCGGCTGATGGCGTAGCTGGCCATCAGGCCCAGCTGCGCATACGCGCCCTGGTGCAGGGTGGTCGTGTCGTCGATCCGGTTGTAGATGGCGTCCTGCCAGTTCAGGCTGGCGCCCACTTTCAGCGCAGGCATGGCCGGCACATGGCAGGTGGTGGCCAGGTGGAATTGCTTGCGCGGGATGAAGGTGCGCGCATCCTTGCCATCGTTGCCCTTGATGCGCAGCTGCGCATAGCCGGCGTTCGCCTGCCAGCCCTTCGTCAGCTCGCCCGATGCATCGAGTTCGAAGCCCTGTGATTCCGAATCGACGCCCTTGTAGAAGGTCTTGAGGTCGGGCGTGGTGCCGGCCGCTTCCGCCACGTTCTTCTGGCGCGTCTTGAACAGCGCGCCGGACAGGTTCAGGCGGCCGTCGAACCACTCGCTTTTCAGGCCCGCTTCCAGGCTCTTGCCGGTGGCCGCCGCCAGGGTCTGGCCCGTGCCGTCGATGCTGCTTTGCGGGTTGAAAATCTCCGTGTAGCTGCCGTAGGCCGACACATGGCGGCCGATGTCGTACACCAGCCCGACGTACGGCGTGGTGTCGCTTTGCGACTTGGCCTGGCTGACGCCATATGCGCTGCCCGTGCTGTCGGCCTTGACGGTGTTCACGCCCGCCAGCAGCTTGGCGTTGTCGGCCAGGTTGAAGCGGGCGGCCAGGTAGGCGTTCTTGCGTTCATCCTTGTAGGCGCTGCCGTCGGTCGAGGCATCAAAGGCCGGTTCGGGGTAGGAACCGTCGAACGCCGTGCCATCGGGCAGGGCCGTGCCGATGCCGCGGCCATAGTAGGACACGTCGTCGAGCGTGGATTTCGACCACGCCAGTCCCATGCTGAGGTCATGCCGGCGCCCGGCGAGCATGAATTTTCCCGTGGCGGCGACATCGAGCAGGCGCTGCTTGTTGGTCGAGCCATAGCGCGACGGATAGCTGAACAGGCCGTCGCCCGTGGCCTTGTCCGGCGTGCCGTAGACGTAGAACAGCTTCGAGTCGGAGGTGGAGCGGTTGTAGGTGGCGGTGGCGCTCACGCGCCAGTCGGCATTGAACTGGTGCGCCAGTTCGGCGAAGGTGCTGTTGTTGAGGATGCTCCAGCGCGACCAGTCGGCCGAGGTCGAGGTGGAAATCGGGTAGTTGGTCGGCGTGCCGTCCGTGTAGGCGATGGGCAGGGCGCCCCACATGCCGCCCTTGGCCAGGTTGTTCTGGTAGCTGTGGCCCACGGTCAGGCTGGTGTCCGGCGTGAGTTGCGCTTCGACGATGGCGTAGGCGACATCCTTGCGCGGCGCGTAGCGGTCCAGGTGGGAATCGCCTTCTTCATGCGCGACGACGAAGCGCGCGGCCACCTTGCCATCGGCGCTGAGCGGCGCGGAGACGTCCGCATCGAGGCGGCGCGTGTTCCAGGAACCGAGGGTGACGCCGGCGGAAGCGGCCAGGCCGGCGCCAGGGCGCTTGCGCACGAAGTTGACGGTGGCCGATGGATTGCCGGTGGAGGAAATCAGGCCGTTCGCGCCGCGCACGATGTCGACGCGTTCGAACAGCGCCGTATCGAGGTCGCCCATCACGTTGCCGAAGACGAAAGGAAGGCCCACGCCGTCGAACTGGAAATTGGTGACGTCGTAGCCGCGCGCCGTGTAATAGGTGCGGTCCGTTTCCACCGCCTCCACCGTCACGCCCGTGGTTTGCGCCAGCACCTTGCTGGCGTTATCGAGCTTGAAATCATCCATCTGCGCGCGCGTGACAACAGAGACGGCTTGCGGCGTATCGCGCAGCGACAGGTCGAACTTGCTGGCCGAGGCGCTCTTGCGCGTCGTGTACGCGATGGCGTCGCTGCTGCCCGTAACCGTAATGGTTTGCATCACCGGCACGTCGGCGGCAGCGCCATCGGCGGCATGCGCCATGCCGGCGCCCAGCGCCAGCGAAATAGCCAGGGCCAGCGGGTGCAGCGACAGCGTGGGGCGGGAAGATGAATGGGGGCGACCTGGCATGAAACGGCTCCTGGAAATTTGAATGAGAATGAGAATAATTCGCAATTCTATTTGAGCGATGGCCAGAATAGCAAATACTTTGTGACTGGAAAGCGCCGTTTTTCCTGTCTTTACATGGATTTACGTGGATGCCGGCGGAGGGCGGGCGATGCTTTTCAGTTGTGTTGCCCCGCAATGCAAAAAAGACAGCCGAAGCTGTCTTTTCTGGAAATGCGATCGATTACTTGGCTGGCGTTGCTGGAACCGCTTCTGCCGCTTTGGCCGCATCCGCTTTCACTTTGGCCTTGGTCGCCTTGTGATGGGCTTTTGCCTTGCTGGCTTTGGCGTCGGCCTTGGCGCTGGCCACGTCGGCTTTCGCGTCGGCGGCGACTACCGCTTCTTTCGCATCGGCTTTCACGACAGCCTTGGTTTCCTTGGCTTCAGCCTTGGCCACGGCTTTCGTGTGGGCCGCTTCCGCCTTGGCGGGAACCGATGCTGCCGGAGCGGCAGGAGTTTGGGCGAAGGCAGCGGTAGCGAACAGGCCGGCGATGAGGGTGGCGATAACTTTTTTCATTGTATTTTCCTGGCGAGTGACAAGCGATTGTGTGAGGGATTACTTGGCTGCTGCTGGCGCTGCTTCAGCGGTGGCCGAAGCCAGTTTTGCATCAGCCTTGGCTTTCGTGTGCTTGGCTTTGTGGTGTGCCTTGGCTTTGGTGGTGGCCGCTTCCGCTTTGGCGCTGGCGACTTCCGTTTTCGCGGCGACGACGGCTTTCGCTTCTTTGGCATCGGCTTTCACGACGGCTTGCGCTTCCTTGGCGTCAGCCTTGACGACTGCCTTGGTGTGGGCCGCTTCCACTTTCGCGGGAACCGAAGCTGCCGGAGCGGCGGCAGGTGCTGCCGGCGTTTGGGCGAAGGCTGCAGTTGCGAACAGGCCGGCGATCAGGGTAACAATTGCTTTTTTCATGGTGCAGTCCTCAGTGGTGGTTTGTCTGGTATGTCTGTTGGTGCCGGGATGATTCCCGTGTCACTGAGCAGAAAACGCGGTCCGGAAGCTTGCGGTTGACCTTGTTTACACTTTCTTACAATCGACTGATTTAAGCGATGTTAATTGAAGAAAGCGGCGCGAAAATGCAAAAAGACAGCCGAAGCTGTCTTTTTGCGTGGCGCATGAAACGCGCGGAGCGAATTATTTGGCTGCTGCCGCGGTCGCTTCAGTTTTGGCTTCGTCAGCCTTGGCCTTGGCTTTTTTCGCTTTGTGATGGGCTTTTGCCTTGGTGACTTTGGCGTCGGCCTTGGCGCTGGCTACGTCGGCTTTCGCATCGGCGACGACGGCCGCTTCCTTGGCATCGGCTTTGACGACAGCCTTGGTTTCCTTGGCTTCCGCTTTTGCCACTTCCTTGGTGTGCTTGGCTTCGGCCTTGGCAGGCGCGGCTGGCGTTTGAGCAAAGGCTGCGGTAGCGAACAAGCCGGCGATCAGAGTAGCGATTACTTTTTTCATGGTGCAGTTCCTCGAGAAGTGGGGTTGTAGTTCAGGAGATCAATCCCCTGTCACTGAGCCAAAAACGCGCCGTACGGCAATACCGTTGACACGTTTTTTGCGAATTACAAACACTTACATTTGCCGGGGCAGGCGCTCTGTTAGCTGGCGTACCGCGCCAGGGTCCGCTGCGGCCTAGACTCGAAGTCATCCATATTGCCTGGGTTCACCATGAAAGCCGACCTGAAAACCTACCGGTCCAAACGCAATTTCGCCGTTACGCCCGAGCCTGCGGGTGGCGACGAGGACGCGAACGATGCGCTCACCTTCGTCATCCAGAAGCACTGGGCCAGCCGTTTGCACTATGACTTCCGGCTGGAACTGGACGGCACGATGAAAAGCTGGGCCGTGCCGAAAGGGCCCAGCTACGATCCGCGCGACAAGCGCATGGCCGTGCAGGTGGAAGACCATCCCATTGCGTATGCCAGTTTTGAAGGCACGATCCCCGAAAAACAGTATGGCGCGGGCAAGGTCATCATCTGGGACAAGGGGACGTGGCAGCCGCAGCCCGCCACGCCCGATGCGCGCAAGGCGCTGGCGGCCGGCGAGCTGAAATTCACGCTGCATGGCCACAAGATGCATGGCAAGTGGGTGCTGGTGCGCATGAAAGGCCGGGCAGACAAACGCAGCGAAAAGCAGCCGGCCTGGCTGCTGATCAAGGAAAAAGACGAGTATGCGCGGCCGGCAGCGGAATTTTCTGTGGTCGACGAGTTCCCCGACAGCGTCAGCAACAAGGCCCTGCCCAAGCGCAAGAAGAGGGCGGACGGCTCCGCAGCGCCGGCCGCCGAGTTGCCCGCTACCCTGTCGCCGCAGCTGGCCACCCTCGTCGATGCGCCGCCGCCGGACGCGCAAGACTGGATTTTCGAGGTGAAATTCGACGGCTACCGCATCCTCGCCCGTTGCGATGGCGAACATGTCGCCCTGATGACGCGCAATGGCAACGACTGGACGGCGAAATTGCCGAAGCTGCGGCAAGCGCTGGAAAAGCTGGGCTTGCCGCCGGGCTGGTACGACGGTGAAATCGTCGTCAACGACGCCAGCGGCCACCCGGATTTTGGCGCCTTGCAGCGCGCGTTCGACGCGCAAACAAGCAGCGAGATCGCGTATTACCTGTTCGACGTGCCGTACTTCGATGGCCATGATCTGCGCGGCCAACCCGTCGAGGCGCGCAGGGCGCTGCTGCAAGAGCTGCTGCAGAGCTTGCCCGCGTCGCCCCTGGTGCGCTTCAGCGACGCGCTCGATGCCGCGCCGCAGCAACTGCTGGCCCACGCCTGCCGCCTGGGGCTGGAAGGGGTGATCGGCAAGCGGCGCGGTTCACCCTACGTCACGCGGCGTTCGGGCGACTGGATCAAGCTCAAGTGCGGGCTGCGCCAGGAATTCGTCATCGGCGGCTATACGGCGCCGCAGGGCGCGCGCGAGGGCATCGGTTCGCTCTTGCTGGGCGTGCATGATGCCCAGGGCAAGCTGCATTATGCGGGCAATGTGGGCAGCGGCTTCGATGACGCCAGCCTGCGCGACTTGCGGCGCCGGCTCGACGCACTGCTTGCCGATACGAGTCCGTTCGCGGGCAAGGCGGGCGGCGTGCGCAGGCCCATCTGGGTCCAGCCGCAGCTGGTGGCCGAAGTGAGTTTTGCGCAATGGACCAGCGGCGGCGCCGTGCGCCACGCCGTGTTTCACGGCTTGCGCGAAGATAAAAAGCCGGCCGCCATCGTGCGCGAGCGGGCGCGGCGAATCGAGAAGGAGAAGAGGATGGAGAGCAAACCCATGCCGGACAGCGTCTTGCCGGCCAGTTTCAAGGTCAGCCATGCTGATCGCGTGATCGACAAGGACAGTGGCGCCAGGAAGATCGACCTGGTCTGTTATTACGCGCTGGTGGGCAAGCTGATGCTCGCGCACCTGCGCGGACGGCCCGTGTCGCTCGTACGCGCGCCCGCCGGCGTCGGTGGCGAGCTGTTTTTCCAAAAACATGCCGATACGTCGACCATGCCCGGTGTCAAACAGCTCGATGCACGGCTGGACCCGGAACATCCGCCCATGCTGGAAGTGGCCAGCTTGCAGGGCTTGTTGTCGGCGGCGCAGTGGAACGTGGTGGAATTTCATACGCAAAATGCGCTGGCCAGCGCCTACGACACGCCGAACCGCCTGGTGTTCGACCTGGACCCGGGCAAGGGCGTGGCCTGGCCCGCCATCCGCGAAGCGGCCGTGCTGCTGCGCGCCTTCCTGACGGAGCTGGGTTTGCCCGCCTGGCTGAAAACGAGTGGTGGCAAGGGCTTGCACGTGGTCGTGCCGATCCGTCCGAAACATGACTGGGACACGGTAAAGGCGTTTTCGCAAGCCATCGTGGCCCACATGGCGCAGCACATCCCGGCGCGTTTTGTCGTCAAGAGTGGTCCGGCCAACCGCGTCGGCAAGATTTTCATCGATTATTTGCGCAACGGCCGGGGCGCCACCACCGTGTGCGCATGGTCGGCCCGCACGCGTTCCGGGCTGGGCATTTCCGTGCCGCTGGCCTGGGAGGAACTCGACGAGTTGACGGCGGGCGACCAGTGGAACGTGGCCAATGTGCACGACCGGCTCGACGTGGGCAATACGCCGTGGGACGGCTATGCGCGCAGCGCGAAAGGCCTCGACTCTGCGATGAAAAAGCTGGGCTTTACTCCTCCGGCCTGAGCTGCAGGGTGGCGCGCGCCAGCTGCAGGGCTTCCTCGATGGCGGCGTTGAGCTGGGGAATCTCGACGGGCTTGGTCAGGTAGCGGAAAAAGCCGGCGGCCAGGCCATGCCGGATATCGCCCTTCATGGCGTTGGCCGTCAGGGCGATGACGGGGATGTGCGCCGTGCGCGTATCGTTGCGCAGGATGCGCTGCGCCTGGTTGCCATTCATGCCGGGGAGGTTGATATCCATCAGGATGACATCGGGATGGCGTTCCAGCGCCAGCGCGATGCCCTGGCGCGCGTCGGTGGCCGAGATCATGCGCAGGTGGGGCAGGAAGCTGACGATGTCTTCCACCAGGCGCAGGCTGGCCGGATTGTCTTCCACGTACAGCAGCAGTGCCTGGCCGCCGCCATCGTCGTCCGCGTCGCCGGCGGGCTCGGGCAGGTATTCCGTTTCCGGTAGCCGGCTGGCGGGCGGCGCGGCCGTGGTGCCCAGTTCGATCCAGAACACGCTGCCCACGCCCAGACAGCTGTGCACGCCCATGCAGCCGCCCATCAGTTCGACCAGGCGCTTGGTGACGACCAGGCCGATGCCCGTGCCTTCCTCGCTGCCCGCCTCCTGTCCCAGGCGGTTAAACGGCTGGAACAGTTCGGCCATCTGCGCCTCGTCCAGTCCCTTGCCCGTATCGCGGATGGCGATGCGTACGCGCTGCGCATCGGGCTGCGAGATTTCCAGCTCCACCTTGCCGGCCGGGCGGTTGTACTTGATGGCGTTAGACAGCAGGTTCAGCAGCACTTGCTTGAGGCGCGTATGGTCGGCCCTGATGGTCAGCGGCTCGCAGGCGGGAAAGACCAGGTGGATCTGGCGCTGCTGCGCCTGCTCTTCCACCATCACGCGCACTTCCTCGATCAGCGCGGGCAGCGTCACCGCTTCCATCGACAGGCTCAGGCTGCCTGATTCGATCTTCGCCAGGTCGAGGATTTCATTGATCAGGGTGAGCAGGTGGCGCCCCGAGGTGACGATGTTTTGCACGAAGGCGCGCTTTTGCGGCACGGTGGCGGGCAAGGATTCGTTGGCCAGCAGCTGGGCAAAGCCGAGGATGGCGTTCAGCGGCGTGCGCAGCTCGTGCGACATGCTGGTGAGAAAGCGGTCCTTCGCCTGGCTGGCCCGCTCGAGTTCGATCTTCTGTTCGTTGAGCGTGCGTTCGATGCGCTTGCGCTCCGTGATGTCGCGGATGGCCGACGAGACCAGCACGCCTTCGTCCGTTTCCAGCGGCGACAGGCTGATTTCGACGGGAAACTCGGTGCCGTCGCGGCGCAAGCCGTACAGTTCCAGCCCGGCGCCCATGGAGCGGGCGCGCGGCGCCGTGGAAAAGGACTGGCGGTGGCGCGGGTGATCATGTGCATAGCGGGCCGGGATCAGCACTTCCACGTTGCGCCCGAGCAGTTCCGCGCGCGAGTAGCCGAACAGGCGTTCCGTTTGCGAGTTCACGAGCACGATCTCGCCATCGCCGTTGACGATGACGATGGCGTCCGGCGCCGATTCGAGCAGGCCGCGGAACTTCTGCTCGGCACGGCGGCGGTCGCTGACGTCGCGGATGGCGCTGATGACGAAGGTGCCGATCTCCGTCTGGATCGGCGACAGGCTGATTTCCACAGGGAACTCGATGTTGTCCTTGCGCAAGCCCAGCAATTCCAGGTCGGCGCCCATGGTGCGCGTGCGCGGCTGGTCGAAATAGCGCGAACGGTGCGCCACGTGCGAATGGCGCAGCCGTTGCGGCAGCAGGCTATCGATTTGCCTGCCATTCAATTCGCCTTCCGCGTAGCCGAACAGGCGCTGCGCCTGCTGGTTGGCCAGCACGATGGCGCCCGTGGCATTGACCATGATGACACTGTCCGGCGTCGACTCGAACAGCATGCGGTAGCGCACGTCGACGAACTGGGCGTCGCGCGCCGCCTTCAGCAAGGTCGTGTCCTTCATGGTGGAAATCAGGTAGCGAGGAGCGTCCGCCCCGGCCTGTGCCGTCTGGCAGGCCACGTCGACGTAGATGAGTTCGCCATCCTTGCGCCGCCGCAGCGATTCGCGGTCGTAGCTGCCGTGCAAGGTCAGCTGTTCCTCGATCAGCGGCGCCGCTTCGGCCTGTCCCGGCAGAGAAATCAGTTCCCACAATGTGTGCCCCAGCGCTTCGTCGCTGGCATAGCCGAAAATGCGCTGCGCCCCGACCGTCCAGCGCACGACGACATGGTCTTCGTTCGTGATGACAACGCCGCCCGGGGCGCCGCTGAGGATAAGCTGATCTAACTCGGCATCCATTTTTTCCGCACGCATGACAGGGCTTGCCGGCTGGCAGGCCTGTGCATAACGTAGCGAGAAGCTTGATCAAAGTCAATGCATTTATATCATTGAAGACTCTCCCGCACCGCGTCGGTGGTTCAGGCCGCCTTGCGCCTGGCGGGCGCCGATTTGCGCGTGCTGGATGAGGCCGCGCGCTTGCGGGCCGGCGCGGCGGGCGCTTTCTTGCCCAGGCTTTGCTGCAGCAGGGCGACCAGGTCGATGACGTTGCTGTCTTGCTCTTCTTCGGGCGCGGGTGCGGGCGGCGTGATGGTCTTGGTCTGCCTGGCCTTGATTTTCTTCTTGACCAGCGCCAGCACGTCTTCGCGATAGCTGTCGTGGTATTGCGCGGGTTCCCACGGCTCGCTCATGCCTTCGACCAGCGACAGGGCCATTTTGAGTTCCTTGTCGGAAATACCTGCCGCCCTCATGGTGTTGGGCGGCAAGTCCAAATCATCCGTGGGGCGGATTTCATCGGCATAGCGCAGGGTGTTGAGGACGATGGCGTTGCCCACGCATACGAGCGCGCACAGATGCTGCTTGGTGCGCATGACCACGCTGGCGATGGCCACCTTGTTGGCCTTGCGCAAGGTTTCGCGCAGCAGGGCATAGACTTTCTCGCCGCCCTTGGCGGGCAGCAGATAGTACGGGTGCTCGTAAAAGGTCAGCGGTACTTCGGCTGCGTCGACAAAGGTGTCTATGTCGATGGTTTGTGTGGCTTTCACATTGGCTTGCCGTAAATCCTCATCGGACAGCACCACGTACTCGTCCGTCTTGTATTCATAGCCCTTGATGATGTCGTCCCACTCGACTTCCTTGCCCGTCTGCTTGTTGTAGCGCTTGTAGCCGATGGGGGCGAAGTCGCGCCGGTCCAGCATGGACAAGTCCAGTTCATGGTCGAGGCTGGCCGAAACCAGCTCGACGGGGATGTGCACGAGGGCGAAGCTGATGGCGCCTTTCCACAGCGCGCGCGCCATCGTCTATTCCCCCACGCTGCCGGTGACGGGCAGGACGATCCCGCTGATGTAGCTGGAACAGGCGGGCGAGGCCAGGAAGACGTAGGCGGGCGACAGCTCTTCCGGCTGGGCCGGGCGGCGCATGTCCGTGTCCTGACCGAATGTCTCGATCTCCTCCGGCGACTTGTCGGCCGGATTGAGCGGCGTCCAGACGGGCCCGGGCGCGATGGCGTTGACGCGGATGCCCTTGTCGAGCAAGTTGCCGGCCAGCGCCATGGTAAATGCATGGATGGCGCCCTTGGTGGTGGAATAGTCGAGCAGATGCTTCGAGCCTTGCAAGCCCGTCACGGAACCGGTGTTGATGATGGACGCACCGCGCTGCAAATGAGGCAGCACGGCCTTGGCCATGTGAAAGTAACCGTAGACATTGGTTTTCATGGTGAGGTCGAAGCGTTCCTCGCTCAGGTCAAGCAAGGACTCCGCGTGTTCCTGGAAGGCGGCATTGTTCACCAGCACGTCGATATGGTTGAACTTGGCCATCACCTGGCTGACGGCTTGCTGGCAAAAGCCCTGGTCGCGCACGTCGCCGGGAATCAGCAGGCAGCTCTGGCCTTCCGCTTCCACGTAGCGGCGGGTTTCGTGGGCGTCTTCATGCTCGTTCAGGTAAATGATGGCGACATCGGCCCCTTCGCGCGCGTACAGCACGGCCACGGCGCGGCCGATGCCCGAATCGCCGCCCGTGATGACGGCCACCATGCCGGCCAGCTTGCCGCTGCCGCAGTAGTCGGGCGCCAGGAAGCGGGGTCTGAGCTGCATCTGTCCTTCGATGCCCGGCTTGTCCAGATGCTGGGCGGGCAGGGGCGGGACAGGCTGGCTGTCGCGGCCCGTCTGCACGGGCTGCTTGCTTTCCTTGCCTGGCTTGGCGGCGTCGCGCTGCCTGTCGTGCTGATCCTGCTCATGTTGGATGGTGCGCTGCAAATTACCGGCGGACTGGTCCTTGTTCTCGTTCATGCTGGCCTCCTTGTAAACGAAGGTCCAGTATCGGCGCGGCATGCGCATCAAACGGTGCGCTTGCTAACAGAGTGGCGCAAACGGGCGTAAAGTTATATGATGGTTGACATAAATGTAGGAGGGCAGCATGAAAGTAAGCAGGGAGCAGGCGGCGCTGAACCGCGAGCGCATCGTGGAGGTGGCGGCCAAATTGTTCCGCGAAAAGGGTTACGACGGTATCGGCGTGGCCGACCTGATGAAAAACGCGGGCCTCACGCATGGCGGCTTCTATGGCCATTTCGCGTCCAAGGAAGACTTGATGATCGAGGCGTGCCAGCATGCCCTGGAGAAATCCCTGGATGGCTGGCGGGCAAAAGTCGCCAGCGACCCGCAGCGGGCGCTGCCGGCGATTATCGACAACTACCTGACCACCCGGCACCGCGACCACCCCGGCGGCGGCTGCCCGGCGGCTGCCATGGGCGTCGATGCGGCGCGCATGTCGCCCGGCGCGCGTCCCGTGTTTACGAAGGCGACGCAACAGCAGTTCGCCTTGCTGCAAGGTTTGATGCCCGAAGGCGCACCGGAAGCGCGACGTCAGCAGGCCATTTCGACGTTTGCCGCCATGGTGGGCGCCATGGTGCTGGCGCGCTGCGTCGATGACGAGGTGTTATCGGCGGAAATCCTCGACGCCGTGAAGGCGCAATTGCTGCAAGAGTAAGCACGTCCCCCTGTCAGCCGGCCTCGTCGCATGATAGGCTTCGGTTTTCAGATTTTGGGATCATCCATGCTGCTCTGGCTCAGGCAATACCGGCGTCCTCTGTTGGCCGGAGACATCACTGCCGGTATTGTCGTCGCCATGATGATGGTGCCGCAAGGCATGGCCTACGCCCTGGTGGCGGGTTTGCCGCCCGTGGTGGGCATCTACGCCAGCATCCTGCCGCCCGTGCTGTACGCCTTGTTCGGCAGCAGCATGACGCAATCGGTGGGCCCGATGGCCATCGTTTCGCTGATGACGGCCGCCGCCCTGGCGCCGCTGGCCGACCCCGGCTCCTCCCTGTACATCGTGCTGGCCGCCCAGCTGGCCTTCATCAGCGGCCTCGTCCTGCTGCTGTGCGGCGTGCTGCGCCTGGGCTTCATGGCCAGTTTTTTATCACGCCCCGTGATCAGCGGTTTCAGCAATGGCGCCGCGATCCTGATCATCTGGGGGCAGATCACGCCGCTCCTGGGCGCCACCTGGCCCCATTGGCATACGCCCAGCCTCGTGCTGGGACTGTCCGGCCTGCTGTTCCTGTGGCTGGCCAAGCGCTATCTGTCGCGCCTGCTGCAACGCTGCGGCCTGAGCAAGGTGGCGGCCGACGTGGGCGCGCGCCTGGCGCCGATGGCGCTGGTGCTGGCCGGCATCGCGCTGGTCGCTTATGGAGGCCTGGAAGCGATGGGCGTGCAGACGACGGGTCACGTGCCCAGCGGCTTGCCCGGCCTGAACCTGGCCACCTCGAGCGCCCACTGGCGCACCTTGCTGTCGCCGGCGCTGCTGATCGCCTTCATCATCTTCTTGATGAGCATGTCCGCCGCCCAGACCCTGGCGCAAAAGCGCGGTGAAAAGCTGCACACGAACCGCGAACTGCTGGGCCTGGGCGCGGCCAACGTGGCCAGTGCGCTGTCGGGCGGCTTCCCCGTCACTGGCTCGATTTCGCGCTCGGCCGTCAATTTCCAGGCGGGCGCCAACACGCCGCTGGCCAGCATCATCACGGCGGGGCTACTGGCGCTGGCGCTGGTGGCGCCCACGGGCTGGCTGGCCCTGTTGCCGCTGCCCGTGCTGGCGGCCACCATCATCTTTGCCGTCAGCAGCCTGCTGGACTGGGACACCTTGAAACTGTCGTGGCGCTACGACCGCAGCGATGCGCTGGCCCTGCTGGCGACGACGGCCGGCGTGCTGGTGCTGGGCGTGGAAGCGGGCGTCGTGATCGGCGTGCTGCTGTCGATGGGCACCCTGATCTGGCGCGCCAGCCGCCCGCACATCGCCGTGCTGGGGCGTATTCCGAACAGCGAGCACTTCCGCAACGTGGAGCGCTATGAAGCGCAAACCTTGCCGGACGTCTTGCTGCTGCGCATCGATGCGGGCCTGTTCTTCGGCAACGTCGAAGCCGTCACGGAGAGGGTGGAGGACGAGCTGCGGGGACACCCGACGGCGCGCCACCTGGTGCTGGTGCTGTCGGCCGTCAACCAGATCGACAGCACGGCCTTGCTGGGCTTGATCGAACTCAACAGCACGCTGGCCAAGCGCGGCATCAGCCTGAACCTGGCCGAAGTAAAGGGTCCCGTGATGGACCGCCTGCGCCAGAGCAGCCTGCTGCACGACCTGAGCGGCAAGCTGTACCTGAGCACGGCGCTGGCCATGGATGACCTGAGCGGAGAAAAAGCATGACGATGGAATTGAATCTGCATGGCGAAGCGCGTGTTGTTGACACCGTCGCTGCGCTGGAACAGGCGTTGCTGGAAGCGCGTGCGCTGGCCCAGTGCGAGCTGTGGCTGACCATGGCCACGGATGCGGAGCAGGGCCCGGCCCTGTGCATGCTGCGCAATGGCGGAAATGCCTGGCTGATGTATCTGTCGGGACAGGACGACCTGAGTTTTCACTCCTTGGGAGACGAAGAGGAAACGGGCGAATGCAGCTACCTGCTGGCCAATGGCCAGGTGGACGTGTATCCGGAAGCGTGGTGCGTGGAGGTGGAACAATGCCAGCGTGCCTTCCTCGCGTTTTTCAGGACAGGCGGCGCGCGGCCGGACGCCATCGCGTGGGAGGCGGATTGATGCTGCAAACCATCATTGCCGACATCGACAGGGATTTGCTGGCCGCGCTGGACGCCAGGGCAGGTTTATTGACGCTGCGCACCATCCTGCTGCGCTACCACGCCAGCGGCGTGACGGCGGCGCAAGTGGCCAGTTTGCTGCAGGAACTGCGTCTCGCCACACAAGAGGGGCCGCTGGAAGACGCGATACTGGACGCCCTCGACATGGTGACGGGCTGGTGCGGGCCGGAGTTACGGGTCTGGGACGGGGTAGGGGGAAACCGTGCATCCTGAAAAAATCAAACAGGTGATGCAGTTGCCGGCGCAGCAGCGCTACGACTATTGCGTGCGCAAGGTCACCGATACACAAGAAGTGTGGGGCTTGTACCATGCTGGCTGGGCTACGGCGCAAGCCCATGGCCACGTCGCCATCCCGTTCTGGCCGGAAGCCGCATACGCGCAAGCGTGCGCCAGCGGCGACTGGGCGGATTTCCAGCCGTGCGCCATCGCGCTCGGCGATTTTTTGCATAAATGGCTGCCTGGCATGATGAGTATTGACCAGCTGGCTTCCGTGTTTCCCGTGCCGCAAGGCAGCGCCAGCATCGCGGTGCCTGCTGATTTACTGAGAGATTTGCAACATGAGTCAGAGCAATATGAATGAGGATAAGGAACGCCTGGACGCCTGGTACGACGGCTCGGCCATCTGCCTGATCGCCGTGGGCGCGCAGGGCGACCCGCTGGACCTGGGCGACGACGAAGTGCGTGCCCTGATCGCGAAGCTGCAGCAATGCCTGGCCGAGTCCGAAGCGGCTGCGGCAGACGATTGACGGCTCAGGCGGCCTCCAGCGCCTTTTCCATCGCCACGCTGGCCAGGCTGATGCCGCTGGGGTGTGCATACGCTTCCTCGCGCAAGGCCGTAAAGCCGGCCGACGCGTAAAACGGCACGGCGTTCAGCGACGCGGACAGGTGCAGGCGAGCAATGCCGCGCCCGCGCGCCAGGTCTTCCAGCGCCGCCAGCAGGCGCTTGCCGATGCCGAGTCCCGCGCGCGCGGGATCGACAAAGACAGCGTCTACTTCATGTTTATCTACATCCAGCATGGCGTAGCCGGCAATGGCCTCGTCCTGCATCGCCACGATGCCGCTACCCGCAACCAGCATGGCGGCATATGCGTCCGGCACGGGCGAGGCCGTCCACACAGCAATTTGCTCCGGTGCATAATGCGTTGCGCAACCGACGCGCACGGCTACCGTGCGCAAGGCCCACAGGGCGTCGATGTCGGCTGGCAGGGCGGGGCGCAGGGTGATGGGCATGGAAGCTTTCCAGGCAAAAGGAGCATGCTAGCGCAATGGCTGGCATGGCGCCAGCCTGAGCTTATCCAGCCGTCACTGCGCCGGCTTGTCCGGATCGATGTAGTACGAGCCCGGCGGCGCACCCGGCACTTTCACCCGGAACTTCAAGCCCGACAGCAGCTTGTCCCACAAGGCGATGGCCTCTTCGTCCGTCAGCGACGCGGCTTCGGCGGCGCCGACCATGTTGTGGGCGACTTTGGTGTACATGGATGCTTCCAATACCGCTGGATAGGCGATATCGCGCGGCGTACCCACCAGCGTCCATTCAAAATCATGCACGCCATCGGTACGCCGTATCAACGATTCCTCGCCATGCCAGTGCTGCACGTCACGCTTGCCTTCGCGTAGCAGTGTGCGAGGAGGGTAGTTCTTGCCTTGCTGGTCTTTTGCTTCCTGGATACGAGCAAGCAATGATAATTTCCCGCGTACTTTTGCGTCATATTCAGCAGGAGGATAATCACCGTAGGCGTCTTTGTTCGCAGTGATGGAAAATGTCACGTCTGGCAGGCTGGGAAAATATAGACCTGCGTCCGCCATTTCTTGATTGTCATAATTGTCGTCGCTCATGAAACCATTTTTTACGCAATAGCCAGGTTCCTTGGGAACTTCATTTTCATCGCGCAGACGTAAGTTATTGGCGCGGACCATTTGATTTCGTTTGGAGTCTGCTATTGTTTCATCTTTTCTTTTTGATCCGTCAAGAATAAATATGTGGTGTCCTTTTATGGCGTAGGTCTTGAAGAATAGATCGCCATCTTCCTTGGAAAATTTCCCATCGTAATATTGAAGTTGCCAGCTATTTTCTATAGGCCCTTTTCCATCATATATAATTTCAGAGGTTGGGTCATTTTTTTTTATTTTTTCAATTTCTTCTGCTATGCGTTCGTTTTTTTCTGTTGTTCCGCCTGGTATGGTTTTAATTTCTGAAAGAATTGTTGTCCCTCCTGATATGAGTTGTGCTTCTTGCGGAACCTCTAGGGCATAGCGTCCGAAGCATACAATTTTTGTTTTTAAAAATAGCGCATCCAAGCGTTTGCTGAGCTTGAAATTTTCAGGCATGATGATCTCCTTGGCTGAATTTTTTTTCGCGTAGGCGGATAGAAATACCATCGCAATAAATGTAATCGTGAGAAAAATTGTTTTCTTTATCTTATTATTCATGGCTTAATCCCATTTTGCCGTCTTGGCAATTTGTACGATGGAATACAGCATGGATGCCATTACATTTGTATCGGCATAACTGTTCTGATGGTCATAACCGTTCGCTTCCGCCATGCCATGTACGAAAAGTGTGCCTGTGATGTGCCTTGCAGAACGGTCTGACGGTACCGTCCCATCACCGCGTGCACTGGCTGACTGTAGCTTTAATTTTAAGTTTTTTCCTCCGGCCTGGACGAGGAGTTGCCCCTTGCTATCATCTTCAAGTAACTTCCATTTTTCAGGTAGCGGTTCAAATTTATTCCATGGATCGTTGGAGCCGCTGTGAAGGCCGTCAATTAATTTAAATACGACATCGCCATAACTTAAAAAATTCCTCGATGCGCAATAGCTTGCATAAGTGTTTGGGTGAAACGTTTTCTCTATGGATGATAAAAATTCTGAGGATTTTCTTAAGCGCTTCATTGTTTCTTCTATACCTCCACCTTTTTCACGAGGGAGGTCGGCGGGGTTTACCCATTTTGGGTTGATTAGCCTCCACCATGCATTGGCGGGTTGAAGGTAAATGCTTTCCAGTGCAGTGGCCTTATCGCGAGGCCAGCTCCATAAAATTTTATCCTGTGCATCCACAATTTTCAGCCAATTCTGGCCATATGCCGCACCTGGCAACATTTCCAGTGGCGCTGGTGCGTTAGCCAGAATGGCGGTAGCATGCATACCGTCGATGCCCAGAATTTTGGCTTCTATTTCTGCTATAGAACCTTCTCTTTCCTGAAAGCCAAAACGCATGCGTTTATAAGCTCCTGCGGCGCCAATGGTTGGCATCACGTTGTGATAAATGCCGAGGATTTTTACATCCTTATCGCCAAGCATATTTCCATAGCAGGGGTGTATCAACGCCCTGGCCAGCAAACCACCCATGCTGTGCGTGACGAGAATGACTTCACTACATTTGAATCCGCGTTTTTTGTAGCCTTTGACTAGACCTCGTAGTCTCTCTGCAATGGTGATAGCAGATTCACCATTGCTCTTTATGAAGTTGTAGCCCATCGCGTGCACTGGATACCAACAGGGCGAAATTTTCTTCAAGTCGTTGACATTAATGGCCTTGCCAGATGACGCACCAAAAGTTGTTGGGTCTTGCATTAGCATGGCACCAAGGCCACTTGTCCTGTGCCAGAACGGATGTACTTCTCCGTTGGAAATCATATTGTTTAGATGCTGCTCTGTGGTGCGCAACATGGTTCCGTATGCGCCGTCGAAAAGCACTTCACTCCACCCGCGCCAGCGTGCTATTTGGGCGGGACTTTGACGGGCGCGTGCTTGAGCTTGCAATGGTCCCGTTCCTGGAGATATCCCAAAGGATCCAATCAAGGGTGGGATGGGGAAAAGACTATCTGGCACATTTTGATGCCGTGCATCTGCAGCTTTGGTTTCCGCACCATCTGGATCGAAGCGGCTATTGCTCTCGGTATAGTGGTAATACTCGACTTCGGTTTCTGTGGGATCAAACACCAATTGACGCTGCCGTGGCGACGCATTTTTGAACCAGCCACCCAGGCCATTGCTTGTGAGGACAGCGGCCTTGCCACCCGCACCCATCATATCGTCTGGTCGCCAGGCCCGATTGTCTGGACGGCGCAATTCTTCCTGGCGAACCTTGCTCATCCTTAGATTGCTGCCCATCACGCCTGGCAGGAAAATGACAGGAATTACCTTGCCTGGTGGTAGGGTGACGTCATGTCGGGCAGTATCTTTTGTTTCCGTCATCGAAACGGCGAGTTCCGCCCAGCCTCCCACGCCTTGACCAAACTTCGCAGGATGATTGCCGCGGTTATTCAAGTCATCACATTTGCTCATGGCAGTTCTCCCTTATAGCGAATGACGTAACTATCCATGCCGGTGGATTTTTGTAATTGCGTGGAACAGTCTTCCGCGCTTTTGCCGGCCATGTTGCCGTCATCGCGCAGGAGTTCAAAAGCAACGCCAACGGCTGGCGTATCGTCGGCATTCACCAGCAACACTTCCTGATCAAAACTGCTGTGTGGCCGTTCATTAAATTCCTGCGACACGCTCTTCGGCGCCACGGTTTCCAGGTTGCCGTTGAAGAGCACGGGGGAGGAGGTGAAGAACTGCACCTTGTCGCTGATTTCCAGCATGTGGTTGGCGCCGTGCAGGCGTATGCCTTTCTTGCCCTTGATGTTGACCCAGTCCGCTTCGCTGATCAGCGACAAGACTTTCTGGGCGAGGATTTCCACCTCGTCGCTGTGGGCCTGGATGGACACCTTGCCGCTGGCCGCGATCAGTTTCATGCCGGCCTTGTGCACGAACAGGCTGAAGGTTTTGGCGATGCTGGCAAACATGCTGTCGCCGCTGGCGAGTGAAATATGCTTGCTGCTGGTGAGCGCCACATGCTCGCTGGCGGCCAGGTGCATGGACTGGGCCGTGCTCAACTCGATGCCGGCCGGACTGGCCAGCAGCAGATGCGCTTCGGACAGCTCCGGGAAATCGCCGCCGGCGCCCTTGATGGCGGCGTTTTGCCGCTGGATGGACTCGGCGACAGCGCCCTGTTGTGTTGCGCTGTCTTGCGCCCCCGCATCAACGGCCATGCTGGCCAAGTCTTGTTGCAGCTGGCGTGCCTGCGCCAGGCGGGCCTGTGTTTCGTGGAGTTGCTTGACGGAGCCGCTGCCTGCCGGCGTTTCGGTGGTAATCAGCATGCCTTTGGCTGCGCGCAGGGCGCCCCAGGCGTTGCTGGCCAATTCAAAGCCTACACCGCGTGCTTCCTTGCGGCCGGCATGGTCGTCGATGCGGGTGATGTTGCCCAACGAAAGCCGGCTATCGTGGTGCTCGCTGCGCAGCTGTGCCTGAATCGCCCCCTTGGTATCGTCGAGCACGAGATGGTTGGCGCTGCGGGCGCCCAGTTCGCGGCTGCGCAAGCCGGACAGCGCGCGTTGCTGCGGCAGCTGCCACGGCGGCGGATTGGCGCTGTTGTAGACCACGCCGATGACGATGGGATGGTCGATATTGCCGTCCTGGAATTGCACGACGACTTCCTGGCCCACGCGCGGCAGGGCGATTTGCCCCATTTGCGGGCCTGCCATCGGCATCATGACCCGTATCCATGGCGAGCTGCGCTCATCGAATGTCCCCAGGCGGTCCCAGTGAAATTGCAGGCGGATGCGTCCCAGCGCATCGGTATGGATTTCCTCCCCGGCCGGCCCGACGACCAGCGCCGTCTGTACACCGGCAACCACGCACGGCGTGCTGTTGTAGCCACGGCCCGGCCGCCAACGGATGTCCCGGCGCACGCACAGCATATTGTTGACGTAGTGGGAGGGGGCGTTCGGGCCGACCTGATAATTATTGCTGGCGCGATGCTCGACGGACAGGATCAGGTATTCGCGTCCGGCGATACTGTCCGGGCGCTCTTCACCAGGTTGACAGCGTTTTTCCTCGGTGCTGAAATGGCCATCGAGCCGGAAGCAAAGGCCGGGCTGTGCGCCACGGTGATTGCCGGCCGCCTCGAAATACTGGCGCAGGTGGTCGCTTTCCTCCATGCGGCGTTGTGCCAGTGCGTCCCCGGCATCGACATCCTGATAGCCATAGGCGCCCGTATTTTCGTACAGTTCGTGGGCAAATACATCGCCCTGGCGATTCAGGGAATAGCCGCTGGCAAGGCGTGGTTGCGGATTTTTATAGTCGAAACTGGCCAAGGTCAGCTGTCCGGAGCCGATCCGGCGCACGGCTTGCCACTGTCGCAAGCCATCGTCTTCCATGGAACCCGACTCGGAGTGAAAGCGCATGGCGCCGTCGCCGGCCGCCGTGGCGATCATGTCAGCCAAGGTGGTATTGTCCGCGAGCCACAACGTATGGCCATCGGCGCGATGCTCGTACCAGTAATGCCAGCCCAGCGCTTCCCAGCGCCGGTGCAGGTGGTTGTAGTCGGTTTCGTTGTGCTGGTTGGCGCAGGTGATTTGCGGATCGTCGCCATGGATGCTGGTTTTCCAGTCGCGCTGTTCGTAGTGGGCAAAGGTCGTTTCGGTCAGCTGCATCACGCTTTGGCCATGAAAGGACACATTGTCCTGGCGCAGCCGGGCGAAGGCCAGCCATGGTTGCAGCACCATGCGGTACCACGCAAAGCCGCCGTCGGCGCGCAGCAGGCAAAACTCGCCCACATAGCCATTGAAGTGGCGCAGCGTGCCATCGTCGCGCACCATGGAAATGGTCACCATGCGGCCCATCATGGCCTTGAGCGCAATATGCGCGTCATCGGACAGCAGTTCGGCCTCGAAACGGAAGTCGCGCGACACCTCCTCCCTGGCCGTCAGCGAATTGACCAGCAGGATGGCGCCGGCTGGCCCATCTTCATGGGGGAAGCCGATCTTCAGCAGGCGCCGTTCTTGTGCGGCGAGGCCGAAGGCTGACAGTGCCGCCTGGATGTTTGCATGCATGGCCTGCCTCCGTTACAAAGATGTGATCAGGCGGGCGCCGCAGGCGGTGGCGTCGCCGTCATAGGCGTACGGCTTGCCCATGTGTCTTGCGCCGGCGCCATCCGGCGTGATCGGAAAATTGCCCTTGCACTTGGGGCAGAATGTGGTGTCATCGGCCAGTGCCGCTGTCTTGCCCATCACGGTGCTGCCGGATGAGGCGCTGGTGACCTTGCCGCCGTGATCGGTTGCGTCTCCGAGCCGGATGACGCCGCGTCCCGCATGTTTCATGTTTGCCTCGCTTTCCTGATAGGAACTGCTCAAGCCAGTGGCAGCAAATAACGCACTTCGGCGCCGCGTACCTTGCCTTGTGCTGTCTGCAAGAACGTCGTCCATCCCAGGCACCGTCTTTCTGAAGGGTTGGAACTCAGGAGCAGGGGGGTAATACATGGCGGACTCAATATCAGTCGTACTTCATATTGCAAGTCCGGTACGCCAAACAGCATCAGCATCTTTGCCAGTGCCGCCGCGCCCGTGCTGCGCGGCAGGAAGCGTTGCAGGCCAGCGGGATCCAGCGGGCCGATATGCAGGCAGACGCGCATGTCCTGGCGCCACAGCCGCAGGCCAAGCGTTGCACCGCGCGCCAGGGTAAAGTTGACACTGCCCAACAGGCTGCGCCGGTTTTTTTCCAGATAGTCCCAGCCACCGACAAATTGCTGCACGGTGACGGGGACGCCGCAGTACTCGGCCAGCGCGGGGCCGATCGCTTGCGCGGAGACGGGGCGGCAGCGCAGCAGACCCGCGTACCAGGCCGCGACGTGCTGCGTCACGGCATCAGTTTCTCCGCTCGGCTGCAGCGCATTGCGCCGCACGCCGGCCAGTGCCATCAGCAATGGCAGTTGCGCATCCCTTGCCTGGGTCTGGAGCGTGGCTTCCAGTCGATACTTTTCCCAAGCCTGGTAATACAGTGCGACCATGCGGTGCGAAAAGATATCGAGAAAGGCCGAGACGCCAGCGTCTTTGCTCGAAAAGCGGTAGGCGGCGATGCGTTCCGAGTGGTGCAGGGGCAAGGTGCCGCCGACGCCCAGAAAACGCATGAACGTGGGTGTCAAGGTCAGCTGTTCATTGTCGTCGAGCGAGAGCTGTTCGATTTCACTGGCAGGAAAACTCAAGGACAGGCTATTCTTGAAGCGCAACACCTGGCCTAAGGCTTTCGCATGGGACACGTTCTGCTGGCGTAGCCAGCACAGCAGAATACGCACCGCCTGCACGAACTGGTAGCGGTACGGCTCGGCCAGCAAGTGTTGTACTACACCAGATTCTGCAGGCCGCTTCTTGGTTTGCATCGGATCAGCTCCTCTCCGCTTTGCCCTGACAGCACCACCAGCTCGATGAAACTGTTGATTTGCACATACAGCCCAAGGAAGTGATCGATCACCTGCACAAACAGGTGCATGCTGGTGCCGACGAACGCTTCTTCGTCCAGCGTGATGCGCACTTCCACGCCATGCGCCATCGAGGTACCGCGCTTGTGCCGCAGCCATGCCGTGGTCGGCGAGTGCGCGAGCGCGACGATACCGTGGATCTGGCGTTGCGAGCTTGCCGATTGAGACAAGTCATACAGTGTCAGCAGTTCACGCAGCGCCGGCAGGCCTTCCTGGACCAGCGCGTGATGATTCAATGTCAGGTGCGAAATCAGGCGCCAGTGCAGGCCCGCGCCCGGCGAAAAGCGTCGCGGCTGGCTGGGTCGTCGCAGCATGTGCAGTGCGGGTCCGCCGCCGCACGGTTGCAAGTCTCCTTGCGGCTGACCGTATTTGAGCGCCAGGGGAAGATCGCGGTTACTGCATGTCAGCGACAGCGACAAGCTGGCTTTTTCGTGGATAAGGGGATTGAAGTCGCTATCGACCAGCGTGATTTTCTTTTCATGGCCGGGACTTTTCATGGCTAAATCCGTATCGTGGCGCACGACCCAGTAGTGGCCTTGTTGCGCCGCACCTTCGCCATGGCGCAGGCTGTACAGCGGGCGAAATTCGGTCAGCGTGCTTTCCCCTCCGCGTTGGCGCAATAAGCGCGCCGCGTCGACAGTGACGACTTCGTAACCATGGGCATGGGTAGCATGGGCCAGCACGGAATAGTCGGTTTTCTGCCGTGTGACGGCGATCGGTACGCCTTCCTGGCGGAAAAGATTGACCGCCGGACTGCAGCCCAGCCTTAAGTTGTCGCTGGAAATGCTGGACAACATGCGCGCCGCAGCGGAATCGGGTCGCAAACCGGCCATGCACAGATGCAGGGTAAAGCGCTGGCAAGCAGGCGGCAGCGCGGCACTCAGCGCCGCGATATCGATGTCGAAGAAATTGAATTTTTCCGGATATGCAAAATACTCGCTCAGGATGCGGTAGGCCGGCTGCGAACGGGCACCGAAAGGTATCAAGGCATCCGTGTCGCCGAAGCCGACGGGCATCAACGGCACGACGGGCAAGGTCATCCATTGCACCGCGTCGATGGACACAAAAGCGCAGACCGCATGCATGAACAGGGCATCGCGCAAGGCGGCGGAAAAAGAAGCTTCGCCATCGATGAAAACGCGCAGTGACGCGGGCGCTGTGTCGAGATGCCGGATGCCGATGTTCAGCGAGGAACTGGCGGATGCCGGCAGACGTACGCCTGCCGGCGGCTTGATCATCGCATCGAACACCGCACTTTCCAGTACCGATGCTCCCGTCGTGATGCCGTAGGCAGTCTTGAAGCGGCAGCGCACGCCGCGCACCGGCGTGGCGTCCATTTCACTGCCCGCAGGCAGGTGCAATACACCCGCTCCAGCCGCTGGGGCGGGCTGATGCACGATGGTACACGATGGAAAGGGACGCAGATAATGCGGGAACAGGGCTTCGAACAGGGCTTCGGTAAATTGCGGATAGTCGTCGTCGAGCCGTTTCGAGATGCGTGCCGCCAGCATGGCCACCGATTCGATCAAGTGTTCGACGTGCGGATCCTCGCAAGACTCGCCCGACATGTGCAATTTGCCGGCGATTCTCGGGTAGCGTTCGGCAAACTCACGGCAATGTCGCCGCAGCATCACCAGCTCGCGTTCGAAATACGGCAGCAAGTCCTCCATCTCTCTTTTCCTGTGTCTTCACGCGGAATGGCCAGTATCCGAGCGTTTGCTCAGAGGTAAATTGCGTTTGCGCAACAATTGCGCAGGGTTGCTGCGCAACATCAAGAACTTTCAAACTGGCAACCTCACACTGGCAAGGCAGCATGATTCCAACGATCAACATGGAGAATGCAATGACATTGCCATCCAAATTACTGTGGTCCGAGGGGCTGGCCATCGGTCCCCAGCAATTCCAGCAGCTGGACCGCTACCATGAAGCGCGCCTGCAACGTCTGGCCTCACTCATCAATCCGCATTTATGGGGTGTGCATGGCATCCGCTGGAATGCGGACGCACTAGCCAACAATAGCCTGCGGGCGGACGCCATGTCGCTCGTCTTCCAGGATGGAGAGCTCTTCGAAGCGCCGCTTGGCGATGTATTGCCCAGTGCTGTAGACCTGTCCAAACTGCCTTCCAGCGAACATAGTTTTACTTTTTATGCCGCGCTGCCGGTGCTGCAGGCGCATGGCGGGAATGTGAGCTCTGCAGGCGCGCGCTATGCCCAGGCGGATATCGAAACCCCGGATCTGTACAGCGAGGCAGTCAGCATCGATGTGGCTTACCTGAAGAAGCGCGTGTATCTGCTGTCGCAACTGGATCCGCTCCATGATTATCTTGCCATCCCGGTGATCCGTTTGTACCGCGCTGGCAATGGCAGCTTTGAAATCGATGCCTCCTTCATTCCGCCTGGCCTGACCATCAGCGCCGAGTCTTCGCTGCAGAACATGCTCGATTCGCTGATCGACCGCTTGGGCGCGAAAATTGAGGCGCTGTACAGTCGCCACCGTCAGCCCGGTAAGAATACGGTTGAGTTTCACGGCGGAGATGTCTCCTCGTTCTGGATGCTCAATACCTTGAGCACGGCCAGCGCCACGCTCGGTCATTGCGCCAGTTACCGGCACCATCATCCCGTGTATCTGTTTGAAAAATTGATGGCACTGGCCGGTGGCTTGATGACGTTTTCGAAAAAATACACGCTGAGCGACTTGCCGGCGTATTGTCATGATGACGCGGCTCCCGGTTTCGGCAAGCTCGATGGCATCATTCGCGACCTGATCGATACGGTGCTCCTGTCGCGCTACTTCCCCATTGCGCTGTCCAACGACACGCAACAAAACACCCACTATCACGGTTTGCTCGATGCTGCGCGGATTGACCGTCAGACCGAACTCTGTCTTGCGGTCAACGCCGATATGCCGGCACTGGAATTGGTCGCCACGGTGCCGTTGCAGTTCAAGATATCCTCTCCTGACAATATCGAACTGTTACTGGGCCGGGCGCTGCCTGGTGCAGAATTGCGCCATATGGCCCAGGTTCCCGCTGAAGTGCCGGTACGACCCAATACGTATTATTTTTCGATCGACAACAAGGGCAGTATCTATGACAGCATGATCAAGGCACAGGCGATTGCGATTTATGTGCCGTCTGGCATAAAAGGGCTGAAGCTGGAATTGTTCGGCATCAGCGGCACCGCCGCGTAACGATGACCAGCGTTGCGAGCGGGGGTATTGTGAAATGATTGCCCTAAGCAATAGACTTGCCCCTGCAGTTGACGTTATCATGTTTTTGTAAGTGTCGGTGGCTGAGCAGTCGGCGCATAGTTGAAACATGGTGACAGGCGGGAGTGAGCATGGGCATGGCGAATGATGCGTGATGTGCCTGGCGGCGGGATGGGCAGGGCAGCGGTGATCCGCTGTGGCCGCGCATTGCTGCTGATCCTGTGCGCCGCTGCGGCCGCGCCGGCGCTGGCTGCAAGCGCCGCGCCGCCGCACCGGGGGCAGCGCGTGCTGGTCCTTAATGCCTACGATTACGGCCGCGCCGGCGTGGAATCGTACACGCGCACCTATGTGGCCGCCCTGGCCGCTGCGGGACTGTCCAGCGAAGACATCATGGTCGAGCACCTGAATCTGAATACCCAGGGTGATCCCGCGCTGCGCAACGAGATGCGTGATTTGTTGCTTTTAAGATACACCCAGATGATGGGCCGCAAGGCCGACCTGATCATCGCCATGCAGCAGCCGGCGCTCGATTTTTTGCTGTCGGACCTGGCGCCGCTGGCGCGCGGCGTGCCCGTGCTGGCGATTAACACCTCGGGCAAGGCCTTGCCGGCCGGCAGCCCTCTGGCCATCTGGCAGCAAAAGGCGAACGTCGATTTTTCCGGCACCCTGGCGCAGGCGATGGCCCTGTTCCCTGAAACCAAAAACATCGTCATGGCCGTCGGCGCCAGCGAGGCCGACCAGGCCTTGAAGCGCAACATGCAGCAGGCGGCGCAGGCGTGGCAGGGTATCTTTTTCATGGAGTATCTCGACGGCCTGACCCTGGCGCAGATGCGCGCGAAGGTGGCGCACCTGCCCGCCGATACGCTGCTGGTGACGGGCAATGTCAACCGCGACGTGGACGGCAATATCGCCACCCCCGTGCAATTTGCGGGGGAACTGGCGCGGCTGGCGAACGTGCCTGCCTTCGGCATGTACAACACGAACGTGGGCAAGGGCATCCTGGGCGGCTCCATCCTGCACATCGAAGGGGCCGCGCAGCAGGTGGCGCAGATGTCGCTGGCCGTATTGGCCGGCAAGGCGCCAGCCGCGCCGGGTGCCTTGCTGCCGCCGGTGCGTCCCGTGCCCATGTATGACTGGGAACAGCTGCAGCGCTGGGATGCCGACCTCAGCCGGCTGCCGCCGGATACCCTGTTCTTCAACCGCCCGCCCCAGCTGTGGCATGAACACCGCGCCGCCGTGCTGTCGGCTGGCGCCGTGTTTCTCGCCATGGCGTGCATGCTGAGCGCCTTGCTGCTGCAGCGCCGCCGTTTGCGCCGCGCCGAGAGCGATGCGCGCGAAAGCGAGCAGCGCTTCCGCATCCTCGTCGAGCATGCGCCCGAAGCCATCGTCGTGTATGACCTGGACCAGGACCGCTTCATCGATGCCAACAGCAGCGCGCAGCGCATGCTGGGGATGTCGCGCGAAGCGCTGCTGGCGCGCGGGCCGTTCGACCTGTACACGGGTGAGCAGCCCGACGGCCTGCCGCTGGGACTGATGATGGAAGAACATCTGCGCCGCGCCATGCTCGGTGAACCCATCCTGGTCGAGCGCAATGTGCGGCGCGCCGACGGCAGCATCTTCCCTTGCGAAGTGCGGCTGGTGCGCCTGCCGATGGAAGGGCGGCGCCTGGTGCGCAGCGGCATCGTCGACATTTCCGAGCGCAAGCAAAGCGAGCAGGAATTGCTCGGCTACCGCGACCACCTGGAAGAACTGGTGCAGCAGCGCACCGCGGCCCTGTCGGTGGCCGTCACCGAGGCCGAATCGGCGAACCGCGCAAAAAGCGTCTTTCTCGCCAACATGAGCCACGAATTGCGCACGCCCTTGAATTCCGTGATCGGCTTTTCGCAGATGATGGCCGATTCGAGCAGCATGTTCGAGGAAGAAAAACATAACCTGGCCATCATCAACCGCGCCGGCCATCATTTGCTCACCCTGATCAACGATATCCTGGAATTGTCGAAAATCGAGGCGGGCCGCATGCAGCTGCAAGCGGGACCCGTCGACTTGAACGGCTTGCTCGACGAGGTGCTCGAGATGGTGCGCATGCGCTCCGGCGACCAGGGCATCGCGCTGCGGCTCGAGCGTTCCGGCGTGCCGCCGCTGGTGCGCCTCGATGGCGCCAAGCTGCGCCAGGTGCTGCTCAATTTGCTGTCGAACGCGCTCAAGTTCATCGAGCAGGGCAGCGTGACCCTGTCGCTGGCCTGCCAGGCGGAGAGCGATGGGCAGGTGGCGCTGGCCTTTGCCGTGCGCGATACGGGCAGCGGCATCGCGGAAGACGACCTGGAACGTATCTTTGAACCGTTCGTGCAGGCCGACAGCGCCGTGGCGCAGGCCGGCACGGGACTGGGACTGACCATTTCGCGCGAATTCGTGCGCCTGATGGGCGGCGAGCTGCGCGTCGAATCGGTCCTGGGGACCGGCTCCATGTTCCACTTCGACTTGCGCGCGCCCTGCGTGCAGTGCCCTGCCGCCGCGCCGCCGGCGCCGGGTCGCGTGGCGCGCCTGCCGGCGGCCCAGCGCGGTCGCACGGTGCTGCTGGTCGACGATGACGACAACTGCCGCAAGCTGCTGACCGGCTTGCTGGCGCCGCTGGGTTTCCAGCTGGACGAGGCGGCGGGCGGCGCGCAGGCGCAAGCCATGCTGGCCGCGCAGCGCTACGACATCGTGCTCAGCGACTGGCGCATGCCGGACATGGACGGCCTGGCGCTGACGCGCTGGCTGCGCGCGCAGCCGGCGCTGGCGCAGCCGCGCCTGGTGATCATGACCGCTTCCGCCTTCGAGGAAGAAAAGCAGGAGGCGCTGGCCGCCGGCGCCGACGGCTTCCTGCGCAAGCCGATCGAGCAGGAACACCTGTTCGCCATGCTGGAGCAGCAGCTGGGCGTGCGCTTCCAGCGCACCGGCGCCATGCCGCCGCGCGTGCCGGCCGCCGCCTTCGACTTGCGGCAGGCGCTGGGACAGCTGGGCGCGGCCGAGCGGCAGGCGCTGCTCGAATCCGTGCAAGCCCTCGATTTGCGGCGCAGCGCCATCGTGCTGGCCGGCGTGGCGACCAGCCTGCCGCAGCTGGCCGCGCACGTCGCCGCCATGCTGGAACAGCATCAATACCAGCCGCTGTGCGCCTTGCTGGCGCAGCTGGCCAGCGAGCCGCAGGGCGAAGACGCATGACGCTTCACCCATCCAAGGGCGCGCGCCTGGGCGGCGTGTCCATCGTGCTGGCCGTCAGCGTGGCGCTGACCTTTGTCGTCACCGCGCTGCTGCTCGTGTTTGCCGTGCTGTTTTACCAGTCCGAACGCGAGCAGCGCTGGCAGCAGCTGCAGCGCAGCCTGTCCGTGAGCGCGGACCAGCTGGCCGTCGCCATCGAACTGCCCCTGTGGAATCTCGATGAAAAGCAGATGCAGGCCATCATGCGCAGCATGCTGGGCAAGCGCGACCTGGTGGCCAGCTCGCTGACGCCGGGCGTCGGCAAGGAGGCGCTGGTCTTGCGCCGCACGGCGGACGGCGCCATCGGCAGCTTTTCCTCGCTGTCCGCGCAGCCCGACTGGCTGGTGCAGCGGCGCCCCGTGACGATGGGCGGACAAGTCATCGGCAGCGTGGCCGTGTACGCGACGCCGGCCCTGCTGCACGCGCAGCTGCGGCAGCGCGCGCTGGGCATCGGCGCCATGATCGTGGCGCTCGACGTGATCCTCGTGGCCAGCATCTGGCTGCTCATGTGGTGCCTGATGCTCAAGCCCCTGAAGGCGATCGGCCAATATGCGGCCGGCATCCAGGCAGGGCAGGGCGAAGCATTCGGCACGCCGCCGAAAGCGTGGTTCCTGGGCGAGCTGCGGACCTTGTACCGCTCCATCCGCGACATGGTGGCGCTGCTCGACAGCCGCTACCGCGCCTTGCAGCGCAGCGAGGAGCGCGTGCAGATGGCCACGGGCGCGGCCAGCATCGGCATCTGGGACTGGAGCGTCAGCAGCGGCGCCTTGCAGTGGGATGAGCAGATGTACGCGCAATTCAAGGCCGATGCGGACTGCGGCATGGCGCCGGCGGCGATCTGGCGCGCGGCGCTGATGCCCGACGATGTGCCGGCCGCCAAGGAGGCCCTGCGCGCCGCCTTGGGCGCCGGCCAGGCGTTTACGCACGAATACCGCATCCTGTGGCCCGATGGCGCCATCCGCTACATCAAGGTCGATGCCGTGATCTTCCGCGACGGGCAGGGCCTGCCCATGCGCCTGGTGGGCTCGAACTACGACATCACGGCGCACCGCGAGGCCGAACTGGAACTGCTGCGCCACCGCCATCACCTGGAAGAACTGGTGGCCGAGCGCACGAGCGCCCTGTCGGTGGCCGTCAGCCAGGCGCAGGCGGCGAACCGCGCGAAGAGCACCTTCCTGGCGAACATGAGCCATGAACTGCGCACGCCCTTGAATTCCGTGATCGGCTTTTCGCGCCTGATGGCCGCCTCGCCCCACATGCACGACGATGAAAAGCGCAACCTGGCCATCATCCACCGCTCGGGCAATCATCTGCTTACCCTGATCAATGAAATCCTCGAACTGTCGAAGGGCGAGGCGGGCCGCCTGCAGGCGCAGACGGCCGTGGTGGCGCTGGCGCCCCTGCTGCAGGAAGTGATGGACATGCTGGGCATGCGCGCCGAGCAGCAGGGCATGACGCTGCGCCTCGATTGCGTGGCCCTGCCGCCGGCCGTGCTGCTCGACGCGACGCGCTTGCGCCAGGTGCTGCTGAACCTGATGTCGAACGCCGTCAAGTTCGCCGGCGGCGGCGAGGTCACCCTGCGCGTGCGCGGCGAACGGCGCGGTGGCGATCAATGGATGCTGTCGTTCGCCGTCTGCGACACGGGCATCGGCATCGCCCCGGAAGACCAGCAGCGCATTTTCGAGCCCTTCGTGCAGGCCGACAGCGCGGGGCCAAAGGATGGCACGGGACTGGGTCTGGCCATCTCGCGCGAATTCGTGCAGCTGATGAAGGGCGAGCTGACGGTGGAATCGACGCCGGGGCAGGGCGCCACTTTCCGTTTCAGCATACCCGCGCAGGCGGCCGAAGCGCCGCCACAGGCGCCCGTGCCGCCGCCGGCGGCACCGGCGCCCGAGGCGCGTCCGGCGCTGCGGGCGCAAGACTTGCAACTGCTGGCAGGGGACGAGCGCGCCGCCTTGCTGGTGGCGCTGCGCGAATTGAACCTGGCCAGGGTGGCGCAGCTGCTGGCGGCCTTGCCCGCGGCGGCTGCTCCCTTGCTGGCGCCCCTGCAGGCCATGCTCGACCAGCATCAGTACCGTCAGCTGTGCGACTTGCTGGAGCAGGAAGGCGTGCTGGCCGATGCCTGAAAAGTGTGGGCTGACAACATCGGATTGGCTGAAAAGACGTCCCAAGTGCCGCTGATGGATGGTGCTAAATTGCAATAAAGATTATGATGATGGTATGTAGTTCATCGCAAAGAAATGTCTTGTCCAGCGCGGCAAACGAGCGCCGCGCCTCATCCAAAGCTGAGAGAACTGCTACATGCACCGCGATTTTTCGGAAGTGAACTCGAAGGGCGAAGTACTGATCGTTGAAGATACGCCGGCTTCGCTGAAGCTGTTGAGCGATTTGCTGGGCGGCGCCGGCTATGCCGTGCGCCAGGCGCCGAACGGTGAGCTGGCCCTGTGGACGGCCCAGGCGCGCCCGCCGGAGCTGATCCTGCTCGACGTGCGCATGCCCGGCCTCGACGGCTTTGAAGTATGCCGCCGCCTGAAGGAGATACCGTCCCTGCGCCAGGTGCCGGTGATCTTCCTGTCGGCGCAGTACGACACGGACGACAAGGTGCGCGGCTTTGCGCTGGGCGCCGTCGACTTCATCGCCAAGCCCTTCCAGGCCGAGGAAATCCTGGCCCGCACGGACGCCCATGTGCGCCTGGCGCGTGCGCAGCTGCAGCTGGCGCAGGAGCGCGCCAACCTTGAGCGGAGGGTGGCCGAACGCACGGCCGAACTGGAACAGGTGGCCAGCACCCTGGCGCGCGAAGTGCAGATCCGCCGCGCCAATGAAGAGTTGCTGCGCCTGTCGGGCCAGGTCTTCGAAGCGACGCAGGACGCCATCCTGATCACGGATGCATCGGGCGTCATCGTCACGGCCAATCCCGCTTTTACACGCATCACCGGTTACGCGGCGCCGGAAGTGGTGGGTACGGACATCCTGCGCCTGCACGCCGAACACACGGGCGAAGCGGTGCTGCAGGCCATGCGCCAGGGCTTGCGCAGCAGCGGCTGCTGGTCGGGTGAGGTGCAGACGCGGCGCAAGAGCGGCGACACCTATCCCTGCCTGCTCAGCGCCTCCACCGTGCACGGCCCCGATGGCGCCGTCGTCAACTACATCGGCGTCTTCCTCGACATCAGCGAGCGCAAGGCCGAGCAGCACCTGATCGACTTCCTCTCCTACCACGATGCGCTGACGGGCTTGCCGAACCGCGTGCTGCTGCGCGAGCGCTTCGAACAGGCGCGCGCGAACGCCGTGCGCGACGGCCAGCAGGTGGTGCTGATGTGCCTGGACCTGGACCGCTTCAAGAACATCAACGATTCGCATGGACAGGCCGTCGGCGACAAGGCGCTGCAAGTGGTGGCGCGTTTCCTGTCCGGCTGCGTGCGCGAGGGCGACACGGTGGTGCGCCAGGGCGGCGACGAATTCCAGATCCTGCTGCAGGACGATGCCCTGCTGGGACGCACCCTGGGGCTGGCGCAAACCATCCTGGCCGGCTTGCGCGAAGAATTGAGCGTCGATGGCGAACGCCTGGCCCTGACGACCAGCATCGGCATCGCCATGTGCCCGGCCGATGGCGACAGTCTCGACGACGTGCTGCGCCACGCCGACACGGCCCTCGTGCGCGCCAAGGAAATGGGACGCGACCATTACGCCTTCTTCACGGAGCGCATGGGCAGCGATATCCGCGCCCGCCTGGCCATGCAGCAGCAGCTGCGCGGCGCCATCGGCCGCGATGAATTCGACGTGCACTACCAGCCGCAGATGTGCTTGCGCACGGGCGCCTTGCTGGGTGCGGAAGCCCTGCTGCGCTGGGATAACCCCGTGCTGGGCAAGGTGCCGCCCAGCCTCTTCATCGCGCTGGCCGAGGAATACGGTTTGATCACGGCCATCGGTGAATGGGTGCTCGAAAGCGTGTGCGCGCAAATCCGCGCCTGGCACGACGCGGGCCTGGGCAGCATCAAGGTGGCCGTCAACCTGTCCGGCAAGCAGTTCGCGCAGGACCGCACGGTGCCCTTCGTCGAGGCGGCCTTGCGCAAATACGGCATCGCGCCCGCTTGCCTGGGCATCGAGATCACGGAAAGCACGGTGATGGGCGACCCGGACAAGGCCGTGGCGGCCCTCACGCGCCTGAAGGATATCGGCGTGGGCATTTCGCTCGACGACTTCGGCACCGGCTATTCCAGCCTCGGTTACCTGAAACGCTTTCCCATCGACGTGCTCAAAATCGACAAATCCTTCGTCGACGACGTCACCACCAGCAGCAGCGACGCGGCCATCGCCCGCTCCGTCATCTCGCTGGCGCACAACCTGGACATGCGCGTCATCGCCGAAGGCGTGGAAACGCGCGAACAGGTCGACTTCCTGACGGAACACGGCTGCGATGAAATGCAGGGATATTATTTCAGCCGTCCGCTGGCCGCGGATGCCTTCACGGCCTTGCTGCGCGAACGGCGCACCCTGGCCGCGACCTAAATACCGCGGTGCGGCCGATGCACCATGCCGGTGCGTCCGCTGCAGCGCGGTGCGCGATTCTCACGTTTCCTTCCCCTGACGCTGGCACATATCCTGCTTAGGTAATCGCTTATTTACGCGATTGCCACGCATGCCAGACAGACCCCATCCAGCCACGCCTTCACCAGCCAGCACGCATAGCGCCTGGCAGGCGCAGCTGCGCCTGGGTTTTGCGCTTCACGATGGCGTCAGCCGCCTCGTCGAGCGCACGCACAGCGGCCCCCTGCGCGTGCAAAAGCCCCTGTACCCGGAAGGCGACGCCGTCTGCCACGCCATCATCATCCACCCGCCCGGCGGCGTGGTGGGCGGCGACCAGCTGGCCGTCGACGCCACAGTGGGCGAGGGCGCGCGCGCCTTGCTCACGTCGCCGGGCGCGGCCAAATGGTACCGCGCCAACGGGCATGTCTCGGGCCAGCACGTCGTGCTGCGCGCCGGTAGCGGCGCGGCCATCGAGTGGCTGCCGCAGGAAAGCATTTTCTTCGACCAGGCCTGCGTGCGCCTGCGCCACGAGGTGGAACTGGCGCCCGACGCCAGCTACATCGGCTGCGACATCGTCTGCCTGGGGCGCAGCGCCTCGGGTGAAGTTTTCAACACGGGCAGCATCGATCAGCAGGTGCAGATCCGCCGCGGCGGCAAGCTGCTGTGGTGGGAACAGGGCGTGCTGGCGGCCGGCGGCGCGCTGATGGCCAGCCCGCTGGGATTGGCGGGCCACACGGTGTGCGCCACCCTGATCGCCGTCGGCACGCAAGTTACGCCCGCCGTGCTGGCGGCCGTGCGCGGGATCGGCGTGCCGGCCGGCGCCGCGTTTGGCGCCACGCACATGAAATCGCTGGTGGTGGTGCGCCTGCTGTGCGGCGACAGCGAGGCGGCGCGCCGCGTCATGCTGGCCGCCTGGCAGCTGCTGCGCCCCGCCATGCTGGGACGCGACGCCGTCGTGCCCCGCATCTGGAACACTTGAACAAGCAAGGAATCACAAGGAAAAACATGGACCTGACTCCCCGCGAAAAAGACAAGCTGCTCATTTTTACGGCCGCGCTGCTGGCCGAACGGCGCCTGGCGCGCGGCTTGAAGTTGAATTATCCGGAAGCGGTGGCCCTGATCAGCGCGGCCATCATGGAAGGCGCGCGCGATGGCAAGTCGGTGGCGCAGCTGATGTCGGACGGCACGAAGATACTCTCGCGCGCCGACGTCATGGACGGCATCGCCGAGATGATCCCCGACATCCAGGTGGAAGCGACCTTCCCCGATGGTAGCAAGCTGGTGACCGTGCACCACCCGATACCGTAGTTTTTTGAGAAGGAGCCCCTCATGACCCCAGGCGAATACCAATTGGAAGAAGGCGAAATCAGCTTGAATGCCGGGCGCGCCACGGCCACCGTGGTGGTGGCCAACCGGGGCGACCGGCCGATCCAGGTCGGCTCGCACTTCCACTTTTTTGAAGTCAACCCGGCGCTGGCGTTCGAGCGCTGGCGCGCCTACGGCATGCGCCTGAACATCACGGCCGGCACCGCCGTGCGCTTCGAACCGGGCCAGCAGCGCACCGTGGAACTGGTGGCGCTGGCTGGCGAGCGCAAGGTGTACGGCTTCAATGGCGAAGTGATGGGCGAACTGCAAGACACTCCACCGGGAAAGGATTGAGATGGCCAGTATTCCCCGCAGCGCGTATGCCGAAATGTTCGGCCCCACCAAGGGCGACCGCATCCGCCTGGCCGACACGGAACTGTTCATCGAGATCGAGCATGACTATGCGATCTACGGCGAAGAGGTGAAATTCGGCGGCGGCAAGGTGATCCGCGACGGCATGGGCCAGTCGCAGCGCTGCGCGGCCGAGGTGATGGATACCGTCATCACGAATGCCGTCATCCTCGACCACTGGGGCATCGTGAAGGCCGATATCGGCTTGAAAAATGGCCTGATCTTCGGCATCGGCAAGGCGGGCAACCCCGACATCCAGCCTGGCGTGACCTTGCCCATTGGCGGCGCCACCGAGATCATCGCCGGCGAAGGCATGATCGTCACGGCCGGCGGCGTCGACACGCACATCCACTTCATCTGCCCGCAGCAGATCGAGGAAGCGCTGATGAGCGGCGTGACGACCATGCTGGGTGGCGGCACGGGGCCGGCCGTGGGTACGGCCGCCACCACCTGCACGCCGGGGCCGTGGCACTTGCACGCCATGCTGGCGGCCGCCGACGCCTTCCCGATGAACCTGGGCTTCATGGGCAAAGGCAATGTGAGTTTGCCGCTGCCGCTGGAAGAACAGGTGCGCGCGGGCGCCGTCGGCCTGAAACTGCACGAAGACTGGGGCAGCACGCCGGCCGCCATCGACAACTGCCTGTCCGTCGCGGACCGCATGGATATCCAGGTGGCGCTGCACAGCGATACCCTGAACGAAGGCGGTTTTCTCGAGCATACGCTGGCCGCCTTCAAGGACCGCACCATCCACACGTTCCACACGGAAGGGGCGGGCGGCGGCCATGCGCCCGACATCATCGCCGCCGTGGGGCAAGCCAACGTGCTGCCCTCGTCGACCAACCCGACGCGCCCATTTACCGTCAACACGCTCGACGAGCACCTGGACATGCTGATGGTGTGCCACCACCTGGACCCGGCCATCGCCGAAGACGTGGCCTTTGCCGAGTCGCGCATCCGCCGCGAAACCATCGCCGCGGAAGACATCCTGCACGACATCGGCGCCATCTCGATGATGTCGTCCGACTCGCAAGCGATGGGGCGAGTCGGCGAAGTGATCATGCGCACCTGGCAGACGGCGCACAAGATGAAGGTGCAGCGCGGTGCCTTGGCGCCCGACACGGCCCGCAGCGACAATTTCCGCGCCAAGCGCTACATCGCCAAGTACACGATCAACCCGGCCATCACGCACGGGATTGCGCACGTGGTGGGCTCGATCGAGGCGGGCAAGATCGCCGATATCGTGCTGTGGAAGCCGGCCTTTTTCGGCGTCAAGCCGTCGATGATTTTAAAGGGCGGCATGATCGCGGCCGCGCAGATGGGCGACCCGAACGCGTCGATCCCCACGCCGCAGCCCGTGCACTACCGCATGATGTTCGGCGCCTTCGGCGGCGGCCTGAAAAAGTCGTTTACGTTTGTGTCGCAGGCGGCCTACGACCTCGATATCGGCCACCAGCTGAAACTGAACAAATCCGTCATCGCCGTGAAGAACATGCGCGGCTTGCGCAAGCACGACATGATCCACAACGGCGCCACGCCGCACATGGAAGTGGACCCGGAAACCTATGCCGTGCGCGCCGACGGCCAGCTGCTCGTGTGCGAGGCGGCCGCCGTGCTGCCGATGGCGCAGCGCTATTTTCTATTTTAAGCAGGAGACAAGCATGCTGACTTTGCATACCAAATTAGGTCCCGACGATGAGCGGGCACCCACCGCGCAACTGGTTCTGCCCTACGACCAGCGCGAAAAATGCCGGCTGCGCGCCGTGCTGTCGAATGGCGGCGACGTGGCCGTGTTCACCGTGCGCGGCACGGTGCTGCGCGACGGCGAGCGCATGACGGGGCCAGGCGGGCAGGTGGTGCAGATCGTCGCCGCGCGCGAGCCGACCTACCTGGTGCGGTGCGCCGATGCGCATACCCTGCTGCGCTGCGCTTTCCACCTGGGCAACCGCCACACGCAGGCGCAGGTGGGCGACGGCTTTTTGCGCATCCGCAAGGACGTCGTGCTGAAGGAGATGCTGGAAGGCTTGCAGGCGATGGTGACGGAAGAAAGCGCGCCGTTCGAGCCCGAGGCGGGCGCGTACGGCGGCGGCCATGGCCACCACGACGGCCACGGCCAGCACTTGCTGGCGCCCGTGCCGCTGCGGCAGAAGATCCACCGTCCCAGTGATGCGCCGGGCGCCGCATGATGCAGGCGTCGGCCCTGCTGCACTTGCTGCAGTTCGCCAGCCCGGCCTTGCCGATCGGCGCCTACAGCTATTCGCAGGGGCTGGAAGCGGCGCTCGAGTCTAGCCTGGTGCACGACGCGGCCACGGCGCGCAACTGGATCGCCGAGCATCTGGCGCAGGTGGTGGCGCGCTGGGAAGCGCCCCTGTGCTGGCGGCTGATGCAGGCGTTTGAAGAACAGGATTTGCGCGCCGTGCAGCGCTGGAGCGAGCGCTTCATCGCGTCGCGCGACACGGCGGAATTTCGCGCCGAAACCATCCAGATGGGCTATTCCCTGACCAAATTGCTGGCCGAACTGGGCGTGGCCGACGGCGTCCTGATCGACATGCTGCAGGGACAGGCGGAAGTGGCCCTGCCGACGGCCTATGCCTGCGCCGTGGCGGCGCTGGCCATTCCCCGCGAAGAGGCGCTGCTGGCCATGCTGTTTGCGTGGGCTGAAAACCAGGTGCTCGTCTGCGTGAAATCCGTGCCGCTGGGGCAGGTGGCGGGGCAGCGTTTGCTGCTGTCGCTGCGGCCGGACCTGGAAGCGGCGGCCATCACGGCGCAAACCTTGCAAGACGACGAGATGGGCAACTGGGCGCCGGGCCTGTCGCTGCTGTCGATGCGCCATGAAGTGCAGTACAGCCGCCTGTACCGTTCCTGAACACTACAACGAGAGACCATACCATGACTTCGATCACCTCCAATCCGCTGCGCGTGGGCATCGGCGGGCCCGTCGGCTCGGGCAAGACGGCCCTGTGCGAAATGCTGTGCAAGGGCATGCGCGAGCGCTACGACATGGCCGTCATCACGAACGACATCTACACCAAGGAAGACATGGAAATCCTGCTGCGCGCGGACGCCTTGCCGGCCGAGCGCCTGATGGGGGTGGAGACGGGCGGTTGCCCGCACACGGCCATCCGCGAAGACGCGTCGATCAACCTGGAAGCCATTGCGCGCATGCAGGCGGATTTCCCCAACCTCGATTTGATCCTCGTCGAATCGGGCGGAGACAATCTGGCCGCCACTTTCAGCCCGGAACTGTCGGACCTCACCATTTACGTGATCGACGTGGCCGGCGGCGAAAAAATCCCGCGCAAGGGCGGGCCCGGCATCACCCGTTCCGATTTGCTGATCATCAACAAGACGGACCTGGCGCCGTACGTGGGCGCCAATCTCGACGTGATGGCGCAGGACGCCAAGCGCATGCGCGGCGAGCGCCCCTTCGTGTTCACCAACCTGCGCAGCGGCGACGGCGTGCAGGTGGTCATCGACTTTATCCGCGAGCAAGGTTTGCTCGATCAACCAGGCAAGGAGCTGCAATGACTGCAACACTGATGAAGAGAACGGCCGCCGTGGCTGCCCTGTGTCTGCTGGCCATGCCCGCCATGGCCCATCCCGGCCACGGCGAAAGCGCGGGATTTCTGGCCGGTTTCGCCCATCCGTTCACGGGCATCGACCATTTGCTGGCCATGCTGGGCGTGGGTATCTGGGGCGGCCAGCAGCGCCGCGGCCTGGCCCAGCCCGCCACATTTCTCGGCATGATGCTGCTCGGCGCGCTGGCCGGCATGGCGGGCTTGACGGTGCCCGGGCTGGAAACGGGCATCGCCGCCACGGTGGCGCTGGTAGGCCTGGCCATCGCGCTGGCGCTGGCCTTGCCGAACTGGCTCGGCATGGGGTTGGTGGGCCTGTTCGCCTTGGCGCATGGCAATGCGCATGGTCAGGAATTGCCGGCCGCCTCGGCCGCCTGCGGCTTCATGCTGGCCTCGGCTGTGCTGCTGGGTGCGGGACGTTTCACCGGCCAGGTGCTGGCCGAGCGCATGCTGCGCGTGGCCGGCGTCGCCTTGACGGCCGCCGGCGTGGTGCTGATGGGAGTTGCTTAGGCCCCAGGGCGGCGTTCCGACAGCACGATGGGCGCCGCCTTTTCCGGATGCAAGCCCTGGTGGCCCGCATACACGGCGGCAATGGCGGCCATGTCGGCGTCCTTGTCGCCCGTCAAATACAAATGGTCGACGACGCCCAGCACCTTGTTCGGATAGTCGATGTAGACCAGCAGCAAAGGCACCTTGGCCGCCACGGCCAGGTGATAAAAGCCGCTTTTCCAGTTCGGACGGTAGCTGCGCGTCGCTTCCGGCGTGATGGCCAGCCAGTACCAGTCGGCGGCCAGCATGCGTTCGGCCTGGCGCTGTATCGTGCCGCTGGTGGTGCTGCGGTCGACCGGTTCGCCACCCAGGTAGCGCAGCACCTTGCCCATCGGGCCGCGGAACAGCGAATCCTTGGCCAGCCAGCGGAAGGGCAGCGACAGCGCCCATTTGCCGAACAGGCCCACCATGAAATCCCAGTTGGACGTGTGCGGGTAGACGACGGCGATGCCGCGCGGCCCCGGCAAGGGGCGAAAGCGCATGCGCCAGCCAAACAGCTGCAGCACGCGCAGCGCGCAGCGCTGGTGCCAGGTCGGCAAGTCGCCCGCTTGTACAAATAAATCGTCCATTGATACCCTTCAGTGACACTATTCTTAATGGGATGGCGCTGGTGGCCATTTTCCTTGAAGCAAAAATTCTGCGCAGGCATTCTATACGGGGCTGGCGGTGGCGACAAGCAGCCGAGGCCGCTATTCATGCGGTGTCGGGGCCGTTGCGGGCTCTATTTTAACGATGCTTTGCCACGGTGTCGGGCACTAAATGGGCACAATGTGGTCAAAACTTGATGCAAGGTCGATCCACCCGATAGGAGCCATGGCATGAAAAACAGTATCGATGATGTACCTGGGCAGCATGCCCGAACGGACAAAGTGATGGCCGAGCTCGTCGAGCGCGGCGTGGCGTTCCATCATGCGCTGGGACGAACGGTGGCGACGGCCTACCTGCGCGAGCACGCGGTGCCGGCCGAGGTGATACGCCGTGTCTTCAGCAGCGTGCAGGCGCGCCGTCCGGCCCGGCCGGCACGGCGCCGATGGCGCTGAAGGACAGACAAAAACGGCGGGCGCCGCGATCGTCACGCAGTCCTTTGCGTTCGTATCGTTGCGCCCGCCGCCGGGGGGAAGCCGCTGGTTGCTGCTCAGGGTGCCGTTCAGCCGTGGGCCGCCAGCGCCGGATAGTCCGTGTAGCCGGTCGCGTCCGGCGCGTACAGGGTAGCCGGGTTCAGCGGGTTCAACGGTGCGTCGCTGTGCAGGCGGATGGGCAGGTCGGGGTTGGCGATGAACCACAGGCCAAAGGCGATGGCATCGGCTTCACCCTTGGCCAGCAGGGCTTCGGCCGCCGCCTTGTCCATTTTCTCGTTGGCGATGTACACGCCGCCGAATTCCTGCTTCAGGTAAGGGCCCAGGCGGTCGTCGCCCAGCGCTTCGCGCGCGCAGATGAAGGCGATGCCGCGCTTGCCCAGTTCGCGTGCCACATAGCCGAAGGTGGCGTGCGGGTCGGAGTCTCCCATGTCGTGCGCATCGCGGCGCGGCGCCAGATGCATGCCGACCTTGTCCGCGCCCCATACTTCGATGCACGCGTCCGTCACTTCCAGCATCAAACGGGCACGGTTTTCAATTGAGCCGCCATAGTTGTCGGTGCGCAGGTTGGTGCTGTCTTGCAGGAACTGGTCGAGCAAATAACCATTGGCGCCGTGGATTTCCACGCCGTCGAAGCCCGCTTTTTTCGCATTTTCCGCGCCAAGGCGGTAGGCCGCCACGATGCCGGGAATCTCTTCCGTATCGAGTGCGCGCGGCGTGACGAATTCCTGTTGCGGGCGCACCAGGCTTACATGGCCGGCCGGCTTGACGGCGCTGGGCGCCACGGGCAGGTCGCCGTCGAGGAAGAGCGGCGCGGAAATGCGGCCCACGTGCCACAGTTGCAGCACGATCAGGCCACCCGCGTCATGCACGGCCTTGGTGATGTGTTTCCAGCCTTCCACCTGTTCCTCGGACCAGATGCCCGGGGTGTCGGCATAGCCCACGCCCTGCGGCGTGACGGCCGTCGCTTCCGAGATGATCATGCCGGCCGAAGCGCGCTGCGTGTAGTACTCGGCCATCAGGGCGTTGGGCACGCGGCCCGGATTGCCGGCGCGCGAACGCGTCAGCGGCGCCATGATGATGCGGTTTTTCAGTTGCAGGCTGCCAATGGTGATGGGATCGAATAAAGTTGCCATGGTGGTTGTCTTTCCTGTCGAGAGTGCCGCGTGCGGCGATGTGGATGGGGTTGCTGTTACAAACCTTGCTGCATGTGATCGAGAAAGGCCTGGATGGTCGCTTCATTGCGGCTGAAGAAACTCCATTGGCCCACCTTGGTGGCCGAAATCAGGCCCGCCTTCTGCAAGCTGGCCAGGTGCGCCGACACCGTCGATTGCGACAGGTTCAGGCGCCGGTCGATCAGGCCGGCGCACACGCCCAGGTGCAGCGGGTGATCCTGCTCCTGGAAATGCTGTTCCGGCTCCTTCAGCCATTGCAAAATCTGCCGGCGTACCGGATTGGCCAGCGCCTTGTGGATGGCGTCGATATCCATATTGTTTCTCCTGAACATACAATTCGCTTTCCAGCGATGTATATATCGTGATTGTTCAATTCTAATATCGCTGTTTTACGATATGGCTATCTTACGATATAAATGAAAAGCGTGCTGGCGGCACGCATTTTTGAAGGATTCAGGCGGGAAGGGGATTGCGCTGCAGCACGGCCGGACCTGTCAGCACGATGCGCACCAGGTCCACCTGGCGCTGGGCGCCGGCCTTGGCGGTGGCGCTCTTGATCTGCGTGCGCGCCGTGTGGATGGAGATGCGCTGGCGTTCGGCGTATTCCTGCAGGGAATAGCCGTTGACGAGCGCTTCCGTCAGGCGCGCCTCGGCCACCGTCATGCCATAGAAATTGCGCAGGGTGGCCGCCAGCGAGGTGATCAGGTCGCTGCTGTCGCTGAGGAAGACGGCGATGGCGCTGGCCGAGCCGAACGGGCTGTGCCAGGAGGGCAGGGGCGTGACGCGCAGGCGCAGCTGTTCGCCCGTCAGTCCGTTCAGATTGAGCACGCCGCCGGGGCCGCCTGCCGCCGTCGTGCCGGTTTGCGCGGCCTCATGCAGCATGCGCCGCAGCGCGCCGTTGTCCGCTTCGCGCGGGCAATACAGGGGCGCGCCTTCGCGCAGCTGCAGCAGCCGTGCCGAAGCCGTCATGGCCAGCGCGCGTTCGTTGGCGTACAGCAGTTGCGACGTGGCGTCGAGCAACAGCACGCCAAACGGCAGTAATTCCAGCACCTGGGTGGAACTCTGGGACAGCACTTCCAGCCGGCGCAGCTTGCGCTGCAGGGCAAACGCCGTTTGCAAATGCGGCATCAGCTTGCGGATCAGCGCCAGCTCGCCCGCGTCGTAGGCGCCCGCCTGTTCGCGGCGCACCACGGTGACGTTGGTGGAGCGCTCGGCGCGCAGTTCGACGATGGCCGCCGCCGTATAAAAGATGTCTTGCGGACGCAGCCAGTCCGTCCAGTATTCGGTTTTCTTCAGGCAATGGTCGGGAAACAGCATGGAGCCGGTGACGACGGCGCCTTCGCGGTGCAGGGAAGCGTCTTCCAGCCAGACGTTGCGCGCACCGTAATAGCTGGCAAAGCTGGCCATGGCGTCCGATGCGAAGCCATAGGTGGCGGCCAGGCCGCTGCCAGGCAGCTGGACATCGACCGAGCGGTTGCTGAAATCATTGGCCCAGATCAGGCCAGCGTGCGACTTCAGCTGTTGCGCCAGGGCGGCCAAGAATTGCGACCAGGCGCCATGCCGCGTGGCCGCTTCGTAGATCAGGGTAATCAGTGCCTGGCTGGCAACGGCGAGCGATGGCGTCATTGGCGATCCTCATGGCGGCAAGCGGTGGGCAAGACAGACAAGGGCGGCCTTTGCTTTGGCCACCCGGCTTTCTTAGCGCGATTCCAGCCAGCTTTTGCCGCCGGACGTGCACGTGCTGAGGCTGCTGTACTGGCTCACGTAGTTATAGCCGCTGCCGCAGCCGCCTTCGCCCGATTTGACGGGGCCGTAGCAAGCGCCTTCATAGCTGAGCTTACCATTGACGGTGGTGCTTTTGACACAGAAATTGTAGTTGCTTGCCGTGGTGTTGTTGGGCAAGGTGGTGCCATTGTTTTGCCCGCAGCCCAGTTCCTTGCTCACGCTGCGCGCATAGTCGACCATTTTCTGGTACGTGCCGCTGTAGTACGTGTCGGCAACGCTTTTCTGCCCCTGCTTGCAGGCGGCAACGACGCTGTCGTAGCCCGAGTCCGCCTGCGCGTAGTTGCCCGATACCTGGATGCCGCAGGCGCTGGCCTGCTTGCGTTCCGCGTCGCTGATCAGATTGCTGTACTGGCAGTTTGCCGAGGTGCCGCTGGTGCCGCCGGCGCTGGTGGAGCCGCTGCCCGAGCTGGTGTCGTCGCTGCCGCCGCCACCGCAGGCGGACAGCATGAGGCAGCCGAGCAAGGTGACGGCAAAGGTGGTTGGATGTGCTTGCATGATTTCCCCTGTGGACTGTGACGTGCCACCATGTATCTGGTGGTATCTTTTTTATTGCTACAAGGAATTGTATCGGGCATGTTTTTTGGAAACATCACCCATATGGGGTATGCGCAGGCGGCACGGAGCGTGGAAGAGCGGCCGGCTGGCCGCCCGGCAGGGATCAGGCGAAGTGGAACAGCAGCAAGGCGATGACGGCAGGCACGGTTTGCAGGTAGAGGATGCGCGTCATGACGGTGGCCGCGCCCCACACGCCGGCCACGGCGATGCAGGCCAGGCCGAACACGGTGAATGCATAAGCGATGGCCGCGTCCGGGTGAAAAAAGCCCAGCGCCAGCGCGGCGACCAGAAAGCCGTTGTAGCAGCCCTGGTTCGACATGGCGGGCCGCACGATCTCCGCCTTTTCCTTGGACAGGCCAAACACCTTGCGTCCGCGCGCATCGAACAGCACGGTTTCCAGCAGCACGATATACACGTGCAGCAGCAGGATGAGGGCGGTAAGGATTTTGGCCAGTAGCAGCATCGTTGTTCCCGAAAGTGAATGGATGCGGCAATTATGCCGCCAAGTGCATGTTTTTTGGCAACTTTCGATTAGAGCGGCCGCACTAGCGATAGTGTGCTTGGGGCAAGATTTTTCACCCAATGGTATACTTTTCCCTTTGCTCCTGTGGGGACGACCCCGCTCGATGTGGGGGCTGTATGGCGGGGACGACCCTGCCGCCTCGGGAGAAAAACATGGCGTGGATCATTCTGGTATTGGCGGGTTTGCTGGAAATCGGCTGGGCCATCGGCCTCAAATACAGTGCCGGCTTTACGCGCCTCGTGCCTTCCGTGCTGACGGCTGTTTCCATGGTGGGCAGCGTGGTGATGCTGGGCCTGGCCTTGCGCACCTTGCCGCTGGGCACGGCGTACGCCATCTGGACGGGCATCGGCACCGTTGGCACGGCCATCTTCGGCATCATGGTGCTGGGCGAACCGGCCAGCGCCGCGCGCATCGCCTGCATCGCCCTGATCGTGTCCGGCATCCTGGGCTTAAAACTGCTCAGCCCACAATAAAGGAAGCCAGCATGAGCCTCGCCATGACGTATTTCTACCTGGCCATCGCCATCATCGCCGAAGTGATCGCCACCAGCGCCTTGAAGGCCTCCGAGGGCTTCAGCCGCTTGTGGCCCAGTGTCATCACCGTGGTCGGCTACAGCATCGCCTTCTGGTGCCTGTCCCTGACCTTGAAGGTCATTCCTACCGGCATCGTCTATGCGATCTGGTCGGGCGTGGGCATTGTGCTCATTTCCGCCGTCGGCTGGTTCTGGTTCAAGCAAAGCCTCGATACGCCGGCCTTGATCGGCCTGGGGCTGATCATTGCCGGCGTGCTCGTGATTAACTTGTTTTCCAAGTCCGTCGGTCACTAATCAGAAACTGGCGGCAACCCGCGCCAGGTAATACCACTCGGCATTGGCTTGCGCGTTGACGTCCGGGAACAGGATGTAGGCGTCGAACTCGGCCGTCACGGGCGTGCCGTCCGCGCGCACGCCGATCTGCTCGCCCTGTTGCACCTTGTCAAAGCTGGACCAGGTCTTGATGAAGCGGTCGCCCGCATCGAGCTTGTCGTGCACGACAACCATGTTCAGCGCTTCCATGTCGGCATCGGCGATCGGTTCCGGCTGCGGCGCGTCGATGAAGCCGAGGAAGGCGAGCGTATTCATGATGGCGCGGTAGGCCACATCCGGCGCGGCCGGGTCCGCGTGCTGGCCGCATTCCAGGGTCAGCGCATAACCGCCCGTCGAGCGCATGTATTCCGTCGTGCCCACGCCGTAGCGCAAGACCATGCCCACCTGGTCGCTGCTGCCCAGGCGGCGCTGTACGCCGGCACCATACGTTTGCAGCCAGCCGTCGACGAAGCGGCGCACGCCCAGGCGGCGCGCCAGCGCGCGTTCCTTGTCTTCGTGCTTGAACGGTTGCAGCGGGCCATCGTTGTTGCGCGGCCCCACCATCACGAAAGGCTGGCTGTCGGCGTTGAACGAATGCAAGTCCAGCAGCACGTCGTGCTGGCCCAGCAGCGGGCACAGCCAGTTGGCGATGCGGTCTTCGAAATCCTGCGGATTGTCGTTCGGGAAGAGGTTGCGGTTCAGGTTGCGGTCGCCGCTGCGCACGCCCTTGGCGTAAGCGAGCGGGTTGGTGATGGGCACGAACGTGACGCTGCCGGCCGCGATGGAGAGGGCGCCGCTGTCGAGTTCAGCCATCACGCGGTGTATGCCCTTGGTGCCGCAGGTTTCATTGCCGTGTACGGCGCCGGTGACGATCAGGCGCGGGCCGCTGCCCTGGCCCGTGTAGTTGATGGACTTGAAGTGGAGTGCGCTGCTCATGCTGGACATATCCTATGCTGTTGCGGAAAGGGAAAGCGGGGTCGGCATATTTTAGCGGGATTCGCCACAGGCTCCCGTAAAAATGTGCGCGTGGCCGGGCTCGGCATGGCATGATCGGCGCCACCGTTGTTTTTCCTTGCCGAGATCCATGTCGTCTTCCTCATCTTCTTCGCGCCTGTCTGGCCTCGATACCCTGCGCGCGGCAGCCATCGTGCTCGTCTTCATGAACCATTATTTGCTGTTCGTCAGCGAGGGCGGGGCGTTTGGTTTCTGGGGCGAAATCGGCTGGACGGGCGTGGACCTGTTCTTTGCCCTCAGTGGCTATCTGATCGGCAACCAGATTTTTGCGGCCTTGCGCAGCGAGCACGGTTTTTCCTTGCCCCGTTTCTATGCGCGGCGCTTCCTGCGCACCTTGCCCAGTTTCTACGCCGTGCTGGCCCTCTATTATTTGTGGCCCGCGTTTCGCGGCGATAGTGTGTTATTGCCGCTGTGGAAATTCCTGACCTTTACGCAAAACATCAATCTGACGCCGGGTACGGCGTTTTCGCATGCCTGGTCGCTGTGCGTGGAAGAGCAGTTCTACGTGCTGCTGCCGGCCGTGGCGCTGTTGATCGCCGCCTGCCGCAAGTCCCTGCTGTGGGCGTGGGTGGCCGTGGCCGCCAGCTTTATCGTGGGCATGCTGGTGCGCGCCTATTTGTGGGATGAGTATGTGCAAGCGCCGCGCGGCGGCCTTGGCTATTACAAGTATATTTATTACGCGTCGTGGTGCCGCTTCGACGAGCTGGTGGCGGGTGTGGCGCTGGCGCTGCTGAGAAATTACCATCCGGCCGCCTGGACGCGCCTGACATCCCATGGCAACCGCAGCTTGCTCGCGGGAATCGCGGGCACGGCGCTGATGTTTTATGTATTCCTGAACGATCACTATGGCTACTGGGTGACGGTGTTCGGCTATCCTGCCCTGGCCGCCAGTTTTACCCTGCTGCTGATCGCGGCGTTGAGTCCCGCCAGTGCCCTGTATAAACTGCGCGTGCCGGGCGCGGCCAGCCTGGCCCTGTGGTCGTATGCGATTTATCTGCTGCACAAGCAGCTGTGCATTTTATTGCGGCCCTATTTGCAAGACTTTGGCCATGGCGCCGATAGCCTCACGGCGATACTGGTCAGTATTGCTGTCAGTATCGCCACGGGCTGGCTTTTATATGCATTGGTGGAAACGCCGTTCATGCGCTTGCGGGCGCGTTATGTGCCCGCCAATCATGCATGACGACTACATGTCGATGACGTCCAGCCCGCGCGGCGTGCCCACCAGCAATTCCAGGATGGCATGCACGCGCAGGTTCGTGTCTTCATGTTCCGTGTTGACGATCAGGGCGCGCAGGCCGGGCACGGCTTCCGTGATGTGGTCGCTGGCGTAGGCGTTGATCAATAACAAGACCAGGTCCGTGGCGCCCGCGCCGGGCTGGCGCCGCAGCCGGTCGTGGATCACGTTCAGCAGCGCGCGCTGCATGCGCGGCGTGGGATTGGTGATGTAGGCGAAGACGCTCGGCGTGTTGGCGATGGCTGCGCAGATGCGCCGTTCGATCTCGTCGGGTTTCACGTCGGAAGCGATATCGAAATACGCGGCGTCCCAGCGCGTGCGCGCATACGGATGATGGGGCGGGAAGGAGTCGGCCGTTTCAAAACCGCAAATGCGGCTCAGGGTTTTCAGCCAAGTTAGTATGGTGGAATTCATGCCCCGATTCTAGCGGCATTCAAGGCGCTGCGGGCCCCCTCCATATAAAGGAGGCTGACGCCCGGAGAATGATTAAAGTTTCCTGTAAAACAGCCCTTGTCATTCTGGGAAAGCCTCTCTATAATGCTGGTCTTCGGGGCGGTTAGTTCAGCTGGTTAGAATACTTGGTCGACATCCAAGGGGTCGGGGATTCGAATTCCTCACCGCCCACCAGAATTTGGCAGTAGATGGTTTTAAAGACGGTTGCTGATGCAGTAATCGATAAAAAAGTTTTACGGGCGGTTAGTTCAGCTGGTTAGAATACTTGGTCGACATCCAAGGGGTCGGGGATTCGAATTCCTCACCGCCCACCAGAATGCAGTTAAAGAGAAAGGGTAAACCGGTTATGACACCGCGAACTACTACCAAGCTTTGGGAGTGACGCTAGTCGAACGGGTTTCCTTTGTCTCAAGAAAGTGAAAAACGCGGCTAGTCCGCGTTTTTTTGCGTCCGCGTTTTCCTTTCAGTTTTTCAGTTCACACCACATTGCAGTTTTACCTGGCGCCAGCGCCGATATGGAGATCAATATGCTTACAATCCGACTTCCCGATGGTTCCGCCCGTCAATTCGACGGCCCGGTCACCGTGGCCCAGGTTGCGGCCAATATTGGTACCGGCCTGGCCAAGGCTGCCCTGGCCGGCAAGGTCGATGGCAAGCTGGTCGATACCTCCTATCTGATCGAGCAGGACGCGGAACTGGCGATCGTGACGGACAAGGACGCCGATGGCCTGGAAGTGATCCGCCACTCGACGGCCCACTTGCTGGCGTATGCCGTCAAGGAATTGTTCCCCGATGCACAAGTGACCATCGGTCCCGTGATCGACAATGGCTTTTACTATGACTTCGCCTACAAGCGTCCGTTCACGCCCGAAGATCTGACGGCGATCGAAAAGAAGATGGCCGAGCTGGCCAAGAAGGATGAGCAAGTCACGCGCAAGGTTGTCGCGCGCGACGAAGCCATCGAGTACTTCAAGGGCATCGGCGAAGCGTACAAGGCCGAATTGATCGGCTCGATCCCGGCCGACCAGGAAGTGTCGCTGTATTCTGAAGGCAAGTTCACGGACTTGTGCCGCGGCCCGCACGTGCCATCGACGGGCAAGCTGAAAGTGTTCAAGCTGATGAAACTGGCCGGCGCCTACTGGCGCGGCGACTCGAAAAACGAGATGCTGCAGCGTATCTATGGCACGGCCTGGGCCAAGAAGGAAGACCAGGAACTGTATCTGCACAACCTGGAAGAGGCGGAAAAGCGCGACCACCGCAAGCTGGGCAAGCAGCTCGATTTCTTCCATTTCCAGGAAGAGGCGCCGGGTCTGATCTTCTGGCACCCGAAAGGCTGGTCGATCTGGCAGCAAGTCGAGCAATACATGCGCAATGTGTACCAGGTCAATGGCTATCAGGAAGTCAAGGCGCCGCAAATTCTCGACCGCGGCCTGTGGGAAAAAACCGGTCACTGGGACAATTACCGTGAAAACATGTTCATCACGGAATCGGAAAACCGCGCCTATGCGCTGAAGCCAATGAATTGCCCTGGCCATATCCAGATTTTCAACAATGGCATGCGCAGCTACCGCGACCTGCCATTGCGCTACGGCGAATTCGGTCAATGCCACCGCAACGAGCCGTCGGGCGCCTTGCACGGCATGATGCGCGTGCGCGGCTTTACGCAGGATGACGGCCACATCTTCTGCCTGGAAGAGCAGATCGCCGGCGAAGTGACGGCGTTCCACCAGCAGGCGATGGATGTGTACACGGCTTTCGGCTTCACGAATATCGATGTGAAACTGGCCTTGCGTCCGGACAATCGCATCGGCACGGAAGAGTCGTGGGATTTTGCCGAGGAATCCCTGCGTTCGGCCTTGCGCGCCTGCGGCGTGGAATGGACGGAGTTGCCGGGCGAGGGCGCGTTCTATGGTCCGAAGATCGAGTACCATCTGAAGGATAGTCTGGGCCGCGCATGGCAAGTGGGCACGGTGCAGATCGATCCGTCGATGCCGGGCCGCCTGGGTGCGGAATACGTGGCAGTGGACAACACGCGCCAGGTGCCGATCATGCTGCACCGCGCGATCGTCGGTTCGCTGGAACGTTTCATCGGCATCCTGATCGAACACTATGCGGGTGCCATGCCGCTGTGGTTGTCGCCGGTACAAGTGTCGGTGTTGAATATTTCCGACGCTCAAGCTGATTATGTACAAGAAGTAACAACAAAACTGCGCAAAGCGGGGCTGCGCGTACAGGCTGATTTGCGTAACGAGAAGATTACCTATAAAATACGTGAACATTCCGTACAAAAATTGCCTTACATCTTAGTGATTGGCGACAAAGAGCGGGATGCGAATACAGTGGCCGTGCGGGCGCGGGGCAATGTCGATCTGGGCGTCATGTCCGTCGATGCCCTGATAGAGCGACTCAAACATGAAGTCGACACCAAGGCCTGACGAGGAAACTCGCTGCACGACCGTCTTACAAGATTTTTAAAGGAAATTACAATAGCTACTGACAAGTCACATCGCATCAATGGCGAAATCACTGCCCCTGAAATGCGTTTAAGCGGGGTCGATAACGAGCCACTCGGTATCGTAAGTTTGGCTGAAGCCTTCCGCCTGGCGGAAGAGGCAAACGTCGACCTGGTGGAAATTGCGCCTACCGCGCAGCCACCGGTGTGCCGTTTGATGGACTACGGCAAATTTAAGTATTCGGAGCAAAAGAAAGCTCACGAAGCCAAATTGAAGCAAAAGATCATCCTCGTGAAGGAAGTCAAATTCCGCCCGGGGACTGATGATGGTGACTACAATATCAAGTTGCGTAATCTCATCAAGTTCCTTGAAGATGGCGATAAAACCAAGATTACCTTGCGTTTCCGCGGTCGTGAGATGGCGCATCAGGATATTGGCTTCCGCATGCTGGAACGTCTGAAAGCCGATCTGGAGCCGTATGGCCAGGTCGAGCAGTTCCCGAAGATGGAAGGCCGCCAAATGATCATGGTTCTTTCGCCTAAGAAGAAGAAGTAAGATACAATAGCGTTTTACTGTGGGTGGAAACTGCTCGCGCCGGCATTGGCGCGGTGTCACACCCCAGGCAGAATTTGCGCGGCCCGGTCAGCAATGCCCGGGCCGCGCGAACTGTAGTGGACTCGCATCCGCTGCACAACATGTGAAAGCAGGCATCTAAGCGCAGCGTCGTGTTGCCACCTGCAATCCTGTTATAAATGGAGCTGTCCGTAAGAGGACAGATTGCTATGCCTAAAATGAAGACCAAAAGCTCCGCGAAAAAACGTTTTCGCGTGCGTCCAGGTGGAACAGTCAAGTCGGGTCACGCGTTCAAACGCCACATCCTGACCAAGAAAACCACCAAAAACAAACGTCAGTTGCGCGGTACCCGTAACATCAACGCATCGGATGTCACATCCGTCATGCGCATGATGCCGACTGCTTAATCTCACACTCAATTTAAGGAGTTACTATGCCTAGAGTAAAACGTGGGGTTACAGCTCGTGCCCGTCATAAGAAGATTCTTGTTCAAGCTAAAGGCTACCGTGGTCGCCGCAGCCGTGTATACCGTGTTGCCAAGCAAGCAGTTATGCGCGCTGGCCAATACGCTTACCGCGATCGCCGCAACAAGAAGCGCGTTTTCCGCCGCCTGTGGATCGCCCGTATCAACGCCGCTTCCCGTGAGCATGGCGTAACGTACAGCGTATTCATGAACGGCTTGAAAAAAGCAAATATCGAACTGGACCGTAAAGTCCTGGCCGATATGGCTGTGATGGACAAGCCAGCATTCGCTGCGATTGTCAACGCAGTTAAAGCAAAAATCGCTGCGTAAGCATCGGTTATTGCACAACGTCATCCGTAGGGTGACGTCATAAAGAGCGGGGCAGGGGTTTTAACACCTTATGCCCCGTTTCCGTTTTTGATTGTTGGACTTTTGATAATCGGGTCCAGAATTGATGTCCAAAACAGGAAATGCCGCATGAACTCCCTAGAAGAACTCGTCGTCTCGGCCCAGGCTGACTTTATCGCCGCCGCAGACGCTGCCGCACTTGAGAACGCCAAAGCCCGCTACCTGGGCAAGACTGGCCAGATTACCGAAATGATGAAGGGCCTGGGCAAGCTGGACCCGGACGCGCGCAAGGCGCAGGGCGCCCTGATCAACGCCGTCAAAGTGCAGATCGAAGACGCGCTGACGGCGCGCCGTGATGCATTGGCCGATGCGCAGATGCAAGGCCGTTTGAACGCCGAAGCGATCGACGTGACCCTGCCAGGCCGTGGCCGCATGCCAGGCGGCATCCATCCCGTGATGCGCACGTGGGAGCGGGTCGAGGAAATCTTCCGCTCCATCGGTTTCGACGTGGCCGACGGCCCTGAAATCGAAAACGACTGGACCAACTTCACGGCGCTCAACAGCCCGGAAAACCATCCAGCCCGTTCCATGCAAGATACGTTCTACATCGATGGCAACGACACCGATGGCAAGCCCTTGCTGCTGCGCACGCACACGAGCCCGATGCAGGTGCGCTATGCGCGCACGCATACGCCACCGATCAAGGTCATCGCGCCGGGCCGCACCTACCGCGTCGACAGCGACGCCACCCATTCGCCCATGTTCCACCAGGTCGAAGGCCTGTGGATCGCCGAAGACATCAGCTTTGCCGACTTGAAGGGCGTGTACCTGAACTTCGTCAAGGCCTTCTTCGAGACGGACGACCTGCAGGTGCGCTTCCGCCCGTCGTACTTCCCGTTCACGGAACCGTCGGCCGAGATCGACATCGCCTTTGGCTCCGGTCCATTGAAGGGCCGCTGGCTGGAAGTGTCGGGCGCCGGCCAGGTGCATCCGACCGTCGTGAAGAACTTCGGCCTCGATCCCGAGAAATTCATCGGTTTCGCTTTCGGTTCCGGCCTGGAACGCTTGACGATGCTGCGTTACGGCATCAACGACCTGCGCCTGTTCTACGAAGGCGACTTGCGTTTCTTGAAGCAATTCAACTAAACGTTGTTCCGTTTGATTCATGGCGCTTGAGCGCCTGTGCGCTCGCGCTGTGAGCTTTGACCCTTTGAAGGCTTGATTATGCAATTTTCCGAAAACTGGCTCCGTACCATGGTCGATCCGAAGATGACTTCGGACGAACTGGCCCATCTGCTGACCATGTCCGGTCTCGAAGTCGAGGACGTCGATCCTGTCGCCCCGCCGTTCTCGAACGTGGTGGTGGGCCTGGTCCTGGAGATGGAAAAACATCCGAATGCGGACCGCCTGAATGTATGCCAGGTCGATGTCGGCACGGGCACCATGCTCAACATCGTCTGCGGCGCGCCGAACGTGCGCCCGGGCTTGAAAGTCGTCTGCGCGATGGCCGGCGCCGTGCTGCCGCCTGGCGCCGATGGCAAGCCGTTTGAAATCAAGGTGGGCCAGCTGCGCGGCGTCGAGTCGCAAGGCATGCTGTGTTCCGCGCGCGAATTGAAATTGTCGGAAGAAAACGCCGGCTTGATGGAATTGCCGGACGACGCGCCGATCGGCCAGAATTTCCGCGATTACTTTGCGCTCAACGACTTGAAATTCACCATCAAGTTGACGCCAAACAAGGCGGACTGTCTGTCCGTGCTGGGCGTGGCGCGCGAAGTGTCGGCCTTGACGGGCGTGCCCCTGCATGCGCCGCAGTTCCGCACCGTGCCTGTTTCCAGCGATGAAATCCTGCCCGTGAAAGTGAGCGCGCCGGACCTGTGCGGCCGTTTCACGGGCCGTGTCATCCGCGGCTTGAACGCCAAGGCAGTCACGCCGGACTGGATGAAGCAGCGCCTCGAGCGCAGCGGCCAGCGTCCGCTGTCGGCCCTGGTCGACATTTCCAACTATGTCATGCTGGAACTGGGCCGTCCCAGCCATGTATTCGACCTGGCGAAGATCCACGGCAGCCTCGACGTGCGTTGGGGCAAGGCGGGCGAATCCGTCAAGCTGTTGAATGGCACTACCATTGCCGTCGACGAGTGGGTCGGTGTTATTGCCGACGATCAGGAAATCGAATCGCTGGCCGGCATCATGGGCGGCGACGCCAGCTCCGTGTCGGACGATACGGACAGCATTTACCTGGAAGCGGGATTCTGGTGGCCGAACGCCATTCAAGGCCGCGCACGCCGTCTGAATTTCTCGACCGATGCGGCGCACCGCTTCGAGCGCGGCGTTGATTTCGCCACCACCGTCGAGCACATCGAGCGCATTACCGCGCTGATCGTGGAAATCTGCGGCACGCCAGCGACCACCGTCGGTCCCGTCGACGACCACGTGGTGAACTTGCCGCAACGCCAGCCTGTGACGATGCGCACGGCGCGCGCGCAAAAAGTCATCGGCGTGCCGCTCAATGACGAGCTGATCGCCGACATCTTCACGCGCCTGGCCCTGCCATTTACTCTGGCCGACGGCGTGTTTTCCGTGACCTCGCCCAGCTACCGTTTCGACATCGAGATCGAGGAAGACCTGATCGAGGAAGTGGCGCGCGTGTACGGCTTTGAAAACATCCCGACCTTGCCGCCCGTGGCCGCGAACGTGATGCAGATTGCACCGGAAAATACCCGCTCCTTGTTTGCGGTACGTCATGAGCTGGCCGACCTGGGCTTCCAGGAAGTGGTTAACATGAGCTTTGTCGATACGGCATGGGAGCGCGATTTCTCGGGCAACACGAATCCGATCAAATTGCAGAACCCGATCGCCAGCCAGATGAGCGTGATGCGTTCCTCGCTGATCGGCAGCCTGATCGCGAACGTACGCTACAACCTGAACCGCAAGACGAACCGCGTGCGCATCTTCGAAGTGGGCGCCATCTACCAGCGCGACGACAGCGTGGAAAACGGCCCGTTGTCGGTGGCTGGCTACGCCCAGCCGAAGCGCGTGGCCGCCATGGCCTACGGCGCGGTGGCCGACGAGCAGTGGGGCCAGGCCTCGCGCACGGTCGACTTCTTCGACGTGAAGGCGGACCTGGAAGCGCTGTTCGCGCCGCTGGTCTTGCGTTTCACCAAGGCGGAACATCCGGCCCTGCATCCTGGCCGTTCGGCCAACGTGGAGCTCGATGGCAAGGTCATCGGTTTCATCGGTGAATTGCACCCGCGCTGGATGCAAAAGTACGACTTGCCGCTGGCGCCCGTGCTGTTCGAAGTCGACGCCGCTGCCTTGACGCAAAGAGTCGTGCCCGTGTACCAGGAAATCTCGAAATTCCCTGGCGCCAGCCGCGACCTGGCCGTGGTCGTCAAGCAATCGGTGGCCGTGCAGGATCTGCTCGACAGCTTCCATGCCGCCGCCAAGGCGAGCCCGGCGGCACGTATCGTGCAAGCCATTGTTTTATTTGATGAATATCGTGGAAAAGGGCTGGAAACGGATGAAAAAAGCCTTGCTTTCCGGATTAGCTTGCAAGATACTCAAAACACCCTGCAAGACGATGTCGTCGATGGCCTGATGGCTGTTCTGATCGATGCCGCCAAGCAGGGCCACGACGCGAAACTGCGTTCGTAATTACCGGACCGGCCGTCGCCTTGCGTGACGGCCTTTCCGTCGTTAATCGTAGACGAGCTTGCCATGTGGCGGGCTCGGGCGCACAGAAAAGGCAGGGCAGGAAAATTAATAACAGCGACGTTGATTCCGCCGTACTGCAATCCGCACTGGCCGCCGATTTGCATCGGGCCATGCTGGTTGCCAAAGTGCGCCAGGAAGCGGAAAAAGATTTACCCACCTTGACCAAGGCGGAACTGGCCGAACTGTTGTTCGAGCAAGTGGGCCTGAACAAGCGCGAAGCGAAGGATATGGTCGAGACCTTCTTTGACGAGATCCGCAACGCGCTCGAGCGTGGCGAAGCCGTCAAGCTGTCCGGTTTCGGCAATTTCCAGTTGCGCGACAAGCCGCAACGGCCGGGCCGCAATCCGAAGACGGGCGAAGAGATACCGATCACGGCGCGCCGTGTCGTGACCTTCCATGCGAGCCAGAAGCTGAAAAGCATGGTCGAAGAGACCAGTCCGCTGGCACGTGCTGCCTGAGTGAGTGGCGATGAACGAGCGCATCAGTAAAACCGAGTTGATCGCCTTGCCGCCCATTCCGGCGAAACGCTATTTCACGATCGGCGAGGTGAGCGAGTTGTGCGGCGTCAAACCGCATGTATTGCGCTACTGGGAGCAGGAGTTTTCCCAGCTCAAGCCGGTCAAACGACGTGGTAACCGCCGTTATTATCAGCACCATGAAGTGCTGCTGATACGCCGCATCCGCGAATTGCTGTACGAGCAGGGTTTTACCATCAGCGGCGCGCGCAACAAGCTCGACAGCCGTGGCGCATCGCATGCCAATGCCGACGAGCTGCCAGTACTGCCGGCCATGCCTGTCGTGCCGCAGGAAGCACCGCTGGACCGCGTATGGATACGCAATGAATTAATCGCAATTTTAAACTTGCTAAAATAAGATTTGTACCAATATAGGTGGAGTTGTCCGGTACCGGTTGACTATACTGCATGGGCGCTCCACGTTGGCGCCGACGCTACCGTACGGCGCGCCATATTTTGAATATAATGTTAATGTTGCGTTTTTGTTAGTGACGCTGAACCGGAACAGCGTTCAGGTTCCGGTAGTCTTTCCCAGGCCAGGAAAATTTAAGGGGAAACAATGATACGCGTTGCCATTTGTGATGATCACCAAATAGTACGAGCTGGATTCAAACAGATTTTTTCGTCGTCAAGCGATTTCAGTGTGGTGGCGGAAGCCGGTACGGGGCGTGAAGCGCTCGATATCGCCCGCCGCGAAATTTGCGATGTGCTCTTGCTCGATATCGCCATGCCCGATCAGAGCGGCATCGATACCTTGCGCACGATCCGCCAGGGACAGCCGGAATTGCCCGTGCTGATCCTCAGCGGCTATCCCGCGCAGCAATATGCGCTGAATTTGTTCAAGATGGGCGCGAACGGCTATCTGAACAAGGAATGCGAAGCGGACGAGCTGATGACGGCCGTGCGCACCGTGTTCCAGGGGCGTCGCTATGTCAGCTCCACCGTGGGCGAGTTGCTGGCGCAGTCCTTCGACCGCGACACGAATGCCGCCCTGCATACGGAATTGTCGGACCGCGAGTTCCAGGTCTTCCTGCGCCTGGCGCGCGGCGCTACCGTGTCCGATATCGGCGTGGCTCTGTCGCTGAGCATCAAGACGGTCAGTACTTACCGTACGCGCATCATGGAAAAAATGGGCTTGCAATCCAACAGCGACTTGACCTATTACGCAATGAAAAACAATTTGCTTGACTAGCGCTGCGGTGCGATCATGGAACCATGATCGCTCAGCCCGCTAGCCAGCACGACTTGTGCAGTGCAGCAGTTTGTGGCGAGGACTATAATTGGCCGGCGCCGGCGCTCTCTCCCGCGCCGAACCTTGCTAAGGATGCACACCAGGATGTATTTCACCGCTGAACCGGCCCCGAATCACCGCCTGCCCCTCTACAAGACGATCCTGTGCGTGACGTGCGCCTTGCTGCTTGTACTCAATGGTTTCAGTCTTTATCATAACCTGCAGTCGCTGAAGGGCACGAATGCCTTGCTCAGCCAGAGCGCCCGCGTGGCCGACCGCCTGCAGTACTTGAACGTGCTCGTGCTCGATGCGGAAAGCAGCTTGCGCGGCTATTTCATTTCCGGCTCCGAAACCTACCTGGGACCCTCGAAGACGGCCACCACGGAAATCGAGAACGAATTCAACGAGCTGCAAACCTTGCTTGCGGGCAGTCCCACCCAGCTGAAAAACCTGGGCCAGCTGAAAAGCCTGATCCGTCGCAAGATGTCGATGTTGCAACAATCGATCGACGTCTACAAGCAGGGCGGGTTGGCCGAGATCGTCAACATTTCCCGCGTCACCGATGACCGCGCCACCATGGACGAGATCCGCCTGCAGGTGGTAATCATGACGCGCGAACAGAATGAAGCGCTGTCGACCGGCAGCGCCGCCTTTTACCACGAGTACCAGAAAGCCGTGCTGCTCGGCATCGGCATCAATGCCCTGGCCATCCTTGTGCTGATCATGTTTTACCAGCTGGTGCGGCGCAGCTTCCAGAACCGCGCGGCCGTCGAGTATGCCTTGCAAAATGCCAATGACACCCTGGAATCGACGGTCAGCAAGCGTACCGAGCAGCTATCCGTGCTGTCGCGCCATTTGATCAGCGTCAACGAAGTGGAAAAAGCGCGCCTGGCGCGCGAGTTGCACGATGAGCTGGGCGCCAACCTGACGTCGATCAGCATGGACCTGGGCGCCGTCACGCAGCAACTGGCGCACACGCAGCCGGAACTGGCCGCGCAATTGCGCCGCGCCAAGGCCACCTTGCTGGAAACGGTGGAACTCAAGCGCCGCATCGTCGAGGATTTGCGCCCCAGCCTGCTGGACAACCTGGGCCTGTGCGCCGCCATCGAAAGCTATTGCGAGGATTTTGCGCGCATGAGCTCGGTTCGCTGCGAAACGGACGTGGCCATCAATATCGATAACCGCGAAGCAACCCTGACGATTGCCCTGTTCCGTATCGTGCAGGAATCGCTGACGAATATCATGAAATATGCGCGCGCCGGCATGGTCAGCGTGACCTTGAAACGCAATGAACAAGGCCTGGTGCTGCGCGTGATCGACGACGGCATCGGCATCACGGAAGCTGCGCTGCAAAAACCGATGTCGCACGGCTTGCTGGGCATGCGCGAGCGGGCCTTGCTGCTGGGCGGCACCCTTACCGTGCGCGCGGGACCGGAAGGCAAGGGGACATGCGTGGAAGCCGTGATTCCTTTGCCGCTGACGCCGGAACCGGAAGACATCGATGCGGATGCCGAGGCGTAAGGTAAGTTGACGCAAAAAAATGGCCAGGCATGCAGCCTGGCCATTTTTTTATGTATCTTGCGGATCAGCAGCGTGAGACGTCGCGCAGCAAGCGGTCATATTCCGTCTTGGCGACCTTGTAGCATTCGCCCGCATAGCATTCCAGGCCGGCGCGGTCCAGCACCGTGATATTGCCGCGGCGATAGTGGATCAAGCCTTCTTCCTGCAGCTTGCCAGCGGCGGCCGTGATGCTTTCGCGGCGCACGCCCAGCATGATCGAGATCAGCTCTTGCGTGACTTTCAATTCGTTCGATGGCGAACGGTCCAGGCGATCCAGCAGCCAGCGGCACAGCTTTTGCTCGATCGAGCTGTGGCGGCCGCCGACGGCGTTCTGCGCCATTTGCGCAAACAGGGCGTTGGTGTAGCGCATCAGCAGCTGGGGCAGGGCGCCGCCCTGATTGAAGGCGTCGCGCAAGCTTTGCGTTTTCAGGCGGTAACCGTAGCCGGCGCTTTGCACGACAGCCGTGCACATGGCGCGCTCGCCTGCCAGCAGCGAGGCACCGGCCACGCCTTCATGGCCGACGACGGCGATTTCCGTCGTGGCGCCATCTTCCATCACGTACAGCAGCGAAATGATGGCGGTGGTAGGGAAGTAGCTGTATTCGAGGTTGTTGCCGTAGGCGTACAGTTCCTTGCCGAAAGGCAGTTCCACCAGTTCCAGGTCTTCGAACAGCGATTCGAGCGCGGCGCGCGGCAGGGCGGCCAGCAATTCATTTTGTTGGGCACTGCTGAGGCTAACCCGCGACGCAAGCTTGATTTCCCGTCCGGCCGCCGGCATGGCGCGCGGCAGCAACTGATTCTTCTGGACCGGGGTGCTAAGTTGAGTATGGTTCATAGTATTCCTCACAGGCTTTTTACATCGGAGTGCGACTGCCGCGTTGCTGGTCAAAAAAAGTTGCCATATCCATGTGGTCACGGCTTTTTTTCGACCGCGCGGTGCAGATCGCGATGTAGCTACTTTAAAAGCTTATGTAAGTGGCGAACATAAGATTAGCAGTCGCCACTTTGTAGTCTATTTTGAGGCGGATTTGTAGTCCTTGTCCTACGTTCACACTTTTGACTAGCTAGCCTTGCGCCGTTCCGCGCGATTTTGTGATATGACGCGCGGTTTATTGGCGCTCCACAGGCCTGCCGGCCGCACGCTGGGCAAGCCGTCGCGCACGGTCGCGGCCGATGCCGGGCGCGTGGCAGGCGCCTCGTGTTCCCCCAGGCGGAAGCGGCTGACGGCCTGCGTCAGCGCCTCGCCTTCCTGGTGCAGGCGCTGCGAACCGGCGCGCGCTTCATCGACGAGGCCCGCGTTCTGGCGCGTCATGTCGTCGATTTGCGCCAGCGCCTGGTTGATGCGGGCGATCTCGCCATTCTGCTCGGCGCCGGCGCTGCTGATGCGTCCGATCACCACGGCCACCTGCTGCACGGCGTCGACGACCTGGCGCATGGTGCTGCCGGCGGCATTGACGAGGTCGCCGCCCGCATCCACGGTGGCGACGGAATCGCCGATCAGGCGCTTGATTTCCAGCGCCGCCTCGTTCGAGCGCTGCGCCAGGCTGCGCACTTCCGATGCGACGACGGCAAAGCCGCGCCCTTGCTCGCCGGCCCTGGCCGCTTCGACGGCCGCGTTCAGGGCCAGGATATTCGTCTGGAAGGCGATGCCGTTGATGACGCCGATGATGTCGACGATCTTGTGCGAGCTGGCCTTGATCGAGGCCATGGTGTCGACGACGGCGCCCACGGTCTGGCCGCCGCGCAGGGCTACGTCGGCCGCTGTCGCCACCAGCGTGCGTCCCTGTCCTACGTGGGCTTCGTTGCGGCCGACGGTGGCCGTCAGCTCGCGCATCGAGTCCACGGTGGCGCCCAGCGCATCGGCCTGCGTGGCCGTGTGGCCGGACAGGGCGGCGTTGCCCTGGGCGATATCGGCGCCGGCCGCCGCGATGACGGCCGCGCCGCCGCGGATTTCCTGTACCAGGGTGGCCAGGCCGTGCGTCATGGCGCCGAAGTCGCGCACCAGGTCGCCGATCTCGTCGTGCGCCTGCGAGGTGATGCGCTGCGACAGGTCGCCCGCCGCCGCCGCGCCGACTGCCACGCGCAATTGCGTCACGTCGCGCGCGAATGCGGCATAGAAGCCCGCGCACAGGTAGGCGGCGGCCAGCAGCACCAGCAGCATGGCCGCCAGGATCAGGCCGCGGCGCGCCTCGTCGCGGGCGATGCGTTGCGCCAGCAAATCGTCCAGGGCGCTGGCGGAAGCGCCGGAGAGCGCGTGCAGGGCGTCGATCGCCTGCATGCCGGCCGCGTGGAATTGCGCACCCGACGTCTGGTCGTAGGAATTCGTCACTTCGTTTTTCGTGCGTTCGAGAAAGGCCAGCGCGACCGGCACGGCTTTCAGGGCCGGCTGCACGCTGGCGCGCAGCTCCGGCCTGGCGGCGAGGATTTCGTCGAAGCGGGCCGGCAGGCGTTCCAGTTCGTGGCGCGCGATCAGGGCGTTGGCGTTGACCAGTTGATCTTCATTCGCTTCGAACAGGCCCGTGTCGATGTAGGCGGCGCCGCGCCCGGCGATGTCCGACAGGCTTTCGGCCAGGTCGGGCAGGGTGGCCGTGAAGGCGGCGCTCAGGTGGTTGGCGCCCGCGTCCGGGTCCAGGCTCAGGTGCGAGCGGTCGGCCACCAGCTGGCCCAGTTTGGCCGCCTGGCGCAGCAGCGCCGTGTGCGCCGCGTAACTGTCGCGCGCCGCGACGCCGGCCTGGCGGCCCAGCAGGGCTTGCCACTGCTTGTTCAGCGCCACCGCCTGCGGCAGGCCGGCGCCCGCCGGCAGGCGCGCCAGGGCCGCCAGCGCGGCCGTGATGCGCGCGTTCAGGGCCGTATTGTCCATGCCCGCCTTGCCGCTCAGGCGCAAATGTTCGAGGCCGCGCCGCTGCTGCAGCAGGCGCGTGCCTTGCTGCAACTGGCGCACATAGGCCACGCCACGCTGCGCGTCCTGCGCCTGGGCCAGCGATTTGCCCAGCTCCGAGATCAGCAGGGTGGTCGCCAGCGCCAAAGGCAGCAGGAAGACCAGGCTGACAAGCATGAATTTGGGCAGCAGGCGCAAACGCTGCATGAGTCGGATGGCGGGAGTGAGGAGGATTTTCATCGGGTTTCCAGGGAAGAGTGGCAACATTTCTGCAGTGCAATGTTGCCTGTGGATTGTGACCCCTTGATGAAGTGGCCAATTTTGCCGTTCGCCAGAGTGAAGCAGTTCACACGGAAGGCCGATCCTTCTGTAAAATCGAGGGTTTTTTGCGAGGGCCATATTATGGTCACCAATATGGCCAACGAGAACGACATCAACACCCCCGATTCCAGCGACAGCGCGGACAGCGCAGCAGCGCCGGCGAGCAGCAAGGCGCCGGCCGTGATCGCGCGCGAAGTGCAGCGCCGCCGCACCTTCGGCATCATTTCCCACCCGGATGCGGGCAAGACCACCCTGACGGAAAAACTGCTGCTGTTCTCGGGCGCGATCCAGATGGCCGGTACCGTCAAGGCGCGCAAATCGGGCCGCCACGCGACGTCGGACTGGATGGAGATCGAGAAGCAGCGCGGCATTTCCGTCGCTTCCTCGGTGATGCAGTTCGAATTCCGCGACCACGTCGTCAACCTGCTCGACACCCCGGGCCACCAGGACTTCTCGGAAGATACCTACCGCGTGCTGACGGCGGTCGACTCGGCGCTGATGGTGATCGATGCGGCCAAGGGCGTGGAAGCGCAGACGATCAAGCTGCTGGCCGTGTGCCGCATGCGCAATACGCCGATCGTCACCTTCATGAACAAGATGGACCGCGAGACGCGCGATCCGCTGGACCTGCTCGACGAACTTGAATCGGTGCTGAAGATCCAGTGCGCGCCCGTCACCTGGCCTATCGGCATGGGCAAGAACTTCCGCGGCGTGTACCACCTGCTGAACGATGAGATCATGCTGTTCAAGGCCGGTGAAGAGAAGGCCGACGGCGCCTTTGAAATCATCAAGGGCATCGACAACCCGCGCCTGCAGGAGATGTTCCCGCTCGAGATGGACCAGCTGCGCATGGAAGTGGAACTGGTGCATGGCGCATCGAACCCGTTCAACCTGGAAGAATTCCTCTCCGGCGTGCAGACGCCCGTGTTCTTCGGTTCGGCCATCAACAACTTCGGCGTGCGCGAGATTCTGTCCGCGCTGGTCGACTGGGCCCCGGCGCCGCGCCCGCGCGACGCCACTGTGCGTTCCGTCGATCCGACCGAGCAGCCATTTACCGGTTTCGTCTTCAAGATCCAGGCGAACATGGACCCGGCCCACCGCGACCGCATCGCGTTTTTGCGCGTGTGCTCGGGACGTTTCGAGCGCGGCATGAAGGTCAAGCACTTGCGCCTGGGCCGCGAGATCAAGGTGTCGAACGTGGTGACGTTCATGGCATCGTCGCGCGAACAGGTGGAAGAGGCGTACGCGGGCGACATCATCGGCTTGCCGAACCACGGCAACATGCAGATCGGCGACAGTTTTTCTGAAGGCGAGATGCTGACGTTTACGGGCATCCCGTACTTCGCGCCGGACTTCTTCCGCTCCGTGCGCATCCGTAATCCGCTGAAGATCAAGCAGTTGCACAAGGGCTTGCAGCAGCTGGGCGAAGAGGGCGCGGTGCAAGTGTTCAAGCCGGTGCAGGGCGGCGAACTGGTACTGGGCGCCGTCGGCGTGCTGCAGTTCGAAGTGGTGGCCAGCCGCCTGCTCAACGAGTATGGCGTCGACGCCGTGTTCGAAGGCACGAGCATCAGCAGCGCCCGCTGGGTCAGCTGCGACGACAAGCGCATCCTGCAGGATTTCGAAAACGCGCTCGGCCACAACGTGGCCTACGATGCGGCCGGCAACATGGCCTACCTGGCCACGTCGGGCGTGAACCTGCGCCTGACGGAAGAGCGCTGGCCGAAGCTGAAGTTCCACGCGACGCGCGAGCATTCGGCCAAGCTGGCTTGATGTGGTGAAGTACCGGGGTCAGACCCGCCGGGTCTGACCCCAGCCTTTGCTTGGGGCGTAGTTGACCTACACCGGCAAAATCGTGCGCGTACTCCAGTCGCGCCGCTCCAGCAGCAAGGCCGTCAGCTGCGCCGCCGTCATCGGACGCGCGAAGAAGAAGCCCTGCACGTTGTCGCAGCCCGCCGTTCTCAAAAACTCCACCTGCCGCAAGGTTTCCACCCCTTCGGCCACCACTTTCAGATGCAGGCTGTGCGCCATGGCGATGATGGCCGTGACGATGGCTTCGCCCTCGCCGGGCAGGTCGCGCACGAAGCTGCGGTCTATCTTCAATTGATCGATCGGCAGGCGCTTCAGGTAGGACATCGAGGAATAGCCGGTGCCGAAGTCGTCGACCGACAGGTGGATGCCCGCTTCCTGCAGGCGCCGCATCAGTTCCACATTGGCGTGGATATTGTCCATCAGGACCCCTTCCGTGATTTCCAGCTCCAGCAAGCCATGCGGCAGCTGCGTTTCGTGCAGGATGGCGTGGATATCGTCCATCAGGCCCGGGTCGCGCGCCTGGCAGGCCGACAGGTTGACGGCCACGTGTTCCAGCGAATCGAGCAGGCCCGCCTTGTACCAGGCGGCCGCCTGGCGGCAGGCGCTTTGCAGCACCCAGCGTCCCAGGTCGACGATGATGCCGCTTTCCTCGGCCACGGGAATGAATTCGGCTGGGCTCAGCTGGCCCATTTCGCGGCAGTTCCAGCGTATCAGCGCTTCCACGCCGACGATGCGCCCGCTGCGCAAATCGATCTGCGGCTGGTAGTGCAGATACAGTTCCTCGTTTTGCAGCGCGCGGCGCAGGTTCGCTTCCATGCGCAGGCGGCGCTGGGCGCGCAATTCCATTTCGGCCTTGAACACGGCGTAGCGGTTCTTGCCCTGGTGCTTGGCATGGTACATGGCCGTATCGGCATTGCGCGTCAGGGTGGCCACGTCATGGGCGTCGAACGGATACAGGCTCACGCCGATGCTGGCGCTGACGTACAGCTGGTGGCCTTCGAGGTCGAACGGTTCGGCCAGCACGGCGAGGATCTTGCGCGCCACGCTGGCCATTTCCGAGCTGTCGTCGGCCGGTTCGACGATGACGACGAATTCGTCGCCGCCGATGCGGCAGATGATGTCGGTGCCGCGCAGGATGGCCACCAGGCGCTCGGACACGAGCTTGAGCAGCTGGTCGCCGCAGTGGTGGCCCAGGGTATCGTTGACCACCTTGAAGTTGTCCAGGTCCAGCAGCAGCAGGCCCACGCTGCTGTCCTGGCGGTCGGCGCGCGCCAGCGCGTAGGCCAGGGCGTCGTTGAATTCATGTCGGTTCGGCAGCTGCGTGACGGAGTCGACGTGGGCCAGGTAATGCAAATGGTTTTCCGCCTGCTGGGCGGCGGTGCGCGTGCGGCGCACCATCAGGAACGTCAGGCCGAACGCGCACAGGCAGACGAGCAGGGTGAAGGCGGCAAATTGGGCCAGGCTGGCGTACAGCGGCGCCAGGCTGGCGTGCAGGTACAGCGCACCGCCGCCGGGCAAGGCTTTCAATATCGTGGCGCCGCCGTCCAGGTAATCAAGGTGCAGGCCGTTGCGCGGCGCGGCGGGCGCGGCGTCGGTGCTGCTGCGCGCGTAGCGGGCAAAGGGCGCGCCGTACGGGTTGTAGAGCAGCGCTTGTCGGACGTGCGGGGCGGCGGCGAGGGAAGCAAGAAGTTGTTGTGCTGCAAGATGGTTGCCCTGGCGCAGGGCCTCGGCGGCGGCGGGCGCCAGCATGTCGGCCTGGATGTGCAGGTTGCGCTGGAAGGATGACTGGAGGGAAAATAATTGGAAGAGGATCAGCAGCAGGCTGGCCATGGCCAGCATGGCCGCCGCGGCCAGCAAATTCAGCCGGGCTATCCGGTCGCCGCGCAATTGCGCCGAGGGCAGCATCAATGGCGCCATCATGACGCATTCTCCTGCCGGCCCCGCTTGCCGCCGCCCCGTGTGATGCCGCCTCGCCCTGCCATACTTTACGTTCCAGTCTGATGAAAACCGAAGTGAGCCGGAACTCTCAACGTGTTGCCAAGTGTTGCTAAGGCCGACATATTGTCATTTTGCAGCGTGAAAGTACAGGGCGCGCGGCAATTTAGTGCCCATGCCGCGCACCGGTGGCAGCTGGCAGGGCGACGAGACAGATGAAAAAGGCGGGCGTGTCTTTCTAATAATAATTCATGCTGAATTTTAATCCTTTTTTTGCTCGCCGTTTTTTTTCTCTTAAAACAATGCTGACAGTAAACAAAATCCAGCAAGAATAACTTCAATGCCGCTGGCTATCGCGGTGCAGATTAACTTTTTGTCTATATCGACCATTGCAAGTCATTGATTTTAATAAATTTTAAGGAAGAATGCGAGAACGCTATGGCCTTGCTCCGCGAGTTCGTCCATAATCCGCTGATGATGGACGTCCTGATGCTGTTTGTTTTGTCTGCCGCGGCCAAGTCAGCAGCCGCCGGCAAAACCGGACGTCGCCCTGATGATCAATAGTGAGGATATCTTGGAAAAAAAACCAAAAATTATTTTGTCGTCACAAGACCTGGAACGACTGGAAGCGTTGTTGTATGCCTTGGGTAACAACTTGTCGCCGGACAAGGCCGCCTTGCTCGACGAGCTGGGCCGCGCCGAGGTGCTCGAGCCGCAAGAGATCCCGCCGACCGTCGTGACGATGAATTCCACCGTGCGCTTCACGGTGGAAAACAAGGAGGAATTCTGCCTGACGCTCGTGTATCCGAAGGACGTGGAAGGCCCGGCCGACCGCATTTCCGTGCTGGCGCCCGTCGGCAGCGCGCTGCTGGGCCTGTCCGTGGGCGACAGCATGGCCTGGCCCATGCCCGGCGGCGTGGTCAAGGTCAAGATCGAGGAAATCGTTTACCAGCCTGAACGGGCTGGCGAATACCACCGATAAGCAGTCACGGCGGACGGCGCCCGCCGTTCGCCTGCCAGGCCGTGCTTTCGCTTAAGAACTATTGCGTTGCACGCGCACCACCAGCCATCCCGCCACGACCGTAAACGTGACGATGATGGCGACGATGATCCAGAAGCCCTGCGGATGCTGGGCCAGCGGAATCCCCCCCACGTTCATGCCCAGCATGCCGGCGATGATATTGATCGGCAAGGCCAGCACGGTGACGATGGTCAGCACGAACAGGCTGCGGCTGTTTTCCTCGTTGACGCTGGCGGCGATCTCCTCCTGCAGCAATTTGATGCGTTCCTGTAGCGAGGACATGTCGCTGAGCACGACGGAAAACTCTTCCGTCGACTGGCGCAATTCCAGGCTGTCGAGCTCCGATACCCACGCGGGCGGGCGTTGCAGCAGTCGGAACAGGGCGGCCGGTTCCGGCGCCAGCAGGCGCTGCAGCCGCACCAGCACGCGCCGCATGGCGCCCAGGTCTTCGCGTTTCGGCACCAGGCGCCCGGCCAGCAAGTGGTCTTCGATATCGTCGACCCGCGCCACGGCGTCGCGCACGATGTTGACCAGCACGTCGGCCTGGTCGCGCAGCAGATGAATCAGCAGCTCCACCGATGAGCGGATCGGCTCGTGGTTCTTGATGACGGCCTGGCGCAGGCGCTCGATCGACTGCAGCGGCGCGCGGCGCGCCGTGATGACGAGGTCTTGCGCCACGCTGGCCCACATGGTGGAAATGTCGGACGCCTCGAACGAGAAATTGTGCACCACATCGTTGACCACGGCGATCAGGGTGTTTTCCGCCTGTTCGATGCGCGTGGAACGGGAACCCTGGTGCAGGGTTTCATAGAATTCGTCGGCCAGCTGCGTGTGCGCCATCAGCCATTTTTCGCTGGCCGCATGCGACAGATTGAAATGCAGCCAGACGAATTCCTGCGCCGGCCTGGCCGCGCCATCGGCCAGCCAGGCCAGCGCGGCCGTCGAGTCGAGGGCCAGCGGCTGCGCCTCGCGGCCAAACAGGAAGCCCCAGACCAGGCCCGAAGTATCCGAACCGTAGGTAAAACCGGCAGTTTCCATCGCCATCGTGAATCTTTCTCGCGCAGTGTAATTGATCGTCGCGCGATTTTAATACACGGATGTGTCGGGAAAATGACAAGGCCACCGCGAAGGGTAGCCTTGCTGTTCGCTACTTAGTAGCGGCGAGGGTTGTCGGGCCTGCGGTCGTCGCGGTTCGGAACTCCGTCGCCGTCGCGGTCGTGGCGGTTGCCATTGTCGCGGTCATAGCGGTTGGGGATGCCGTCGTGGTCACGGTCGCCGTTCGGACCGCGCGACCAGCGGCCTTGCTCCATCTGCCAGCGGCCGTCGCGCTGGTTCCAGGCGGGCGGCGCATACACGTAGCCCGGGCGTTCGGCGATCCATACGCCTGGCGTCCACGCGTAGCGCTGGCTGCGCCATTCCCAGTGGCCGGGCGCCCAGACGTAGCCGTGGCGCGCGCGCGGGATGGCTTCCCGGCGCGGCGGCGGCGGGGCGATGCGGATGTCGTCATAGCGCACGGGCAGCACCTGTGCCTCGACCCAGCCGCCACGGTCCAGGCGCCAGCGGTTGTTCTCCTGTATCCATGCGGCGCGGCGGTACTGGTTGCCGCCCCGTTCGCGCAGCCATTCGCCGTCGGTCCAGACGTGGCGCTGGCCATCCCAGTTCCAGTAGCCTGGCGCCCAGACATAGCCGGCGCGCGGCGCGGGCACGCTTTCAAACCGTGGCGGAGGCGGGGCGTTGCCGATGACAATGCTGACGCCGACCTGGCCTTGGGCCATCGCTTGCGCAGGCAGGAAAGCCGCGGTGCTGATGGCAAGCATGGCTGCTGCGTAGAGTGTGATGGGTTTCATGATGTGCTCCATTTCGGTGATTGCTTGAAATGGACTATAGGCGCTTGCAGGCGGGCAGATCGCCTTTGATTCAACTTATTACAATTGACACAATGCTGTGTGGCCGTGTATCCGTGGCCGATACAAATGGCGGCCTGGCGCGGCGGGATTCAAACGCGCGCCAGGCGGCGTGGGATCAGCATCGCAGGCTCACAAGGTGCTGGCGGTGGCGTTGCCCAGCAAGGCTTGCCGTTCCTCGATCAGCGAGATTTTCTTTTCCTGTTCCGTCAGGCGCTTGGCACTGACCACCACGACGGGGATGGCGTTCGCTTGCACCACGTCGGCCGTCCTGACCGCCGATGGCTGCATGAAGCTGGCATAGCTGGCGCCGCAGGCGATGGCGACGGCGATGGTGAAGATGGCTTCCATGTTTTTCAAGGCTTTCATGATGGTTCCTTTCGGGTGGCGGGTGGGTATGCATGCACTGTAGCCATGCGCGGGCCGGCGCGCCATGCGCATGCGACCAGCCGTGGTTTTGGCGGGATGGCCTGCAAAAAAACGGCGCTGAAATGCCTGCGCGCGACGCTGGCGGGCGACCGCTTGAATTGAGGCCTAATTAGCCCTGTATCCGCGCATATGAATGCAATTGCTCTATGGCATTATCTGACGCTGCGCACTGCCATGCCCATGCCGTGCGCGGCAAGTGAGGCCCGGCTATCCTGCTAGAATCGGCATGGCAGCCGTGTTGCGCACACCATTATTCTCATCAGGAGTCACACATGTTCCAATTGTTTGGTTTTGGCGGCGCCCGCTGCCCGCGCTGCGAGCACAAGAACGGCGCCGCCGCCGGCTATTGCGCGCAATGCGGCTTGTCGCTGGGAGCACCCGACAGCGACGCGGTGCTGCATGCCAATCAATGGCATCTTGCTGATGGGCAACTGGCCCTGTTCTTTGGCGTGCGCGAACTGTCCTCGCTGTTCGGCAGCGCCGCGCGGCGCCTGCAGGTGCCGGCCGCGTCGCGCGCCTGGATCGTGCAATCGGACGCTTTCACCTTGATACCGGCTGGCGACTACGACAGCGCCGCCTTCTTCGCGCGACTGCCCGCGCTACTGCCGGCGCGCCCGGCCGAAGTGCTGATCGCGCGCGCCGACGCCGTCAGCCTGGACTTCGACTTGCCCGGCCTGGCCAGCACGGAGCTGCTGGACGTGGCCGCGTCGCTGCGCGTGGACATCGCGCTGGGCCAGCCCGATGCGTTCGCGCGCCAGTTCATGCGCGCGCCGGGCGCCGTCACGCGCGCCCACCTGCACGCCTTGCTGCTGCCGTCCGTCCGCCAGATCGCGCTGGAATTCATCGGCAGCCGCGCGCTGCGCGAGATGGACGCGAATGCCGACTTGCGGCCCGAATTGAACGAACGCCTGCAATCGGCCCTGACGCAGCGCCTGGCGCCCAGCGGCCTGGCCGTGGCGCGCGTGGAAACGCTGAGCCTGCGGCACGACAAGCGCGCGGGCGACGGCGATGCGGCCATCGGCACCCTGTGGCTGGGCGGCTTGCCGGCGCAGGAACTCGAGCAGCACAGCCTGGAGCGCATGAAACAGCTCGACCAGCTGTATAACGAGGAAGAGTGGCAGCGCATCCGCCGCGAGGAACTGGCGGCGCGCCACGCGCACCGCCGCGCGGAATTGCAACAGGATGCGACGCTGGAAAAGGCGGAACTGAACCACCAGGAAGCGGAGCGCCTGCAAGCGCTGCGCGGGCGCCAGATCGACCTGTATGGCCGCATCCTGGAAGCGAAATCGCGGCGCCAGGCGCTCGACCATGGCGCCGCGCTGGCGCTGGGCGAGCTGGAACAGGAACTGGCGCAAAAAGGGGCGCAGCGGGCCGACGAAGCGGCCAACTGGGAACACGTGCGGGCGCTGGCCGCCATCAAGATGCGCAGCGAGCTGGAACTGTCGCAGCTGCACGGGCGCGAACAGATCCAGCTGGCGCAGCAGCGCTTTACGCACCAGGTGCACTTGCAGTCGATTGCGCAGCAGGTGGAAAGCGCGCTGCTGATCGACGACGAGACGGGCCGCCGCACCCAGCTGGCGCGCCTGCGCCAGGCGGAAGCGGAGGCGGCCCGGCGCGAGGCGCAGCTGGAGGCGGAGCAGCACCAGGCCGCGTGGCAGGGCCTGATGCTGGCGAATGCGGCGCGCAAGCGCGAAGCGGAGCGGGTGCAGGAGTGGGAAGACCAGATGCAGCTGGCGCGCCAGCGCGAACTGCTGCGCGCCGAAGCGCACAAGGATGAAGCGGCCCAGGTGCAGGCGGCGGAAATCGCGGAAAAAGTCGCGGCGCTGCGGCGCGGCGGCGCGCGCGAAGACGCCATCGCGCAGCAGGAAAAGCTGCTGCGCACCATCGAGGCCGACGGCGTGCACGCGCGCCAGCTGCAGCAGCAAACGCAGCTGGCGCAGCTCGACGCGCTGGCCATCGAGGAACAGCGCCAGCAGCTGCGCCAGCTGGAACAGGAAGCGCAATGGCAGCGCGATCTGCTGGCCATGGCGCAGCAGCGCGAAAGCGATTACGCGCGCTGGAAAGGTGAATATGAAGCCCTGCTGGCGCAGCAGGCGCACGCGGCCGAACTGGCGCGCATCGACATCGACCGCATCGAGAAAATCGGTTCGCTGAGCGACACGGGCAAGGTGGCGATGGCCGCCGGGCAGAATGCGGCCGTGCTGGCGCAAGTGCTGAAAACGCAGCTGCAGGCGGGCATGAGCGCCGAGCAGATCCACGCGCTGGCGGCGCTGGCGGCGGCCGAGAACAGCGTCGCGCCGCTGGACGCCATGCGCATGGCGCAGGACAGCGTGGCGCAGGAGCGCAACTACCTGGAAGGCCAGGCGGAACGCGAACGGCGCCAGCAGCTCGACCTGATCAACTTGCAGAACGCGGCCCACGCGCATGGCCTGTCGGCGCAGGCGCAGCTGGGCGTGGCCGTGGCGCAGGCGCTGCAGCCGGGCGCCGCCGCCGCAGCAGCAGCAGCACCGGCCCGCTGCAAGAACGGCCACGCGCAGCGCGCGGGCCATCCGGAAGATAAATTCTGCGCCGCCTGCGGCGTCGCCTTGCAGCCTTGACGGAAGCGTTCTACCCCAGATGATGCAAAAAGCACGAGAAAAACTGCGGGAACTGCGGGCCCTCCACGACGACGGGCTGCTCAGCGAGCAGGAATTTGAACGCCGCAAGAACGCCATTCTCGACGCCGAGTACGCGCCGCCAGGCGTTGCGCCTGTGCCCGCGCCGCCGCCCGTGCGCCAGGGGACGGAGCTGGGCTTCATGACGGGCCAGGAAATCGGCCCGCAAAACCGCCGCTACCGGCTCGAGCGGCTGATCGGCACGGGCGGCATGGGGCAGGTGTGGCAAGCAACCGACCTCGCCACGCACGCGGAGCTGGGCAGCAGCGAAATGGTGGCGCTGAAGATCTTGCCGCCGCAGCTGACGCAAAGCGCCACCCATGCCAAGCTGCTGATCGAGGAAGCGACCCAGGCGCGCAAACTCGCGCATGAAAACATCGTCCGCGTCTACGAGTGGGCGCAGGACCCGGCCACGGCCAGCTATTTCATCATCATGGAATGCCTCGATGGCGAAGACCTCGAGCACTATCTGGCGCGCACGGGCGCGCTGCCCCTGTCCACCGTGCAGGAACTGCTGCAGCCGGTGGCCGACGCCCTGTCGTATGCGTGGGAAAAGCACAAGCTCGTGCACCGCGACATCAAGCCGGGCAATGTCTTCCTGACGGCGAAGGGCGACGTCAAGCTGCTCGACTACGGCATCGCTACGCGCGTGCGCAATGCGGACAGCAGCCTGGCGCTGGACATGCCGAATGCGGGCACGCACGGTTACCGGGCGCCCGAGGCCGGCGCCAACCAGCGCCAGCCCAGCCCGCGCCTGGACGTGTATGCCGTGGCCGTGATGATCTATCAGATGCTCGAAGGGCGCATGCCGTTCGACGATGCGCGCAATGCCAGCCATTTGCCATCGGCGCCGCAAGCGCTCAACGCGCAGCAATGGCAAGTGCTGCAGAACGGGTTTTCGCTGACGCCGGAACTGCGGCCCCAATCCGTGCAAGCCTTGCTGGAAAGCCTGGAACGCGCGGCCGGACCGTCGCCCGAAGAACTGGCGGAACAGGCGCGCCAGCAGCAGGCGCGCGCGGCGCAGCAGGCGCAGCAACAACGGGAAGCGGCGCTGGCCGCCGAACAGGCCCGCGAGGAAGAACTCAAGCAGGCCCGGATACGTCAGGAAGAACTGGACCAGCGCCGCAAGGCCGAGATCCAGGCCGCCGCGCTGGAAAAGCAGCGCCAGGACAAACTGCGCCGCGAACAGGAGGCGCAGCGCCATTTCGAAGCGGAAGAGGCGCGCAAGCTGCGCAAGGAAGCGCTGCGCGGCCAGCTGCGCGCACGCCGCGAAGCCGATGCGGCCACCGCCTTGCAGGAACACCAGGAGTTGCAGCGCAAGGCCATCGTCGCCAAGGCGGAAGCGGCCTATCGCGCCGAGCAGGAACGCGCGCGCAAGGAACAGGCCAGCCGCGCCGCGGCAGCCGCTGCCCCGGTACCGGCATCCGCACCGGCGCCGGAAGCCGAGCACGTGGAACCGGTGCCCAATGCGGAAGGCGTCTTGCGCGACGATTTTCTCGATGGCTCGGGCCAGGGGCCGGAACTGGTACTGATTCCCAGCGGCCGCTTCCAGATGGGCGCGCACGAGACGGAACACAAGGCCGCCATCCAGGCCGGCTCGCAGCAGACGTGGCTCGAGCGCGAAATGCCGCAGCATTGGGTCGGCATCGAGCGCCCGTTTGCGCTGGCGCGCCACCCCGTCAGCGTGGGCGAATGGCGCGCCTTCGTCAAGGCGACCGGCTGGGCGGGCGGTTCCGAGACGGACTGGGACAATCCCGGCTTCGTGCAGAACGACCAGCACCCGGTGGTGGGCGTGAGCTGGAATGACGCGCAGCTGTACCTGGCGTGGATGAGCGAACGCACGGGCCGGCACTACCGCCTGCCCAGCGAAGCGGAATGGGAATACGCATGCCGCGCCGGCACGCGCACGGCCTTCAATGTGGGCGACACGATCAGCACCGAGCAAGCCAACTACGATGGCTTGTACGTGTATAACGGCGGCCCGCGCGGCGTGTACCGGGGCGGCACGACGCCGCTGGGCACTTTCGCGCCGAATTCCTGGGGCCTGTTCGACATGCATGGCAATGTGTGGGAATGGGTGCAGGACGTCGTGCACGACAATTACGAAGGCGCGCCCGTCGATGGCAGCGCGTGGGAAGAGGGCAGCGACAGCAGCCGGCGCATCCTGCGCGGCGGCTCGTGGCTGTACCACCCGCGCTACCTGCGCTCGGCCCTGCGGAACGGCTTTTCAACCGTGCTGTCGAACGATATCGTGGGGTTCAGGGTGGCGCGCACGCTCGACTAGGCAAGTCCTGCGTACAGCGTCGTCACGCCGTGTTCCGTATCTCATGACCAGTTTTGCAGGGCAGCGGGCTGCGCCAAGCGGCCAAACGGTGTAAATTGTGGCTTTCCAAACGCACCAAGGAACGCCATGACCATCAAAGCCATCCGCGACCAGTCGCTACCCATGCGCCACATCGTGCACGTGCGCGACCACATCATTTCCGCCGACGCCTCGGTGGAAGAGGGCGGCGGCGACGCCGGCCCTTCGCCGCACGACCTGTACGACGCGGCCCTGTCGGCCTGCAAGGCGCTCACCGTCGTCTGGTACGCCAGGCACAAGGGTATCCCACTGGAACACGTGGAAGTGTCGACCGAGCGCGATGCCAGCGAAGAGCGCAAGGGCGTGTACCGCCTGGCCGCCACCCTGCACCTGACGGGGGAGATGACGGATGCGCAGCGCCAGGAATTGCTGGCCGTGGCCGGCAAATGCCCGATCCACAAGCTGATGACGGCCGTCACCACCGAAATCACGACGGTGCTGGCATGAGCGCGGCCATCCTGAAAAGCCACGAAAAGGACCTGGGCGGCGGCTTCGTCGTGCGGCGCTTGCTGCCTTCGGCGGCCAAGCAGGCCGTCGGCCCCTTCATCTTCTTCGACCATTTCGGCCCCATCGACGTGGCGCCCGACGCCAACCACGACGTGCGCCCCCATCCGCACATCGGCCTGGCCACCGTCACCTATCTGTTCGAGGGCGCGATCGACCACCGCGACAGCATCGGCTCCTACCAGCGCATCGAACCGGGCGCCATCAACTGGATGACGGCCGGGCGCGGCATCGTGCATTCGGAACGCACGCCGCACGACCTGGCGGGCCAGCCGCACCGCACGCACGGCTTGCAGCTGTGGGCCGCGCTGCCCAAGGCGCACGAGGAGGACGAACCGAGTTTTACGCACACGCCGCAAGCCGACATTCCCGTCGTGCCGCTCGATGGCGCCGTCGTCAAGGTCTTGATCGGCACGGCCTTTGGTCGGACGTCGCCCGTGCGCACCTACATGCAGACGGTGTACCTGGACGTGGCGCTGCAGGCGGGGCGTACATTACGGCTGGAAGGCTTGCCGCCGGAAGCGGCGATCTATCCGGTCAGCGGGGACGTGCTGGTCGATGGCGTGGCGCTCGCGCCGCACACCATGGCCTTGCTGGAAGCTGGGGCCGTGCCCGTGGTGGCGGCAGGCGGCGGTCCGGTGCAGTTCGTCGTCATCGGCGGCGAGCCGCTGGACGGCCACCGCTTCCTGTTCTGGAATTTCGTCTCGTCGAGCAAGGAACGATTGTCGCAGGCGGCCGACGACTGGACCGCCCAGCGCATGGTGAGCGTGCCGGGCGAGACGGAATTCATCCCGCTGCCGAAGGCGCCATTGCGTCCTCCGGCATAAGCGTTTCGTCTAGAAACGCGTGCGCAAGGTCAGTTGCGCCTTGCGCGGTTCGCCATAGAAATTGCCCCACGCAGGCGCGCCCACCGTCTGGTAGTAGCGCTTGTCGAGCAAGTTCGTCACGGACAGCGACGCCGTCCAGTTGCGGTCGATCTGGTAGGCGCCGCGCGCGCTGAACAAGGCATACGCGCCTTGCGCCACCGTGACGTTCTGCGTCACGCGCGAGCTCTCCGTCTGGAAGTTCACGCCGCCGCCCACACTCCACTTTTGCAGGGCGCCGGGCAGGCGGTAGTCGCTCCACGCGCGCAGCATGTGGCGCGGCGAGTAGGTACTGGCGAACATCACGCCCGCATTCGACGTCTGTTCCAGATATTTAAAATTGTTCAGGGTGTAGCCGGCGAACAGCTGCCAGCCCGGTGCCACTTCGCCGCTGATTTCCGCATCGACGCCTTCGCTGCGCACCTTGCCCGCCGAGAAATAGCATTCCGTGCCGCTGGAGCAGGTGTTGACCAGGTCGAGTTCGGCGCGGTTGCGCTGCTCGATGCGGAACAGCGCCAGCGAGGTATTGACCTTGCCGTCGAACAGTTCACCCTTGACGCCCACTTCCAGGTTGCGCCCCTTGAGCGGGTCGAGCAGGGCGCCTTCGGCCGTGCGCTGGTTTTGCGGCTGGAAGATGTCGGACACGCTGGCATAGCCGGACCAGCGCTTGTCGAACGCGTAGATCACACCGCCATACGGCGTGACGACGCCGTTTTCGCGGTACGGATCGATATACACCTCGCCCGTGTCGCGGTACACGCTGCTCCATTTGTAGTTCGACACACGCGCGCCCGCCACCACGGTGAGCGGATCGCTGACGCTGAAGCGGGCCACGCCATAGGCGCCCGTCTGCGTCATTTTCGTCACGCTGGGATCGCCCCGGTAGCTGTTTTCGCGGAACCAGGCGTCGCTCGGTTCGGCCACGCCGTGATTGGGCCGCAGAGGGTTGTTCGGCTGCTGCAGCAGTGCCAGGCTGAAATCGCTGTCGCTTTCCAGGCGGTTCGTGTTGATGCCGGCGCTGAAGCCGTGGCGGCGGCCGAAGGCGTTGAATTTGCCGTCGAGCGACAGGTCGAGGCCCTTGTTGGTGCTGCCATAGTCGAACACGCCGCCATACATCATCATGCCGGCCATGGTGGCGGGATCGATCGCGCCCTGGCTGAACATGTATTTCACGTCATGCCGCTCGCGCGTGTAGTTGGCGCTGGCCTTGAACAGCCAGTCGGCGTCGAAACGGTGCTCGAATTCGGCGAAGACGGCCGTCTGGCGGCTCGCCCAGCGGTTCCAGTCGGCGCCGAGGAAGGTTTCGCGCGGCAGCTTCGGATCGCTGCCATCGCGGTAGCGGGCCATGCCGGAAAAGAAGGGTGTCGAGTGCAGTTTCTCGTAGCTGGCGCCCGTCGTCAGCTTGCTGCCCGGCGCCAGGTCGAATTCCAGCACGCCATACAGCACGTCGGTGCGGCTGTCGGCCACGTCATAGAAATAATCGCGCTGCTCATGCGCGGCCACGGCGCGGCCGCGGATGCTGCCCGACTCATTCAAGGGGCCGGTGACGTCGACTTCGCCGCGCACGTCGTTCCAGCGGCCGGCGCTCAGCGCCAGCTGCACCTGCTTTTCCGCCAGCGGACGCTTGCGCACCATGTTGATGGCGGCGCCCGGCGAGCCCGTGCCCTGCAGCAAGCCGGTGGCGCCGCGCACGATTTCCACGCGGTCCAGCACGGCCGTATTGCTGGTAAAGCTGTTCGCCTGCGGGTAGTACATGGCGCGGTTCACGCCGTCGAACTGGTAAGTGTCGACCATGAAGCCGCGCGAATACACATAGCGCCCGCCCATGGGGCTGTCGTACATGGTGATGCCGGTGGTGTTGGCCAGCACGGCGTCGATGGTGTTGAGATTCTGGTCGTCCATCTTTTGGCGCGTAACGACGCTGACGGACTGGGGAATTTCGCGCAGGGTCTGCACGCCCTTGCCGACGGTGACGGCGCGCGCCGCATACGAATTGCTGTGCTCACTGACGGGGTCGCGCTCCATGCTGGCGCTGACCGTCACGGGCGCCATGGTCTTTTCCACGCCGGCCGCCGCTGCGGAGGGTGCGGCTGCCTGGCGCAGCACGTAGGCGCCGTTCGGCAGTTGCACGGCTTCCAGGCCGCTGCCGGCCAGCACCTGGGCAAAGCCCTGGGTCACGCCAAAGCTGCCGCGCACGCCGGGCGAGCGCAGTCCCCGCGTCTGCGCCGGGTCGGTCGACAGGCTGACGCCGGCGGCGACGGCAAAGTCGTTGAGGGCGGTGGCCAGCGGGCCGGCCGGTACGGCATAGGCTTGCGGGGCGGTGGCGGCCTGGCCTTGCGCCAGCGCGGGCGCGGCGACAAAGGCGGCGGGGGCGGCGCAAGCCATGGCGATGACGGCCAGGCGGATGGCGCGCGCGGCGGGATGGAGGACGGGGGTGGTCAGCTGCATGCTCGGTCTTTCTGCTCTAAGGGATAAGAATTGGTACGTGAATCGGCGTGTGAATCGGCTACCTATTCATGAAGCCGAAGCAGCGCAGCGAAACACCAACCCCTGGCGCAAAAAAACTGAAAATAACTATGTAGCCCGGGCCGCCACCGTGGCCCAGTAGCGCGTGAAGTACGTCACTTGCAGCCCGTGCGAGGCGCACAGGCTTTCCAGCACGGCGTCGATATCGTCGAGCCGATACGTGCCCGTAACGGGCCGCCGCGCCACGGACGCGTGGCACGCGAGGCGCCCGCGCCGGTAACGCGCCAGTTCCTGCACCAGTTGCTGCAGGGGCCAGTCGGCGGCCACCAGCATGCCGCGCAGCCAGCTGTCCTGGTGCGCGGGCATGGCCTGCACGTCCTGCGTGCCGGTTGCGCTGAAACGCAGCTGCTGTCCCGCTTGGAGGCGGCGCACGGCGTCCGGGCGCGCCGCGCAGCGCACTTCCACGGCGTGTTCGTAGACGCTGACCGTGCTGCCATCGTCATCGCAGCGCACGCCGAAGCGCGTACCGAGCGCGCGGATCAAGCCGTGCGGCGTGTCGACGAGGAAGGGGCGCGCATCGGACGCCGTCGTGATCATGATTTCGCCATGGTGCAGGCGGATGCAGCGGTGCGTGGCGCCGTAAGCGACATCGAGCGCGCTATCCGTGTTCATTTCCATGCGCCCCCCATCGGCCAAGGTCACGTGGCGGCGCCGGCCCGGCGCCGTGCGCAAGGACGCCGTCCACGCTTGCCAAGGCGCGGACTGCAGGCCTGCCTGGCCCAGCGCGATGCCGCCGCCGGCCGCCACCAGCAGGGCGAGTATCTTGGCGGCGCTGCGCCGGCGCTGCTGCGCCGCCTGCAGGGCAGGCATCGCCAGCGCCGCCGGTATCGTGGCCAGCTGGCCATCCATGTGCCGCAGCAGTTCCCAGGCCCGCTCATGTTCGGCGCTGGCGTCGCGCCATGCCTGCAGGGCGACCGGGTCGGCGCTGCCGCACTGGAGTTCCACGTGCCAGTGGGCGGCGGCGGCCAGGACCTTGCGGGCGATAGGAGTGGACGAGGATGCGCCGAACATCAGCCGGCCGCCAGCATCAGGCATTCCGTGTAGGCGCGCACCAGGTGCTTTTTCACGGTGGGCAAGGATACGCCCAGGCGCCGGCTGATCTCCACATAACTGAGCTCCTCGATCTGCGCCAGCAGGAAGATGGCCCGCGTGCGCGCGCCCAGGCGGTCGAGCAGGCGGTCGATGGCCAGCAGGGTTTCGATGATGATGGCATGCGTTTCGGCGCTGATCGATACCGGTTCGGCTTGCTGCGCCAGCGCTTCCAGGTAGGCCTGTTCCAGCGCCTGGCGCCGGTAGCGGTCGATCAGCAAGCCGCGCGCGATGGTCGCCAGGTAGCCACGCGGCTCGCGCAGCGGTGCCAGCGGTGTCAAATCGCGCTTGCCCAGCAAGCGCAAGAACGTGTCCTGCGCCAGGTCGGCCGCCTCGGCGCGGTTGCCCAGCTTGCCCCGCAGCCAGCCATACAGCCAGCCGTGATGCTCGCTGTACAGGGTGCTCAGGTGATTGGCATGGGTGGGACTGACGGTACTCACTGCGTTCTCCAGGCAAGGGAAGAGCTGGGCTGACGGAACGCGGGGGTGCCGGCTGGCTGGGCTGTTTGAGAATGATACTCATTATCACATTGCCATGCGACCTCCGTCAATCGGCGTCAGCCACCGAGGCGCCAGCGTTCCTGCCACTGTTGCAGATCCGTCCAGGCTTGCTGCAGGGCAGTGGCGGACCAGTGCAGCAGGCTGTCCAGCGCCAGGACGCTGCGCTGCCAGTGGATGCCGTCAAAAAATACATGGTCGGCCACGATGGTGGCGGCCAGCCAGGCGGCGATGATGACGATGATGTCGTGGCGGCCGCTCTTCCACCAGCGCAGCGAGTGGCGGCGGAATATCCACGGTACGCCCAGCGGATTGGGCCAGTCGGCCAGCAGATGCATGATGCCGCCGGCGGCAAAGCCGAACAGGGGCGGGGCCCACGGGTGATGCGGCAATTGCAGATACGTGTAGACGAGCAGGGCGATCCAGGCCAGGCCCCAGTGCGTCCACGTGCGGTGCGTGATCCACAGCTTGTGCGTGCGCGCCCACCAGGCCACTTCCAGCCAGTCCGGCGCCGTGCCGCCCAGCGCCCCCATGACAAAGGCGAGCATGCTCAGCACTTGATAGGGGCCACCGGCGCCAGCGTGCGCGACCAGGGCCGCGGCGATCACGCCGGCAGCCCAACCGGTCGCATGATGCGCTTTGTTGGAAGCCATAGGAAATGTAAAACGCCCTGCGGGCGCCGTGTGAAATGTCAGCTGGTATTAACTGGATGAATATACAGTATGCAGGGGCGTGGAGGGCGGCTATTTGCGGAATATCTGCTGATAATTTGTTAAATTGTGTGTCGGGATAGCTTGGTCAGCGGACTCGGCAATGCATGCCGGGTCAACAACCATGTTGTGCGGCTGATAATGTATTTGGCGCAGGGCGCGCTATGCTGAAAGCAGTTTGACGTTTTGAAGAGGTGTCGCCATGAAAATTCCGCGCGAATTGCAGATTCCCGCCCTCGTGTTTTCGCTGGAAGCGGTGTTCATTATTGGCTTGTCGCTGATTTTCCTGGTGCTGGTACCGCGCTAGCGGTCAGGTGTCAGGAGGTGCTGTATCAGGCCGTTTGCATGGTTGCGCTGTCGCACAGGGCCGCGCCTTCGGTGCGGATGATCCAGCACTCCGGATACGGTTCGCTGGCGAAGCGCTTGTGCCGCGCGAAGCCGCTCAGCTTGTCGAGCGCGGTGGCGGGGGCCAGCGCCGTTTCCTTGCCGCTGGCCGTGTCCAGGTGCCAGAAGCCGCCGTTGCGGTGGAAAAGCACGGGCAAGCCGCTGGCTTGCGGCGTGGCAAGGTGGCTGGCCGGCGTGGGCTGGGTGTCGGGCAGCAGCAGATAAAAGCATTCGGCGCGGGCGCCGTGGTCGATGCGGTGCAGGATCACGCCATGCGCGAGCAGGGCCGTGACGCTGAGCACGACGATGCCCTTGATGCTGGCAGACAATTCGATGCGCATGCCCAGGCGCAGGGGTACGGGTTTGTGCTTGCCGGGCCAGACGCCGTCGAGCAGCAAACCATAGCGCGACACATCCTCGATTTCAAAGCCTTGCTGGCCGCGCCGGATAATGGCGTGGCGGCCCGACAGGCGCCGCGTCAAGCCATTGTTGTCCTGGCCATCGGGGCTGAAATGGCTGAGCAGTACATCGGCTTCCGGATCCACCAGTTCGAAGCGGCCCAGCATGCATTCTTCCAGCGCGAACAGGCGGATCTGGCGCTGTTCGCCCGCTTCCGGCGCCGCATTGACGAGACAGGCGGCCTGGCTCGGGTGCGGATGGCAGTGGCTGGCGGCGGGAAGGTCGACTTCGATCAACTCCTCGTCCCAGGCGATGGTGGTAAAGCCCATGTCGATCTTGCCTTGCGGCGCGGACAGATCCACGTGGGCAATGCCGGCATTGCGCGCCGTCACGTCGAGGTTGCAGCCATCGCCGCCCGTCACGCGGGCGATCGACGCGTCGTCGGCCATCACGCGCACGTTCTTGTGCGTACTGAGGAATATCTGGTGGATTTCCGTCAGGGTGGCGTCGCGGCGCGGCACGAGGATGACAAACGTGCATACCCATTTCTGCGCCACGGCGCCGTCGACGTGGCTGTGCACTTCCACTTCGATCTGGTATTGCCCGTGTTCCTTGTTGCGCGAGGAAAACTCGACAAACACGGGACGCCAGTCGCCGCGCGTGGTGCGCACGAAATCATGCTGCACGTGCCCGCGCGGGATCAGGTCCGAGCGCAGGCGCAAGGTCAGCTGCGGCGCGCAGGCGGCACTCATGCCGCGCAACTCCATCTTCAGGGTTTGCCGTCCGCCTGCCGCGCGCGGGTCGAAGCCGCTGATGTGCAGGTGGGCTTGCACGGGCTGGTAGGCGGGAGGGACCGGTGATGGCGCGACGGGCGCTGGCGTGAACGCCGGGGGGGCGGCGCAGGCCCCCACGGAGCGGCTTACCGTTTGAATGGCGGCATCGCGAATGACAGCATCGCGACTATCAGAATCATGTGCAGGGGCGTGCGGAAGCGCCGTTGCCGATGGCTCGGAACGGGCGCTGCGCAGTGCGGTCAACAGGTCGTAGCTGCTGGGGGCAGTCGTCGCTTGCGGGTGGTTGCCCGCGCAGACGGTATCCCTAGGCAAGACCCAGAACGTACAGTGCGGGTGCTCCGGGTTGCTGCATTTTTTCATGACATTCTGACTCGAATCGAGCGGGGACATTCTGCCCTCTGTTATACATGAGAGCTTACGCGCTTTTGCGCCTGCTTGGCAACTTTCGCGGCAGCGGAATGCGCTCTTTTTGGCCAAATTCGTTGCCCTGGTCACACCTCGTCATGCATGCCCTGGAAATAATTGCTCAAAAACACATTTTATATCTTTCTGGATATGTTATTTTGATATGTCATGGACTTGCTTCCCCATTCATGCGCCCCCTGGTGCCGTTTTTTGCATTATGCTGGCGCAACAGTTCCCCACGCGCCGCCTGACGCCGAAAGACGACCATGCCTGCCCAACGCCCGCTCCAGCTTGCCATTGCCTATGGCGCCACCTTGTGCGTCTTCCTGGCCATCGACGCCCTGTGGCTGGCGGTGCTGATGAAGCCGGTGTACGCCGCAGCCCTGGGACCCTTGCTGGCGGACACGCCCCGCTGGGGCCCGGCCGTGCTGTTTTACCTGCTGTACGTGCTGGGGCTGGTGGTGTTTGCCATCCTGCCCGGCCTGCGCGCGCGCCGCGGGCCCACGGCGGCGGCGCTGGGTGCGCTGCTCGGGCTGCTTGCCTATGGCACTTATGATTTGAGCAACTATGCGACCTTGCGCGACTGGCCGCTGGCCTTGACGGCGATCGACATGGCCTGGGGCGCCGTGCTGTCGGCCGTGTCGGCGACTGCCGGCTACCTGGCCGCTAGCCGCTTGGGACGGTGAACTCCGCATCGAAGCGCAGCGCCAGCACGGTAAGGTTGTCGCTATGTAAACCTGTTGGCGGATGGGAGAGGAAATCGTCCAACAGGGCGGTGACGGCCTGTGCCGCAGTCTTGCCGGCACACAGGGCGGGCCAGCGGGCCGTGAGAGCCAGCGGGTCGTCGCAGGCCCAGAAGCCGTCGCTGGCCAGCAGATAGTGGGCGCCGGGCCGCACGCGCAGCACGCGGCGGTCGCCCAGATGCGCGAGGAAGGGCGGCAAGGTGGCCGCATCGAGGCCCATTAATGGCTTGTCGAGCTGCAAGCTGTCGCTGATGGCGTTGCCTAGGATAAATGCCTGCGAGATTTGCGGATGGTGCTCGCCATGCACGGTGGCCCGCCAGCGCGTCTCGTCGAGCGCGCCGCGCATGGCATACACGGTGGCCGGCACGTGGTCGACGGTGAGGATGCTGGCCGCCCCGTCGGCAATTTCATACAGGCGCGAATCGCCCACGTGATACAGCAGCGGCGCTTCGCCGGGCGGCACTTCCAGCAAGGTCAGGGTGGTGCCGGGTGGACGCGCCTGGGCTGGCGTCGTCCTGGCGAAGGTATCCTGCAAGCGCGTGTGCAACTGATCCAGCCTGGCAGCCAGGCTGGCCGTATCGAGGCAGGCGGGCACGGCCAGCAAGCCTTGCACGGCCGCTTCCGCCGCTTCGCGCCCCTGGCCGTGGCCGCCCATGCCGTCGAGCACGGCCGCGCGCACATGGCCGCGTGGCCAGCCAGGCACCTGGCAGTGGAACGGCGCCTGGCGCGACAGGCAGACGGCGTGGCCGCTGGCATCGATCAGCAGGAAGTTATCCTGGTTCTCGCGGCGCGGCAGCGGGCCGGCGCCCACGCTGCTGCCGGCGGCGGCATCGAGCCAGGGGGCGAAGTCGAGCCCGTCTTTGATTAAATGCATCGGTTGTTGCGGTCCAGGCGGCCAGCAATGTTGATCATAGGACACAGCTTAGCCGAAATCGTGCGGGAGCGATACCTTGCCTATTTCGCAAAAAAACCTGCGGCAGCAGGCTGGCGCAGGTCTCTTCGGGGTGATGCAGGGCAATGCTTAGCGGCGATGGCCCCAGCCGTGGCCATGACCGTGGCCACGGTCATAGTAGTCGCGGCGGTCATAATCACGGTAGTAGCCGCGGCCCGGTTGCACGTAGACGACAGCCGGCGGGCCGTAGTAGCGCGGTGGCGGCGCGTAGTACACGGGCTGCGGCGCCGGTGCGTAGTACACGGGCTGTGGCGCAGGCGCGTAATAGGTTTCGCGGTAGCCGCCGCGATAGCCGCCACGGTCGTAATAGCGGTCATTTGTATTGATGCTGTTGCCGACGGCGGCGCCGATGACGCCACCGACGATCGCACCATTGCGTCCGCCGGTGCTGTTGCCAATGGCCGCCCCGACAACGGCGCCTGCAACGGTATTGAAGTCGCGGTCACCGGCGACTGCGGCCGAAGACACCGCCACTGCCGCTACCATTACCGCACCCAGGAGTTTCTTGTTCAACATGGCATTTCCTTCCATTCCGGCGAGATCACAATGATCTGCATGAACTGGACTATATCCGCTGCCGCAAGCTTGTTCCACGTCTAATACAACTTATTACAATCCTGCCCCGGTGGTAACAAGTCAGCGCGTACGCGCCTGCCATTCGGGACGCAGCAGGCTGTACATTTTGGCATCGCGCATCACGCCATTGATGAAGAAGGCCTGGCGTATCAAGCCCTCCTGGGTAAAACCGTTCTTTTGCGCGATGCGCTCGGAGCCGAAGTTCAGCGGGTCCATCAGCAGTTCCAGCCGGTGATACGGATAGGCGCTGAACAGGTAGTCGACCACCAGGCGCGTCGCTTCGCTGATGTAGCCTTGCCCGTCGCGCTGCCGGTCGAACAGGCGGTAGCCGATCTCGCGCGAGGCCGGCGTGCGGCTCTTGAAGTGCGTGATCGTGCCGATGATGTGCTGGGCCTTGTCTTCGATGAGGAACAATTCGCTGTCTTCGGTGACAAAGCCCGTTTGCAGGAAGTCGCGCCGCATGGCCTCGGGCGACTTGAATTGCAAGGAGAAAAACTCGCCGCGCGAGGGCAAGTCGTTGACGAGGGAAATATAGGTGTTCAGGTCGGCAGCTTGCAAATGCCGGACGGTACAGAGGGTTCCCTTGAGCATGTCGGTTTCCGGTGGCGATCACGAATCCTGATGGTAATCGACTCCGGGGGAAACAGGCAATCGATCCCGTAAAAGTTGCTGCAATGACAGAATAAATACGCTATCGTAGAAAGCCGCGCCTTGCCCATGGCCACGGCGCACCCGTTTCGACTTCGTTGACTGGAACTGACATCACATGCATACCATCCTGACTGGCGCGCCACTGCGCCGTTCCGCTTTATTCCTTGCCCTGGGCTGCATCGTCAGCGCCGGGACCTTTGCCGCCGCGCCAGGCAACACGCCGCAAGCGCTGGCGCAGGTGCGCGACACGGCGCTGCAAAGCGACTGGGCCTACGCCCGCCTGGCCGACATGACGGATTTGATCGGCCCGCGCCTGTCCGGCTCCGCCGGCGCCGCCGCCGCCGTGCAGCAGGTGGCGAACACCATGCGCCAGCTGGGCGCCACCGTCACCCTGCAGCCCGTGAAAGTGCCGCACTGGGTGCGCGGCGTGGAAACGGCGGAAATCGTCGACTATGCGGGCCGACCGCAGGGCGTGTCGCAGCGCGTGGTGCTCACGGCCCTGGGCGGCTCGGGCGCGACGCCGGCCGCCGGCCTGACGGCGCCCCTGATCATCGTCAAAAGCCTGGAAGAACTCAAGGCGCGTGCGCCGGAAGTGAAGGGCGCCATCGTGCTGATCGACACGCCGTTCGACCAGGAGATGGCCGAGCGTGGCCTGGCCGGCGTCACCTATGGCCAGGGTTCGCGTTTCCGTTTCAACGGCCCCAGGGCTGCGGCGGAGCTGGGCGCGGCCGCCGCGCTGGTGCGCTCGATCGGCGGCGCGAACTTCCGCATCCCGCACGCGGGCGCCACGGGCCTGGACGACAAACAGCGCATTCCGGCCGCCGCCGTCACCGTGGAAGACGCCCTGCTGATCGGCCGCCTGGCCGCGCGCGGTCCCATGAAGATGCACCTGACCCTGACGCCGCAAAACCTGCCGGACGCGGACAGCTACAACGTCATTGCCGACTGGCCGGGCACGGACAAGGCCGATGAAGTAGTGGTGGTGTCTGGCCACCTCGATTCCTGGGACCTGGCGACGGGCGCGCACGACGACGGCGCCGGCGTGGTGGCGGCCATGGGCGTGGTGGAAACCCTGAAAAAGCTCGACTACCGCCCGCGCCGCACCATCCGCGTGATCGCCTGGATGAACGAGGAAAACGGCGGGCGTGGCGGCCAGGCCTATTTCGACGCCCACAAGCAGGCGCTCGGCAAGCAATATGCGGCCATCGAGATGGACAGCGGCGCCGGCCGCCCGTTCGGCATCAAGGCCAGCGTGGGACCGAAGGCGGAAAAACTGTTTACGCCTTTGCTGGCAGCCCTGCAGCCGATGGGCGCGCATGCATTCACGCGCCGCGACGCGCTGGGCACGGGCGACTTGCACCGGCTGGAAACGGCCGGCGTGCCCAGTTTCGAGCCGCTGGTCGACAGCCACAGCTACTTCCACTACCACCATACGCCGGCCGACACCCTGGACAAGGTCGAGCCGGATAACCTCAAGCGCAACGTGGCACTGATGTCGTCGCTGGCCTGGTTCCTGGCCAATATCGACGGCGAGATCGGCCGCGCGCCGGAGCAGGGTGAATAAGCGCCAATGTCGCTACCCGACCTGAACCTGTTGATTACCCTCGATGTGCTGCTCGCCGAGGGCAGCGTCACGCGCGCGGCGCGGCGCTTGCGCTTGAGCCCATCGGCCATGAGCCGCGCCCTGGCGCGCCTGCGCGAGACGACGGGCGATCCGCTGCTGGTGCGCGCCGGCCGTGAACTGGTGCCCACGCCGCGCGCGCTGGAGCTGCGCGAACGGGTGGGCCACCTTGTGGGCGAGGCGCTGGCCGTGCTGCGACCGGCGGAGCAGCTGGACCCGCGCCAGCTGGCGCAAACATTCACGCTGCGTTCGAGCGACGGTTTCGTGGAAAATTTCGGCCCGGCGCTGCTCGCGCACATCGGCGCGCAAGCGCCTGGCGTGCGCCTGCGCTTCGTGCAAAAGCCCGACCGCGAAAGCACGCAGCTGCGCGAGGGCAGCATCGACCTGGAAACGGGCGTGATCGGCAGTCTCAGCAGCCCGGAAGTGCGCACGCGCAGGCTGTTCGGCGACCGTTTCGTGGGCGTGGTGCGCAGCGGTCATCCGCTGGCGCAGGGCGACATCAGCGCCGAGCGCTATGCGGCCGGCCAGCACGTGCTGGTGGCGCGGCGCGACCAGGATACGGGGCCGATGGACGACGCGCTGGCCGCCCTGGGATTGCAGCGCACGATCGCCAGCATCGTCGGCGGCTTTACGGCGGCGCTGGCGCTGGCCGCCGGCTCCGACCTGATCGCCACCGTGCCGGAACGCCATACGGGCAATCTGCGCGCCGGCATGTTCACCTTTGCGCTGCCGCTGCGCATGCCGGAGCTGACCGTGTCGCTGATGTGGCATCCGCGCATGGATGCCGACCCTGCCCACCGCTGGCTGCGCGGCTGCGTGGTCGACGTCTGCGCGGGCCAGATCAATGCGGGCTGATGCCTCCGCGCGCATCATGCGGGGTCTTCAGCCCTGCCTTGGGAGCGGCCTAGCACGAAAATCGCCAGCGCCGCCAGAATGAGCGCGCTGGCCACGCCGAAGGTGGCATGCATGCCGACGATCGTGGCCGCTGGCCGGGCGTTGGCGATATCGCCGGCGCCCGCAGCGAAGACGGCGCCCATCACGGAGGCGCCCGTGACGAGCCCCAGATTGCGCGACAGATTGAGCATGCCGGAGATGACGCCGCGCTGCTCGGGAGCGATATCGCCCATCACGGCCGTATTGTTGGCTGCCTGGAACAGCGCATAGCTGGCCGTGAGCAGCATGATCGGTGCGGCGTAGCCGGGAATGCCCAGGCTGGCGGGCAGCAGGGCCAGCGCCAGGCAGGCGACGGCCGCGCCGCCCAGGCCCGCGCCGCCCATGCGCCGCGCGCCGTAGCGGTCCACCAGCCAGCCGGACGGCACGCCGCAGAACGCGGCCACCAGCGGCCCGGCCGCCAGCACCATGCCGGTGGCGGCAGCGCCCAGGCCCAGGCCGCGCGCGAGATAAAAGGGGCCGACCACAAGGGTGGACATCATGACCGTCGACACGAGCATGCTGGTCGCCAGGCCGGCGCCCAGCACGGGCGCGCGCAGCATGGCCAGGCGTATCAGCGGCGCCGGCGCTTTCAGTTCAACGCGGACGAACACGATGGCGCCCACGCAGGCGGCCAGCAGCAGCGCCACGTTGCGCATGCCGAAATGGCCGCGGCCCAAGGTCATGGCCAGCGCATAGGCGGCCAGGGTCAGCGCCAGCAGCAAGGTGCCGCGGTGGTCGAACACGGGCCGTTTGGCGTTGGCGCTTCGCCGGTCGGCCGGCAGGTAGCGCCAGGCCAGCAGCAGCGCCATGCCGGCCAGCGGCACGTTGACGAGGAAAATGGCTTGCCAGCCGAAGCGCGCGATCAGCAGGCCGCCCAGCGCGGGACCCAGCGTGGTGCCGACGGCCGACATGGTGCCGAGCAGGCCCATGGCGCTGCCCGTCCTGGCCTTGGGTACGGTGCTGCCGACAAAGGCCATGGTCAGCGCCATCATGACGGAGGCGCCCAGGCCCTGCAGGGCGCGCGCGGCGACCAGCAGCCACAAGGAGGGCGCCAGCGCGCACAGGATGGAGGCGGCGGCAAACAGCGCGATGCCGGCCAGCAGCAGGCGGCGCCGGCCGACCATGTCGCCCAGGCGCCCCACGCTGACGATCAGCGCGGTGATGGCCAGCAGATAGGACAGCACGATCCATTGCACATCCTGGAACGGCGCGTGCAGGGCCCTGGCCATGTCGGGCAAGCCCACGTTGGCGATGCTGGTGCCCAGCGCGGGCAGCAGCATGGCCAGAGACAGGCTGGCAAGCGCGCCGCGCATGGGTAGCGTGATGGTCTGTTGCTCGGATGGAGCGGATGTTGACGGTGGTTGCATGGCGTGGCGGATCCTCGGATAGGGTCGCCACATGGTACTGAGGGATCTGGCATGGCGGAAGACGCAGCATGTGCATTGTGTTGTTGCGTCTGACGCCATGTGAGGGAACTACATCACCAGGCTAGATCGCATTGAGCGGTATCTTCAGGTAGCGCACGCCGTTGTCTTCCGGCTCGGGCAGCTTGCCCGCATTGATGTTGACCTGGATGGCGGGCAGGATCAGGGTCGGCATGTCGAGGGTGGCGTCGCGGCCCGTGCGCATGGCCACGAATTGCTCTTCCGTAATACCGTCGCGCAAGTGGATATTGCTGGCGCGCTGTTCGGCCACCGTCACTTCCCAGCGCGGCGCGCGGCCGTTGGGCGGGTAGTCGTGGCACATGAACAGGCGGGTCTGCGGCGGCAGCGACAGCAAACGCTGCACGGAACGGTACAGCAGGGACGCGGAGCCACCGGGAAAGTCGCAGCGGGCCGAGCCCACGTCCGGCATGAACAGGGTGTCGCCGACAAACACGGCGTCGCCGATCTGGTAAGCCAGGTCGGCCGGCGTGTGGCCGGGCACGTGCAGGGCGCGCACTTCCAATGCGCCGATATGAAACACCTGGTCCGGGGCGAACAGCTGGTCGAACTGCGAGCCGTCGGCCCTGGCGCCGTCCTGGTGGTAGACGGCGGCAAACGCCTGCTGCACCGTCTGGATGGCGGCGCCGATGGCCACGTCGCCGCCCAGCTGCTGCTGCAGGTAGGGCGCAGCGGACAGGTGGTCGGCATGTGCGTGGGTTTCCAGCAGCCAGCGGCACTGCAAGCCGTGTTCGCGCACGAAGGCGATCACCTTGTCGGCCGAAGCGGTGGACGTGCGGCCGGCCTTGGGGTCGTAGTCGAGCACGGAATCGATGATGGCGCAGTCCCGCCCGTCGGCCTCGTAGACGACATAAGTGACGGTGGAGGTGGCAGTGTCGAAGAAAGCTTGGATTTGTGGGGTCATCACGGCAGCAAAGGACGGACAGGGAAGGACATTATATCGCCAGAGTCCGTTCAAAAAATGTTGAAATTTGAGATTCGGCATGCGAAAAACAGATATGCGCCCATCGCAGTCGTGCGCACCCTGCGCCTTGCCGCGTGCTAACCTCATTGCTACAAGGAGGAATTCATGAACGATATCACTGCACGCAGCGAACAGTACCGCGGTTTTACGATTTCCGTGACCCCGCAAAAGGATAACGACGATCTATGGGATTTTACCTACCGCCTGCAGCGCGAAGGGGAGCCCGAGGCGCAGGCGATCACGCGCAGCCGCACCCTGGGCGGTTATGCGGCTCCCGAGACGGCATGCGCGGCCGGCCTGGAAGTAGCCCGCACGGAAGTGGATAACCTGCTGCGTCCTTGAGCCAGCGTAAATCGTTTAGCCCGAAAGTGAGCCTGGCTACGGCCGGCGCGTGAAACACGTCGCTGCCGGTCGCGCTTCATGCTACGATTTCCATTATTGAGTCAGTCGCCAAGGAGGCACCCCATGAATAGCAGTTCCAAAATTCACTATAAAGGCTGGGAAATCGTTCCCCTGGCCGTGCCCACCACCGACGGCAAATGGTCGGCCAGTTGCGACATCGAGCGCGCCACGGCGGAAGGACTGGAAGTATTCGAAGGCTCGACCATGCAATTCGTGCGCGACGACGAGGAGGGCGCCATCGCCGCCGCCTGCGAGGAAGCCGTGCGCCAGATCGACAACATCATCGCCAATCCGCTGGTGCGGCTGGCCTGATCCCTCACCTTTCCGCACTCATCTTCAGCCGGCACCCGCCGGCTGTTTTTCTTTCCGCTCCTGCTTCCATTGATTTCACCGAGTTCTGTTGCATGTTTCAATATTTTGTTTCAAGGTGAAATTATGAAACAATATTGAAACGTTGCGCAAACCAAACGTGACATCGCTGTTACCAGGCGGTACAGCCGTAGAGCAGCGCCGGCGCGCGCCTTCCCCCTGTTTTCACTCTGCCGTCACGTCTTTTTTGCGACGCCGCGCCGGCCTGGCACGGCATTTGCAATACTGGTGCTCATAGCCACTCCGTGAAACATTCGGGACCATCCGAAACCCATAAGGTGAACACATGACTCAATACTCCGCAGGTGCCGCATTCCGCAAGGCCGTCCAGGAAGAATCTCCGTTGCAAGTGGTCGGCGCCATCAACGCCAACCACGCCTTGCTGGCCAAGCGCGCCGGCTATAAAGCCATCTACCTGTCCGGCGGCGGCGTCGCGGCCGGCTCGCTGGGCTTGCCCGACCTGGGCATTTCCAGCCTGGACGACGTGCTGACCGATATCCGCCGCATCACCGACGTGTGCGACCTGCCGCTGCTGGTCGACGCCGACACGGGTTTCGGTTCGTCCGCCTTCAACGTGGCGCGCACCGTGAAATCGATGATCAAGTTCGGCGCGGCCGCCCTGCACATCGAAGACCAGGTTGGCGCCAAGCGCTGCGGCCACCGTCCGGGCAAGGAAATCGTGAGCAAGGAAGAAATGGTCGACCGCATCAAGGCGGCCGTCGATGCGCGCACGGACCCGAACTTCGTCATCATGGCGCGCACCGATGCGCTGGCCGTCGATGGCCTGGAAGCGGCGCTCGAGCGCGCCGTCGCCTGCGTCGAGGCGGGCGCCGACATGATCTTCCCGGAAGCGATCACGGACCTGGACATGTACGCCACCTTCGCCAAGGCCGTCAACGTGCCGATCCTGGCCAACATCACGGAATTCGGTTCCACGCCGCTGTTCACGCTGGACGAACTGCGCAGCGCCCACGTGGGCCTGGCGCTGTACCCCTTGTCGGCCTTCCGCGCGATGAACAAGGCGGCCGAAAACGTCTACCAGGCGCTGCGCCGCGACGGCACGCAAAAGAACGTCGTCGACACCATGCAAACGCGCATGGAGCTGTATGAATCGATCAATTACCACGATTTCGAGCAAAAACTCGATGCGCTGTTCGCCGCGCAAAAGAAATAAGCAGAAATAAGCAAGAAGCAGGGGCCGCATGCTGGCCCCGCAGTGACGCAACCGAGACTAGTCAATTTTTGGAGAAATCAATGAACGCACCGCAAGCCGCCACTTTCAAGCCTAAAAAATCCGTCGCCCTGTCCGGCGTCACCGCCGGCAACACGGCGTTGTGCTCGGTCGGCAAGACCGGCAACGATTTGCACTACCGCGGCTACGATATCCTGGACGTGGCCGACAGCTGCGAGTTCGAGGAAATCGCCTACCTGCTGGTGCACGGCAAGCTGCCGACTTCCGCGGAACTGAAAGGCTACAAGGCCAAGCTGAAATCCTTGCGCGGCTTGCCGTCGGCCGTGAAGCTGGCGCTCGAAGCGCTGCCGGCCGCCGCCCACCCGATGGACGTGATGCGCACGGGCGTGTCCGTGCTGGGCTGCACCCTGCCGGAAAAAGACGACCATAACGCGCCGGGCGCGCGCGACATCGCCGACCGCCTGATGGCGTCGTTCGGCTCCATGCTGCTGTACTGGTACCACTACAGCCATAACGGCAAGCGCATCGAAGTGGAAACGGACGACGATTCGATCGGCGGCCACTTCCTGCACCTGCTGCACGGCGAAAAACCGTCGGCGTCGTGGGAAAAAGCCATGCACACCTCGCTGATCCTGTACGCGGAACACGAATTCAACGCCTCGACCTTCACCAGCCGCGTCATCGCCGGCACGGGCTCGGACATCCACTCGGCCATCACGGGCGCCATCGGTGCGCTGCGCGGCCCGAAACACGGCGGCGCGAATGAAGTGGCGCTGGAAATCCAGAAACGCTACGACAACCCTGACGAAGCGGAAGCGGACATCCGCGAGCGCGTCGCCAACAAGGAAGTGGTGATCGGCTTTGGCCACCCCGTCTACACGATCTCCGACCCGCGCAACGTGGTCATCAAGGAAGTGGCCCGTTCGCTGTCGCAGGAAGCCGGTTCCACGAAAATGTTCGACATCGCCGAGCGCCTGGAATCGGTCATGTGGGAAATCAAGAACATGTTCCCGAACTTGGACTGGTTCTCGGCCGTGTCCTACCACATGATGGGCGTGCCGACGGCGATGTTTACGCCGCTGTTCGTCATTTCGCGCACCTCGGGCTGGGCCGCCCACATCGTCGAGCAGCGCATCGACAACAAGATCATCCGCCCGAGCGCCAACTACGTGGGCCCGGAAGACCTGGAATTCGTGCCGATCAAGGACCGCAAATAATGACCCCTAATATGAACACACTGCACCGCAAGGCCTTGCCGGGAACAGGGCTGGACTACTTCGACACGCGCGCCGCAGTCGATGCGATTCAGCCAGGCGCCTACGCCACCTTGCCCTACACCTCGCGCGTGCTGGCCGAAAACCTCGTGCGCCGCTGCGACCCGGCCACCCTGAACGCCTCGCTGAGCCAGTTCATCGAACGCCGCCGCGACCTGGACTTCCCGTGGTTCCCCGCGCGCGTGGTCTGCCATGACATCCTGGGCCAGACGGCCCTGGTCGACCTGGCCGGCCTGCGCGACGCCATCGCGGCCCAGGGCGGCGACCCGGCCCTCGTCAACCCCGTCGTGCCCACGCAGCTGGTGGTCGACCACTCGCTGGCCGTCGAATGCGGCGGTTTCGACCCCGACGCCTTCGCCAAGAACCGCGCCATCGAAGACCGCCGCAACGAAGACCGTTTCGACTTCATCGACTGGACCAAGAAAGCGTTTAAAAACGTCGACGTGATCCCGCCGGGGAACGGCATCCTGCACCAGATTAACCTCGAGCGCATGTCGCCCGTGATCCAGGTGCAGGACGGCGTGGCCTATCCCGACACCCTGGTCGGCACGGATTCACATACGCCGATGGTCGACGCGCTGGGCGTGATCGCCATCGGCGTGGGCGGCCTGGAAGCGGAAAGCGTGATGCTGGGCCGTGCTTCGTGGATGCGTTTGCCCGACATTATCGGCGTCAAGCTGACGGGTAAACCGCAGCCCGGTATCACGGCTACCGACACGGTGCTGGCGCTGACGGAATTTTTGCGCAAGCAGAAGGTCGTCTCGTCCTACCTGGAATTCTTTGGCGAAGGCGCCTCGCACCTGACCCTGGGCGACCGCGCCACGATTTCCAACATGGCGCCGGAATTTGGCGCCACGGCCGCCATGTTCTACATCGACGCGCAAACCATCAAATATCTGAAACTGACGGGCCGCGACGACGAACTGGTGAAACTGGTGGAGCTGTACGCGAAAGAGACGGGCCTGTGGGCCGACAGCCTGGTCGACGCGCAGTATGAGCGCGTGCTGACGTTTGACCTGTCGTCCGTCGTGCGCAATATCGCCGGGCCGTCGAATCCGCACAACCGCGTGCCGACGTCGGAACTGGCCGCGCGCGGCATCTCCGGCGTGGTCGAGAACGAGCCGGGCAAGATGCCGGACGGCGCCGTCATCATCGCGGCCATTACCAGCTGCACCAACACGAACAATCCGCGCAACATGATCGCCGCCGGCCTGATCGCGCGCAATGCGAACCGCCTGGGATTGACCCGCAAGCCATGGGTGAAATCGTCGCTGGCGCCCGGCTCGAAAACCGTGGAACTGTATCTGCAGGAAGCGGGCCTGATGCCGGAACTGGAACAGCTGGGCTTTGGCGTCGTGGCCTTTGCCTGCACCTCGTGCAACGGCATGTCGGGCGCGCTCGACCCCGTGATCCAGGATGAAGTGGTGTCGCGCGACCTGTACGCCACGGCCGTCCTGTCGGGCAACCGCAACTTCGACGGCCGCATCCACCCGTACGCAAAGCAGGCTTTCCTCGCCTCGCCGCCGCTGGTGGTGGCCTACGCGATCGCCGGCACCATCCGCTTCGATATCGAAAAGGATGTGCTGGGCCATGACGCGGATGGCAAGCCGATTCTGCTCAAGGATATCTGGCCGTCCGACGAGGAAATCGACGCCATCGTCGCTGCCAGCGTCAAGCCGGAACAGTACCGCAAGGTGTACATTCCGATGTTCGCCGCGCAGGCTGACGACGGCATCAAGGTCAGCCCCCTGTACGACTGGCGTCCGCAGACGACGTATATCCGCCGGCCGCCGTACTGGGAAGGCGCGCTGGCCGGTGCGCGCCCCTTGAAAGGCATGCGTCCGCTGGCCGTCCTGGGCGACAACATCACGACCGACCACTTGTCGCCATCGAACGCCATCATGCTCGACAGCGCGGCCGGCGAATACCTGGCGAAGATGGGCTTGCCCGAGGAAGATTTCAATTCCTACGCCACGCACCGGGGCGACCATTTGACGGCGCAGCGCGCCACGTTTGCCAACCCGACCCTGAAAAACGAGATGGTCATCGAGGACGGCAAGGTGAAAGCGGGTTCGCTCACGCGCATTGAACCGGAAGGCACGATCTCGCGCATGTGGGAAGCCATCGAGGTGTACATGGAGCGCAAGCAGCCATTGATCATCATCGCCGGCGCCGACTATGGCCAGGGTTCGTCGCGCGACTGGGCCGCCAAGGGCGTGCGCCTGGCCGGCGTGGAAGCCATCGTGGCCGAAGGCTTCGAGCGCATCCACCGCACCAACCTGGTGGGCATGGGCGTCTTGCCGCTGGAATTCCTCCCTGGCGTGAACCGCAAGACCCTGGGCCTGGACGGCAGCGAAACCTACGACGTCGTGGGCGAGCGCACGCCGCGCTCCACCCTGACTCTCGTCATCCACCGCAAGAACGGCGAAACGGTGCAAGTGCCCGTCACCTGCCGCCTCGATACGGCGGAAGAGGTGTCGATCTATGAGGCGGGCGGCGTGCTGCAACGCTTTGCGCAGGATTTCCTCGAGTCTTCGAAAGCCGCGTAATTCACGATTGATGCAACGTAATCAGGGGTCAGACCCGGCGGGTCTGACCCCAGCTCTTTGCCTCTGGGTTTAATCAGCAATTCAACGCAGGAACTCTAATGACCCATACCCCCCAAATCAAAATCCCCGCCACCTATATGCGCGGCGGCACCAGCAAGGGCGTGTTCTTCCGCCTGCAGGATTTGCCTGCCAGCGCGCAAGTGCCGGGCGCCGCGCGCGATGCGCTCCTGCTGCGCGTGATCGGCAGCCCCGACCCCTACGGCAAGCAGATCGACGGCATGGGCGGCGCCACCTCGAGCACTAGCAAGACGGTGATCCTGGCGAAAAGCAGCAAGCTTGACCACGACGTCGACTATCTGTTCGGCCAGGTTTCCATCGACAGGCCCTTCGTCGACTGGAGCGGCAACTGCGGCAACCTGTCGGCCGCCGTCGGCTCGTTCGCCATTGCCAGCGGCTTGGTGGACGCCGCCCGCGTGCCTGCAAACGGCATCGCCACGGTGCGCATCTGGCAAGCCAATATCGGCAAGACCATCATCGCCCACGTGCCCATGACGCAGGGCGAAGTACAGGAAACGGGCGACTTCGAACTCGATGGCGTGACCTTTCCGGCCGCCGAAGTGAAACTGGAATTTCTCGATCCGGCCGCCGAGGAAGAGGGCGGCGGCGGTGCGATGTTCCCTACCGGCAACCTCGTCGATGACCTCGACGTGCCTGGCATCGGCGTGTTGAAAGTCACGATGATCAACGCCGGCATCCCGACGATTTTCGTCGATGCGGACGCCATCGGCTACACGGGCACGGAGCTGCAGGACGCCATCAATGGCGATCCGGCCGCGCTAGCCCGCTTCGAGACCATCCGCGCGCACGGCGCGCTGCGCATGGGCCTCATTTCCCATCTCGACGAGGCGGCGAAGCGCCAGCACACGCCGAAAGTGGCGTTTGTCGCCAGGCCGGCCAGCTACGTCTCGTCCAGCGGCAAGCAGGTCAACGCGGCCGATATCGACCTGCTGGTGCGCGCCCTGTCCATGGGCAAGCTGCACCACGCCATGATGGGCACGGCCGCTGTCGCCATCGGCACGGCGGCGGCCATTCCCGGCACACTGGTCAACCTGGCGGCCGGCGGCGGCCCCCGTAACTCGGTGCGCTTCGGCCACCCGTCCGGCACCCTGATGGTGGGCGCGGAAGCGGCGCTGGCCGATGGCGCATGGAGCGTCACCAAGGCCATCATGAGCCGCAGCGCGCGCGTGCTGATGGAAGGGGCGGTGCGCATTCCCGGCGACGCGTTTTAAGCTGCCAGGTCCGGCGGGGCCGATACGCATGCAGATAAGTTGATATTTCTGCTAGCAACGAAACGGAGCGACAAGGAAAATGGCGGGGCGCCAAGGCGTGGCCCTGGCGACCTCCCATCTTCCCGACAGGTAAAGCGATGCTATTCAACTCATGGATCTTCCTGTTTGCCTATCTGCCCGTCACGGTGGCCGGTTTTTTCATCCTCGGCCGGCGCAAGCAATTATGGGCTGCCGCCTGGCTGGCGGCGGCTTCGCTGTTCTTCTACGCTTACTGGGATTACCGCTACCTGCCGCTGTTGCTGGGTTCCGTCGTCTTCAACTACGGCTGCGCGGCCTGGCTGGCAGCCAGTCCCCCGGCGCGCAAGAAATCGATACTGGCTGCCGCCATTGCCGCCAACCTCGGCTTGCTCGCCTACTATAAATACGCGGGATTTTTCCTTGCCAGCCTGGCGCAATTGCTGGAGCGGCCCATGCCCGCCCTGCACGTGATTCTGCCCATCGGCATTTCCTTTTTTACTTTTACCCAGATCGCCTTCCTGGTCGACACCTGCAAGGGCAAGGTGCAGGAAAGCCGCTTCGTCCACTATCTGCTGTTCGTCACCTATTTCCCCCATCTGATCGCCGGCCCCGTCTTGCATCACAAGGAAATGATGCCGCAATTTGTCGACCGGCGTACCTTCCGCCTGTCTGCCAGCAATATCGCCATCGGCAGCACGATTTTTTTCATCGGCCTGGCCAAGAAGGTGCTGGTTGCCGATAATATCGGCGCCTATGCGGCGCCCTTGTTCAGTGATCCCGTCGCGCCATCGTTGCTGGTCGCCTGGGCTGGCGTGCTCGCGTATGCGTTCCAGCTGTACTTCGATTTTTCCGGCTATTCCGACATGGCCATCGGCTTGTCCCGGTTGTTTGGCGTGCGGCTGCCCTTGAACTTCGATTCACCCTATAAATCGCGCAATATCGCGCAATTCTGGCGCCGCTGGCACATGACCCTGTCGCGCTTTCTGCGCGATTACTTGTATATCCCGCTGGGCGGCAAGCGCTGCGGCCCGCTGCGGCGCTACCTGAACCTGATGATCACCATGGTGCTGGGCGGCCTGTGGCATGGCGCCGGGTGGAATTTCATCGTCTGGGGCGCGCTGCATGGCGCCTACCTGGCCATCCACAAGGGCTGGAGCGCTGTCGCGCGGCAGTGGCATTTGCCGTCCGATACGCGGGTGGTGAACATCCTGGCGACGATCCTCACTTTCACTGCCGTCTGCCTTGCCTGGGTCTTCTTTCGCGCGCCCGACCTGGCGACCGCCCTGACGATCATCAAAGGCATGGCAGGCGGCTTTGGCCTGGCCTTGCCCGATGTGCTGGCGCCCCATCTGCTGCCGCTCCAACCCATGCTGGGCGCCATGGGCATGGCTTATTACCTGGGCGGCGGCACGGCATTCATTGAAAGCTGGACGTGGATAGCGGTGGCTGCGCTGATTACCTTTGCCTTGCCGAATACGCAGCAGATCATGCGCCATTTCGATCCCGCGCTGGATTTTCAGGAGGGAGGGGAACGCATGCTTGCCTGGCGCGCCTCGCCTGGGTGGGCGGCGGCCATCGCCGTGCTGGCGCTGGCAAGCATGCTGGCCCTGAACCGTCCCGCCGAATTCCTGTATTTTCAATTCTAGGGGGAGGGCACATCATGACGGCATCTCCTTTCAAATCCTATCTGGCCATCCTGGCGCTGCTGCTGGCGGCCGGTGCCGTGCTGCTGGGCGCCTTCGTCTTCGTCGTCGATCCGTATGGCTTGTACGGCGTCGTCCGGCGCGACAACTTCAATGCCGTCAAGCCGGGCTTGAGCCGCTACCAGAACCAGATCAAGCAGGAGCATGCGCTGCGCAGGCAGCCGCGCTTCATCATCCTCGGCAATTCGCGCGCCGAGATCGGCTTCGATCCGCGCGCCAGCGCCTTGGCGGCGCTGGGCGCCGGCTACAACCTGGCGATACCCGGCACGGGCCTGGCCACGTCCGCCAGCCAGTTTGCGCAATTGCGCCAGGCAGGCGTCCGGCCACGTACGGTCATCGTGGGCATGGAATTCATCGATTTTCTCAATCCCGCCGTCGCGCCAGTTGCACGCCCGGCGCCAGCCACCGCTGCGCCTGCGCATGGCCATGCGTTCTGGCGCTTCGATGCGCTTTTCTCGCTGGCGTCAGTCAAGGATGCCGTGCACACGCTGCGCATCCAGCATGATGGCGAAGCGGCGACCATGTCGGCCGACGGCTTCAATCCCTTGCTTGACTATGGCGGCCATGCGCGCCGCGACGGCTACCACAAGATGTTTGCGCAACGGGCGCAGGAAAGCGCCGCCAACTTGCGCCGCAAATCGACGCGCGGCCTTGCCACCGCAGACTTTCAATTGCTGCGTAATTGTCTGCTGGCGATGGCGGCCACGCAGGCCGATGTCAAGCTGGTGATCTATCCGTATCACGCGCAAATGCTGGCCATGTTCGAGGCTGCGGGGCTGTGGCCCTTGTTCGAGGAATGGAAAGCACAGCTGGTGCAGGAAATTGGCGCGGTCAGGGCGCGATACCCGGACGCACGCATTTCCCTGACTGATTTCAGCGGGTATGGGCCGTACAACTGCGAGCCGATACCCGCCGCCAATGAGCGGGGCACTGCCACCCGCTGGTACTGGGAAGCGGGGCATTTCAAGAAGGCGCTGGGCGACATCGTGCTGCGGCGCGTGATGTCGCCACAGGACAGTGCGCCGGACGACGGGCAGTTCGGCATGTCGCTCGATGGCGCCAGCCTGGCGCAAAACCGCGAACGGATCGCGCAAGAGCGCGGCAGTTGCGCGGCGGCGCAGCCGGCCTTGTTTTCCCGGCAGCTGCTGGCTGAACAGCATGGCCAGGGCGGGGGACGCAGATGAACAGATAAGTAAAAAAGCATGGAAAACTACACTACCGGAGGAGACATGAATTTCGCAAGTTTTTATCAACGCTCGATCGATACGCCCGATGCTTTCTGGCGCGAGGAAGCGGAAAAGATCGACTGGAACACCCCGTTTTCGCAAGTGCTCGATTATTCGCGCCCGCCGTTCGCCAAATGGTTCGTCGGCGGCACCACCAATTTGTGCCACAACGCCGTCGACCGCTGGGTGGACAGCCAGGGCGATGCCGCCGCGCTGATCGCCATTTCCACGGAAACGAATACGGAGCGCACCTACAGTTTTCGCGAGCTGCAGCGCGAAGTGGAACGCTGCGCCGCCATCTTGCTGTCGCTGGGCGTGGTCAAGGGTGACCGTGTACTGATCTACATGCCGATGATCGCCGAGGCGGCGTTCGCCATGCTCGCTTGCGCGCGTATCGGCGCCGTGCACTCCGTCGTCTTTGGCGGCTTTGCCGCCAACAGCCTGGCCAGCCGGATCGACGATGCGCAGCCCAAGCTGGTGTTTTCCGCCGATGCCGGTTCGCGCAATGGCAAGGCAATCGCCTACAAGCCGCTGCTCGACGAAGCCATCCGCATCGCCGCGCACAAGCCGCGGCAAGTGCTGCTGGTCGATCGCCATCTGGTGCCGATGGAACTGACGCCAGGCCGCGACGTCGATTACGCGGCCCTGCGCGAGCGGCACCTGGACGCGCGGGTGCCCGTCACCTGGCTCGAATCGAACGAACCATCGTACGTGCTGTACACCTCGGGCACGACGGGAAAACCGAAGGGCGTGCAGCGCGACGTGGGCGGCTATGCGGTGGCGCTGGCGTCGTCAATGCAGTACAACTTCTGCGCCAAGCCCGGTGAAACCTTCTTTGCCACCTCGGACATCGGGTGGGTGGTGGGTCATTCCTACATCGTGTACGGCCCGCTGATCGCCGGCATGGCCACCATCCTGTACGAAGGCTTGCCCATCTGTCCCGATGCGGGCATCTGGTGGAGCATCGTTGAAAAATACAAGGTCACGCGCATGTTCTCGGCGCCGACGGCCATCCGCGTGCTGCGCAAGCATCCGGTGGAACTGATGCGCAAATACGACCTGTCGTCATTGAAAGCGCTGTACCTGGCGGGCGAGCCGCTCGATGAAACCACGTCGCAATGGATCGCCGACGAACTGAAAGTGGACATCATCGACAACTACTGGCAGACGGAGACTGGCTGGCCCATCCTCTCGGTGGCGAAAGGCGTGGCCGACACGCCGACGCGCCTGGGCAGCCCCGGCCTGGCCATGTACGGCTACCAGGTCAGGCTGCTCAACGAGGCGACGGGCGAGGAGTGCGGCGCCAACGAAAAGGGCGTGCTGGTGCTGGAAGGTCCGCTGCCGCCGGGCTGCATGCAGACGGTGTACGGCGACGATGCGCGCTTCGTCGACACCTACTGGTCCACCTTCGGCGAGCGGCAAGTGTATTCCACGTTCGACTGGGGCGTGCGCGACGCGGACGGCTATTATTTTATTCTGGGCCGCACGGACGACGTCATCAACGTGGCCGGCCACCGCCTGGGCACGCGCGAAATCGAGGAAAGCATCACCAGCCATCCGAACGTGTCGGAAGTGGCCGTGGTGGGCGTGGAAGACAAGCTCAAAGGCCAAGTGGCGATGGCTTTCGTGATCCTGAAGGACCCGCAGGGATACGACAGCGTGGAAGCGAAAGCGGCGCTGGAACGCGAAGTGATGGCCGTGGTCGACCGCCAGCTGGGCGCCGTGGCGCGGCCCGCGCGCGTGCTGTTCGTGGCGCAGCTGCCGAAGACGCGCTCGGGCAAGCTGCTGCGACGCTCGATCCAGGCCATCTGCGAAGGGCGCAGCCCGGGCGACCTGACGTCGATGGACGACCCGGCATCGCTGCAGCAGATCCAGGCAGCGCTGGCATAAGCGCCATGCTGAGGGCGAAGTTTATCATTCGATAAACTTCGCCCTCAAATGCGGTCGCTTTCCTTGCGCACGACCCGGCCCACGATCAGGCAGTCATTGCCGCGGCACAGCTTGCGGTGGTATTTGCGCTGGTCGGGGTTGTCCGACGTCAGCCACCATTCGCCGATGTCGCGCGCCATGCGCTTGACCACCGGCTCGCCTTCGTAATTGATGGCAAACACGATGCCGTCGGCCGGCCGGTTGTCGGCCGTATTGATGATCACCACGTCGTCCTCGTACAGCGCCGGCTCCATGCTCTCGCCCTTGACCTTGATCGCCACCAGTTTTTCAGGGTGGTAGCCATTGCGCTCGACCCAGCTGCGCGGCACGCTGATGGTGCTGCCGTCGTGCGTTTCCGGTTCGATGGCAAAGCCCGTGATGCCCGCCGACAGCCGCAATTTGACCTTGCGGATCGGGTAAAAACGCTCATCCTCGCCATCTTCCACCACCACGGGCTGCGCGCCGGCCAGCGCGCGCGCGGCCATGGCCGCCTGGTCGGGCGCCGCGCCCTGGTCGAAATACATGCTATCGAGCTGCAGGTCCGATTCCAGCTTGCGCGCGATCTTTTCGCTGAACGCGCGTCCCTCGCGGTAGGTGGGCGAGAGGATTTGCGAGATGCGCGCCTCGCTCCAGCCGCTGACGTCGGAAATCTTCTTGCGCGTGTTGTCGTAGTGCTCGCGGATCAGGGCCAGCAGGCGGTCGCGTCTGTATTGATACATATTCATCTCCACATTAAACCCGAAATTTACCGTTTGATAAATTACCAAATGCTTGACTTTAACATTAGCGATTGATAAAGTCTACTTGTTGCCTGTCGCAAACGCACTACAGCGTCTGCCGGCTGGCGACGCTACGGGAGGGCAGGCAGATGTTGAACGGTAGTCAGTTGGTTGCAAGCAGGGCGGCGCCGCGGCAGGGGCGCCAGTTACAGGGACGCGGCAAGAAGTCGCAGCTGCACATCGCCCGCATCGCGCAGTACATCGGCGAGCAGGGCCAGGCCAGCGCGGCGCAGTTGTCCGCCTTGCTGGGACTCGATGCGGGCACCATGAGCCGCTATTTGCGCCACATGTGCGGCATGGGGCAGATCCATCTGGCGCAGCGCCATTGCACCGAGCCGGGTCGCCAGCGGCCCGCCCTGTATGCGCTGGGCGAGCGGGACGACGACGTCGATGGCTGGGCCGAGCTGCCGCCGCAAGTGCGCCGCACGGCCAGTTGGGTGCGCGGCACGGCCAGCCGCGATCCGCTGGTGGCGGCGCTGTTTGGCCCGGCGCAAGAGCAGGGCAGCAAGCCATTTCTCAAATGAATGACAGCAAGCAAGCTGCCAAGCGCAGCTTTTTTGCCGCAACTGAAAGCACATCATGCATATCGATATCACCGCCGCAGGGGCTGCCTGGATCAAGCTGCTGGGCGTCCCCTTGCTGGCCGCCTTCTTTGCCACCTTGCTCAGCTTCATGGTCATGTGGCCACGCAACTGCAAGGAAGCGCTTATCCGTATTTGCTCCAGCATCATCATCGCAACGTTTGCCGGTCCCGTCCTGGTGTCGGTGGTGCTGGCGTGGTGGCCCGGCTTGTTTGACAGCGCGCAAACGGTGGCGGCGCTGTATGGCTGTGATCCGGCCACGGGCTTCCTGTTCATCGCCGCACCGCTGATGGCGCTCGTCGGCTTGCCGGCGTGGTGGCTGGTGAGTGCCAGCGTGCGCTGGTTCGACCGGCGCCGCGACAAGGATATCGGTGAACTGGCGGCAGATGCGGCCGCTGCCGTCAAGGAGGTGCGGACGCGACGCTGACGGCGCTGGCGTCCTCTTTTAGTGCATGCGCATGGCGGCGCGCCTGAAATCGGTGCGAAGGGGGAGGGTACCATGCGCCTCGTGCTGGTTTGTCACCACAAACTGTATACAATCCACCTGGCACGAAGCGTGCATGGCTACCTTGGTCGTCCCATCCCAGGAGCTTCGCATGCATCATCGGTCGCCAGTGTGTTCCCGTCGTCCCGTTTCTCTCTTGCTTTTCCCTTTCATCCGCGTCCATCCGGGGCGCGGTCACCCAGGAACTGGAGCGTAAATGGCCTCTTCCCGCTTGAAATCCATCCACCGCAGCACTCCCGGCAGCGCGCCTGCCGCGCCGTCCCCCGTCGATGAAATCCTGCCGGCCGGCAAGCTGTTTACCTTGGGCTTGCAGCACGTGCTCGTCATGTACGCGGGCGCCATTGCCGTACCGTTGATCGTGGGGCGCGCCCTCAAGCTGCCGCCCGAGCAGGTGGCGGCGCTGATCAGTGCCGACCTGTTCTGCTGCGGCCTCGTGACCCTGATCCAGTCCCTGGGCATAGGCAAGCATTTCGGCATCCGCCTGCCCGTCATGATGGGCGTCACCTTTGCCGCCGTCAGTCCCATGCTGGCCATGGCGAACAATCCGGCCCTGGGCATCACGGGCATCTTTGGCGCCGTGATCGGTGCCGGCGTCGTCTCGATGCTGATCGCGCCCTTCATCAGCCGATTGCTGGCCCTGTTTCCGCCCGTCGTCACGGGCAGCATCATCGCCGTGATCGGCGTGTCGCTGATGCGCGTGGGGGTGAACTGGGCCATGGGCGGGCCGCCCGCCATGGCGCAGATCGCCGATCCCGCCTTTGTCAAGATGGCCGCTGCCGCCACGGCGGCCGGCTTGCCCGCGCCGGCCGGTCCCGTGCCCATGATCGCCAACCCCGGTTACGGCGCGCTGGACAACATGGGTATCGCCGTCTTCGTGCTGGCCGTTATCTTGCTGGTGGCCAAGTATGGCCGCGGTTTCCTGTCGAATATCGCCGTATTGATCGGCATCATCGCCGGTACAGCGCTGTCGTTTGCGCTGGGCAAGGCCGATTTCGCCAAGGTGGCCGGCGCCAAGGCTTTTGCCATCGTCACGCCGTTCCAGTTCGGCATGCCGACTTTCGACCTGGTTGCCATCGTCACCATGAGTCTCGTGATGATCGTCGTCATGATCGAGTCGCTCGGCATGTTTTTGGCCTTGGGCGACATGACGGGCAAGCGCGTCGGGCAGGCCGACATCAGCCGCGGCTTGCGTGTCGATGGCCTGGGCACCTTGATCGGCGGCATCTTCAATACCTTCCCTTACACCTCGTTTTCGCAAAACGTGGGCCTGGTGGGCGTGACGGGCGTGCGCAGCCGCTGGGTCTGCGTGGCGGCCGGCATCATCCTGCTCGTCATGGGCATGATCCCGAAGATTGCGCAAACGGCCGAAGCCGTGCCGGCGTTCGTGCTGGGCGGGGCAGGGCTGGTGATGTTCGGCATGGTGGCCGCCACCGGCATCCGCATCCTGGCCGGCGTCGACTACAAGAGCAACCGCAACAACCTGTTCATCGTGGCCCTGGCTATCGGTTTCGGCATGCTGCCGCTGGTGGCGGAACAGTACGCGCAGCACATGCCGAAAGTGCTGTCGCCGTTGCTGCACAGCGGCATCCTGTTGGCCGCCATCGTTGCCGTGCTGCTCAATCTGTTCTTCAATGGCTTGGCGTCGCAGGAAAAGGCGCAGGAGCAGGCGCGCGAGAACAGCCATGGCAGCGATTGAAACGCAGCCTGGCGCCGCATGCCGGTCAGCCGGGCGGCAGCACCCTGAGCTCGACGCAATTGCGTCCCGCATCCTTGGCGTGGTACAGCGCGGCATCGGCCAGGCGCAGCAGGGTGTCCGGATCGGCGGCGCCCGGTGCCGACTGGACCGCGATGCCGACGCTGATCGTCACCTGCAGCGCATCCGCGCTCACGTGCGCGATGCCCAGCTCTTCGATGGCGCGCCGCAGCGCTTCGCCGATCTGGCGCGCTTCATCCGCCCCGGTGTTCGGCAGCACGATCGAAAACTCTTCGCCGCCGTAGCGCGCCGTCAGGTCGCCCGCGCGCCGCATGCCGGCCGCCAGCGCCTGCGCGACCCGGATCAGGCATGCGTCGCCGGCCTGGTGGCCGTGACGGTCATTGAAACGCTTGAAATAGTCGACATCGAGCATGACGACGGCAAGCGGCTGGCCGACGCGCGTGGCACGCGCACATTCGGCGCGCAGCACGTCGTCGAAATGGCGCCGGTTCGCCAGGCCCGTCAGGCCGTCGGTGATGGACAGGGTCGCCAGCTTGCGGTTGGCGTCTTCCAGCTGTTCCGTGCGTTCGGCAACGCGCCGTTCGAGACTGTCGTGCAGCCTGGCGCTGGAGATCGAAATCATCGCCTGCGCACCGAGCATGCGCAGGAACGCGACGCGTTCTTCCGTGAACGACGCTTCGGCCAGCCGGTTCTCGAAGTACAGGATGCCGCCGATCTGGCCGCCATGCCGGATCGGCAGGCACATGACGGCGCGCGGCCGCTGCAGCTGCACGTACGGGTCGGCGGCAAAGCGCGAGGCGCCCGTGATGCAATCCTCGATCACCTCGGCGCCGGTGCGCACGACGTAGCGCAGCAGCGATAGCGGAAACTGCGGGTCGCTGGAGGCGTTCAGGTCAAGCTGGCGTGATTGCAGGACGGTGACGGCATCACCATCGATATTGGCCTCGAGCTGATAGCTGCCTTCGGATAGCAGCAGCAGGCGCGCCACCTGCGCGCCGGCGTTTTCACACACGATGGCAATTAGGCGCGTCAGCACATTGCGCAGGCCCACTTCGTTCGACAGGATCTGCGACGCTTTCAGCAGCGACACCAGATCGAGCGCGGAACTGCCTTGCGTATGGGGGCCAGGCTGCGGCTGCGTGCCGCGGCCGTCGACCCTTGACAGCAGCGCGCCGTGGCGCGCCCGCAGTTGCGCCACCTTGCCCTGCGCGCCCCACTGATCGTAATGCGCGATGGCGTCCCTGATGAAGACGCCGGCCACGCGCGCATGTCCCTGGTCGAGCCAGCATTCGCCGCACAGTTCATTGCCCAGCGCCTGCATGTTGACGTAGCCGGCCAGGCCGGCCGCGTCGATCGCCTGCTGGTAATGACGCGTGGCCAGCTGCAGCTCTTCCCGGTAGCGTGCCATCTCGGCCAGCACCAGCAGATGTTTGGCAGCGCTATTGTCCGAGCCGTGCCTGGCCCATTCAGTGAGGTTTTCCTGCAGCGTACCGATCACGGTGAGCATGCCGCCAGCATCGGGGCGCGCAGGATTGCGCCGCAAGGCGCGGATCAGGATCAGCGCGGCGTAGAAGCTGCACTCGGCAACCTTGGCCTGGCCGCGCATGATCTGGGTGACGTTGCCGAGCTGGCCGGCCAGCAGCTCGGCGTCGGCGCCGTCGAACAGGTAGGCGTTGCGTATCTTCCCCTGCAGGAAGTAGGCGCGGTACAGGTGCGAGCCGCCATACTGATCGAGGAAGCGCGCCTCGCTGAAGGTGGCATCGTCGTAGCTGTCGTGGCGGGGCAGGAGGCCCATCAGGCATTTGATCGGCTGGATCGCGGCGGCGACGCAGCAATCGGCCATCGCCTGCTGCCCGTTGGCGCGCATCAGCGCCAGGTCGTGCTCGATGTCGTGCATCAGGTGCGGCAGGTAGTCGCCGAGGATGAGCCGGTCGGTGGCGCGCACGGCCGCCACCACGCCGACCTGCACGAAATCGGCGATTTCCAGCGCCCAGCCAAACGCCTCTTCGTACAGCGCGTCGGAGCTGCGCAGCGGCTGCGTCCAGTGGTTGCTGAGCGCGCCGAACATCAGGCCCGTGAGCGTGCGCGTCTGCAGGTTGGCACGGCGCCTGGCCAGCGCCATCGCCATTGCGCCGAATTTGTAGCCGCGCGCGATGTCGCCGCTGTACAGCGCCACCATCATCGCGTAGCCGACATAGGCGACGGCGCTGAAATCGCTGTTCCCCCGCTGTATGGACAGCCGCGTCATCGACACTACCATCAGCGCGCTGAGATCCTGCTGGCCGGCGTAGTAGCTGGCCATCCACAGGCCCTGCATCATCTGCATCGCGGCCACCGCGTCCGGCTCGCACATCTCATCGGCCGCCAGCAAGGTGTCGGGCGCCTGCGCGCCAGGCTGCCGCCCGATGTCGGCGAGGATATCGGCGAAGCGCGCCTTCATCTGCGCCACGTCGTGCGGAATGTCGATCTGCAGCAGCGCCAGGCCGTCGCGCTGCACGGCGATGGCGTCGAGTAGGCGGCCCTGTAACTGATACTGGTGCGCCTGGATGGCAATGCAGCGCGCATGCTGCAGCGGCGTCAGGGGGCGGGCGCGCACCAGTGGGTAGATCGCTTCGGCGGCATCGAACTGGCCGCACAGGTAGGCCGCTTCGGCCGCGCCCAGCTGCAGGTCGAGCCAGAGGCCGGCGTGGGCGCCCCATGCCGGCGCAGGCAGCAGGTCGAGACCTGTGCGCATGTGCTCGAGGGTGGACTGGAACGCGGCGGACCGCCGTGCCTTGACGCCGGCCTGCAGATTGAGCGCCGCCAGCTGTACGCGCTCGTCCGCATCATTGATCAGCGCGCGGCCCGCATTGAGCTGTTCGACGGTCTCGAACAGCGTTTCGTCGATACGTTCCGGCGCCGCATGCCGCAGCAGCAAGCGGCCGATGAGGAGATGGTTGGCCGCGCGCGCAGCGTCGCCGGCGACCAGGTAGGCGGCCTGCTGCACCCGGTCGTGCAGGAAGCGGTAACTGACGCCGCTGTTGGCGGCATCGGTGTCGCCATCGAGGTACTTATAGCGTTCGTCGAGCGGCTGGATCAATCCTGCACTAAGCGCCGGCCACAGGTCTTGCTGCGTTTTCCGGGGCGCGCGGCCCACTGCCAGCGCGAGCGTGTCGAGCGCGAAGCGGTTGCCGCACGAGGCGGCCAGTTGCAGCAGGTGCTGCGTCACCGTGGGCAGGCGGCGGATTTTCTCCAGCAGCACCTCGACCACGTTGTCGGTATATCCGGCCTGCTCTATCGCGGGCAGGTCCCAGTCCCAGCAATCGCCGGCGGCCCGGTAGCGCAGCTGGCCCGTCTCATTGAGCGAAGCGAGAAACTGGTTGAGGAAAAACGGATTGCCGGCCGTCTTGCGGTAGCAAATGCTGGTCAGCGGCGCGCAGTCGGGGGGCGCCACGCGCACGGTGGCCGAGACCATTTGCGCGACCTGCGGCTCGGTCAGCGCGCCCAGCAACAGCGTGGACAGGCGCACGTCACGGGCAAGCAGCTTGTCGCGCAAGGCGATGAGCGGATGCGCGGCGCTCACTTCATTGTCGCGGTAGGCGCCGATGAACAGCAGGCAGCTCTTGTCGCAGGAGACCATCAGCAGTTCGATCATCCGCAAGGTAGCCGCATCGGCCCATTGCAGGTCGTCGAGGAACAGCACCAGCGGATGCCCGGCGCAGGCGAATACCTCGACGAAGCGGGGGAAGAGGCGGTCCAGGCGTAGCTGGGCCTGTGCCGGCGCCGACGCAGGCATCGGGTCGGTGGGGCCGACGATCAACGCCAGTTGGGGAATCAGCTCGACCAGCATGCCGATGCCGCTGCCCAGCGCCGCATGCAGTTTGGCGGACCACTGGCGCAGCGTTTCCTCGGGCTGGCCGAGCAGCTGGCGCACCAGCCCCTGGAAGGCCTGGATCAGCGAAGCATACGGCACGTCGCGCTGGAGCTGGTCAAATTTCCCGGACAGGAAACAGCCGCGCCGCGCGATGATGGGCTTTTGCACTTCGTTGACGACGGCGGACTTGCCGATGCCCGAATGGCCGGCCACCAGCAGCATCTCGCACCTGCCCGCGGCGCTGCGCTCAAACGCCGCCAGCAGCTCGGCGATGGCATCCTCGCGCCCATGCAGCGTTTGCGGCACGAGGAAGCGGCCGTTGTGGTCGGACAGCTTGAGCGCCTGCGCCGGCTGTTGCGCGCGGCAGGCTTCGAGGTCGCTGCGCAAGCCTTGCAAGCTCTGGTAGCGCTGATCGGCATTTTTTTCCAGCAGCCGCTGGATGATCGGCAGCAACTGGCCAGGCAAATTTTCCAGCGCCGGGTGCGACCAGTCGGGACTGCGCGCAATGTGGCAGTGCACGAGTTCCATCTCGTCGTCCGTCTCGAATGGCGCCTGGCCGGCCAGCAGTTCGTAGAAGGTGGCGCCCAGCGCATAGAAATCGGCGCGCCAATCGACCCGCCGGTTCATGCGTCCCGTCTGTTCCGGCGCCATGTAGCGCAGCGTGCCTTCCAGCGTCTGCAGATTGACGATGCCCTGGCTTTCGTAGGGCAGTTCGCAGGCGATGCCGAAATCGATCAGCTGCAGCAGGCGCCGCTCGCCATTCCACACCAGGTTCGAGGGATTGATGTCCTTGTGGATCACGCCCTGACGATGGACCTCTTCCAGCGCCGCGCACAGTTGCAGGGCGATGTCGAAAAAGTCATCCAGCGCCAGTGCGGGCTGCGACGGCGTCCTGCGCGCCGCCACCTGCGCGCGCAACACCTGGCCGAGCGCCTGGCCGCCGGTATCTTCGAGGACCATCGTCCAGCACCCGCCGTGCAGCTGCAGCGCCAGCGGATGCGCCACGCCAGGATGACGGCAGTGGCGCGCGATCGCATACTCGCGCTTGAATTGCGCCAGTTGCTGAAAGGAGGGGAAGGGCTGATTGGGCTTCTTGACGATCAGCGCGGCGCCATCCGCAGCCCTGGCGCGATAAACCCGTGAGCGGGCACCGCTGTGCAGCTGTTTGATGATCTCGTGATCGAAAAGGGAGCGCATGGGCTGGGCTAGCAGTACACAGACGGTTGCGGGAGCCTGAAGGCGCACATTTCGGAATGTTACTTGATTGTAAGTATTATATCAGCAGGGAACCGTGGGGGAGCCAGCGGGCTGATGGGGAGTGTTGTAAAAATGCCAGTGGGGGAGGGAATTGATCGGGGTGGAGGTCGCGGTAAAGCGGGAGTGGCGGACGTGCCGAACGTGTTGGAAATGGAAGAGGGATGAGTGGATGCTGCTTACCGGTCAGGTGCAGGCGCGCGCCTTGGCCTCGCCGACCTCGGCGATGGTGCCCAGACGGATCAGCTAAAATTTTAGAAAAACATTCTCACCCTAAAAAAATCACAAGGAGAATCATTGTAATAATTCCACTTATTACAAAACCCCAATATATTATTCTCTCGGAATTGGACATTTCATCGAGACGTTGCCCTAGATTTTTTGTGAGAATATTTTTATATAATTCTTTAGGACTTTTCTTCTTATCCATATTTTCGTCCCCTGGAAATTTTTTTACCAAATTGCACTGGTGGACTTTCTCAAGCGGCCAGGGCCACCATGACGGCGCCGGCGTCGCCCGCGTCATCGGTGACGATCAGATGGAGCTTGAAGCGGTATTCGAATGAAAGCGAGGCGATGCTATTAGCCATCACGTTACCCTCGTCGGCAAAAGATAAGCTAGAGGTCGGGCGCGCCCAGCGCGATGCCATATCTACCGCTTGTTGAGGCGTAATCATGACGTAAATTTGGCGTAATCGCTACCGGTTTTTGTCGGGTTTAATCTGGATCAGGGGAGTGGCGAGACGTAAAAAAGCCACTAACCCCTTGGGAGTTAATGGCTTTTTGATGTTTCTGAATCCTGTGCGCTGGTGCCGGAGCCGGAATCGAAAACCGCTCTGTTAACTCAGCCAATATCCAAAAATACCATCATAAATACCATCATTGGAGAAAAAGTTCTTCGTTACCATTCCACCTGGAGCGGTTGCTGGTGACTTCAGACAAATAGTCTAGTACAAAAAACGTCAAATGCTAGTACTCGCGTTGAAGTTTTTTTGACTTTGTATTTTCGTTCCTGCAAGCATCAGCAGTGAGGGAATACCTTCTTGAAAAGCATGGCCGAAACTACTGCGATTTTTTGAGGTGGCTGCTTCTGTATTGCGGTGTCCGCTTACGCCCCAAAGCGGAAGTTGCCGCGCTCACTTTCCGTTGTCGATGCGGAGTTCGTTGATCGCCTTAACTGATGACTTCAAAGTATCGTTCTGAACATTGGATTGGCCGAAGGTATGAAAACAGTATCCTTCTTTGCCGAGTACGAGGAGGTACATTTCTCCTTGGGTCGGAATTCCATGGTAGCTGCCCGACCACTTGGCCCTTGCCATCGAATTCACTCCGACCTTCACCCGCTCAATAGACGAAACCTGCCAGCCTTGTACGTTCGTGCTAAACGTGTGCAGTAAGCCTTTTAGGAAATGCGTCGCAACTTCATACCTGACCTTCTCAGTTAGATCGGGACGCGCTTCTGGAGTAACGACTCTCGTTAGCTGGAGGAGAGTCGGCGGTATACCTTTCTGCGAAAAGTAGACGTGCAGTTCAGACGAGGGATTGGGGGAGGTACGATCTGGCCCATTAAGCCCCATCGGCATATCAATGACGACCTGCCCGATACGAGCGGGCGCCGACTGCTGATCACTCGCGGCGGTCGAACAAGTGTGAACGGCGAAGGTAATGAGCAACACTATTAAACGAAGGATCATATTCAAACATTAAGAGTTTTAAGCGGCGTGGGAGAGGTGCTGGGAACCGCTCAGCCAAGATTCGTCCACGCTACTTTGAGCGTCTGCTTCTGGCCGGTAGCGGCACCAGAGCATAGCGGATTGCCAATCAGAAAATCTCACACATTGTCACGCTGCTTCGAATGGCCGCTGCTGGCCGATTGTACTCGTTCACTAAGCATCCGCCGCGTAGCTGACATCGGGTTGGCCATTGATAACATGGTCGCGCCAGCCGTGGTCCCAGTTCACTTCGCCGCGCAGCGCCTAACAAGTTCATCTCGATGCTCGAAGAAACGCATGTTTTTCATCGCAAAGGTAGTTCCACACTTTGTACACAAACAAGCCTTTGCCTCGGTAAAGGTACTCTCCTCGCCAACCGCACCGCATTCCTGACATAGCCAAACCCATGGGAATTTCTCGGAAAGAGGTAACGTGCAAAGGGCGATGAACTGCTGCGCGACCATGCGTATGCAGTCATCGGATTTCTTAAGGTCCAATGTGCCATTGAAGCAAATGTAATCTGATCTTCTTCTTTCTATCGGCTCAAGGTCACGTGAAAGGTCTATCCAAATCCAATGAATATACGGTTCATTGTGATCGTCTGCGAGAGTCAGCATTTCAATCAAGCAGTCCCACGGTTGCGTAATACCACGCAACATTCGCTCGCATAAGCTGCTTGAATATGCGCAAAGAGCGACGTACCATTCACTCTGCAATTCGAGCCCCAGGTCGCCTACGCATGACAGAAATAACCGTTCAACTTGATCAGGATCAATATAGGCATCCCAGCGGTAGGCCGCCAACTCCCAAATGCTGGGGACGTCACGACCTCCTTCAAGCAACTCATTTGCCCAATCAACATAGGCGTCAGCTTTTAGCTGCCGATCATCAATTCTTCTAAAAGCTAGTTCCGCGAAATCCACTTATGCTCCTTGCAGGGTTTCGGTCTCCGTGGCTAGGTGCTCGGGTCAGCTAACCACTGTCTGCAACTGGCCGAAAACGGCACTTCAATAATAATCATGCAAGTAATTCCGTTCAGAACTCATTTGCTACGTACAAGTCTGCAGGTAACGAACTAGGCGAAAGCTCAAGCAGTGCCGGTGGGATAAATTCAATATTGCTCGCCGTATCTTGGTCTAGGCAAGAGTAATCAACCAGAAAATGAGCAACGTGGCTAAGATAATGGATGACCAGATTCCGGTATGGCTCACTTACTCGAGCATGAGTGACTGCCAAAAGCGCATCGTATGACCTCTTCAGAAAGATTGGAATCACGGAGTAGTTCTTGCTCAAGAATAGAGCCGTAACTTGGTTCACATAGCACACTAACCCATAAGTCGGACTAGCCATGCGGTAGCATTGGTCTGGCACCAAACTCGGCGCATTGATGTATTCCTGGAAGCGTTTGATCTCACTGCGTGCTTCCTTGGCACCTTCATTCAAATTACCCACGTCATATCCCTTTAAGCACATATGCGTCAATGTCTGCTGCTGGCCGGTTGCCGTCGTTGACCGGTTGAATCCGCAGCCGATAGCCGCCCCCCCCGAGAATAGCAAATTGTCAAACGGAAAACTACACGTATTATTACGCCCGTGCAAATGATTCCCCACGCGCCAGACAGTCGCCGCCATGTCGAAATGCAAGCGGGAACGCCGCTGCCCAGGCCGCCAGCACCGGTATGCCGGTTATCTGGCGCGTCCGCCTGAGCGCTTCCGGACGGCGCCCTGCGGCATGGCCAGTCTGGGCGGTGGCGACGGGTCAGGCGGGTGCGCCATGCGCTCCAGGCCGGTTGCTGCGGCGGCTGCCACTGCTCCACTCGATGCGTGCAGCAGCGCATAGCGTGCCGCTTGCCCTTCGGCCATGGCCGATGCGTGGCAGGTCAATCCGGCCAGCGCGCCACATTCGGCAACCGTGATGGCGCTGCCACTGCGGCAAAGGTCGGATGCCAGGCGGGATGCCGCCTGGCCGCGCAAGGCGTCGGCGACTGGGTGCACGGACAGTTTGATCCAGGCCTGGAAGCGGCCATGCTGCACTTCCACCACGGCGGCGCTGTGCCAGCCGCGCGCGTCCAGGCGCTGCAAGTCGTCTTGTTGCAGGCCGTCGAGCAACACCAGGCCATGCTGGCCTGCCGGCCGCAGGGTGACGTCGTAGCCGCGCGCATTCATGCGCTTGAGCCAGGCCAGGCTGCGCAGCAGTTCCAGCCCGCTCCACTGCCGCGTCTCTTGCTTGCCGTCCCTTGCCTGCACCAGCCTGACGATGAACTGCGCGCAGCCCAGTGCCGTCATTTGCCCGCGCACGGCTTCCAGGCTGCGGTCGCGGGCCGGATCAGCGCGGCCAGCTGCTGCGCGTCCAGCACGTTCTGCAGCCTGGGGGCAGGTGCCAGACAGAGCCACAATGCGCTGGCGAGCAGCCCCGTCATCATGCCCACCAGCGCGGCCAGCAGGTACTGGCGCTGCGACAGCGTACGGCTGCTGCAGTCGATTGCCTGGACGCTCTCGCGTGCCGCTTGCTCCGCGCTGCGCCAGGCGCTCGTCGCCGTCTCGATCTGGCGCCGGAACTGTTCCCCCTGGCGCGTGCCGTCGAGGCCCAGCTGCTGCATCGTCTGGCGCGTCTCGTCCGTCAGTGCCGCCATCGCCTGCGCTAGCGGCTCCAGAAGCGCCGCCAGTTCCTCGGCGCTGGCCAGCTTCGCCTGGTGCAGCTGCGCCATTTTGCACGCCAGCGCGTCCAGCTGCGCCGTGTTCTCGGCAGTGGCCAACTGCCGCAAGGTCTCGCTCTTTGTCATAGTGGACTCCTCGTTTCGCCAATCCCATGGGACTGTATCCGCGTCCCAGGTCGCTGCCCTTCATCAGCACGCCATCGAGGCGGTAGGACAGGCCCGCCAGGGTGCTGTCATTGCGCTGCGTTACAGGCACCAGCGCCACGCCCGCCGCCGCCAGGCGCTGCATGAAAGCGGTAAAACTGGCGCAGCCGGTGATGGCGGCGTCGCACAGCTGCTGCAGGCGCTGCCGCGTCGAGGCGACGCCGGTGCGCAGGCCTGCCTCGATTTCGCCCCGGCTCGCCGCGCGGCGCGGCGCCTCGACGGAGGGGCGCAGCTGCTGCAGGCCGAAGTCGCGTTCGACCGCGCGCATGATGATTTCCTGGCGCCGGTAGTCGTGGCTGTCGCTGGCCACGCCGCCATCGCAGCGCACGCGGTTGACCAGCAGGTGCACGTGTTCATGCCGGGTGTCGGCATGGCGCGTCAGCAGGTACTGGTTGTCGTCCAGGCCCATGCCCGCCAGATAGCGGCCCGCGATCTGCGTCCACTGTGCGTCGGACAGCTGCTCTCCCGGCGCGGCCGACAGCGACACGTGCAGCACCGCCTTGCCCAAGCCTGGGCGCAGCTTGCGCACGGCGCCGAATTCCTGCGCCAGTTCGCGCGGCGTGCGGCCGGTCATGTTGCTGTCGATCACGCGCGCCTGCTCCTTGCCCAGGTCATACGCCAGCACGCCGCGAAAGCCGCGTCCCTTGATGGCCTTAGCGATCATCGTCCTGCTCCTTCACGCCCAAGAGTGCCAGTCGCAGGCGGCGCGTTTCCGCGATCAGCCGCTGCAGCAGGGCGTCGTTCACGGCGACGCGGCCACCCTCGTTGGCGAGATGGGTCAACTGATTCAGGTTGGACGCCAGGCGGGCCAGTTCCACGTAGTGTTCGCGGTTGATGGCGGCGACGGGTGGCGGGGGCAAGACGCGCGCCAGCGCTGCGGCGCGCAGCCATTGCGCGGGACGCATCTGCATGCGGGCGGCGCGTTCCAGCAGCGCCGCATGTTCGGCGGCCGAGACGCGCACGCCGATGGTGGCGCCGCGCACGGCGGCCGGGTCGCCCTTCGGGCGGCCGCCTTGTCGCTTGCGTGGCGTGGTCTCGGCGTGCATCGATGCTCCTGGCGTGGTGGGCGAGCGCAGCGAGGATGGCCCCGCAGGGCAAGCCGGTTTGAGCGAAGCGAAAACATGGCTTGCTCCTCGCCAGCCCACGCGCCCGCGGCTCCCCGCCTTTGAATGTAGCCGCGGGCCAGCCGCTTTTCTTACGCGATATCAAACAGCGCGGGCGCTGTCGCGAAACAGGACGACGGCGGATGTGGGTGGACGCACGCCGTGTCGCCTATCGTGGCGCGGCGACGACATGCGCGCGTGGCGCGGCACCTGTTCCGGCCAGCGCCGCCGCTGGTTTTCTTTCTCCAGGCGGGCGTCGCCGTCAGGCTGGAGGCGTGGCGACGCCGTCGCGCAGGGCGTCGAGATAGTCGGCCCAGCGCTGCATCATGGCGCGGCGCGCAGGCAGGTGCGCCGTGCGGTTGTAGGCGCGCCCGTTCGGGTCGATGACGCTGTGCGCCAGCTGGTGCTCGATCAGGTCCACGCGCTCTTGCAGCACTTCGTCGAGGATGGTGCGGGCCATGGCGCGGAAACCGTGGCCGGTCATGACTTCCTTGGCATAGCCCAGGGAACGCAGCGCCGCATTTATGGTGTTTTCGCTCATGCAGCGCTGGCCGCTGCGCAGGCCGGGAAACACATAGCGGCCTTCGCCGGTGACTGGCTGCAGCGCGCGCAGGATCGCCACGGCCTGTGTCGGCAGCGGCACCAGGTGTTCGAGCTGCATTTTCATTTTCCTGGCCGGGATGCGCCACTCGGCGGCATCGAGATTGATTTCGCTCCATTCGGCGGCGCGCAGTTCGCCGGGACGCACGAACAGCATGGGCGCCAGTTTCAGCGCCGCCACCGCCGTGGCGTGGCCCTGGTAGCCGTCGATGGCGCGCAGCAGCGGCGCGACATCGCCCGGTTCCGTCAGTGCCGGGTAGTGCGTTCTTGGCACCGGCGTCAATGCGCCTTTCAGGTCCGCCGTGACGTCGCGCTCGACGAGGTCCATCGCCACGCCGAAGCGCAGCACCTGGCCGCACAGCTGCTTGATGCGGTGCGCCGAATCGATCGCGCCGCGCGCCTCGACGCGCTGCACCACGCGCAGCACGTCGCGCGGGCGGATGGTGTTGAGCGGCATCTTGCCCAGGTAGGGGATGACGTCGCCTTCGAGCCAGTTGCCGACTTTCTTTTGCGTACTGGCGCTGCCGTTGCGCTGGATGGTGAGCAGCCACTGGCGCGCCAGCTTGTCGAAGGTGTTCAGGGCGGCGCTGCGCTGCTCGGCCTTCTGCGCGCGCTTGACGCCGTTCGGATCGATTCCTTCGGCCAGCGCCTTGCGCGCGTCTTCGGCCTTGCGCCGCGCCTGGGCCAGGCTCACGCGGGGGTAGACGCCGAACGCCAGCGTTTTTTGCTTGCCTGCATGGCGGTAATTCATGCGCCAGTACTTGCCCGTACGGGTGACCAGCAGGTACATGCCGTACAGGTCGGGATACTTGTCGCCGCTGGGCGTGCCCTTGTAGACGGCATGGCGGATAAGCAGATCGGACAGTGGCATGGCGCACTCCCTGATGGTATTTTTTTAGAGAAAATCCCAAATCCAGCAAAAAGTACCAACAAAATTCATCGCTTTGAATGTACGCCGATGGACAAACATGGACAACAAAAAACCCGCTCTCCTATGACGAAGGCGGGTTTTTGGACGTTCTTGGATTTTTACGGCTGAGTTCTTGGTGCCCGGAGCCGGAATCGAACCGGCACGCCCTTACAGGCGGGAGATTTTAAGTCTCCAGTGTCTACCAGTTTCACCATCCGGGCAGCGCGGCGAGATTCTAGCACAGGTGATGCTCAATACGCCATCTTGTGCCTGAGCCACGCTGTCCGGTTTATCTACCCGCCATCAAAACGTCGCCTTGAACTGCACCCCATACGTGCGCGGTTCGTTGACGATGCCCGTCAGGTTGTCGAAATCGATCGCGCCCAGCGACTGGATCTGGTTGGTGATGTTGCGCCCGTATGCGGAGACTTCGTATTTGTCCCATTTGTAGCCGACGCGCAAGCCGCCTTCGAGCAGTTCCTTGGCCTTGTATTCCTTCGCTTCATACAGGAAGAAATTGTAGCTGGTGCGATACGCCCAGTCCGTGTAGGCGTAGAACTCGCCGTTGGCCAGGGGAATGCTGTACTTCAGGGTGAAGTTGGTTTGCCATTCCGGCGCGCGCGGCAGCGGGTTGCCGTCGATGTAGGCCGTGCCCTTGAACGGGCCCAGCGGATCGGTGACGGTGCAGCCGCTGGCCGGGTTGTTTTGCGCGTTGCCGCAGCTTTGCACGAACAGCTTCTTGTCCTGGATTTCCGTGTGGTTGTAGCTGCCGCCCAGGGTCATGCTGAGCGAATCGCTGAGGTTGGCCTGGAAGTCAAGTTCCACGCCACGGCCCGTGGCCTTGTCGGCGTTGATCAGCTGGTTCATGTTGACCGCGCCGCTGCCAGCCGTCAGTTGCTTGTCCTTGACCCGGTACTGGAAGACGGCCAGGCTCAGGCGCGCGCGCTTGTCGAACAGGTCTTGCTTGATGCCGGCCTCGACGGACAGGGCTTTTTCCGCGCCCGCAAACGAAGGGCGGTCGGCCAGGCCGTTCAGGCGGCCCTGCATCGACGGCGCGCGGTAGCCGGTGGCGATGCGCGCATAGGCGTTCGTTGCCGGCGTGAGCACATAGGTGCCGCTCAAATCCCAGCTGACGTTGTGCGAAGTGTCGTGCAGGTCGAAGGGGCCGGCCGTGGTCGCTTCCACGCGCTTGGCCGAGAAATCCTTCTTGTCGCTCGTGTAGCGCAGGCCGGCGCGCAGTTTCAGGGCGTCCGAGACCGTGTAGTTGAGCGAGCCGAAGGCCGCGTACGACTTCGAGCTCTGGTTTTGCGTGGCGTAGGCGCTGTTTTGCGGATTGCCGGGCGCCAGGCTGTCAAAGCTGATGCTGTCGATCTGGATATCTTCCTTGAAGTAGAACAGGCCGGCTATCCATTGCAGCGGGCCGCGGGCAGACGATTCGGCGCGGAATTCCTGCGAAATCTGCTTGTGGTTGGGGATCACGTCGGCCGTTTCCACGACGAAGGGGATGTAGCCTGGGCCCATCGGCGGCGCGTACACGGCGCCATAGCCGCCGTCGACGTCGGCGCGGCTGAAGAAATCGAGTTTTTCGTAGCCGGTGATCGAATGCAGGGTGACGCCGGGCAGGTCCCATTTCAGGCGCATGCTGCCGCCCTTGGTTTTCAGGTGCTGGCGGTTGATGCCGTCGGTCGGATAGTTATCGTAATCAAAACCGTCGACCAGGTCGTTGGTCCCCTGCTTGAGAATATTGGCGCGGAACAAGGTGGCCGTGCCGTCGAGGTTGCGCGCGTGCACGTTGAACAGGGCAGTGAAGTCGCGCGTGGGCTTGACCAATACCTGCAGGCGGGCGGCGCTGTCTTCATAGCCTTCGAAGTCGCGCGTGCCGGTGGGGCGCGGGTTGTGCACGCGGTCGTCGCGGCGCTGGGTCTGGCCGGAAAAACGCAGGGCCACGGTGTCGCTGACGGGCACGTTGAAGGCGCCTTCCAGATTCTTCATGCCATCCTTGCCGAAGCCGCCGCTCAGGTAGCCTTCCGTCTTGAAGACGGGCTTGGCGGAATCGAACTTGATCACGCCGGCCGGCGAGTTGCGGCCGAACAAGGTGCCTTGCGGCCCGCGCAGCACCTCGACCTGGTCGACGTCAAACACGGGAAAACCCTTGAGCATGGCGTTTTCCTGCACCACGTCATCCATCACCAGGCCCACCGGCTGCGAGGCGTTCAGGTCGAAGTCGGTATTGCCCAGGCCGCGAATGTAGAAGCGGGGGAAGGTGCGGCCATAATCGGACTCGACGGAGACGCTGGGCGAGCGGCTGTTGAGGAAGCGGATGTCGGCGCCGCCGGCCGTCAGGGTGTCGAGCTTGTCGCCCTTCAGGGTGGCGATGGACATCGGCACGTCCTTGATGTTTTCCGCGCGCCGCTGCGCCGTCACGATCACCGTTTCCAGCTGGCCAGGACCGGCCTGTGCCGCCGGAGCGGCAGGCGCGTCGGCCACTGGCGCCGGGACGCTGTCCTGCGCCATTGCCTGCAGAGGAAAGGCGGCAGCGATTGCCAGGGCAATCAGGGTGTGGCGTACTGTGCTGGCATGCGGTGTCATCATGAAACGGCTCCTGTCGGTCGAGGTTATTGGGGGCATGCAAGCTGGCGCTGGCCAGCTGAACGAAAAATCATGCTAGCACGGAAAGTTTTGGTATTCATGCCATTTTCCAGCGGCGACTATTCATATCCGTTTCGACTGAATGCACAAAAAAAATCGTATTTGTCGTCAATATCTGGCGGGTGCATAGTGGAGTGCCGGCAGGCTTGTGCGGGCGCAAAAACGGGCGGCTATGGCGATGGGGTTTCCTGCGGGAGCGCAAGAAGAGCGATGGTTTTTGCGGTGCTGCCCGTGCCAGGGCACTGGAAATACAACAGCTGCCGCGGATTTTTTTGGGGGAGGGGCGTGTTGTTGCCGCGCGACAGGGGAGGCGCCGCCGGCGGCTATCTCCCCGTGCAAGTGACGCCAGGCATGTGGCCGCATGCCCGGTTTGCTCAATTAAAACTCTTCCCAGTCGCCGGCCGTCACGGCTTCCGCTTGTACGGAACGGTGTTTTGCCGGTGCGGGCTGGCGCTTGACGCTGCTGCTGGCCGGCGCCGGTACCAGGCGCAGCGGCTTGTGGCTGGCACGTGCTGGCGCTGATACTGGCGCGGACGCCGCCACGTGGCTGTCGTGCGTCTTGAAGATGCTCACGGTTTGCACCAGGTGGCTGGCCTGGTCGCGCAAGGATTCGGCCGCGGCCGCCGCTTCTTCCACCAGCGATGCGTTTTGTTGCGTGACGCTGTCCATCTGCGTCACGGCCTGATTGATCTGCTCGATGCCGGCCGACTGTTCCTGGCTGGCCACCGTGATTTCAGCGATGATGTTGCTGACGCGGGCGACGCTGGCGACCACCTCGGACATCGTCGTGCCCGCCTGCGCCGCCAGCCGGGAACCGGCATCGACGCGGCTCACGGAATCGTCGATCAGCGCCTTGATTTCCTTGGCCGCGCTGGCGCTGCGCTGGGCCAGGCCGCGCACCTCGGTGGCCACGACGGCGAAGCCGCGGCCCTGTTCGCCGGCACGCGCCGCTTCCACGGCCGCATTCAGGGCCAGGATATTGGTCTGGAAGGCGATGCCGTCGATGACGCTGATGATGTCGACGATCTTGCGCGACGATTCGCTGATCAGCTCCATGGTGCCCATCACTTGTCCCACCACGGCGCCGCCCTTGCTGGCGACGTCCGATGCCGTTGTGGCCAGCACATTGGCTTCGCGGGCATTTTCCGCATTCTTGCGCACGGTGCTGGTCAGTTCTTCCATCGAGGAAGCGGTTTCTTCCAGTGAACTGGCTTGCTGTTCCGTGCGCAGCGACAGGTCGTTATTGCCGGTGGAAATTTCCTCGGCGGCCAGGGAAACCGTGTCGGAATCCTGGCGCACGGACGACACGACCGTGGTCAGCGACTCCTGCATGCGCTGCAGGGCCGACAGCACGCTGAGGTTATCGTTCTGTGCAACGCTGAGTTTGCCTGTCAGGTCGCCGGCGGCAAGCAGGCTGACGGCGTCGCACAGCTGCTTCGGTTCGGCGCCCAGCGCCTTGAGCAGGCTGCGCGTGATGAGCCAGCCGGCCAGGCCCGCCAGGACGATGGACAGCAAGCTGGCGCCGATGAGGATATTTCTGTTGAGAATGTAGCGTTCGTTGTCTTCCTGCAAGATGACGGCGGAACGCTGGTCCGTCAGGGCGAAATATTCATTGCTGGCGGCGACGAGGGCGGCCAGCAGCGGACGGCATTCCTCGTTCATCTTGACGATGGCCTGTTCGTTTTTCTTTTGCAGCGCCAGGTCCACGATGCCCAGCGCCACGGGAGCATAGCGCTTTTCGATGCCGTCGATCTTGTTGATGATGGCGCGCACGTCGTCCGACACCCCTGGCTGCTGGGCCAGCTGCAGCAGCTGCTGCATGTTCTTGACGACGTCGGCATGCGCCTGCAAGACCTGCTTGCGTTCGATTTCCAGGTCTTCCGGCTTGGTCACGAGCACCAGGTTCCTGGCCGCCACGGCACGCATGTCGATCGCATCACGTACGCGGTGCGCCGTGTTGGCGCGGGCCGTGATGCCGTTGACATACTGGTCAAAGCCCGTGTTGAAGGTGGAAAAACTCCGCACGGACAGGGTCGAGATGCCGATGAGGAAAAAGACCAGCAGGCCGAAAGCCAGAGTGAGCTGGGTGCGTACGGTGAATTTATCCATGATGTCTCTCCCAAAATACGTGTGACGATTAGAAAGGGGGCTTGCGCGGGGCGGGTGGCAGGCGCTTGCCTGGTAGCCTGTCGTTCCCTGCGCAGTGCTTCTCTATCCAAAACACGGATTCGTGGTGTGAGGATCGTTTTACTTAAAAACCAATTTCAATGATTTATTTGTTTTATTTATTAAATTCATTGTTGCACAAAAAATTCAGTAGATCAATCAAATTTTGCGTGCCAAAAAACAACTTTTTGACATGGAATACTTGTTCAAGCGGGTATCGGCGTACCTTGGTGAAAGGTCATCTGCCAGCGGCCGTCGCGCCACGTCCACAGCGAACTGCGCAAGCTGGCGCTGGCGGGCAGGACGCCCATGGCGTGCCGTTGCGAACGGTAGGTAACGAAGGCAACATCGTGTGCCAGCAAGCGGGCCTGGAAATCGCTGATGCTGCGCGGGCAAAAGTCTTCCGCCGGCAAGCCCGCCAGGGTGGCCGCGCGCGTCCAGAGCGTGCCCGAGCTGCCGAATTCGACGAACTCGTCGGCCAGCAGTGCCGCCAGCCTGGCGCTGTCGGCGCGCACGGCCTGGCTTTGCAGCGCCGCTTCCAGCGCCTGCAGCTGCGCCGCCAGATCCGTGGCGTCCGGCCTTCTCGATCCCGTCATCAGATGGGGAACGCGCCCGCGCCCGATACATTCAGGCTGGCGACCTTGTCGCTGGAAAAATACTTGATTTGTCCCAGGCCGATGGCGTAACAGCCGTCAGCCAGCGCGGTGATGGGTCCCGTCAGCTTTTCACCGCTGACCAGGGTGACGACCCAGGGTGTGGTGGCCGGTTTGGCCGCGTGGGCGAGTGCGTGGTGTACCAGGTCAGTCATGCTGCCTCCAAAGGAATGTGGGTGGGCAGATGATAGCAGTGCGCGGCCGTTTTACGCGTCGGCCAGCAGATTCTTCGGCAGCGCCACCGACGTGAGTTTCCAGCTCCACAGGCCGTCGCGCGTCAGGGTCAGTTCGCCGATGTGGCTTTTGCTGTGGGCGCGCTGCACGACGACACTGTTCCAGGAGGTGTAGCGCAGTTTGTAGTCGGGCTTGGTGTTGCGTTGGCGGCCGCTGATGTCGCTGACCTTGGCGAGCGGTTTTTCATAGCGGTCATTGAGCTTCATCAAGGCGACGATGCCTTCGGGCATCAGCATGGTGTCGAGCAGGGGATCGATGACGTCGGGATTGATGTCGTCGGCCACTTCCGGCGCCGAGAACAGGGCATGCAGTTGCTGCCCCAGGCTGCCGCGCAGCTGCGGCAGGTCGATCTGCTCGGCCAGCGCCTGCGTATCTTCCTCCATGGTTGCCGCACGGATCTTGTTCATGGTGACATACGGGCTGCCATAGAAGACGCCGGCCAGCGCGACCAGTACCGCTACAGCGAGAAGCATCATTCTTTTCATCTGCGATCTCTCGGATCCCTGGCGAACCCGTGCGCCTGAAGTGTTGGCATTCTACATAATATTTCTCAAAATCAATATAGCGGTTTAGGTAAGTGTTGTTTTGGATCAAGTTTTCTCAGAGTAATTCTGGCGGCAAGGTAATGTCCGTCAGTTTCCAGTCCCAGATGCCGTGGCGGCGCAGCAGGAACTGGCTGGCGGCGGGGCCGGCGCCGCTACGTCGCAGCACCACCTCATTCCACGAACGGTACGCCATGCCGAAGTCGTGGCGCTTGCCGTCCGCTCCCTGCTTGCCGTGCATGATCAATGTCGTGATGCCGGGGGGCGAGACGATGGTGTCGAGCATTTCCTTGAAATCGTCTTCATTGGCCGTCTCGCCGGCCGCCCGCAGCTGGCGCGCCACGCTGGCCCGCACGGCGGGCAGGTCCGCCTGCTGCGCCAGGTTTTCCAGGCGCACGGATTTCGCCGCGATGCTGATGCGGTACATGGCGATGTAGGGGCTGACCCAGGTGAAGCCGATGGCGGCAACGCCAAAAATGATCGCGGTGGCGTACTTTCTTTTCATGTTCCGTATTTTTGTATGAGCTGTGCCGCCGTGATTTTACCCGGCCAGGCATGGCGGATGGTGTAGCATTCGTGCCGGCGCGGACCATCGCGCCGCAATATTGAGGACAACCATGAATATCACTATCAATCAGGTGCTGCAGTCGTATATCGACCCGCTCACCGCCAGCGAGTACGCGGCGCTCGAGCGCAGCTTGCTGGCCGAAGGCTGCCGCGATGCGCTGGTGCTGTGGAACGACGTGCTGATCGACGGGCATAACCGCTACGCCATCTGCCGCCAGCACGGCATCGAATTCAAGACCATCCAGAACACCAGCTTTAGCTCGCTCGACGACGTCATGCTGTGGATGATCGACAATCATTTGGCGCGCCGCAGCGTGTCGGACTTCCAGCGCGGCGTGCTGGCCTTGCGCAAGAAGGAAATCGTCGCCGCGCGCAGCCCGGCACCCGTCAGCGCGGCCGATGCGCCCGAAGGCGAAAACGCGCCCAAGCCCCCCATGAGCACGCGCGAAGAAGTGGCCAAGGCGGCCCGCCTGAGCAGCAACCAGATCAGCCAGATCGAGAAAATCCAGAAGGCCGCGTCGCCGGAACTGGTGGAAGCCGTCCGTTCGGGCACGATCTCCATCAACGCGGCGGCCACCGTGGCGTCCCTGCCGCCGGAAGAGCAGGTGGCGGCCGTCGCCGGTGGCAAGAAATTGCTGCGCCAGGCGGCCAAGGAAATCCGCGAACAGCGCGCCGCCACGCGCACGCCGCGCGAGCCGAAAGCGCCCCACGTGTCGCAGGACACGCCGGAAACGGGCAACGAGCCGTGGGCCGAGAATGCAGCCCAGGCGCCGTCCGAAGCGGAGCGCCTGCGCGGCGAGATCGCCAGCCTGAAACAGAAGGTGGCGCAGCTGCAGGCGGAAAATGTGGAACTCAACCAGCGGATAGCCACCCTCATCGACGCATCCTGATTATAGGAGTAGTGCATGCCAGCTCGCCGTGCCTTGTTTGCCGCCATCGCCTGCGGCGCCGTCGCCGCTCCTCCCGTGCTGGCGGCGCCCGCCGTTTCTGTCGCGGACATGGCCCGCTGGCAGGCGCAGGCCGCCCATGTCAGCATCGCGCGCGACACCTGGGGCGTGCCCCATGTGACGGGCAAGACGGATGCGGATGCCGTCTTTGGCCTGATGTATGCGCAGGCCGAGGACGATTTCCCCCGCGTGGAACTCAATTACATCAACGCCATGGGGCGGCTGGCGGAAGTGGAGGGCGAACGGGAGCTGTACCGCGACTTGCGCATGAAGCTTTTCATCGATCCGCTTGAGCTGCAGGCGCAGTACCGCGCCAGCCCGCTGTGGCTGCGCAAGTTGATGGATGCGTTCGCCGACGGCCTGAATTTTTACCTGGCCACGCATCCGCACGTCAAACCCAGGTTGATCACGCATTTCGAGCCGTGGATGGCCTTGAGCTTCAGCGAGGGCAGCATCGGCGGCGATATCGAATCGGTCAACCTGGCGCAGCTCGAAGCGTTTTACGGCCAGCAGGCCAGGCCCGCCACCGTGGCGCTCGCCAGCGTGGAAACTGGCTTGGAGCCTGAGCCGAGCGGCTCGAACGGCTTCGCCATCGCGCCCGCGATCACGAAAAATGGCCATGCGCTCTTGATGATCAACCCGCACACCTCGTTCTACTTCCGTCCCGAAGTGCAGGTCACCAGCGGCGAAGGCCTGAATGCATATGGCGCCGTCACCTGGGGCCAGTTCTTCGTCTACCAGGGTTTCAACGAACGCCTTGGCTGGATGCATACCTCGGGCGGCGGCGACGTCATCGACGAATACCTGGAAAGCATCGTCGACAAGGATGGCGCATGGTTCTACCGCTATGACGGCGGCCTGCGTCCCTTGAAAGCCGTGCCGATCACCTTGCCATATAAACTGGCGAACGGCGGCATGGGCTCGAAAACCATCACCGTCTACTACAGCCACCACGGCCCCATCGTGCGCGCGCAGGATGGACGCTGGGTGGCCGTGCGCCTGATGAACGAACCGTTGGAGGCGCTCACGCAGTCGTATGCGCGCACCAAGGCGCGCGATTACGCGGCGTTCTACCAGACCATGGAACTGCGCACGAATTCCTCGAACAATACCGTGTACGCGGATGCGGATGGCAATATCGCCTATTTTCACGGCAATTTCATCCCCGTGCGCGACCCGCGCTTCAACTGGAAGCAGCCCGTCGACGGCAGCGACCCGGCCACGGAATGGAAAGGGCTGCACACGGTGGCGCAGACCATCACCCTGTTCAATCCGAAAAATGGCTGGATACAGAACACGAACAATTGGCCGTATTCGGCGGCCGGCGCCAACAGCCCGCGCCAGCAGGACTATCCGGCCTACATGTCCGTGTATGGGGAAAACGCGCGCGGCCTGCATGCCGTCAAGGTTTTCCAGAACAAGAAGGATTTCACGCTCGACAGCCTGATCGCCGCTTCCTACGACAGCGAACTGACTGCTTTCGAATCCTTGCTGCCGCCGCTGTTCGCGGCATACGATGCGCTGCCTGAGGGCGATGCGCAAAAGCTGGCGCTGGCCGACAAGGTGGCTCTGCTGCGTGCCTGGGACTGGCGCTATGCGCTGACGTCCACCGCCACTTCGCTGGCCGTATTCTGGGGCCAGGAACTGGCCGAACTGGCGGGCAAGCAGGCGCGCGAGCAGGGCGTGCCCGTGGTCGATTTTCTGGCGACCGAGAAGGTCACGGCGGCCCAGCGGCTGGCTGCCCTGGCGACGGCGGCGGACAAATTGCAACGCGATTTCGGCAACTGGCAAACGCCGTGGGGCGAAATCAACCGCTTCCAGCGCCTGACGGGTGACGTGGTCCAGCCCTTCGACGATGCGCAAGCCAGTTTGCCGGTGCCTTACGCGTCAGGCAACTGGGGCGCGCTGGCCGCGTATGGACAGAGCAGCAAGAGTACCACGCGCAGGATTTACGGCGAGCGTGGCAACAGCTTTGTCGCGGCCGTGGAATTCGGCCCGCGCGTCAGGGCGAAAAGCATCCTCGCCGGTGGCCAGAGCGGCGACCCGACATCGCCCCACTTCAAGGATCAGGCGGCCATGTATGCGCGCGGCGAGTTCAAGGAGGTGTTGTTCTATCCCGAGGACGTAAGCAGGCACCTGGAGCGCAGGTACCGGCCGGGGGAGTGATGTTGGTGGTGCGTCGGATTACGCCCTTGCGGGCTAATCCGACCTACACTACATGTTGCATGTAGATACTGTTATCCCCGTCAAGCGGCGTGCAAGGTCGGATCAAATATTTTTCCCGACCTGAGCACGCCGAATGCCACGTGCACCAGCTTGCGCATCATGGCGCCGATGATCAGTTTCTTTGCCTTGCCAGCAGCACGCAGGCGCTGACCAAAGCGCTTGCCCCAGGCTGTCCGGTACACGGTCACCATGGCGGGCATGTACAGCGCTTTGCGCAGGAAGCTATGGCCGACCTTCGACATGCGTGGCTTGCCACGTACGCTGGAACCAGACTCGTGCTGGCGCGGGTCGAGTCCCGCAAACGCCACGGCTTGCTTGGCGCTGTCGAAGCGCTCGGGATTGGCATAGTAGGACAGCAGCACCGGAATTGTCCGCTCTCCGAGGCCAGGAATGGTGTCGAGCAGCTCACGCTTGCCGCGCAAATCCGGGTCGTCATCGATATGCCGTCTGATGGCTCGGATCAGTTCCTTGATCTGGCCATCGAGCCAGGTGATGTGATCGACGATGCCCTGGCGTACCGCTGCACGCGCCACATCGAGCCGATTGCTTTCCTGCTGGCGCATGGCTTGCAAGGCTTCCATGCGCAGCACCATGGCGCGCAGTGCCTGTTCGGCCGGCGACGGCGCCAGCCATGGCTCGGGCTGGCGTTCATGGGCGAAGTCGGCGATCAGCTGCGCGTCGACTTTGTCCGTTTTCGTGCGCACCAGGCGCGAAGCGCCGAAGGCCTTGATCTGCGCCGGATTGATGACACTGACCAGCATGCCCCGTCCCGCCAGATATTCGGCCACCCTTTCCCAGTAGGTGCCGGTCGCTTCCATACACACACGCGGGCTGCCGGCCTCATGCTTGAGTAGCCATGCGTGCAGCTCGGTGTATCCTTTGTCATTGTTGTCTACTACCTTGTTACGATGCTTGCCATTGGGCAGGCGCAGCGCGCAGTCGAGCTTTGCCTTGGCAACGTCGATTCCCAGATTAAACATGCTGTGCTCCTCTTGCGATCTACCTTGTGAATGCGGGCTAACCGGCATGCCGGTGCCAAAGATACTGTCCGATCTTGACATTGAGGATGGGTAACTGGTGCGAGATCTACGAAACTGGCTCGAAGCCTAAGGGCGGATACGGCATCCAGTTACCCGGTCTTGATATGCCTACCAAGATTTTGACAGCGGTCGATACCGTTCGCAATATCACGAACGGCATGAAGGGAATAATACAAGGTCGGATTAGCGCAGCGTAATCCGACAAGCACCGCATTAAAACGCATCAAGTTCGTAGCAGTAGGTCGCATTAGCGCAGCGTAATCCGACAATCCCCCACTCAAATCGCATCGAGCGCCGTGCGCAGATCGTGGCGCAAATCCTCGATATCCTCGATCCCCACCGACAGCCGGATCAAGCCATCGCCGATGCCCAGTTTGGCCCGCTGTTCGGCAGGGATGCTGGCATGCGTCATCAGGGCAGGGTGCTCGATCAGGCTTTCCACGCCGCCCAGGCTTTCGGCCAGGGCGAATACTTCGCAGCGCTCGAGGAAGCGTCGCGCGCCGGCCAGGTCCGTATCGAGGTCGATCGAGATGATGCCGCCGAAACCGTCCATCTGGCGCTGCGCCAGCGCGTGCTGCGGATGCGAAGCCAGCCCCGGATAGAAGACTTTTTTCACTTCCTGCTGCTGTTCCAGCCATTGCGCCAGGGCCAGCGCGCTTTCGCAATGGCGCTGCATGCGGATGGCCAGGGTTTTCACGCCGCGCAGCGCCAAAAAGCTGTCGAACGGGCCGGCAATTGCGCCCACCGAGTTTTGCAAAAAGCCCAGTTGCTCGCGCCATTCCGCCTGGCGTTCTTCCGCGCCGACGATGGCGATGCCGCCGATGATGTCCGAGTGGCCGTTCAAATACTTGGTGGTCGAATGCACGACGATATCGAAGCCATGTTCCAGCGGGCGCTGCACGAGCGGACTGGCGAAAGTATTGTCGGCCACGGCGATGATGCCCCGCGCGCGGCAGATGTCGGCAATCGCCCGCAAGTCGGCCAGTTTCAGCATCGGGTTGGTGGGCGTTTCCACCCACACCATCTTTGTTTCCGGGCGCAGCGCGGCCAGCAGGTTTTCTGGATTCGTCAGGTCGACATACGTGAATTCGTGACCGGCCGAGCGCCGGCGCACCCGTTCGAACAAACGGTAGGTGCCGCCGTACATATCGTCGCCGGCGACGATATGGCTGCCCGCGTCCAGCAATTCCAGCACGGACGAAATGGCGGCCAGGCCCGAGGCGAACGCGAACGCCGCGCCGCCGCCTTCCAGGTCGGCCACGCAGCGCTCGAGCGCCCAGCGCGTGGGATTGTGCGAGCGGCCGTAGTCCAGGCCCTTGTGCACGCCGGGGCTGTCCTGCACGAAGGTGGAGGTGGCGTAAATGGGCGGCATGATGGCGCCCGTCGACGGGTCGGGCGACTGGCCGGCGTGGATGACGCGCGTGGCGAGGCGGCTCTTGCGGGTGGTTTCCTGGCTCAAGATAGTGTCCTGCGTAAGTGGTTGAGAAGGTCGAAGCGGGTGATCAGGCCATAGAAGGCGGCGTCGTCGGCAACGACGGCCGTCAAGCCCCGGTCCAGGGTGGCGCGCAGGGCGGGCAAGCCGCTCGAAGGCGCCAGCGTTTCGATCTGCGTCGTCATGGTGGCGCCCACCAGCGAGGCGAAATGCGCGGCGTCGCCCGAGACGTGCAGCAGCAAGTCCGATTCGTCGATGATGCCGACCAGTTGGCCGCCATCGATGACGGGCAGCTGCGCCAGGTCGCTGGCGCGCATGCGGTTGAAGGCCGTGAGCAGGGTGTCGCCCGGCGCCACGCTGACGACGTCGCCTTCGTCGTAGCGGCGCCCGATCAGGTCGCGCAAGTCGCCGGACACGGCCCGCTGCAACAGGCCCTGGTCGCGCATCCAGCCATCGTTGTAGACCTTCGACAGGTAGCGCGTGCCCGTGTCGCAGACAAACGTGACGACGCGCTTCGGCGTCGTCTGCTCGCGGCAGTATTTGAGGGCGGCGGCCAGCAGGGTACCGGTGGAAGACCCGCCGAGGATGCCTTCGGCGCGCAGAAGGGCGCGCGCGGAATCAAAACTTTCTTGGTCCGTGATGGTGTAGGCCTTGGTGACGCTGTCCATGTCGGCGATAGCCGGGATGAAATCTTCGCCGATGCCTTCCACGGCCCATGAGCCGCTCGTGTCGGCTACTTTGCCCGTGTCGATGTATTCGGTGAGGATGGAGCCTTGCGGGTCGGCCAGCACGAATTCGAGCTTCGGCTGCGCCTTGCGAAAGTAGCGGGTCAGTCCCGTCAGGGTGCCGGACGAGCCGACGCCGACGACGATGGCGTCCACGTCATGGCCGCTTTGCTCCCAGATTTCGGGCGCCGTCGTCGTTTCGTGGGCCAATGGATTGGCGGGATTGTTGAACTGGTCGGCGAAGAAGGCGCCCGGCAGTTCGCGCGCCAGGCGCGCCGCGTAGTCCTGGTAGTACTCGGGATGGCCCTTGCCCACGTCCGAGCGTGTGGTGTGCACTTCGGCGCCCAGGGCTTTCAGGTGCAGCACTTTTTCCGTCGACATCTTGTCGGGCACGACGAGAATCACGCGATAGCCCTTGATGCGGCCGACCAGGGCCAGGCCGATGCCCGTATTGCCGGCCGTCGCCTCGACGATGGTGCCGCCCGGCTGCAGGCGGCCGTCCGCTTCGGCCGCCTCGATGATGGACAGGCCGATGCGGTCCTTGATGGAACCGCCGGGATTTTGCGATTCCAGTTTCAGGAACAGCTGGCACAGGCCCGTGTCGAGCCTGGTCACTTCGACCAGCGGGGTATTGCCGATCAGCTTGTATAGCGCTGGCGGCTGGGATGGGGATGGCATTCGATCATTCATGGTGGCTCCTGTCAGAGAAACAACGGCTCCGGATTGTGTCCCGAGCCGCCTTCCGTGCCGCGCAGTGTAGGCGGGTGGACGAGTGCGGCGAACGAATGTTTATATGCTTGCATATGCGCGCTTCGCATATCGGCGGCAAGGTTCGCGATACGAGTATGCGCCGTTTTTTGCCCGCTTGCCGCGCCAATGGCGCGACTATTAAGCTGCCGCAAGCGCGCCATTGCGATTTATAATCACGCCTCGAAAAGGTGCTAAACAGTATCCAGAATAATCAGACAGACAGGGCAGGCGGCAGTGGCAAAACTTTATTTCCGGTATTCCGCGATGAACGCGGGCAAGTCGACGGCCTTGTTGCAGGTCGCGCACAATTATGAAGAGCAGGGCCAGCAGGTGCGCCTGTACACGGCCGCCATCGACAGCCGCTACGGCGTGGGCCGGGTCACCTCGCGCCTGGGCCCGCAGCGCCAGGTCGACATCTTCCACGCCGACACGAATTTCCTCGACGATATTCCCCAGGTGGCCTGTTTGCTGGTGGACGAGGCGCAATTTCTCAGCACGGCCCAGGTGCAGCAGCTGCACCAGCTGGCGCAAGTGAAGGGCGTGCCCGTCATCTGCTACGGCTTGCGCACGGATTTCAAGGGCGAACCGTTCCCCGGCTCGGCCTACCTGCTGGCGCTGGCCGACGATATCGAGGAGTTGAAGAATATTTGTACTTGCGGCAAGAAAGCCACGATGAACATCCGCGTGGATGAGCAGGGCCGCCGCATCAAGGAAGGCGAGCAGATCAGCATAGGCGGCAATGAAGCCTACCGCCAGGCGTGCGGGCGCTGTTTCTACTCGTAAATTAATCGGCGACGGGCGCGCCCACATCGGCATCATCCGACAAGGTCAGGTCGCCCCGTTCGAAGGCGGCCAGGATGTCATTGGCGCGCGCCACGTCGTGCTCGCGCACCATCACGCGGGCGCCGCCGATGGCGGCCGCCAGCAGCATGTCGGCCTGCATGTGCTGGTCGTCCGTCAGCAGCACGTCGATGCCGGCCGCCGCCAGGCAGCCGCGGATGACGTGCGCATCCGTGGGGATCATCAGCCGGGCAATCAAAACATAGTCGTCGTGCATTGCGTCTCCTGGCAAGGTGGTATGCGCCATCTTAGCACCGGCCCCGCTTTTACAGCTTGAACACGCTCACCACCTGGTTCAGCTCCTGCGCCTGCTCCTGCAAGGCGTCGGCGGCCGCGGCCGCTTCTTCGACGAGGGCCGCGTTCTGCTGGGTTACCTGATCCATCTGGGCGATGGCCTGGTTGACTTGCTCGATGCCGCTGCGCTGCTCTTCGCTCGCCTGCGCGATCTCGGCCATGATGGTGCTCACTTGCCGCACGCTGGCCACCACGGTATCCATGGTGGCGCTGGCCTGGCTCACCTGGGCGTGGCCCAGGTCGACTGTGCTGGCGGACGCCTGGATCAGGTCCTTGATGTCTTTCGCCGCCGCCGTCGAGCGCTGCGCGAGGGTGCGCACCTCGGTGGCGACGACGGCAAAGCCGCGTCCCTGCTCGCCGGCCCTGGCCGCTTCCACGGCCGCGTTCAAGGCCAGGATATTCGTCTGGAAGGCGATGCCGTCAATGACGCCGATGATGTCGGCGATCTTGCTTGAGGAGCTGCGGATGGCATCCATGGTGCTGGCCACCTGGGCCACGGCCGCGCCGCCTGTCGCGGCCAGGCTGGACGAGTCGTGCGCCAGCCGGCTTGCCTGCTGCGCGTGATCGACGTTCTGGCGCACGGTGGAGCTCAGCTCCTCCATCGAGGCGGCCGTTTCTTCCAGCGAACTGGCTTGCTGTTCCGTGCGGCTCGACAGATCCAGATTGCCGCTGGCGATTTCACCGGACGCCGTGGCGATTTGCCCGGCGCTGCCGCGCACGTTGCCGACCACTTGCGACAGGTTGTCGCTGATGCGGTTCATGGCGCGCAGCAGGCGGCCGATTTCATCCAGGCTGGTCGTATCGAGGTGCACCGTCAGGTCGCCGGCGGCGATCTGCGCGGCGGCCGTTTCGGCGGCGGCCAGCGGGCGCGACACGAGGGTGCGCACGAGCCAGTACAGCAGCAGGGCGAAGACGAGCAGGGCGATGAAGCCGGAAGCGGCCAACTGGTTGCGCAACTGGCGCGCTTCCGCCGTGATCTCGTCCGTGAACGTGCCGCCCGCGATGATCCATTGCCAATCCTTGAATTGACGGTAATACAGCTGCTTTTCGCGCGCGCTGGCAGCCGTTTCGCCGGGCGCCGTCCACGTGTAGCGCATGGCGCCGTCTTTTTGCGCCAGCATGTCCTGGATGAACAATCGCCCGTCGCTGGCCTTGAACTCGAGCGCGCTCTTGCCTTCGCTGTTCGGGTGCAGCACCAGGTGGCCGTAGTTGGCGCCGGGAGCCGTGTCGACGATATAGATGTAGCCCGTCTGGCCGATCTTGACCTGGCGAATCTTCTCTTTCAGCATGGCCAGATTCTGGCTGATATCGAGGCCGATGAACAGCACGCCCACCACCTTGCCGCCCGCGTCGCGCACGGGGTCGTACTGGGTGATGTATTGCTTGCCGAACAAGGTGGCCATGCCGACAAAGCGCTGGCCCGCGCGCAGCGGTGCATAGCTGGGGTGGTTGTGGTCGAGCTGGGTGCCGATGGCCCGTTCGCCATCTTGCTTTTTCAGCGAAGTGCTGATGCGCACGAATTCATCGCCATTGGCGGCAAAAATGGTGGCGATCACGCCCGTCTGGGCCGTGTAGCGGTCGACCAGGGCCGTGTCGAGGTTGAGCACTTTGCCGCCGTTGGCCAGCGCGGGCGTGGCTTTGCCGGCGACGGCCACCATGGCGCCCGTGTCGACCGTGAACGGGCCGGGAAATTCGGCCGCGAACAGGCGCGCGAAGCTGGCCGCCTCGTTGACCATGGCCGTATGGAATACTTGCGTGGTCGTCATGACGCTATTGAGCTCGCTGGTGACGGCCGCTTCGGCGCGCTGTTCCAGGGCGGTCGAGGTGCGGATGCTGATCAAGGTCGTCAGGCTGGCGAGGATCAGGCTGACGAGGGCAAAGGTGAACACGGTAATCTTGCCGCCGACACTCCAGTGGCGGGGGGAGAACGAAATTGTAGGCATAGTTTGAGTCTGGCAAAGGGTAATCAGCTCGGCCATTCCTGGTCATGACATGACACGCGGGGAGGGGATCTGGTGGGGAATACTGTTGAAACGGAGGCGCGCCGGCTGTGGGAGCCGCGCACGGGCAAGCTGGATTTCAGGGCGCGATGATAGCATGTTGCTTGCCTTTTGTTACTAAGTGTTTCCCGCAGGAATCAATATTTCGCGCAAAAACATCATCCATATCAAGGATCGCAAAAGCGACTCATTGACTTTTTTGATTTCAATGAAGATTTTTGCTCTTCGCCGCTGATGGGCGATGCAATTTTTGTCACGAATGTTTCACTTTGTAATGAATGAGGCATCGTCCTTAATCCGCGTTTAAGCTTCCGGGAAGAAACTGATATTCCTTGGGAGACTGCCAGGCCGTATCCTGTAGAATAATATGCAGACCAGTCGTGTATTCCCCTTACTGTCTTGCTGGCTGGCGCATGAATGTTGCGCCGCCTGGAATTGATTCAACTAATTTTCGGAGAAGCCGATGAAGAAGCAAATGATGCTGGTCACCCTGGTGCTTGCCCTGTCAGCCCACGCTGGCGCAGCCCAGACGGACAAGAGCGCCGCTCCTCCGCTACCCATGAAGCCACTGGCCCAGCAAACGCAGGCCGCCTTGTGGGCATCGCGCGTATTGACGCGCGTCCATTACAAGGCCATGCCGCTCGACGACGCCATGTCGGAGAAAATCTTCGACCGCTATTTCAAATCCCTGGACGCGGAAAAACTGTTTTTCGTGCAGGCCGACATCGACCGTTTCGCCCCGCTGCGCACCAAGCTCGACGACGCCATCGTCAATGAAGACCTGACGGCGCCGTTTGCCATCTACAATCTGTACCAGCAGCGTTTCGACGAGCGCATGGCGTATGCCCGTGAATTGCTGAAAACCAAGTTCGACTTCACGGCCGACGAGAGCTACCAGATCGACCGCGAAAAGGCCGCCTGGCCGAAGAATGACGAGGAAGTGCGCGACCTGTGGCGCAAGCGCGTCAAGAATGACTGGCTGCGCCTGAAACTGGCGGGCAAGGAAGACAAGGCCATCCGCGAAACGCTGGACAAGCGCTACGAAAGCTACACGACCCGTGCGCGCAAGCTCAACAGCGAAGACGTGTTCCAGATCTTCATGAACGCCTACGCCATGTCGATCGAGCCGCATACCAATTACCTGGGCCCGCGCGCGTCGGATAACTTCGACATCGCCATGCGGCTGTCGCTCGAAGGCATCGGCGCCGTGCTGCAGACGCGCGACGAATACACGGTGGTGCGCGAAGTCGTGCCGGGCAGCCCGGCCGGCCTGTCGGGCAAGCTGAAAGTAGGCGACCGCATCGTCGGCGTGGGGCAGGGCGAAAGCGGCCCCATCACCGAAGTGCTGGGCATGCGCATCGACGACGTGGTCCAATTGATCCGCGGCGCCAAGGACTCCGTCGTGCGCCTCGACATCCTGCCGGCCGACGCCGGCCCGGACGCCAAGCACGTCGTCTTGCCGCTGGTGCGCAAGAAAATCAGCATGGAAGAGCAGGCGGCGAAGAAATCGATCATCGAAGTGCGCGACAACGGCGTCAAGCGCCGCATCGGCGTCATTGCCCTGCCGACCTTCTACCAGGACTTCGAAGCGCGCCGCCGCGGCGACAAAGACTTCAAAAGCGCCACGCGCGACGTCAGCCGTTTGCTGGCCGAGTTGAAGAAGGACAAGGTCGACAACGTCCTGATCGACTTGCGCAACAATGGCGGCGGTTCGCTGAACGAAGCCGTCGAACTGACGGGCCTGTTCATCGACAAGGGCCCTGTCGTGATGCAGCGCAATGCCGAAGGCAAGGTCGACGTGGAAAGCGATACCAATACGGGCCTGGCCTGGGATGGCCCGATGGGCGTGCTGATCAACCGCGGTTCCGCTTCCGCTTCCGAAATTTTCGCCGCCGCCGTGCAGGATTACGGCCGTGGCGTCATCATCGGCGAAGGCAGCTTCGGCAAGGGCACGGTACAAACCCTGTTCAATCTCGACCGTTTCGGCGGCAGCGAGAAAGCCCGCTTCGGCGAGCTGAAAATGACCATCGCCCAGTTCTTCCGCATCAATGGCGGCACCACGCAGTTGCGCGGCGTCACCCCCGACATCAAGCTGCCAGCCATGTCGGACACGGAAAACTTCGGCGAATCGAGCTATGACAATGCCTTGCCATGGGTGGCCATCAAGCCGGCATCGTATATGCCGACGGGCGACCTGAAGGATATCGTGCCGCTGCTGGACAAGAAGCATGAAGCGCGCGTGGCCAAGGACAAGGATTTCCAGTACTTGCTCGATGACATCGCCCTCGTCGTCAAGCAGCGCAAGGAAAACCAGATTTCGCTCAATGAAACCGTGCGCCGCAAGGAGCGCGATGCCCAGGAAGCGCGCGCCAAGGCCCGTGAAAAACGCCTGATCGCGCAGATTTCGAATCCTGCCGACGACCTGGTGGTGATTCCCGATCCGAAGGACGTGCTGAAGGGGGCGAAAGCGGCCAGCAAGACGGCCAAGCAGATCGCCGCCGTGAAGGGCGCCTTGCGCACCGACGACGGCTTGCAGGGCGACGAGCGGGCCCTGAGCGCCGAGCTCGATGCCGAGACGGCCGCCAAGAGCGCCAAGGACGTGCTGCTGAACGAAGCGGCGCGCATCCTGGCCGATGAAGTGGCGCTGATCAAGGCCGATACGCGCATGGCTTCCAAGGTCTTGCCATATGGCGCGGATGCCAAGGCGACGCCGGTGGCGGCGACGGCGAAGTAATGAATACGGGTCAGACCCGTCGGGTCTGACCCCAGCTTTTGCTTTGGGGTAAACAGTAGTTATTCGTTTCGCGTATTTCTATCATTCCAACAATCAATTGGATTGATATGCCGCGATGCAGCATACTTCATCTGTCTCCTCTATTCTCCTCCAAGAAAATAGATTCAGCCCGCTCCCGTAGCGGGCTTTTTTTTGCCTCAGATTTTATGCGCGGGCGGTTGCACGTCGGGGTGGGCCGCCAGCAGGGCCGTGATCCAGCCGGCAAACGCCTGCAGCTTGGGCGTGGCCAGGCGGCCTTGCGGCGTCAGCAGCGACATCGGCATCGGCGTCGGCGAGCAGTCGGGCAGCACGGCCACCAGCGCGCCGCTGTCGAGGTGCTGGCGCACCTGGTACATGGCCGCCTGCGCCAGCCCCAGCCCTTGTAGTGCGCAATCGACGCTGGCGTCCGCGTCGTTGACGGCGATGGGCCCGGCCATCTGCACGCGCACGACCTCTTTGCCTTCCTGAAAATCCCAGTCGAAGGCGCGTCCCGTGCGTCCCGAGTAATGCATGATGCCCTGGTGTGCGGCCAGGTCGGCCAGGGCGTGCGGCGTGCCGTGCCGCGCCAGGTAGGCGGGCGCGGCGCACGTGACGAAGCGCATCAGGCCGACCTGCTTGCCGATGAAGGCGGAATCTTGCAAAGTGCCCACGCGCAAGGCGCAATCGATGCCTTCCTGCGTCAGGTCGACCAGGCGATCCGTCAGGCTCAGCTGCAGTTGCACGTCAGGCCAGGCGGCGTGGAATTGCGCGATATGGGGAATGACGAGGCGCCGGCCCACCGTGCTGGGCAGGTTGATGCGCAACAAGCCGCGCGGTTTTTTCGCGTCGGGGCCGCGAAAGGCCAGTTCCGCCGTATCGACGGCTTTCAGGATATCGATGCAATGGCTAAAGTATTCGGCCCCTTCCGGCGTCAGCGACAGGCGGCGCGTCGTACGCTGCAGCAGTTGGGTGCCCAGGTAGGCTTCCAGCTTTTGCAGGGTGGCCGTCAGCGCGGCGCGCGGCAAATTCAAGGTCTCGGCCGCCTTGGAAAAACTGTTGGCTTCGACGATGCGCACGAAGGTTTGCATGGCCTTGATCTTGTCCATCTTGATTGTTCATCTTATGTGAAAAGTATAAGTGGATTATGCCCTAATTATCTTTGCCACGGCTTTGTCTAGAATGGCCACATCCCTACCGAACCGAGGAAACAACATGAACAAGGCCTCATCTATTACTTCCCACGATATTTCACCCGCCATGGTGCTGCTGCTGGCCATCGCTTCCGGCCTCATCGTGGCCAATCTGTATTACGCGCAAACCCTCGTCGGGCCCATCAGCGCCTCGACGGGCCTGTCGGCCAAGGCGGCCGGGCTGATCGTCACCTTGACGCAAGTCGGCTATACCCTGGGCCTGCTGTTTGTCGTGCCCCTGGGCGACCTGCTGGAAAACCGCCGCCTGATCGTCACGGCCTTGCTGGTGACGGCCACGGCCCTCGTGGCGGCGGCGCTCTCGACGGGCGCGATCGTGTTCCTGGCCGCCGCGCTGGCCATCGGCCTCGGTTCCGTGGCGGCGCAAGTGATCGTGCCGTTTGCCGCCCACCTGTCGCAGGAAGCGACGCGGGGCCAGACGGTGGGCAAGGTGGTCAGCGGCTTGTTGCTGGGCATCATGCTGGCCCGCCCCGTGGCGTCGCTGGTGGCGGCCCATGCAAGCTGGCACGTGGTGTTTGGCGGCGCCGCCGTGCTGATGGTGCTGCTGGCGCTGGTCCTGCGCCGTGCCTTGCCCGTGCGCCAGCCCGTGTCGAGCATGAAATATTCGGCCCTGATGGCCTCGCTGTGGCATCTGTTGCTGGGCACGCCCGTGCTGCGCCGCCGCGCCGCCTATCATGCGGGCCTGTTTGGCGCCTTCAGCCTGTTCTGGACCGTCACGCCGCTGGTCTTGTCCAGCCCCGCGTTCGGCCTGTCGCAAACGGGCATCGCCATCTTTGCCCTGGTGGGCATGGCCGGCGCCGTCGCGTCGCCCATCGCCGGCCGCCTGGCCGATGCGGGCCACACCTTGCCGGCCACGGCCGTTGCACTGGCGCTGGGCATCGTCGCCTTTGCCTTGCCGATGTTTGCGCCGGAATCGAAACACGTGGCGCTGGGATTGCTGGTGGTCGCTTCCATCGTGCTCGACATGGGCGTGGCCGCGAACCTGGTGCTGGGCCAGCGCGCCATCTTCAGCCTGGGCGCGGAAGTGCGGGGCCGCTTGAACGGCCTGTATTTCGCCCTGTTCTTTGCCGGCGGCGCGGCCGGCTCGGCCATTGGCGCCTGGGTGTACGCGAGCTACGGCTGGCAAGCAACCTTGCTGACCGGTATGGCATTCCCCGGACTGGCCGTGCTGGTGTGGATGGGAGAATTTTTACCGCAAGCCGCGCGCCGCACGGCTTGAAACCCTGATGGCGCCTCATTATCACTGATGAGTATTTCTATCATCATGAAGATAAAGTGGCGTGATATGCCGCGATGCCGCAAGATGCACTTGTCTCCTCTATCTCCTCCAAGGAAATAGATTCAGCCCGCTTCCGTAGCGGGCTTTTTTTTGCCTGCGTTTTCTTAAATCACCACCAGGTCCAGCGCCCGCATGAAGTTCGCCGCCTGCGCATGCGTGATGACGGCGCCTTTCAGCAGTGCCGCTTCGTTCAATTTGAAACCGTCGATATCGGCGCCGCGCAAGTCCGCGCCCTGGAACTTCGCCAGTTTGATGGTGGCGTTGCGCAGGCTGCCCCCTTCGAAGACGGCGTCGCGGAAATCGCAGCCGGCCAGGTAGGCGTCGGAAAAATCCAGCTGTTTCAAGGTCGCCTTGCGGAACGAGAATCCCCGCAGGTCGGCGCCCACCAGCAGGCTGTCTTCGAAGGTGAGACCCAGGTGGGCCGCTTCCTCGAAAGACGCGCCCGTCAGCTTGCAGCCGCGGTAGGTGGCCGAGGCCAGCTTGGAACGCCGCCATTTCGTGTTGTTCAGGTCGCAGCCTTCGAAGCTGGCGTCGACGGCATCGACGGATTCGAAATCGGCGCTGCCCGCGCGGCAGCGGCGCCAGGTGCTGCGTGCCAGTTTGCTGGCGAACAAGTTGGTGTCGGCAAAGGTGCAGCGCTCGAAGGTACAGCCCTGCAAGTCGAGGCGCGACAAGTCTTCGCCGTCGAACGCGCAATCGATGAAGTGGCGCGCCGATTGCGCCAGTTGCTGCTCGATGCCGGCGCGGTCCAGGGTCATGCCGGTTACTGCGGTGTCGTGTGTTGCCATCCGTCTTCATTCCTCATCAAAGCAGGGGAGGGATGGCGCGGCGGGAAAATGCACGAACCAGTACACCTCCCCGGCTGGTGGTACAGCCAAGGGTCAGCGCCGCGGGTCCGCGTGGGCGGGAGCATGCCGGACTGTGCCGGGCACTTACCGGGTTACCAACCGGTGCGCTCATTTTCGATCAGCGCGTATTGTAGCGTGTCCAAATCGGCCTTGCCAGTTTCCGCAAGCTCGGGTTAGTATCGCTGCAGGCGCACGCATTGTGCCAACGTCGCTCGGACGGATCCGGGCGCTTACGTATAGAGATACCATGACCGACAGCCAAGCTCCGCGCAGCTTTTCGCGCATCAATCGTCTTCCCCCCTACGTTTTCAATATCACCGCCGAACTCAAGATGGCCGCGCGCCGCCGTGGCGAGGACATCATCGACATGTCGATGGGCAATCCCGACGGCGCCACGCCGTCCCACATCGTGGACAAGCTGGTCGAGACGGTGAAACGCCCCGACACGCACGGCTATTCCGCGTCAAAAGGCATTCCCCGCTTGCGCCGCGCCATTGCGCACTGGTACAAGAAGCGCTACGAGGTCGACATCGACCCGGACAGCGAAGCCATCGTTACCATCGGCTCGAAAGAGGGCCTGGCCCACTTGATGCTGGCGACGCTGGACCGTGGCGACACGGTGCTGGTGCCGAACCCCAGCTACCCGATCCATATCTGGGGCGCCGTCATCGCGGGCGCCGATATCCGCTCCGTGCGCATGGGGCCGGGCGTGGATTTCTTTGCCGAACTGGAACGGGCCATCCGCGAAAGCTACCCGAAACCGAAGATGATGGTGCTGGGCTTCCCGTCCAACCCGACGGCGCAATGCGTGGAGCTGGAATTTTTTGAAAGAGTCGTCGCGCTGGCGAAACAGCACAATATTCTGGTGGTGCATGACCTCGCCTACGCCGACATCACCTTCGATGGCTGGAAGGCGCCGTCCATCATGCAGGTGCCGGGCGCGCGCGACGTGGCCGTCGAGTTCTTCACCATGTCGAAAAGCTACAACATGGCCGGCTGGCGCATCGGCTTCATGGTCGGCAATGCGGAACTGGTGGCGGCCCTGGCGCGCATCAAGAGCTACCACGACTACGGCAGTTTTACGCCCGTGCAAGTGGCTGCCATCGCCGCGCTGGAAGGCGACCAGAGCTGCGTGACGGAGATCTGCGCCCAATACCAGCGCCGCCGCGACGTGCTGGTCAAAGGCTTGCATGAGGCGGGCTGGATGGTGGAAAAACCGAAGGCGTCGATGTATATCTGGGCGCACATACCGGAAGCGTATCGCCACCTGGGCTCGCTGGAATTTTCCAAGCTGCTGCTGCAAAAAGCCAAGGTCAGCGTGTCGCCCGGCATCGGTTTCGGAGAGTATGGCGATGAATACGTGCGCTTCGCCCTGATCGAAAACGAGGCGCGGGTGCGGCAGGCGCTGCGGGGCATCAAGAATATGTTGCGTTCTGGCGACGGGAAAGCGGAAGCGGCTGCATAAAGTTGCCGTACGGAATTGTCCGTTGCCCGTAATATCACTGCTGCGTATTTCTGACATCACGAATATAAAGTGGTTTTATATGCTGCAACGCGGCATCATTCACCTGTCTCCTCTATCTTCCTCCAAGGAAATAGATTCAGCCCGCTCCCGCAGCGGGCTTTTTTTTTGCGCGTCGCCATCACCGCTGTCCACCGCCGGCCACACCAGCGGCCCGCCGCCAGATCATCGGGCCAGGCCTTGCCCCTGCAAGAAGATCAGGTTGCCGCCAAAGCTGCAAAAATGACATTGTTGAGTGCTAGTATTTCGACACGCCTGCAGAAGCGGGCAGCCTGTCACCACTCTCCAATATCGGGAATCATCATGCACTCATTCATCAAGCCATTGTCCATCGCCGCCGTCGTGGGCACTTTGTTCGCCAGCGTCGTTCCTGCCAGCCCGGCTTCGGCGGCGGGCGTCGTCAAGCCCACCATCGTATTGGTCCATGGCGCGTTTGCCGATGCATCGAGCTGGGATGGCGTCGCCGCCATCCTGCAAAAAGACGGCTACACCGTCATCGGCGCGGCCAATCATCTGCGCAGCGTCAAGAGTGACGCCGATTCCGTGGCCCGTGTCGTCAACAGCGTGCCTGGCGCGGTCGTGCTGGTGGGGCACTCCTACGGCGGTTCGGTGATCAGCGCCGCTGCCCAGGCAGGCGGCAACGTCAAGGCGCTGGTGTACGTGGCGGCTTTTGCTCCCGATGCCGGCGAGACGGCCGCTGGCCTGTCCGGCAAATATCCGGGCGGCACCTTGGGTACGGCCTTGGCCAAGCCCGTGCCGCTGGCCGACGGCAGCAACGATCTGTTTATCGACCAGGCCAAGTTCCACGACCAGTTCGCCGCCGATTTGCCGGCGGCCAAGGCGCGCCTGATGGCGGTCGGCCAGCGTCCGATCACCGATGTTGCGCTGAACGAAGTCTCGCCTGCGCCAGCCTGGAAGGGTATCCCGTCCTGGTTTGTCTACGGCAAGGCAGACAAGAATATTCCGGCAGAAGCGCTGGCCTTCATGGCCCAGCGTGCCAATGCGAAGAAAACCGTCGTGATCGACGGCGCCTCGCACGTGGTGATGAGCTCGCACCCAGCGCAAGTGGCCAGGCTGATCGAGGAAGCGGCTGGCAGCGTCAGGTAGGCAAGCAGGGCATCACGTCAAGATATTGATGGGGCTTATCTTGCTCATCACAACACATGATTGGCATGATATGCCGCAATGCGTCAAGATGCACCTGTCTCCTCTACTTCCTCACAGGAATTAGATTCAGCCCGCTCCCGCAGCGGGCTTTTTTTTGCCCCGACGTTTCTCAGTGTTCTCCATTCCCCGTAAACCGCCGCACGGCCACCTCCCACTGCTGCATCAGGCTGGCCGCCTGGTCGCGCCCGATGGTGGGCAAGAACGTTCGGTCGGCGCGCCAGTGCGACGCCAGTTCGTCGGTGCCTTGATACAGGCCGATGGCCAGACCGGCCAGGTAGGCGGCGCCCAGCGCCGTCGTTTCGATCACCTGTGGGCGCACGACGGGGATGCCCAGCAAGTCGGCCTGGAATTGCAGCAGCAGGTTGTTGGCGCAGGCGCCGCCGTCCACGCGCAGTTCCGTGATCGGTGCTTGCGCGTCGCGCGTCATGGCGCCCAGCAGGGCGGCGCTCTGGAAGGCGATCGCTTCCAATGCGGCGCGGGCGATGTGGCCCACCGTGCTGCCGCGGCTCAGGCCCAGGATGGCGCCCTTGGCCGACGGTACCCAGTACGGCGCACCGAGTCCCGTAAACGACGGCACGAAGACCACGCCGCCGGAATCGGGCACGGAGGCGGCCAGGCCTTCCGCTTCGCCCGCGTGGCCGATGGCACCGAGGCCATCGCGCAGCCATTGCACCACGGCGCCGCCGATGAAAACGCTGCCCTCGAGCGCGTACGTGGGCTGCGCGCCCACCTGGCAGGCGGCCGTGCTGATCAGTCCATGCTGCGATTGCGCGCACTGCTCGCCCGTATTGAGCAGCAAGAAGCAGCCCGTGCCATAGGTATTCTTGGCCATGCCCGGCTTGAAGCAGGTCTGGCCGAACAGCGCCGCCTGCTGGTCGCCGGCGATGCCGCCGATGATGACGGGGCTGCCCAGTACATCCGCATCCGTTTCGCCATACACGTGGCTCGATGGATGGACGGATGGCAGCAGGCTGGCGGGAATGCCCAGCCAATCGAGCAGCTGGGCATCCCAGCAGCCTTCATGCAGGTTCCACAGCATGGTGCGCGAAGCGTTGCTGACGTCGCTCACGTGCAGGCGTCCGCCCGTCATCTTCCACGCCAGCCACGTGTCGATGGTGCCGAAGGCCAGTTCGCCGCGCATGGCCCGCGCGCGGGCGCCGGGCACGGCGTCGAGTATCCAGCGCAGCTTGGTGCCGGAAAAATACGGGTCGAGCACCAGGCCCGTCTTGGCATGGATGGCGCCGGCCAGGCCGCGCGCGCGCAAGTCCTCGCACAGCGCTTCCGTTCGGCGGTCTTGCCAGACGATGGCGTTGTAGACGGGTTCGCCCGTGGCGCGGTCCCACACCACGGTCGTTTCGCGCTGGTTGGTGATGCCCAGCGCGCCGAGCGCATCGGCCCGCAGGCCCGTCTTGGCCAGCACTGCGCGGCAGGTCTCGATCTGGCTGTGCCAGATTTCCATCGGATCATGCTCGATCCAGCCCGGCTGCGGGAACAGCTGGCGGAACTCGCGCTGCGCCACGGCGACGATGGCGCCTGATTCATCGAAGACCATGCTGCGCGAACTGGAGGTGCCCTGGTCGAAGGCCAGCAGATAGGTCATGCCGCCACCTCTTGCGCCAGATGGACGGCCAGCCACTGCTGCAGGCGCGCCACGTCGGCCGGCGTGCAGCGCAATCCCAGCTTGCTGCGCCGCCACAGGATGTCGTCGCTGCTCCTGGCCCATTCCACCTCGATCAGATAGTACGCTTCGGCCTCGTACAGGCCGGGCGCCAGCTGCGCGCCCAGGTCGGCCATCGAGGTGGCGCCCGTCAGCAGGCGCGCGGCGCGGCTGCCGTAGGCGCGCGCATAGCGGCGCGCCAGCGCGGGCGGCAGCCAGGCGTGGTCGCGCTGGAAGCGGCCGAGAAAGGCGTCGAAATCATGGCTGTCCACCAGTTGGTTTTCCTGCCGCAGGTCGCCGCCGGGCAGAGGCGCCTCGGCCGTCCACGCCGCGGCGCGATTGTCCAGCAGGGGCGCCAGCAAGCCCAGTGCTTCCTCGGCCAGCTTGCGGTAGGTGGTGATCTTGCCGCCCCAGATATTGAGCAGGGGCGCACCCGTCGCCACATCGCCGCGCGCCACCTCCAGCAGGTAGTCGCGCGTGACGGCCGAGGCGTTCTGCGCGCTGTCGTCGAGCAGCGGGCGCACGCCCGAATACGTCCACACGACGTCGGCGGGAGAAATCTCGCGCTTGAAATAGCGGTTCGCGGCCTGGCACAGGTAATCGATTTCCATCTGGCTGATCTTCACCTGGCTGACCTCTCCCTTGTATTCCTCGTCCGTGGTGCCGATCAGGGTGAAGTCGTCCTGGTAGGGGATGGCGAAGATGATGCGCTGGTCCGGGTTCTGGAAGATGTAGGCGTGCGGATGCTCGAACAGGCGCGGCACGATGATGTGGCTGCCCTTGATCAGGCGCAGCCCCTGCGTCTTGCCGCCGCCGGCCGCGCCCGCGAATTGCGCCGTCCACGGTCCCGCCGCGTTGACGATGGCGCGCGCGCGCAGCACCTGGCGCTGGCCATCCCCGGCTTGCAGGGTGGCTTGCCAGGCGCCGCCATCGCGGCGTGCATCGACGCAGGCCGTGCGCGTGAGGATGTGCGCGCCGTGTTCCTGTGCGCCGAGCGCATTGAGCACCACCAGGCGGGCGTCGTCGACCCAGCCGTCGGAGTACACGAAGCCCTTGCGGTAGCCGGCTTTCAACGGCGCGCCTGCCGCGTGGGTGTCCAGCGCGATGCCTTGCGAGGCGGGCAAAAAGGCCCGCTTGGCCAGGTGGTCATACAGGAACAGGCCCGCGCGTATCATCCAGGCGGGGCGCTGAGCGGCGTCGTGCGGCATGACGAAGCGCATCGGCCACATGATGTGGGGCGCGGCGCGCAGCAGCACTTCGCGTTCCTGCAGCGCCTTGCGCACCAGCTTGAATTCATAGTATTCGAGGTAGCGCAGGCCGCCGTGTATCAGCTTGGTGGACGCGGACGAGGTGTGCTGCGCCAGGTCGTGCTGTTCGCACAGCACCACGCGCAGGCCGCGGCCGGCCGCGTCGCGCGCGATGCCGGCGCCATTGATGCCGCCGCCGACGACCAGCAGGTCGCAGTCGGCGGGCAGGGAGGAAAAGCGGGAAGCGGACATGGAAGACTCGTCTGGTAAAAGTAAAAGAAAATTAAGTGCCGTCTCAGGCAAGCAGCGACAGCACGGGCGGCAGCACGAGGGCCAGGCCGGCGATCAGCAGCAGCACGAAGACGGCGCGGCGCACGTGTTCGATGGGCAGGCGCGAAGGGTGGCGGCGCGCCAGCCACGTCAAGCCCATCACCAGCGGCAAGGCCTCGAGGGTCAGCCAGAAGGCCGTCATGCTGAACTGGCCGTGCGCCAGCACGAGGGCCAGGCGCAGCACGGCATTCGCGGCGAACAGCACGATCAGCGAATGGCGGATCATGTCGGCCGGCCATGGCTGGCGGTACAGGTGGTACACCATGGGTGGGCCGGCGCTGGCGAACAGGCCGCCCATCACGCCGGATACGCCGCTGAAGAACAGAAACGAGGGCAGGCTTGACTGCCGCGCACGCGCGCTGGCGCGCAGCACCAGCATGAAGGCGCAGACGACGATGGCGCAGCCGAGCAGGAAGCGCAGCAGGCTCACTTGCTGCGCGCTGAACCAGCCCAGCAGGGCCACGCCCGCGCCCACGCCCAGCTGGCTGATGGCCAGCGAGGGGCCGAACACGGGCCAGGCCAGCCGCGGGCGCGTGCGGCCAAACGTGATGGCGGCGTTGACCAGCACCAGCACGCTGACGACGTTGGCCACGTCGCCCAGGCTGGCCAGGTGCAGCACGGCCGTCAGGCCCAGCAGGATCAGGCCGAAGGCAAATCCCGTCAGGTTCTGCGCCACGCTGGCCAGCGCCACGCAGGCCAGGAACAGCAGGTGCGACGCCACGCTCATGCCACGCTCATTTCGCCAGCGACAGGAAGAAGTCCTGCTGCGCGCAACCGCGCCGCACGAAGACGGGCGGCTGGCCCAGCGGCGCATCGACTTCCACGCGCTGGCCGCCGTCGAAGACCGTGCCGCTCCACAGGTGGATCCAGGCGTCGCCCTGCGGCAGGTAGGCGCTCCAGCGCGCGGCACCGGCCGCATGCACAGGCGCCACCAGCAAGTCGGGGCCGAACAGGTACTGGTCCTGGATGGCGTAGGTGGCGCGGTCGTGTTCATAGTGCAGGAACAGCGGGCGCTGCAGCGGCAGGCCGCGCGCCACGGCCTCTTCGGCCAGGGCGCGGATGGTGGGTGCCAGCGCCACGTGCAGCCGCGTCATGCGGGCGAAGTGGCGGAACACCTCTTCATCCTGGTAGAACTGGAAGTTTTCGTCGGGACGGTTGCCTTCGTGCGTGCGCATCATCGACGTGAACACGGCCATCTCCGTCCAGCGCTGGAACAGTTCGGCCGTGCGCAGGTTGCTGAACAAGCTCGTATAGCCGCCGATATCGCTGTGGTGGTAGGCATTGCCCAGGAGGCCGGACGACAGGGCGCCGCAGATCACCGTCTGCAAACCGTCGTGGCGGCTGAAGTCGACGGACTGGTCGCCCGCCCACAGCAGCGGGCAGTGCGCCTGCACGCCCGTGTAGCCGGCGCGCATGAAGAAGGTGGCGTCGCCCGTCTTGCCGGCCCGCTCGATGGCGCGCGCATTGACTTCGGCCCACAGGGTCGGCCACGCGTTGTGCATCAGGCGCGCGTCGGCGCCATTGTGCAGGCGCAGGTCGATCGGCAGGTATTCGCCGAAATCGGCCATCCAGCCCGACAGGCCGAAATCGAGCATTTCCTGGCGCAGGATGCGTTCCTCGAACCACAAGGCGGCCGCCGGATTGGTGAAGTCGACGACGCCGCAATCGAATTCGCCGAAGTCGACCAGGTAGGCGCCGCCATCCATGCTTGTCGCCAGAAAGCCCTGCCGCAGCGCTTCCTGATACAGGGTGCCGTCGTTGCACAGGTAGGGATTGACGTAGCCGAGGAAGCGGATGTCCTGCGTGGCCAGGTCGGCGATCCAGTTTTTCAGGTCAGGATAGCGCTGCGGCTGCCAGCGCCAGTCCCAGAACAAGCGTTTGCCGAACGAGGTCTGGCGCAAGCCCACCCAGTCTTCGCACCACAGGGCGCTGACGGGCAAGCCGTGTTCCTGCGCCTGCGCGAGGATGGCGCGCGCATGTTCCTCGCCGCCTTTCAGGCCCAGCATGGCGCCATTTTGCAGCCATGCAGGCAATTGCGGCTGGCGGCCGAAGCGCTGCGAGACGACGCCGACCAGGTCGGCGAAGGTATCGGCCAGCATGAATTCCAGGCGCTCTGGCATGGCCCAGAATTGCAGCTCGTGGAAGTCGGGCTGGCGGAAATCGAAGTCCGCATACGCCGTCGTTTCCGCATGCAGGCAGTAACGCTGCGAAGAGATGAAGCTCGGTTGCGGATAATTCGTGTGATAGTAGTCGCCGCCCGACTTGGACGTCACGTCCGCCTGCCACGTCAAATGCGTCGACTTGTCGCGGCCCACGCCCGGCTCCGACGTCCACAGGGGGAAGTGGCGCCCGCGCAGGTCGAAGTACGACATCTGCTCGCCGCAGCCCCACACATGTTCATCCTGTTCCGCCGGCAGGCGCAGCCACAGGCGGTTCCAGCCCGGCGCCGCATAGCGCACCACCAGGTGCACGCCATGCGGCGTTGCCTGCACGGCCAGCACCAGTTGCGGTGTCTCGCCCGCATGGCGCGCAAAGCGCAGGGTGGTGGCGCCATCGTCCTCGGTGACGGCCAGCGCGCGCAGGGCATTGCGCTCCTCGACGTAATCCTCGATCTCGAAGTTACCGCGGTACATTTCCATGCTTTCGCGGCCCTGGCCGACGAACACGCACGGCGCAGCGGGACTGTGGCGCAGCAGCAAGCGGCCGGCGCAGCGCAGGGCGACGCTGTCATTTTCCTGGTGTAGTGTGTACTGCATGACGATCAACTCCTGTGAAAACCGGCCGCCCGCGTGGTGGCGCATGGCGGGCCGGGGTTACTGCACTAATTAAAAGACGAGGAACATGCCGGCGGTCAGCTCGACGGGGCTGTAGCCGAAGTAGTTATTGTCCCCCCGGAACTGCAATACGCCCAGCTTGGCGTGGCTGTTGTTGGCGATGCGCGTGGCATACGCATAGAACGACAGGGTAGGCTGGAAGTTGTACAGGTAGCCCAGCGAGTAGGCCGTCGACTTTGGCTTGCCCACGCCATCGCCCGTATTCGTGCCGAAAGCGCCTTTGGCGTTGGCGCCGTCATAGCTGATGTGCGCCAGGCTGCCTTCGATGCGGTGCTTGCCGATGTCATATGCGCCCGACACGCCGAAGGCGTCGGCCGCATAGCCGCCCGCGTTCGACACGCGGTAGGACGTGTAGGAGCCGCCCAGGGTAAAGTCGTTCCACTTGTAGCGCGCGCCGACGATGTCCGTGACCTGGTTGCGCTTGATGAAGTTCGGCGTGCCGGCCGTGCTGATGTCGTTGCTCTGCTGGTAATCCATGTGCGCATAGCCGAGGAACAGGTCGCCCTTCTTGTACAGCACGTTGGCGGCCCAGCTGCGGCCATCGTTTTCCAGGTCGGTGGCGGAAGACGCCTGCTGGCCAGCCGAATACGATACCTCGGCCGAAATATTGTTCCAGGTGGGGCTGCGGTAGCGCAGCGCGTTGCCATAGAACAGGGCCGTGCCCGAGTTGTTGCCGGCCAGGCTAGTCGTCTTGCTGGCGTTGCCCGTCACGGGGTCTTTCAGGTAGCGGCCCAGCGATTCGGGGCGCGTGAGCGAAAACAGGGCGCTGAAATCGTTGGCGCCGTAGTTGTGCGCCGACGCCAGGTCGGCGCCCAGCGAGACCCAGAACGGCGCCATGTACATGGTGCCGCCTTCGACCGAGCCCCAGGTGGTCGACGCAAAGCCGACGGTGGAACCGCGGTTGAACAGCACGGACGAGGTGGTGTTGTTTTGCGTGCCGCCGCCCGCGTTGCCGTTGAACAGGTTCAGACCCGTCTCGACGCCGAAGATGGCCTTGTATTCATCGCTGAAGACCCAGGCGCCCGTCAGGCCCAGGCGGCTGGCCATCTCGCCCTGGTTCAGGCGGTGGTTGGTCAGCTGGCGCCCGCTGGCGTCCTTGCCGCGCGAGACCGTGTAGCCGATGTCGCCACGGCCGTACAGCTTCCAGTTGAAGCCGGTGACGGGTTTTATCGGGGCCGCCGCCGATGATGCCGGTGCGGCCGCCATCGCTGCTGCTGGCGCTGGCTGGGCAGCCTTCGCTTCCATCTGCGCCACCCGGTCCTGCAACTGGGCCAGCATGGCTTTCATGTCGCTCAGTTCGTCGGCGCGCGCGTTAGCGCTAACAAATGATGCCGAGAAAAGGGCGCCCGTGATGGCCGCGGCCAATGTGGTCTTGCGTAACGTCGTTTGCATGATCTTGTCTCCTGTGTTTTTATAGGTGTATTGTTGCTGATCCCTGCCTTGCCTAATTAAATAATCAAATCCCTCCCATGCACAAATATTTGATATCGAGGAAGTCGTCCATGCCGTAGTGCGAGCCTTCGCGGCCCATGCCCGAATGCTTGACGCCGCCGAATGGGGCCATTTCATTGGCGATCATGCCCGTGTTGATGCCGACCATGCCCACTTCCAGTTCTTCGGCCACGCGCCAGACTCTGCCCAGGTCGCGGCTGTAGAAATAGCCGGCCAGGCCGAACTGCGTGGCGTTGGCCATGGCGACGACTTCGTCTTCGCTGCCGAAGCGGAACAGGGGAGCGAGCGGGGCGAAGGTTTCCTCGGTGGCCACCAGCATGTCGCTGTTCGCTTCCAGCACCACGCTGGGCTCGAAGAAGCTGCCGCCCAGCGCGTGGCGCTTGCCGCCGATGGCCAGCTTGCCGCCCTTGGCCAGCGCGTCGGCGATGTGCTGCTCGATCTTGCGCACGGCGTTTTCATCGATCAGCGGGCCTTGCGTGACGCCAGCGTCCAGGCCATTGCCCAGTTTCAGCTCGGCCACCTTGGCCACGAGGCGGGCGGCGAAGTCGTCGTAGATGCTGTCCTGCACGTAGATGCGGTTGGCGCACACGCAGGTCTGGCCGCTGTTGCGGTATTTCGACATCAGCACGCCTTCGACGGCCGCGTCGATGTCGGCGTCGTCGAAGACGATGAAGGGCGCGTTGCCGCCCAGTTCCAGCGACAGCTTCTTGATGGTGCCGGCCGCCTCGCGCGACAGCCAGGCGCCCACTTCCGTCGATCCCGTAAACGTGATCTTGCGCACCAGGTCGTTGTGGCACAGTTCCGTGCCGATCGCTTGCGCCGCGCCCGTCACCACATTGAAGACGCCGGGCGGCACGCCGGCGCGCAGCGCCAGTTCGCCCAGGGCCAGGGCCGACAGCGGCGTTTGCGACGCCGGTTTCAGGACCATGGCGCAGCCGGCCGCCAGGGCGGGGCCGGCCTTGCGCGTGATCATGCCGTTCGGGAAATTCCATGGCGTGATGGCCGCGCACACGCCGATCGGCTGCTTGATGACGACGATGCGCTTGTCGTTCGACGGCGGGGCGATCACGTCGCCATACGCGCGCTTGCCTTCCTCGGCAAACCATTCCAGGTAGGCCGCGTTCGAGACGATCTCGCCCTTGGCTTCGGCCAGCGACTTGCCTTGCTCGCTGGTGAGGATCAGCGCCAGGTCGTCGGCGTGCTGCAAAATCAAGGCATGCCAGGTGCGCAGCACTGTGGCGCGCGCCTTCACCGTCTGCTTGCGCCACAGCCGGAAGGCCACGTGCGAGGCGGCGATGGCGCGCCGCGTCTCGGCCGCACCCATGCGCGGCACGGTGGCGATCACTGCACCCGTGGCCGGGTTGGTCACGGCGATGGTGGCGCCGTCATCGGCATCGCACCAGACGCCATCGATCAGGCATTGCTGTTTCAACAGGCTTGCGTCTTGCAGGTTCAACATGAGGGTTCTCCTTGGATGGGGGGATGCGGTTTAACCCGCGACAGAGACTTGGGCGAGGCCGGCGTCGACGATGATGTTCTGGCCCGTGATGCCGTCCGAATCGTCGGCCGCCAGGAACAGGGCCGTGCGCGCCACGTGGCCCGCGTCGAGCCGGTATTTCAGGCATTGCAGTTCGATGAAACGCCGGTCTTCTTCCGGATCGCGCCACAGCGCGGCCTGGCGGTCCGTGGCGATGGCGCCCGGGGCGATGGCGTTGACGCGGATATTCTGTTCGCCCAGTTCGCGCGCCAGGGTGCGCGACAGGCCCGCGATACCGGCCTTGGACGTGGTGTAGCCGACCAGGTTGGGACGCCCGCGCATCCAGGAAATGGAGCCGAGGTTGATGATGGAGCCGCCGCCGGCTGCCGCCATGCCGGGCGCCACCTGCTGGATGGCGAACACGTGGTGCTTGAGGTTCAGGGCCAGGCAGTTGTCCCAGTACTCGGGCGTCAGTTCGGCCAGGCTGTGGCGGTCGTCGCGGCCCGCGTTATTGAGCAGCACGCGGATGGCGCCGAAACGCGCCTCGACGTCGGCCAGGCTGGCCTGGTAGGCGGCGATGTCGCGGATGTCGCTGTAGATGAAATGCGGCGCATGGCGGCACAGGGGCGCCAGGCGCGCGGCCAGGGCGGCGCTGGCGTCGCGGTCGATATCGCAAAAAGCCACTTGCGCGCCTTGCAGGGCGAAGTGTTCGACCAGCGAGGCGCCGATGCCGGAGCCGCCGCCGGAGACGAAGACCACGCGGCCCTGCAGGCTGGGGTAGAGAGTGATGTTGGCGTTCATGCTGTCCTCGGGAGGGTTGTGTGGGGTATCAATCCCGGTAAAGGGGTTCGGCGCGGCCTGCCACGTCCAGGCGCACGGCAAAGAGGCCGCCGGCCTGCGGCTGGCGCGCCAGTTCGTCGTCCGCCGCGCCTTCGCGCGCGCTGGTGATGTACAGGGTGCGCAGGTCGGCGCAGCCAAAGGCGATCATGGTGGGGCGCGTGACGGGCACGCGCACGATGCCGATGATTTCGCCCTGCGGCGAAAAGCGCAGCACCCGGCCGCCTTCGTACTGCGCGCTCCAGTAGCAGCCTTCGGCGTCGATTGCCGCGCCATCGGGACGGCCGCCATACACGGCTTCTTCGCCCTTGAGGGTCAGGCGCGCGAACACCTGGCGCTCGCCCACCTGGCCGCTGGCCGCGTCAAACGCGAAACGGTAGATCACGTGGTTCGGCGTGTCGGACTGGAACAGTGATGCTCCATCGGCCGCGAACGCGAGGCCGTTGCTGACCTTGACGCCGAAGCCTTGTTGCGGTCCCCAGCCCAGGCGCGTGGCGCCCCGTTCCAGGCAAAACATGGCGGCCAGTTCCGCCGTGCGCGGCTCGTACATGGCGCCGGCCCAGAAACGCCCGGCGCTGTCGCAGCGGCCATCGTTGAAACGCATGTCGCTACTGTCGTACGGTGCATCGGCCAGCTTGTCGAGCAAGCCTTCCTGCGGATAAAAGCGGTAGAAACCGTCGCGCAGGGCCGCCACCAGGCCGCCCTTTTCAGCCAGGGCGATGCAGCCCGGCTCGCACGGCACCCACCAGACGCGGTCGAGGTTCGTGGCCGGATCGTAGCGGTGCAAACGGCGTCCGGCGATGTCGATCCAGTACAGACACTGCTCGGCCACGCTCCACAGCGGGCATTCGCCCAGCTGGGCGCGCGCATCAAGCACGAGTTCGGCTTGCCATTCACGCATGCTGGGCCTCCGCAGTGTCTTTCATGGCCAGGCGCATGGCGATGTGCAGGCTTTCGCCGGGCGCCAGCACGCGCATGCCCGTGCCCTGCGCGCCGCGCGCGGCCAGCGCGAACGCGTTATTCGCATGCGTGACGGGTTCCAGCGCAATGAAGCCGCGCTCGTCGTTCGGCGCGAAGCAGACCAAATGGCCGCAATTGTCGCTGGCCGACAGCTGCACGCTGTAATTACCGTAATCGAGGCTGGCGCGGCCCATCCAGCCGCTGTAGCAGTTGTCCGCCTGCCAGCCGGCCACCGGCTGCGGCGTGGCGAATGGCGACGCTTGCGCCACGGGTGCCAGGCCGGCCGGCAAGCGGTCGGCGCCCATGCTCCACACGCCATCCCACTGCGCCTGCAGGCGCAGGCCAGGGGCCAGCGGAAAATAGGGGTGGAAACCCAGGCCTACCGGCATGGCGCGCGTGTCGTCATTGCGCACCGATAAGGTCAGGCGCAGGCCGGCATCGTCGAGCAGCACGGTTTGCTGCACCGTGCAGGCAAATGGCCAGTCCGCGTCGCCGCCATGCACGAGCAGCAGTTCGGCGCTGTCGGATGTGCGCGCCGCCACGTGCCAGGCGCGCTGCCAGCCAAAGCCGTGGATGCTGTGCGGCTCGGGCGGGAAGTTGGCGCGCAGCGCATGCGTATGCCCATCGGCTTGCAGCATGGCGTTGCCGATGCGGTTGGAATACGGCGCCAGCGGATAGCAGGCCATCTGCCGCACACCGGCGTTGGCCGGCGCGGCGCGCAGGATGTCGCGCCCGCGCCAGCGGAGCGCCGCCAGCGCGCCACCCGTGGCCGGGTGGACGTCGGCGCGGCAGTCGCCGTGCGCGAGGGTGAAGGGAGACTGATGGTCCATGTCTTACCTCAGCCCTTCAAGCCGCCCGAGGTCAGGCCGCTGACGACCTTTTCCTGGAAGATCACGATCAGCACGACGATGGGCACGATGGCCACCACCAGCGCCGCCGAAATGATCGGCCACGGGAAGGCGAACTCGCCCTGGTACAGCTGGATGCCGACGGGCAGGGTACGGTATGCCACGGCCGAATTCATCGACAGCGCCAGCAGGAACTCGTCCCAGGAATTGACGAAGGCGAGGATGGCGGCCGTCGCCACGCCGGGCGCGGCCAGCGGCAGCACGATGCGCCACAGGGCGCTGATGCGGGTGCAGCCGTCGAGCATGGCCGCGTTCTCGATGTCGCGCGGGATATCCTGGAAAAAGCTCACCATCATCAGGGTGCAAATCGGCAGGTTCAGCACCGTGTACGGCAGCACGAGCGCCCAGTAGGAGTTCAGCAAGCCCAGGCTGCGCATGATCTCGAACAGCGGCACCATCAGGGTCACCAGCGGGAACATCGACACGCCGATGATGGCCGTGAGGATCAGGCCGCGGAAACGCAGGCGCAGACGGGCGATCGCATACGCGGCCAGCGCGCTGATGAACAGGCTGAGCAGGGTCGACAGGCCGGCCACGATCAGGCTGTTGGTCAGGAACGTCAGCAGCGGCTGGTCCTGGAAGGCGGAGATGAAATTGCCGATGGTCGGTTCGTGCGGCCAGTAGGTGATCGGCTTTTGCGTCAGTTCGCTCTCGGTTTTCAACGAGGTGAAAAGAATCCACAGGGCGGGGAAGACGCCGTTGAGGATGACGATCGCGGCGGCGAACCAGCGCAGGCGCTTCGATGAAAACAGGCCGCTCATTCTTTGTCTCCTCTTACATATTTCAGATACACGAACGTGGTGGCCATCGACAGCAGGAACATGAACACGGCCAGGGTCGAGCCGTAGCCCACATCAAGGTAGTCCACCGTATTGGACTGGATGTACATGGCCAGGGTCTTGGTTTCATCGCCAGGGCCGGGCATGTTGTACGGAATATCGAAGGACTGGATGGCCGTCAGGGTGCGGAAGATCAGCGCCACCAGCATCGATGGCACCAGCAGCGGCAGGGTCACTTCCGTAAATTGCTTCCACTTGCTGGCGCCGTCCACTTCGGCCGCTTCATACAGCGAGGCGGGGATGGTCTGCAGGCCGGCCAGCAAAATCAGCGCCATGAACGACGAGGTTTTCCAGATGGTCGTGATGCAGATGGCGGCCATGGTCAGCGCGGGCGAGTTGAACCAGATTTGCGGCTCCCAGCCCAGGCCGGGGATCAGCAGGTCGATGCGGCGGATGATGTCATTCACCAGGCCGTATTCGCTGTGGAAGAACCATGCGAAGATCAGGCCGACGAAAGCGAGCGGCAGTGCCCACGGCAGCAGCAGCGCCAGGCGCACGGGCCAGCGGTATTTGAACGGCATGTTGGCCAGCATGGCCAGGCCCAGGCCCGCCACCAGCGCGCCCGGCACGGTGACGACGGTGATGATGATGGTGTTTTTCAGCGACTTCCAGAACAGGCTGTCTTCCAGCGCCATCTTGTAGTTGTCCAGGCCCACGAAACTGGGCAGGCTGCCGCCGGACAGGCGGATGTCGAAAAAGCTGTTGTAGATCAGTTTGCCGACCGGGTAGGCCACGATCAGCAGTAAAAACAGAATCGCCGGCGTCAGCAGGACCCAGGCCAGCGTCGTTTCGCTGGGGTCCGTGATGCGGCTTTTCAGGGTGCGTTGCCTCATGATTTCCTCGTCTGTTGCGGTGTGCGTATGCGTGTGCCGCCCGGACCGCCGTCGTGGCGGCCGGGCGCATGCCGGTTAGCGCAGGATGCGCTTGACCCGGTTTTCGATCTCGCCCACGGCCGCCGCCGGCGTTTTCACGCCCGCCATCACGGCATTCGTGTTGACGCGCACGGCTTCGGACACTTCGCTGTAGCGCGGCGTGACAGGACGCGAACGGGCGCTTTGCACCACCGGCAGGGCATCGGCGAACCAGCCATTGACGGCCAGCACTTCCTTGTCCTGGTAGACGGACGGGTAGACGGGCAGGTTCGAGGCCTTGATGGCCAGCTGCTTCGACACTTCCGGACTCGACAGCCAACGCACCAGCTTGGCCGACGCTTCCTTGTTCTTCGAATACGAAGACACGGCCCACTGCCAGCCGCCGATGCACGAGGCCGGCTTGCCGCCCGCCATGGCCGGCAGGCTGACGACGCCCACTTTATCTTTCACGCTGCTGTCGGAGCCATCCTGGAAATGGTTCCAGGCATAGCCCCAGTTGACGGCGAACAAGACGTTGCCGGCCTGGAATTCCTTGCGCGTATCGTCGGTGGCCACTTCGGCGATGTTTTTCTTGGCCACGCCTTGCTGCACCAGCTTGCTCCACATGGCCAGGCCCGCTTCCGCCTTGGGCTTGTCCAGGGTCAGCTTGCCATTGGTGACCAGCTCGCCGCCCTGGCTCCAGTACGGCAGCAGGAAGGTGCACACGGCGCCTTCGATGGCCTTGCCCTGGAAGCTGATGCCTTGCAATTCCGGATTCTTTTCGCCGGCCTGGATGGTGCGCGCCACGGTGGCCAGCTCATCCCAGGTTTTCGGCGGCGCCAGCTTGTACTTGGCCAGCAAGTCCTTGCGGTAATAGAGGAACATGGCGTCGGCAAAGGCGGGCAGTGCGACGACCTTGTTGTCGACCATATTCGCCTGCTTGTAGGCGGGAAGGTACTGGCCCATGATCTTGTCGCGGTCGGCGCCCAGGTATTTGTCCAGGCTTTCGATCCAGCCTGCCGAGGCATATTGCGCCGGGCGGATGATGTCGATCAGGAACACGTCCAGGGTCGAGTCGCCGGCCGACAGCACCGTGTTCAGGTATTTCTGCTGCAGCTCGGACGTGGCGCCGCCCGTTTCCAGGTCGATCTTGACGCCGGGATTGGCGGCCATGAACTTGGCGAACAGTTCGCGCATGACTTCGGGGCGCTCCTGGCCGCCGACAAAGACCTTGACGGTTTGCGCGTGGGCCGCAGTGGCAAGGACGAACGTGGCGCCGAGCGCCAGGACGAGGGATTTGATACGCATGATGTTTGTCTCCTGTTTTGGTATGGGAATGCCGCTTGTGCGCGGCTTATCGGGATGGCAGTACCGCGCCGCCCTGCGGATCGAACAGATGGAATTTCTCCATGTCCAGCTGTACCGTGACTTGCTGTCCTGGCGCCAGTGCAAACGTGGGTGGCAGGCGCGCCGTCAGTTCGCCGCCTTCGCACTGGAAGATCACCAGGGTTTCCGCGCCCAGCGGTTCGACCACGACCACGGTGGCGGCCAGCGCGGCGCTGGCGTTGCCGGCCGCTTCCAAGGTGATGTCTTCCGGGCGGATGCCGAATTCCACGGTGCGGCCGTCGAGCTTGCCGCAGGCTGCCTGGCGCTCAAGCGGCAGGGCCAGGCGGGCCTTGCCCAGGACGATATCAAACTGGCCGGCTTCATTGCGCGCCACCTTGGCGCCAAGGAAGTTCATCGGCGGCGAGCCCGTGAAGCCCGCGACGAATTTCGACACGGGTTCGTTGTAGATCTGGTCCGGCGTGCCGACCTGCATGATGTTGCCGCCGGACAGCACGACGATGCGCTCGGCCAGGGTCATCGCCTCGACCTGGTCATGCGTGACGTAAATCGTCGTGGCGCCGATGCGCTGGTGCAGCTTCTTGATTTCCGTGCGCATTTCCGAGCGCAGCAGGGCGTCCAGGTTCGACAGCGGTTCATCGAACAGGAACAGCTTGGCCTGGCGCACGATGGCGCGGCCCATGGCCACGCGCTGGCGCTGGCCGCCGGACAGGGCGCGCGGCTTGCGGTCGAGCAAGTGGTCGATTTTCAGGATGGCGGCCGCGGCGCGCACGCGCTGTTCGATTTCCGCCTTCGGGAACTTGCGTAGCTTCAAGCCGAAGCCCAGGTTGTCGAACACGGACTTGTGCGGGTACAGCGCATAGTCCTGGAACACCATGGCGATGTCGCGCTCGCGCGGCGGCAGGTCGTTGACGACCTGTCCTTCGATGGAGATGGTGCCGCCCGTGATGGACTCGAGCCCCGCGACCATGCGCATGAGGGTGGACTTGCCGCAGCCCGAAGGGCCCACGAAGACGACGAACTCGCCTTGCTTGATTTCCAGGTCGATGCCATGAATGACTTCGACGCCGTTGTCGTACTTCTTGACGACCTTTTCCAGTTTTACACCTGACATGCTTGTCTCCAAAAGATGCGAATGACGCGTCTGAGCGCGCTACGTGCGTTGCAACAGAAATAGATTAGTAGGCGCCCGTGTCGAGGGCTTTCGCCAGTGACGGTTTCAGGGCCGTGATAAAGGCATTGGCCTGGCGCATCATCATGCCCATGTCCGAGGCGATGGCCACGTAGTCATAGCCGTAACTAATGAAAGTGTGCACCATTTCCGGCGAAGGGCCGACAATGCCGATGGGTTTGCCGATGGCGCGGGCACGGCGGGCCGCGTCGGCAATCGCCGCCTGCACGTCGGGATGGCCGATATTGCCGATATGGCCCATGGCCGCCGACAGGTCGCCGGGACCGACGAACAGCGCGTCGACGCCATCGACGGCGGCGATCTCTTCCAGTTGCGCCAGGGCGGCAGGCGTTTCCAGCTGGATAATCGAGAAGACGGCGCCGTTGGCGCGGGTGGCGTAGTCGGGCACGGTGCCGTAGCGGCTGGCGCGGTGCATGGCGGCAAAACCGCGCGTGCCGGGAATAGCCTGGCCCGGCTGCGGATAGCGGGTGGCGGCCACGGCGCTGCGCGCTTCTGCCGCGCTTTCCACGAACGGGAACATCAGGGTCTGCGCGCCGATGTCGAGCGCGCGCTTGATCTGCACCAGGTCGTTCCAGGCCAGGCGCACGACGGGGCAGGCCGGTGTGCCGCCCACTGCCTGCAGGATCTGGTAGGCATCCTGGTAATCGATGGGCACGTGTTCCATGTCCAGCACCAGCCAGTCGAAACCGGCGCAGCCCATGGCTTCGGCCGTCACGGGCGTGCCGGCCATCAGCCAGCTGCCCAGCGGTACTGCTTTGTCCGCCAGCAAGGCGCGGAAGGGGTTGTCGAGGATATCCATAATTACTTTGTGCTCTCTATATATGTCGGAAGATGGCGGCGTCAGAAGATCGGCGGCTCGGGCGTGGCGGCGTTGCCCAGCAAGAAGTCGAGGTCGCAGCCCTGGTCGGCCTGCGTCACGTGCTCCATGTACAGCTTGGTGTAGCCGCGCGCATATTTTTGCGCCGGCGCCTGCCACTCGGCGCGGCGGCGCGCCAGTTCCTCGTCCGTCACGTCCATGTTCAGGCTGCGCGCGGCGATGTCCAGCTCGATCATGTCGCCGTTGCGCACCAAAGCGAGCGGACCGCCCACGGCCGCTTCCGGCGTCACGTGCAGCACGCAGGTGCCGTAGTGGGTGCCGCTCATGCGCGCGTCGGAGATGCGCACCATGTCGCGTATGCCCTGCTGCAGCAGCTTTTTCGGCACGGGCAGATTGCCCCATTCCGGCATGCCGGGCGCGCCGATGGGGCCGCCATTGCGCAGGATCAGCACCGTGTTTTCATCGATGTCCAGGTCCGGCGCGTGGATCTGCGCCAGCATTTCCGCGTTCGAATCGAACACGAGGGCGCGGCCCCGGTGCTTGGCGAATTTCGGATTCGCGGCCGACGGCTTGATGACGGCGCCGCCAGGACACAGGTTGCCGCGCAATACGGCCAGCGCGGCGCCGTCGGCCACCGGCTGCGATACCTTGCGGATGACGCTGTCGTCGAGGCAGACGGCGTCGGCGATGTTCTCGCCCAGGCTGCGGCCCGTGACCGTCAAGGCCGTCAATTCCAGCTGCGGCGCGATTTCCTTGAGCAGGGCCGGCATGCCGCCCGCATAGAAGAAATCTTCCATCAGCTTGTCGCCGGACGGGAAGAGGTTGGCGATGACCGGTACTTTTTGCGCCATCGCATCCATTTCATCGAGCGACAGGGCCAGGCCGGCGCGCCCGGCGATGGCGACCAGGTGGATGGCCGCATTGGTCGAGCCACCGAGCGCCATGTAGGCGGCCACGCCGTTCGACAGCGCGGCGCGGGTGAAGAAGCGCGACGGCTTCAAGTCTTCCCACACCATGCCGACGATGCGCTCGCCGCATTGCGAAGCCATGCGCACGTGATTGGCGTCCATGGCGGGAATGCTGGTGGCGCCCGGCAAGGTAAAGCCCATCGCTTCGACGATGGACGTCATGGTCGAGGCCGTGCCCATGGTGTTGCAGGTGCCGGGCGAGCGCGTCATCTTCGCTTCGAGCTTGATCCACTCGGGCTTGGCGATGTCGCCGGCCACGTAGTCGTCCCAGAATTTCTTGGTGTGCGTGCCCGCGCCCACGCTCTGGCCGCGGTAGCGGTCGTTGAGCATGGGGCCGGCAGGGCAGAAGATGGCGGGGATGTCCATGCTGATGGCGCCCATCAGCATGCCTGGCGTCGTCTTGTCGCAGCCGCCCAGCAGCACGGCGCCGTCGATCGGCAGCGAGCGCAGCAGTTCTTCCGTTTCCATGGCGAGGAAGTTGCGGTAGATCATGGTGGTGGGCTTGACCATCACTTCGCCCAAGGACAGGGCAGGCAGCTCGACGGGGAAGCCGCCGGCCAGCAGGATGCCGCGCTTGACGGCTTCGGCCCGTTCGCGCAGGTGCGAGTGGCACGGCGACAGGTCGCTCCAGGTATTGATGATGGCGATGACGGGGCGGTCGAGGAATTCCTCGCGGCGCAAGCCCATCTGCTGCAGGCGCTGGCGGTGGGCGAACGAGCGCATGTCGTCTGGGGCCAGCCAGCGCTGGCTGCGCAGGGATTCCAGCGTGCGGCGGGAGGTAGCGGAGCTCAATGTGTGTCCTTTTCGGTTGCCTGGCGCGCTGCGGATGGCGTTCCAGTGCTGCTGTCTCGGGCCTTGCTAGCCGCCTTTGTTAGCGCTAACATTGCAAGTACAGCGAAATATAATTTGAATCGCACGGGGCTGTCAACAGATTTAATGCAGGGTGCAGGCGCGCAGCCCTTACACTATCGGCATGATTTCATTGACGCCAATTTCCAAGGTGGAATTTCCGCGGCCCGGCCGAAATGCCGTAAAGCACCGGCGTTACGCTGGCGTCCCCCGTGCGCCCGGCCATGGCATGATGCGTGGTGATCACCGATTTTTGAGAAGGCAGTACCCATGAACGACCCAGTACGCAAGCGGCGCGGCCTCGGCCGCAGCACCGTGTTCGATGTGGCCAAATTGGCACAGACCTCGGCCATTTCCGTGTCGCGCTATTTCAAGGAACCGGACCGCGTGTCGCAGGAAACGCGCGACCGTATCAAGAGCGCCATCGACCAGCTCGGCTACATCCGCAATGAGGCGGCCGGCGGCCTGGCCTCGACCCAGGGCCGCATCGTGGGCGCCATCGTGCCCAGCGTGTCCAATTCCATCTTTGCGGAAACCATCCAGGGCTTGTCGACCACCTTGTCGCAGCACAATTATCAGTTGCTGCTGGCCACCCACGATTACTCGATCGAGACGGAAGAAAAGGTCGTGCGCGCCTTTCTCGGCTGGTCGCCGCGCGCGCTCGTGCTGACGGGCGCCGACCACAGCGCCGCCACGGAAACCTTGCTGGCGGGCTTGCAGATTCCCGTCATCGAAACGTGGGATATCCGCCCCGAGCGGCCGTATCCGCAGATCGGTTTTTCGCATATCGCCACGGGCCGCGACATGACCTTGTATCTGCACGGGCAAGGCTACCGGCGCATCGTCTACGTCGACAGCGGCATCGGCAGCGATTTCCGCGCGCGCAAGCGGGCACAGGGCTATGAGGAAACCATGCGGCAGCTGGGTTTGCGTGCGGAAATCGTGTCAGCGTCGGTGACGGCGCCGCTCGACGCGGGCGGGCAAGTGTTCAGCGAGCAAATGGCGCGCGCCGAGCGGCCCGACGCCCTGTTTTTTGCCAACGACAACATGGCCGCCGGCGCCATCTACGAGGCGGCACGCCTCGGCATCCGCATCCCCGAGCAATGCGCGGTGGCGGGCTTCGGCGACTTCCCGTTTTCGGAAAAACTCATGCCGGCGCTGACGACGATACGCGTGCCCCGCTATGACATCGGCCGCCTGGCCGCACAAGCCATCTTGCAGCGCCTGGGCGAAGTGGACGAGGGCGCCGCGCCGCCGGCATTGGCGCCGCTGGCGTACGAACTGATCGCGCGGGCCAGTGCTTGAGACACCGTGCTTGCCGCAGATATTGATGAATCATATTTCTATCATCACAACATACAATTGGCTTGATATGCTGCGATGCGGCATCATGCACCTGTCTCCTCTACTTCCTCACAGGAATTAGATTCAGCCCGCTCCCGCAGCGGGCTTTTTTTTGCCCGTTTTTATGGCACAAACGTGCGCACGCTTGCTTGTCATCCTCGCCATCGTGTTGCTTTTGTGCATGCTAAACTGGGCCTTCCCCAGAATAAGGCTGCCCCATGCTTGAACTTTTCCGCCATACCCTGGAGTCGACGCCGATCCTCGCCCTGTTTCTCGTCATCGGCGCCGGTTATGCGCTGGGGCGCATCAGCGTGTTCGGCTTTTCGCTGGGCGTGGGCGGCGTGCTGTTCGCGGGGCTGGCGCTGGGCGCCTTTGCTCCCGGTTCCGTGCCGCCGCCCATGGTCGGCTCCATCGGCCTGCTGCTGTTCCTGTATGGCATCGGCGTGCAATACGGCGTGCAATTTTTCGCCGGCTTGCGCGGCGCGGGACAGAAACACAATTTGATCGCCTTTGTCGCCGTCATGGGCGGCCTGGCCGTGTCCATCTGGGGCGGGCAGTGGATCGATATCTCGTTGCGCATGGCCAGCGGCGTGTTTGCCGGCGCCATGACCAGCACGGCCGCCCTGCAGGCGGCGCTGGAAGCGTCGCACGGCAATGGCGACGCGGCCGTCGGCTATGCCGTCGCATATCCGTTCGGCGTCGTCGGCCCCATGCTGGGCCTGTACCTGGCCGGGCGCATCTTGAAACCCGTACTGACGCCGCCGCCGGCGCCCATCGTCGTCTCCGAAATCACCATCGACGCAGCCAAATTGGCGGGCGCCACCCTGTCCGAGCTGGCCGACGGCCCCCTGGCGGGCGTGCAAGTGATCGGCGTGCGCCAGGGCCACCAGAACCGCTTGCCCGACCCAAGCCTCGTGCTGGGCGTGGGCGACGCGCTCATGGTGTCGGGCACGGTGGCGGGCGTGGAAGCGGCGCGCACGGCGCTGGGCCACCTGGACCCGGGCCGCCTGATGAAGGACCGCAGCGATTTCGATGGCACGGAAGTGTTCGTGTCGGACGCGGAAATCGTCGGCGTGCCCCTGGGCGAGCTGAATCTGACCAAGAATTTTCCCCTGCAGATCGCCTTCATCCGCCGCGGCGACGCCATGATTTTGCCGCATCCCTTCCTGACCCTGGAATTTGGCGATCGCGTGATGGCCATCGCGCCGGCCAGACATGCGGCCGACGTGCGCAAGCTGTTCGGCAATTCCATCACGGCCACGGCCGAGTTCAGCTATGTGTCGCTGGGCATGGGCATGGTGCTGGGCGTGCTGCTGGGCCTCGTGCCTATCCCCTTGCCGTGGATAGGCTCGTTCAGCCTGGGCCTGGCCGGCGGGCCGCTCGTGATGGCGCTGATTTTGGGCCGCCTGGGCCGAGTCGGCAAGATCAGCTGGCGCCTGCCCCTGTCGGCCAACCTGGTCATGCGCAACTATGGCTTGACGATATTCCTCGCTTCCGTGGGCATGGCGTCCGGCTTGCCTTTCGTGCAGCAAGTGGGCGCCGACGGCTTGCCCATGCTGGCGCTGGGCGCCGTGACGGTGCTGGTGGTGGTGGCCCTCGTCGTCATCCTGGGCAAGGTCTTCCTGCGCCTGCCGTTTCCTGAATTGCTCGGTATCGCGGCCGGCGCCACGGGCAACCCGGCCGTGCTGGTGTTCGCCAACCGCCTGGCCAAGTCGGACCGGCCGAACCTCGGCTATGCGATGATTTTCCCCAGCATGACCATCGTCAAGATCGTGGCCGTGCAGGTGTTGCTGCATTTGTACGGGTGATTACTGACAGGAGCGGGCTTGTCAGGGCGCGTTTTGAATGTTTCAATCGTTGGCAAGGAGAAAAAAAACATGCAAGTCAAGCGTATCGTTGCCAACATCCCCGCGTCGGATTTGGGCCTGGCGCGGAAGTTTTACGAGGAAGTGCTGGGCCTGAGCCTGTTGATGGACCACGGCTGGATCATGACGTATGGATCGCCAGCCGAGATGAGCGTTCAAGTGAGCTTTGCGACGCAAGGCGGCTCGAACACTGCCGTGCCCGACCTTTCCATTGAAGTCGATGACGTCGATACCGCCTTTGAACGCATGGTCGCCGCAGGCTTTGCCATCGAATATGGGCTCACCGATGAACCTTGGGGCGTCAGGCGCTTTTTCGTGCGCGACCCGTTCGGCAAGCTCATCAATATTCTGTCGCACACATAGGCGACGTGCCAACGGCGGCAGTCAGCCAATTCACCCAGCGCCAGCCATTGTAAAACCCCTGGCGCCGCTCCCAATCTGTTGTACAATCCTTGAGAACGGTCGTGCTTTTTTGTGCGCTGAGCTTCCTTGCGTGCAGTCATCACGGCAACCGATAAGAACAAGGAGACAGACATGGACTTGCATTACACGGCCGAGGAGAGCGCCTTCCGCGACACGGTGCGCACCTTCCTCGATACCCATTTGCCTGAGGATTTGCAGCGCAAGGTGCGCCGGCATTTGCGCCTGAACCGCGACGACTACGTGCGCTGGCACAAGATCGTCGCGCAACAAGGCTGGGCCGCGCCGGCCTGGCCCGTCGAATATGGCGGCACGGGCTGGACGTCCGTGCAGCGCCACATCTGGGAAGACGAGTGCGCGCGCGCCGCCACGCCGCCGATTTTGCCATTCGGCGTCAACATGGTGGCGCCCGTCATCATGGCTTTCGCCAACGCCGAACAAAAAGCATATTATCTGCCGCGCATCCTGAATTGCGACGACTGGTGGTGCCAGGGCTATTCCGAGCCGGGCGCCGGCTCCGACCTCGCCTCGCTGAAAACCACGGCCGAACGCGACGGCGACCATTACATCGTCAATGGCCAGAAAACCTGGACGACGCTGGGCCAGCACGCGGACATGATCTTTTGCCTGGTGCGCACGGACAGCACGGTGCGCAAGCAGGAAGGCATCAGTTTCTTGCTGATCGACATGAAAACGCCGGGCATCACCGTGCGCCCCATCATCATGCTCGATGAAGAGCATGAAGTGAACGAAGTCTTCTTCGACAATGTGCGCGTGCCGGTCAGCAACCTGGTTGGCCAGGAAAACAAGGGCTGGACCTACGCCAAGTATCTGCTGGGCCACGAACGCACGGGCATCGCCGCCGTCGGCCGCTCCAAGCGCGAACTGACCTTCCTCAAGCAGCTGGCCATGCAGCAGAACAAGCGCGGCGCGCCGCTGCTGCACGATCCCGCCTTTGCCGCCAAAGTCGCTACTCTGGAAATCGAATTGATGGCGCTGGAAATGACGGTCTTGCGCGTCATCAGCGAAGAGGGCAAGGGGCCGGGACCGCAGGCGTCGATGCTGAAAGTGCGCGGTTCGGAACTGCAGCAGCAGCTGACGGAGCTGATGCTTGAAGCCATCGGCCCGCAAGCCTTGCCGTTCGACCCGGATTTTCTTGATGGCAGCGTGCCGCACGGCGCTGGCGGTGACGACCTGGCCGCGCCGCTGGCCGCGTATTACTTCAATTACCGCAAGACATCGATCTATGGCGGCTCGAATGAAATCCAGAAAAACATCATCACGCAGATGATCCTGGGCCTGTAAGCCAGAAGGAGACGACATGGACTTTCAATTTAATCAGGAACAGCAGCAATTCGCCGATGCGCTCAGGCGCTGGGTCGACAAGGATTACCCGTTTGAAACGCGCAAGCAGATCGTCCACTCGGCCACGGGTACGTCCGATTCTGCCTGGGCCACCCTGGCCGAGCTGGGCATGACGGCCTTGCCGCTGCCGGCCGGCGCGGGCGGCTTCGACGGCACGGCCGTCGACATGCTGCTGGTGATGCAGGAACTGGGCCGTGGCCTGGTGGTCGAACCCTATTTCGCCACCGTGCTGGGCGCGCGCTTCCTGAGCCTGGCGGGCGGCCACGATGGGGTACTGGAACAGGTCGCCAGCGGCAGCCTGAAACTGGCTTGCGCGCTGGGCGAACGCCAGTCGCGCCACGACATGCACGATATCGCCACCACGGCCACCGCCAGCGGAGACGGTTTCGTGCTCGACGGCGAGAAAACCGTCGTCATCCACGGCGCCCAGGCGGGCGCCTTGATCGTCTCGGCGCGCAGCAATGGCGGCCAGAGCGATACGGATGGCATTTCGCTGTTCCTCGTGCCTGTCGATGCGCCCGGCGTTACCGTGCGCGACTACCGCACCATCGACGGCCAGCGCGCCGCTACCGTGACCCTCGTGCAAGTGGTGCTGGGGCATGACGCCCTGATCGGCCAGGCGGGGCAGGGCTGGCCCGTGCTGGACGCGGCTCTCGACTATGGCGCCGCGCTGCTGTGCGCGGAAGCCGTGGGCGCCATGGATGCCATCTTTGCCGCCACCCTCGAGTACCTGAAGACGCGCCAGCAGTTCGGCGCGCCGATCGGCAAGTTCCAGGCCTTGCAGCACCGCATGGCCGACATGTTCATTCACCTGGAACAGGCGCGTTCGATGGCCATGCTGGCCGCCGCCAGGGCCGATAGCGAGGATGTGGCCGAGCGCCGCCGCACGGTGTCGGCCGCCAAGGCGCGGGTGAGCCTGGCCGCCACCTTTGTCGGCCAGCAAGCCGTGCAATTGCATGGCGGCATGGGCGTCACCGATGAATTGCCCGCCGCCCACCATTTCAAGCGCCTCTCCATGATCGCCCTGACCCTGGGCGACGTGGACCATCACATCGAGCGCTTTATCGCCCAGCCGGGCTTCTTGCCGACGGAGACCGCATGACCGCATCGCCTGCCATCACCCCGAAACACTGGTATTTTGAAGATTTTACGCAAGGCCTGGAAATCGACCTGGGCCAGCGCCACGTAACGGAAAAGGAAATCATTGCCTTCGCCACGGATTTTGATCCGCAACCGTTCCACGTCGATCATGCGGCCGCGGAAAAGACGATTTTCAAGGGCGTCATCGCCAGCGGCTGGCATACCTGCGGCATGATGATGCGCCTGGTGGTGGACAATCTGCTCAAGCATTCCTCCAGCATGGGCTCGCCCGGCCTGGACAGTATCCGCTGGCTCAAACCCGTGCGCGCGGGCGACACCTTGCAGCTGACCTACCAGGTCAAGGAAGTGCGCCCGTCCACGTCGAAGCCGGACCGCGGCATCGTCATTTCCGTGTGGAGCGTGCGCAACCAGCATGGCGAAGTGGTCACCACGGTCGAAGGCATGGGCATGTTCGGCCGCCGCCCTGCCGGAGAGCAGCATGCGTGATATCGCCGGCATCGCCGGTTTCCAGGCGCTGGCGGGGCAGCACGTGGCCGTCTCCGACTGGCTCACCATCACCCAGCAGCTCATCGACACCTTTGCCGACGCCACGGACGACCACCAGTGGATCCACGTCGACGCGGAGCGCTGCGCGCGCGAGTCGCCGTACGGCTGCACCGTGGCGCACGGCTTTTTGACGTTATCGCTGCTGCCGGCCATGTTGCAGGGAGCGCTGCACATGGCCGGCATCCGCATGGCCATCAACTATGGCCTGAATAAGGTGCGCTTTCCCGCGCCCGTACCCGTCGGCAGCCGTTTGCGCGCGCGGCTCGACATCCTGTCCGTCGAGGACCTGCCGGAAGGCGCGCAAGTGAACTGGGCCGTCACCATGGAGAGGGAAGGCGACACCAAACCCGTGTGCGTGGCGGAGTTTTTGATGCGCTGCTATCCCTGAGCGATAAGCCTGGCTCGCCGCGTAGGTTGGGGTAGGTCGGCGTAGGTCGGCTTAGCCCGCAGGGCGTAAGCCGACGCAGGCGCGCCACCTCTTCACTCCCCCTCCGACGCGCAATACCTGTCCCGCCCCGTATGCTTGGCGCGGTACAACAGGGCGTCGGCGGCGCGGATCAGGGCGCTGGGGTCCATGCCTTCCGTGGGCATGACGCTGGCCATGCCCAGGCTGACGGTGACGTGCGGGCCGACGCTCGATCTGGCGTGGGGAATCTGCAGCGCGCGCACTTCGTCGAGGATGCGCTGGGCCACGACTTCGGCGCCGTCGCGCGTTTCCTGCGGCAGCAGGATGATGAATTCCTCGCCGCCGTAGCGCGCCAGCAGGTCGGGCGGGCGCACGGCGCAGCGGCGCAGGGCGGCGCTCACCTGCTGCAGGCACAGGTCGCCCGCCTGGTGGCCATACGTGTCGTTGTAATCCTTGAAGTGGTCGATATCGGCCATGATGAGGGCCATCGGCACGCCGTCGCGCGCGCAGCGCCGCCATTCGCTGTCCATCGTGTCGTTGAAGCTGCGCCGGTTGGCCACGCCCGTCAGCGAGTCCGTCAGCGACAGTTCGCGCATGGCGTCGGCCTGGCGCTTGATGGTCAGCTGGCTGCGCACGCGGGCCCGCACGACGGCCGCGTTGAACGGTTTCGTGATGAAATCGACGGCGCCCGCTTCCAGCGCCCGCGTTTCGTCCTCGGGCTGGTTCAGGGCCGTGACGAAGATGACGGGGATGGCACTGAGGATGGCCGATTCGCGCAGCGCGTTGCAGACGGCATAGCCATCCATGCCGGGCATGACGGCGTCGAGCAGGATCAGGTCCGGCAGTTGATTATGCGCAATTTCCAGCGCCTTCACACCGCTCAGGGCGAACAGCACGTCGTGTTCCTCGCGCAGCAGCTGGTGCAGGATCTGGATGTTTTCCATGGCGTCATCGACGATGAGGATGCGCCCGTTCATGGCAAGGTTGGTCCAGCTCACTTGTTTTCCTCTCGTTTCAGCTGATCGAGCACGAGTTTTTCCGCTTCGGAAAAATTCAACGTCTCGATCGCGTTTGCCAGCGCCAGGGCCGCTTCCCGGTCTGATTGTTGTAGGGCGGGCTGCAGGGCGTGGAATTGCGCCAGCGCCTTCAGGTTATTCTTGCGGATCAGGACGAGCAGCTCGGCCAGTCCGCCATGCAGGTCGAGCGGTGCGCCGCCGGGCGTGGCCTGGGCCGGCTGCCCGCGCCGCAGGGGCGAGGGCAGGGTGCGCGCCGCTTCGATGACTTCGGCCATCGCCCGTTCCAGCTGTCCCAGCAAGGCGGCCGTGGCGTGCGATTGCCCCGTTTTCAGCGCCTTTTCCGCCTCGCCGGCGAGGCTGGCGACGTGCGTGGCGCCCAGGTTGGCGGCCACGCCGCAGACGCGGTGCAGCAGTTGCGCCGCCTCCCGCGCCTGGCCCGCGGCCAGGCGGCGCCGGGTTTCCTCGACGGCGTCGCCCTGCGAATTTTCAAAGCGTTTGAGCAGGGCCAGGAAGGCGCCATAATCGCCGCCGAAGCGGTGCAGGGCCGCCGCCAGGTCGATGCCGGCTATCGAAGCCGGCACTTCCAGCACCTCTGTGGCGGCGCTGCCTGGCTCAGCGGCGCTGCTGCCGCGGCCACGGGGCGCCGGTACCAGCCGGGTCAGGGTCTCGATCATGTCGTCGACATCGATGGGCTTGGCCACGTGCGCATTCATGCCGCTGGCAATCGCGCGCAGGCGGTCTTCGTCCATGGCATTGGCCGTCATGGCGACGATGGGCAGGTCCGGCAAGCCCAGCGCGCGGATGGCCAGGGTGGCGTCGTAGCCGTTCATGACGGGCATCTGCAAATCCATCAGCACCACGTCCCACGCTTGCGGGCTGTGCGCCAGCATGTCGACGGCCAGCCTGCCGTTGGTGGCCACGGCCACGCGCGCGCCCGAGTGCAGCAGGATGTACTGCGCCACTTCCTGGTTGATTTCATTGTCTTCCACCAGCAGGACGCGCATGCCTTCCAGCAAGCCCGACAGGGGTGTGGAAACGGGCAGCATGGATGGCGCGCTGCGGCCATTGCGTCCATCCCGCACGGCGGTGACGGCCGCCAGCAGGCGTGCCGGCGTGGCCGGTTTCGAGACGATGCCGGCCAGCATCAGGCTGTCGGCCAGGCGTTCGAGGTTTTCGCTGTCCTGGTCGGCCACCAGCATGATCACGGGCGGCAGCGCCAGGTGTTCGTCGGCGCGCGCCTCCGTGAGCATGGAAATGCCGTCCATGCCGGGCATGGCCGCGTCCAGCAGCACAAGATCGGCCGCCGGTTCGTCGCCGGCATGGGCGCGCAGCAGGGCCAGGCCGGCCGCGCCGCTGTCGGCGCTGCGGCTGTGCCAGCCCTGCGCCGCGCACCAGTTCTCGAGCATGGCGCGCACGCTGGCGTTGTCGTCGATGATCAGCAGCGACAGCGCCCTGGACGCGCCCTTGCCGTGCGCCTCGGGCGGCGGCGCCACCTTGTCGAAGCGGCAGCGGAAGCGGAAGTCGGAACCCTCGCCCAGCGTGCTTTTCACGGTGAGTCTGCCGCCCATCAATTCCACCATGCGCCGGCAGATGGCCAGTCCCAGTCCCGTGCCGCCGTATTTGCGGCTGGTGCCGCTGTCGCCCTGGGAAAACGCGTCGAAGATGTGTTCCTGCTCGGCCGCGCCGATGCCGATGCCCGTGTCGCGCACGGAAAACTCGAGCGTCGCGCTGGCCGCATCCTCGGCCAGCATGGCGATGGACAGCACCACTTCGCCATGCGAAGTGAACTTGACGGCGTTGCCCATGAGGTTGATGAGGATCTGTTCCACGCGCAGGGCGTCGCCGATCAGTTCGTCCGGCACGCCGGGGCCCAGCACGAACACGGGCTCCACGCCGCGCGCCCAGGCGCTGCTGGCCAGCAAGACGCCGACGCTGCCCAGCATGCGTTCGAGCTGGAAGCGGCGCTGTTCCAGCACCATCTGTCCCGCCTCGATCTTGGAAAAATCGAGCACGTCGTTGACGATATTGAGCAGCGACTGCGTGGCCATCTGGATCTTGCCGACATAGCTGCGCTCGCGCCGTTCCAGCGGCGACTCTTCCAGCAGGCGCGCCAGGCCGATGATGGCATTCATCGGCGTGCGGATTTCATGGCTCATGTTGGCGACGAATTCGCTCTTCGCCGTGCTGGCCGCCTCGGCCTTGTCGCGCGCGCGCACCATCTGCTCGTTCAGTTCGTGCAGGCGCAATTCCGTGCGCTTGAGCTCGGATACGTCCGAGGCCAGCACGAAGAAGCCGCGCACGCCGCCGCCGTCGTCGATGTCGGGAATGTAATTGGTCCACGTGTGGCACACCTGGCCCGTCGGGTCGGGCAGGTCGCGCTCGAAGCTTTGCGGCCGGCCCGCCAGCACGCCCTCGACATGGGGCGCGTACACGTCGAACAGTTCCTGCCCCAGCAATTCGCTCATGTGGATGCCGGCCATTTCGGCGCTGCTGCGGCCAAACCACTCATTGTAGAAATTATTAGCGAAGCGGCAACGCAGATCGGCGCCCCAGTACGACACCATGCCGGGCAGGTTGTCGGTGACGGTGCGGATGAAGCGCTCGCTCTGTTCCAGGCGCAAGGTGGTGGCGTGCAGCACCTCGGTGGCGCGCTTGCGTTCCGTGATATCGATCGACACCCCCAGCACGTGGCTGGCGCGTCCCGCATCGTCGCGCAGCACCACCTTGCGCGTGGTGAAGTGGCGCGTCGTGCCGTCGGCCGTGTTGATCGCCTCCTGTTCGATTTCCACCATCTGTCCCGTGGCCAGCAGCTTGCGGTCGGCGCTCACAAAAGCGGACGCCTGCTGCGGCGGGAAGAAATCGTGGTCCGTCTTGCCCAGCAATTGCTCGCGCGAACGCCCCAGGGTCAGTTCCGCGTGGCGGTTGATCATTTCAAAGCTCAGCTTGTCGGCACGCTTGACGAAGACCATGGCCGGGATGTTTTCGATAATGGTGCCGAACAAATGTTTCGAACGGCGAAACTCCGCTTCGCTGCGCTTGCGCTCGCTGATGTCCAGCCACAGGCCCGACACCCCCAGCAATTGCTGCTCGGGGCCGAAGATCGGGTGAAACGAGACGATCCAGTGGCTCAGCTGTTCGCGTGGCTGCCCGCCATGGCCTTGCAATTCCAGGTCGACGATGGGCGCTCCCGTTTCCAGCACCTGGCGCACGCAGCGTTCCACCTCCGCGCGCACGGCGTCGTCGCACAGCATGGCGCCCACGGGACGGCCCAGATGCTGCGCCACGCTGGCCCCGCTGATGGCGGCCAGGTAGTGGTTGATCATGACGATGCGCAAGTCCAGGTCCACGAACAGCATGCCGATGGGCGCCGTCGCGTACACGGTTTCCAGCAGGCGCGTGGATTTTTCCAGGGCCAGCGTGCGTTCGGCCACCAGGCTTTCCAGTTGCGTGCGGTGGCGGCGCAAGTCGCGTTCCAGCGCGCCCAGGGCGCCTGCCATGTCGCCCGATTCGCGGTCCGCATGCCGGTGCGACAGCAGGGGCTTGCCTTGCGCCAGCGCGTGTATCTGCTGCGTCAATTCCTGCAAGGTGCGGGCCAGGCGGCCGCCCACGCGCCAGGCCAGGGCAAAGCCGGCGCCCAGCAGCAGCGCCAGGATCAGGGAGCCGGTGACGACGGAACCCAGCAGGGCTTCGGCCACCGTGCTGGTGCGCATGGTGACGGCGGCCGTCCAGGCGTCGTCGGGGGCGCGGCGAAAGCCCGTATACACGTCGAGGCCTTCCAGGGTGGCATGGCGCAGCACGCCTTCGCGCGCCTGGCGTATCTGCTCGAGCAGGGGCGCCACGGTGCGCTGGCCCACGTAGCGCTGCGGCGCCAGGGTGCGCGCCACGTTGATGCCGTCGGCATTGACGATGGCCGCGCCCAGGTAGGCGGGCAGGTGCAGTTCGCGCAGCAGCACGGGCAGGTAGTCGGACGGGTACAGCGCCGTCAGCACATAGGCGGCACCCTTGTCACGCGGCAAGGGCAGGTTCAGGGCCAGCCGCGGCACCTCGTCCGGCGCCATGAGCAGGCTGGTCAGCCGGGGCTTGCCGGCCTCGCGCGTGCGCTCCATGCTGGCGGCCCATTTTTGCGGCAACGGTGGCGGCGTCTGGCTGGCGGGCAGGGCGGTATTGACCAGCTGGCGTCCCTTGGCGTCGGAGACGATGAAGGCGCTGACGGCCAGGCCCGGCTGCAGCAGGCTGCCGGCCAGGGCGCGCAGGGCACAGATGTCGTCGGTTTGCAGGGCGGGCGAGGCGGCCAGGATGCGCGCGGCCATCTGGGCGCCGCTCAAGTCGCGTTCGACGGCGGCGGCGACGGCCCGCGCCGCCTGCGCCGTTTCGTTGACGACGTGGTCGCGTTCGCGCGTGTAACTTTGCGCCACGAGCAGGAGAAACACGAGTGCCGTCGGAATGACCCAGGCGAGCACCAGCCATGAAATTCTTGAGCGTATCGAAGGCAAATCTTGCACCCGGAAAGCTCCCAGAATGGATGAGTCGACAGGCAGGCTGACGCTGGCACTGGCTGACTTTGAATGAAAAGATGCTAGACGAAATTGATTGTTCTGACAAGCCTAGTTTCTGGAATGAAAAAAAGCTTGCGCAAGGCATACAGAGGAGGGGGATGCCCATCCCGCCATGGCGGCGGGATGGCAAGGCAGCTTACGGGACGACGGTCAGCACGTCGACGTCGATTTCCGGGCTTTCCATGAAATCTTTTTCCACTTCGCCACGGATTTCCACGCGGGTCCTGGCGTCGATCTTGCGGTTCATGAAGACCTTGTCGTCGATGTCCACGCGGATTTCCGCCGTGCCGTCGGAGAAGGTGTATTTCTCGTTGCCCACTTTGCGCAGCAAATGGCCGCGCAGCACGACGGCCTGGTCGTCGACGGGATTTTTCAGGATGGCGGCCACATTGGCGGGCGCGGCCGGGCCGGCCGTCGGTCCCACGTATTGGGCGTGCGCGCCGCCGGCCAGCAAGGCGCAGGCGGCCAGGGAGACGATGAGTGTGCGGTGCGGTGGCATGGTATTCCTTCGATAGTGACTTGCGGCTCAGAAAAAGACGGCGGTGCGGGGGATGATAGCACCGGCATTACCATAGGGCATGTTCGCCCGCACGCTGCCCGTGCCGGCCACGCCATCGTCGAGTTTGCTGTCGATCTGCTCCGCGTAGCTTTCGGGCAGGTTGTCGAAACGGATGCCGTTGCCGGCCCGGCCGCCCACTTCGTCGTTGTACAGGTAGACGGCGCCGCCCTGGGCGCTGGTCATGAATTGCGAGGTGCCGTTGAACGAACCGGTAATGAAGCCGCCCAGCGCCAGGTGCTGCGGCGCCAGGGTGAATTCGCGCGGCTGGCCGTCGCCGATCTGGCCGTCGCCATTGCCGTTGCCGGCCGAATTGGGCACGTGCACGGTGCCCTGGATATCGTCGCCGGGCAGGGCGCGGAATTTGTCCTGGTAGGCGTTGACGGCGGCCGTCAGCGCATTCGACTGCTGGATGATGTTCTTCACCTTGGCGCTGTCGATCAAGCCTTGTCCCTTCAGTACGCCACCGAGCAGCAAGCCGATGATGACCAGGACGATGGCGATTTCTACGAGCGTAAAGCCGTGCTGGCGGCGTGGGAGCATGGGGTTTCCTTGGAAAAAAGTGCTGGTGCCTGGCATGGCATCTTCAGGGTGGCAGTTTACTGCAAATGGCGCCGCGCGCGCATGGCCTGGCTTTCTTTTTGGCCAGTTCGTCGAGCTTGCGCGCGAGGAAAGCGAGCTCGTGCGGATCGCTGATCTGGCCGCCGGCGATCAGGCCGCCGATCACCAGGCGGGCGCTGTCGAGCTGGTCCATGTCTTCCAGGATGAACGCTTCCATCTCGCGCACCCACGGCGGCACGTGCGGCCCCGTCGCCAGCTGGCGCAGCGCGCGCGCATAGCCGAGCGCCAGCGGCAGGTCGTGCAACTGGTGCTTGGCCACCAGCACCGCCTGCGCCATGGCGGGCCAGCGGTGCTGCGGGTCGGCCGCGAAGCTGGCGGCGACAAAGGCCAGCATGCGCCGCGCGCGCCGCGGGTCGGCCACGCCCGCATACACCTCGCTGGCGGCCACCAGCGCGTAGCGGCTGCGCGGATCGAGCGTTTGCGCCGTCTCCAGCCAGCCAGCCAGGCGGTCGTAATCGAGCGCACGCCACGGCAGGCTGACGCCGGGCTGGTCTTCGAACGATTGCAGGTACAGCAGCATCGCCTTCGACATGGCCAGCGGCTCGCCCAGGCTGGCCAGGCGCGCCACGCCAGCTGGCGGCGCGGCGGGCAGGGGCTGCGCCTGTGCGGGCGCCTGCTGCTGCGCCAGGCGCCAGCCCAGCTGCAGCAGCAGGCAGGCGGCCAGCAGCCAGCACAGGGGGCGCGGCACGCTGGTCCAGGGACGCTGGGCGGCAGCCATCAGATGTTCCTGCGGTAAAAGTCGCACAGCGCGCAGCTGGCCAGCAAGCCGACGTAGATGAGGGTTTGCGTCGCCACGCCGGCCAGGGCATGCCAGTCGCCCGTCGCGTACAGCAGCCATTCCGTGCGGGTAAACGCGTCGAGGCGGGGCAGCAGCAGGGCCAGCACGTCGATGGCGCCGGCCGTGGCCCGCTGCGGCCAGGAATCGCCCGCCTGCGGCCCGTGCGCCAGCAGTTGCAGGCTGCCCAGCATGCGCGCCAGCACATAAAAGCCCCCCGTGGCGGCCAGCGCGGGCAGGGCGTGCTGCAAGCTGGCCGCGCACAGCAGGCTGAAGGCAGCGACGATCCACAATTCACCCAGCAAGGACAGCGCCCACAGCGCGCTTTGCGCGGGGGCGGCGAACAGCGCCATCAACAGGCCGAACAGCACGGCCGGCACGGCCGCCAGCGCCCCGTAGCCCAGCAGTTTCCCCAGCAGGTAGGCCGCGCGCGGCATGGGCAGAGCCAGCAGCAATTCGAGGCCCCGGTCGGCCGCTTCGCGCGCCATGCTGGTGATGATGAAGGTGGCCAGCAGGAAGACGCCGGCCAGGCGCAAGGTGGCCGCCAGCAGGGCCGCCTGCACGGCGCCGCTTTCCGTCAGCGCCAGTTGCTGCAGGAAGCCGGCCAGGCCGGCCGCGGCGCAGGCCGCCAGCAGGAACAGCCATGGCAGGCGGCTGCGCAGCGCTTCGAGCAGCGTGTAGCGGGCGATGGTGAGGGAAGGAAAGAACATCGGCATCAGCGGGGCAGCCTTTGCGCGGCCACCATGCGGTTGAACAGGATGTTGGGCGACAGCCAGACGACGATATCGTCGAACTCGCCGCCGGGCTGCTGCGGGCCGCTGGCGGCGCGGCTGATGACGGTGGTGGCGTTCGATGCATTGTTGCGCTCGTCGACATTGTTGCCGAAAGCCACCGCCTGGCGCTGGCCCTGCACGCCCGTGGCGCCAAAGCCGTTCTTGCCGTGCGACATGATCAAGGCGGGGATGTCGCTCAAGGCCGTCGCCTGCAGCAGCGCGCCGCCGTTGCGCGTGACGATGCTGATGTCGCGCGGCGTGCCCAGGTTGAATTGCTGCTCGCTGTCGCTGAAGGCCGGCGTGACGCTGTAGCGGAACAGATTGTTCCAGCTGTCGCCCTGGCGCAGTCCCAGGGTGGCCCAGGGCAGGAAGCCGGCCCGTTTTTCGCCCGTGCAGCGGGCGCCGCGCCGGTCTTCCAGGCCGTTGCCGGCGGAGATGGCGGGACAGGGCAGGTAGCCGTAGCGCAGCGCAAAGCCCGTCAGCGCTTCCTTCGCTTCATTGAGCGCCTGCTGCGTCTCGGCCACCTTGCGCTGTTCCAGTTGCACCGTCAATGGCGTCACCAGGCCGCCTATCATCAGGCCGACGATGACGAGCACGATGGCGATCTCGATCAGGGAAAAGCCGCCCTGGCGGCGCCGGAATCGATCCATATGGCTCATGGCAGGTTGCGCGCGGCGCGCATGCGTTGGTACAGGGTGGGCAAGGTAATCCAGGTGAGCATGTCGTCAAAGGCGCCGCCGGGCGGCGTGGCCAGTCCGGTGGCGGGGCGGGTAATGAAACTGCGGCTGGCGCCGTCGTTGGCCGCTTCGTCGCTATTGCCCCGCGCCGTATTGATCTGCGGCACGCCGCTGGCGGCCGTGCCGTAGTGATCCTTGCCTTGCGAGAACAGCACGACGGGCAGGCATTGGGCGCTGACGTCGCACTGTTCCTGTCCCGCCACGTAGGCGAAGGCGCCGCGCCCGTCGCGCGTGAGCACGACTCTGTTGGCGACGGCGGAAAACGAGACGATGGGGGCGCGCGCCATTTCCGGCGTGACGCTGTAGCGCAGCAGCTTGCCCCAGGCATCCACGCCGTCCACGCCCAGCGCCACCCACGGCAAAAAGCCGCTGCAGTCGGCGTCGCCGGCGCAGTCGGCGGCCCGTTCGCGCCCGTCGAGGGCGGAGGCGGCGGGACGGGGCAAACGGCCGTTGGCCGCCGCAAAGCCCAGCAGGGCGTCGCGCGCCTGCGCCAGGGTGGCCAGGGTGCGCAGCTGGCGTTCCGCTTCGCCCGTGTTGCGGCCAAAGGCGCTGATCAGCAGGCTGGCCGTGCCCAGACCCAGCACGGCCACCAGCAGCAACAGGGCGGCGCCGCGCTGGCGCCTTGGCTGCGGCGTCATGGCCGCGTCTCCTGCGCCTCGGTGACCGTGCCGCTGGCCGGGTCATAGCGCTGGCCCGACTTCAGCAGCACCACCTGGCCGTTCGACAGGGTCAGGCTCAAGGTGTTGTCCTTGCCGCGCGCCAGGCTGTTGTGCGGCTCGTTTTGCGGCGCCTGGTTCAGCCAGACGGTGGAGCGCCCGCTGCTGCGCTGCATCACGCCATTCAATTCGACGGGCGGGCCGGGCGGTGGCGGCGGTGGTGGCGCAGGCGGCGCCGCCAAGGCGGGGTCGGCCGCCGGCTTGCCATAGCGCTGCGCATCGAGCGCACTGCGCTGTTCCGGCGTGGAAAACAGACGCCCCAGCTGCGGCCCCTGGGCCTGGATGGAAGGCACGGCACCGGCCAGCAGCGCACACAGGAGGACGGCGCGCTTCATGGCCGCCCCAGCACGGGCACGGCCACGCTGCCCAGCGTCAGCCACAGCAGGCGGCAATCGGCGCTGAGGACCGGGGGCATGGCGCCGCCTGTGCCCGGCGCGACACCGGCTCCGCTGCGCTTGAGCGCGCATTCCTGCACGGCGAAATAGCCGGCCTGGCGCAAGTCGTCGAACAGGTTCAGCAAATCCATTTCATGCAGTAAATCCATGCGCAGCTGCATCTGGCTGCCGCGCAGCTGGTACTGGCCCATCACCATGGGCAATGGCACGGACAGCACTTGCTGCGGGCCGATGTCATAGCTGATCGGCAACAGCTTGCGTTGTTCCTGGCTCAGGCGGATGGCGTCGATCCACGCCAGGCGGTTTTCCTCGCCGATCAGGCCGCGCTGGCGCAGGGCCAGGAATTGCGGTTCGTAGGCGCGGATTTCCTGCTTTTCCGCTTCCGCATGGTTGAACAGGGTCGCGGCCGCCGAGCTTGTGCGCTGGGCCAGGTCCAGCTGCTGCGCCTCGCGCTCGCGGTAGGCGATGCTCAGGCTGAGCAGCAGCAGGCTGGCCAGCATGGTCAGCGTAAAGCACAGCAGGGCGCGGCGTATCAGGTGCAGTTCGCCCAGCCAGGCGGGCAGGGCGCGCGCGGGTGCCGCGGCTTTCTTCATGCCGGGCAGCGGTGGCTGCTTGACGGGGCCGCTCATGGCTGCCACGCGAGCAAAAGGGTGAAGCGGGCCTGGCTGGCCGGGGCCGGCGTGACGCTCTTGCCGGACAGGCTGGCGCTGGAACGCAAGTCCAGCGGCGCTTCCTCGATCGCCACCCGCAGGCCGGGCTGGCGCGCCAAGGTTTGCGCGAAGGACGTGATGGCGGACAGGGCCGCGCGGTAGTCGTTGTTCGGCATGTCCACGTCCGCTTCCAGGCGCAGCGCCTGCGGCGGCGCGACGGGAATGCCGGCCAGGGCGCTGCCGGGCGGCGCGCCCTTGCCTTGCTGTAGCGGCTGTGGCTGGCCGCCGGGCGCGCGCGCGGGCGCCGGGCCCGCATTCCACTGCAACTGGCCCAGCTTGACTTGCGGCGCCTGGTCCAGCGCCGCGCTCAGCACGCCCAGCAGCCTGCCCGGTTCGGGCGCCTGGCTGGCGATCATGTGGCCCAGCGTCACGGCCACTTTCATGTTCTGCGTCTTGGCCGGCGCCGGCGGCTGGGTCGACATGACGCTGCGGTAGCGCTCCTGGTAGGACGCCGTTTCCTGCGCCAGGCGCTGCGTGGCGGCCCCGTCGGCTATCCCGCCAAGCAAGTTAATCGCGCACCACAGGGCTGCCGATGCGCCGATCAGCGCGCTGGCGCCATACAGCGTCTTGCGCGCGCGCTGGAAGTGGTAGTAGCGGGCCAGTGCGCCCGGTGGATAGTGGCTGGGCGGTGGATGCTTGCCCAGCAAGGTCAGCAGCAATTCGTCGGCCAGCGCCGGCGTGCGGCGCAAGCCCACCCGTTCGCCGGCCAGCTGCAGGTCGATGAAATGGTAAGCCACTTCGACACCGTTATCGCACAGCAATTCGAGCTTGGCGATCTGCGGCGCCGGCGCGAGGATGACGGTATTCAGGACGTCGCCGCGCGCCAGCATGCGCGTGCTGGTGAGAAATTGCCGCGTCTTTTCCGTTTCCAGCGCGATATTCACGGCCACGCCGTCGAGTGCGATGGTGGCCGTCTGGCGCGAAAAGCGCAGCTGGCCCTTTTCATAGTAACTTTGCCGCAAGCCGCCCGATTGCTGCGTCACCAGCAGCAGGTGTTCGTGCGCGATCGACAGTTTCTTGACGAGCGCGATACTGAGCAGGCTGGTCGAATAAATGCCGGCCACGGGCACGCGCAAGTGTTCGAGCGCCTCCGTCCACGGCTGCAGCAAGGACGGGTTCGTCAACGCAAAGAACAGCACCTGGTCGTCGTGGCGGCCCGTGCTTTCGCGGCCCAGCAGGGCGCTGCCCCGGTAGGGCGTATCGCGGTGCAATTGCTGCTTGCGCCGATCGAGCAAGGCACGGCCCGCCTTGCCGCGCACGTGGGGCAGCAACTGGTGCTGGAAATCTTCCTCGATCAAGTCCGTCAGCAGGTAGGCGGGCACGTCCAGCCGGTGCGCCTGCGGGTCTTCCAGCCACGCGGCGAAGCCGTCCAGCCCGGCCGCGCTGGCAGGGAAGGTATGGCCCGGGCCCAGCACGCCGTGGTTCCAGTCGTAGGCGCACAGGGCGTCGCTGGTGATGTAGAGTAATTGTTTGCGGAACACGGCGGCCTCAGGTCTTGATTGTACTGATGGTGTCGTAGATCGGCCCCAGCACCGACAGCATGATCCAGCCCAGCAGCAGGCCCAGGATGACCGTCATGGCCGGCTCGATCATGGCTTGCACTTTCTCAATCAATTCCTTCACTTCGCGGTTGTAAAAATAGCTGACATTGCGCAAGGCCGTGTCCAGCGAACCCGTCGCCTCGCCCACCTTCAGCATGCGGATCACCAGCGGCGGGAAGATGCCCGTGTGCTGGAAGGCGGACGTGACGCCGTAGCCCTCGCTGATCAGCTGGGCGGCGCGACGCAGGCCGGCCGCCACCACCTGGTTGCCGGCGATGCCTTCGGACAGGCGGATGCATTCGAGTATCGTGATGCCGGAAGCATACATGAGGGCGAAAAACGTGGCGAAGCGGGCCAGGATGATCTTGTGCAGCACGGGGCCGACCAGCCACAGCCGCAGCTTCAAGCCGTCCCAGGCATAGCGGGCGCTTTCGCTGCGGCGGATGAGCGCGCGCAGGCCGAAGAACAGCAGCACGGGCAAGGCCAGCAGCACATACCAGTAATCGATGAACACATTCGAGACAAAAATCAACACGCGCGTGTGCAGCGGCAGCTCGCCGCCCATGTTGCGAATAAAAGCCGTCAGCTGGGGCACCAGATAGATCATCAGGAAAAACGTCACGGCCGCCACGACGATGGCCACGATGATCGGGTACATGACGATCTTGCGCGTCTGCGACGCCAGCTCGTCCTGCCATTTCAGACTTTCGGACAGATTCTTGAAGACCTCGGCGATCTTGCCGCTCTGTTCGCCCGCCAGTATCAGGCTCGTGAACGTGGCGTCGAAGATGTCGCCGTGCTGGGCCAGTGCGCCCGACAGGGGCAGGCCGCCCTCGATGCTTTCGATCAGGTCCGTGACGACTTCGCGCAGGCGCGGGTGGTCCGTGCTTTCGCGCAAGTCGTTCAAGCCTTCCAGGATGGGTACGCCCGCGCCCGTCAATTGCTCCATGTGGAAGCAGAAATTGATGAGGTCGCGGCGGTGGATGACCCGTTTACCCAGCAGCACCAGGTACTGGCCCGTGATCTTGCAGTCGATCAAGTCGAGCTGCATGCGGTGCAGGCGCGCTTCCAGGTCCGGCACGTTGGCCGCCTCCATGCTGCCGGGAATCAATGTGCCGGCGGCATCCATGGCGCGGTAGACATATTGCGCCATCAGGCCAGCCTTTCCGTCAGGTCGACCACGCGGCCCACTTCTTCCAGGGTGGTGACGCCTTCCATCACGCGGCGCACGCCGTCGTCGACGATGCCCTTGAAACCGGCCGCGCGCGCCGCGTTCTTCAGTTCGCGCGAACTGGCGCGGCGCGCCGTCAATTCGTCGAGCTCGGCCGTCATCTTGAGGATTTCCATGATGGCCAGGCGGCCCTTGTAGCCCTGGTGCGCGCAACGCTCGCAGCCGACGGCGCGGCAGATGGACACGGGCGCGTCGGTTGCCGCCAGGCCCAGCAGGCGGCGCTCGACGTCGTCGGCGATTACGGTTTCCTTGCAATGCGGACAAAGGCGGCGTACGAGGCGCTGCGCCACGATGCCGATGATGTTGCCGGCCATGATGTCGGGCAGGATGCCGATATCGAGCAGGCGCGAGATGGAGCCGATGGACGAGTTCGTGTGCAGGGTGGAATACACCTGGTGGCCCGTCATGGCGGCGGCAAAGGCCATTTCCGCCGTTTCGCGGTCGCGGATCTCGCCCACTAAAATGATGTCCGGGTCTTGCCGCATCATCGAGCGGATGCCGTCGGCAAAGCCCAGCTTGACGGATTCGTTGACGGAGGTCTGGCGTATCATGTTCATCGGATACTCGACCGGGTCTTCGAGCGTCATGATGTTGACGCTTTCCGTATTGATGTGGTTGATGATCGAATACAAGGTCGTCGTCTTGCCACTGCCCGTCGGGCCGGTCACGAGGATCACGCCGTCGGGCCGCGCGATCATCAGTTTGAGCAAGTTCAGTTCCGCCTCGGCCAGGCCCAGGGCGTCGAGCGGCACGATGCCTTTCTGGCGGTCCAGCACGCGCAGCACGAAGTTTTCGCCATGCGTGGTGGGCTGCGCCGACGCGCGGAAGTCGATCTGTCGCCCGGAAAACTTGATGCTGATGCGCCCATCCTGCGGCGCGCGCGCCTCGGCGATATTCATGTTCGACATCACCTTCAGGCGCACGGCCATGGCCGGCCAGTACGATTTGTGCAGGCTGCGGATTTGCCGCAGGATGCCGTCGATGCGGTAGCGGATGCGCAGGAACGACTGTTCCGGCTCGAAATGGAGGTCCGACGCGCCGTTCTGCACGGCGTCGGCCAGCAACGCGTCGATCAGGCGCACCATGGGCTGGCTGTACTCGTCCGATGGCGAGGCCATGCTTTGATAGCTGACTTCGCCCGTTTCGATCTCGTGCAGGATGCCGTCGATCGACAGTTCAAAGCCATAGTACTGGTCGATGGCGCGCGAAATATCGGATTCGTTGACGAGCACCGTGGAAATCGTGATGCCCTTGACCAGCATGGCGCTGATCTGGTCGAGCGCGACGATGTTGCTGGTGTCGGCCATGGCCAGTATCAGATTGTCCGCCTGGCGTTCGTAGACGATGGGGAAGACGCGGTAGCGCTTGGCCACGTCCTTCGGGATCAGTTTCAAGGCAATGGCGTCGACCACCAGGCTCGACAAGTCCGCGCTGACCTGTTTCAGGTTTTCGCTGAGCGCCTCGCGCACGGTCGCTTCCGTGACGAAGCCCAATGTGATCAGCAGCTTGCCCAGCGGTTCGCTGCTGCGCCGCTGCTCGATCAGGGCGATGCGCAACTGGTCTTCGCTGATCACGCCTTTCTGGATCAGCAATTTGCCGAGCGGAAGTTTTGCCTGTTCTGCCATGTAATGCTTATTCCTGACGGGGGGGGGTGGTGGCCGGGGTGGTGGCCGGGGCCGCCAGCTCGCGCAAGCGCGTTTGCACGACGGCCTGGTCGAAGGCGGCGGGCGCCGTTTGCGCCAGGGTCAAGGCGCGCTGGTAGTAGGTGGCGGCCAGCTTGGGCTGGTTCAGCCGGTCCAGGCCCACGGCCAGGTTGAAGGCATAGTCGGGATTGCCGGGCGCGGCGCTGTAGGCGCGGAAAAATTGCTGCTGCGCGTCGTTCCAGCGGCGCTGCTTGGCGTACACGTTGCCCAGTGCAAACAGCACGGGGCCGCTGTCGGGGCTGCGCGCCAGGATGGCTTTCAGTTTTGCCTCGCTTTGCACGACGTCGCCCTGGCGCAGGCCGATCAGGCCGGCCAGCGCCACGCCATCGTCGGGATTGATCTCGAGCAAACGCACGTACAGGGCCGCCGCCTGCGCGCCCTGGTTCTCGCGCAAGGCCACGGCCGCCAGGCCCAGCAGCGCATCGCGGTTGTTGGCGTCCTGCTGCAGCACGGCTTCATATTGCTGGCGCGCCGTGCCCAGCTGTCCGCTGTTGAAGGCCTGGTAGGCTTGTTGCACGCCTGGGTTGATCTGCGGCGCCGTATCGTTGCGCAGCACCTGGATCTGGCTGTTGTCGGGCGCGGCCACCTGCGGCAGGCTGGGCGGCGCAGGCGGCGGCAGTTGCGCCAGCTGGGCGGCCACGGCCGCTTGCGCGGCGGCCTGGATCATTGCCTGCTGTTCAGCCGCGTTCGCTTGCTGGCGCTGTTCGCGCGGCGCCTCCTGCGGCAGCGGCGCGGGTGCGGGGGCTTCCGGCATGGCGCCGCCGGCCGCTGGCGCCACCACGACGGGACCGGCAACGCCGCCCGTGCCCGGCGCATCCGTCAGCGGCATGGGCACGCCGGGCAGGTTGGCGCCCGCGCCGGGGCTGGTGCTGGCGCGCCAATACCAGTACGCCATGGAGCCGGCCACCAGCAGCAGGATCGCCAGCAGCACGGCCAGGCGCACGGTGGCCGGGTCGACGCTGATGGGGCCGGTGGGACCTTTCGGCGGCGGATTGCTGCGGCTGGCGCGGGGCCGGGCGGGCGGCGGTTCCGCACGGGCGCGCGGCGGCTCGGGGGGCGGACCGGGCTGCGCGCCTTGCTGCGGACCGGGCTGGGGGCTTGGCCGGGAGGCACTGGCTTGCGGCTGCGGCGCGGGGGCGTCCGCCAGCGGTTCCAGGCTCAAGCCGCTTGCCGGCTGCACGGGCGGCGGCGCAACTGGCGCGGGACGGGGCGGCGGGGCGTCTGCCGGCGCCAGTTCCAGCACCTGGTCGTAGGCTTCGGACGGCTTTTCCAGTTCCTCGTCGGACAGGCTGTTCTGTTTGGCGCGCTCGGCCTTCTTGAGCGCCTGCATGAGCAAGCTCATGGAAAGTCTCCCTGCAGGCGTGCCTGCGGCTGGACGGCCGGCGCCGGCGGGCCATCCGTGTATGGCTGGCTGTTGAGCGGCGCCTGGCCGGGCAGCAGGTAGCGGTAGTCGCGGTAATCGCCCTCGATGCTGGCATCCTTGACCACGACGGGGCGCATGAAGATCACCAGTTCCGTCTTGCTGCTTGCTTCGTTACGATAGGTGAACAAATTGCCGACCAGGGGCAGGCTGGACAGGCCGGGCACGCCATCCTTGGCATTGTCGACGGAATCTTGCATCAGGCCGCCCATGACGGCGATCTGGCCATTGCCCACTTTCATGATCGACTCCAGTTCGCGCGCCTGGATCACGGGTACCCTGCTGATCACGCTGGCCGTGGCCAGGGCCGGATTCGGGTCTTGCACGTAACCGACGATGCGCGTGATGGTGGGGCGCACGTTCAGGGTCACTTCATCGCTGTCGGAAATCTGCGGCGTGACGCTCATGACGAAGCCGACGGGCACGGTTTCCAGCTTCGACTCATAGGTGGCCGGCGTGGTGATGGTGCCCGTCGAGCTGACCACGGCGGGCGTCACCTTGATGGTAAAGAAGACGTTGTTGTCGACCACCTTCAGCATGGCCGTCTGGTTGTTGAGCACGCTGATCTTCGGGCTGGACAGCACTTTCACCTTGCCGAATGATTCCAGCAGCTGGATGGTCGTTCTGAAACTGTCCTTCAGGTAATCGAGCACGAAGATGCCGGGCGTGGAGCCGGGCGTGACGCCGCTGCTGAGCGCAGAGGTGCCCACCTGCTTCTGCGTCAGGCTCAGGTTGCCCGTCAGGCGCGACCAGTTGATGCCTTGCTGGTATTCATTGCTCAGGCGCACTTCGAGGATGGTCGCCTCGATCAGCACTTGCCGTTTGGCGCTATGCACCACGGCGTCGAGGAATTCGGCGACTTTTTCGTGCTGGCGGCCCGTCGCGCGCACGGCGATCAAGCCGCCTTCCACGTTGACGACGACGGACGAGGGGCTGCCCTTGTTGGCCAGTTTCAGCAGCGGCATGCCGTTCGCATCGAGTGACTGGCCAGGATTCGCGTTCTGGATGGGCGCCTGCTGCTGGCCTGGCGCATACTGGCCGCCAGTCTGCATCGGCGCCTGGCTGCCGTATTGATTGCCGGCCTGATTCTGCTGCTGTCCCGGCTGTCCTGGCTGGCCCGCTTGTCCCTGCTGGCCTTGCGCATTCCCCTGGGCATTCGTCAATTGCTGGTTCAGCTGCGCCAGCGGGTCCACCTGCACGTCGTTGAGCGTCGTCTCGCGCAGCAGGTCGCGGATATTCTTTTCCAGGCTGTACCAGAAATTATTTTCCGAACGATTCACGACCAGGGTGGTCGAGTTGTTATTGCCATTGCCGCCGCTGCCTTGCGTGCCGCCGACCGGGTTGCTGGCGTTGTTCGACCCGCCGCCCGCCGTGGAAATTTGCGTGGCGATATTCACGCTGCTGTTGGTGCTGCGCGCCATGTTGACGTAATCGACCTTGTAATTGCGCCACACGGGCGCATCGGGCAGCACCGTCAGGTTCTTGCCATCGATTTCGTAGCGCATATCGACTTGCTTGCCGATACGCGCCAGCAATTGCGGCAGGGTCTGGTTCAGCGCATTCAGGGTGACGCTGCCTTCGATCTGCGGGTGGATGTCGATATTCATGCCCGCGTCGCGCGCGAGTGCAAACAGCAGCGATTGCACGGGCACCTTGTGCACGGTAACGCTGTAGGTTTCCACTTTCGGCGCGGGCAGGGGCGCGGCCAGCGCGCTGCTTTGCTGCACCGGTTCGGGAATGGCGCCGCCGGGGACGGGCGCGGCATTGAGGTGGGCAGGCGACAGCGGCATTTGATGCGAGGCGCAACCGGACAGCACGGTGCTGCAGGCGAGGGCGACCCAGGAGGCCAGCACAGGAATAGGGTGTTGATTCATGAAAAAGTTCGCCCTTGGAGTCGTGTTGTGCTTTGGTAGTTTTAGCCAGCATGATCGCCTAAAAGCAATCGGCTGTGCAGGCTCTGGATGCAATATACCGAAATAAAGTCAGGGGGCGCCACGCCCCGTTTGTGCCGGCGTCACGGCTTTTATTTCCGTACGGATACTGTCTATGTCGCTTAGCAATATTTTCTGTGGCGACGCTGGGGCCAGCCTGGCCCGGACGGCTTCGGCGCTGGCTTGGTCGGCGAAGCTGCCGTAGACGATGTCCAGGCGCGCGGCGGCATTTGCGGGCGCTGCGCCAGGCAGGCGGAACACATGGAGGTCGCGCAGGCCGATCGCTTGCTGCGCCTGCTGCAGGAACGTTTCCGCCGCGGCCGTTTCGGTGGCGGGCAGGCTGGCGACGTGCAGCACCAGCTGCCGCGGTCCTTGCCTTGCCAGCCAGTCGCGCGATTCGGCCAGTTTGCTGTCGAGCAGCGTCGATGGTGCCGGCAGCGGTGCACGTGGGACCGCTGCCTGGCCCGGCGCCAGCCATTGCCACAGCAGCGCCGCGGCCAGCAGCAGCATCAGCGCGCTCAAGGCGCCCGCCAGCAGCTTGCACGCATGCCAGGGCGGACGGTGGAAGGGGCTGTCGGCAATGGCCAGGCGCACGTGGCGCGCGCTGATTTGCTGCGCATCGTCCGCAAACGCGGCCAGCAAGGCCTTGTCGGCCAGGATATTGACCCTGCGCACGATGCCTTGCGCGGCGCGCGCCAGCCGGCGCAGCGCGGCCGGCGTGAAGACGAGCGGCGCCATGCGGCCGGCGGCGGCCAGGCGGCATGCCAGATAGTCGTCCAGCAAGGCTTGCGGCAGGCGCGGCACGGTAAAACTGTGGGTGATGCGTTCCTTCAATTGGCGGAACTGGGGCAAGTCCAAAGTGTGCTGCAATTCCGGCTGGCCGAACAGCACGATCTGCAGCAGCTTGTGGCTGGCCGTTTCCAGATTCGTCAGCAGGCGCAGCGCTTCCAGGGTGGCGCCCGGCATGGCTTGCGCTTCTTCGGCCAGCAGCAGCACCTGGCGTCCCGCCGCATGCCGTGCGATCAGCTCGCCGTGCACGGCGCGCAGCACGGCGTCGGCGCGGCAGCCGTCCAGTTCCAGGCCCAGTTCGGCGGCGATGGCGTGCAGGACTTCATCCGGTTCCAACCGGGGATTGAGCAGATACAGTACGTCGACCCGGGGCGGCAGGCGTTCGGCCAGCATGCGGCACAGCATGGTCTTGCCGCTGCCCACTTCGCCCGTCAGCTTGATGATGCCTTCGCCTTGCATGACGGCATACAGCAGCGCATCGAGCAGTTCGCCCCGCGTATTTCCGGCATAAAAGAAGGCCGGGTCCGGCGTAATGCCGAACGGTGCCGTGCGCAAGCCGAAATGGTGCAGATACATGCCGTGCGGCGAGGGCGCGTAGTGGATGGGGACGTGCGTGTCGGTGTTCATGCCGCGATGCAATTGAGAAAAGCCTGTTCCAGGCTGGCGTCTTGCGTACCGCCGTGGCGGGCACGGCATTCGGCGGGCGTGCCCATAAACACGATGCGGCCCGCATGCAGGATGGCCATGCGGTCGCACAATTCTTCCACGTCGGCCAGCGCATGCGAGGTGAGCAGGGCGCCGCGACCCTGCGCGCGCGCTTGCCGCAGCACTTGCTTGAATTGCGCGCGCGCCTTCGGGTCGAGTCCGCTCATCGGTTCATCGAGCACCAGTTGCCGCTTGCCCGACAGCAGGCAGGCGGCCAGCCCCAGTTTCTGCATCATGCCTTTCGAATACGCGCGCGCGGGGCGCAGCAGAACGTCCGGCGCCAGGTCCAGCGCGTCCAGGGTTTGCCGCACGGCTTGCGCATCGGGACGCACGTCGTGCAGACGCGACAGGTAGCGCAGGAAGTCGCCGCCCGTCAGGTAGTAGGGCGCCTGGAAGCGTTCCGGCAAAAACGACAGGGGCTGGCGCGCCGCGCCTTGGCGGTGCGGCCGGTCGAAAATGGCGATGTCTCCCCGCTCGGGCGTGCAAAAGTCGAGCAGGCATTTGAGCAGGCTCGTCTTTCCCGCGCCATTCACGCCGACCAGGCCGAACAGTTCTCCCGCGCGCACTTGCAGGTCGACGCCGCGCAGCACGGCGCTGCCCGCCAGTTGCAGGTGCACATTGTGAAACTCGATGGCGCAGGCGTTCATAGGGGTAATGGTCGGCAGCGAAGACGGGGAACGACCGCCATTATTGCCATGGGCGCAGGTGCGCGGCAAGTGTTTCCTTGCCGAGCGTTGAAATGCGCGAAAATCAAGCGACGCAATGTATTTTCTTTAAGAAACAACAGGTTCTGGAATAAAATGCCTGTGCGCGCCGCGGGCGTGTATCGTCTGTCGAATATGTTTGTCGAGGAGTAAGCATGGCAAGGCCAGAGAAAGTCCGGCTCGGTGAAATTTTGGTGCAGCAGAAATTGCTGACGGAAGAACAGTTGGGCCAGGCCTTGACGGAGCAGAAGCGTTCGGGACGCAAGCTGGGCCGCGTTTTTGTCGAGCACGGCTTCGTCACGGAAGAGCAGATTTCGGGCGCGCTGGCGCGCCAGCTCGACATTCCCTACATTAATCTGAAGTTTTTCAACATCAATCCCGAACTGGTGCGGCTGCTGCCGGAAACCCAGGCGCGGCGCTTTCGCGCGCTGGTGCTGGAAGACCGGCGCGAGGGCTTGCTGGTCGGCATGTCCGACCCGACCGACCTGTTCGCGTATGACGAGATTTCGCGCCTGGTCAAGCGCCAGATCGAGCTGGCCGTCGTCAATGAGACGGAAGTGCTGGCCGCCATCGACCGCATCTACCGCCGCACGGAAGACATCTCCACCCTGACGCGCGAGCTGGAGCAGGACCTGGGCGACGTTTCCGTCGACTTCGGCGCGCTGGCCGCCAATCCGGGCCTGGAAGAAGCGCCCATCGTCAAGCTGCTGCAATCCGTGTTCGAGGATGCCACCCAGGTGCGCGCCTCGGACATCCACATCGAGCCGCAGGAAGGCCGGCTGCAGATCCGCTTCCGCATCGACGGCGTGCTGCACCTGCAGACGGAAGCGGACAGCAAGATCGCCAGTTCGCTGGCGCTGCGTCTGAAACTGATGTCGGACCTCGATATTTCCGAGAAGCGCCTGCCGCAGGATGGCCGCTTCGCCATCCGCGTGAAAAACCAGCGCATCGACGTGCGTATTTCCACCATGCCTACGCAGTACGGCGAATCCGTCGTCATGCGTCTGCTCAACCAGGGCGGCACGACCTTGCGCCTGGACGCCATCGGCATGCCGCCTGCGCTGGTGGCGCAGTTCCGCGCCATCGTCAGCCGCCCGAACGGCCTCGTGCTGGTGACGGGCCCGACCGGCAGCGGCAAGACGACGACCCTGTATTGCGCCTTGTCCGAACTCAATTCGGTGGAAAAAAAGCTCATTACGGTGGAAGACCCCGTCGAGTACCGGCTGGCCGGCATCAACCAGGTGCAAGTCAATGACAAGATCGAACTGAACTTCGCCAGGGTGCTGCGCTCGGCCCTGCGGCAAGACCCGGACATCGTGCTCGTCGGCGAGATGCGCGACCAGGAAACGGCGCAGATCGGCTTGCGCGCCGCCATGACGGGTCACTTGGTGTTGTCGACCCTGCATACGAACGACGCCATCAGCACGCCGCTGCGCCTGATGGACATGGGCGTACCCCGCTACATGGTGGGCAGTTCGCTGCAAGCCGTGCTGGCGCAGCGCCTGGTGCGCGTGATCTGCGAAAGCTGCAGCACGCCGTACCAGCCCACGCCGAACGAATACGAATGGCTGCGCCTGGAACTGGGCGAGCTGGTCGAGCGCAACCAGTATTTCCACGGCAAGGGCTGTTCGCATTGCAACGGCATGGGTTACCGGGGCCGCACGGGCGTGTATGAATTGCTGGAAATCACGCGCGCCGTGGCCGACGCCGCCAACCATGCCGACCCATCGCACTTCATGAAGGTGGCGATGGCGCAGATGGCGGGCGAAACCCTGCGCCGCCACGCCGTGCAATTGGTGGTCCAGGGCCGCACGACGGTGATGGAAGCGATGCGCATCAGCAACCAGAGCGAGGATTGAGGTGCCATTTTTTGCTTACAAGGCGCGCAATGCCAGCGGCGAACTGCTGACCGGCGTGATGGAAGGGGCCGACAGCGGCGCCGTGGCGGACCAGCTGTTTTCCACCGGCGCGACGCCGGTGGAAATCCTGGTGACCAAAAAAGCCGCCACCACGGGCGCCGATATCGGCTGGTGGCAAAAGCTGACGGAGAAAAAAGTCAGCTCGATGGATGTGCAATTGTTCAGCCGCCAGTTGTATACCCTGCTCAAGGCGGGCGTGCCCATCATGCGCGGCCTGGCCGGCCTGCAGGAGTCCGCCATCAGCCCCGCGTTCGGACGCATCATCAAGGACGTGCGCGAATCGCTCGACGCGGGCCGCGAACTGTCGGCCGCCATGGCGCGCCACCCCGCGATCTTTACGCCGTTTTATTTGTCGATGGTGCGCGTGGGCGAAATGACGGGGCGCCTCGATGAGGTTTTCCTGCGCCTGTTCGACCACCTGGAATTCGACCGCGACATGCGCGCGCGCGTGAAATCAGCCACGCGCTATCCCAGTTTCGTGATCGTGGCCATGCTCATCGCCATGGTCGTCGTCAATATGTTCGTGATTCCCCAGTTCGAGAAGGTGTTCGCCAGCTTCCATGCAGAACTGCCCTTGATGACGCGCATCCTGATCGGCACGTCGGCCTTCATGGTCGCGTATTGGCCTTTGCTGCTGGCACTGACTATCGGCGCGATAGCCGGTTTCCGGGCCTGGCTGCGCACGGTCAGAGGCCGTTACGCGTGGGACCGGTACAAGTTGCGTTTCCCCATCGCCGGGAAGATCATCCTGAAAGGCACGATGGCGCGCTTCGCACGCAGTTTCGCGCTGTCGAGCACCAGCGGCGTGCCCATCGTCCAGGCGCTGACGGTGGTGTCGCAGACGGTGGACAACGCCTATCTGTGCGCCCGTGTCGAGCAGATGCGCGACGGCGTCGAGCGCGGCGACAGTATTCTGCGCACCTCGGTGACGGCGGGCGTCTTCACGCCGGTGGTGCTGCAAATGATCGCCGTCGGCGAAGAGTCCGGTTCACTCGATGACTTGATGAATGAAATCGCCCAGATGTATGAACGCGAAGTCGATTACGAATTGAAGACCCTGTCCGCGCAGATCGAACCCATCCTGATCGCCTTTCTCGGCGTCATGGTGCTGGTGCTGGCGCTGGGCATCTTCTTGCCGGTGTGGGATCTGGGCAAGGTGGCCCTGCATAAATGAGATCGTGCATTTCGCCAAAAAACAACAGCGTGGCAGTCAAGGCAGGGCAGAGCGGGTTCACCCTGTTTGAACTGGCCGTTGTCGTGTCCGTCATTGCCGTGCTGGCGGCTGTGCTGCTGAGCCGGCTGTTAGCGGTCCAGCAGGAGGCGGAACGGGTCGCCGTGCAGCAAACGGTGCTGGCGCTGCGCGCGGGTCTGCGCATGAAAGTGCTGGAACTGTATGCGGCTGATCGGCAAAATCAGTTGCCGGCGCTGGCGGGGCAAAACCTCATCGATTGGCTGGCGGAAAGGCCGTCCAATTATTTAGGTGAATATACGGCGCCGGAGATAGCAAAACTTCCTCAAGGTCATTGGTTTTTTGATAGAAGTAATGCAGAATTGATATACGTATTAAATCGAGGCAACACTTTCGGCCTTAGTCGTTCCGAGTTGCTTCGATTCAAGGTAAGCTTGCGGCAAGCGTCCGCTACCCTGGCCCGGCCCTCAACCCCGGTGGATGCGCCCGATGTGGCGTTGATACAGCTGGGCGAGGCGGATGGGCTGAAATAGTTTTTTATTTTGCCGGCACATTTTGCCAGCATCGTTTTTTTGATTTTTTGGAGATTAGCATGAAACTGCAGTCAATTCGTCGTTTTCAACAAGGTGGCCAAGCGGGCTTTACGCTGATCGAGTTAGTCGTCGTCATCGTCATCCTGGGCATCTTGGCGGCCACCGCGATTCCCCGTTTTATCAATCTGTCGGCCGATGCCCGCCTGGCGAAAGTCAACGGCGCTCGCGCCACAGTGCAGGCCGCCGCTTCCCTGGCTCATGCGCAATGGCTGGTCAACAACACTGCCGTCGGCACAATTCCTCCTGTGGTAATGGAAGGTACGACCATCACCATGGCGAACGGCTATCCTGATGCGGCCGGCATCGTGTTGGCGGCAGGTGGTTTGGCCGACTACAATGTCACGGGCACGGCGCCAGTATCGATCGCCGCCGATGCCAACCATCTTACCTGCGCGGTTACCTATACAGTCGCTACGGCGACTGCGGCGGCGGCGGTGGGCCCCGCGCCTGTCCTTAGCAATTGCTAATGACGTGAATCTGCATGCAGCGGCAGGTCGCGCCGCATGCAATCCGCCTGGCTTGCCAGGCGTTTTTTTATTCTTTCTGGCATGCTTGAGCCAGCATGCCGCTCATTGCCATAGGTGCGAGTACACGATGCCGTCTCCTGCAGGTTTGATGTTTGCCGGGCCTGCCAATCGTGGGCGCCTGCAGCGCGGCTTTACCCTGGTCGAACTGATCGCCGTGCTGGTGGTGGGCGGGGTGCTGGCTGCCGTCGCCGCCCCTCGTTTCTTTCAGCAGGATACTTTTGACGCGCGCAGCTTTGCCGACCAAAACATCGGCATGCTGCGCTATGGGCAAAAACTGGCGATCGCGCAAAACCGGCCCGTTTTCGTGCAGCTTAACGGCAGCCGCATTGCCCTGTGTTTCAATACGGCCTGCGACGCGGCCAACCGCGTCTTGCCGCCTGCTGGCGGCAACAGCGGCCGCAGCGCCACCATGAGCGCCTGCGCCAATACGACGGCGTGGCTGTGCGAAGCACCGCCCAACAATATCAGCTACAGCGTGCCGGCCGATGCCGCCGCTTTTTATTTCAATGCCCTGGGCCGGCCGTTCAAGGCGAGCGACGCCGAGCCCGTCTCGAGCTTTCCCGCGCGCGTCAGCATCGGCATCAGCGGCGGCGGCATGACGCGCAACATCATCGTCGAAGGGGAGACGGGCTATGTCCATTACTAGGATAGCCGTCTTGCCGGCTCGCAGGTTGGCGCAGCGCGGCGTGACTCTGATCGAACTGATTGTCTTCATCGTCATTGTCTCCATCGCCGTGATTGGATTGCTGCAAATTTTTACCCGTACCACAGCCAGCAGCGCCGATCCGCAATTGCGCAAGCAGGCGCTGGCGCTGGCCGAGGGCATGCTGGAAGAGGTAACCATGGCGCGCTTCACGTTTTGCGACCCGGTCGCCGATCCGGCCGCGGATGCGGCGACGAATGCCGCGCCGTTCGACAGTGCCACCAATCCCACCGGCTGCAACACGCCGCAGAATGTCAGCGCGACGGTGCCCGCCACGGGGCGACCCTACTACAATGTCAGCGACTACGTGCGCGCGTTCAATACGCCCGCGAGCTATACGACCGACGCGGCCGGCAACAGCTTTCCTGCGGGCTATGCGGTGAGCGTGGCCATCAGCCCCGAGGCGGGACTGGGGCCGGCAGGCGCCACCTTGCCTTCGGACGCCACGCCCGTCAACATGAATGTGCTGCGCGTTACGGTCACCGTGACTTACGGCGCGAATCAGCAGCTGGTGCTGGCCGGTTACCGCACGCGTTACGCAGGAAATGCCGTCCCATGATGACTTTTTTACGCCCCCGGCAGCGCGGTTTTACCTTGATCGAACTGATCGTGGTGATCATCATCACGGCCATCGTGGCCGGCATGGTGACGGTATTCATCCGCGCGCCCATGCAAGGCTACCTGGACGTGGCCGCCCGCGCCGAACTGGCCGATGCCGCCGATACGGCGGCGCGCCGCATCACGCGCGACGTGCGCCTGGCGCTGCCCAACAGCGTGCGCGTCGCGAACAATGGGGGCGACAGCTATCTGGAGCTGCTGCTGACCAAGACGGGCGGACGCTATCTGTCGGAAGACGACCCGGCCACAATACCGGGCAATGTGCTGGCCTTCGATCCCCTCACGCCGGTGAGCAACGCGAAGGTGTTTACCATCGTCGGCGCCCCGCCTGCCGGCCGGCAGGCCATCGTGGCCGGCGACTTTATCGTCGTTAACAATTTGGGCGACCAGCCTCCCGTGAATGCCTATAACTGCAGCGGGCAATGCAACCGCGCCCAGGTCGCTTCCATCAGCGGCAACGAAGTCACGCTGCTCAATAACCCCTTCGTCGCGCAAACGCCGTCCATGCCTTCCCTCAGCTATCGTTTCCAGGTGGTCAGCACGGTCGTGACCTACCACTGCGCACCGAATGCGAATGGCACGGGCACGCTGACGCGCTATGCCGGCTATGCGATCCAGCCAGCCCAGCCGGTGAGCGCCGCCGCCGCGCCCCTCAATGGCGCGCCGTCGGCAGCGCTGATGGCGATGCAAGTTGCCGCTTGCGATTTTTCCTTCGATACGCTGCCCAACATGCAGCGGGGCCTGGTCAGCATCGGCCTGACCCTGGGCGCGCCCGGCGGCAATGCCGGCCAGATCACGCTGGTGCAGCAGGCACAGGTGAATAATTCGCCATGACGATATCCGCTACCGCCACCTCCATGCCGCATCGCCGGCGCCCATGCCGCCCGGCGCGCGGCTTCAGCATTATCACCGCCATCTTTCTGCTGGTGGTGCTGTCCGCGCTGGGCGTGGCGCTGGTTTCCATTTCGACCATGCAGCATGCCGAGTCGGCGCTGGACGTGCAGGGCGCACGCGCCTACCAGGCGGCCCGGGCCGGCATGGAGTGGGGACTGTACCAGCAGCGCGTCAACGGCAGTTGCGCCGCCAGCAGCAGTTTCGCCCTGCCCGCGAATGGCGCGCTGGCTGGTTTTTCCGTCACCGTGCGCTGCACGCAGACCGCTGGCGCGGTACCGCGCTTCCAGGTGATCGCCACGGCGTGCAATCAGCCCGTTGGCGGTGTGTGCGCCACCGCCAACGCCACCAATCATCCCGATTACGTGCAGCGCGTCGTACAGGCGGAGTTTTAGGCGAGGCAAACCAAAGGAGCGACATGCGGGCAGTCACGGCAGTATGGATACATGCATTGGGGCGCTTGGCCCTGCTGGCCCTGCTGTACTGCGCCCCGGCGCAGGCAGTGACGTACGCCAATACCAGTTTTGCCTACAACTGGATCGACGCCAGCAATCATGCCAGGCTCGGCTACAACACTTCGCCGTACAAATTCAACGGCGCCACCGGCTGCGGCACCACGCCGCCCATCCTCGACGACACGCTCAGCGACGCCTTGCCCATCGGTTTCAGCTTCATGTATTCGGGCGTGGCCTTCAGCAGCCTGCGCGTGATGACGAATGGCCGGGTGCAGTTCAATAACAACGTCACGTGCGGCTACGGCAGCCCGGTACAGACGCTGCCGTATCCGGACAGCAGCTTGAACTACACCATGCGCATCTATGGCAACGACCTCGATCCCACCTCGAAACTGGAATTGCCCTCCTATAATACCGCCTGCGCCAGCCGCACCACCTGCTATGTCAGCTACGCCACGGTCGGCACGGCGCCGTACCGCAGTTTTGTCGTGACGTGGAATAATGTGCCCGAATGGACGACGGGCGCCAATCCCACCGGTTCCTACAGCCTGCAACTGATCTTGCAGGAAAACGGCGAATTCATTTACCAGTACGGCGCCGCCGTGGCGGGGCCTTCCGCCAAGCTGGGCCAGATCGGCTGGCAGGCCGACAGCAACGATTACGACACGCCGCAAACCGGCTTTCCTGTCAGCAATTCGGCCATCAAGTTCTACATCCCCCGTCCGGTGCTCGAATACCGGATGGAGCAGCCCAGCTGGGACAATACGCCGGGGCAGGTCAGCGACACCAGCGGCAACGGACGCGACGGCACGGTGCTGGGCGGCGCGCAGACCATCGCCGCCGGCCGCGTCTGCCGTGCGGCCAGCTTTCCCCTCAATACCAGCGCCGCGGCCATCGACGCCATCGACAGCGCCCTGTCCGTGCCTGGCACCATGGGCGGCGCCGGCACCATCACGTTCTGGTACAAGGCCAATACGGCCTGGTCCGGCAGCGGCGCGCGCGATGCGCAGCTGCTCGACGCCACGCAGATGAACAATGAATGGTTTTTCCTCGTGCGGCGCAGCACGGGCGCCTTGCGCTTCGTCGTCACGGATAGCCTGGGCAACCAGCGCACGGTGGAAACGGCCGCCAATACGGTGGCCGCCGGCACCTGGAAGCATATCGCCGTGAGCTGGAGCTTCAATGCGCTGGCCGCCGCCAACAGCGACCACTTGCGCATATACGTCGACGGCGTGCTGCAAAAGGAGACGGCGTTTACCACGGCGGCCGTGGTGTCGCCGCGCGTCGGCACCTTGTTTATCGGCGACAACCGCAGCGCGCTCACGGGGCAGAACGGCAGCGGCAATTCCACCGATGGCGCCATCGATGAATTGCGCGCCTATAACTATGAAGGCGGTCTGGCGCTGGTGCAGCGCGACCAGAATCTCAGCCAGGCCGGCTGCCTGAACCATTATGCGGTGACAAATACGGGCACCGGCCTGACGTGCCAGCAAAGCACGGTCACGGTTACGGCGCATGACGTCAATCACAACAATATCGTGATGCCGAACAACACCACGCAAATCCAGCTGAGCACCTCGAACGGCATCGGTGACTGGGCCCTGATCTCGGGCTATGGCGTGCTTGCCAATGGCACGCTGAACGACGGCGTGGCCACCTATCTGTTCAACGGCGAGTACCAGGCCGTGTTTGGCCTGAGCAGCGGCACGGCCGCCACCGTCAGCGTGAATGTGACGGACGGGCAGTTCACGGAGCAGGAAGACCAGTCGCTGGTGATCAAGGCGTGCGCCGTGGCGCGCTTCAACGCCTGCGAGGCGACGTCGCCCCGTTGCGTGCCCAGCACCAGCAGCCTGAGCTACGCGCGCCTCAATACCAAGCTGGCCGACACGGCCTTCAAGCTGGACCTGGTCAAACTGAAGTCCGACGCCAGCCTGGAAACGGCGTTCGCCGGCGCGGCCACCGTGGATTTGCTGGTCAATACCGCCACCGGCGTGGCGCTGGGGGCGAACAACTGTCCGCTCACCCAGACCGCCGTCATTCCGCTGGGCCTGGTGGCGTTTACGGGCGGCTATTCGACCACCAATGTGAGCATCCCTGCCACTGCCATCAGCGCCGTGGCGCCCAGGTACAGCGCCTACCGCGACGTGCGCGTGCGCGTCACTTGCACGGCGGCCGTGTGCGGCACCGCCAATGTGGGATGCTCGACCGATAATTTCGCGGTGCGGCCGCAGCAGTTTGCGCTCAGTTCCAACATGAGCAACAGCGGCCTGAGCGGCCCCCCCAGCCTGGCGGCGGGCGCCCAGTTTACCCTGAGCGCCGCCGCTGCGGCCGGCTACAACGGCACGCCGCTGGTCGACAATACCTTGGCCGGCCAGAAAATCACCGGCTTCCTCAGTACCGCCGACTACACCGACCGCCTCGCGTCGGCCTCGAATGCCAGCCCGTTTCCGCTGGGGCAGGCCGTGCTGGCCAGCGGCCTGGCCAGCAACAGCGGCGTCACCTACGGCGACGTCGGCACTTTCCGCATGCTGCCCGAGGCAGTGCTCGACAACGCCTACACGAGCGTCGACCAGCCCGGCGACTGCATCGTCGGCAGCAGCAGCAATACGGCCGTCAATGGCAAATTCGGCTGCAATATCGCCAACCAGGCGCAAACCCCGGCCCCCGTCTTTGGCCGCTTTTTTCCTGACCATTACGCGCTCACGGGCGCGCTGAGCGGCGCCTGCGGCGACGCCACCTACATGGGCCAGCGCGAACTGGGTATCGTGCTGGGCGCGACGGCCTTGAGCAAGGGCAACCAGGTCCTCGCGCACTTTGGCAGCGCCTATCCCGGACTGTCCAGCGTCAGCGTGGGCGCGGCCAATGCCGGCGCGGCACTGGCCATCGGCCGCCTGGCGCCGGCATTGCCCGCCTTTGCGTGGAGCCAGGGACGCAGCGGGCGTTCGTACGCGACCGACGGCGCCGCGTATGCCGCCGGCAGCACGCAAGTGGTGGTGGCCGGTAGCGGCGGCCTGTCGGCGGGTGAACTGATCAAGTTCGGCGGCGACGGCGCCATCTACACGGTGCAGGCCGGCACTGCCGGTGCGGGCAGCATCACGCTCGCCGCGCCTGGCCTGCTGCAGGCGATGCCCAGCGGCGCCACCGGCATCACGGTACTGCACAGCTTTGACCGGCTGGCCAGCGGCCAGGATGGCCCATACGACGATTTTTCGCTGGTGGTGGGCATCAGCGACAGCGATGGCGCGCTCATTTCCAGCGTGAATGGGCTGGCCGTCGCGCCGGCCGCCAGCGTCGCCATCGGCAACACCAGTCTGCGTCACGGCCGCTTGCGCATCAACAATATGTACGGCTCGGAACAGCGTGCGCTGCTGGTGCCCCTGGCCGCGCAATACTGGAACGGCAGCGCGTATGCCGTCAATACGCTGGACAATTGCACGGCTCTGCTGCGCAAGAATTTCGTCTTGAACAATTACGTCAACCTGACGGATGCCCACTTGCCCGCCGCTACCACCTTGCCGCTCGACAGTAGCTTGCTGAAGCTGGGCGCCGGCAGCGTGCTGATGGCCAAGCCCGCCGCACCGGTGACGAAAAAAGGCACGCTCATGCTGCAGTCGCTGATTCCCTATCTGCCGGGACAGGCGCGCCAGACCATAGGCGCATTCAAGAGTGATTCCAGGCTTATCTTCATGCGCGAAGTATATTGAAGGGCGCGATTTTTCGGCGCGTCGTGACATTCGTGGGGTTTTCCTGAAAATCTGTTGTCAATTATTTCTTTTTTAACCTGTTCATACCTGCGATGAATTAAAATTGATTCAATGCATCATTCGGACGGCACCGCTGTCGTCGCATTTCATTACCTGGATCGGTGGCATGGGTTTATTCGCAAAAGCAAAAAAACACGAGGGTTGGCTGGCGACGTCATTTTCAGCGGAAGGCGTGTGCGCCGCCGTGGTCAAGCGGCGCGCGGACGACAAGCCGCTGGTGCAGGCGGTGGCCACGTATGCCGGACGCAAGCCGCTGGCGGCGGCCATCCTTGAAAAAATGAACCGGGATGTGCATGCCCAGTCGTATCGGAACACCACCTTGCTCGGTGCGGGCGAGTATCAATTGCTGACCCTCGATGCGCCGAACGTGCCGCCGGAAGAACTCAAGACCGCCGTCCGCTGGCGCCTGAAGGACATGATCGACTTTCCGGCGGCGGAGGCCACCGTCGACGTCTTCGATATTCCAGCCGACAGGAACGGACCGGGCCGCGCGCAATCGCTGTTCGCCGTCGCGGCGCGCAACAATGCCGTAGCCCAGCGTCAGGCGCTGTATGGCGAATGCAAGATCGCCCTGTCCGTCATCGATATCCCGGAAATGGCTCAGCGAAATATCGCGGGCTTGATGGAAACGCAGGGGCGGGGCCTGGCCATGCTGTCTTTCGATGGCGAAGGGGGACTGCTGACCGTGACCTTTGATGGGGAGCTGTATCTGGCGCGGCGCATCGACGTGACCGTGACGCAACTGGCCGATGCCAGCGACACCCAGCGGCAGCAGTGTTACGACAAGATCACGCTTGAACTGCAGCGTTCCTTTGACCATTTCGATCGTCAATTCCATTTCATCACCATTGCCAGGCTGGTCCTGGCGCCTACCGGCAGCGATGGCCTGCATGGCTACCTGGCGGACAATTTGTACATGCCGGTCGAGGCGCTGGATCTGGCGACCCTGTTTGACTTTTCCAAGGTGCCGGACTTGTCGGCCGCTGCCGGCCAGGCACGCTTTTTCCTGGCCCTGGGCGCGGCCTTGCGGCAGGAGGGGATGCCAGCGTGAGCCAGCAAATCAATCTGTTCAACCCTGCGTTTGAAAAGCGGAAGCAGGCGCTGTCGGCGCAGGGCTTGTTGCGGGGACTGGGGCTGGTCCTGGCCGCCAGCGCCGCGCTGGTCTGGTTTGGCGCGCGCCAGGTGGCCGCGCTGGAACGGGCGGCGGCCGACGCCAAGGTCATGCTCGACGCGCGCGAGGCGCGCCGGACCGATGTGTTCGCGCGGTTTCCCGTGCCCGGCAAGGACCCTCTGATCGCCAGCGCGCTGGGCCAGGCCGAGGCCGACCGCAGCGCCTTGCAGGAAGCGGGGCAAATTTTGCAGGGCGGTGAACTGGGCACCACGCGCGGCTATGCCGATTATTTCCGCGCGTTCGCGCGCGCCAGGGTCAACGGCTTGTGGTTGACGGGCGCGAGCATTGCCGGCGCCGGCAACGAGATCGGCTTGCAGGGGCGGGTCGTGCAGCCGGACTTGCTGCCGCAATACATCAGCGCCCTGTCCAGGGAATCGGCCTTGCAGGGCAAGTCGTTTGCGCGCCTTGACATGACCACCGCTCAGCCTCCAGCTGCCCAGGCTTCCGCGCCGGCGCCGGCGCCAGCGTTACCGGGCGCAGCGTCTGCCGCCGCCGTACCGGCACCGGCACCGCGCTTTATCGAATTCAGTTTGCAATCGTCGGCGGCGCCCGCCAGCGGCGCAGGGACGGTCAAGCAATGAAGCAGCAATGGCAACAATTCGCCTTGAAATTCGATGCACTCAGCGTGCGGGAACGTATCATGATCTTCGGCGCCAGCGCCGCGCTGCTCATGTTCATCGTCTTTTATCTGTTCATCGATCCGCAGCTGGCCAGGCGCAAGGCGCTGGCCGACACGATTGCCCAGCGGCAGCAAGCCGTCGCGGCCGTCGATGCCGAGATGGCGCAAAGAATGGCCGCGCATGCGGCCGACCCCAACGTGCAGGACCGCATCCGGCTCGAACGGATCAGGCAGGAAGTCCTGCAGATGCGGCATGGCTTGCAATCGACGCAAAATGGCCTGGTGGCGCCCGAGCGCATCGTGCCGATGCTGCAGCAATTGCTGAAACAGCAGGCCCGCTTGCACCTGGTGTCGCTCACTACCCTGCCATCGGGCGCCATGGGGCAGGGCGGCCATGCCGCTGCCAGCGCAACAGCGGCGTCCGCACCTGCCGCCGCGCCTGCCGCGAAGTCGCCAGCGGAAGCCGAGCCGGCCAGGGCACCGGCCCTGCTCTACCGTCATGGCGTGGAAATCGTATTGCGTGGAAATTATCTGGATATGGTGAATTATATGGATGCCGTCGAGGCCATGCCGGCCCATGTGTTCTGGGGCAAGGTCAACATGCAGGTCGAGCAGTATCCGAACGCCACGCTGAGCCTGACCTTGTACACGCTCAGCCTGGACGAGAAATGGATCGCGCTGTGATGCGCGCCGGCCGCTGCGCCTTCCTTGCCTGCGCGCTGCTGGCGCCGGCGCCGGGTGTGCTGGCCCAGGCGCTGGCCGATCCCACGCGGCCGCCCGATGCGGCGCCTGTCCAGGGTAGTGCGGCCTCTGCCGGCGTGGCGCGGCCGCAGCTGCAATCGGTGCTGATTTCCAATCAGCCCGGCGGACGGCGCCTGGCCGTGATCGATGGTCGCAGCGTGCGCGCTGGCGACAAGCTGGGCGGAGCAGTCGTCGTCGCCATCGGCGAGACCAGCGTGACCTTGCGGCGCGGCAAGACACTGGAAACGCTGCGGCTGTATCCGAAGACGGTCGACGCAAATGATGCAATGCATGTACGAAGGAAACAGGTTCATGTCACCCAATAAATACAAGGCGGGAATGCGGAAGATACTTGAAATCAGCAAGCGGGCGGGCGTTCTGGGACTTGCAGCGGGTTTGTGCGCCTGCAACGTCGCGCCTGTAAAGCGCGATACCTACAATGCGATCAAGGAACAGGTGGCCGGCGCGGCAGCGACCACCGGCCCGGCGGCGCAATCCGACGCGGTGGAAAACGCGCTGCTGCCGCCCGCGTCCACGCTGGCCGCGCAGTTGCCCAAGGCGCGCGGCGTGCTCGACGAGCGTTTCAACGTCGCTTTCAACAACGTGCCGGCCCGCCAGTTCTTCCACTCGCTCGTCAACGGCACGCGCTACAACATGCTCGTGCATCCGGACGTGCAGGGCAGCATTTCGGCCAACCTGAAGGATGTGACCCTGTTCGAGGCGCTCGACGCCGTGCGCGAGATGTATGGCTATGATTACAAGGTCGACGGCACGCGCATTACGATACGGCCGCTCACCATGCAAACCCGCATGTTCCAGGTCAATTACCTGACGGGCAACCGCAAGGGCATGTCGAACCTGCGCGTCTCCTCGACGTCGGTATCGAATGCCGGCACGAGCACCAGCGGCCAGAGCGGGAGCAACGGCGGCCAGCCGGCGCAGCAGAACCAGCCGCAGCAGCCAGGCCAGTCGGGCCAGCAAGTGGCGCAGGACAGTTCCAACCTGAGTACCACGTCCGACAGCAATTTCTGGGCCGAACTGAAGGATTCGCTGGGCGCCATCATCGGCGGCACGGCCGACGGCCGCAAGGTGGTGATCAGCCCGCAGTCCGGCGTCGTCGTCGTGCGCGGCATGCCCGACGAGCTGCGCGCCGTCGATCTGTACCTGAAGGCAACGCAACTGTCGGTGGACCGCCAGGTGATCCTGGAAGCCAAGATTCTCGAAGTGGAATTGAACGATAATTTCCAGACCGGCATCAACTGGGCCTCGTTCGCCTCCATCAAGAGCGGTCACACGAACCGCATTTCGACGGGCTTCATCCAGCCGGGCGGCACCCTGGCGCCGCTGCCGTTCAATGGCGGCCAGCCGCCGAACATGACGAATGGCAGCGGCTTGACGGCCAGCAGCGGCTTTGGCCTCAGTTCGGCGGCGAATGCGGCCGGCTCGATGTTCGGCCTGGCGTTCCAGACGGCCAATTTCGCCGCAATGATCACCTTCCTCGAGTCGCAGGGGGCCGTGCACGTACTGTCGAGTCCGCGCATCGCCACCATGAACAACCAGAAGGCCGTGCTGAAGATCGGCACGGACGAATTCTTCGTCACCGGCGTAAGCACCACCGTGACTTCCACCGGCACCACGGGCGGCACCACTTCCAGCCCGAACGTCACCTTGCAGCCGTTCTTTTCCGGCGTCGTGCTCGACGTGACGCCGCAGATCGACGAGCAGGGCAACATCATCCTGCACGTGCACCCGTCCGTCAGCCAGGTAACGACCGTCAACAAGCAAATCGACCTGGGCAGCGCCGGTTCGCTGAAGCTGCCGCTGGCCGCCTCCAGCACCTCCGAAATGGACAGCATGGTGCGCAGCCAGGATGGCCGCATCGTCGCCATCGGCGGCCTGATGCGCCAGGCCACCACGTCGGACCGTTCGCAAGTGCCGGGCGCGGGCGACATTCCCGTGCTGGGCGCGCTGTTCCGCAACACGGGGCAGGTGATCCAGAAGCGCGAGCTGGTGGTGCTGATCAAGCCGACCATCGTCGAGGGCGCCAATAGCTGGAACGAGGACTTGCTGGAATCGGGCAAGCGCATCGAGGCGCTGGACCCGCGCCGGCCGTCGGAGCGGCGCTAAATGTACCAGGCCCATTTCGGCTTGCGCGAGGCGCCGTTCGGCCTCACGCCCGATACCAGTTTCTTCTTCAATGGCCCGCAGTCGCAAAAGGCGCTCAATACCCTGCTGGTGGCGGCGCGCAATGGCGAGGGCTTCATCAAGATCACTGGCGAAGTGGGCACAGGCAAGACTTTTCTTTGCCGCAAGTTCATGCAATCGTTGGGACCGGACTTCGTCACGGCCTACATCCCGAATCCGAACCTGCCGCCCCGTTCGCTGATCCTGGCGCTGGCGGACGACCTCGATGTGCTGCTGGAGAAAGACGCCGATCAGCATCAGCTGCTCAAATCCCTGAACCTGCGCCTGCTCAACCTGGCCGCGCAGGGCAAGCGCGTGTTGCTGTGCCTGGACGAAGCGCAGGCGATTCCCGTCGACAGCCTCGAAGCGCTGCGCCTGCTGACGAACCTGGAAACGGAAAAGCGCAAGCTGCTGCAAATCGTGCTGTTCGGCCAGCCGGAACTCGACGTCAAGCTGGCCCTGCCGGAAATCCGCCAGCTGGCGCAACGCATCACCTTTCACTACCACCTGGGCCCGCTGTCGCGCGACGACGTGGATTTCTATGTGGCGCACCGCCTGCGCGTGGCCGGCTTCGACGGCGCGCGCCTGTTCAGCCGCGGCGGCGTGCGCAAGCTGTACCAGGCTTCCGGCGGCATCCCGCGCCTGATCAACATCATGGCGCACAAGGCGCTGATGGTGGCGTATGGGGAAGGGCGGCAGCAGGTCAGCGGGCGCCACGTGGCGCTGGCCGCCAGCGATACCCTGGCCAGCACGCCGCGCTTCTGGCGGAGGCCTTGGCCATGGCTGGCCGGCGCCGGCGTGCTGGCTGCCGCCAGTGCCGTGAGCTGGACTTTATTGAACCGATGACGAAGATGAGCCTGTAGATGAGCCTGATTAACAAGATGTTGCAAGACCTCGATGCGCGCGGCACCCCCGATGGTCGCGGCGACGCGGCCGGCATCCGCTCCGTGCCCGAACGCGAGCGGGGCCTGCCGCGTGTGCTCGTCTTCGGCGGCGCGGCCGGCCTGACGGCGGCGGCCATCGCCCTGGGCTGGGTGTACTGGAAGCGCCCGGCCGTGCCGCCCGTGCTGGTCAATGTGGCCAGTATTCCGGTCCCGGCCCCGGTCCCGGTCCCGATCCCGGTCCCGGCGCCTGCGGTGGTTGCGCCCGCGCCGGTGGCCGCTCCTGCCGCGCCCGTCGTTGTTGCGGAACCTGAACCCGTGTTCCGGGCCGAGGACGCCGCCCCGGCGCCCGCCAGAGCGCGGCCCGCCGAATTGCGCCGCATCACGGAAAAAGCCGCCAAGCCTGCCGCTGCGCCCGTCGTCAAGACGCCAGTATCCGCCGCCAGTGAGCGTATCGTCGACGGCAAGCAAGTCACCGCCCAGCAGCGCGTGGAGAACGAATACCGGCGCGCGCTGGCCCAGTTGCAGGATGGCCGCGTTTCCGACGCCATGCTGGCCTTGCAGCAGACCTTGCAGCTGGACCCGCGCCACCAGGGCGCGCGCGAAACCCTGGTGCGCCTGCTGCTCGAAGCCCAGCGCCCGGACGAGGCGGCCCGTCAATTGCAGCTGAGCCTGGCATTGGACCCGAAACAGCCGGCGCAAGCGATGATGCTGGCCCGCTTGCAGCTGGACAAGGCCAACGGCGGCGTGGCCGCCCTCGAGACTCTCATGCGCAGCCTGCCGTACGCCATCGACAACGGCGAATACCAGGCTTTCCTGGCCGGCGTGCTGCAACGCGAGCAGCGCTACCGCGAAGCGTCCGAACATTACCAGCTGGCCTTGCAGACGGCGCCCGACAACAGCGTCTGGTGGATGGGGCTTGGTATTGCCTTGCAAGCGGACAACCACCCGGCCCAGGCGCGCCAGGCGTTCGAGCGGGCCAAGGGCTTGCAAACCCTGTCGCCGCAATTGCAGGCGTTTGTCGAGCGCAAGCTGGTGCAGCTGACGGCGGCTGCGGCGAAGTAACTTTGATCTCAATGAAAGAAACCAGCTTGAAACCTTTCAGTTTGCTCATCGTCCTTTGCTGCCTGGCCAGCAGCGCAGTTGCCGCGCCCGCCAGCTACGTTCTGGAAAATACGGAAGTGCGCGACATCCGTGCGCAAGCCTTGAAACGCGACTATCAGCTATATGTCGCCTTGCCCGATTCCTATCGGCAGGGAAATAAACGCTATCCGGTGCTGTTCGTCGTGGACGCCAATTATGCGTTTCCCGTCGTGCGCAATATCGCGCAGCGCCTGAACAAGCATGCGGGGATGGAAGAAGTCGTGGTGGTCGGCCTGTCGTACGCCAACGGCGATGGCGGGGTGTACAGCCGCCGCCGCGACTACACGCCCACCACGCCGCGCAAGACTGAGTACCGCTCGGACATGCCGGGGCGGCAGCCCGCGTTCGGCGAAGCGAAGGCCTACGGCCAGTTCATCTCGGGCGTCGTGTTCCCCTTCATCGCCAGTAACTATCGCGTCGACATGCAGCGCAAGGTGTTCATCGGCCATTCCTACGGCAGCCTGCTGGGCCTGCAATTTCTGCTGACGGAACCGCGCACCTTCGAGCACTACATCCTCGGCAGCCCGTCGCTGTGGTACGACGCCGGCGTCATGTTCGACCGCGAGCAGGCGTATGCGGCCAGCCACAAGGACTTGCCCGCGTCCGTGTTCTTCGGCATCGGCGGCCTGGAAAAGCTGGCGGCCGGCAAGAAGCGTTCGCGTTCGGAGGAAGACGCCGACATGGTGGCCGACTTGCGCGAGTTCGACGGCAAGCTGAAATCGCACAAGTATCCGGGCCTGAAGACGCGTTTGCGCGTGTTCGAGGATGAAGACCATGCGAGCGTGTTTCCTTTTGTGCTGACGCATGGCTTGCGGACGTATTTGACGTCTTCAAAATGACGGTTCCGGTGCCGGCCGTGTGAATTCGCAGCCATGCAGGGGGCGAGGGTATAATTTTCCCGGTTGAGGTTCTTAAACCAAACGACGATATCCCCATGAAAACTTCTGATGCTGCCGGAAAAGCGACTTCGCCACTCGCCATATTGGCGATTTCATTTCTAGCGATAAGCGCTGTATTTGCCGATGTCCATGCTGAAAATATTGCATATGCAGACAAGCCGGATGACTACGCCGCTCAAATTGACAGCTTGCTCAAGGAAACAAGTCCACGAAGTTTCAACGGGGTGATTCTCATCACGCAACATGGGAAAACGATATATTCAAAAGCCCATGGTTATGCGGATTTTGAAAATAAAGTGCCCTTGAAACTGGACGATAACTTCCGCATCATGTCGAATAGCAAGCAGATCACGGCAGCGCTGATTTTAAGGGAAGTTGAAAAAGGCAGGATAGACTTGCATGGTCCCGTTAGAAGATACTTGCCTGATTTGCCTCAGGCCTGGGCCGACACGGTGACCGTGCATCAGCTGCTCAACTTTTCGGCTGGAATCACTGACATTGACGCGCCGCTGAGTTTCAAGCCGGGTACGGACTTTTTATACGGTGTCACAACGTATGCCATGCTGGGGCATATTCTTGAAAAAGTAAGCGGCAAAAAGTATATCGAAGCGGCAAATGACTTGTTCAAAGAGCTGGCAATGGACAATAGTTTTTGCTATGAGGAAGGCAAGAAGAATAACGTTATCAATGGCTATGTCAATTCGAAAAATGTATTCGAATTGAAAACGCATCCGGTTCAGGGGGCAGGCTGGGTTGACTTCATTCCCGCCGGAGGCATTGTTTCAAATGCAAGGGACTTGACTATCTGGGATGAAAAACTTCATAAAGGACAAATTTTAAAGCCGGAAAGCTACAGGCTGATGACGAATTACGATATATCCAGCCAGCACGTCGCTTTCGGTGCGGAAAAAATTGGCTATGGATATGGTGTCTATGTGAACGACAGGACACCGGTCAACTACATTGGCCACTCCGGAAAAGGGCTGGGGTTTGCATCAATCAAAATGTATTTTCCTGAAAAAGATGTCGACGTTGTTGTCCTGGAAAATCAATTTAGCGAAGACAGTGCCCTTCATTACTATTATGAAATAAAAATAAGAGAAATAGTAATGAGCAGCAATCTTGTAAAATAGTCAGGTCTCTCTGCCATAAGCATTGCCGAAGGTTACGGCTGCGGGCATGTTTTCGAGGCTGGCAGATGCCGGAAATACCTGTTCTCCCCTGGGGGCTATTGCAGGAGGAGGCATCTTGGTGGAGGACGCCTGGCTTTGCATGCCGCGATCGCCAGCATGGCCAGTCAAGCCGGCGAAACGGCGTTTCAATCCCCCGATCCAGCAGTTTGTCTCAATGGCATGTGCCGGAAAATGGCAAGCGGATAGCATGCGGTGGCTTACTCACGATCGGCTGCCCGCAAGCGAGTGTTCGATGCTGACGGTAGCGCCGTCATCAACGGATGTTTCTCAATGACCTTGACCAGGATGAAATACGCATGAAATTATCCCTTTCACCTATTCTTTCCACCTGCCTGCTTGGCAGCTTGGGCGTTATCGGTAGTGCGAGCGCGGCGCCCGCCGACGCCGAACTGCTGGCCCTGGTGCAGCGCCATGCGCAGGCCCAGAGCAGCTTCGATCAAGCCGCCTTGAAAGCCACCACAGCCGAGAATTATGTGGAAATATCGCCGGTCGGCGAGGTGGACGGGCGCGAAAAAATGCTGTCCTTCTATGCGCCGGAGCAGAAGCGGCCGAGCCCTCAAGTCCAGGTCGATGAGCCGGTAGTGCGTCTTTTTGGCGATACGGCGCTCATCTCGGCACGGCTGTCCTATCGTGTCAATCAAGCTGAGGTTGCACGCACCTTCGCCCTGCGCGCCGGCTATGTCGCCCGGCTTGTCGACAAGCAATGGCTGCTGGTCAGCGCACAGTACACGGGCATCCGCCCGCCGAAACCGTGACGTGACAGCTTGCGGCTCCGGCCTCCGGGCCTTGCCCAGCGAGGCTAGAGCCGCGCCTCATCGCCCCACACATGCCGCATGCTGAAGCGCACGCCCGCGTCATCTTCGTGCAGCGACGAGACGATGGCGAACTGGCTGTCTGTCGTGTCGCGCGGCGTCATCTGCGATAGCTGGGCGGCGGCCAGCGGCGCGCCCAGCGGGTCGCTGAGCGGATGCACGTGGCCGGCGCCCCGTTGCGTCACCACCCCCAGTTCGCCGCTGCGCAGGCGCACCAACGTTCCGGGCGGATATTTGCCCAGCAGGCTGACGAATTGCTCGCCCAGCTGCGGGTCGATGGCCACGCCCTGGTCGAGGAAGATGTGCTGCAGCGCCTGGTCGGGCACGATGGAGCGCCGGTAGTTGCGCGCCGAGACGCGGGCGCAATAGCGGTCGGCCAGGCCGATCAGCTTGGCGTTTTGCAGGATTTCATCGGCCGTGCGCCCCTGCGGGTAGCCGCTGCCGTCGTCGTTTTCATGGTGCAAGAGCACACAGCTGAGCCATTCCTCGTCATCGACACCGGCGCAGCGCAACAATTCCGTGCTTTCCTGCGGATGCTGGCGCACGATGCGCATTTCCTCGTCGTTCAGGGGGCCGCGCCGGTCCTGGAAACTGTCGTGGTGGCGCAGCATGCCCACGTTCATCGTCAGCGCGGCGGCGCCGATCAACAGCAATTCGTCGTGGGACTTGTGCATGCTGCGGCCCACCAGCATGGCCAGCAAGGCCGTTTCGATGCAGTGGCGCACGGCGTAGCTGCCGGCGATCTGGTTGAGCAGGATGCTGGCCAGCGCGATGTCGGCATCGTGCTCGAGCGCGCGCAGCAGTTCGCGGGAGATGTCGCGCACGTCGCGCTCGGCATTGTTTTCGCTGCGCAAGGCCAGCAACAGGCGCTCCAGGCGCTGCGCCGCCTCGTTGAGCAGGCGCAGGACGGACGGCTGGTCCGGCGCGCCCACGTACAGGCCCAGCTGCAGCAAACGGCCCAGCTGCGCGCCGTCCGTGATGATCTGCCCCTTGCGCAGTTGCGGGCCGGCACTATGGTCCGCGAGAAACAGATCCCAGGGCAGGGGTTCGCCGGGAACCAGGTCGGCCGGGCCGATGCGACGCTGTACCATGCTTGTCATCCTTTGCCCCGCCGCAGCGGAGCAGTGCGGTATTAAATGCTGCGCAGGCGATCGAGCGCCAGGCGCAAGGTCTCGTCCTTCTTGGCAAAGCAGAAGCGCACGATGCCCGACTCCTTGCCCTGCGCATAAAACGCGGACACGGGAATGGCGGCCACCTTGATTTGCGTTGTCAGCCATTCGGCGAATTGCGCTTCGGTCTCTTGCGAAATGGCATCGTAGCGCACGCACTGGAAATACGTGCCGTCGGCCGGCAACAAGGTAAAACGGCTGCCCGCCAGGCCGTCGCGGAACACGTCGCGCTTGCGCTGGTAGAACGCGGGCAAGTCCAGATAGGGCTGCGGGTCCGCCATGTAGCCGGCCAGGCCGTGCTGCATCGGCGTGTTGACACTAAACACGTTGTACTGGTGCACCTTGCGAAACTCCGCCGTCAGGGCGGCCGGGGCCGCTACATAGCCTATCTTCCAGCCCGTCACGTGATAGGTCTTGCCGAAGCTGGACACGATGAAGCTGCGCGCCGCCAGTTCCGGGTTGCGGCTCAATGAAGCGTGCGGCACGCCGTCGTATACCATGTGTTCGTACACTTCGTCGGACAGGATCAAAATTTGCGTGCCGCGCACGATGTCGGCCAGCGCCGCCACATCGGCGGGGCGCAGGATGGTGCCCGTCGGGTTGTGCGGCGTGTTGATGATGATCAAACGCGTCTTGCTGCTGACGGCAGCGGCCAGCTTGTCCCACGGCACGCTGTAACCGTGTTCACCGACTTCCATGGCCACCAGCACGGGCACGCCGCCGGCCAGCGCGATGGCGGGCAGGTAGCTGTCGTAGGCCGGCTCGATGACGATGACTTCGTCGCCCGGATGCACGCAGCACAGGATGGCGGTGGTGAGCGCCTGCGTGGCGCCGGCCGTGACCGTGATTTCCGTGTTTGCATCATAGCTGTGGCCGTACAGGCTGGCGATCTTCGCGGCGATGGCCTCGCGCAGGGGCGCGGCGCCCGTCATCATCGGATACTGGTTGTGGCCGGCGCGCATGGCGTCGCCGACCAGGTCGACCAGGGCCGGGTCGCAATCGAAATCGGGAAAGCCCTGGCCCAGGTTGACGGCGCCATGCTGGGCCGCCAGGCTGGACATGCGGGTAAACACGGTGGTGCCGACAGCAGGCAAGCGGGTGGTCAGGGCGGGAGTCGTGTAGGGCAGGGACGGGCTGTTCATGAACGGTAGGGGCGCGGTGCGGAAAGTGGAATCGTGCCCCATTCTAGCGCAGCGCGCCCCGTCGCGTGCGGGGCTTTGGCGGCTTCAGGCTGGCAAGGCCCAGCCTTCCGGCACCATGATCTTGAACATGCCGGCCTTGGCCGTCTTGCGGGCCAGTTTCAGCAGGGCCTTGTCCTTGGTGATGAGGATGTCGGCGTTCGCGTCGCGCGCCAGCTCGAGGAACTTCTGGTCATCCTTGTCCGTGCAGACGGGCAGGCGCACGCCGGAAACAGGCGGCGCCACGACGGTGATGTGGGCGTCGAAGCGGGCGGCGGCAACGGCCCGACTGGCTTCATCAAGGGGCAGATGCTTGTAGTGCAGCACGACCAGGTATTCCTCGCGGCAATCCGCCCGCGTGATGGCGTGCACGGCGCCACTTTCCATGGCCGCCAGCAGGCCCGCCCAGCGCGGGTCGTTGAAGACGAAGAGGTCGAGGCAAACGTTGGTGTCGAGGACGAGTTTTTGTGGAGCAGGTATCATGTCGGCAATTCTATTCTGTAGTGATAATTTATGTTGATCGTGCTTTCGCCCGCCAAGAGTCTCGACCTGGAGACGCCGCCAACAACCTCGTTGCACAGCACCCCCGATTTTCTCGACCATTCCGCCCAGCTCATCGCCCGCATGCGCCAGTTTTCCCCTGCCGAAGTGGGCAGCCTGATGGGTATTTCCGACGCCTTGTCGGCCCTCAACGTGGCCCGCTACGCATCCTGGACCCCGCAGCTTGACGACGCGCGCCAGGCCATCATGGCCTTCAATGGCGACGTGTATGCCGGTTTCGAGGCGCGCAGCCTGCAGCCGGCCCAGCTCGACTATGCCCAGTCGCGCGTGCGCATCCTGTCGGGCCTGTACGGCTTGCTGCGCCCGCTGGATCTGATCCACCCGCATCGCCTGGAAATGGGCACGCGGCTGTCGACCGCGCGCGGCAAGGATTTGTATGCGTTCTGGGGCGACACCATCACCAACGGCCTGAACCGTACGGCCAAGGAGCAGGGTGCGAAAGTGCTGGTCAACCTGGCGTCCGAAGAATATTTCAAATCCGTCAAGCCGCGCCAGCTGGACGTACCCGTCATCGCGCCCGTGTTCGAGGACTGGAAGAATGGCAAATATAAAATCATCTCGTTCTACGCCAAGCGCGCGCGCGGCATGCTGGCCCGCTATGCGGCCGTCAATCAGATCCGCGATCCGCAGCAGCTGAAGCAGTTTGACGTCGACGGCTACGCGTATGTGCCGGAGGCGTCGAACGATACTAACTGGGTGTTTCGGCGCAAGGTCGGAGAGTAACCCTAAAGCAAATGCTGGGGTCGTACCCTCAGGGTACGACCCCGGATTTTGCCGTTGGGCTAAGAAAAAACCGGGCTAGCCCGGTTTTTTATTGCAGCTTACTGCCAGAATTTCCACCACTTGCGTTCCTTGTTCACCCCTTCCGGGCTGAGGAATGCCGTGTTCGGATAGTTCTTGGTCAGCACGCGCAAGGCGTCGTCGCGCAAGTCGGTCAAACCCAGCTTGTCATACGAGCGGTACATGATGAACAGCGCTTCTTCGATGGCCGGCGAGGCGGAAAAGTCGCTGATCGTCGTTTGCGCGCGGTTGGCGGCGGCCAGGTAGGCGCCGCGGCGGTAGTAATAGCGCGCCACGTGCACTTCGTATTTCGCCATCGCATCGATCAGATAGTTCATGCGGGCCAGCGAATCGGGCGCGTATTTACTGTTCGGGAACTTGTCGACCAGTTGCTTGAAGGCGGCAAACGCTTCGCGCGTGGCTTTCGGATCGCGCTCGGTCGGATCTTGCTCGTACAGGAAGTTCAGGAAGCTGATCTGGTCGTTAAAGCTGATCAGGCCACGCAAGTAGTACATATAGTCGACATTGGCGTGGTTCGGATGCAACTTGATGAAGCGTTCGACGGCAGCCAGTGCCTGCGCCTGGTCTCCCGACTTATAATACGCGTAAGCGATCTCCATCTGCGCTTGCAGAGCATAGTTGCCGAAAGGATAGTTAGCCTCCAGCTTCTGGAACAGGCCGATTGCAGCTTCATAGTGCTGCCCGGCCATTTCTTCACGCGCCTCCGAGTATAATTTCGTAACGGACCAGTTTTTGGTCTCATCCACTTTTTCAGGCAACAAGCTGCAAGCGGACATGCCGAGCAGAACGACTGAAGCGACTACCAACGATAATTTTTTTTGCATGACGTTTTGCAAGAAGGTTTTAACCAAGATTTTACAATAGGCTGATTATAGCCGATGGGAATGCTGTGATATTAACTCCGAAGCCTAATTTGGCTGACCCCGCGTTTGACTCCCTTTCTGACCATGCCGCTGAAGAGGCGTTTGACGGCGATTTTGCCGCCGACGACGTCTTCGAGGAAATGGCCCCGATTACATTGGAACTGACGCCGGACGCCTGCGGCCACCGCCTCGATAAAGTCATCTCCAAGCTGGTGCCGCAATACTCGCGCAGCCGCTTGCAATTGTGGCTGGAAGCCGGTTTCGTGACCGTCGATGGAAAAGTTGCCAAACGCAACATGACCGCCTATGGCGACGAGAAGATCGTCATTCTGCCGCAAAGCGCGCCGGAAGACGAGGCTTTTAAGCCGGAAGCGATGGAATTGAACATCGTGCACGAAGATGAGCATATCATCGTCATCAACAAACCGGCCGGACTGGTCGTGCATCCGGGCCCCGGCAACTGGTCGGGCACCTTGCTCAACGGCTTGCTGCACCACTGTCCGCAGCTGGCTGGCGTGCCGCGCGCCGGCATCGTGCACCGCCTGGACAAGGATACGAGCGGCCTGATGGTCGTCGGCAAGACCCTGGCCTCGCAAACGGACCTCGTGCGCCAGTTGCAGGCGCGCACCGTCAAGCGCGAGTATTTCGCGCTCGTGTGGGGCACGCCAAAAATGGCGGGCACCATCGACGCATCGATCGCGCGCCACCCGCGCGACCGGGTCAAGATGGCCGTCTCGGAAAACTTTACGGCCAAGCCCGCCATCACGCACTATGAATTGATCGGCAGCGGCGAACTCGACCGCCGTCCCGTGAGCCTGATGCAATGCCGTCTGGAAACAGGCCGCACGCACCAGATCCGCGTGCACATGCAGCATCTGGGCTTTGCTCTGGTCGGCGATTACGTGTACGGCAAGCAGCACCTGGTATCCGTCTTCTCGCGCCAGGCGCTGCAGGCGCGTCGCCTGGGTCTCGTGCATCCGGGCACCCTGGAAGCGTGCGAATGGATCGTGCCGCTGGCCGATGATTTCGCGCAACTGATCGCCACGGCCGGCATTCCCGAGCCGGAACAGGTCTGATGACGTCGCCGTTGCCTTGCATTGTTCCCCATTGGCCAGGCTTGCCCGCGAACGTGGGCGCGCTGGCGACCGTGCGCGCGGGCGGTGTCAGTGAAGGTCCGTACGGTGACGGGCAGGGCGGCGGTGGCTTGAACCTGGGCACGCACGTGGGCGACGACCCTGTGTACGTGGCCGCCAACCGGGCGCGGCTGGCGGCCATCTTGCCTGCCGAGCCGGCCTGGCTGTCGCAGGTGCATGGTGTGGCAGTTGCCGATGCTGCCAGCTTGCACGGCTGCGTGCCGGACGCCGATGCCAGCATCGCCGCCTTGCCTGGCGCCGTGTGCGTGGTGATGACGGCCGATTGCCTGCCGGTGCTGTTTTGTTCGAGCGATGGCCTCGTCGTCGGCGCGGCCCATGCGGGCTGGCGCGGACTGGCCAATGGCGTCTTGCAGCGCACGGTTGCAGCCATGCGGGCACAGGGCGCGACGGATATCCTCGCCTGGCTGGGGCCGGCGATTGGTCCGCAGCAATTCGAAGTGGGGCAGGACGTGCTGCAAGCGTTCCGCGACGGCGCGCGCGACGACGCCGAGCGGCAAGTGTTGAGTGCGGCCTTCGCCGCCATCGCTGGCAGACCGGGCAAGTACCTGGCCGATATCTACGCGCTGGCGCGCACCCTGCTGTTGCGCGATGGCGTGGCGCAAGTGGCGGGAGGGGAATATTGCACCGTCAGCGATGCGGCGCAGTTTTACTCGTACCGGCGCGATGGCGTCACGGGAAGACAGGCCAGCTTGATCTGGCGCAAATAATCCGCACGGCAGACACTTATGTGTCTGCCGTTTTTGTTTTATCGTCTGCTGAGGCTTGGGCGCCCGCTCTCAGTTCCGCGATGCGCGCCGCCTTGCGTTTGCGTCGCCGCGAGCCCGTCAGATAGAATAGGATGGACAGGGGGATGACGCAGTACAGCACGAAGGTCATTACCCCGGCGACGATGGACGGTTCCGTCAGCGCCATGAGGCCGACGACATAGATCCAGGCAACAGCGGTCATGAGCATCATTGGTATTGCCAGTCAGTAAAAGTTTGCATGCAGGTGGCCCGGAAGTAATTATTTATTAATTCTTGAATGGACTTACATATCCCTATGAATATGCCCGATCCTCAAATGATGACCAAAGAATGGATGGCGCAGATCAGCAATCCTGAGCAGTGGAAGACGTGGTTCAACATGGTACCGCACCCCCAGGGCAATCCGATTGCCGGCATTTTGCAGGATGCGGGCGCCAGCATCAAGCCGGAAGCGATCGAACAACTGAAAAATGCCTACGTGGCCAAGCTGACGGGCTTGTGGGCCGACTTCATGGCCGGCAAGGCTCCGGAGCTGAAAGACCGCCGCTTCGCCGCGCCCGCCTGGCACGCCAGCCCTTTGTCTGCCTTCAATGCGGCCGCCTACCTGCTCAATGCGGAGTTTCTCAGCGCCATGGCCGACGCCGTGGAAGCGACGCCGCACCAGAAGCAAAAGATTGCGTTTGCCGTGCAGCAAATCGTCGACGCCATGTCGCCCGCCAATTTTCTTGCCACCAATCCCGACGCCCAGCAAACCCTGATCGAGACCAAGGGCGAAAGCCTGGCCAAGGGCCTCAGCAATATGCTGGCCGACATGCAGAAGGGCCGCATCTCGCAATCCGACGAATCGGCCTTCGAAGTGGGCCGCAACGTGGCCACCACGCCGGGCACGGTGGTGTTTGAAAATGCCTTGTTCCAGCTGATCCAGTACACACCGACGACTGCCACGGTACACCAGCGTCCCCTGCTGATGGTGCCGCCATGCATCAATAAGTTCTATATCCTTGACTTGCAGCCGGAAAATTCGCTCGTGCGCTACGCGGTGGAGCAGGGCAATACCGTGTTCCTCATGTCCTGGCGCAATCCGGACATGAGCATGCAGCACCTGACGTGGGACGATTACGTCGAGCAAGGCGTGATCGAAGCCATCAAGGTCACGCAGGATATTTCCGGTCAGGACAAGCTCAATATGTTCGGCTTTTGCGTGGGCGGTACCATCGTCTCGACGGCGCTGGCCGTGCTCAAGGCGCGCGGCGAGAATCCCGCCGCCAGCCTGACCCTGCTGACCACTTTCCTCGATTTCTGCGACACGGGCGCGCTCGACGTCTTTATCGACGAGCCGCAGGTGGCGCTGCGCGAGCAGACCCTGGCCAAGGGCGGCCTGATGACGGGCCGCGACCTGGGCAGCACTTTCTCGAGCCTGCGGCCGAACGATCTCGTGTGGAATTATGTGCAGTCGAATTACCTGAAGGGCAAGGAGCCGCCCGCGTTCGACTTGCTGTACTGGAATGGCGACGGCACGGGCTTGCCGGGCCCCATGTTCTGCTGGTATCTGCGCAACACTTACCTGGAAAACAGCCTGAAAGTGCCGGGCAAGCTGACGGTGGCGGGCGAAAAGGTCGACCTGAGCAGCATCGACGCGCCCGCTTTCATCTACGGTTCGCGCGAAGACCATATCGTGCCCTGGGGCGCGGCTTACGCCAGCACGGCCTTGCTGAACCCGAAAAAACCGAAAGCCAACCGTTTCATCCTCGGTGCGTCGGGCCATATCGCCGGCGTGATCAATCCTGCCTCGAAGAAAAAGCGCAGTTACTGGAGCAACGACCAGCCCCGCACGGCGAAAGCCAAGCCCTTGAGCGCCGAGCAATGGATGGAAGGCGCGACCGAACACGTGGGCAGCTGGTGGCCCGAATGGGCGGCGTTCCTGGCCGAACACGGCGGCGCCCAGGTGAAGGCGCCAGGCAAGCCGGGCAACAAGCGCCACGCGGCTATCGAGGCGGCACCGGGGCGGTATGTTAAAGTCAGGGCGGATTAATTTACAAAGCGTTTTTGCTGACGAGGCCGGCGTAATCTCCGGTCTGGTCAGGAATCTACTTTTAGTTGCGTTGCAATAAATAAGGGAATCTACTACCCTGATGTGCAATGGAGTTGTTTTCCCCTCTATAATGCAAAAAGTAGGCAGGTGCGAAAGCGGACCCTGGTTCGCTTTTTTTTCGAATCAACTCAGTATGCGCTGCGGCGCAATAAGTGGAACTTGTGATGAGTAGTGCAAAAAAAAGTATAGACCGCCTGATTAAAAAATATCCCAACCGCCGTCTGTACGACACGCAAACCAGTTCCTACATCACCTTGACGGACGTCAAGCAGCTGGTGTTGGACAATGAAGTGTTTACCGTCGTCGATGCCAAATCCAATGAAGATTTGACGCGCAGCATTTTGCTGCAAATCATTTTGGAAGAGGAAGCGAACGGCGCGCCCATGTTCTCGAGCAGCGTGTTGTCGCAGATCATCCGCTACTATGGCCACGCCATGCAGGGCATGATGGGATCCTACCTGGAAAAGAACGTGCAAGCGTTCACCGATATCCAGCACAAGTTCACGGGCACGTCGGCCGGCAGCTTCGAAGGCAAGCCATTCAGCCCGGAAATGTGGACCCAGTTCATGAATGTCCAGGGCCCGATGATGCAAGGCATGATGAACAACTACATCGACCAGAGCAAGAGCCTGTTCGTGCAGATGCAGGAACAGATGCAGAACCAGAGCAAGAATCTGTTCGGCACCTTCCCGTTTGTGCCGCCGGTTCCGCCGACGGACAAAAAATAAGCCGCAGCCCATGCGGTCCACGCAACGGCACGGGAACTCCTGTGCCGTTGTGCTTTGCGGGTGCCATGCCGGCTGCTGTCGATGGCGAGTGCGGAAGCGCCTATCGTTTCAGCTGTTGCAGCGTGGAGAGCAGATCCTGGTTTGAATGCTCGAGCTTCCATTTCCTGGCATTATCCATGGAGCTGTAAATGCTGACGTTACCCTTGAAATCTTCCTGAATGCTGAGAGCCAGGCCGGAGGGGAAAATCAATGGGGCGTGGCGCAGTGTGTATGGCGCATACGGTCCCCAGGTTTTACCTTCGTCGCTACTGACCAGCAGTGCGCCCTCGTTATACATGCCGGCCTCCATCAGCAATCTGCCGTCATTGAGGGGTGCCACGGGCGACATCAGGACTTTGAATGGCGACACGACAGGTGTCCAGTTCTGGCCACGATCCCGTGAAACATAGGCGTCCGGAAACCGTCCTCCCAGACCAGCCGCTACCAGAACGCTTTGCGTGCCATTGGCTTGATGGATAAACTCTGTCAAGCTTTTCTTGTGCGGGCTAAAGCGCTCGGTCAACTTGCCCGTGCTGTAATCGAATTCGCCGATCACGCCGCTTTCCAGCGCATAGCCGATGTGGCCCGCGTCTTGCCATGTCCATAACAAGCCCGGGCCGTGCAGCCACGAGCCGGGCAAGGTGGAACGGTGCACGGAGCGCCAGTCGCCAGCGTCCAGTTGATTCGCATGGAAAATGTTCAATGCGTCTCCCTTGCGATGCATCACGTACCAGCCATCCTTGGGGTTGCCACCGATGCGCAGCAGGTTGCCGGGCGGCAGGTTGCCTGTGTCGACAGGAAACAGCTCGTCACTGTCACGCGCCTTGCGCAGCAGGGAGCCGGATTCGCCTACCGCGATCAACTCGGCATTCGGCAGGTCTACGGGGAACACGCAAGACAGCGACTCCACCGATGGGGCATTGATGATCTTCCATTGGCCTTGCGTCGAGCGCATCAGGACGGCGCCCATGCGGCTGGCGGCAGCCACCCGACCATCGGGCATTTCGGTGGCGCACTCGGCCCCGGCCGGGTGGGCGCGGGCAAATTGCTCGACATTGTCCTGCGCGTGGTGCGGGGTGCTCCAGCCCAGGCTGGCAGCGGCGCCGAATAGCTTGCTGTAGTCGGGGGCAAAGCGCTGGATCAATTCCGCATTGGATACCACCTGCGCGCTGCGACCGTATTGCACGCCGAAATCGCCGCGTGTCACAATCAGCCGACCCAGATCCGCCGATTTTCCCGTTCCGATTTTGAAGCTTCCTACGATGGTCGAGTACACATGCAAGAGCTTGTTGGCCCGGGTGTCGATCAGTTCGACAAACTCATATTCGCCAGGGGGCAGGGTGCCAATAAACAGGGAGGTATCCCCTGCCATCGCGCTCTCGACCTTTGTCATCACCAGGTTTGCGGAGACCAGCTTGAAATCACTGCGCTGCTCGCCCGCCACCACCTGGCGTAACTTGATCGAATTGAATCCGTAAATATCTTTGGTGTTCGACGTGATGCTGACCACCACCGGGGTCTCTCCCGATTGTGCGCTCATTTTCAGTGGGTCAACGACCGACGTGTTGACGACGCAGCCGCTCAGCAGCAATACAGACATGCCGCAAGCCGCGACAGCCAGGCGTCGCGCTTTCAGATTGGAAAAGGAAAAAGACATGGAATTGATTTAGTTTTTTAAAAAACAATTATATGTCAGACCATTAATTTCCCTAAGGCATTATTTTTAATTTCTTGATACCGATGATGCATGGTGGGAGCTTGTTCGGCCACTGCTTCGATGGCAGTGGCCGGAACAAAACGGCAGTTGCAGCGTTGCAGATGCGCCAGCAAAAGAAGCCGGCCCTGACAGCATGGGGCGGCTCGGGGTACAATAGCCGATTCGCCTCACCATTTTATTAGCTGCCAACCATGTCTGAAATTCACCGTATTCCCGTTCCTTCCGCCCAGCCCGAGGCCATGCTGGCCATGCCAGGTGCGGCGCCGAAAGTGGGCTTTGTCTCGCTCGGCTGCCCGAAAGCGCTGGTCGACTCCGAACAAATCCTGACCCAACTGCGCGCCGAAGGCTACGAAACGGCGAAATCCTATGCTGGCGCCGATCTGGTGATCGTCAATACCTGCGGTTTTATCGATGCTGCCGTGCAAGAGTCGCTGGACGCCATCGGCGAAGCGCTGGCTGAAAATGGCAAAGTGATCGTGACCGGCTGCCTGGGCGCCAAGAAAGATGCTGCCGGCGACGACATCATCATGAAGGTGCATCCGAAAGTGCTGTCCGTCACGGGTCCGCACGCCTTGGCCGAAGTGATGGATTCCGTCCACTTGCACCTGCCGAAGCCGCATGCGCCTTTCCTCGACCTGGTGCCGCCGCAAGGCGTCAAGCTGACGCCGAAGCACTATGCCTACCTGAAAATTTCCGAAGGCTGCAACCACCGCTGCAGCTTCTGCATCATCCCGTCCATGCGCGGCGACCTCGTCTCGCGTCCGATCGGCGAACTGATGATGGAAGCGGAAAACCTGTTCAAGTCCGGCGTCAAGGAATTGCTGGTCATTTCGCAAGATACGTCGGCGTATGGCGTGGACGTGAAATTCCGCTCCGGCTTCTGGAATGGCCGTCCCGTGAAAACCCACATGACGCAGCTGACGGAAGCGCTGGGCGAGCTGGCCAAGTCCTACGGCGCCTGGGTGCGCTTGCACTATGTGTATCCGTACCCGCACGTGGACCAGATCATCCCGATGATGAGCGGCGGCCACATCCTGCCGTACCTCGACATTCCGATGCAGCATGCGCATCCTGACGTCCTGAAGCGCATGAAGCGCCCGGCCAGCGGCGAGAAAAACCTCGACCGCATCCAGGCCTGGCGCGCCATCAACCCGGACCTGACCATCCGCTCGACCTTCATCGCCGGTTTCCCAGGCGAAACGGAAGCGGAATTCGAGTACCTGCTTGATTTCCTCAAGGAAGCGCAGATCGACCGCCTGGGCTGCTTCGCGTACTCTCCTGTGGAAGGCGCGACCGCGAACGAAATCGCCAACCCCGTGCCGGAAGAGCTGCGCGAAGAGCGCCGCGGCCGCGTCATGCTGCTGCAGGAAGAGATTTCTCGCAAGCGCCTGCAAGCGAAGGTCGGCAAGACCGTGCGCGTGCTGATCGATGAAGTCACCCGCTCCGGCGGCGTGGGCCGCTCGTCCGCCGATGCGCCGGAAATCGACGGCGTCGTGTATGTGAAACCGCCGTTCGAGCCGCACCGCAAGCTGGCCGTTGGCCAGTTTGTTGACGTGACCATCACCTCAGCGGACGCGCACGACCTGTGGGGCGCCGCAGAATAAAAATTTTATGCAGGTGTAACACTCTGTCATACGTACGGCAGGCAAGGGCATAAGCCCTTACAATCAAGGCGGACCAGCACAGACTGGCCCGCCTTTTTATTTTTGCCGACGACGCCATGACCACACCCAAATCCCTCCAGACGGCGCTGATCCACAGCGATTACCAGGCGCCGCAAGGCTTTGCCGCGTTTCCCAACGCCATCCATCACGCCTCGACCGTGCTGTTCAAGGACGTCGCGGCCATGCGCTCGGGCGACTGGAAAGACAAGAACGCCTACACCTACGGCTTGCACGGCACGCCCACCACGTTCACCCTGGAAGCGCGGCTGGCCGAGATAGAAGGGGGCAAGCATTGCCTGCTGGCGCCGTCGGGGCTGGCGGCCATCGCCATGGCGGACTTTGCCCTGTTGAAAACGGGCGACGACGTTTTATTGCCGGAAAATATATACAACCCGAACCGCGAACTGGGACGCTGGCTGGCGCAGGATTTCGGCATCACGGCCCGCTATTACGATCCGCTCATCGGTGCCGGCATCGCCGCCCTGATCCAGGAAAACACCAAACTCATCTGGACGGAAGCACCGGGTTCGGTGACGATGGAAGTGCCGGACTTGCCCGCCATCTGCGCGGCCGCCCGTGCGCGCGGCGTGCTGGTGGCTTTGGACAACACCTGGTCGGCCGGCCTGGCCCTGCGCGGCTTCGACCTGGGCGTGGACATCATCATGCAGGCGCTGACGAAATACCAGTCGGGCGGCTCGGACGTGCTGATGGGCGCGCTCATTACGCGCGAGCGGGCGCTGCACGAGCGCCTGGCGCAGGCGCACATGCGTCTGGGCATGGGCGTGGGGGCGGACGACGCCTATCTGGTGCTGCGCGGCTTGCCGACCATGAAGCTGCGCTTCGACGCCCATGACGCGGGCGCGCGCACGGTGGCCGCCTGGCTCAAGGGCCGCAGCGAGATTGCCACGGTGCTGCATCCCGCATTCGAGGATTGCCCGGGCCACGCCATCTGGCAGCGCGACTTTACCGGCGCGGGCGGCCTGTTTTCCGTGCTGTTCGATGCCCGCTACACGGAGGCGCAGACGGACCGTTTCGTCGATGCCTTGCAGTTGTTCAAGATTGGCTACAGCTGGGGCGGCGCGAACAGCCTGGTGATGCCGTACCGCATCGCCGCCATGCGCAAGGGCTGGCAACTGCCGGGCCAGCTGGTGCGCCTGAACGTGGGGCTGGAAGATCCGCAGGACTTGATCGCCGATATCGAACGGGCGTTCGCGGCGATGTAGCCCTGTGCGGGCAAGCACGATGGCTTGCCCACAAGCATTTACATGGGGACGGGGCTGTTGTTGTTCAGGTCGATGAAGCCGCGCAGCAGGCGGTAGGCTTTCCACAGCCAGGCCACGCCCCACACGATGAGCGCCAGCGGAAGGCCGATCAGCGTGACCCACAAGATGGCGCCGACGACGATCCAGACCACGTACCACCAGAAGGAGCGGATCATCCAGCTGTGATGGCTGTGCACGAAGGTCCCGGCCGCCTCGTCCCGCTTCACATAATTGATGATGAGCGGAATGAAGGAAAACGCGCCCAGCGAAAACACGAAGCTGGCGCCATGTATCAGGTACAACCACCAGGCCAGTTTCTTGGTCTGCTGAAGTTGGGTATCCAAAATAATATCTTGTGACATGCGGGCTCCTGCTTGATTGTTTGCTCAGGTTTTGATTGTAACAAGCTATCTTGCGCGGGAGCGCAGTCCATGGAAAAGGCGGAATACATTGTTGAAACGAGATCGATATCCGACCCTGGCCGCGCGCGCCAGGTCGTGGCTGCAGCGGGCCGTGCCGGCCTTGCTGCTGTGCTGTGCCACCGTGGCCCACGCCGCCGGCCCTACCTTGGAGGCGGAGTTTGCGGCCGGCTTGAAGGACGAGGGCCTGGCGGGTGCCGTCTGGAGCGAAGTCTTGCCCGACGGAACAGTCAAAGTCGGCGCGTCCGGCTTGCGCGATGCCGCCAAGCAAATACCGATGCAGGCGGACACGCGCATGCAGGTGGGCTCCGTGGGCAAGGTGGCGCTGGCACTGGGCGTCCTGCGCCTCGTCAGCGAAGACAAGCTCACGCTCGACACGCCCTTGCAGCAGGTGCTGCCGGAAGTCGCCCTGAGAAATCCGTGGCTGGCCAGCGACCCCGTGCGCATCCGCCACTTGCTCGCGCATACGTCGGGTATCGATAATGTGCGCTTCTGGCAGGCGTTCAGCCTGAACCCGGCGCCGGACACGCCGCTGGCCGAGGCCTTCGACGGCGGCGGCAATCTGCTGCGCGTGCGCGCCCGGCCCGGCAGCCGCTATGCGTACTCGAACATGGGCTATGGCTTGCTGGGCATGGTGATCGAGAAGGTCACGGGCCAGCCCTATGAGCGCTACCTCGATGCGCAGCTGCTGCAGCCGCTGGGCATGGCGGACAGCACGTTTGCTTTCGTCAGTCAGGCGGGATCGCTCGCGGACCCGCGCCTGGCCATGGGCCACTTCGAGCATGGCGTGGCGCAGCCGGCCGTGCCCCAGTATTTGCGCCCGGCCGCGCAGTTCACCACCACGGCGGCCGACATGGCCAGGCTGGCGCGCTTCCTGATGGGAGACGGCAAGCTGCAGGGCGCGCAGTTCATCGACCTGGCCCTGATGGGCGCCTTGTCCGAGCCGGCCGGCACGGATGCGGCGCAGGCGGGCCTGGCCACGGGCCACGGCCTGGCGCTGGCCGTGCGCGACCGCCATAACGTGGTCGGCGCCTGCCACCCTGGCACGGCCGTCGGTTTTCGCGCCATGCTGTGCATCTACCCGGAGCAGGACAGCGCCTTCTTCGTGGCCTTCAATACGGATGCCGAGCGGGCCGACTATGAACGCTTCAACCGCCTGCTGCTGCGCGACCTGGAGCTGCCGCTGCGCGCGCCGGCCCCGCGCGGTACGCCCGCGCCCACGGTGGAAAACTGGCAGGGCGTCTACGTGCCGTCGCCGAGCCCCATGGCCAGCATGGCCTGGGTCGATGCCGTCTTCGGTTTTACGCGGCTGAAATGGGATGGCGAGTCGCTGTTCCTGATCCCGTTCCAGGGCGAGCCGAAGGAACTGGAACCGGTGGGCGGCCTGCTGTTCCGCGCCAGCGACCGCAGCACGCCGTCGCACGTGCTGATGCAGGAAGACGGCAAGCATATCCTCAGCGACGGCCTGCGCAGCTATGAGCGCGCGTCGATGCTGCGCATGCTGGTGCTGTGGGGCAGCCTGGCCCTGGGGGCTGCCGGCTTGCTGTACGTACTGGTGGTGGGCGTGTGGCGCGCCGCGCTGCGCAGCCTGGAGCGGGGCGACCATCTGTTCGCGCCTTTGCTGGCCATGCTGGCGCTGCTCTTGCCGCTGCCGTTTTTCTATTTCCAGTCCTACCTGCGCCTGGGCGACGTCACCATCGCCAGTGTGCTGCTGGTATTGGTGACGGGCGCGCTGCCGCTGGCGACGGCGTTCGGCCTGGCCCGCTGCTGGCGCAGCCGCGGCACGCCGGCCGAGGCGGGCTCGTGGGCGAAATGGGATTGGGTGGCCTTGCTGGCGGCTTTGCAACTGCTGCTGGTGCTGGCCTGGTGGGGATTGCTGCCGCTGCGTATGTGGCAGCTGTAGGCCGTCAGGTCCAGCCAGCAATCAGCCGGCGCCACCAGCGTTGCGCCGGTGCCGCCCGGGTACCGTGTGCGGTGCGCTTGGAACGATAGCTGGCCGCCGCCATCTGCAGGCCGATGCGGTCGATCGCCGCCATCGCTTCCGCTTCCTGCGGCGACAAGCCATGCAGCAGGGCTTGCGCATGGGGTTCGAGCAGGAAGGCGGCACGCAGGGCGTCGTCCGTGTACAGCCTTGCCAGATAGGTTTCCAGTGCGGGGGAACTCATGCGGCTCGCCCCGCGCGCAAGGCCGCGCGCGCCAGTTCCAGCTGGCCCAGCACATGCTCGAACGACGGGTAATTGCCGTCGCGTTCGACGATTGCCGTCAACGGTTGCGGCGCATGGCGCGCCAGCACGGTCAATAAAGCAAAGACTTCGGGCGGCACGTCGTGCAGGTGGTCGTCCAGCAGCCGCTGGCCGCCGTCCGGCGCAGCGATCCAGTGGCCGCCGCTTAGGTGCACGGCGCCGACCCTGTCCAGCGGCAGGCGCAGCAGCAGTTCCTGCGGCGACTCGCCGGCATTGACGGCATTTGCATACAGGTTGTGCAGGTCGAGCAGCAGCGGCACTTGCGCGCCGTGGATAATCTGCGCCAGCCATGCCGCTTCGTCCATGGTGCTGGCCGGCGGCTGGACCAGGGTGGCGATGTTTTCCATCAGCGGCGCGCTGCCGACGATGCGCGTGGCCAGCGCGATATTGGCGATGGCGCCGGCGGCGCTGTGCGGCGTGCGCGGCGGCGCGGCCAGGTGGCCGATCTCGATGCCGCCGGCGCGCACGAAACTCAGGTGCTCGGACCACGATTCCGCCTGCACCGCTTGCATCAGGCGCGCCATCGCATGCAGCCGGCGCGGCTCGGCGGGAATCGTCGACGCCAGTCCCATGCCGACGCCATGCAGGCTGACCGGCACCTGCCGCGCCAGGCTGCGCAAGGCGGCGATGCCGGCGCGCGAGGCGCCGTAATAATCGTCGGCGATCACTTCCAGCACGTCGATCCGCGCCAGGTTGGACAGGATGCCGGCAGCCAGTTCGGCGCGCCAGCCCAGGCCGACACGGTCGCGCGCGGTCTCCTGGCTAACTGCCACAGCCGCCGCCACCGCCGCATCCCCCACAGCCGCTGCCGCCGCCGTCACCACCGCCCGATGACGAGTCGCCCGAGTCGCCCGTGCTGCCGGACGAGGAGTCGCCACCGCCATTTTGCCGGGGCACCGGATACAGCTCGGCGACATACGCGTACACGGACAAGGGCAGGGCGCTGATGCCGAAGATGGCGGCCAGCAGCGCCATGTCGGCGCTGCTGTTGCCCGCCTGCAGGCGCGATGAGCGCATGTTCAGCCGGCCAAACAGCATGCGCAGGTCGGTCAGCAGCCGCTGCGCGCTCCAGCTGCTCGCGCTGGTGCGCAAGCCGCGCAGCATGAGGAGAAAAATCGCCAGCAGGACCGCCAGGAACAGCAGATTGTAGTGCTGGCGGCTGATGGCGATGACGGCCTTGACGCCGGCCACCGTCAGCAGCAGCCAGTGCGCGGCCCAGGTGATGCGTGCGCGCCGGCGCAGTAGCTGCGGGCCGACCAGCAATTCCTGCTGCGTCAACGTCTCCTCGTAGGCGCGGCACGACGGCAGCATCTCGGCTTGCACGGCCAGTTCCTTGCTGTGCCCCTGGCGCCCCAGGTACAGCCGCAGCACGTCGCGTTCGATATCGTGGCTGGCAAAGCGCAGGCTGTCGGCGTTGGCCGTTTCCAGCAGCGGGCCGTCGGCGCGCAGCAAGCCCCGGTCGACCAGCACGATGGCGGCGATTTTCACGGCTTCGAGGGCGCCACCGCGCAGGAACGCGATGCGGTAGGGATCATCTGCCAGCGACAGCTGGGCGTGCGGATTGCGCAATTCCATGCGGATCAGCAGCTCGCGCGCCAGGTAGTACACGAGCGCGCCGAAGATCAGGTAGGCCAGCAGGAACGATGGCCCGCTCCAGTCAAAGGGATTGAAGCCGTTCACCGCATCTGCTCCGCGTGTTCGCGCAGGCGTTCGGTAATCGCCATCAGGCTTGTGAAGGCGGGCAGGGCCTGCCCCGGCGCTAGGCGTGCCGTTTCGCGCGCGGCCGACATGGCTTGCAGGGCGGCGTGCAGGGCCGGGTCGCCCAGCTGGTCGACAAACGCTTCGAGCGCCTGCTTGCCAGATTGTGCAGACTTGCCATCGAGTTGCGCCAGCGAGGCCGCCGCCGAACGCAGGGGGCCGGCCGCGTCCGCGATGGCGCTGGCCAGCTGTTCTTCTGTCAGGCTCAACAGCATATACCGTTCGCGCATGCGCAGCTGCTGGTTCAGCAGCACTTGCCGCAGGCGGCGCAGCACGGCGTCGCGGCTCGTGTGCAGGCTGGCGAAAGGGTCAGCGCCATGCAGCACCCGGTGGCGCGCGATGATGTCGGCAAACTTGACGGCAAAGGCGTCGGCGGCCTGCGCCAATTCGTTTTCTTGCAAGAACATCACCTGCAAATCGATGGCGGCGTGCGCCAGGCGCAAGGGGCCGCGCAGCGCATCGGCTGCCTGTGGCGTAAAGCGCTTGAGCAGCAACAGCAGGTTGACGTCGGAGGTGGCGCGCAGCTGGCCATCGGCGGCCGAGCCAAACAGTACGGCGGCGGCCAGGTCGGCGCCGAAGGCCTTTTGCGCGGCGGCGACGAATATATCGAGGTGGCGTTGTATCTCTTCTGGCAGCGGTGGCGGCATGCGGCGTTCTTTCACAATGGGCTGGCGGATGGTCACAAGTTTTCAATATAGCAAACTTATGCCATCGCGCGCGCACCGCCCGCCCGATAGGGCTAAGCTGGCGCCGACTCAGCTCAAGACGTTGAGCAAGCCATCGAGTCCCACGAAGTTCAGCGCCACGTCGGCTTGCGAGCGCACCACGGGCTTGGCGCGGAAGGCCACGGACAGGCCGGCGATGCCCATCATTTTCAAATCGTTGGCGCCATCGCCCATGACGATGGCTTCGGATGGGGAAATGCCCAGTTCCGCGCACACGCGCTCCACCGTGCGCTGCTTTTCTTCCGCGTCGACGATGCCGCCCAGGACTTTGCCCGTCAGCTTGCCGTCGACGATTTCCAGTGCGTTCGCATGCGTGTAGTCGAGGCCCAGGCGTTCCTTCAGGCGTTCGGTGAAGAAGGTAAAACCGCCCGACACCAGCAGGGTTTTCAGGCCGGCCTTTTGCACGGCCGCCAGCATGGCTTCCGCGCCCGGCGACAGTTTCAGACGCTCGTCGTAGACGCGCTGCAGGGCCGACGCGTCGAGCCCTTCGAGCAGGGCCACGCGCTGCTTCAGGCTGGCGGCAAAATCGAGTTCGCCGCGCATGGCCGCTTCCGTGATGGCCGCCACTTGCGGTTTCAAGCCCTGCATGTCGGCGATTTCATCGATGCACTCGATGGTGATCAGGGTCGAATCCATGTCCATCGCCACGAGCTTGAATTCGCGCAGTTCGCGCTGGCCCATCATGTAGGTGGCGTCCAGCTGCGCCGCCTGCGCCGCCACTTCGATCGTGGGGCGCAGCGCGGGCGAGTAGGCGATCTGTTCGCAGCGCACGGCGTTCGGACCGAGGCGCGTGACGGACGTCGGCGCGGCCAGCGCGGCGATGCGCTCGAGGCGGGCGCTATCGCCGTCAAGGCCCTGCAGGATCAGATTCATGGTGATGGTCTTGGTAGTGGTCATGTGGCAGTCCTGCATTAATTATCGAAATGGTCTATACCGTCAATTGCTTGATGGTGGTCTTGATCTGCGTCACGCGCGCGGCCAGGTCCGGCATGGCGGCCGTGATTTTCAGCTTGTCCTGGCCATGCAGCTTGATATGGCGGTTTTTCTGGATCAGGTCGATGATGCGCATCGGGTCGATCGGCGGCTTGGCCATGAATTGCAGGGTGGCCGCCTCGCCATGCACGTCGATCTTGACGATGCCCACGGTTTTCGCGCCGATGCGCAGGCGGTGCGTCTCGACCAGGGCCTTGACGGCGTCGGGCAGCTTGCCGAAGCGGTCGATCAGCTCTTCCTGGATATCGTCGATCTTCTCTTGCGTGGCGCAGTTGGCCAGGCGCTTGTAGATCGACAGGCGCTCGTGCACGTCGCCGCAGAAGTCGGCCGGCAGCAGCGCCGGCACGTGCAGGTTGATCTCGGTGGTCGACGCCAGCGGCGCGGCCAGGTCCGGCTCCTTGCCCGCTTTCAGCGAACGCACGGCTTCGTTGAGCATGTCCGAATACAGCTGGAAGCCGATTTCCGTCATCTCGCCCGACTGGCTCTCGCCCAGCACCTCGCCGGCGCCGCGGATTTCCAGGTCGTGCATGGCCAGGTAAAAGCCGCTGCCCAGTTCTTCCATCTGCTGGATGGCGTCCAGGCGGCGCTGCGCCAGCTTCGACAGGCCCTGCACGTCGTGCACCAGCAGGTAGGCGTAGGCCTGGTGATGCGAGCGGCCCACACGGCCGCGCAGCTGGTGCAGCTGCGCCAGGCCGAACTTGTCGGCACGGTGCATGATGATGGTGTTCGCCGTCGGCACGTCGATGCCCGTTTCAATGATCGTCGTGCACAGCAGGATGTTGAAACGCTGGGCGACGAAGTCGCGCATGACCTTTTCCAGGTCGCGCTCGTGCATCTGGCCGTGCGCCACGGCGATGCGCGCCTCGGGCAGCAGTTCCGTCAGCATGGCCAGGCGGTTCTGGATGGTTTCCACCTCGTTGTGCAGGAAATAGATCTGGCCGCCGCGTTTGAGCTCGCGCAGGCACGCTTCGCGGATGATGGCTTCGCCTTCGCTGCGCACGAACGTCTTGATCGCCAGGCGCTTTTGCGGCGCCGTGGCGATGATGGAAAAGTCGCGCAAGCCTTCCAAGGCCATGCCCAGGGTGCGCGGGATCGGCGTGGCCGTCAGGGTCAGCACGTCCACTTCCGCGCGCAGCGCTTTCAGCGCTTCCTTCTGGCGCACGCCAAATCGGTGTTCCTCGTCGATGATGACGAGGCCCAGACGCGTGAATTTCACGTCGTCCGACAGCAGTTTATGGGTGCCGATGACGATGTCGATGGTGCCGTCGGCCATGCCCTTGAACGCCTGCGTGATCTCCTTGCCGCTGCGGAAGCGCGACAGCTCGGCGATGCGCACGGGCCAGTCGGCGAAGCGGTCGGCGAAGGTTTGCGCATGCTGCTCGGCCAGCAGGGTGGTGGGCGCCAGGATGGCCACCTGCTTGCCGCCCATGACGGCGATAAAGGCTGCGCGCAGCGCCACTTCCGTCTTGCCGAAGCCGACGTCGCCACAGACGAGGCGGTCCATCGGTTTACCGGAAGTCATGTCCTTGATGACGTTGTGGATGGCCTCGGCCTGGTCCGGCGTTTCGTCGAAGCCGAAGCTGTCGGCGAAGCGCTGGTAATCGTGCGACGAGAATTCGAACGAGTGGCCCTGGCGCAGCGCGCGGCGCGCATACAGGTTGAGCAGCTCGGCGGCCGTGTCGCGCACCTGGTCGGCCGCGCGCTTCTTCGCCTTTTCCCACTGGCCCGAACCGAGCGAATGCAGCGGCGCGTCTTCCGGCGAAGCGCCCGAATAGCGGGAAATGACGTGCAGCTGCGACACGGGCACGTACAGCTTGGTGTCCTTCGCGTATTCCAGATGCAGGAACTCCGTCTCGCCTTCGCCCAGGTCCATGCTGGTCAGGCCCATGTAGCGCCCGATGCCGTGGTTGATGTGCACGACGGGGTCGCCGATTTTCAGCTCCGACAGGTCGCGCACCATCGACTCGACCTGCGTCACGCCTTCCTGCTTCTTGCTGCCGACCCGGCGGCCGGAACCGGCGTACAGCTCCGTTTCGGTGATGAAGGCCAGATTGCCCTCGGGCGTAAACAGCTCGAAGCCCGCATGCAGCGGCGCCACGCCCAGCATCAGCTTGGCGTCGGATTGCAGGAAGCCGTCGCTGCCTTCCACGGGCGTCAGGTGCAGATCGTATTCGCTGAAGTACTGCTGCAAGGTTTCGCGGCGGCCGTTCGATTCGGCGCAGATCATCACGCGGCGTCCCGATTGCAGCAAATAGCTGCGCAGGTTGGCCAGCGGATCGTCGGCGCGGCGGTTGACGGCGATGTTCGGCATGGGCGCGGACAGTTCGGACGCCAGCGCATCGTTCGATTTGCTGATCGCCAGGCGCGCATACGGCTTGGCCAGGCCGAAGAACTGCTCGTCGGACAGGAACAGCGATTCGGGCGGCAAAATCGGCCGCTCGCGGTCCGCCTTCAGGAAGCGGTAGCGCGACTGCGTGTCGGTCCAGAAGCGCCCGATGGCAGCGTCGATCTCGCCCACCAGGGCGAGCGAGGCGTCGGGCGGCAGGTAGTCGAACAGGGTGGCCGTGTGCTCGAAGAACAGGGGCAGGTAGTACTCGATGCCGGCCGAGGCGATGCCGCTGCTGATGTCCTTGTAGACGACCGAGCGCGATGGATCGCCTTCGAACTGTTCGCGCCAGCGGTTGCGGAAGGTGGTGCGGGCCGCTTCGTCCATGGGAAATTCGCGGCCCGGCAGCAGCCGCACTTCATGCACGGGATACAGCGAGCGCTGGGTGTCGGCGTCGAAGGTGCGGATGGTTTCGATGGTGTCGCCGAACAAATCGAGGCGGTAGGGCAGGGCGGACCCCATGGGGAACAGGTCGAGCAGGCCGCCGCGCACCGAGTATTCGCCGGGCGACATCACTTGCGAGACATGGCTGTAGCCGGCCAGGGTCAGCTGCGACTTCAGGCGCGCTTCGTCGAGCTTTTCGCCCTTCTTGAAGAAGAAGGTGTAGGCGGCCAAAAAGGATGGCGGGGCCAGGCGCACGAGCGCCGTGGTGGCCGGCACGATCAGCACGTCGCACTGGCGTGTCTGGATTTCGTGCAAGGTGGCCAGGCGCTCGGAGACCAGGTCCTGGTGCGGCGAGAACGCGTCGTAGGGCAGGGTTTCCCAGTCCGGCAGCAGGTGGCAGCGCAGGTCCTTGCCGCCAAACCAGGGGATTTCATCGAGCAGGCGCTGGCCGTCGCTGGCCTGCGCCACCACCACGGCCAGCATCTGGCCCCGCGCTTTCAAGGCCAAGGCGGCCAGCGCCAGGGCATAGGCGTCGGATGAACCATACAGGGCGGGCAGCGCATAGCGGTTGCCGGGCTTGGGGAGGGCTTTTGTTAAGTCTAAGGACATGCAGGCGATGACACTAGTGGCAGAGGCAGTTGAGTGGAACAGCTGTGGTGCGCGCCGCGCCGCCAGTGACGGCGCTGACAGGCGAGATTATAGACCATCGCCCTTATCTCCGCGCTTGAGAAAACCGTCGCGAGCGGCAGTGATTTGTGGCTAAGAAGCGCAACCGTACGCTGGTACGGTGAGCATCGCAGGCCGCAAAGCACGACGCGCAGCAGGTTTTATCCCGCGCGGGCATTGGCGATGCCGAAGGGGACATGCACCATCGGTATGGTGCCGCCCGCCGATTTCAGGTGGCTCAGCTGGTCGTCGAAGAAGATATGCGGCTTGAACACGGCCAGTACGCGCGACTTGTCCATGCCGCCGAGGAAAAACGTCTCGTCGGCCGCCACGCCCCAGCTTTTCAGGGTCGTCACGACTCGCTCGTGCGAGGGCGCGTTGCGCGCCGTGATGATGGCGATGCGCAGGATCTTTTTATAGCCGGGGTCGCGCCGCTGGGCCCTTTCTTCCAGGCGCTGCATGGTGGCCAGCTTCTGGAACAGGCCGGCCAGCGGGCCGGGGCGGTGCGGCGTGCCCACGTTCAGGGTTTCATGGGCGTGGAATTCATCGACGTCGTTGTTGCGCTTGAAGACGGTTTCCGCTTCGTCGTCGGCGATCACGCCGTCGAAATCGAAGGCCACGCGCAGTTCCTCGTCGTTTTCATCGTCTTCCGTGCGCGACGGCAGCACCAGGCCGGCCGGATAGTCGCAGGCCAGCGCGCTGCGCACGTCGCCTTCATTTGCGCTGAGGAACAGCGAGGCGTTGAAGGCGGGCAGGTAGGGGTAGGGCGACTTGCCCGTCATGAAGGCGGCGCGCGAAATGTCCAGGCCGTAGTGGGCGATCGAGTGCATCACGCGCAAGCCCGTTTCAGGCGAATTGCGCGAAAACAGCACCACTTCCACGGGCGACTGGCGCGGATAGTGCTTGTTGATGTTCAGGAAACGGCGGATGAAGGGGAAGGCCACGCCGCGCGGCAGCACCGTGTCGATATGCGTTTCCTGGTATTTGCGGTATTCCTCGGGGCCGTTGTCCAGATAGACCTGGTGCGATTCGGCCAGGTCGAACAGGGCGCTGGAAGCGACCCCGATCACCAGTTTGTGTTCGATAGGATAAGCCATGGTCTGCCTGTTGTTTGCTTGTTGCTCATCTTATACGACTATCAACTGCGCAGCCAATAGGGAGGCACGGGGATTTTTTGCACCAAAGCGGGGCGCCCTGTCAATTTTTTTGACCGCTGTGCAACACGCGCCACAGGAAAGAAATAAATCTTGTTTTGTATCAAGTATGTATCAGCCAGAACCATATTTTTCCTCTATGCTTCCACTTATCAAATCTCGCCAATTGTAACGAAGCGTACGCCCCATCCCCGCCACCTTTATACAAGTGTCAGCTGTTTTACTCGAACATGCCAGCCTCAACTTTGCCAGCAGTCGTCGTGACTTTATAAAGGATCTAGCCATGTTTAAGAATTTACTGATCAAATGGAAACTGGCGACGCTCGTTGCCGTGATGATGGCGGCCTTGCTGGTGGTGGGCATCAGCGGCTACGCGGGCATCGCCACCGTGGGCAATGCCGTCAATGAAATCGGCGTGGTGCGCCTGCCGTCGATCCAGGGCCTGATGATGATGAGCGAAGGCCAGACGGCCGTCGCCGCCGCCACCCTGACGGCCGCCATCTATGAAAACAATTACCAGGCACAGGACAAGTTTGCGGAAGCGCTGCAGCTGCGCACCAAGGCGTGGAACAATATCGAGGCGGGCCGCAAGCTGTACGAGCCGCTGCCGCAAACCCCCGAGGAAGCCGTGCTGTGGCAGCGCTTCCAGGGCGAGTGGGCGGCCTGGAAGGGCGACGACGACAAGGTGCGGGCCATCTTGCGCCAGCTGGCCGATAACCGCGACGAGCCGCGGCAGAAAGAGTTGTTCGTGGCGTTCTACAAGCAGTACCAGGATTCGCGCGCGTTATTCGGCAAGGCCGAAGGCACGCTCAACGAGATCATCAAGCTCAATAACGGCGTGGCCGACGCCAGCGTCAAGGACGGCAGCGCGGCCGTGGTCCGCTCGGAAAGCCTGATGGTCATCCTCGGCTTGCTGGCCTCCGCGCTGGGCATCGGCTGCGCCGCCTACATCACGCGCGCCATTACCCAGCCGATCAATTCGGCCGTGAAAGTGGCGCAAACGGTGGCTTCGGGCGACCTGACGAGCCGGATCGAAGTGCACACGACGGAAGAAACGGGCCAGCTGCTGCAGGCGCTGAAAGACATGAATTCCAGCCTGGTCAGCATCGTGGGCCAGGTGCGCAGCGGCACGGAAACCATCGCCACGGCCTCGTCGGAAATTGCCAGCGGCAACCTGGACCTGTCCTCGCGCACGGAAGAGCAGGCCAGCTCGCTGGAAGAGACGGCGTCGTCGATGGAAGAGCTGACGTCGACCGTGCGCCAGAACGCGGACAACGCCCAGCAGGCGAACCAGCTGGCGCTGAGCGCCTCGGGCGTGGCGGTCAAGGGCGGCGCCGTGGTGGGCAAGGTGGTCGAAACCATGGACGCCATCAACGATTCGTCGCGCAAGATCGTCGACATCATTTCCGTCATCGACGGCATCGCCTTCCAGACGAACATCCTGGCCTTGAATGCGGCCGTGGAAGCGGCGCGCGCGGGCGAGCAGGGACGCGGCTTTGCCGTGGTGGCCACCGAGGTACGCAATCTGGCCCAAAGGTCCGCTGGCGCAGCGAAGGAAATCAAGACGCTGATCGGCGACTCCGTCGTGGCCGTCGATACGGGCAGCAAACTGGTGGCCGAGGCGGGCAGCACGATGGCCGAAATCGTCGCCAGCGTGCAGCGCGTGACGGACATCATGGCGGAAATCAGCCTGGCCACGCAGGAGCAAAGCTCGGGCATCGACCAGATCAACCAGGCCATCGGCCAGATGGATCAGGTGACGCAGCAGAATGCTGCCCTGGTGGAAGAGGCGGCCGCCGCGGCCGAATCGCTGCAGGAGCAATCGGGCCAGCTGGCCCAGGTGGTCAGCGTCTTCAAGCTCGATGGCGCGCAGGCGCCTGCCGCACGTGCAAACGCGCAGGCAAAGCCGGCCGCGCCGCGTGCCGTGGCGGCCAGCGTAGCGCCGCAGCGTCCCGCATCACGTCCCGCGGCGGGCCGCCCGGCCTTGCGCGCCGTGCCGTCCCAGCGCCAGAACGCGCCGCGCGACGACGAGTGGGAAGTGTTCTGATGGCGTGAAGGCGCCAGCATGCGCTACCGGATGGCCGCCTTGCGCGGCCGTTTTTACATGTATGCGCCGGCGCGCACTGCGGCTACTACTTACTAAAAAAACAGCGTTATTAAAATAGCTGTTTTGCCATCTAAGCAAATCTTTGCAAAACTTAACGCGACATTGCCTGTGAGATAACTCACACTGCCTGCCGTACCGCCCTTGTTCCCGCCTCGGCCACATCCCGGCTGACCCTTCCGCCTGCTGCGTCCGGCCATACCTGGCAGGCGGCAGCCATTGCCGTCAGCCTTGCATGCGAGCCCGGCGCGATGACCGATGCACCACACTGAAGGATGCGAATGAAGATGGCAAATATGAAAATCGGCACGCGCTTGCGCTGCGCCTTTGCATTGTTGACCTTGCTGCTGCTGGCGACCGCCGTGCTGGGCATGCTGCGCCTGTCGAGCCTGGAGCTGCGCATGCGCGACGTGATCGATGACAAATATCCGAAAACCGTGCTGGCCAACGACATCATCAAGAATGTCAACATCATCGCACGCTCCTCGCGCAACCTGCTGCTGATGACGGAGCCGCAGCAGCTGGCGCAGGAACGCGCCACCATCGCCAGGGCGGGCGGCGAAACGGAAAAGGGGCTGGCGCAGCTGGAACAGGTGGTGCTGTCGCCGCAGGGCCGCCAGCTGATGGCGGCCGTGACGCAGGCGCGCGCCGCGTTCAATGGCGGGCGCGACAAGGTGCTGGCCCTGCTGGGCGAGGGCGCGCGCGACGAAGCGACCGGTTTGCTGCTGGGCACCGTGCGCGGCGAGCAGCTGCGCTACATGGCGGCGCTGGAAAGCCTGATCGCGCACCAGCATGGGCTGATGGAGGAAGCGGGCGCCCAGGTGCGCGCGGAACACGCCACGGCGCGCAACATGATGCTGGCGCTGAGCGCGCTGGCCGTGCTCTTCTCGCTCGTCACGGCCTGGCTGGTCACGCGCAGCATCGTCGATCCGCTGCGCCATGCCTTGAGCGTGGCGCAGACCGTGGCCGCCGGCGACCTGACGTCGACCTTCGGCCGCCACGGCGGCGATGAAACGGGCAAGCTGCTCGACGCGCTGTGCATCATGAACGGCAACCTGCTCGACATCGTGCAGCAGGTGCGCAGCGGCACCGACACCATCGCGACGGCCTCGTCGCAGATCGCGGCCGGCAATATCGACCTGTCCTCGCGCACCGAGGAGCAGGCCAGCTCGCTCGAACAGACGGCATCGGCCATGGAGGAACTGAGCTCGACCGTGCAGCAGAACGCGGACAATGCCCGCCATGCCAGCGTGCTGGCCGTCGAGGCGGCGAACATCGCCGGCGCCGGCGGGCAAGCCGTGGGCCAGGTGATCCATACGATGGACGCCATCAGCGCGTCGTCGGCGCAGATTGCCGACATCATCGGCGTGATCGACATGCTGGCTTTCCAGACGAATATCCTGGCCCTGAACGCGGCCGTGGAAGCGGCGCGCGCGGGCGAGCAGGGGCGCGGCTTTGCCGTCGTGGCAACGGAAGTGCGCAACCTGGCGCAGCGCAGCGCGGCGGCGGCGCGCGATATCCGCGCCCTGATCGCCAACTCGACGCAGCAGGTGGACGCGGGCGCGGCGTTGGTGGCGCAGGCGGGCGCCACGATGCGGGACGTGGTGGCGGCCGTGGGACGCGTGAGCCAGATGGTGGCCGACATCACGGCCGCCAGCGCCGAGCAAAGCACGGGCATCGGCCAGGTCAGCCAGGCGGTCGTGCAGATGGACGAAGTGACGCAGCAGAATGCGGCCCTGGTGGAGGAAGCGGCGGCCGCTTCGCAATCGCTGGAAGGCGAAGCGGCCAGGCTGCTGCAGGTGGTCAGCGTGTTTCGCCTGCGCCAGGGGCCGGCGGTTCTGGCGGGCCGCACTGCGCCGGCCTTGCCGCGCCTGCTGGCCTAGTGGCGCGCCTGGCAAGGTTCTGGCACGGCGCGCTGGCGCGGCTGTGCCGGGCGCCGGCGCGCAGCCGGGAGTTGCAGGGGCGCCTGGACAGGGCCATCGCCAACGGCGAATTCTGCTTTCACTACCAGGGCAAGTTCGATACGGCGCAATTGCGCCTGGTCGGCCTGGAAGCGCTGCTGCGCTGGAACCATCCGCGCCACGGCCTGGTCTACCCGAACGAATTCATCGGCCTGGCCGAGCGGACGAACGCCATCGCCGCGCTGGGCAACTGGGGCATCGACGCGGCCTGCCGCCAACTGGCGCAGTGGCGCGCGGCGGGCTTGCCCGTGGTGCCGGTCGCCGTGAACGTGTCGGCGCGCCAGCTGTGCCAGCCGCACCTGCCCGACTTCGTGCTGGGCTGCTTGCGGCGCCACGCCATTCCGCCCGGCCTGCTGGAGCTGGAAGTGACGGAAAGCTGCTGCATCGACGACATGGCGCAGGCGACGCAGGGATTGCGCCGGCTGCGCGCGCTGGGCCTGTCCATTTCGCTCGACGACTATGGCACCGGCCATTCGGGCCTCAGTCATGTCAGGATGCTGCCCATTGACACCATCAAGATCGACCGCTCCTTCATCCATGAGCTGGGCAACGGTGGCAGCGGTGGCCGCGACGCCGTCATCGTCGCCTCGACCCTGGCGCTGGCGCGGGGCCTGGGCTTGCAGGCGCTGGCCGAGGGCGTGGAAAACGGCGGGCAGATGGCGCAACTGCGGCGGCTCGGCTGCCCGCAGGTACAGGGGTTTTATCTGCACCGCCCGGCGCCCGCGGCCGAGGTGGCCGCGCTGCTGGCCGCGGGCGCGCCGGCCGGCCTGGTACGGCATGGCGCGCATGCTCAGTAAAATAGGTCCTCTGCAAGCCGCATGCGTTAACACCTACTCCCCCTCGCAAGAATGATAAACAGTCCCGCCCCGGCCTATGTCTTCGGCCCGTTTCGCCTTTTGCCGCTAGAGCGCGTGCTGTTCGAAGGCGAACGCGCGCTACGCCTGGGCAGCAGGGCCATGGACTTGCTGCTGGCCCTGCTCGAGCGCGCCGGCGACATCGTCGACAAGCATGAACTGGTGGCCATTGTCTGGCCCAATGCCGTCGTCGACGACGCGACCTTGCGCGTGCACCTGGCGGCGCTGCGCAAGGCGCTTGGCGACGGCCGCGACGGCCAGCGCTACATCACCACCGTTCCCGGGCGCGGCTACGGTTTCCTCGCGCCGTTGGCGCACACGGGCAGGCCGGCACCCGGTGCGGCCGGCGCCGAACCCCGGCACAACCTGCCCGTCATGCTGACGCGCATGCTGGGCCGCGCCGAGGTGCTGCAGACGATGGCCAACCAGCTGCTGCAATTGCGCCTGCTGTGCATTGCCGGCCCGGGCGGCATCGGCAAGACCACGCTGGCCGTCGGCCTGGCCACGCGCGTGCTGCGCCGCTATGCCGACGGCGTGTGTTTCGTCGATCTGTCGCCGCTGGAGGAGGGCCGCCTGGTGCCGCTGGCGCTGGCCACGGCGCTCGGGGTGGCCGTGGCGGCCGGCGACGCCATGCCGGTCCTGCTGGCCTACCTGCGCCCGCGCCACATGCTGATCGTGCTCGATAACTGCGAGCACGTGATCGGCGCGGCCGCCACGCTGGCCGACGCCTTGCTCAAGGGCGCGCCGCTGCTGCACGTGCTGGCCACCAGCCGCGAGCCGCTGCGTCTCACCAGCGAGCAGTTGCAGCGCCTGCCCGCGCTGGAATTGCCGCCGGCCGATGCCGTGCCCGATGCGGCGGCGGCCCGCCATTTCGCCGCGGTGCAGCTGTTTTGCGAACGCTGCGCGGCCGTCGACGATGCTTTCGTGCTGGCCGACGCCGACGTGCCCGTGGTGGTGGACATTTGCCGGCGGCTCGATGGCATCCCGCTGGCGCTGGAACTGGCGGCCGGGCGCATCGGCCATTTCGGCTTGCACGAATTGCGCCGCCAGCTCGACGACCGCTTTCGTTTGCTCACGCGCGGCGCGCGCAACATGCCCTTGCGCCACCAGACCCTGCGCGCCACCCTGGACTGGAGCTACGGCCTGCTCGACGCGCAAGAGCGCCAGGTGCTGCAGGCGCTGAGCGTGTTCAGGAGCCGCTTCCGCCTCGAGTCGGCCAGCGCCGTGGCCGGATGCGACGTGTTCGATACGCTGGCCGACCTGGCGGCCAAGTCCCTCGTCAGCATCGAGTTTTGCCACCAGCACGTGTATTACCGGCTGCTCGACACCACGCGCGCCTATGCCAGCGCGCAGCTGTCGGCGGGCGGGGACGCGGGCGCCGTGCTGCTGCGTCATGCGCGCCATTGCCTGGGCCTGGCCGGGCGCATCGCCGCCGACTGGAAGAGCATGCCGCCGGCCCGCTGGAGCGCGCGCTACGGCCGCCACGTCGACGACCTGCGCGCCGCCATCGACTGGGCCTTCGGCGAGGAGGGCGACGTGGCGTTGGGCGTGGCGCTGACCCTGGCCGCGCAAACCCTGTTTTACCAGCTGTCGCTGATGGACGAGTACCGCGTGCGCGTCGGGCGCGCGCTCGCGCGCATGGCCGCGCATGCGCTGGACGACCCGGACAGCGAGATGCGGCTGCATGCCTCGCAGGCGCACCTGCTGCTGCATACGCAGGGCATCACCGGTACCATGCTGCGCTCGTTCCAGCGCGGCTATGCGCTGGCCATGCGCACGGACGATGGCAGCCGCCGCTTTGAAGCGATTTGCGGCATGTGGATCTGCAGCCTGAAGCTGGCCGATTTCCAGCGCGCCGACAGTTACGTCACCGAGCTTGCCGTCCTGTGCGACGCGCGCGGCGATACGCCGATGCGGCTGGTGCTGGCGCGCATGCGCTCCGTGGGCGAGTATCTGCAGGGACGTTACGCGCAATCGGCGGCGCTGGCGCGCATGGTGCTCGCGCATCCCGAGGGCGCAGGCCAGCTTGGCTTCAATAATGTCTTGCTGGCCGATCAGCAGGTGTGCCTGCGCGGCACGCTGGCGCGCTGCCTATGGATGCAGGGCCGCCCCGACGACGCCTTGGCCCTGGTGCGCGAGGCGGTGGCCGTGGGGCTCGAGCACAATGGCGTCACGCTGTGCGTGGCGCTGGCCATCAATGCCATTCCCGTTGCCCTGTGGTGCGGGCAGCGGGAGCTGGCCGATGCGTGGACTTGCCTGCTGTGCGAGCATGCGGCCCGCTATGGCTTGCTGTACTGGAGCGCCTGGGGCGCCGCTTACCAGCGCCTGCTCGATGGAGGCGAGGCGCTGACGCCATTCCCCTGGCCTGCGGTGCGCAACTGGCCGATACAGGTCGACTTGATGGCCACCCTGCACGACGCTGCCGCCGATAGCCAGGCGCTGCGGCGCGCTCGCACGGGCCAGGCGCCGTGGAGTGCGCCGGAAGTGCTGCGCCGTGACGCGCACCAGCGCTGGCGCGCGCTGGCGCAAGGCGATGCGGCCGGGCTGGAAGCGGTGCGGGTGCAACTGGAAGAAGCGCTGCGGCTGGCCAGGGAGCAGCAGGCGCCAGGCTGGGAACTGCGCTGCGCCACCAGCCTGGCGGCCGTGCTGCAGGCGCAAGGCCGCGGCGCGGCCGCGCACGCCGTGCTGGCCCCCGTCCATGCGGGCTATCGGCAGGGGCGGGGAACGGTGGACGTGATGGCGGCGGCTGCCTTGCTGGCGCAGCTGGCTTGAGCGCTATTCGTAGGCGCCCAGCCGGCGCTGTTCGTCCGGCGTGAAACTGGCGTCGCGCAGTTGCCGCAGGGCCGCCGCATCCTGCGCGCCGCCTGGCAGGCTGGCCTTCTGCGCTCGATACGCGATGATGCGCTGCTGCCATTGCGATTCTTCGCGGTCCAGTTCCGCCAGACGCGCGGCCGCCGCCGGCGTGAAGGTGCTGGCGCGCAGGCGGTAGACTTCATTGTCGCCGCCGCCCTGTGCCCGCAAGGCCTTGACGGAGGCGTCCAGCTGCGCCACCTGCAGCGGCGCGTCGCGCGCGGCGCGCAGGGTGGGCGGCATTTTTTGATCGAGCGCCGTCAGTTGCGCCTGGCGCTGCGCTTCATCGAGCGACGTGTCGCCGAGGATGGTCATGCGCGCCACGGCGTCGTCGTCATACGCGTCGCTGGCGCCGAACAGGCCCGCGCTTTCCTCGGCTGTAAAGTAATTGCCGCGCAAGGCGCGCATGGCATGCAGGCGCGCGCGCGCCGCCAGAGCCGCATCGGCTTGCGCCGGCAAGGCCTGTTCCGCGCCGAGCAATGCCTGCTTGTAGGCCAGGTAGGCGCCCAGCAAACGCTTCGCTTCGCGGGCGGGGACGGGCGCCAGGCGCCGGTCCAGCTCCGCCTCGATCTGGCTGCGGATGGCGGCCAGCGGCTTTTCGCCGAGGCCCGCCAGGTAGTAGTCGAACAGATGGCCCAGTTCCGCGTCGACCACCAGCTTGTCGCCGGCGGCCACCGTGACGTTGCCGTCTGGCCGCGTGCCTTCCATTGAGCGCACGAACGCGAACAGGTCCGGTTCCGCCCTTTCCGGCGGCGGGGCTGGCGGCTCGCCGGGGCGCAACGCCAGGTACAGGGCCAAAGCCGCCAGGCTGCCGCCGATGATCCATTTTGCGTGCATGCGCTACTCCTTACAGTCCCAGGCCTTGCAGGCGGTTGGCCTGCTGGCGGAAGACGGTGACGGGGTTCGTTTCGAACAGGTTGACGATGCCGACGAACTGGTTGACTTCATCGAGGTGGTTCATGGCGTAGTCGTCGCGGATCACCTTGCCCAGGTGGCTGGAACAGCTGCTCACCAGGCCATCGTTCTTGACGCCGCCGAAGGCCAGGCTGATGGCCGCCAGTGCCGGGTCGCCCATGTCGAGCACATTCGTGTACGGTTGCGCGCCGCTCCACGAGAAATAATACACGCCTTGCACCTGATAGGTGCCTTCGCCGCAGGCCGAGGTAGGCACGCCTTGCGGGTGGCGGCTGTTGAAGGCGAGCGAGCCGGCCGTGGACAGCGACGCCAGTGAGGCGCCCGCGTTTTGCGGCAAGCCCTTGTTGCCCGACAAAATGCCGATCAGCGAGGCCAGCGCATTGCCCAGCGCATTGCTGGTATTGGGAATGGCGCCGCTGAGGATGTCGGCCACCTTGGAGCCCTTGTTGACGCCGGCCACGCTGGTGACGGACGCCACCAGGTCGGGGCGCACGGAAGCGACGTAGCGGGCCGTGGGGCCGCCATGGCTATGGCCGATCAAATTGACCTTGGCCGCCCCCGTGGCGGCGAGGATTTGCCGCACCTGCGACAGCAGCTGCTCGCCGCGCACTTCCGTGCTGTTGGCGGCCGACACGGTGGTCACGTACACTTGCGCGCCGCCGCTGCGCAAGGCGTCGGGGACGCCATAAAAATACTCGACGGGACCGAGCTTGTCGAAGCCGAACAGGCCGTGCACGAGCACGATCGGGTACTTCGTTTGCGTGTAGCCGGCGGCGCTGGCGCTGCCGGGCAGGATGGCGATGCTGAGGAGCAGGGTGGATAGCAGTTGCCAAAAGCGAGTCTTCATTTTGTCTCCGTTATTTGAATCGTATGGAAATGTCGATGCTGTAGCGATGTGCCGTGCGCGCCTTCACATTCTATCGATGCATTAAATATAGCGAGCGCTCGGTTTTTTGAATGTAGCACCGCTGGATGTAAATTGCATTTGAATTGCATGATGCAGCGCAATAACTGTGGGAATTTGGCGTTGCTTATGCGCCCATTGCATAGTTGAAAAGTAAAATAGTTGTTTTCCTGAGCTATAATCGGCCCCGCATCAGCCGTCCCGCCGTCTTGCAGTGCCTTGCCCAGGCATTGCATGGATATCGCTCTTACACCGTTATTTGGGAATGCACTTGTCGACCCATTTTAATTTTGAACAGTTTCAGCAGATGACGCCTTTAAATGGCGAAAACATCTGGGAATATATTCTTGACCGCCACGCGGAACGTATCGGCGTCAAGCGCCGCAAGCCGGCGCTGGAAAATCTGGAACGCATCTTCGTCGCCACCTTCCGCCTGGCCAATGACGTGGGCTTCCGCGCCATGAGCTTGCGCGACCTGTGCCGCGAGACGGGTCTGTCGATGGGCGGCCTGTATGGTTACATCACCAGCAAGGATCAACTGGCCGAAATGATCGAGGACGTGGTGCGCCACGCCACGCAAGCCTTGCCGCTGCTGTTCGCCGACGTGAAGTCGCCGCTGGACCGCCTGGAGGCGATGATACGCTCGTCGATCTACCTGTCCGAAGTGCTGCAGCCGTGGTTTTATTTCGTCTTCATGGATTCGCGCGTGCTGCAGGTGGAGCAGCGCAGCATGGCGAAGAATTCGGAACTGTACGTGCAGACCCTGATCGCCGCCACCATCGCCGAAATCGAACCGAAGCCGCAGGGCGACGCCACCTTGCTGGCCGCGCACTGCTTGGCCCTGTTCCAGGACTGGTACGTGAAGCGCTGGAAGTACCGCGCCGCGAAGGTCAATGTCGACGATTTTGCCGACAGCGTCGTCAGCACGGTGCGCGGGTACCTGAGCATGACCGGTAGGTCGGATTAGCGAAGCGTAATCCGACAAGAGCCGACTGCGGCTTGTCGGGTTACGCCGTTCCGGCTAACCCGACCTGCGGGTTCCTCAGTTCGTGGTTTCCACCGGCACCGTCTCCGGCACGGCCGCCGGATCCGTCGGCGTCTCCACGTCCATATCCAGCGTCTTGACACCATTCATGTCGATGAATTCGTCGTACAGCCACTCGCCGTCGACCTGGCTCAGGCCAGCCGGCACGGCGCGCGTGATTTGCGGGCGCGTCGACAGGGCCGTGCGCATGTAGTCGATCCAGATCGGCATGGCCAGGGTGGCGCCGAATTCGCGTCCGCCCAGCGATTTCGGTTCGTCATAGCCCATCCACGCCACGGCCACGATGCCGCCGCTGTAGCCGGCGAACCAGCCGTCGACGGCGTCGCTGGTGGTGCCCGTCTTGCCGGCGATGTCAGTCCGGCCCAGTTTTTTCGTCGCCGCCGCGCCCGTGCCCGTGCGCGCCACTTCGCGCAGCATGCTGTCCATCACGAAGGCGTTGCGCGGGTCCAGCGCCAGGGTCTTGTCGTCGTTCGGCGCGGGCGGCTTGGTCTGCATCAGGATGGCGCCCTTGGCGTCGACGATGCGGTCGATCAGATACGGTTCCACCTGGTGGCCGCCATTGGCGAACAGGGCGTAGGCGCCCGCCATCTGCACGGGCGTGACGGAACCCGTGCCCAGCGCCATGGTCAGGTTGTTCGGCTGGCGGGCCGGGTCGAAGCCGAATTTCTCGAGGAAGTCGTGCGTGTACGACACGCCCAGCGCGCGCAGGATGCGCACGGAGGCCACGTTCTTCGATTGCGCCAGCGCATAGCGCATGGTGACGGGGCCGTCGAACTTGAAATCGTCATTCTGCGGCGCCCACACCTTGCCGCCCGCCTGCATTTCCAACGGCACGTCGTTGATCAGGGTGGCCGGCGAAAAGCCTTTTTCCAGCGCCGCCGAATACACGAACGGCTTCATGGCCGAACCGGGCTGGCGCCATGCCTGCGTCACGTGGTTGAATTTTTGCAGGTTGTAGTCGAAGCCGCCCACCATGGCGTGGTAGGCGCCCGTGTCCGCGTCGAGCGACACAAAGGCGGCGGCCACCAGCGGCACTTGCGTGATGGCCCAGTTGTCCTTGCCATCTCTGGTGATGCGGATCACGGCGCCCGGGCGCAGCTTGATGCCGGCGCTCGCCTTGGCGGACAAGGCCGGGGCGGCAAAGCGCAAGCCTTCGCCCGTGATGGCCTTGGCCTCGCCGTCGCCCGTGTCGGCCACCACCTTGCCGCTGGCCACTTCCGTGACGACGGCGGCGATCAGGCCATCGCTGTCCGGGCGTTTTTGCAGCGCCGCGTCGATGGCGTCGTCGCGTTGCTCCGGGTCGGCTGGCATGTCGATGAAGGTTTCCGGGCCGCGGTAGCCGTGGCGCTGGTCGTAGGCGATGACGTTGCGTCGCGTCGAGGCGTAGGCCGCGTCCTGGTCGGCTTTCAGGATCGTCGTGTAGACGCTGATGCCCTTGGTATAGCTGTCTTCCTTGAACTGCGCGTAGACGGCCTGGCGCGCCAGTTCGGCCACGTATTCGGCGTGGGTGTCGAAACCCTGCTTGCCGCGGCTGTTGATATGCAGCGGCTGGTCCAGCGCCTGCTGGTACTGGCCTTCGCTGATGTAATCGAGTTCGCGCATGCGTTTCAGGACCAGCCGCTGGCGCGCGTGCGCCTTTTTCGGATTGCTGATCGGGTTGTGGCGCGAGGGGTTTTGCGGTAGGCCGGCCAGCATGGCCATTTCCGCGATCGACAGTTCATTGAGCGGTTTGCCGAAGTAGGTCTGCGCCGCGCTGCCGAAGCCGAACGAGCGCTGGCCCAGGTACATCTGGTTCATGTACAGCTCGAGAATCTGCTCTTTCGACAGGGCCGCCTCGATTTTCAGGGCCAGCATGATTTCATTGAGCTTGCGCGAAGCGACTTTTTCGCGCGTCAGGAAGAAGTTGCGCGCCACCTGCATGGTGATGGTGGAGCCGCCGCCGTGGCCGAATCCATGGCGCAGGTTCGACAGCACGGCGCCGCCGGCGCGCACGAAGTCGATGCCGTGGTGCTCGTAGAAGCGGCTGTCCTCGATGGCCAGCAAGGCCTTCTTCATCATTTCCGGCACTTGCGCAATCGGCACGAAGTCGCGGTGCTCCTCGCCGAATTCGCCGATCAGCACATTGTCGGCCGTGTACACGCGCAGCGGTATCTTCGGCTGGTAGTCGGTGATGACGTCCAGTTCGGGCAGGCGGGGGCGCACGTACATAAACAGATAGGCGGCCAGCAGCACAGCGGCGGCCAGCGCGGCGCAGCCGGCGATGATGAAGCCGCGCACGGTGGCGCGGCGGGAAGGCCAGGGAAATCCGGTTCGTTTGGCAGTCAAGGCAGTCTCACGTGAGCGTGCAGGGCACGGTGGCAGCGATTATAGACCAATGCGGCGGCGCTTCCTGTGCGGGCGGGGCGGCGTCATGGACCTCAAAAAACCTTTTCATCGAAACGCGGCTGTGCGATAGTCTCGGCTTCAAGCAAATAGCCCGGGCATCGATCCGGGCTGTTTATTTTAAAAGATTAAGGATTGATTTATGGCAAAAGATGCAATGCCGAGCGCCGTGAAGCCGTATATTCCGGCCGATGCGAAACTGCCCGAAATGACCTTCCGCGCGCTGTTCATGGGCGTGATACTTGGAATGGTCTTTGGCGCCTCCTCGCTGTACCTGGTGCTGAAAGTGGGCCTGACCGTCAGCGCCTCGATTCCCGTCGCCGTGATCGCCATCACCCTGTTCGGCCTGGCCAAGAAGGTGGGCGGCAAGGATTCGTCGATCCTGGAAAACAGCATCACGCAAACGGCCGGTTCGGCCGGCGAATCGCTGGCCTTCGGCCTGGGCGTGACCATGCCCGCCATCCTGATCCTCGGCTTCGACCTGGAAATCTCGCGCGTCATGCTGGTCGGCATACTTGGCGGCCTGCTGGGCATTCTGATGATGATCCCGATGCGCCGCACGATGATCGTCGACCAGCACAAGGAACTCAAATTCCCCGAAGGCACGGCGTGCGCCGAAGTGCTGAAGGCGGCCGCCACGGAAGAATCGCGCATCGCCGCCGGCGAAAGCATCGAGAAGGATTCGGCTGCCGCGCTGGACGCCAAGCGCCGCGCCAAGATCATCTTCGGCGGTTTTGCCGTCGGCTTGCTGTACAAGGTATTCAATATCTCGTTCAAGGGCTGGAAGGATACGCCGGGCGTGGAATTTGCCGCACCGCTCAAGGGCGGCTCCATCGGTGCCGAGATTTCGCCTGAATTGCTGGGCGTGGGCTACATCATCGGCCCGCGCATCGCCGCCACCATGGCGGCCGGCGGCGTGCTGTCCTACCTGCTGCTGATCCCGATGATCAAGTTCTTCGGCGACAGCCTGACCACCGTGCTGTCTCCTGGCACCAAGTTGATCAGCGAAATGGGCGCGGATGACGTGCGCAGCGCCTACGTGCTGTACATCGGCGCGGGCGCCGTGGCCGCCGGCGGCCTGATTTCGCTGGTGCGCGCCATGCCCATGATCTGGCGCAGCCTGTCGGCCGGCCTGAAAGGCATCGGCAAGGGCGTCAAGAGCAATTCCACCCTGCGCACCGACCAGGATATCCCCCTGAAATGGGTCGTCATCGGCTGCCTGTCCATCATCGCCGTGATCACCTTCGCCACGCCGCTGCACATGAACTTCCTCGGCGCGCTGCTGATTCTCGTCTTCGGCTTCCTGTTCGCCACCGTGTCGTCGCGCCTGACGGGCGAAATCGGCTCGTCGTCGAACCCGATCTCCGGCATGGCCGTGGCCACCTTGCTGTTTACCTGCCTGATCTTCCTGATCATGGGCTGGACGGGCGGGCGTTACTATGTGACGGCCCTGTCGGTGGGCGCCATCGTCTGCATCGCCGCCAGCAACGCGGGCACCACGTCGCAGGATTTGAAGACCGGCTACCTGGTGGGCGCCACGCCGCGCCTGCAGCAGTACGCGATTTTGGCCGGCGCCTTGTCGTCGGCCCTGATCCTCGGTCCGATTCTGCTGAAACTGAACGAAGCGAGCACCGTCTACGTGCCGGCCGCGCAAGTGGCGCCTGGCCTGACGGTCGATGCGTCGAAGCTGACGGTGACGGGCGAGCTGCATGGCCCGCAAGCCGATACCGACCACAACACGTATAAAGTCTGGCAAAAGACCGATACCGTGGGCGGCCCGGCCGGCAAGTATTTCGTCAAGGAAGACGGCCAGCTGGCTTACCTGGTCGACCCGGGCATCAATGGCCATTACAGCAAGCGTCCGGACGGTTCGGAAGTGAAGAAATACGATGCGCCCAAGGCCGTGCTGATGTCCTACATCATCAAGGGCATCCTCGACCAGCAACTGCCGTGGACCCTGGTGCTGTTCGGCGTGATGATCGCCGTGGTGCTGGAAATGGCCGGCATTCCATCCTTGGCGTTTTCCGTGGGCGTGTACCTGCCGCTGTCATCGACCTTGCCGATCTTCGTCGGCGGCCTGGTGCGCTGGCTGGCGGATCGTCGCAACAACAAGCTGGAACACAATGCGAAGCTGAACGAGGAAGAGCGCCAGCTGGCGGGCGACCGCAGCTCGGGCGTGCTGCTGGCGTCCGGCTACATCGCCGGCGGCGCGCTGGCCGGCATCATCATCGCGATCACGGCCGGCGTGCTCACGCACTTCGACCAGATGATGGCCGACTGGGCCGAGCACGGCAACCCGTTCTACGCGGGCCTGCACTCGGACGCGCTGTCGCTGCTGCCGTATGCCGTTATCATCGTGCTGCTGTATATCGTGGCAAGAGAGAAGAAGACGGATCGCCCGCAGGCTTGATGTCCTCGCTGATCCAATGAGAGCCGCCCGGTGTCATGACGAACCGGGCGGCTTTTTCATGCGCGCCCGATGGGCCGCGCCGCCAGCTGCGCCGCGCTCGCGTAGATCGTCACGTTGTCGGACGCGAGCCGCCCCAGGTGCGCATAAAACGCCTGCGCCGGTATGCACCACGACGCCGCGTCGCCCACTTGGCCGTTGACGCGCAGGCCGGCAGTGTCGAATTCCCGGTGAAAGTAGTCGCGCAAGTCGCCGCGGCCGGGATGGTCGATGCGGCGCTGGGCGACTGCCTGGTCGAAAGGGCGCACGGGCACCTCCCAGCGCCGGCCGGCGTGGTCCAGGCAGGCCAGCAGCTTGGTATCGTCTTCCCACACGGGCACGGGAAAGGCGCCGCCCATGGCGTCTTCCAGCGCGTGATAGAACGTCACCGGTCCCATGGAAATGCCGAGGCCCAGCACCTTTGCGTGCTCGCAGCCGATGAAGCGCTGCCAGGGCGAATCCATGCCGAAGATCGAGGGCGCGCGGTGGTGCGCCTCGGTGAGATGGATGGCGTGGCGGCCCCACGCGGATACGGAGTGGGTGGGGTGGATGCTGCGCCGGACGCCGGCGCTGGCCAGGAAGGCTTCGGGCAGGCGCCCCATGTGCGTGCCATGGCGGCGCGGGTCGAACACATAGTCGGGCATGGCGCAGGTGGCGCGCACCGTGCCGCCGGGCAGATAATAGGTGGGCAGCAGCAGGGTGCCTTGTGACCCGACGGCGTCCTGCAGCGCGCCGATCACGGCCGGCGCGCCGCCTTCCACGTAGCCGAGGCTTTTCAGCGATGAATGGACGAATAGCGTATCGCCTGGCGCGATGCCCAGCCGCGCCAGGCCCGCGGTCAAGGCGGCGCGCGTCACATGGGGCCGGCTCTGGCGCACGTGACTGGCGCTGGCGGCGCGGCGCCACGCTTCCAGCGCGGCCCGGGCGGCGCGTTTGGCCTGGTCAAGCATCGCCAATTTCCAGTTCCAGCAGGTTGGCGTCGATGCAGAACTTGGCCGCCCAGTTCAGGTAAGCCCAGGTGCCGTAGTCGCCATCGACGGGAAACGAGCCCTTGACGCCGCCGCGCGCGTGCGCGGGACCGTCGATGCTGACTGCGCGCCGCACGAAGCTATTCAGACGGCGCCCCGCATCGAGGTAGCGCCGCTCGCCCGTGAGCTGGTACAGCAGGAACAAGCAATGCGCGTTTTGCGCGGAACCCGTGAGGCAGGCGTAACTGGCCCCCGGCTGGAAGTCCGGACCGAGGCGGCCGGCCAGGTAGCCATCGGCCGCCACGGCTTTCGCGACGCTCGTTCCGGTGCGCGCGGCGGCGTCCAGCAGGTCGGTGCGCGCCGAAAAGCGGTGCGCTTCGAGCAGGCCGCGCAAGGCGTAGCCGATGGTATGGGTCAGCGGCAGCAGCGGGTTGTCCAGGCAGTTCGAAGCGAACCAGCCGTTGGGGCGCTGCTTGGTGAGCGCCCAGTCGACCTGGCGCAGGCCGGCATCGCCATAGCCGTGGCCCGGCGCGACGCGGTCCGCTTCGAACAGGCCCCAGGCCACGTGCGTTTCATAGGCCTTGTCGCCGGCGCTGGCGAACGGCGTCGGATGGCGGCGCCAGCAGCCGTCGGCATCCTGGCTGTCGCGCAGCCAGCTTGCCGCGCGGTGCATGGCGTCTTCGTAGGGCGCGCCATAGGCTGCCACGCCGGCGGCCAGGCCCAGCAGAATCTGCCCCGTGTTGAAGGTGACGGGCACGCGTGGCGTGGAATCGATTTTCCCGCCCTGGAAACCGCCTTCCGGGAACTGGATGGCCACGCACCAATCGAGCATGCGCCGCGCCCGCCCGTGCAGCGCTTCATCTTTACCATGCGCGCCCGTGCGCCTCGCCACGGTGATCACGGTGGGAATGATGTAGCCGGTGGTCTCCGGGTAGGAGCTCGACCAGCCCGTTTGCAGGCTGTAGTCGCGCGCGACGCCGCCGTCGTTTGAACTGGAATGGTCCTGCGCCGCGCACAGCCAGGCCGTGCAGGCCTGGACGATGGCGGCCGGCCCGGGGTCAACGGCGGGCAGGCCGAGGCGGTCGGACAGCCGTTCCATGCGTGCCGCCGGCGATAGCCTGGCTGGCAGAGTGAAAGTGTTCCTGATGGTACCGAGCAGTGTGCGCATGGCAGTGTTGGCGATGTTGTTGGCCCAGCCTACTGTAGCGCCGGCGGCCGTCACGGCTATTGACTTGCCGCAAGGATCAGCTACCGCCGGAATTGACGCATAATGGCCACTTCACCGTTGTCGACGAGGCCCGCCATGAACAGCGTCACGCTTGCATACACAGTCGTCACCAATCCCGACTCCTTTGTCGGCTTCAAGTATTACGTCAAGGCGGGGCAGGCATTCGATGCCGATGATTTTGCCTATTCCTACAAGCTGAAACGCTCGGACCTGGACCCCGACAGCGTGCTGGCCACCCGCGAGGCGGCGGCCAATCTGCTGCCGGGCGAGTGGCTGAGCGTGTCGCATTCGGTTGCGGCGTAGCCGGCAGTTCTAGGCTGGTGCAAACCAGACGCGCAATTCATCCTCGGCCCTCTGCGCCGTTGCCTGCGTCAAGGTCAGCACGATGATTTTTTCCCGCGCCGGGCGGTGGCCATCGCCGACGGCCAGTTCGATGGCTTGCTCGAAGCTCGTGTAGCCGTGGCCGAATTCATGCGGGCATTGCTGCACGATGCGCGTCGCCTTGCCGGCGTTGCGGTCCGCCAGGTTGATGATGGGATTACCGTCATAAAACGGCTGGCCATTGGCAAACGCGGTGCGCAGATACGGCGTGCACTGGCCGTCGAGGAAAGCCAAGCGTGCCTGCCAGCAGGCCTCGGCCACCCCATACACGGCACGGTCATCGAGAAAATCGGCAAACAGGACGTCGTTTATCATGGTTTTTTCGGCTAGATGCCGAACACTTTCAAGATCGCGTCCGTGAGCCCCTCGAACCAGCTGCCCACCTTGCCCGGCTGCTTGCCGTGGCGCGGGGTTTCTTCGTACAGGTAGACGCCGTTGCCGCCGTCGAAGCGGTCGTTGAGCAGCGCCTGCTGGCCGCGCAGGTAGGGGATGAAGGTTTCGCTGCGCATCGTCGAATACAGCACGTCGGTACTGAAACCCAGGGTGGCGGACTGGCTGATGGAGCGCCCCAGGCCGGCCCGCTCGAGGCGCACGCCGCGGCAGCCGCGCACGATCAGGGTGACGGGGCCGCGAAAGACGATGAAGCGCAGCTGCAGGGTGAGCCAGGCATGCAGGCTGCCCAGGCGCCAGTGACTCGATATCGCCAGCGGCTGGCCTGCCTCGCAGACCAATCCCACGAGGCCACGCGGCTGGAACACGAGGGCGCCGCCGGCCGGCAGGTGGACGACGGCCACTTCCAGCAGCGGGTCGTCGCTGGCCGATATCGTCACGGATGCAGGCTCGCCGCTTTCCAGCCGGGTCAGCGCCACCATGCTGGCGGCCAGGCTGGTGAACGGGAAGCGCCAGTCCAGCAGCCACTGCGTGCGTTTGCAGCTGCTGACGGGCGACGATTGCAGGTATTCGGGGTGGATCAGCATCCGCTGGCCAGGTTGCAGTTGAAGCGCCTGCGAGACGGCGGAAATGCGTGATTCTCCCTGTGGCGGCAGGGGCAGGGAGCTGCCCGCGACTTGCAGCTCGCGTGCGATCGACAGCGGCGGCAATCGGGCAGCGACGGGCGCCAGCACGAAGTAAAAGAAGGCCTTGATGGCGGCGGGCAGCAAAATGGCCGACAGCACCAGCAGGGCGGCCGTGGGCGCCACGTCCAGCACGGGTGCGCGCCAGCGGGCGATCCAGTTGCGTGCCAGCTGGTTTTCGCCGGCCGCGATGGCCTGTTGCACGGGCGCCAGGGCTCCGGCCAAGGCCGTGCTGTCGATGGCAAATGGCGCCGGACGGGAAGCGTCGCCGGTGCGGGCGTGCTGCGCTACCCAGGCCTGATACGCTTGCAGGTTGATGTCGCGCAGGCGCTGGCCCTGCGCTTCGAGCTGCGACAGCTGCGCGTAGGCGTCGCTGCCGGGCAGGTGCGCGGCCAGCGGGTGCTGCGCTTCCAGTTGCCGGCGCTGGCGCACATTATTCTGCAGCGCAGCATATGCGCGCACATGTTCCGCATGCAGGCGCGCCAGGGTCTGGCGCGCATCCTCGCCCTTGAGCGCCGCCTGCAGGGCGGTCAGATAGCGGGCTTCCTGCGCCAGCACTTCGATTTCCACGCGGCGCGTGGCTTCTTCCTGCGCGTGCAGGGCCAGGGTGGTCGTGTCGGGGAGGGGGAGGCTAAACAGTGAGGGCTGCTGCCGCGCGCGCAAGGCCGTCAATTGCGTCTGCACTTCCTCCAGGCGGGTGGCGATGGCCGCTTGCGAGGCCTTTTGCAAGGCGTTGACCCGCGCCGTGGCGGCAGCGGCCAGGCCGGCGCCATGGCCGTCCGCCATGCTGGATGTTGTTTTGAGCGCGGCCACGGCCTCGCTGCCGGCGCTGTAGGCGCGCCATTCGGCCAGCAGCATGCGTCCGGCCAGCAGGATGACGATGAACAGGGCGAACTGCAGCGCGTGGCGCAGCAGGAAGCGCAGCAGGGACGTCAGCAGCTGGCGCAAGGAGGAATCGCCTTAGGTCGCCGCGCTATCGGCGTCGGCACAGCATTTCTTGTACTTCTTGCCGCTGCCGCAGTGGCACGGGTCGTTGCGTCCCGTCTTCGGCAGTTCGCGCAGCACGGTGGCGCCGGGCTGGCTTTGTTTCAGGTGGCGCTGGCGCGCCCAGGCCGCGTTGATGGCGATGACGGCGGGAATCACGCCATCCATGGCCGCTTCGGCCGCATCGTCATCGAGTTCGCTGGCGCTGGCCAGGTGCTGGAACGGCGCCAGGTAATCAGGATGGCTGACGGCCAGGGCCGCCCACTGGGGCTTGTCCAGGCTCGTGCCCAGGATGAAACCGGCGCACCAGGCGGGCACGCTCCATTCGGGGCCGCAGACGTAGATGGGCTCGAAGCTGTCCGGGTCTTTCGCCAGCCATTCGACCATGTAGGCATGGTGGCGCTGCGCCAGGCTGGCCGCCCGTACGCTGGCCTCGTCCTGGGCCGCCAAGGCGCTGCCGGCCGCCTTGTCCCATACCCAGGGCAGCCATTGTTCGGCCGCGATCTGCTTCGGGCTCAGGGCGACGGCCGTGAGGAAACCTTCCAGCATCGACACGTCCATGGCGCGGCTTTCCAGCGCAGGCGCGGCCAGCAGGGTGTCGAGTTCGGCGTATTCGTCGTCGGAGAGGGGCGTGGTGTTGGAGATGCTGGACATAATATTCTTTGGTGACGTGGGTGGAGTGGCCGGTGGCCCTGGCCGTATTGTACCGCCCGGCAAGGGGGAAACCGGCGCCGCAATGAAAAACGGCGGCCCGCAGGCCGCCGTTGTCAGCTAAGGCAGAAGCTTACTTCACGCCATGCATCAGTTTGTTGATCAGTGGTGCGATCAGGAACAGGATCACGCCGGCGCCCAGCAGGGACCAGAAGCCGAAGGTGTAGCCGGACAGGGCCGACTGCACCGACATGCCGCTCTCGCCGCTGACGTAGCTGGCGAAGATGCCCGACAGGTTGTTGCCGATACCGGTCGACAGGAACCAGCCACCCATGCCCATGCCGACCAGGCGTACCGGGGCCAGCTTGGTGACCATCGACAGGCCGATAGGCGACAGGCACAGCTCGCCGATCGATTGCAGCACGTAGACGGTGGTCAGGGTCCAGAACGGGATCTTGTTGTCGGCGCCAACCAGGCTCGACAGAGCGAAGATCAGCAAGCCGAAGGCCAAGGCATTGCCCAGCAAGCCCAGGCCGAATTTGCGCGGGATCGAAGGATTGACGTTGTGGCGCGCCAGGAAGACCCAGACGGCGGCGATGATCGGCGCGAAGACGATGATGGCGACCGAATTGACGGTCTGGAAGTAGGCGGTCGGGAAGATCCAGAAGCCCAGGTCGCGGTTGACGATCTTGTCGGCAAGGAAGGTGAACGAGCTGCCTGCCTGTTCGAAGAACATCCAGAACAGGATGTTGAAGACGAAGATCAGCAGCATGGCGATGACGCGATCGCGCGCCACCTTGCCGTTGCGGATGCCTTCGAACATCAGCATCACGGCCAGGCCGACGAACAGCACGGTCAGGACGATTTGCAGCTTTTCAGCGCCGACGGTCAAGAGGAAGTACATCAGCGGGATCACGCACAGGGAGCCGACGGCCACCCAGACGACGCGCATCGGGTTGCCGGAACCGGCTTCCGGCGCACCGATGCCCTTCAGGGCGCGGCGGCCGATGAAGAACCATACCAGGCTGATCAGCATACCGAAACCGGAGGCCATGAAGACCATCTTGTACGAAGGCATGGCGCTGGTGCCGAAGATCGACTCGGCCAGCCACTGGGTGAAGACGGGCGCGACCATGGCGCCCATGTTGATGCCCATGTAGAAGATCGTGAAGCCGCTGTCGCGGCGCGGATCGGCGGTCGTGTACAGCTTGCCGACCATGGTCGAGATGTTCGGCTTGAACATGCCGTTACCGACGATCATGGTGGCCAGGCCCAGGTTGAAGATGTCCTGGTTCGGTACCGAGATGCAGAACAGGCCGGCGGCCATGAAGACGGCGCCCAGCAGGATGGAGCGCTGGTAACCGATGACGCGGTCGGCGATGTAGCCGCCGAACAGGGCGCCGGCGTACACCAGCGCGAGGAAGGAACCGTAGGTAAGGTTGGCCGCTGCCTGTCCCGAAGCGTCACCAGCGTGGAACTGGGCAACGATGTACAGTACCAGCGCCCAGCGAACTCCGTAGAACGCGAAGCGTTCCCAGAATTCAGTCATGAACAACATCCACAATGGGCTTGGATGGCCCATAATCTGCTTGAACTCGGGAATAACGGCTTCCTTGTTGGGCGTAGTCGCACCGCTCATGCGGTTCCTCCTGAAAAATTATTATAGTCGATCGATAAAACAAACTTATGGAAGCCTGCGGGCGGCGGGGACTCTCATGAAGAACCTCACGCACGGGAATTCCAATAGGCTGGCATTCTAATCTACAAATTGCGCTGAGCGAAGGTTTCGATTCGCATTAGCAAGAATGACTGTTTCATATTGGTCAAACCGGTTTGCATGCAAGGATGGGCCCGGCGATTTTGCGGCGGCACAGCACAACTTGCCTGACTTGTCGTATATTAAGGCTGCAAGACCTTCGAGCATCGATTTTTAAAGGATTTTTCGCATTATGGAACACGACGTTATCGATACTCTGGTTTCACCGGAAGGCCGCCTGGACGTGCTCTCCAAGACTGAAGTCAACAAACTGCTCGATACCAGCCAGGGCGGCCTCTACAACACCTTCCGCCGCTGCGCGCTGGCGGTCTTGAACTGCGGCAGCACCATCGACGATGGCCGCGCCCTGCTGGAGCGCTACCAGTCGTTTGAAATCTCCATCATCCAGCGCGAGCGCGGCATCAAGCTCGACATCAAGGGCGCGCCGGCCATCGCCTTTGTCGACGGCAAGATGATCAAGGGCATCCACGAGCACCTGTTTGCCGTGCTGCGCGACATCATCTTCGTCAGCGATGAAGTGACGGGCAATCCGAAATTCGACTTGCACAGCACGGAAGGCGTGACGGACGCCGTCTTCCACATCCTGCGCAACGCCAACGTGTTGCAAACCCAGCTCAACCCGAACCTGGTCGTGTGCTGGGGCGGCCACTCGATCAACCGCGCCGAATACAATTATTCGAAGGAAGTGGGCTACCAGCTGGGCTTGCGCGGCCTCGACATCTGCACCGGCTGCGGCCCGGGCGCCATGAAGGGCCCCATGAAGGGCGCCACCATCGGCCACGCCAAGCAGCGTTTGCACAATGGCCGCTACCTGGGCATCACGGAGCCGGGCATCATCGCGGCCGAGTCGCCGAACCCCATCGTCAATGACCTCGTCATCATGCCGGACATCGAAAAGCGCCTGGAAGCGTTCGTGCGCGCGGGCCACGGCATCGTCGTCTTCCCCGGCGGCGCGGGCACGGCCGAAGAGATTCTGTACATCCTCGGCATCCTGCTGCACCCGGATAACGCCGAAATTCCCTTCCCGCTGATTTTCACGGGTCCGGAAACGTCGCGCGAATACTTCGTGCAGATCAACCAGTTCATCCACGACACCCTGGGCCCGGAAGCGCAGCAGCGCTACAAGATCATCATCGACGACCCGGAACTGGTGGCGCGCGAGATGCTCGAAGGCATACGCCAGGTGCGCGAATTCCGCAAGGCGCACAGCGACGCGTATTACTTCAATTGGTTGTTGAAGATCGATCACGAGTTCCAGAAGCCGTTCCAGCCCACGCATGAAAACATGCGCAACCTGAGCCTGCACAAGAACCAGCCCACGCACTTGCTGGCAGCCCAGCTGCGCCGCGCGTTTTCGGGCGTGGTGGCGGGCAACGTCAAGGACGACGGCATCCGCTCGATCGAAAAGCACGGCAACTTCGAGATCCATGGCGACAAATCCATCATGGGCCCCATGGATGCGCTGCTCGCTTCCTTCGTGGCGCAGCACCGCATGAAACTGGCGGGCACGGCGTACGTGCCTTGCTATACAGTCATCCAGTAACTTTTCAGCCGGCGCCGCCCGCCGCCTGCATCTGCCGGGGGCGGGCGGCGCTTTTCCACTGATGCTCCCATGCTGTTCCTTCGCCGCCACAGGCAATCAAATCGCTTGCATCATCGATTCTTGGGTGCTATCTTTGGAACCGGTTCCAAAATAAAAATATGCAGGTCAACAGGTAGTGGAGAGCAAGCTTGGATTCAGTACGCAGCATTAAAAAGACAGCCGTCGGCGAACCGGCCCGGCCCGTGACCATCGCCCAGGTGGCGCGCGAGGCGGGCGTGTCGAAGACGAGCGTGTCGCGCTTTCTCGGCGGCGAACTCGACGCCCTGTCCGAGAACATCCGCCAGCAGATCACCAGCACCATCGCGCGCCTCGGCTACCAGCCGAACCAGATGGCGCGCGGTCTCAAGCGGGGCCGCACGCGCCTGATCGGCATGGTCGTGGCCGACATGCTCAATCCCTACACCGTGGCCGTGCTGCAAGGCGTGGAAGCGGCTTGCCAGCAGCATGGTTATACCTTGATTTTGTGTAATACCGGCAACGACGAACAGCGCGAACGGCAGTCGCTGGCCGCGCTGCGCTCGTACAGCGTGGAAGGGCTGATCGTCAACACGCAGGGACGCAACATCGAGTCGTCCGACTTGCAGCAGGCGGAAATGCCCATCGTGCTGGTCGACCGCCGCATCGAGGGCGCCGATTTCGACCTGGTGGGCCTGGACAATGTGCAGGCGGGCCGCCTGGCCACGGCGCATCTGATCGAACAGGGTTTCGACGCCATCGCCTTCGTCGCACCGCCCTTGACGGGCGTCAGTTCGCGCCTGATGCGCGCCGACGGTTTCCAGGCCGTGATGGCCGAGCATCCGGGCTGCGTGGGCGAAGTGCTGGCCGTGGACCTGGACGACCGGCCTTCCATCGACGCGCAGGTGCGGCAATGCCTGGCGCAGTGGCGCGGCCGCCGCGTGGCGCTGCTGGCCTCGAACGGCATGGTGGCGCTGGAACTGGCGCTGATGCTGCAGCGCCTCGCATTGCGCATGCCGCAGGACGTGGGCTTGCTGGGTTTTGACGAATTGCCGTGGTCGCCGCTGGCGGGCCTGAGCACGATCGAGCAGCAGACGTACGAGATCGGTTTTTCGGCGATGACGTGCATGCTGTCGCGTTTGCAGGGCGAGCAATGTCCGCCGCGCGAAGTGTTGTTGCCGGGCAAGCTGATCGTGCGCAACTCCACCCGGGGCGGCGACTGACGGGGAAGAGGGCCTTGCCCTTTTTTTTGGGAAGGTTATGGAACCGGTTTCATGGATTGTATTCACACTGGAAAGGGGCGTGGATAGTCAAGCGTAGTAAAGGTGGAAAACGGCAAGAGACGAGGTAAATCGTCCATTTGACAATATTCCCGGAAGTGCCTCGACGAGGCCGGTACCGGGATCACAGGAGACTGAAGCATGAAGATGACGACACTGTTTTACGCGAAAATCGTGGCCTGCGCGCTGGCAGCAACGTGCGCCCTGGGCGCGGCGGCCGATGCCGGCGCCCAGACGCTTGGCGACTTGATCAAGAAGGGCAAGCTGACCATCGGCGTCGTCAGCGGCACGCCGCCGTTCGGCAGCATCGACGCCAAGGGCGTGCCCGTCGGCTATGACGTCGACGTCGCCAACCTGATCGGCAAATATCTGAACCTGCCCGTGGAAATCGTCCCGCTGACGGCGCCGTCGCGCGTGCCGTCGCTGGAATCGGGCAAGGTCGACTTCCTCGTGGCCACCCTGGCGCCCACGCCGGAACGGGCCAAGACCCTGATGTTCACCATGCCCTACAGCGCCTTCGAGCTGGCCATCGTCGCGCCCGTCGGCGGCAAATTCAAGGCCCTGGCCGACCTGAAGGGCAAGAAGGTGGGCGTGACGCGCGGCACCACGAATGACACGGCGCTGAGCCGCATGGCGCCGGCCGGCACCAGCATCGTGCGTTTCGAGGATGACGCCACCGTGACCCAGGCCTTGCTCAGCAAGCAGGTCGACGCCGTTTCGATCCCCAGCACGATGGCGCTCGACATCATCAAGACGCGCGGCGCGGGCAAGATCGAGGTCCGCTTCTCCTACTCGCTGCAACCGAACTCGATGGCCGTGCGCCGCGGCGACTTCGAACTGCACCAGTGGCTCAACAACTTCATCTACTACGTCAAGCTGAACGGCGAACTCGATGCCATCGCGCGCAAGTGGAGCGGCGCGCCGCTGCCGGCGCTGCCGACCTTCTGATACCGCAACCCGCACAGCGATAGTGCTCGTCCGCACGGCGCGCCGCCATGGTGGCGCGGCCGGGGACGCGCACGTAGAAAGGAGTTGAGTATGCCGTATGAATTTCATTTCGAACTTGTCATGCAATCGCTGGACCGCCTGTTGTGGGGCGCGGCGCTGACGATACGCCTGAGCGCCTTGTCGATGGTGCTGGGGCTGGCGGTGGGCGTGTGCGCCGCCGTCATCCTGAAGAACGGTCCCGCCTATGCCCGCGCGGTGGTGCGCGCCTATGTCGAGATCATCCGCAGCACGCCGTTCCTGGTGCAGCTGTTCATCATCTACTTCGGCTTGCCGTCGCTGGGCCTGCAGCTCGACGCGAACGGCGCCGCGCTCGTCGCCATGACGGTCAACCTGGGCGCCTATGCGGCCGAGATCGTGCGGGCCGGCATCGGCGCCGTGCATCCGTCGCAGCTCGAGGCGGCCCAAGCCCTGGGCATGACGCGCTGGCAGATGATGCGCCACGTGGTGCTGCTGCCGGCGCTGGAAAAAGTCTATCCCGCGCTGGCCAGCCAGTTCACCTTGATGATGCTGGCCTCGAGCGTCGTGTCGGCCATTTCCGCCGAGGAGCTGACTGCCGCCGCCCACCTGCTCGACTCGGAAACCTTCCGCAGCTTCGAGATCTACATCGTCGTGATGGTGCTGTACATCCTGCTGGCCCTGCTGTTCCGCTTCAGCTTCTGGGTGCTGGGCCAGATCGTCTTCAAACGCCGCCGCCGTCTGGGCGCGGCGCGCATGGGAGCATGACATGATCAGTGATTTTTCCTGGGATAACCTGCAATTCCTGCTCGAGGCCACGCGCTGGACCATCGGCCTGTCGCTGATCGTCTTCGTCACGGGCGGCATCGCCGGCTTCGCGGTGGCGCTGCTGCGCACGGCGCGCAGTCCGTTCCTGCGCTGCATCAGCGCGCTGTACATCCAGCTGGTCCAGGGCACGCCCGTGCTGATCGTGCTGTTCCTCACCTATTACGGCCTGGCGCTGTTCGGCTACAAGCTGTCGCCGGTCATCGCGGCCGGCGCGGCGATGACGATCTTTGCCAGCGCCTACCTGGGCGAGATCTGGCGCGGCTGCATCGAAGGGGTGCAGCGGCAGCAGTGGGAAGCATCGGCCGCGTTGGCGCTGAACCGCTACCAGCAGCTGCGTTACGTCATCCTGCCGCAGGCGCTGCGCCATTCGCTGCCGCCGACGGTGGGCTTCATGGTGCAGATCATCAAGAACACTTCGATCACTTCGATCATCGGCGTGGTGGAACTGACGCGGGCAGGGCAACTGGTCAGCAATGCGACCTTCCTGCCGTTCATCGTCTTCCCCATCGTCGCCCTGATCTACTTCGCGATGTGCTATCCGCTGTCGCGCTACAGCCATTCACTGGAAAGGAAATTCCATGCCCATCGTTGAAATCGACAATATCAGCAAGAGCTTCGGCGCCAACCACGTGCTCAAGGGCGTGTCGTTCGCCGTCGAGCGTGGCCAGGTGATCGCCGTGATCGGCCGCAGCGGCTCCGGCAAGAGCACCATGCTGCGCTGTATCAACGGCCTGGAAACCATCGACAGCGGCAGCATCGTCGTGGCCGGCCACACGCTGACGGCGCGCCAGGAACACCTGCTCGACTTGCGCAAGGACGTCGGCATGGTCTTCCAGAGCTACAACCTGTTTCCCCACCTGACCGTGGAAGAAAACGTCATGCTGGCGCCGCGCATCGTCAAGAAGGTGCCCGACGCGCAGGGCCGCGCCACGGCGCTGCGCGTGCTCAAGCAGGTGGGCCTGGACCACAAGCGCGAAGCCTATCCCGAGCAGCTGTCGGGCGGCCAGCAGCAGCGCGTGGCCATCGCCCGGTCGCTGGCGATGGAGCCGCAAGTGATGCTGTTCGACGAAGTGACGTCGGCGCTTGACCCGGAACTGACGCAGGAAGTGCTGAAGGTGATGGAGGAGCTGGCGCAGGCGGGCATGACGATGCTGCTGGTGACGCACGAGATGGAGTTCGCGCGGCGCATGGCCGACGTCACCGTCTTCATGCACCAGGGCTTGGTGTGGGAAAGCGGGCCGTCGGAAGCCTTTTTCAGCAACCCGCAAACGCCCGAAGCGCGCCAGTTCGTCGGCGCGGGAGCGATCAAGTGAGCCCCGTCCTGGTGGCGGCGTCGGCCTACGGCGCAAGCAGGGTGAGGCAGCTGGGGCAAAGCCATTTCATCGACGTGGTGGCCGATGCGGGCGGCGCCGGCATCGAGATCCGCCGCGAATTGTTCACCTCCGACGTGCCGGACCTGGCGCGCATGGGCGCGGCCGTGGCCGCGCGCGGCCTGTACTGCGTGTATTCCACGCCCATCGAATTGTGGGACGCGCACGGGCAGCTGCAGCAAGAACTGCTGCGGCAAATGCTGGACGAGGCGGCGCGCCTGGGCGCGCGCTACCTGAAGGTGTCGCTGGGCCATTACCCGCCCGTGCCGGACTTGCCGGCCTTGAAGGCGCAGCTGGAGGCCGCACCCGTGGCGCTGCTGGTGGAAAACGACCAGACGGCCCACGGCGGCAAACTGGCGACGATGGCGCGCTTCCTGGCGGCGGCGCGCGAGCTCGGGCTGCCCGTGGGGCTGACCTTCGACATCGGCAACTGGCGCTGGGTGGGCGAGGACGCGCAGCAGGCGGCGCGCCTGCTGGCGCCGTACGTGCGCTATGTGCATTGCAAGGCGGTTCTTGATGACGGGGGCCGGCTGTCCGCCTGCGCCGTCTCCGACGCCGATCCCGCCTGGCGCGCCGTCTTTGCGCACTTTGCGCCGGGCGTGCAGCGGGCCATCGAATTCCCGCTCGAGGGCGTCGACCTGGTGGCCGAAACGGGCCGCTACATTCAGATACTGGAGGCCGCATGATGAAGCTCGACGTTGTTACCTATGGCGAGGCGATGGCGATGTTCGTTGCCGAGCAAACGGGCGACCTGGCCGCCGTGGCGCACTTTACGCGCCGCCTGGCCGGCGCCGAGACGAATGTCGCCATCGGCCTGGCGCGCCTGGGTTTGAAAGTCGGCTGGCTGAGCCGCGTGGGCGACGACTCGTTCGGCCGCTTCATCCGCGCCAGCGTGCAGGCCGAGGGCGTCGATTGCAGCCGGGTCGTCGCCGTCGCCGGCCAGTCCAGCGGCTTCCTGCTCAAGGAAAAGGCCGAGAACGGTGCCGACCCGCTGGTCGAATACTTCCGCAAGGGTTCCGCCGCCAGCCGGCTGGCGCCCGAGCACTTCGACCCCGCCTATTTCCTGTCCGCGCGCCATTTGCACGCCACGGGCGTGGCCGCGGCGCTGTCCGGGAGCAGCCTGGCGTTCGCCGGCCAGGCGCTCGATTTCATGCGTGCCAACGGCCGCACCGTGTCGTTCGATCCGAACCTGCGGCCCTCGCTGTGGCCGTCACAGGCCGTCATGGTCGAGCAGATCAACCGCCTGGCCGCCAAGGCCGACTGGGTGCTGCCCGGCCTGGGGGAAGGAAAAATCCTCACCGGCCACGACCTGCCGCACGACGTCGCCGGCTTTTATCTGCAGCAGGGCGCGCGCCTGGTGGTCATCAAGCTGGGCGCCGAGGGCGCCTATTACCGCACGGCCGATGGCGACAGCGGCATGGTGGCGGGCGAGCGCGTGGCCAAGGTGGTCGACACGGTGGGCGCCGGCGACGGCTTCGCGGCCGGCCTGGTCAGCGCCTTGCTGGAAGGCTTGCCGCTGGCGCAGGCGGTAGGGCGCGGCAACCGGGTCGGCGCCTTCGCCATCCAGGTGGCCGGAGACATGGAAGGCTTGCCCACCCGCGCCCAGCTCGACGCGCTGGACCCATCTTGAACCGAACAGGGGAAATACTCGTGAAAAAACATGTCGTTGTCTATAAAAAGCTGGCCGAGCCGCTGTTGGCGCGCCTGCGCGCCGAATGCGAGGTGACGTACTTCGAAGCGATCGACGCGGGCAACCGCGCCGCGTTCGCCGCCGCCATCCGCGGCGCGCACGGTCTGCTGGGCGCCAGCGTGCGCCTGGACCGCGAATTGCTGGACCCGGCCCTGGACCTGCGCATCATCTCCACCATTTCCGTGGGCGTCGACCAGTTCGACGTCGACTACCTGCGCGAACGGGGCATCTTGCTGGCCAATACGCCGGACGTGCTGACGGAAACGACGGCCGACACCATCTTCGCGCTGATCCTCGCCAGCGCGCGGAGAGTCGTCGAACTGGCCGAATTCGTCAAGGCCGGACGCTGGACGCGCAGCGTGGGCGAGAGCCAGTACGGCGTCAATGTGCACGGCAAGACCATCGGCATGCTGGGCATGGGCCGCATCGGCCGCGCCGTCGCCCGCCGCGCCGCGCTGGGCTTCGGCATGCAGGTGCTGTACGTGAACGGCGAAGCGGTGCCCGAGGTGGAAGCGGCGCTGGGCGCGCGCCAGGTGGCGCTCGACGAGCTGCTGGCGGGCTCCGATTTCGTCTGCGTGGTGCTGCCGCTGACGGCGCAGACGGAACGCATGATGGGCCGGCGCGAATTCGCGCTGATGCGCCCCGGCGCCATCTTCATCAACGGTTCGCGCGGGCGCATCGTCGACGAGGCGGCGCTGATCGAGGCGCTGCGGCAGGGCGTCATCCACGGCGCCGGCCTGGACGTGTTCGAGCGCGAACCGCTGGCGCCGGACAATCCGCTGCCGCACATGGCCAACGTGGTGGCGCTGCCGCACATCGGCTCGGCCACGCACGAAACGCGCTACGCCATGGCGCAGCAGGCCGTGGACAACCTGCTGGCCGGCCTGCGCGGCGAGCGTCCGCGCCACCTGGTCGGCTAAGAGCAGCATCCATAAAAACAGACAGGGAAAGAAATGAAGAACAAGGTAGCAAGGGCAATGATCATCGGCGCAGGCGCTTGCGGCGGCCTGTGTAGCGCGCAGTCGAACGTGGCCATGTACGGCATCGCGGACCTGGGCGTGGTGTCCGAGAACGGCGGCCCCGGCGGCAGGGTGCTCAAGCTGACGAGCGGCATCGCCAACGGTTCGCGGCTCGGTTTCAAGGGCAGTGAAGACCTGGGCGGCGGCACGACGGCGATATTCACAATGGACGCGGGCATCCTGGCCGACACGGGCGCTTCGGCCCAGGGCGGCCTGCTGTTCGGACGCCAGGCCTTCGTCGGCCTCGCCGGCGCGGCGGGCACGCTGCGCCTGGGCCGCCAGTACACCTTCATCGACAGCAGCCTGGGGGCGCTGGACCCGTTTTACCTGGGTTTTGCGGGCAGGATGAGCAACGTTTTCACGGCCGGCTACATCAGCCGGGTCGACAACAGCATCACCTACAGCTCGCCCGTGCGTGGCGGCCTTTCCGGCGAACTGGCGTACGGCTTTGGCGAAGTGCCGGGCGACGCGTCGGCCAGACGCTACATGGGCGCGGCGGCCACCTATGCCAGCGGGCCGCTGTACGTGCGCATGGCGCACCAGGACGCCAATACGCTATCAAGCGCGCTGGCGACGGGCAGGGCGAGGAACACGGTACTGGGCGCCACCTGGGACTTCGGCGTCGTCAAGGCGCATGGCGCCGTTGCCGTCAGCAAGAGCACGGCGGGCGCCGCCACGACGGTCGACAGCGCGGACCTGATGCTGGGCGCCACCGTGCCTGTCGGGCCGCACCGTGTCCTGTTCTCGTACGTGCGGCGCGACGACCGGCGCGCCGCCAACGGCGACGCTACGCAGATCGGCATCGGCTACACCTACGCGCTGTCGAAGCGCAGCACCTTGTACGCGGCCTACGCGCACATCGACAACCGCAATGGCGCCGCTTATTTGGTGGGCAACGCCACCGACAACGGCACCGGCAACCAGGCCTGGAACCTTGGCCTGCGCCACACTTTTTAAGGGGAAAATCGAATGAAGAAAATCGGATGGATACTGGTCGGTGCCAGCACCGTGGCGCGCGAATGGATGGTCGATGCGATCGGCCAGCAGGGCGACGCCGAAGTGCTGGCCGTGGTCAGCCGCGATGCCGCACGCGGCGCCGCCTTTGCCGGGCAGTTCGGCATCTCCGCCAGCTACACGGACCTTGATGCGGCGCTCGCGCATCCGGGCGCGGACGCCGTATATATCAGCACCACCAACGAGCTGCACATGGTGCAGACCTTGCAGGCGGCGCGCGCCGGCAAGCACGTGCTGTGCGAGAAGCCGCTGGCGCTGAACCTTGACGACGCCCGCCGCATGGTCGATGGCTGTGCCGAAGCGGGCGTGGTGCTGGGGATTAACCACCACCTGCGCAACGCGGCCAGCCACGGCAAGGTGCGCGAACTGATACGCGCCGGCGAGATCGGCCAGCCCCTGTATGGCCGCGTGCTGCACGCGAACAACCTGCCGCAGCACCTGCGCGGCTGGCGCCTCGATGCGCCCGAATCGGGCGGCGTCACGCTCGACATGTTCGTGCACGACGTCGACACCCTGCGCTTCCTGCTCGATTCGGAGCCGCGCCACGTCACGGCCTGCGCCACCAGCGGCGGCATGACGGTGGCCGGGCTGGAAGAGGGGCTGATGGCCGTCATCGAGTTCGACAACGGCGCCCTGGTGCAGGTGCACGATGCGTTCAACGCGCCATATTCGCTGTCCGGCGTGGAAATCATCGGCACCAAGGGCACCATCTTCGCCACCGGCGTGATGACGCAGCGCCCCGTCGGCACCATCAGCCTGACGCGCGACGGCGGCAAGGTCGACATCCCCGTCGAGCATGAAAACCTGTACGTGCGCTCGGTGCGCGCCTTCCAGCGCGCCATGCGCGGCGAAGGGCAGCCGGCCGCCACCGGTGACGACGGCATGCGCGCGCTGGCCACGGCGCTGGCGGCCCAGCAGGCCAGCCGCAGCCACCAGCGCGTGACCCTGGCCGGCTGACGACCGCCCGCACAAATAAAAAAGCCGCCTGATCGCAAAATCAGGCGGCTTTTTATTGGCTTGCGCCCGTGATTATTCTTCGCGGCGCAGGTGAGGGAACAGCAGGACGTCGCGGATGTTCGGCGAATCCGTGATGATCATCATCAGGCGGTCGATGCCGATGCCGCAGCCGCCGGCTGGCGGCATGCCGTATTCCAGCGCACGGATGTAGTCGGCGTCGTAGAACATCGCCTCTTCATCGCCGGCGTCCTTGGCGGCCACTTGCGCCAGGAAGCGGGCCGACTGGTCTTCCGCATCGTTCAACTCGGAGAAACCGTTGGCGATTTCGCGGCCCACCATGAACAGCTCGAAGCGTTCGGTGATGCCGGCCACCGTGTCGGAAGCGCGCGCCAGTGGCGACACTTCGACCGGGTAGTCGATGATGTAGGTCGGTTCCCACAGCTGCGCTTCAGCCGTTTCTTCGAACAGCGCCAGTTGCAGCGCGCCCAGGCCGGCCGTGGCGAACGGCTTGACGCCGAATTTCTTCAGCTCTTCCTTGATGAAGTCCGCATCGTTCAGCTGCTCCGGCGTGTAGCCAGGCGCGTACTTGTTGATCGCTTCGACGATGGTCAGGCGGTGGAACGGTTTTGCCAGGTCCAGTTCGCGGCCGCCGTAGGTCAGGGTGGCGGTGCCGTGCGCGTCGATGGCGGCCTGGCGGATGACGGCTTCCGTGAAGTCCATCAGCCATTTGTAGTCGGTGTAGGCCGCGTAGAATTCCATCATCGTGAATTCCGGGTTGTGACGGATCGACACGCCTTCGTTGCGGAAGTTGCGGTTGATCTCGAACACGCGATCGAAGCCGCCTACCACCAAGCGCTTCAGGTATAGCTCGGGCGCGATACGCAGGAACATCTGCATGTCCAGCGCATTGTGGTGCGTGATGAACGGTTTTGCCGCCGCGCCGCCAGGGATCGTGTGCAGCATCGGTGTTTCCACTTCCATGAACTCGTTCTTTTCCATGAAGCGGCGGATCGACGAGATGGCGGCGGTGCGGGCCTTGAAGGTGCGGCGCGTCTCTTCGTTCATGATCAGGTCGACGTAGCGCTGGCGGTACTTCGTTTCCTGGTCGGCCAGGCCGTGGAATTTGTCCGGCAACGGGCGCAGCGACTTGGTGATCAGACGCAGTTGCGTGACCTTGATGGTCAGTTCGTCCGTCTTGGTCTTGAACAGGGTGCCTTGCACGCCCAGGATATCGCCCAGGTCATAGTGGTGCAGGGCGGCCATGGCCGCTTCGCCGGTGAGGTCCAGGGTGGCGTAGATCTGGATGCGGCCGTCGGCCTTCGGGCCGGAAGCGTCCTGCAGGGTGGCGAAAGCGGCTTTCTTGCCCGCTTCGCGCTTGAGCATCATGCGGCCGGCCAGCACCACGTGTACGGGGTTTTCTTCCAGTTCTTCACGCGTCTTGCCGCCGTATTGCGCGTGCAGGTCGGCCGCCTTGTGCTCGGGGCGGAAGTCGTTTGGGAAGGCGACGCCTTGTTCGCGCAGTGCTGCCAGCTTGACGCGGCGCTCGGCGATGATCTTGTTTTCATCGGGTGCGGCGGCTTGTTCTTGGATATCCGTAGTCATGGTGTTCTTCGTTGGTGATTATTGATGATGTGGCGCCAGCGCAGGCGCCACGCTGGCAAACAGTGCGTCGACGTCGAGCGCGGAGAAATCCGGCACGATGGCAATGACGTTGTCGAAGGCGGCAAATGCTTCGGCCGGCAGGGTGGTGGTGAGCACCACGGCGCGCATGCCGGCGCGGCGCGCCGCTTCCACGCCCAGGGGCGCGTCTTCAAAGACGATGCAGTTGTGCGGCAGCGCGCCGGCCAGCTGCGCACCCTTCAGGAAAACGTCCGGGTGCGGCTTGCCCCGTTCCACGTCAGAGGCGCCGACGATGGCGTCGAAACGCTGGCGCAGGTCCAGGCCGTCGAGCGTGAAATCGATGTTTTCCGTCGGCGCCGCCGAACCGACCACCAGCGCGACATTGTTGTGGCGCGCGCTGGCCGTCAGGGCGTCGAAGCCGGCGACCGTGGCCAGGTGCGGGCCATACAGTTCGCGGTAGACGATTTCCTTTTCAGCGAGCAGGGTGACGTGGTCGGCGTCCTCGCCCAGGTACTTGGCGATGATTTCGCGGCCATGGCGTCCCGCCGTGTCGCGGAAAAAGGCGTCCGCATCCAGCGCATGGCCGTGGCGTTCAAAGAACGCCAGCCACGATGTCGTGTGGAAGGCCATGTTGTCGACGATCGTGCCATCCATGTCGAACAGGAAGGCGCGCTGCGCTGGGGCGGCTGCATTCATCCTTATACGCCTTGCTTGAGCGAGGCGGAGATGAAGTCGTCGATGTCGCCATCGAGCACGCCCTTGGTATTGCCCGTCTCGAAACCGGTGCGCAAGTCCTTGATGCGGGACTGGTCCAGCACGTAGGAGCGGATCTGGTGACCCCAGCCCACGTCCGTCTTCGAGTCTTCCAGCTTTTGCTGCTCGCTCATGCGCTTGCGCAGTTCATGCTCGTACAGCTTCGCTTTCAGCATTTCCATCGCTTCGGCGCGGTTGCGGTGCTGCGAACGGTCGTTCTGGCACTGCACCACGATGCCGGTCGGCGCGTGGGTCATGCGGACGGCGGAGTCGGTTTTATTGATGTGCTGACCACCGGCGCCCGACGCGCGGTAGGTATCGACGCGGATATCGGCCGGGTTGACGTCGATCTCGATCGAATCGTCGACTTCCGGATACACGAACAGCGACGTAAACGAGGTATGGCGGCCGTTGGCCGAGTCGAATGGCGACTTGCGCACGAGGCGGTGCACGCCCGTTTCCGTGCGCAGGAAGCCGTAGGCGTGATCGCCCTCGACCTTCAGGGTGGCCGTCTTGATGCCGGCGACCTCGCCGTCGGACTGCTCGAGGATCTCGACCTTGAAGCCCTTGCGTTCGCAATAGCGCAGGTACTGGCGCAGCAGCATCGACGCCCAGTCCTGGGCTTCCGTACCGCCGGCGCCGGCCTGGATGTCGATGAAGCAGTTGTTCGGGTCCATCGGATTGTTGAACATCCGGCGGAATTCCATGCTTTCGATGACCTTGCGGATTTCCTGCACGTCCTGCTCGATCGCTTCGAGCGTGTCGTCGTCGCCTTCTTCGCGGGCCATGTCGAACAGGTCGCGGGTGTCGCGCAGGTCGGCATCGGCCTTGGCCAGGGTGAAGACGATGGCTTCCAGCGCCTTCTTCTCTTTACCGAGGTCCTGGGCGCGCTTGGGATCGTTCCAGACGGTAGGATCTTCCAGTTCTTCGTTGACTTGCTCTAGTTTCTCCGACTTGACAGTGAAGTCAAAGATACCTCCGAAGTTCGGCTTCGCGGACCGTCAGGTCGTTGAGCAGGGCGGAGATGATATTGATGCGTTCGGCTTCCATAATGTTCTGGTCTTCTATGGTGAAATCAAACCCTGAATTATACGCGAGCGCGGCGCGTTTCTGATGCCGACGGCGCCGAATCGATGGCGTCCGGGGCAATAAAATCGTCATTTTGCTGTATTTGCGACAATATTTATGCCTTGATAGGGGCTGGCGTGCTGCGTATGATGCTGGCGATATTGTCTTTCCACAGGAATACATCATGCTTCAATCTCCCCGTCTCGCCCTGTTGCCGCTGCTGCTGGCCGGCTGCGGCGCCTTGCCATCCGCCGCCACCGGACCGGTCCAGCCGCCGGCTGGCAGCAGCGCCACCCTGGCCCTGCTCGAGACGACGGACTTGCACGCGAATGTGCTCAGTTATGATTACTACAAGCTGCAGGCGGAGCCGTCGATCGGCCTGGAACGCACGGCGGCCCTGATCGCCCAGGCACGTGCGCAATTCCCGAACAATCTGTTGCTCGACAACGGCGACACTATCCAGGGCACGGCGCTGGCCGACTACCAGGCATTGGTAAAACCGCTGGCCTGCGACCAGACCCTGGCCATCTACAAGGCGATGAATTTGCTGAAAGTGGACGGCAGCGGCATCGGCAACCACGAATTCAACTACGGCCTGGCGTTCCTGAGCCAGGTGACGGGCAACCAGTTTGACGTCGACAGCGTCGACGCCGGCAAACCGCGCTGCGCCGGCCCCGCGTTCCCGCAAGTGCTGGCCAACGTCTACAGCGTCAGGACGGGTAAACCCCTGTTTGCGCCATATCACATCATCGACAAGCAGATCACGGCCACCGGTCCCGATGGCAAGCCCGTGACGAGCAGCGTGAAGGTGGGCATCATCAGCTTTGCGCCGCCTACCATCATGGCCTGGGACAAGCGCTGGCTGGAAGGGCGCGTCTACACGCAGGGCGTGCGCGAGACGGCGGAAAAATTCATCCCCGAGATGCGCGCCAAGGGCGCCGAACTGGTGGTGGCCATTTCGCACGGCGGTCTCGATGACAGCCCGTATTCGCCGACCATGGAAAACGGTAATTACTACCTGTCGCAAGTGCCGGGCGTGGACGCCATGCTGATCGGCCACTCGCACCAGCTGTTCCCGAACGCGGCCAGCACGGTGCCGCAGTTTAATTTGCCCGGCGTCGACAAGGTCAAAGGGCTGGTGAACGGCGTGCCGACCGTGATGGCCAATTTGTGGGGCAAGCACCTGGGCGTGATCGGCCTGCATCTGCGCCACGACGGCAAGCAGTGGGTCGTCGACAAGAGCGCCACGACGGTGGAAGCGCGCGGCATCCAGAACGCGGACAAGAGTTACGTCCAGCCCGATCCTGCCATCGCCAAACTGGTGGCCGAGGAGCACGCGGCGACGATTGCCTACGTGCAGACGCCGGTTGGTGCCACGGATTTCCGCATGTCGACGTATTTCGCCGACGTGGGCGACGTGAGCGCCATCGAAGTGGTGAACCAGGCGCAATCGAGTTATCTTGCCGCCTACGTGAAGGCGAACTTGCCGCAGTACGCGCATCTGCCCGTGCTGTCGATGTCGTCGCCGTTCAAGAGCGGCTCGGCCGGCGTGTCCGACTACACGGACGTCAAGGCGGGCAATGTGGCGTTGAATAATGCGGCCGATCTGTATCTGTATCCGAACGCGCTGTATGGCGTGAAGATGAACGGTGCGGACCTGAAGGCCTGGCTGGAACAGTCGGCGCAGCGTTTCAATACCATCGACCCGAACCGGCTGGAAGCGCAGGAACTGGTCAACACGGCCCACCCGAGCTACAACTTCGACGCCATCACGAGCGCCGACGTGCGTTACCAGATCGACGTCACGCAACAGCCCGGTCAGCGCATCCAGGCGCTCACGTACAAGGGCAAGCCGGTGGACGCCAGCCAGGAGTTTTTGATCGCAACCAATAACTACCGCGCCAGCGGCGGCGGCAATTTCCCTGGCCTGGACGGCAGCAAGACGGTGGTGGCCTCGCCCGACAACAACCGCGAACTGCTGATCGCCTACGTCACGCAAGAGAAAAACCTGACGCGCGCGAAAAACGGCTCGGCACGCAGCTGGCGCTTCGCCAAGGCCGTCACCAAAGGCCCCGTGGTCTTCCACTCGGCGCCGGGCGTGATCGACCTGGCCAAGGCGGCCGGCATCGACAACGTCACGCAGCTCAAGCCCGATGATGGCGCGGGCAAGGGCTTCGCGCTGTACCAGCTCGATTTGTCGAAATGATGCTGGCAAACTTGCTGCTGGCCGCCGCGCTGGCGTCGCCCGTTGTGGCCGCGCCCGATGTCACGGCCCGGGCCAAGGTGCTGATGCGCGCGGGTGAATCGACCCAGCCGCAGGCGCGCGCCCTGTTCGAACAGGCGGCGGGGCAGGGCAGCGGTCCTGCCGCATATTACCTGGGCCTGATGCACAAGAACGGCACGGGCGGCCCGCAGGACGGCGCCGCCGCGCTGCGCTGGCTGGAACTGGCCGCACAACGGGGCGTGGCGCCCGCCATGTTCATCGCGGCGAACATGCTGCTCGAAAGCGACGAGGCCAGGGCGCGTTACTGGCTCGACGCCGCCTGCGACCTGGACTACCCGGAAGCGCTGCAGCAGAAATCCGTCGCCCTGGCCGAAGGGCAGATGGGCTATGCGCATAGCGAGGAGCAGTCCTTCCTGTACCTGAAGATGGCCACGCATGCGATGGGGCACCGGGCTGGCGAGCCGTGATGATGCGGCTGGGGAATTGCTTATTTTTCTCAAGAAATATTAATTTTCTTAAATAGCGTCCTTCCTTATATTTTATTTCTCTTCATTGTAAATTTATTATCAATCAAGAAATATTCATGGCATTATGCCGTAGATATTTTTTTGATAATTCTGCATATTGAATAGAGGAAGTGCATGGCATTCCAGGCAAAGGCAAGGCAATCTTGCCCCCTCGTGAGCCGGAGGGCACTGGCAAAGAAATGGCGGCATGCGGGCTTGGGTCTGCTGCTGGTGGTGATGGCATCGTCGGCCATGGCGCAACTGCCGGCGCCGCTCAAATCCGGGCATCCCAGGTTGTTCCTGACGCAGGCGGGAATTGACGGCCTGAAACGCCAATTGCCATACTATCCATCCGCTAAATTTCCTGCAGTCAAAGGCAGCATACAATTCAGTTTGCTGGCAAAGCACAAGGATAGCCAGGATGGCGGGGATCAAGCCATTTTTGGACAGTACCGCGGCACGAATAACACCATCCTCGTCCGTCATGTGGATGCCTGGGACACTCCCGGGACGATCGGTCTGCAAATTATGTTTATCGGCAAGCCGACATCTCCGTCGACCACGACAACGATGTCGTCGACCGTCGTTTATCTTAAGGCGGACGCGTGGACCGAGCTCAGGGTGGCGTGGGACACCCAGCTGCATGCGATCAATATCAAGGTCAATGGCCTATCGGTGCCTGCATTTTGGGGGAATGCCGACGCTCCGTTCACCGACTGGACTGCGAACGAACAGATATTCGATGTCGGTGCGCGGCGCAATGAAGTCATGAGTAATTTCATCTTGCGCGACGGCCAGGGACGGGAATTGATGCAATATGCGTCGCTCGATACCGGTCTGAGAAAGTCCTGGACCGATTACCGTAATGCCGCCGACATGCGCCTGGCGGACATCCGCAGCTGTGCCACGATCGCACCGACGTCGTCCGACTACCCTAAACCATGCAAGGTGGAGACCGGACATCGTGGAACGATTTATGAAAGCGCGCAGTTGCTGTCCATGGCATGGCTGCTGACGGAACAGGACAAATACAAGCAGGGCCTGCTGACGTATGTCGACATGTTGCTGGCGAGCCCGCTTCCCGCTGGCAATGAATGGTCGATGGGCGGCAGGGTGGCCGCCATGGGCCTCGTCTATGACTGGCTGTTTGATCTGATGGGCAGTGAGAATGTGCCTGCCGCAATGGGTACCGGATCTTACCGGTCCGCCCTGGCGCAGAGGATCAAGGACACGATTGCTGCTGAAAATACGGCAGTTGCGGGCGACCATCTCGTGGCATCCATGTGTGGCAGCAAGCAGCACTTGCGCGACACGAGTACAGTCTTCGATTGCGAGCAGAAACCCATATATGAACACTGGAACCGCACTGATGGACCCTCAGTAGCCCAATACTATGTCAGTGGCCACGCCTTTAGTGCCGTGACAAACATGGCGGTGGGATTGCTGGCCATCGCGGAAGAGTATCCCGAAGTCGTGCCGATGATCGACACGGCGTATGCGCATTTCGACAAGGGCTTCATGGCCGCGCGCGCCGCCATTTCGGCCGATGGCGGCCATCAGATGGGCTTTGCCTATGGCGTGTCGAGCATCCCCGAGCGCTTGTTGCTGTGGCGTACGGCGCTCGATAAATCAAGTGGCACGCCGCTGTTGCAGGCGGATTGGCAGGCGCAGCTGCTCTATCCGTATATCTACGGTTTGCGTAGCGACAGTCTTTTTCCTGCCAGCGGGGACACTTATGATTTGCGTGTAGCTAATCCACTGCTCGGACAATTGTCGCGCGGCGTGGCCAGTGCTGGCGATGACGGCGTGGCCTGGTCTTTTTACCGCGAGCAAGTGGGCAAGCGTACTTACTGGAACGACGAGATCCTGGAGCGTTTGTTCTGGCCGGCGGAAGTGGCGGCCGTGCCGATAGCAAGCTTGCCCCTGGCGCGCCATTTTCGCGTGTCGGGCCAGGTAGTGATGCGCGACACGTGGGATTATGCGAATGCCACTTTGCTGGATTTCAAATCCTCCTCGTTCGCGGCACAGAATCACCAGCACGCCGACCAGAACAGTTTTGCGCTGTATTACAAGGCTCCATTGCTGCTCGATACGGGCTTGTACGATAGCTATGAAAGCGTGCACTGGTGGAATTACTACACACGCAGCGTGGCGCACAACACGATCACGGTCTACGATACGGCGGACGATCAGACGGAGCGTCTCATGACGGGGACGAGCGGCCTGAGCCGCGATGGCGGACAGTGGATGCAAGCGCTGCAACAGAACTATCCGACGATAGACGAGATAAAGCCCGGTGGCGTCAATGCCCTCGATGGCATCGTGCGTTATGAAAATACGCCGGAATATACCTATACCAGTGGTAATGCCAGCAAAGCCTATTCGGCAATGCGGCTGGATCGCAACAATGGTTTCGTGCGCCAAGTGCTGTTCCTGCGTCAGCCCGCATTCTGGCCCAAGCCGGTGACGGTGATCTTCGATAGCGTGCGCAGCAAACGCGGCTTGCCGGCCACCTTCCTGCTGCATACGGCGCACGATACGGCGGCCAATACCGCCAGTACCAGCAATCTGGGGGATGGCCGCTACAAGCTCGGCTACAGCGCGGGACAGCGGCGCATCGCCACGGTACGCAATGGCGGCGGCATGTTGATCGTGCAAACCATGCTGCCCGAAAATGCCGTCGTGCATAAAGTTGGCGGACTCGATCATGATGGCACACAATGCAGACAGATGAGCCCCGTCACGGCGAACCAGTCGATGCCCAGCAGCGGCGATTGCCGCTTCATGGTGCGCCGCCGCCAGGCCGATGGCAGCGACCTGTGGTTCAACCATCCACCCCAAAAGAGCGAGCAAAAAACCACCAATGAGGATGTGGGCGTCTGGCGCCTGGAAGTCACATCGGCTACCGCGCCCGCCGTAAATGCCCCCGAATATTTCCTGCACGCGCTGTTTGTCGCCAACGATGATGGCGCCACGGGCACGGCCCAGCCGCCCGATGCGCGGCGCCTGGCGGCAGCGGCCAACACCGAGGCGCTGTTGCTGGGCAGTCAGCTGCAGGTGCTGTTCAACCGCGACGTGGCGCCCGCCGCCCGCATGGACTGGACTTCGCCGCTGGCCGCCGGCGCCATCCTGGCCACGGGATTGAAACCGGGCGCCCATTATGCGTTGACGTCGACAACGGCGGGTAGCGCCTTTGCCAGGAGCCTGGTCGAGGCGCAGGAAGGGACGGGCACGCACCTGAGTTCAGACCAGGGCGTGCTCAGCATCGAGTAAGCCGCTTGCCTGCCGGCCGGGTCAAGCCTGAGCGTCTTTTTTAGGCTTGGCCCGCAAGCTGGCCGCCGCCTCGCCGATGGCGAACGGGTCGCGCGACAGGATGGCCGCGCCCAGGTCGACCAGTTTGGCCGCCGCACCGATGGCCGCTTTCACGTCGGCGATGCGCTTGAGCTGCTGCTTGCCCTTGGCGATGGCGCCCTCGATATCGCCGCGCGCCTGTTCCGCGCCTTCGGCCGTCAGGTAGATGCCATACGCGCGAAACAGGGACACCATCTGGTCCAGGTGGTTTTCATATTGTTCCAGCAGCGCGCGCTCGTCCGGCGCCAGCGTCTCGCGTTCGCGGATGCGCAATTCCAGCACCAGGCTCGACGCCTGCGCCAGGCTGTCGGCGATGGCGTAGCTTTGGTCTTTCGTCAGTTCGGTCAGTTGGGCCATGGGATACTCCTGTGTGCGCGCCGCTTACCAGCGGGCGGGGGCATAGAAAACAGCCTGTTTTTGCAGCGTGTCGACCTGGCGTGAAAACTGCGCCAGCTGTTGTTCCAGTGCGGGCGCCTGCAGGCGGTCGAGATTGGCGCGCAGCGCGGCCACGCTCGCCTGCAGCGCGTCGACGGCGGCGACGTACGCGGCGACGATCTTTTCCCTTTCCTGCAATTGCCGGCCTTCCAGGTGCAGTCGCGTGCGGATGTAGTTGGCGGCCAGCGGTTCGCGCGGCGCGGCCTTGTCGACGGCGCCGCGCAGCAGGTCCAGGTCGCGCAATTCATCCTGCAAGCCGGCGCGGTAGCTGCGCTGCGCATACTCCTTGAGCGCATTGCTGACGATGTCGACGGCTTCCTGCTCGTCGAGCAATTCGCGCAAGGCCGATTTCTGCAGGCGCTGCGTGGCCAGGCGGCTCAGGTGTTCGCTCAGTTTCATCACCTTGTCCAGCTTGCCCGCATCGAGCAGGGGCGCGCCGCCACCCGGCTGCGCCAGGCCGCCCAGCGCATCGCCGAGTCCTGCAAACTCTTCCTTGTAGACGGGCAGCTTGTCATCGGCCAGCGCCGCCAGGGTGCGGGCATAGCGCAGCAGGAGGTCGTTCAGGCTGGCGATCGACGCTGTGGCCTGCTCGATGGCGGCGCAATCGGCGCGCGCCGCCTGTTCGCTCGCTTGCGCATCGAAACGCTCGGCCAGGATCAGGCGCTTGCGCATGGCCTTGTCCATGCAGCTGTGGACGCCGCCCGCCAGCATGGGCTCGAAGTGGACCGACATCTTTTGCGTCTGTTCTGCGAAGGTGCGCACGGGCGCCAGGTTGCTGGCGCAGCCGCCCAGCAGCAGGCTGGCGGTGGCGCAAAGAAGCAGGGTGGAAACGGATGAATTCTGTGGGCGCTGCATATGGCCTCCATGCGGTAGCAGTAACTGATGGGTCCGGCGCGCACGCGCTGGCATGGCCGACGTTAGCATGCTAAGGAGTAGCAGTATTGCGCCAGATCAGCGGCCAGATGAATCGCCGAGCTCGCCTTTCTGCCTGTCGCGTTTTGCCACAGGACTGTTGCCCGATGGTGCAAGGTGCTCCAATTTGCGCCATATTTTCCTTACAAAAAACTGACAGCGGGCCGGCAATCTGGTCTTTTTCGCATGTTGCGACGCGTCATATGTAGTTGTTGCTGGGGCATGTTTACTCACCTACAATGATTTATCGATGGGGCGGTTATCCAGCGTACGACTATAAAAATAAGTGGCATGAAAAACGTTGTATCAGAGGAGATGACAATGAATTTGAAACAGAAATTGCTCGTGGCAAGTTTGGTTTTGGGTTTCTCGCAGGCGGCCGTCGCAGCCGACCCCATCAAGATCGGCGTGTCCGGTCCGTTCACGGGCGGTTCCGCGCCGATGGGCGTGTCGATGCGCGACGGCGTCAAGCTGGCCGTCGCTGAAATCAATGCCAAGGGTGGCGTGCTGGGCCGTTCCCTGCTGCTGATCGAGCGCGACGACGAAGCGAAGAACGAACGCGGCGTGCAGATCGCCCAGGAGCTGATCAACAAGGAAAAGGTCGCCGCCACCGTCGGCTACATCAACACGGGCGTGGCCCTGGCCTCGCAGCGCTTCTACCAGGAAGCAAAAATTCCCGTCATGAACAATGTGGCGACGGGCTCCATCGTCACGAAGCAATTCGCCGACCAGCCGGAAAACTACATCTTCCGCAATGCGGCCAATGACACCATCCAGTCCGGCATGATCGTGCACGAGGCCATCGAGAACCGCAAGTTCAAGAAAGTGGCGATCCTGGCCGACTCCACCAACTATGGCCAGCTGGGCCGTGAAGACCTGGAAAAGGCGCTCGACAAGAAGGGCATCAAGCCCGTCGTCGTGGAAAAATACAACATCAAGGACGTCGACATGACGGCCCAGCTGCTGAAAGCCAAGCAGGCGGGCGCGGAAGTCGTGCTGACCTACGGCATCGGCCCGGAACTGGCGCAGATCGCCAACGGCATGGAAAAACTGGGCTGGAAAGTGCCGCTGATCGGCAGCTGGACCCTGGCCATGGGTAACTTCATCGACAACGCGGGCAAGAACGGCAATGGCACGCGCATGCCGCAAACCTTCATCCAGGACGCCAGCACGCCGAAGCGCAAGGCCTTCATCGACGCCTACGTGGCCGCCTACAAGCCATCGGGCGGACGCATGCCGTCGGCCGTTTCGGCCGCGCAAGGCTACGATTCCATCTACCTGCTGGCCGCGGCCATCACGCAGGCAGGCGGCACGGACGGCCCGAAAGTGCGCGCCGCGCTGGAAAACCTGAATGAAAAGGTGGAAGGCGCCGTCACCACCTACAACAAGCCGTTCAGCAAAACCAACCATGAGGCGATCACGGCCGACCTGACGGTCTTCGGTGAGGTCAAGGACGGCAAAGTCGTCCTCGCGAAATAAGCCTGGCAGACATTCGCCGCGCAGTGGCCAGCCTTGAGGAATCAGGACTGGCCATTTTTTCATCGTTCGTCTTCCGGGGAATACCATGGAAATCTTCCTGCAGCTCGTCTTCAGCGGCATCGCGCTGGGCATGATCTATGCCGTCATCGCCTTCGGCTACCAGCTGACCTTTGCCACTTCCGGCACCCTCAATTTCGGCCAGGGAGAATCCCTGATGCTGGGCGCGCTCGTGGGCCTTTCCCTGGTGGGCACCATCCACGGCGGCCCGTACATGAGTTATCTGTTGATGATCCCCATCGTCATCGTCTTCGGCGCCTTGCAGGGCGTGTTCGTCGAATGGATAGGCGTGCGGCCCGCCATCAAGATCAAGTCCGAATTCGGCTGGATCATGTCGACCATCGCGCTGGCGATCATTTTCAAGAATGTGGCGGAAAACATCTGGGGCAAGGATGACCTGATGTTCCCGTCGCCGCTGTCGGCCGCGCCGTTCCAGGTGTTTGGCGCCAACGTGCAGCAGATGCAGGTGGCCGTCATCGTCGGCGCGCTGGCCATCATGCTGGCCGTCGAAGTGTTCAACCGCAAATCGATCTATGGCAAGGCCGTCGTGGCGACGGCCAACGACCGCGACGCGGCCGGCCTGATGGGCATCAACACGGGCATGGTCATCACGTTTTCCTACGCGCTGTCGTCGGCCACGGCCGCCTTTGCGGGCGTGCTGGTGGCGCCGCTGACACTGACGGGAGCGACCATGGGCGCCTCGCTGGGCTTGAAGGCGTTTGCCGTGGCCATCATCGGCGGCCTGACGTCGGGCGTGGGCGCCATCGTCGGCGGGCTGATCCTGGGCATCGCCGAGACGACCACCGGCTACTACATTTCCACCGGCTACAAGGAAGTGCCAGGCCTGCTGCTCCTGCTGCTGGTGCTGGCCGTCAAGCCGTCCGGCCTGTTCGGCAAAGCCGCGATCAAGAAAGTCTGAGGACCACATGAACAAGAAAATCACCATGCTGGCGCTGAGCGCGGCGGGACTGGCCGCGCTCGCGCTGTTCCCCATCCTCATCCCGAACCCGTATTACATCCACCTGGCCGAGACCATCCTGATCTACGCCATCCTGCTGTTCGGCCTCGATATCGTCGTCGGCTACACGGGGCAGGTGTCGCTGGGCCACGCGGGCCTGTTCGGCATCGGCTCGTACGTCACGGGCGTGCTGGTGTTCAAGCTGGGCGTGTCGTTCTGGCTGGCCATCCCCGCCAGCATCCTGGGCGCGGCCGTGTTTGGCGCCATCCTGGCCTTGCCGGCCTTGCGCGTGACGGGCCCCTACCTGGCCATGGTGACCCTGGCCTTCGGCACCATCGTGCAAATCCTGATCAATGAAATGAGCTTCCTGACGGAAGGGCCGATGGGCATCAAGATCCACAAGCCCGTCCTGTTCGGCCACAAACTGACGGAAGTGGAGTACTACTACATGGTCGCCGCGCTGCTGGTGATCTCGCTGGTGGTGGTGCACCGCATCCTGAAGTCGAACCTGGGCCGCGCGTTCGAAGCCTTGCGCGACAGCCCCATCGCCTCGGACTGCATGGGCGTGTCCGTGTACCGCTACAAGGTGTACGCCTTCGTCATCAGCGCCGGTTTCGCGGGCCTGGCCGGCAGCCTGTACGCGTATTCGGAAGAATACATCTCGCCCAACACCTACAATTTCGAGCTGACGATCTTGTTCCTGCTGGCCGTCATCATGGGCGGGCGCAAGACCCGTTCGGGCGCGCTGATCGGCGCCCTGATCGTCGTCATGCTGCCCAGCCTCTTGTCGGACATCGAATTGTTCCGCAAGATCGCCGTGACCGCCGCCGTGCTGGGCGTGATCGGCTCCGCTTTCATGCTGGCGAAAAAGCGCTCCACCGTGCGTGGCGTGCTCGTCCCCCTGGTGGCCACCATCGGCCTGGCCGCGTTTTCCTACAAGCTGGAAAACATGGTCGACTGGCGTTTGACCATCTTCGGACTGATGACCTTGTTCGTCGTGTACTACCTGCAGGATGGCATCGTGGGCTTCTTGATGAGCTTTATCGGCAAGGGCCGGCGCCACGTGCAAGCCGTCGCTTCGCACGGCGTGGCGCCGTTCGACCATGCACAGGGTGGCCAGCAGGGCGCGACCCTGCTGCGCGTGGACCAGGCCCTGATGCAGTTCGGCGGCCTGAAGGCGCTGAACCAGGTGGACTTGAACGTCACGCAAGGTTCCGTGCACGGCTTGATCGGGCCGAACGGTTCGGGCAAGAGCACGATGATGAACGTGCTCACGGGGATCTACAAGCCGACGGCGGGCAAGGTGGAATTTGCCGGCGCCGTGATTTCGGGCCGCACGCCGTCCGAGATCGCATTGGGCGGCGTGGCGCGCACCTTCCAAAACGTGCAGCTGTTCGGCGAGATGACGGCCACCGAGAACGTGCTGGTGGGCCTGCACAACACTTTCAAGTCGAACGTGCTGGACGTGATGCTGCATACGCCGCGCTACAGGCGCGAAGAGAAGGCCGCGCGCGAGCGGGCCGCCAGCATCCTCGAATTCGTCGGCCTGGCCGACCTGGCCAATGAAGAGGCGCGCAATCTGCCGTATGGCAAGCAGCGGCTGCTGGAAATCGGCCGCGCACTGGGCCTCAATCCGCGTTTGCTGCTGCTCGACGAGCCGGCCGCTGGCTTGACGGCGCCCGACATCAAGGAGCTGATGGCCATCATCCGCAAGATCCGGGAGCACGGCATCACCATCATCCTGATCGAGCACCACATGGACGTGGTGATGGCCTTGTCGGACGTGGTGACGGTGCTGGACTTCGGCCAGAAGATCGCCGAAGGCGCACCCGCGCTTGTCCAGAGCGACCCGAAAGTGATCGAAGCCTACCTGGGCGGCAGCGCCGAAACCCTGAGCCCTGCGGCGCACTGAGAGGAAGACCATGCTGAGCATTCAAAATCTGCACGCCGCCTACGGCAAAGTCGAAGTCCTGCACGGCATTTCGCTCGACGTCCCGAAGGGCAAGCTGGTGACCCTGATCGGCTCGAACGGCGCCGGCAAGACCACCACCATGCGCGCCATTTCCGGCATGCTGAAACCGAAATCCGGCACCGTCACCCTGGGCGGCAAGGATGTCACGGGCCTCGATTCGCACAAGATCGCGCGCGCCGGCCTGGCCCATTCGCCGGAAGGGCGGCGCGTGTTCGCCTCGATGTCGGTGACGGACAACCTGCTGCTGGGCGCCTTCCCCCGCTTTACACGGGCGCGCCCGAAAGGCGACATCAAGCGCGACCTGGACAAGGCACTGGAACTGTTCCCCCGCCTGAAGGAGCGGCGCGACCAGCTGGCCGGCACCTTGTCCGGCGGCGAGCAGCAGATGCTGGCCATGGCCCGCGCCGTGATGCTGAACCCCGAAGTGATACTGCTGGACGAACCGTCGATGGGCCTGGCGCCGATTTTGGTGGAAGAAGTCTTCCGCATCATCACGCGATTGAAGGCCGAAGGCGTGACCATGCTGCTGGTCGAACAATTCGCCGCCGCCGCCCTGAACGTGGCCGATTACGGCTACGTGCTGGAAAACGGCAGCATCTCCGTGCACGGCCCGGCGGAAAGCCTGAAAACCGATCCGAAGGTGATCGCGGCGTATCTGGGGGGAGGGCATTGATGATGGCCTGACAATGCGCTTGCTGCGCATTGTCAAATCCTCTGCATTGCAAACTCCCACCGTGTGGATCAAGAATGTTGACGCTGGCGGTGGTAATTCATGTCCTGTAAAACGTTCTGGGCGTATTGCTCTTGTTGTCGTCCGCTTCCAGAAGAGCCACAACGTCATCATGATCAATGACTTTGCCTTTCTCGATCTGATTTCGGCCGAGCGCAAGGATGCGGAACATGGCAAGTTGATCCCGAGTCTTTTGATAACTAACAGGGTCTGGCACAGCTGCCTGAATTTTACCGTTTACCGTGATGGCGACTGGCTCATGCATTTCAAGTGCCTGTTTGATCACGTCGCTGGTGTTCGTCTTCAAGTACATGCCGCTCTCCATAAATTGGCAGACCGATGATGGGATCATATGACTACATTGAGTGCCAGATTTAGCCAGTCACACAGTCTCTTCGTTTGGCTTTTCGGGCATGCATCGCTGCGCCTGATATTCGAGCGCAGCCTCTAAGCATCAGTGCTTGGTCGGCTTTTCCTGCTGCACCAGAATGAACGGGCTGACGACGACGGCCCATAGCGAGCTATCGGCTGCCTGCCAGTCCAGCGCCTGCTGGTCGGAGACTTTGGCTACCTTGCCGTCGGCCATCCATTGCGTGATGGTCGCCTTGTCGTCGTGCGAGATGCGCACGGCCACTTCGACGAGGTCCAGTTCATTGGCGACCCAGACGACATTGCCCTGGGCGAAGTGCTTTTCCAGCTCGCTCCAGGCCAGGCGGGCCGTTTCGCTGTTTACTTTGAGGCGCAGTTCGGTGTCTTTTTCAGGATTGGTTTGCATGCAAAATATCAGGTTGCGGTGAGTCGGTGCCGTTGCGCGCGGCTTATTTGCCCGGGAGGGCTTCCACGCGCGGCGTCGGCGTACCCTGCCATGTTAACCGATAGGCGGCGCCTTTGCGAACATTGCCCACGAGGGCTGGGCGGAAACAGGCCAGGTTGGTGCCGCCCGCCAGTCGGGTGCTGGGAAAGATGATGCCCATCGAACCGGCTTCGAGCAGGATGGCGGCCAGGTCTTGCGAGGCGATGTAGCTGGCCGGGTCCAGGCAGGCCGCATAGCGCTCCTGGCCGCGCAAGTCGTGGAAGCTGGCGGAGAAATCGGCCAGCAGCGACTGGTAGCTGACGCTGTCGTCGAAATAGTCGATTTCCTGGTATTCCACTGTCTTGTGGAAAATGATCTCGGCCAGCGCCGTTTTCATGTCGAAGGCGCAATACCAGGCGCCCCGTTCGCCATCGTTGAAACGCGCCCCTTCCGGCCGGGCATAGGTGTACGCGGCGTTGATGATGCGAAAGTGCGGCACGCCAAAAACCAGCTCGTCCACGCCAATTCCTGGTGCGCCGCCGTACTCCGCCACCAGGCGGGCGTTGGTGGCGTTATCGAGCTCGAACAGCTCGCGCAGGTGATCGTCATCCTCGGCCAAGGGCGCCAGCACGGAGTCTTCCATGTCGGCGAAGCGCGACGGGATCAGGCGGCAGGTGTCGATCTGGCGCAGCGCGGTCAGCGGCGGCAGGTGTGCTTGCGGCGTAGTCGGCACGATCATAGTCCCCCGCGGCGCGCATCGAGCAGCTTGCGCACCGTCTGCATGGCCAGCAAGCCGCCGGCCAGCATTTGCGACAGCGGCGTGCGCCCGCCAAAGATCGGATTCTTGTTGGGCAAACCGACCCATTCGTCGGCCAGCTTGTCGCCGTACAGGATGTGCAGGGCTTTATAAATGCCCAGCAAATAGGAAATACGCGTGATGCGGTCCACTTCCAGCACGCGGTCCGGGTGCTTCTTCCACTCGTAATAAGCGCTGCTGGACAGGCCGCCCAGCAATTCGCGCGCATCGTCGTCGCGCAGTTTCCAGGCGGCGGCCAGCTTGAAAAACCCCTTCAGGGCCGCCTGCGACAATCGTTCGCGCTCGGCTTTGGCATTCAGGTCGACGAGCACGGCCGGCTCGAAGCGGCTCTTGGGATAGGCGTAAGCGAGATTCATGATGATATGTCCTTCAATAGAACTCTGTTTAAGGACTATTTATACTCCTTTTCAGGACTTGTTGCAATGGACGCGCACATGAAAAACGGGGCGCACCAGGACATCGTCCCCGTGCGCCCCGTTGGCCGGCTGGCCGGGTCGGCTTATCGTGCCGTGACGGTGACCGGCAGGTTCAGTTGCGCCGTCAAGCCGTTATTGTCCAGTGCCACGACCTTCAGCGCATAGTTGCCAGCCACCGGCTGCGGCCAGGTGGCCGTGATGGTCATGCCGCTCATGGAGAACTGCATGCCCAGCGGCGCGCCGGTGATCGAGATCCACAAACTGTTCGCGCCGGGTGCCGTCAGCACGATGCTGCCGCTCAGGGTCTTGCCCGCCACGCCCGTCATGGCCGCGGCAGTGATCGTGGGACCGGCGGCGGCGATCTTCACCGCGGCCACGGCCTGGCCCGTCAAGCCCGTCTTGCTATCTTTGGCGATGACGGTCACGTTGTAGCTGCCCAGCACGGGGCTGGCCCAGCTGACGACGCCGGCGGCATTGACGGCCATGCCCGACGGCGCGCCCGACAGGCTGTAGGTGACGGGATTGGGCGCCACCGTCGTGGCAGCGAACGACAGGGCCACGCCCGGCTTGCCGCTGACGCTGGCGACTGTCACCACGGGCGGCAGCGGGGCGGCGACGGCGACAGTGTAGAGCCCCTTGCCGCTGAGGCCAGTCTTGCTGTCCGTGGCCGTCACGGTGACGGCATAGGTGCCGGCCACGGGCGCTGCCCAGCTCACGAGGCCGGCGCTGCTGATGGCCATGCCGGCCGGCGCGCCGGCGAGCGCGTAGCTGACCGGGTTGGCGGCCGTGACGCTGACATTGAACGCCAGGGCCGTGCCAACCTTGCCCGTGATGGCGCCGGCGGCGACGACGGGCGGCGCGACGGGGGCGATGACGATGCTGTACACGCCCTGGCCGCTGAGACCGCTGACGGTGTCCCTGGCCACCATGGTCACGGCATACGTGCCCGCGACGGGGGCGGTCCAGCTGACCACGCCCGTGGCGGCGATGCTCATGCCGGCCGGCGCGCCCAGCATGGTGTAGCCGAGAGGATTGGCTGCGCTGGCCGCCACGGTGAACGACAGCGGCTTGCCGGCCGTGCCGCTGATGCTGGCCGGCGCCACCACGGGAGCGGCCGGTGCGATCTGCGTGCCCGACAGGCTGGCCAGCAGGCTCTTCACGTTCGGCGTGCCCAGGCCGCCCAGCGGGTCATAGCCGATCCTGGCCGTGCACACGCTGCAAGTGCCGTTGCTGCCCCGCGTGACGTCGGCAAAGCTGCTGGCAAAGGTGCCGGGCACGGTGGCGATCTGGCCGTACAGCATGCTGTGCGGCAAGCCGAGCGCCGTCTTGGCCTGCAGCGCGCGGCTGGCGTTGGCGATGGCGACGAGGCCGGCCCATTGCGGCGTGGACAGGCTGGTGCCGCCGATGCTGAGCCAGCTGGCGGTGCTGCTGCCTTGCGCCATCACGGCCGTGTACTGGCCCGTGGCGGGGTCGGCATTGAAGGCCACGTCGGCCACGTTGCGCCGCAGCAGGTTGGTCAGGCCGGGCACGCTCACCGTCTGGTAGCTGGGCAATGCCGTGTAGGCGCTGATGCCGCCGCCCGTGCCGGACCAGGCCGCTTCGCTGCGCACGCCGCTGCCGCTGTAGCTGAGCGTGGTGCCGCCCACGGCCAGCACGTTGGGCGACACGGAGGGCCAGGACACGCCGCTGCCCGAGTCGCCCGTGGCGGCCAGGTAACTCATGTTCTTGCCCGTGAAGGCGCTGTCGACGGAAGCCGTCCAGCTGCCTTCGGCGGCGCCAAAACTCATCGAGACGACGCCAGGGCCCATCAGGTTGGCCAGGCGCACGGCGCCCAGCAGGCTGTTGATGGAAGCGTCGGGCGCCTCGATCAGCACGATGCGCGCCAGCGGGGCCGTGGCATGCGCCCATTGCACGTCGAGCGCGATTTCCATGGCCCAGCCCGAGTTATAGGCGGGCGCGGTGGCCGTCATCGTGCTCGATGGCGTGTTGTACACGACGGAAAATTCGCAACCGCTGGCCGGTGCCGGCGGCAAGGGCAGGGCGGCATTCGTGGCGATGGCCTTGGTGGTGCAGCCGGGCAAGCCGAATTTCTGGTTGAAGATGGCCAGTTCGGCGGCCGCGTTCGGGTTGTGCATGGCGTCGACGATGTAGATCGTCTGTCCTGCGCCCAGCTGTGCCGCCTGGGCCGCCGTCAGCGCCGTGCCCGCCGCCGGCAGGGCCGGCAGGTCGTAGGCGGCGCGGATTTGCGCGGGAGAGTAGGTGGCGACCACGCTGCTGCCGGCCATGGGCGCGGCGCTGTCGCTCGCGCCGCCATCAAGCAGCGGCGAGAGGTCTTGTGCCGCCTGTTCCGCCGCGGCGATTCTCTGCGCCGTCAGGCGCCGCGTGGCCATGTTCGCCATGGCACGGGGCACGCGCTGCATGTGCGGGCGCCAATGGGCCGAGCCGCTGCTGTTGGCGTTGTCGCGCCCGTCAGGCGCATCGAGCAGGGTGGGGGCCGCATGGAACATCGGTTGCGCCACCAGCGCCCCAACGGCGGCGGGGATGACGGGCACCTCGACACCGAACTGTGTCGCGGCCGTGGCGATGGCGGCGGGCGGCGCCGAAGTTTCCTGGCCGGGACCGCAAGCGGCCAGCAGGAGGGCGGCGGAGGCGCCCAGCAGCAGGCGCCCATGACGGGGATGCGGGGGAATGAATTTTTTCATGGCGAAACTCTCCGAGTTGGGCGAGGGCCACATCTCGACAATGCATCCAGGTTCGGTCCCGCGCGCCGGCGGTCCCGATCCTGCACATTGGCAGCCCCGCTGCCGTGGCGCTTGCGCGCGGTAGGCCGGTGGCTTTGCGTCCCCGCCTTTCGACGGGTTTGCCCTCAAAACTGATCATGCATCATCGGAACTTCCTGATGCGTTATCAATTCTAATGAATTTGCCAAATAAGTGTTAACTATTTTCAATCAATATTTTTAGTTTTGCAATAAAATGTGGTGAGTTCGCCTATTGCTGAATGGAATCTTGTCAGCTTCATTAAGTCTTAAAAGCAAGGTTATCAGGGGTGTATCGATGCATGACAGTGTTTTTTCACAACCACGGTGCTTGTTTTTTTTGAGATATAATGAATTTGACGAATTTATTGAATATGCGCTGTTGCCAGCTTCAATCCTCGAACACCATGCCCTGATACGGCGCTGCGCGGCAGGCTGCCAGCCGCTGCGCCAGGCTGCCCGCATGGGCTTCCAGCTGGTGGCCGTCCGGATCGAGAAAATACAGGGAATCGCCGGCGCTGCGGTTTTGCTGCCATTCGGGCACGCCGGCGGCGCGCAGGCGGGCGGCAAAGGCGGGGAAGTCTTGCTGGGAAATGGAAAACGCGTAATGCGTGTACGCGGGGCTGGCCAGCGCAGCCGTTCCTTGCCCGTCCAGCGACAGGCATAGCCACAGCTCCCCTGCCGACAGATACGCGCCCCTGTCCCAGCGCGCATGCAGGCGTAGACCCAGCATGTCGCGGTAAAAGACGATGCTGCGCGCCAGGTCGCGCACGGACAGGGTGAGGTGGTTCAGGCCGGTCAGCATGGGCTGGAAGGTGTCAGAAAGGTGAGCGATGGGTTTGGGCAGCTACCATCAGACAGGTTCGGCGTGCTCCACCATCAACTGCACTTTCGTCGTGCCATTGTATTCATTCGCATCGAGCCGGAAGGCCACGCGCGTGCGTTCGCCCAAGGCGTCCGTGTGGCCGAACCAGATGGCGTCGAAGCGCACGCCGTTCTTTTCCAACAGCAGTTTCAAGTGGCGCTCTTTCAATATGCGCTGGCTGACGACGCGGAATTCGTCGCAGAAGACGGGCGGGGCGAAGCCCTGGCCCCACACCTGGCCATCCATCAGCTCGATGAAAGCCGTCGTGTAATACGCGTCTTCCAGCGGGCCGTCCGTTTCCACGACCCGTTCCAGCTGTTGCTGGCTGAGCCAGGCCTGGCCCACGGCTTCGAAGGCCTTCGAGAACGCGTCGAAAGCGTCGGCGCGGATGGTCAAGCCCGCCGCCATGGCGTGGCCGCCGAACTTGTCGATCAGGCTAGGCGCCCGTTTCGACACGAGGTCGAGCGCGTCGCGCATGTGGAAGCCGGGAATCGAGCGGCCCGAACCCTTGATCCAGCCGTCCGCGCCGGGCGCGAACGTGATCGTCGGGCGGTAGAATTTTTCCTTCAGGCGCGAGGCCACGATGCCGATCACGCCCTGGTGCCACGATGCATCAAACACGCTGATGGTGCTGCTGTTGGCCGGCTCGAACGTGTCCAGGTGCAGCAGGGCCGTATCCTGCATTTCCGCCTCGATTTCGCGGCGCTTCAAATTGATGTCGTTCAGTTGCTGCGCCAGCGCCCAGGCGCGGCCTTCGTCGTCCGTGACCAGGCATTCGATGCCCAGCGACATGTCTTGCAGGCGGCCGGCCGCATTCAGGCGCGGACCCAGCGCGAAGCCCAGGTCGAACGGCGTGGCGCTGCGCGCTTCGCGGCCCGCCACGCGGAACAGGGCGGCCACGCCCGCGTGCATATTGCCCTTGCGCATGCGTTTGAGACCTTGCGCGACGAGGATGCGGTTGTTCGTATCGAGACGCACGACGTCGGCCACCGTGCCCAGGGCCACCAGGTCGAGCAGATTGTCGAGCTTGGGTTGCGTTTGCGCATCGAACGCGCCGCGCCGGCGCAGTTCCGCGCGCAGGGCCAGCAGCACGTAGAACACGACGCCCACGCCCGCCAGATGCTTCGACGGAAAACCGCAGGCGGGCTGGTTCGGGTTGACGATGACGGCCGCGTCGGGCAAGGCGTCGGCCGGCAAATGGTGGTCGGTGACGACCACCTGGATGCCGCGCCGGTTCGCTTCGGCCACGCCGTCGATGCTGGCGATGCCATTGTCGACGGTGATGATGATGTCGGGCGATTTTTCGCGGGCAGTGAGCTCGACGATTTCCGGCGTCAGGCCATAGCCGTATTCAAAACGGTTGGGCACGATGAAATCGACGTCGGCACCCATGGCGCGCAAGCCGCGTATGGCCACGGCGCAGGCGGTGGCGCCGTCGCAATCGTAGTCGGCCACGATGACCATGCGTTTCTTGGCGGCGATCGCGTCGGCCAGGAAGACGCCGGCCGCACCGATGTGCAGCAATCCCGATGGCGGTATCAAGTCTTTCGGCTCGATCGAAAGTTCTTTCGCGTCGGACAGGCCGCGCGACGCGTACAAGCGGGCCAGCACGGGGTGGATGCCGCCCTGGCGCAGCAATTCGGATTCGCGGTAGGGGCAGGGACGGGTGGCGATGCGGGTACGGGTCATGATGCTTTCAACTTGTTCAGGGTAATCGCGCGCCAGAATTTGCGCTGCGCGTGCTTGCTGGTGGTGCAATCGAGCCAGGCGTCGCGGTGGCTCAGCACCAGGCGCAACTGGCCCAGGCGGCCATCCTTGACGGCCGCCAGCAGGGGCGCGAACCAGTCCGCTTCCAGCGCTTGCAACTGTTGCAGCCACATGCCCCATTCCTGCGCCTGCGCCGCTTCGGTCAAGCCGTCCAGCACGACGATCGCGTCCCGCGTGCTGGCCAGCACACTGTTTGGATTGGCATCGCGCTGCGCCGGTTCCGCCAGCGCGGCCAGCCAGCCGGGCGCATCCGCCACATGCAGGCTGGCCGCGCAGCGCACAGCTTCCGCCTTGGCCAGGCTCCCGCCCCAGATCCAGAAGGTGTTGATGGCTTTCAAGCCCCGTTCTTCGCGCGCCATATTGACGGGATGCTCGTGCCACAGCATCTGCACTTCGTTCTGCAGGCGGCGCGCGGCGCGCGCGTGCTCGCCTTCCGGCATCCACACGGACAGGTCTTGCGTGGTGGCGCCATCGGGCGTGGCGCACTGCAAGTCGGACCAGGCATCGGCGCGCATGAACCAGGTGCCCGCGTCGCCATACGACAGGGGCTGGCCGATCTCGTCGAAATACGGACGCGCCGTCTCGAACAGGGTGCGGCCATCCGCTTCGCTCAGCTGGAGCTGGCGCAGCTCTTCCATGCTGATGTGCGTGCGGGCAACGGCCAAATGGGCCGGATGCAGCAGGAAATAGCGTGCGCCCGGTTCCGGCGCGAGACCGTAGCCGCGCATGGCCTGGGCGGCGAAGGCCGCTCGCGCCGCCTCGCCGTTGGGCGCAAGCGACAGGCCCAAGGCGTGCGCCAGCCACGCTTCATGCGGCAGCAGGCGGTTGGCATTGTCAAAAGTTTCCAAATTGCAAGTGGAGCTGCGCGACAGCAGCGCCGCCAGGGCGGGCGCCTGCAAGACCTTGAGCAGGTCGGCAGCCAGTTCGGCATTGGGCAAGGCGAAGGGCAGGACGAGGGTAAGTTGATTCATCCCGAGATTGTAGGCGATTGTGGTGCGGGCCGAAAAGGCGTATCGCTTTTCAGGCCTGCGATGGCGACAGATGCGCGCCGGACATGCGCAAAGAATTATAAAAATTTTATCGATATTAATGGAAAATAATTTGCTTTTGAAAAGATAGTGGATATAATTGCGACAACTTAAATATCAGAAATACAATCACCCCCCTGCTGCGTGGTTGCGTCGTCTGGCTCCTGTGTCCCTCGAAACCGTATACAAGATCTGCCGGCTTCATTTTTTAAACAAGTCCCTTCTTGGAAGCCCACCCATGTATACATTCGCCGCTTTGCGCGGCCAGGCTGATCGCGCCCTGGCCCACCGTATTTCCGCTCCTGCAGCCGCCGTGGCATGCCGTCAGGAGGTCGCATGACTACCTATAACCTGTCGACCACGGTCCACGTCTGCGAAGACATCAACAAGAATTTCGATATCCGCGACCTGCTGATACAGGCCGGCTACTCGGTGCAAGGCGAACTCAATATCAAGAATTTCACGGTTTTGTTGCCGGACGATACCGAATCGACCGTCAACACGCCCCTGTTCGGCATGCTCGACGCCGACACCGTGTACGTGCGTCCCGGCGACTGGGCCGCCAACTACAATGGCAGTTTCTCGACCATCGAGGTGACGATCGACAAGGGCAATGGCGATATCGTCCAGCTGAGCTTGCAAGTCATCATCGATCCCGTCAATGACGCGCCCGATGCGGCCGACAAGACTTTCACCCTGGTCGACGGTTCCAGCGTCGTGCTGAGCGAAAGCGATTTCGGTTTCCACGACGATGTCGAGCACGACGGCTTCAAGTCCATCGTCATCACCAATACCACCACGGCGGGCCAGGTCTTGTTGAACGGCGTGGCCGTCGCGGTGGGGACGGAAGTCTCCATCGACGACATCCGCGCGGGCCATCTGGTCTTCGTGCCGAGCCAGACCGTCGCCGGCGACTTCGACCTCGGTTTCAAGGTGCGCGATGACGGCGGCACGGCCGGCTGCAATGCGCAAGACCTGAGCCTGGCGCCCCATTACCTGACCTTCAAGGTGCCGATGGCCCACCTCGGCGATTTCGTGTGGGAAGACAAGAACGCCAACGGCGTGCAGGACGCGGGCGAGGCGGGCATCGCCAATGTCGTCGTGCAATTGAAGGATACGGCTGGCAACGTGGTGGCTTCCACCACGACGGACGCCAGCGGCGGCTACCACTTCGACGTCAATCCGGGCACCTATTCGGTGACCGTGGTGGCGCCCGCCGGCTACGTGCCGACGGCAGCGAACCAGGGCGGCGACACGGCCAAGGACAGCAATATCGATGCGGCCGGCAAGATGGCGCCCGTCACCCTGGCGCCAGGCGAAACCAACCTGACCCTCGATGCGGGCCTGTACCGCACGGCCGAGCTGGGCGACCGGGTCTGGTTCGATACGAACAAGAACGGCGTGCAGGACGCCGGTGAAGCGGGCGCCGCAGGCGTGAAAGTGACCTTGCTCGATGCATCGGGCAACGCCGTCGGCAGCCCGCTCATCACGGATGCGAACGGCAACTACCTGTTCACGAACCTGAAACCGGGCGCCTACAGCGTACAGTTCGATAAAACCACCTTGCCAGCCGGCTACGCCTTCACGGGCCAGGACCAGGGCGGCGACGATCAGCGTGACTCGGACGCGAATGCCGACGGCCGCACGGCGCAAGTGCTGCTGGCCTCGGGCGACAGCAATCACAGCGTGGACGCCGGCATCGTCGCCTTGCCAGCCACCCTGGGCGATCGGGTCTGGCACGACAGCAACGCGAACGGCATCCAGGATGCGGGCGAGTCCGGCATAGTCGGCGTCACCGTGCAGTTGAAAAACGCGGCCGGCAGCGTCATCGGTTCGACCGTGACGGACGCCACCGGCTATTACAACTTCAATGTCGATCCTGGCACGTATTCGATCGCCGTCGTCGCGCCGGCCGGCTATCTGACGACGGTCAAGGATGCGGGCGGCAACGATGCACTCGACAGCGACATCAATACGCTGGGCAACAGCGGCCAGGTAACGGTGGCTGCCGGCCAGAACTACAAGGACCTTGACGCGGGCCTGTACAAGACGGCGTCCATCGGCGACCGCGTGTGGTTCGACGCGAACGGCAACGGCACGCAGGATGCGGGCGAGGCAGGCGTTTGTGGCGTGAAAGTCAGCCTGTACAACGCGCAAGGCGCCGTCGTGGCCAGCGCCACCACGGATGCCAGCGGTAACTATCTGTTCAGCAACTTGGTCCCCGGCAATTATTACCTGGGCTTCGTGCCGCCGGCCGGCTACGGCTTCACCAAGGCCGATATCGGCGGTTACGCCACCGATTCGGACGTCAATCCGGCCACCGGCTTGACCACCACGTGGGCTACCCTGAAGTCGGGCGACGTGCAGCTGGACTGGGATGCGGGCCTCGTGAAACTGAACACGGCATCCATCGGCGACCGCGTATGGGAAGACAAGAACTACAACGGCGTGCAGGAGGCTGGCGAACTGGGCGTGGCGGGCGTGAAAGTCAACCTGCTCAATGCGTACAACCAGGTCATCGCCACGACGACGACGAATGCCAGCGGCAATTACCTGTTCAGCGAACTGGCGGCCGGCGGCTACAAGGTCGAAGTCATCCGTCCATCGGGCTTTTATTACACGAAGGCCAATGTGGGCGTTGACACGGCCGATTCCGACGTCGATGTCAGCACGGGGCGCTCGGGCCTGATCAACCTGGCCGCCGGCCAGAACGACATGAGCTGGGATGCGGGCATCTACCGCAAGGCCAGCCTGGGCGACAAGGTGTGGCGCGACGCCGACCATGACGGCGTGCAGGACTACAACGAGGCAGGCATCGCCAACATCAAGGTGCAGCTGTACTCGGGCAGCGGCGCGCTGCTGGCCACCACCTACACGAATGCCTACGGCAACTACCTGTTCAGCAACCTCGATCCGGGCAGCTATTCGCTCAAATTCGACAAGTCGGGCGTGTATCACGCGGGCTACGCCATGGATACGTGGAAGTGGGGCGCGAAGAACGTGGGCATGAACGACAACATCGATTCGGACGTCAACAGCAATGGCACGACGTCCAACGTGGTCTACACGGACATCCTGAAACTGGCGTCGGGCCAGAACGACATGAGCTGGGATGCGGCCATCACGCCCATCGTCATCGACCTCAACGGCGACGGCGTGCACACGATCGCCCGTGCCGATTTCCACGGCAGCTTCGACTTGCTGGGTACGGGCAGCGCCATCCAGACGGGCTGGGTCTCGGCCCAGGATGGCTTGCTGGCCATCGACAGCAATGGCAATGGCAAGATCGATAATATTTCGGAACTGTTCGGCGGCAACGAGAAGGGCACGGGCTTTGCCAAGCTGTCGAGCTATGACTTGAACCACGACGGCGTGGTCGATGCGCACGATGACAAGTTCGCCGAACTGCGCATCTGGCGCGATGCCAACAGCAACGGCGTGACGGACGATGGCGAGCTGATGTCCCTGCACGACGCCGGCGTGGCCAGCTTGACGGTCAGCTACACGGAATTGCCGTTCCTCGACGCCAACAGCAATTTGCACCTTGAACGCAGCAGCGCCACCCTGGCCGACGGCAAGTCGGTCGACATGACGGATGTGTATTTCAACGTCGACGCCAAGGATGCGGCCGCCGCCGGCGTGGCCTTGCCGAGCATGGCCGACCTGCTGCGCGACGACAGCACGCTCGACGTGGTGCTGGGCCAGGACGGCACGGTGACCACGGTGGCCGCCGCTCCAGCCGCCGCCGCTCCGGCAGCGGAGGCCCAGGCCCAGTGCGAGATGGCCGACCTCTTGCGCCGCGCCATGGCCCACGCGCATGTCCAGCCCCAGGAAATGGCTGCCTGATGTCCTTTGCCGGCCCGTAATCCTGCCCGGCAATACCGCACCGGCGCGCCCGCCACGGGGCGCCGGCGTTTTTCCACGCTTTTCTCCACACTTGATAACAGAAATAGGAAAACCACGATGAAACAATCCATGCACCTGTTCGTCTGCGGCGCCATCGCCGCCGCCACCTTCGCCCTGGCCAGCGGCAGCGCCCTGGCCGCCTCCAACCTGCAAGTCGTCGATTCGCACAGCGTCAGCCTGTTTACGGCGGCCGGTGGCGCCTTCGGCTCGGGCAACGCCATCTCGCCGACCTTGTGGGAAGTCAAATACGACAGCAACACCTTCCTCGCATTCTGCCTCGACCCCCATGTCGCACTGAGCAACAGCTCGAACAGCTACAGCAGCGGCGCCTTTGCCGCCAGCGACTCCGTCAAGCGCCTGTATGAAGGCTATTACGCCTCGTCCATCGCGAATGTGTCGACCAGCGCCAACAGCGCCGCCGCCTTCCAGCTGGCCCTGTGGGAATTAAATAACGACAACACGAACCTGCTGACGGGCGACCTGCGCTTCAAAAACCTGAGCAATGCCGTCGTCAGCCAGGCCAACACCATGCTGGGCGTGGCCACGGGCAACGGCGCCATCCAGAACCTGTACAGCTACACCAGCTTGAGCAGCGTCAACCCGGCTTCGCAAACCCTGCTTTCCGTGTCGCCGGTGCCGGAAGCGCAAACCTGGGCCATGCTGGTCGCGGGCCTGGGCCTGCTGGGCTTCATGGCGCGCCGCCGCAAGGGCGCTTCCGCGCTGAGTTAATTATTACTCATTAATCATCGCTCATCGCGCAAGCGATGGCGTTCCCGCTGCGGCGCGCCCGACCGGCGCGCCGCAGTGTTTTATTGTGAATCCATCATGACCCCACCCCCCGACACTTCCACCGCTTCCGCCGGCATGTCCACCGATGCGCTCGCCGAGGCCATCGTCTTCCTCGCGCGCTTTTTCGGCGTGGCCGTGCAGGCCGAGCGCCTGCGCGCCAGCGTGGCGGCCCAGGCCAGCCCGGCCGCCGCCGATTTCCTCGGCCAGGCGCTGGCGCAAGCCACCCTGGCCGGCACGGCGCTGCCAGCAGGCACGCCGCGCCGTCCGACGGAAATGCCGGCCTTGCTGCTCAACGGGGAAGGGCAGGCGCTGGTGATACTGTCTATTACCGGTGGTAAATATGAATGCCACGTGCCCGGCATAGAAGGCAGCGCCTGGCTGGACGCGGCCGCGCTGGCGCAGGAAGTGCCCGCTGGACGCTGGGTGGCCGTGCGGCCCGTGCTGTTTTTCGACCAGCGCAGTCTGCTCTACAGCATGCCGGTGGCGGGGCGCTGGTTCTGGGATGTCTTCAACCGCAACCGCTGGGTCTTCCGCTGGGCCCTGCTGGGCACCCTGGTGCTCAATATCATCGGCGCGCTGGTGCCGTTTTATGCGATGGCCGTGTATGACCGCGTGATCCCGAACAATGCCACGTCCAGCCTGTGGGTGCTGACGATCGCCGTCGTGGTGCTGACGGGCTTTGAGCTGGCCCTGCGCCTGCTGCGCGGCGAACTGGTGGAAACGGCGTCGCGCCGCATGGACGTGGCCCTGTCGTCGAGCATCTTTGCCCAGTGCCTGCGCCTGCGCGCGGCCAGCCGGCCCGCTTCCGGCGGCACCCTGGCCAATACCGTGCGCGATTTCGAATCCGTGCGCGAATTTTTTGCCTCGACCACCCTGACGACCCTGGGCGACTTGCCGTTCTTGCTGCTGTTCCTGCTGGTGATCGCCCTAGTGGGTGGCTGGCTCGTGCTCGTGCCCTTGGCCGTCATCCCGATTTTGCTGCTGGTGGCCTTTGCCTCGCGCGCGGCCCTGGCGCGCCACGTGGCCGCCTCGATGCAGGAAAGCGCGCAGCGCACGGCGCACCTGTTTGAAACCATGAATGGTCTCGACACGATCAAGGCGCTGGGCGCCGAAGCGTGGAGCCGGCGCAAATGGGAAAGCCTGACGGTGGCCATCGCCGCCAACAGCGTCGAGACGCGTGAAATCGTCAGTCGTGTCAATTACATCAACACGGCCGTGCTGGCACTGTCCGGCGTGGCCGTGGTGGCCACGGGCGCCTTGCTGATGGGCGAACACCTGCTGACCCTGGGCCAGATCATCGCCGTGAGCATGCTGACGGGCCGCGCCTTGGCGCCCGTGAGCCAGATCGCGGGCCTGATCATGCGCTGGGAGCAAACCAAGCTGTCCTACCACGCCCTGAATAAAATCATGGAAGCGCCGACCGATGACGACGCGGCCAGCCTGCAGGCGCCGCCCCTGTCCGGGCGCATCGAATTTCGCGACGTGGGCTTTGCCTATCCGAATTCGCCACCGCTGCTCGATAAACTCAATTTGCACATCCGTCCTGGCGAAAGAGTCGGCGTGATCGGCAAGCTCGGTTCCGGCAAGAGCACCTTGCTGCGCTTGCTGCTGAATCAGTACGGCCCGCAAAGCGGCAGCGTGCTGTTCGACGACCTGGCGAGCACCCAGCTGGACCCCTTGAGCCTGCGCCGCCAGATCGGCTACGTGCCGCAGGACGTGACACTGTTCCACGGCACCCTGCGCGAGAACATCGAACTGGGACGCAGCCAGGCCGGCGACGCCAGCCTGCTCGATGCCATCCGCCTGGCCTGCCTCGACGACATCATCACCCAGCTGCCCAACGGCGTGGCGACGGAAGTGGGCGAGCGGGGCGAACGCCTGTCCGGCGGCCAGCGGCAAGCCGTGGCCATGGCCCGCGCCTTGCTCGCGAAACCGCCCATGCTGCTGCTCGATGAGCCGAGCAGCATGTTCGACCCGGCCACCGAGCAGCGCTTGATCGGCCGGCTGCGCACCTTGAAAGACACGACCATCGTGCTGGTCACCCACCGCATGGCCATGCTGGCGCTGGTGGACCGCCTGATTGTCTTCGACAAGGGGCGCATCGTGGCCGACGGCCCGCGCGATGAGGTCATGCGCGTGTTGAACAGCCAGGCGGCCAGGCCTGTGGCGGAACAGGGAGTGGCGGCATGAGCGCCCTGAACGCCCGCCCGCTGCCGGCGGCCCACCCGGACCCGGAACGCGAACCGCAGACCATCGTCATCCGCATGCTGGCGTTGATCGCCGTATTGCTGGTACTGGTGCTGGCCTGGGCCACCTTTGCACAGCTCGACGTGTCCGTGAATGGCCGTGGCGCCATCACGCCGCCGTCGCACCTGCAGGAAGTGCAAAGCCTGGAAGGGGGCATCGTGCGCGACATGCTCGTGAAACCGGGCCAGCGCGTGCGCCGCGGCGACTTGCTGCTGCGCCTGGACACGGCCCAGTACGACGCCAACCTGGGCGCCAGCGTGCAAAACCGCCTGGCCGCGCTGGCGGGCAGGGCGCGCCTCGACGCGCTGCTGTCCGGCGGCACTCCCCGGTTTGCGTCGGAATGGCAGCAGGAGGCGCCCGAGCTGATCGCCAAGGAAGCGCAGTTGTGGCGCGACGGCCAGCGCGAATTCGCGTCGGCCACGGCGGCCGCGCGCGAAGGCGTGACGCGCCGGCGCGGCGAGCTGGCCGAGGCGCACAGCCGCATCGCCCAGCTGGACACGGGCTTGAGAATCGCGCTGGAAAGCCTGTCGATCGAAGAGCGCCTGTTCAAGGAGGGCGCCGGTTCGCGCGGCGACTACCTGAATGCCCAGCAGCGCGTGCAGCAGCAGCGCACGGAACTCGACGGCCTGCGCGCCTCCGTGCCGCGCCTGGCGGCCACCCTGGCCGAGGCGCAGGCGCAGGCGGGCGAAGTGGAAGCGCGCATGCGCGGCCAGTGGGGCGCCCAGCGCAGCGAATATGAAACCAAGGCCGGCGCCCTGGCCAGTACCGTCAAGGGCCAGCAGGATCAGGTGAGCCGGCGCGACGTGACGGCGCCCGTCGACGGCGTCGTCAACCGCGTGCTGGTGGCGACGGTAGGCGGCGTGGCGCAGCCGGGCAAGCCTATCCTGGAAATCGTGCCCGCCGATTCGGAAATGCTGATTTCCGTGCGCGTCAAGCCGTCGGACATCGGTTTCATCCACGTGGGGCAGCGCGCCTCGGCCAATGTGCTGGCGTATGACGCCACCACGTATGGACGCGTGCAGGCGCAGGTGGTGCGCGTGGGCGCCGATGCGATTCCCGATGAACGCAACGAGCCGTATTTCGAGGTGCAGCTGAGTACTGATCGCAGCCAGCTGACGGCGCACGGCAAGGTGCTGCCGATTACGCCCGGCATGCCCGTCGACGTGGGCATCCTGACGGGGCGCCGCTCGGTGCTGCAATATGTGTTCAAGCCCGTGCTGCGCGGCTTGCAGTCTTCCCTGCAGGAGCGGTGATGCGTACTTTTTTACTTTGCATGGCCTTCGCCTGCGCCAACGCGGAGGCACAAACGGTACAGTCCACGCCACCGGCCGCTTTCCAAGCGCAGTCCGCGCGCGGCTTGCCGGCCTTGCTGGCGCGTGCCGTGCCGCGCGATCCGCAGGTGGTCGCGGCGCAGGCGGCGCTGGCCACCACCGAAGCGCGCTACAGGCAGGCCCGTTCTCGCCTGTTCCCGACGGCGGCGCTGCAGGCGACGCGGGGACGCAGCAAGGACCTCGATGGCGCGCTGGACGTGGAACGCCGCACGCACCAGGTGGAGGCGAGCGTGCGCTGGAATGTGTACAACGGCGGCGCCGACCGCGCCGAACTCGATGCGGCCGAGCGCGACATGGCGGGCGCCGCCTTCGACGTGGAGCGCGCGCGCGCGGACAGCGCGGAAAAGCTGGCCGAAGCGTATTTCGACATGCAGCGCCTGGAACGCAACCTGCTGCAGTCGCAGGAACGGCTGCGCGACGTGACGCACCTGGTGCGGCAGGTGACGCGCCAGGCGGAACTGGGCAAGGCCTCGGAAGTGGACCGCGAACTGGCGCAAAGTTCGCAGCTGGACGCGGAACTGGTGCACGATGGCTTGCTGACGGACCAGCAGGCGGCGCGCATCAAGCTCGAAGCGCTGGCCTTCGAACCGGTGGCGCAGTTTGCCGATTTCGCGTTTGCGCCGCTGCCGGCGCAAGCCCTGGAAAACGCCGATACGCAGCACGCGCAGTTGCGCGCCGCGCGCGAGCGGGCGGCGGCGGCCCAGCTGCGCGTGCGCGGCGTGGCGGCCACCCTGGCCCCCAAAATCGACCTGAATGTCAGCCATCTGCTCAATAACAAGACCACGCCGCCGCCGTCGACCATCCAGCAGCGGGGCTGGTCGGTGGGTGTGAGTTGGGAATTCCCGCTGGGCGGCGGTAGCCTGGCGCAGCGCGACGAGAGCATCAGCCGCGCCGAGACGGCCGAGGCGGACGTGGCGCGCGCCGAGCAGGGCACGCGCGCCGACCTGGCCAGCATGCTGCCGCGCATCGCCAATGCGCAGCGTACCCTGGCCCTGCTCGACGAGCAGGAAAAGAAGATGGCCTTCGTCGTGCGCGGCGGGACCATCCAGTACGAGGCAGGCCGGCGCAACCTGCAGCAGGTCATCCAGACGCGCGACAGCTATTTCACGATACAGCAGCGGCGCGGCGACCAGCTGCACCGTCTGACCCTGGCGCAGATGCGCCAATATGCGCTGGCGGGGCGGCTGCTGGCCGTGTTCGGCCTGGCGCAGGAGGGAAAATAGGGCCGGCGTGCGCGGTTTCACACATGGATCACGCAGACTTGATGCATGAAATGCCCATTGTGTGGCACACTGCGCGCTCGCATATCATCGTTGTCGCGGGAGCGCATGAGCATCATCAAACAATTTCCCTTCGAGTGGCAGGTCGGCGTGCGCTATACGCGCGCCGGGAAACGCAGTGGCCGCAACAGCTTCATTTCCTTCATCTCCCTCATTTCCGTGGCCGGCATCGGCCTGGGCGTGGCCGCCCTGATCGTCGTCCTGTCCGTCATGAACGGCTTCCAGAAGGAAGTCACGGACCGGCTCATGTCGGTGCTGGCACACGTCGAGGTGTTCGACACCAGCGGCTCCATGCCGAACTGGCAGGCGCAGGAGCGTGCCGCCTACGCCAACCCGCAAGTCAAGGCCGTGTCGCCGTTCGTGGAAACCCAGGGCATGCTGCTCAATGACGAGACCATGCGCCCGTCCGTCGTGCGCGGCGTGCTGCCGCAGCAGGAAGCCACCGTGTCCAGCGTGGCGAGCCAGATGAAGCAGGGCAGTTTCAGCGCGCTGACGCCCGGCTCGTACAACATCGTGCTGGGCATCGACCTGGCCAAGGCGCTCGACGTGAAAGTGGGGCAGAACGTCACCCTGATGCTGGAACGCGAGCCGAAGGCGGGCGACGCGGCCAATGCCATCGTCATGCCGCGCATGCGCGCGCTCAAGGTCGCCGGCATCTTCGAGGCGGGCCACAATGAACTCGATGGCAGCCTGGCGTTTGTGAACATGCAGGACGCGCAGCAGCTGCTGCAGCTCGACGGCCCGTCCGGCCTGCGTCTGCGCCTGCACGACATGAACAAGGCGCCGCAGGTGGCGCGCGAACTGAAGGCGTCGATGCCGGGCCAGCTGTGGATGCGCGACTGGTCGCGCGCCAGCGCCAGCTGGTATGCGCTGGTGCAAAGCCAGAAGAACATGATGTTCATCATCCTCAGCATGATCATCGCCGTGGCCGCGTTCAACCTCGTCTCGACCCTGGTGATGTCCGTCACCGACAAGCAGGCCGACATCGCGATTTTGCGCACCCTGGGCGCCTCGCCGTTCTCCATCATGAAGATTTTCATGATCCAGGGTGCGCTGGTGGGCTTGCTGGGGAGCGCCCTGGGCGTGATCGGCGGCGTCGTGCTGGCGCTGAACGTGGGCGTCATCGTGCCTTTCATCGAAGGCATCTTCGGCCTGCACTTCATCTCGAAGGAAATCTACCAGATCAGCGCCGTGCCGTCGGACGTGCATTGGCTGGACGTGGCGCAGATCGGCCTGATCGCCTTCGGCCTGGCGCTGGTGGCAACCATCTACCCGAGCTGGCGCGCCGCGCGTGTGAAGCCGGCCGAGGCGCTGCGCTACGAATAGCTGGCTTGTAAAACCGGGGTCAGACCCGCCGGGTCTGACCCCAGCCCTTCGCTTTAAGGGCTAACGCGATGATATGTTGCTTACAAAAGAATTAATGAATCAATGAGCATGTTAAAAAATCTTCCCTTCGAATGGCTGGTCGGCCTGCGCTACACGCGGGCCGGCAAGCGCAGTGGCCGCAACAGTTTTATCTCCTTTATCTCGCTCATTTCCATGGCCGGCATCGGCCTGGGCGTGGCGGCGCTGATCGTCGTGCTGTCCGTGATGAACGGCTTCCAGAAGGAAGTGACGGACCGCATGCTGTCCGTGCTGGCCCACGTGGAAGTGTTCGACAACAGCGGCAGCATGCCGGACTGGCGCGCCGAAGCGGCGCAAGCGTTCAAGAATCCGGCCGTGAAGGGCGCGGCGCCGTTCGTCGAAACGCAGGGCATGCTGCTGCGCGACGATGCGCTGCGACCCGCCATCGTGCGCGGCGTGCTGCCCGAGGAAGAGCCGAACGTCTCCGACGTGGCCGGCCAGACGCGCATGGGCAGCTTCAAGGCGCTGCAGCCGGGCACCTTCAATATCGTGCTGGGCATCGAGCTGGCGCGCGCCTTGCGCGTCAACTTGGGCGAAAAAGTCACCCTGATGCTGGCGCAGGGCCAGGTCACGCCGGCCGGCGTGCTGCCGCGCATGCGCAGCTTTACCGTCAGCGGCATCTTCCAGGCGGGCCACAATGAATTCGACGCGGGCCTGGCCTTCATCAATATCGAGGACGGCCAGCGTTTGCTGCGCCTCGACGGTCCATCGGGCCTGCGTTTGCGCCTGGCCGACATGAACCAGGCGCCGCAAGTGGCGGCGGAGCTGAAAAAAACCATGCCGGGCGACCTGTGGCTGCGCGACTGGTCCAAGCTGAACGCCAACTGGTTCGCCGCCGTGCAGACGGAAAAGCGCATGATGTTCATCATCCTGACCCTGATCATCGCGGTGGCCGCCTTCAACCTCGTCTCGACCCTGGTGATGACGGTGACGGACAAGCAGGCCGATATCGCGATTTTGCGCACCCTGGGCGCTTCGCCCCGTTCCATCATGAAGATCTTCATGATCCAGGGCGCGCTGGTGGGCATCCTGGGCACGATCCTGGGCGTCGGCGGCGGTGTGCTGGTGGCCATGAACATCGACGTCATCGTGCCCTTCATCGAGCATTTGCTGGGCGTGCAGTTCCTTTCCAAGGACATCTATTTCATCAGCACCGTGCCGTCCGACCTGCGCTGGCCCGACGTCACCAAGATCGGCGTGCTGGCCGTGATCCTCGCCTTTTTGGCGACCCTGTACCCGAGCTGGTGGGCTGCCCGCGTGAAACCTGCGGAAGCCCTGCGCTATGAATAAACCACTGACGACTACCATGACCGATCTGAACAAACCTGCCTCCAACGGCGCTTCCGCCGATTCCGCCGTCCTTTCCTGCCGCGGCCTGGGCAAGACTTTTACGCAGGGCAGCTACAAGGTGCAGGTGCTGGCCGGCATCGACATTGACGTGCACCGCGGCGAGCGCGTTGCCATCGTCGGCGCCTCCGGTTCCGGCAAATCGACCCTGCTGCACCTGCTGGGCGGCCTCGATACACCTACCAACGGCAAGGTCACCCTGCTGGGCAAGGACTTCGCCAATCTGAGCGAAAAGGCGCGCGGCGACTTGCGCAACGCCTCGCTGGGCTTCGTCTACCAGTTCCACCACCTGCTGCCCGAGTTTTCCGCGCTCGACAACGTCGCCATGCCCTTGATGATACGGCGCATGAAGCGCGCGCCCGCCACCGAACTGGCGCAGCAGATTCTCACGCGCGTGAACCTGGCCAAGCGCGTGTCGCACACGCCTGGCGAATTGTCGGGCGGCGAGCGCCAGCGCGTGGCCCTCGCCCGCGCGCTTGTCACGCAGCCGGCCTGCGTGCTGGCCGATGAACCGACGGGCAATCTCGATCACGCCACGGCCGAACAGATTTTCGACCTGATGCTGGAACTGTCGCGCACCCTGGGCACGGCCTTCGTCATCGTCACGCACGACATCGAACTGGCCAAGCGCTGCGACCGCGTGCTGCGCCTGACGGACGAAGGGCTGCAACCGTACCAATACTAAGGAACCGCCATGCTGTGGATCGACACGCACTGCCACCTCGACGCGCATGAATTCGGCGATGAATCGCTGCAGGTGGTGGCGCGCGCGCGGCAGCAGGGCGTGGGCATGATCGTCATTCCCGCCGTCGAACGGGCCAATTTCGCCATCGTGCGCGACTTGGCGGCAGCGGCGCCCAACGCCTGCTATGCGCTGGGCATCCACCCGATCTACGTGCCGCATGCCACGGACGACGATTTGATCGCCCTGCGCGAGGCCGTGGCGCTGGCCATGAATGACCCGCGTTTTGTCGCCATCGGCGAAATCGGCCTCGATTTCTTCATTCCCATGCTGTGCGAGCCGGCCATGCGCGCCAAGCAGGAGCATTTTTTGCGCGAGCAGCTGAAAATCGCCCGCGACTTCGACCTGCCCGTGCTGACCCACGTGCGCCGCTCGCAGGACATCGTCCTCAAGCACGCGCGCCAGATCCGCCCGAACGGCGGCATCGCCCATGCGTTCAACGGCAGCTTCCAGCAGGCGCAGGGCTATATCGACCTGGGGTTCAAGCTCGGGTTCGGCGGCGCCATGACGTTTACGCGCGCCCTGCAGATACGCCGCATGGCCACGGAGTTGCCTTTGGCCGCCATCGTGCTGGAGACGGACGCACCCGATATTTCCCCTGCCTGGGTCCACCCTGGCCGCAACAGCCCCGAAGAATTGCCGCGCATCGGCGCCGTGCTGGCCGAGCTGCGCGGCCTGGCACTGGCCGACGTGGCCGTTGCCACCAGCGCCAACGCGCGCGCCGTACTGCCCCGACTACCCTTGATGGAATGAGACCGCAATGAACAACAAGATCATCCTGGCCGCCTGCCTGTCCGCTGCGTTCGCTCCCGCCATGGCGGCGCAAAGCGCCCAGTGCGACGGCATGCCGCGCCTCGACGTCACCACGCCGGCCGGCTTTTGCGTGGCCGTGCTGGCCGACGGCCTGAAATTCCCCCGTGGCGTGCTGCCGTTGACGAATGGCGACATCCTCGTCACGGACATGACGGGATGGGCGCCGAAGCAGGGCAAATTATGGCTGTTGCAGCCGAAGGCGGCCGGCGCCGGCTACGAGCGCAAGCTGCTGCTCGACAAGCTCGATCGTCCGAACGGCATCGTGCAGGGACCGGACGGCATGGTCTACGTGGGCGAAGTAGGGCGCATCTTCCGCTTCGACTTGCGCGACACGAAGCGCACCCTCACCGACGTGATCGGCGGCACGGCCAAGACGCCGCGCCTGCCGGGCCTCGGCTTGCACCTGCTGACGAATATGCGCTTCAGTCCCAAGGGCGACCTGTACGTGAACGTGGGCTCGAGCACCGACCATTGCGAGAACGATGGCAAGGCGCCCGATCCTGCCAAGGCCTGCCCTTCGGCGGAAGGTCCGGAAGCGCTGGGCGCCATCCGCGAATACACGATGGCCTGGCCGGCCGGCACGGTGACGAGCTGGCGCACGCATGCGCGCGGCTTGCGCAATTCGATGGCGCTGGCCTTCCATCCGACCACGGGTGAGCTGTGGCAGGCGGAGAACGCGCGCGACGCCATCCAGGCCGCCATGCCGCAACTGAAAAGCGATGAAAACCTGCCGCACGAGGAATTGAACCTGATCAAGGCCGACCGGCACTACGGCTGGCCGTACTGCTACGACGATAACGTCGCCAGTCCCGAATATCCGAAGACGGCTTGCGCCGCCCAATACGCGGCGCCCCAGCGCCTGCTGCCCGGCCATGCCGCGCCGCTGGGCATGACGTTTTACACGGCCAGCCGCTTCCCGGAACTGTACAAGAATAGCCTGATCATCGGCTACCACGGCTACCGCAGCAACGGCCACCGCCTGGTGGCCCTGCTGCCCGACAAGGCCGGTGCGCCGCTGGGCAAGTCCGTCGAGTTGATCGGCAATTGGGAGCGCAAGGGCAAACAGGGCAGGGGCGCGCCCGTGGACGTGAAGCTGGGCCAGGATGGCGATATCTATATGGCCGACGACCATAATGGTCTGGTGCTCAAGTTGCATTATGCGGCGCCGGGCAAACCGTAACCAGCGCTAATCCGATACATCGGCAACAATGTCGTCGGATTACGCGCATCCTTCGGACGCGCTAATCCGACCTACCCGACTGACGACCATAATGGACTGGTGCTCAAGTTGCATTACGCGGTGGCCAAACCATAATTTTCACCGGTTTCGCACGTGTAGGTCGGATTAGCGGGGCAACGCCGCGCGTAATCCGACGACATTGTGGGCGTTGCGGATGTTGTCGGGTTACGCTTGACCTCGCTCAGTGCGCGGCTGTCGCATCGTTCTACAATCGGCCTGATGTTCCCTGTCCACCAGGGGCAACGGGAGGCTGACGTGAAACCTGCATTCATCAATCTGCGTGACAATTACGCGAGCGTGGCGGCCGTCGGCCAGGCGGCCCTGTTTCGTGAAATCGGCTGGGAAGACTTGATCGGCAAGGACAGCTTTGCCAACACCTGCGCCATCCGCGTCAGCCTGGCGCTGATCAAGGCCGGCGTCCAGGTCAAGGGCCGCATGGCCATCCGCAAGGGACCGTTCAAGGGGGCGCTGATCGAACCGGGACAGGCCAAGTTGTCGCACATGCTGGCCAGCCCGTCGATGTTCGGCGCGCCCGAAAAATTCGCCGCCGATGCGGCCATCGAAGGCATAGGCCAGCGCCAGGGCCTCGTCGCCTTCTTCCGCATTCCCGGCTACCTGGGCGGGGCGGGCGGACATATCGACATCCTGCTGCCCTCCATCGGCGTGAAGGTGTGCGGCAGCGAATGCTACTGGGATTGCGGCGAGGTCTGGTTCTGGCCACTCGGTTGATGCTTGCTTTTACGCTTGCTTGAATTTCTTCGAGCGTCCCCGCGACGCCGCATTGTGCGCGCGCAGGATGGAATCGACCCGCTCCGACGCATCGCGCGACAGGTTTTGCGCCACGGCGATATCGGGGAAGAATTCGGGCAGGCGGTAGCTGAGCCACGCATACGCCGAGTAGTAGCGGCAAGTGTCTTCCACCTGCTGCAAATTCTGCGTGCCGCCGCCGTACGCATGCTGGCGCAAGGTGCTCGTTTTTCCCTGCGACAGATTCTTCGCCCAGTGTTCCCACGCCGTTTGCAAGGACGGCACCTTGCTCGATATCGGCACCAGCGACAGGGTGAACTTGTCGGCCACGGACAGGGGCAGGGTGTCGAGCCAGGCGGCGCGTTCCTTCTGGTCTTCCGTGATGCGGGGGAAGAAGAAGCCGTCCGGCACGTCGATATTGTGGATGAAGCGGCGCAGCAGCTTGGACAGCGACAGTTCGCCCGTCACCGACGAAATACGGTGCAGATGTTCGAGCGAGGGCGCCACGGCAAAGCCGCTCGTGTTCAGCGGGTGCAGCTTTTCCTTGAGAAGGGCGCGCATCACTTCATGCGTTTCGTTGTCGTAGCCGGCCACGAGGCCTTCTTCATGCACGCCGTAGCGGCCCGCGCGCCCGGCGATCTGGCGCGCCAGCGCGGCCGAAATCTCTTCCTCTTCGCGGCCATTGTATTTGACGCAGGTGGTCATGACGATGCGCGCGATCGGCATGTTCAGGCCCATCGCCAGCGCATCCGTGCCGACGACGATATCGGCCGTGCCGTCGCGGAAGCGCTGCGCCTGCGCGCGCCGTACTTCGGGCGACAGGTTGCCGTAGACGGTGGCCACCGACAGCCCCGTTTCCGTGATCATGTCGCGCCACATCAGCACTTCGCGGCGCGAAAAGGCGATGACGGCGTCGCCGCGGCGCAGGTTACGCACCTTGCGCACGGCGCTCGGCTCCATCGACAGGGGCGCCATGCGTTTCAGTATATGCACTTCCAGCGGGCATTCCAGACGTTCGGCCAGCGCCTCGATGGCGCGCCGCGCTTCGGGCGCTCCCACCAGATACACGGTGTGGGCAGGCGCGCCGCAGACTGCCGCCGTCCACGCGGCGCCCCGGTCCGGGTCGGCCAGCATCTGGATTTCATCGATGACGGCCACTTCCACGACGGTTTTCGTGTCCAGCATTTCCACCGTGCTGGCCACGTGCGTGGCGCCGTCGACGACCCGACGTTCCTCGCCCGTGACCAGGCTCACGGCCAGCGGTTTGCCGTGCGGCGCGGCCTCCTGCAGGCGCTCGTAGTTTTCCAGAGCCAGCAGGCGCAAGGGCGCGAGATAAATGCCGCTCTTTGCCTTGACCAGCGCTTCCATGGCGCGGTGCGTCTTGCCGGAGTTCGTCGGGCCCAGCAAGGCAATGAAGCGGCGCGGTAGGCGGCGCGCCATCTCGAACGAGGCCGGATATTCGGCCAGGTTGATGCTCTGGCGCGTGCGCGCCGCGTGCTGTTCTTCCTGCTGGCGCTCGATGGCGTGATGGAAGCGCTGGCGGATGCGGTCGAACACCATGCCGGCCGGCTCCGACGTCTGCATGTCGGCCAGGGTGTGCAGGAAGACCATCGGGTCCGTGTCCACGTCCTCGCTCAGGCCCGCGATGTCGGCGACGAAATCGACCACGTGCTGGCGCAGCTCCTCGAAGACGGCCGCGCTGGCCCGTTCCCGCACGAGGGCCAGCTTGGCCTCGCGGTCCATCTTGCGCCACTTGGCCGGCCGCGCCAGGACGCCTTGGCTTGGCACGAGCGCATACGGCACCACCAGGCGGCCGGCCTTGACGACGCCGGAAAAGCGCACGAAGACGCGACCTTCCATCTTGACGAGGCGGATATGCTCGGCCAGCTCCCCCAGTTCCGCGACGAGGGTAGCGTCGTTATTGTCTTCGCTGCTGTCGGAAATATCGGTGGAAGTATCGGGAGGAAGTGCGGAGGAAGTCATGTCGTGCCTGGGTGTTGAAGTAAGCGAGGCCGATTATACCGTCGATGGCGGTGGGCGGTGGGCTGTGGTGGCCAGGCCTGGCGCTTGCATGTTCAGGCGGCACGCGCGTGCACCAGGCGCAAGCCCCAGCCCGTGGCTATCTTGCCGTCGCTGCCTTGCAGATATGCCACGGCATCCAGGAGCGCGCTGCGCAGGCGCTGTCTGGCGCCGTCGTCCAGGCGGTCGATATCGTAGGTGTCCAGCAGGGCGGTCCACAGTTCGCCCGGCGTGGGCGACCAGGGCACGTCGATGTGGTCGAATTCAACATCTGCGAAACTGTCATCGAGCAGCTCGCGCCAGCCCGCTTCGGACCCCGTGCGGCGGTCGCCGAAGCGCAGCGGCGGCAGTTCGGTGCTGGCGATGGGCTTGAACACGCGCGTGAAAACATCGTTCACTTCGCCCAGCAGGAAAGTGCGGCCGACGATGGCCGCGAACTGGCCGCCGGGGCGCAGCACGCGGCGCATTTCGCGCACGACTTGCTCGATGTCGTCCATCAGCATCAGCGCCATGTGCGAGACGAGATAATCGACGCTGGCCGATGGCAGGTCGAGCGCCTGGCCGCGGCCTTGCAGCAGATGCACGGATGGGGGCAGGGCGGCGCGCGCGGCAGCCAGTTCAGCCTGGCTCATGTCGATGCCGAGCAGTTGCAGCCGGGGTTGCCGCCTGGCTGCCAGCAAACCCAGCAGATGACCGTCGCCGCAGGCCAGGTCGAGTACGGTCAAGGGCGTGTCCACGACCGGTAGCAGGCTGGTCAACACTTCGTAGGACGAGGCGTAGGTAGCTGATGCCGCATGTGCAGGCAGGTGCGCAAACGCGGCGGGCGTCACACCGACCTGGCGTTGATGGAAGTCCTGCAGATACATCTCGGCGGTTGAAATCGCGTTCATGTAGGGTTCGATATGGGAAGGGCGGACGCCCCAGGGCGTGGACAGGCATGCTAGCATGGAAACGTTGAGAAATAGACTGCGGTGCTTCAGCCTGGCTGGCGTCGCTTGTGATAGGGAGACTGGGAAAGTAATAATGTTGAGTCGCCAAGGTTTTTTTGCTATCGATGCGGCAACTGCCGAGAAGGTCATTCTCGATGCGCAAGCGCAGGGCATGCGTGTTTTTCATCTTCCCAGGAAAATGTCGTCCAGAGATGCTTTCTTTGATGGCGTACGCGATACGCTTCCTCTCGATCCGCCATTACAAAGTAATGCAAGCTGGGATGCGCTTGACGATTCCGTATGGTCGGGTCTGGATGGATTGAACGAGAATGGCATCGTGATTGTTTGGCGCGATTCCAGCGACATGGAGGCACAAGCCCCGGAGGATTTTTCCACCGCCTTTTCTATCCTGAATGAATTGCCTGGCATGCTAGCCGATGTTGTATCCACGGTGAATCATCCAAAGAAATTGGTGGTGCTTCAGGTGATGTGATCGGCATATGACGCTGACTTGCCGTGCATGCGCGATGCCGCTTGTTCAGACGCCAGCAGGGTTAAAGAAAAATACAACTGGAAGTCAGCAAGGGCAATGATCGGGTTGCAATTCCTTGGGATTGACGGTTCTTTATGTTGATGGCGCATGTGAGCCGTTGAATACGGAATCTGCACTTCTTCAATATTTTCATTGATTAACAAGAAAAAAGGTTTGACGATGGCGCTATGGTGAACCTTGCGTGCTGGCTTATGTCTTTCTACCAGCCGCCGGTCGATTTGCCGCGCAGATAGCGTGCCATGGCAGCGATGGTAGAAGCGTGATATTGACTAAGCTATTCCGCTTTTCCCTGCGCCGTATCAAACCTGTCGCCCGCATGTTCGCGCGCATTCATGTAGCGCCGTTTATATTGGTGAGCTTGAGTCGCGCCGCTTCGGCCTGTCATGCGCACCTTCCTACTCGGCTTTTCCGCTGGCGCTTTCTGGCTGCAGATGCAGGCGGCACTGCCGGCGCATGCCGGTGCGGCGCTGCTACTGGCCAGCCTTTTGCTTATGATGCTCGGTTATGTTACGCGCGGCTGGCATGTAGGCTTGCGCATGGCGATGCGATGCCTGTTCGGGCTGGTGTTTGGCTACCTTTGGGCCGCGTTCCTGGCGCACTCGGCCCTCTCATCCGAGCTGGCATTGAAAGACGAAGGCCAGGACATCACCGTGACGGGAGCCATTGCCAGCCTGCCCTACCGCTTCGAGCAGGGCGTGCGCTTCAACTTTGCCGTGGAAAAGGCGGTTGGGGCGAAGGTGCCGTCTTTGATCGCCCTGTCCTGGTACGCGGGTTTTCGCGATGCAGTGACGAACGCGGTGGGCAACGTGCAGCCGGGCGAGCGCTGGCGGCTGACGGTGCGGCTGCAGCGTCCGCACGGCAATGCGAATCCCATGGGTTTCGATTACGAGGCGTGGCTGCTGGAGCAGGGCGTGCGCGCCACCGGCTATGTGCGGCCGCAGCCACGCGCCGATACGCCCAACATGCGCCTGGCCGCCTTCGTGCCCGGCTTCGGCAACGTGGTGGAGGCCAGCCGCGCGGCCTTGCGTGCGCGCATCTTGCGCAGCCTGGAAGGCAAGCAGTACGCGGGCGTGATCGTGGCGCTGGTGGTGGGCGACCAGCGCGCCATTCCCCAGTCGGACTGGCAAGTGTTCAACCGCACGGGCGTCAGTCACCTGATTTCGATTTCCGGCTTGCACATTACCATGATCGCGGGACTCTTTGCGCTTGGGGGCGGAGCATTGTGGCGGCGTTCATTCTTTACCGACTGGCAACTGCCCTTGCGACTGCCGGCGCAAAAGGTGGCGGCGCTGGCGGGCGCGTTGGCGGCCTTTCTTTACGTGTTGCTGGCCGGTTTCGGCGTGCCCGCGCAACGCACCCTGTATATGTTGCTGGTGGTGGCGCTGGCCTTGTGGCTGGGGCGCATCACCAGCATCGTGCATGTCCTGTGCCTGGCCCTGGGCGTCGTCGTGCTGCTCGACCCGTGGGCCGTGCTGTGGCCCGGTTTCTGGCTGTCGTTCGGCGCCGTCGCCACCATCCTGTATGCGACGGCGGGCCGCACTGCGACACCGTTGCCGGAGGGCGCCAGCCGCTGGCGGCGGTTGCGCGCGGCCGTGGCACTGGGCGCGCACACGCAATACGTGGTGACGGTAGGGCTGGTGCCGTTGACGATGCTGCTGTTCTCGCAAGTCTCCTTGGTCAGTCCCGTGGCCAACGCGCTGGCCATTCCCGTCATCAGCCTGGTCGTCACGCCCTTGTCCTTGGCGGGCAGCATGCTGCCTGCGCCTTTGTCCGATGGACTGTTGCTGTTGGCGCACGCCATCGTGCAGATGCTGGCGCAGGTACTCGACTGGCTGGGCGCGCGCCGCTTTGCCGTGTGGACGGCGCCCGCGCCACCAATGTGGAGTTTTTGCTGGGCATTGTTCGGCACGGCATGGCTGCTGGCGCCACGCGGATGGCAGCACCGCTGGGCCGGCATGCTGGGCTGGCTGCCGCTGCTGACGGCCTTGCCATCCAGCCCGCCAGCGGGCCAGCTGTGGGTGACGGCCTTCGACGTGGGACAAGGCATGGCCGTGCTGGTGGAAACCCACGATCACCGCCTGCTGTACGACACGGGACCCGCCTACAGCCTCGATTCCGATGGCGCCAGCAGGGTCATCGTGCCGTATTTGCGCGCACGCGGCATCGCCAAGCTCGACGGCGTGATCATTTCCCACAGCGACCTCGATCACGCGGGCGGCGCCATGTCCCTGCTGGAGAACGTGCAAGTGGGCTGGCTGGCGTCGTCGCTGTTCGATGGCCACCCGGCCGTCGAGTTCCAGCGGGAATCGCACCGGCCTTATCTGCACTGCATGGCCGGCCAGAGCTGGACCTGGGAAGGCGTGCACTTCGCCATGCTGCATCCACTGCCGGCCAGCCATACGGACATCAGCTTGACGCCGAACGCCCGCAGCTGCACCGTGAAAATCACGGCGGGCAGGCATGCGATCTTGCTGGCCGGCGACATCGAAGCGGCGCAGGAGGCGCAGTTGCTGGCGCGTTCGACGGACGGCGACCTGGCTGCCGACGTGCTGCTGGCGCCCCACCACGGCAGCGGTACCTCGTCGACACCGGCGTTTTTGAACGCCGTCCATCCGGGCCTGGCGATTTTCCAGGTCGGGCACAGGAATCGTTACAAACACCCGAAGCCGCAGGTGTATGCGCGCTATGGCGACATGGGGATTGCCCGGCTGCGCACGGATGTGACGGGGGCGGTGGTGCTGGAGTTTGGGGACAATATTGATGTGACGCAGTATCGCGCCATGCATCCGCGGTATTGGCATGGGCGCTAGCGCATTCATGTTACGCTTGAACATCCATCGTCACAGGAGTCCGGCGTGCACTCTTCCAGCACACCCTATTTTATCAACACGGCTCAAGCCGCCGACCTCGATTCCATCACGGCCTTGCTGCAGGCCAATTCCCCCGCGCGGGGCGGCAGCCTGACGGGCGAGTTTTCGCACGATAAGGTGGCGGCCATGGCCGATGGTGCCTCGCCTGTCATCGTGGCGCGGCGTCTGGAAGACGGGCCCGTCGTTGGCGTGCTGTTCAGTGCTGCCAAGGCCGCCGCGCAGGCGCCCGTGGTCCTGGCCATGCTGGCCGCGTATGCGGGAAGTGACAGCGCCTATGTGTACGGCCCTGTTTGCATTGCGGACTCGGAACGGGGGCAGGGCTTGCTGGCGCTGCTGTACGCTGCCATGCGCGAGCGGCATGGCGGTGCGGAGGCGGTGCTCTTCATCCGACGCGACAATCTCGGTTCGCTGCGCGCGCATGAGCGGCTGGGCATGCGCGAAGTGGCTGCTTTTGTCTTCGAAGGTGCGCAGTTTGCCGTCTATAGCGACGCCATCATCGTCAAATAGAGACTAAATTGCCCGTTCATCGGGTATCTCCGATCCCCGCTGCCGTACATACTCGAGAAACAGCCGCGCCCCCTTGGCCATGCGCGACGTGCCGTAGACGGCATGGATGCTGGGGTCCAGCTCCTTCGACGACGTCAGTCGGTATGCCGTGCAGACGCGGCGCAGGGTGCCGGCGGCCACGGCGGGTTCGGCCAGCCAGCTGGCCAGGCGCACGATGCCGGCGCCTTCCAGGGCCGCCTGAAAAGTGGCGATGCCGGAAGTAAAACGGAAGCGGGGCTGCACCTGGTAGCGCACGTTGCGTTCGCCGGAGACGAAATGCCAGTCGCGCAGGATGCGCGGGGCCGAGTGCATGATGACGTCGTGGCCGGCCAGCTCTTCGGGCTCTTCGGGCGCGCCCATGCGGGCGATATAGTCGGGCGAGGCGTACATGTAGCGGCGGTAATTCCACAGGGGATAGCCGATCAGCTCGCTCGACTGGGGAAACGCGCCGCGGATGGCGAAGTCGAGCTTTTCCTGGATCGGGTCGATCGATTTGTCCGAGAAATGGATGTCCACCGACACGTTCGGATAGTCGCGCGAAAATTGCGCCACCACTTTCGGCAGAAAACCCAGCGACAGGATTTCCGGCGCCGACAGGCGTACCCAGCCTTGTGGCGAGTTGCTCAGTTCAGCCAGCTGGTCTTCCGCCTCGGCCTGCGTTTCCAGCAAGTGCTTGGCCGACGCGTAATACGTTTCTCCGGCCGTCGTCAGGGTGAACTGCTTTTGCGTGCGCAGGATCAGTTCGGCGCCGATGGCTTCCTCGAGGAACTGGATGGCGCGCGTGACGGCCGATGGCGAGCGTCCCAGCATGCGCGCCGCGTGGATGAAGCTGCGCTTTTCCACCACGGTGCAGAAGGCGCGGATCTCCCACATCAGTTTCATCGACATCGTGACTCCCGGCAAAAGAAGCCAGTAGACCGCATGGGGCGCATTCCGTCAAGCGTTACGCCTGATTGCGTTTTCCGCAATTTGAAGTTGCATCCGGAAAAATCCACGGCGCCTATACTGCCGCTGTCGATCATTCCTTGTTGCCTATCATGCTGACCATCTCGCTGCTGTGTTTATTTGCCTTCTTTGCCGGCCTCATCGATGCCGCCGTGGGCGGGGGCGGGCTGATACAGCTGCCGGCCCTGTTCAACCTGATGCCGAACATGGCCTCGACCTCCTTGCTGGGCACGAATAAATTCGCCTCGGCCTGCGGCACCACGTTTGCCGCCCGCTCGTTCGTCGGCAAGGTACACATTCCGTGGCTGCTGGTGCTGCCGGCCGTGGCCAGCGCCTTCGTCATGTCCTTCATCGGCGCGGCCGCCGTGTCCTACGTGCCGCAACAGGTGGTGCGCCCCATGGTGCTGGTGCTGATCATCATCATGGCCATCTACACCTTCATCAAGAAGGATTTCGGCGCGACGCGCGAGGCGCGCCCCATCGGTCCGCGCGAACGCATCCTCGCCATCGTCATCGGTGGCGCCATCGGTTTTTATGACGGCCTGTTCGGGCCGGGCACGGGCAGTTTTTTGATTTTCCTGTTCATCCGCGTCTTCGGCTTCGATTTCATCCTTGCGTCGGCCTGCTCGAAACTGGTGAATATCGCCACCAACGTGGCCGCGCTGGCCTTCTTCATTCCCGCCGGCCACGTGGTCTATGCCGTGGCCGCACCAATGGCCGTATGCAACATCCTGGGCGCGCTGACGGGCACCTGGATCGCCGTGCGCCGCGGCGCCGCCTTCGTGCGCATTCTCTTCCTCGTGTTGCTGGCGCTGCTGATCGTGAAGTTGTCCTACGACATATTCTTCAAGTAAGTTTTTTGGACGATAACAAGCCATGAAAACCATCCAGGGCGTGCTGTGGGACAACGATGGCGTGCTGGTCGATACCGAACAGCTGTTTTACGAAAGCAACCGCGACTTGCTCTTGCCCTATGGCATAGACCTGACGCCGAAGCAATTCTTTGACTGGTTCCTGGACAATAACTACGGCGCCTGGCACTTGCTGCTGGGACAGGGCCACGAGATCGAGCTGGTCGAGCGCCTGCGGGCCGAGCGCACCGTGCTGTTTTCCCGACGCCTGCGCCAGGCGCGTGGGCTGGTCATGCCTGGCGTCAAGAACGTACTGGCGTCGCTGCGCCCGCACGTGGCGATGGGCGTGGTCACGAGCGCCTACGAAGAGCACTTCCGGATCAGCCATGCGGCCACGGGCTTGTTGAACCACTTCGACTTCGTGCTGACACGTGAAATGTATGACGAAAGCAAGCCGGCGCCCGACGGCTACCAGCTGGGCTTGCAGCGCCTGGGCCTGGCCGCCAACGACTGCGTGGCCGTGGAAGACTCGCCGCGCGGCTTGCGCGCCGCCAATGCGGCCGGGCTCGAGTGCATTGTCGTGCGCAATCATATGAACCGCCACCATGCATTTGACGACGCCTTTTGCGTGGTGGAATCCATGGCCGAGCTGGGCGAAGTATTGGCTTCCTTCGTGCCCGCCATGGCGCCGCCGCGCCCGCTGGCACCTGAGAAATTAGAGGCCTTCCTCTGATACGTCTTGCCGGCATGCCATTACAATTGCCTATCGCATTCACCGGCCCTGTCCCACGATGACTCTCCCGCAACTGCACTTTGCCCACGCCAACAGTTATCCTGCCGGCACCTACCGCAAGCTGTTCGGCTTGCTGGGCCGGCACTACGCCGTGCAGGCGCTCGACATGCATGCGCACGACCCCGCGTATCCCGTCAGCACGGGCTGGGCCGAGCTGGTGCGCGAGTATATCGACGACCTCGAGCGCCGCTACAGCGGCCCCGTCATCCTCGTCGGTCATTCGCTCGGCGGCATGCTCAGCGTGATGGTGGCCAAACAGCGGCCCGACCTCGTGCGCTGCGTGGTCTTGCTCGATTCGCCCGTGGTGGCCGGCTGGCGCGCCTTGCTGGTGCGGCTGGCGCGCAATACGGCGCTGGGCGAGCGCTTTTCTCCCTCGCGTTTTTCCGCCCGGCGGCGCAAGCTGTGGCCGGACGCGCAAGCCGCGTACGAACACTTCGCCGCCAAGGACATGTTCGCCATCTGGGCGCCGCAAGTGTTGCGCGACTACATAGACAGCGGCCTGGCGCCCCATCCGGAAGGAGTGCAGCTGCGCTTTACGCGCGAAGTGGAGACGGATGTCTACCGCAGCCTGCCGCACCATATCGGCGGCCTCGTCAAGGATGGTTTTCCCGTTCCCATCGGCTTTATCGGCGGCACCGAATCGGTGGAATGCCGGCAGGCGGGCTTGACGGCCACACGCAAACTGGTCGGCAAGTTTTTCCGCCAGGTGCCGGGTGGCCATCTGTTTCCCATGGAAAGCCCCGAGCTGACGGCGCAAGTGGTGCGCGAGATGATCACGGCATTGCTGGCGAAACAATAAAATATCGCCAAGGATTTTCAGGCGATGGGGGCCAACGGCGGGGGATTTTCGCGTAAAATCCTGCCATCCGGGCCGCGCCTGCACCAGGCGTGTCGCCCCAGCCATTCCGATATTCTAGAAAGATACCCCTGCGATGACGATTAAAAGCGATAAATGGATACGCCGCATGGCGGAAACGACGGGCATGATCGAGCCGTTTGAACCGGGCCAGGTCAAGGAACGCGACGGCAACCGCATCGTGTCTTACGGCACGTCCAGCTATGGCTATGACATCCGCTGCGCCGACGAGTTCAAGCTGTTCACCAACATCAACACCACCATCGTCGACCCCAAGGATTTTGACGCGAACAATTTCGTCGACGTGTCGGGCAAGGGCTATTGCATCATCCCGCCGAACTCGTTCGCGCTGGCCCGTACCGTCGAGTATTTCCGCATTCCCCGCAACGTGTTGACGATTTGCCTGGGCAAGAGCACCTATGCCCGTTGCGGCATCATCGTCAACGTCACCCCCGTTCGAACCGGAATGGGAAGGTTATGTGACCCTGGAGTTTTCCAACACGACACCGTTGCCGGCGAAAATTTACGCCAACGAAGGCGTGGCGCAAGTGCTGTTCTTCGAGTCCGATGAGGTGTGCGAAACGTCGTACAAGGACCGCGGCGGCAAGTACCAGGGCCAGGTTGGTGTGACGTTGCCGAAGACCTGATTGCGGTGCAGGGCGGGCTGACCGCCTTCTTTACCTGTCTTTACCTGCCTTTACCTGCCTTTACACCCGTCGCACTACATGCGCTTCCATGCCTGCCGTTAACCTTGGTATTGAAACACTGAGGAGGCATCATGGTAGCGGCAATCGGTTCAGGTGGTTCAGGCGGCGCAGTCGGCGCGGCTGGTAGCGCCAGTGCGGGCAGCGGTGCGCAGATCGCGGCGCTGCAAAAGCAGATCACGGCGGCGCAAAAGCAGTTGACGCAAGCGCAGAAGGGCGAGCAGACGGAGGCGTCGCAAAAGCTGCAGCAGCAGCTGGCGCAGCAAATCCAGGCCTTGCAGGCGCAGATCGCCCAGTTGCAGGCGGCAGCCGCGCAGAAGGCGGCGCAGCAAGACGCTCAAACGTCCAGCAGCGCCGAGACGGCGGCCAGTCCCGCCAGGTCAAGCTCGCCGACCCTGGGCAGCATCATCGATACGCAGGCCTGACAGCGCCTTCGTCCGCCACAACGCCAGGCTCGCCCACAGGTCAGCCTGGCGTTTTAACAGGTAACAACATCTCCACGCACAAGCCGCCGCCGCTGCGCAAGCTGGCCCCGATGCGGCCGCCATGGGCGCCGATGACGTGCCGGGCGATGGCCAGGCCCAGGCCGTGGCCATCCGTGCTGTGCTGGGTATTGCTGGCGCGGAAGAACGGTTCAAAGATGCGGGCCAGGTCGGCGCTGGCCACACCGGGTCCCCGGTCCAGTACGGCGATGCGCAGCCATTCCTGCTTGCCATCGGGCGGACGCGACAGATTCACTTCGACCGTGCCGCCGTCCGGGCTGTGCTTGAGGGCATTGCGCACGACGTTTTCCACGGCGCGCGCCAGCAGCTCCGGCTGGCCCGTGACGCTGGCGTCGGCCATGGCCGCGTCGCCCGCCACGGCGATGGCCACGCGGCGCGCGTTCGCTTCGTAGCGCGCGTCTTCCACGATATCGTGCAGCAAGTCGGCAATGTTGACGTCTTCACTGAGCAAAGAGCCGGCACCCGCCTGCCCGGCCCCCGCTTCCAGCCGCGACAGGGTCAGCAGTTCACCGATCAGTTTATCCATGCGTTCGCTTTCGCGTTCGATGCGCTGCATCGAGGCGGCTATCTTTTCCGGCTGCTGGTGCGCCAGGCCGATGGCGGCCTGCAGGCGGGCCAGCGGCGAGCGCAGTTCGTGCGAGACGTCATGCAGCAAGCGCGTCTGGCTATCCATGAGGCTGCGCAAGCGGCCCGTCATGCGGTCGAAATCGCGGCCCAGGTCCGTCAATTCGTCGCCGCGCTTGCCGCTGGCATGAAAGCGCGGCGCCAGGTCGCCATGCGAGGCGGCCTCGAACGCTTGCCGCAAGTCGCGGATGGGGCGCGCAAAATACCAGGCCAGCAGGAAAGAGAACAGCAGGCTGGCGGCGATGGCGGCGGTAAGGGGAATGAAGGTGCGGTAGGGCGTGTCCAGGCGCGGGGGCGGGCCCCGGCCGAATTCGCCGCGTGGCGCCGGGGCACCCGCTTCGTGGGGGCGTGGGCCGGAGCCCATGGCGCGCGGGCCGCTCATGGTGACGGCGTTGAGCGTGTCGCGCGCGGCGCCCGCTTCGGCATTGCGGAAGCGTTCGGACGAGGGCAGGAACAGCAGGTAGCGCTTGCCGTCGCTGCCGTCCACTTCGCGCACGACGGGATGAGGCTGAGTTTGTCGCAGCATGGCGCGCGCCTTGGCCAGCATGGCGGGATGCACGGCGCGGCCCATCAGTTCTTGTCCTTTGGCATCGACGGCAAACACGCGCATGCGCTCGAGCTTGCCCAGGAATTGCCGCAAGGCCTGACTGCCGCCCGCTTCCAGGGTGGCGCTGGAAGCCTCGATGATCATCTGCGCTGGCGGACTGGTGTCGATGTCGAGGGCCCGTTCCTGCTGGGCCGCCCGGTTCTTCAGCCAGAAGGTGCCGCCGATGCCGATGGTGGCCGTCACTTGCGCCAACATGATGCACAGAAAAAACTTCCAGAACAGACGGCCCACGCTTACTCCTTGATCAGCTGGTAGCCGAGGCGGTACACGGTTTGCAGGCAGGAGCGGCCGTCGGCCAGGCTGCCGAGCTTGCGGCGCAGGCTGCTCAAGTGCACGTCGATATTGCGGTCGAAACGGGCCATGGGCCGTCCCAGGCCCAGTTCCGACAATTGATTCTTGCTCACGGGCTTGCCCGCCTGGCGCACCAGCACTTCCAGCAGGTTGAATTCCGTGCTCGTCAGTTCCAGGTGCGCGCCGGCCCAGGAAACGCGGCGCTGTTCGGGCCACATCGTCAGTTGTCCCACGGTCAGCGGCGCCAGGCCCGACGCATCGTGCGGCGCCGCTTGCGCGCGGCGCAGGATGGCGCGGATGCGTGCCGTCAGTTCACGCGGCGTGCACGGTTTGGTCACGTAATCGTCGGCGCCCAGTTCCAGGCCCACGATGCGGTCCGTATCGTCGCCGCGCGCCGTCAGCATCAAGATGGGCAGGTTGCTGCCGGCGCGGATGCGGCGCAAGGTTTCCAGGCCATTCATGCGCGGCATCATGACATCGAGGACGGCGATCGCGTACAGGCCCGTCAGCGCTTCGGCCGCGCCGCTTTCGCCGTCGTGCACGGCGCGGACATCAAAACCTTCCTGCGTCAAGTATTCCTGGAACATACCGACCAGTTCCACGTCGTCATCGATTAACAAAACCTTGCTCATGCCTGTGCTTTTTTCGGGTGAATATCGTCCGATGATAGCAGCCAACAGAGGTTGCTCACGGCGGTTTTACCCGCTTTTACACACGTCCGCTTACATTTTCTGCCCTTCCTTTACGCGCTTTTACGCGGCCCTGACGTTGCTTTACACGTCAGACGACGACAATCAGGGCTGACCGCCACGAAAGGAAATCCCGATGAAATACCTGAGCATCACTGTCTCCCTGTTGCTGTTGTCCGCCTGCAGCATGCCCTTGCTGGCATTGGCCCAGCAAGGGCCGCCGCCCGGCTTGCCGCCGTTTCTGCACGGCATCGAGTTGAACGAAACGCAGCAAGACAAGGTTTTCGCCGCCACCTACGCCCAGGCGCCTGAGTTGCGGGAACAGGAAAAGATCGCCTTCAAGGCCCACGAGCAGTTGCGTGCGCTTGCCGCCTCCAGCGCCTACGACGATGCGAAAGCCAGTGCGCTGGCGAACACGGCCGCGCAAGCCATGGCGAAGATCAGCTTGCTGCATGCGCGCCTCGAGCAGCAATTGCTGGCCGTGCTGACGCCGGAACAGCGCCAGCAGGCGCAGCAGCGCGATGACGCCCGCCAGAGCCCGCGCCACCTGCAGCGCGCCGAATAGACGGCAGGCGCGAGCACAGGGAGAGCCGGCATGCGCATCCACGCGCTCTCGCGACGGGCCACGCAGGTGTTGTACCTGTGCGCCAGCCTGAACCCCGCCCTGGCGGGCTTGCCCCACTTGATGGAGTATGTATGGAATTACATGATCACGCTCTGGCATCCGACCTCGAAATGATGCTGCGGCAGGCGGCCGAGCGGCGGCAAGTGCTGCGCTGGCTGCTGGCCGGCGCCGCCACCTTGCCTTTGATCGGCTGCGGCGGCGGTTCGGACGCCGGCGCCACGGCGGCCAGCAGCGGCGCCGTCACGCTACCGGCCACGGGCGCCTGCATGGTGATACCCGAGGAAACGGGCGGGCCGTATCCGGCCGATGGCACGAACACGAACGGCGGCAGCATCATCAACGTGCTGAAGCAGTCGGGCGTCGTGCGCGGCGATATCCGCGCCAGTTTCAATGGCGCCACCGGTGTGGCGGCGGGCGTGCCACTCACTATCCAATTGCAGTTGCTCAACGCCAGCGGCGGCTGCGCCAGCCTGGCCGGCTACGCCGTGTATCTGTGGCATTGCGACCGCGATGGCTTGTATTCACTGTATTCGGGCGGCCTGACGGCGCAAAATTACTTGCGCGGCGTGCAGGAAACGGACGCCGCCGGCAAACTCGCCTTCACGACCATCTTTCCCGGCTGCTACGCGGGACGCATGCCGCACGTGCACTTCGAGGTCTATCCCAGCCTGGCCAAGGCGGCCTCTGCCACAAACCGCATCAAGACGTCGCAGTTCACGTTTCCGCTGGCGACGCTGAACGAGGCCTACACGGCCAGCGGCTACACGGCCAGCGTGCGCAACCTGGCGCAGATCAGCCATGCCACCGACAATGTCTTCAGCGATGGCACCGGCCTGCAGATGGCCAATGTGACGGGCAATGCCACGGACGGCTACGTCGCCACCCTGGTCGTCGCCGTGAACGGCTAACTTGTCGTCATGAAACCAAGATCGCGCCGGCTGAAGTTGCCGATGTTCGGGAACACCTCGGCCAGCTGGCTGTCGGCCACGCCGAACCACTTGGCCAGGGTGGCGCCGTACTGGTCGACGGACGTGGTCGGCAGCAGGGCGCCGGACCCGACGTCCAGCGCATGGCCGACGCCCGTGACGGGGAAGGCGCCGTAGATGTCGCGCCCTTTCACGGCGCCGCCCACGACAAAGTGGTGGGCGCCCCAGCCATGATCCGTGCCGTCGCCGTTGCTGCTGAAGGTACGGCCGAAGTCAGACGCTGTAAATGTCGTCACCTGGGAGCGCAGGTCGGCGCCCTGCAGGGCCGCCAGGGTCGTGTCGAAGTAGGCGAGCGCATGGGCCAGGCGGGCCATCAGGTCGGCATGCAGCACTTTTTGCCGGTCGTGCGTGTCGAAGCTGCCCAGGGTGACATAAAACACTTGCCGTTTCGCGCCCAGGGCGCCGCGCCCGGCGATGATGCGGGCCACCGTCTGCAATTGCACGGCCAGCGGATTGACGCCGGACACGCCCGTGTTCGGATTGACGTAGGGCGGGGGATTGGGCACGCCGCCCGCACCTGCCGGCAGCATGGCGCCACTGAGGATGCTCTGGCTGGAAATGGCGCGCTGCACCGTCGCCACGTGTTCCTGTTCCATCAGGTCGTCGCCCGCGGTACTGATGATGTCGCGCAAGGCGGTCTCGCCCTCGGTAGTGCCGAACAGATAGCCGCTGCCGCCGATATTGCGGATCGGCACGGCGCCGGCCTGGCCCACCTGAAACTGGCGCACCTGGCGTCCGCTGAGGAACAGGGCGTTCGACGCGGCCGAGATGGCCGTAAACGTCGCATTGGCGTTGCCGGCGCCCAGCAGGTCGCCAAGGCGCCCGCCCCAGCCCACGCTGGCGCCTTCCGGCAAGCCCGATTGCCAGGTCGATTGCTGGTCGTTATGCGAAAACAGTTTCGGCGGCAGCACCACAGTGCCCGCCTTGTATTGCGCCAGGGTCAGCGGCTGGATCAGGGTGCCCACATTGGCAACGATGGCGGCGCGGTCGCCGTCGAACAGCTCTTTTACGGGAGCGAGGGCGGGATGCAGGGCAAAGCTGCGGCCCGCCTGCGCCGTGGCCGGTGTGATGGACAGCACGCCGCCCATTTCGCCGGCGCCGGGCAGGTGGATGGAATCGTTGCCGCCCGTGTTGCGCAAACGCAGATATTCACTCCAGGACGGCGTGTCGGTGGCCAGCACCGTGTTGAAGCTATCGTTGCCGCCGTTCATGAACAGGCAGACGAGGGCCTTGTAGTCGTCGGCGGACTGGGCCGCTGCCTGGCCCATGGCGGCCAGGTTGAGGGCGAATGGCGCGGCCGTGCTGCCGGCCAGGCCCAGCATGGAACCGAGGAAGCGGCGGCGCGAGAAATGAGAGGTGGTCGTCATGCGGCTTCCTTATTTTTGAACTAGGTATTCAGGCGAGGCCATGGCCAGGAAAATGGCCAGGTGCACGCGGTAGGTTTTCGCCTTCGTCACTTGCGCGGCATTGCTGCCGCTGGTGGCGGGAATGGCGATGCTCGTGACTGCCGACAGGATCCTGGTGCGTAGCCGGGCCGACATATTGCCAGACATGAGCAGCAAATTGACCCGGTCAAGCAAGGCGGCAGGCTGGTCGGCCAGGGCCAGTTCGGCCGAGTAGTCGGCCTTCACGGCGCTGCTTTCAGCCACGCCGCCGCTGATGGCGTCCTGCATGAAGTTCAGGTAGCCGGTGACCGACGGTTCCGACGTGATCTGCATTTCCGGCGCCACCAGGCCCGCCGCCGCCAGCGCCGAATTGGGCGGCACGTAAGACGGGCGGAAATAGTTGAAGACGGATGGCGCATTCATGGGATTCTGGCCCAGTCCCGACAGCGGATCGCTCAGGTAATAGATGCGGTACTGCGAGCCGGCATCCCTGGCGTGAAACGCGCGCATCCAGTTACCCAGACGTACAAGAGGTTCGCGCAGTTTGCCCGTGCGCAAGCTGTTGCCGGCTGGCGCCAGTGCCTCGGGATCGAGCAGCACGGCGCGGATCACGGCCTGCATGTCGCCGCGCACGCCGGAACCATTGTTGGCGAAGGCGGCCGCGACCCTGCCTACATAGGCCGGACTGGGATTGCTGGTGACGAGGCGCTGGATCAACTGGCGGCCGAAGAAGGGGCCCGTATTCGGATGGTTGAACAGGGTGTCGAGGGCCAGCGCCATGTCCGCTTCGCCGCCTGCCGCGCCCGCCGTGCTGACGCCGAGAAAACGTTTTTCGCTGGTGGAGTGATACGCCGCATAGTTCTGCATCGGCTGCCAGTCGCGGTCCGGATCGGCCACGCTGCCAAAAAAACGGTTCGCGGCCTGGTCGGGTCCGGCCCAGCTCCACCCCGTAAATACTTTCGCCAGGCCGCTCACGTCGTCGCGCGTGTAGGTGTCGATGGGTTTGCCGCCGGACAATTTCAATGAACCATCCGCATTCAGCTGGTACAGGCCGATGGTAAACAGTTGCATGACTTCGCGCGCGAAATTTTCGTCGGGCGTGCGCGTGGCCGATTCTTTCTGGTTGCGCAGGTGCGACAGGTACAGCCCCATCATCGGGTGGGTGGCTACGCCTTGCAGCAGGGTACGGAAGTTGCCGAAGGCATGTTGCCCCAGCATATCGTAATAGCTGGCGACGCCCCGCGTCTGCGGCCACACGGCCTCGTTTTGCGTGGAGACGACGAAGATTTCCGACAGGGCAAAGGCCACGCGCTGGCGCAGTTGGTCGTCGCCGCGCACGGCCTGCTGCCAGAACGACTCATAAAAGTCGTTCGGCCTGGCCTGGGTGGCCGCCGCGCCTGCGGCGGGATACTTGGCGTCGATATATTTTCGGTGCAAGGTTTGCGGCTTTGAAAACTGCGCGCGGAACCACGTATCGCTGTCGCTGGCCGCCAGCGCGTCGATGGCAGCCATGTCCGCTCCGAACGTGGCGCGGCCCAGGAAGCGCGACGCTTCCCGGGGCGTGAAGGTGGCCGACTGGCTGGCTGGAGGCGTGGTCAGGGGCGGCGGTGGAATCGTATCGCCAGGCGGGACGGTGCCGGGAGCTTGCGGATCGCCGGGCACGGCGGTCGCTGGCGGCACGACCGAGACGTTCGGGGTCTGGGCGGAGCCGGTGTTGCTGTCGCCGCCACCGCCACAGGCGGAAAGCAGGCTGAACAATGTGATGGCCAGCAAGCGGCGCAAAGTAGGGTCAGTCATTTAGTTTCTCTCAGGCAATCAAATTCTAGCCCGTTTATTGTAGGCCCTAGCTACCAAAAACCTGTTTTCAATTAACTATTTACGTGTTGGCCACGTTTTTATTTGCCTGTCGTTGGCATGGCGTTGGGAGCGATTTGGGGGCTGTAGCCCGAACTTTATTCTTTGAAAATGAAAAATATTTTTTTGCCGATCGCGCGCACTGTGGCAGATAGACGACGTAATCATTCCTGCCAATTAAGCTTGTTCGAAAGCTCATGGACAGAGCGAAAACTGCTTCGCCGGAAACCATGGTTTTTACGCCATCGGCGAAACGCCGTTCGCCGCGACCCGCTTCCTGCCCCTGGCCCTGTGCTGGCACGGCCCTTGCGACAACAGGGCATGGGCCGCGTGCCTTCCCTTGTCGTCTTGCCGGAGCCTGCCATGACCAGCCGTCTGCTCGCCTATCGTCCCGAAATGGAATTGCCGGAAGTGCCGGGCGTGCTGCCTTTGCAGCAGGAAGATGCGCTGGCGCTGGCGGCACAGTTGCTGGAATTGCAGGCGCCGGCCCAGTTCGACGCTTTCCTGGCACGCCAGCTGGACGCCACGGCGGCGGGCCGGCAAGTGCGCGGCACGCCGCTGGAAGGGCCGCTGCGCCAGTTGCTGGGCAAGGTGTTGGCGCCGCTGCTGCCCCTGCACGGCGGTTCGCCGCAGGCGCTCAAGCGACGCGCCGCCCGCATCTTCGGCATGGAACTGGAAGGACTGAGCCCGGAAGACAAGGAATTCGAACTGGCGCGCCAGGTCGTGCATCTGATCGATGCCGTCAATACGGCGCTGGCGCAGGACGGCGGCGCGGGCGCCCGCGCACCGAGGGCGCGGGTGGAAACGGCCCTGTTGCAAGTGGCACGCAGCGTGGCGCCAGGCTTGCTCAGGCAGGCGGCGCAAACGTCGGGGCGAGACGGTGGCCGCTGGCGCCGCGAAGGCGGGCACATCGTCGTGCTCGATTGTTAGCCGGACGGCCAGTCTGTCCGGCAAGGTAGTCCCAACCGAGGTGATAACTTTGAGGAGCTGATCATGCATGACTTGGATCGTACGACCCTGGAATACGGGCAGGAGATGTCCGGCTTTGAAGCGGAGCAGTTCGAGTTTGGCCAGGGCGAGTGGAGCGGCGAGGGTGGCGCGAACGCCATGTTTTCCGAGGCCGAGGAGATGGAACTGGCGAATGAACTGCTGTCGGTCAGCAATGAAGCGGAACTGGAACAGTTTCTCGGCAATTTCCTGCGCAAGGCCGCCTCGGTGGCGGGCGGCATCATCAAGTCGCCCGTGGGACAAGCGATCGGCGGCGTGCTCAAGGGCGTAGCGAAAAAGGCCATTCCCCTGGCCGGCGGCGCCATCGGCGGCTATTTCGGCGGCCCGCTGGGCGCCAAGATCGGCAGCGGCCTGGCTTCGGCCGCCGGCAATGCGCTGGGACTGGAAGCGGAATCATCGTCGAATGAAGACCGCGAATTCGAGGGTGCCAAGCAGTTCGTGCGCCTGGCCGCCGACACCGTCAACCGCGCCGCCCAGGCGCGTGGTGCGGGCGACCCGCGCGCCATCGCCCAGGCGGCCGCCAGCGCGGCGGCGCGCCAGTTCGCGCCCGGCCTGCTGGGACGCGCCGGCAGCCAGGTCGCCACGCAGGGCGGCAGCGGTGCCGGTGTGGGCGGCGGCATGACGCAGGGGGGCGGACGCGGCCAGGGCCAGGGCCAGGGCGCCATGCGCCAGTCCAGCGGGCGCTGGGCGCGCCAGGGTCACAAAATCGTCCTGTACGGCGTCTGACATCATGGCCATCGGCGCTTACGCTGCCTGGATGCTGGCGCAGGAGGCGCGCTCGCTGCTGACGCGGCTGGCGCGGCTGGAACCATTCGCGCTGATCGAGCCGACGGTACTGGCGGCGGCCCTGATGCCCAGCGCCCAGTCGGCCATCGAAAGCCAGCTCGTGCAGGGGCGGCGCGCCTTGCGGCGCATGGTGACCCAGTTCCAGTCGTGGTTGCGGCGCGAGTACGCCGACGGCGCCAGCATGGCCACGGCCGCCGAAGCCCAGCGCCGCTTTACGTTTTTGCGCCTGAAATTCAATGCCGCGCTGACCCAGTTCGACCTGTTCAACGAAGTCATCACGCAACGCAGCGAGCACAAGACGGGCGTGTGGCTGGCCGGCCTCGACATCGTCGCCGCCGACGCGCTTGCGCTGCCCGGCGATGTGTTCCAGGCGCCGCCCGTGATCTGCTACCTGGACCGGGGACCGGGGGCGGCCATCCGCCGCGCGCGCACGCGCCTGCCCGGTGGCGGCGACAATCCCGTCGCCATCATCCGCCTGCCGCGCGAACGCATGATAGGCAGCAGCATCGCCTCGTCGCTCGTGCACGAGGTAGGCCACCAGGGCGCGGCGCTGCTCGACCTGGTGGCGTCCCTGCGGCCCGTGCTGCAAGCCATGCAGCACGGCGGCAGCGGCCATGTCCACGTGTGGCAGCTGTGGGAGCGGTGGATTTCCGAGATCGTGGCCGATTTCTGGTCGCTGGCGCGGGTCGGCGTGGCGGCCACCTTGGGCCTGATCGGCGTCGTCAGCCTGCCGCGCGTGTTCGTCTTCCGTCTCAATGTCGACGATCCCCACCCGGTGCCCTGGCTGCGGGTACGCCTGAGCTGCGCCATGGGGCGGGCCCTGTATCCGCATCCGCAATGGAGCCGGCTAGAACAGCTGTGGCTATCCTACTACCCGCTGGCCGGGCTGCCTGCGGGGCAGCAGCGGCTGCTGGAGCAGTTGCAGGCCAGCATGGCGGCCCTGGTCGGCCTGCTGGCGCAGCACCGGCCGCCTGCCTTGCGCGGCGGCTCGCTGGTCGAAGCCATGGCCGTGCAGACACGCCAGCCGGCCATGCTGGCGCAGCTGTTTCGCAGCTGGACCCTGGCGCCGGCGCAGATGTACCAGGCCGCGCCGACCCTGGTATTTGCCGTGCTGGGCCAGGCGCGCGCCAGCGGCACCTTGAGCCCGGAAGATGAAAGCGAGCTGCTGGGACGTTTGCTGACCCACTGGGCCCTGCGCAGCACCCTGGACACGTCGGAGCTGTGTGCCGATGTCGTGCGGCATGGCCGCCAGTCCGGCAGGCCGTTTGATTATCCATTGAGGAGAATGACATGAGCAGCAAGATGAGCAGCAAAATGGGTGGAAAGATGGGCAGCAGGAGCGGGGGGGCGGGCCAGGCGGGCACGAAACACCATGGCGGCAGCATCGCAGTCACCGTGCACGAGCAGGACAGCGGGGCCATGGTCGTCAATGCCGCCATCAGCCTGTACCGGGGCATGGATGCCGATTGCCATCTGTTCAATGCCGCCACCTGGGTGCCCGATCCCGCCATGCTGGTGGGTGTGCGCTGGACGGATGGGCATGGCGGCACCGTGTTTGCCGACCTGGCGGCGGGCAGCTACGTGGGGGTGTATGGCAATTTCCCCGTCACGGCGCCCCAGTGCGTGACGGTGCAGGCCGGCTGCAGCGCCGTGCTGTGCTTCCAGCCACAGATCAACCCGCAAGTGACGCTGGCGTTCGAAACGGCCGATTGCCAACCCAGCGACTGCCATTTCGGCAGGGTGGGCGACCGCGCCGTGGCCACCGTCTCGTTTGACGGCGATCAAAGCGCCGATGGGCGCGACCAGGTGCAGGTGCTGGCCGCCGCGCCATGGGTGCCCGTGCGCGGCGCGGCAAACGCGTTTGCCACACAAGTGCGGCGCGCCGGCGTGCACCGTTTCCTGGGGCAGATGATGCTGTCGCAGCGCTCCGAACTGCGCAGCGCCTTGCCCGTGCCGGAAGGGCTGAGTCCGAACGCCATGCTGGCGCTGGATGCGGAATACGAGACGGAAGAGCGCCAGCCGCAGCCCATCTCGGGCAATGTCGGCGTCTCGCTGACGCGCACGGAAACGGAGCCGACGGAAGACTTGCCGCTGTGGACCTTGATACGCAACAGCACCGAGGCGATGTCGTTTACGAATTACCTGCATTTCATGGACAGCCTGTTTTGCGGCGACCTGGCCAGCGTGCGCGGCTTCGAGCAGGAACGCTTCGTGAAAAAGACGGAGATGTTCCAGCAGCTCAAGCAGCGCCGCGCGCTGCCGTTTTCCGATGCCGATTCCTACCGCGTGCTGAAAGTGGCGACGGAAGCGTTCGTGATGGTCAACTGCGGCGTGTTGAACCAGCCGCTGGCCTTCAATCCGGCCGAGGACAATGCCTACCTGGACCGGCGCGACATCCCCCAGGGGCGCGACCTGGAAACCGTGCTGCGCAATGACTACCTGGAAAACATCGACGGCTTCCAGACCTTGCCGTATTTGGCCGTGATCCGCCGCAAGCTGCCCGACATTCCCATCAGCATCCCGCGCGGCCAGGAAGGCGAAGTGGACCTGTGCTTTGGCATCATCCAGGAAAAGCTGGCCAATCCCTGCCTGCTGGAACTGATCTGGTCGTACTGGCACGAAGAGGGCATGCTCGTGCAAACCATGAACGCCATCGCGCAACGCTTCCAGAACCTGCGCGCGCCGGGCCACCATCTCGATCCCTTGTCGAACACGGAAATCGACATGCTGCGTCCGCTGAATAATTTACTCTGGGGATACACGCAGGATGAACAGCATCGGCTGACCGTGATGCGCCGGAACTATGAGTATGACCATCACTACGGTGTGCGCCTGGACGGCAAGGCAGTGCAGCACTTCCGGCCAGCCGATAGCCGCTCCAAATTCCTGGAGGCCTTCCACCACTTGCTGCGCCTGCTGACTTCGTTCTACAAGCAGGATGACGATACCACCGTGAAGGCCGACGCCTTCCCCGTGCTCAATGCCTTGAAAGAAATCCACCTGATCCTGTCGCAGGGCGCCCACAACCAGTTCGGCGACTTGCCGTCGACGGCGCGCATCGAAATGCTGATGCAGCAATGGATGCTGGCGCGCCCCGAATTCCGTGAATTCTTGCCCACGCGCGTGATGGTGGCGTATCCGGAACCGTGGATGGACAGGGTCGACGCCATGAAGAAATTGCAGGGCTGGACGGATACGAGCGTGATGCACTTCCGTAACCTGGCCATCTTTGGCGAGCAATTGCTGCTCTCCGTGCGCTACGGCAACTGGAGCGACATTTACGAGCCGACCCAGGCCTTCAACTGGGCGCGCTTCTGGCGCCCGCAAGTGCAGGGCTATATCCACGGCTACCGCGCCGCCACCGGGGTGGACCTGTCCGTCGACAGCAGCGACCCGGTGGTCGAAGCGACGATGCCCTCGGTATTGCTGCGCCAGCGCCTGAGCCAGCAGCTGCGCAGCGTCTAGGGCGGGAGCGGGGCGCGCGCATGCTCGACTTTACCAGTGCCCTCTACCTGGGCATGCGCCATCCGGCGGCCTCGCTGGCGCCGTGGAGCAGCCTGACCCTGGGCCAGCCGGCCGCGCTGCGCGAGCCGCCCGGCGCGCAAGCGCTGGCCGCGGAGCTGGCTGCCCTGCAAGGCTGCGAGGCGGCCTGCGTGCTGCCGTCGACCTTGCATTTGTTCTGGGACCTGTTCGGCATGCTCGCTGCCGAGCCGCTGGTGATCCTCGTCGATGGCGGCAGCTACGCCATCGCGCGTTGGGGCGCCGAGCGGGCGCAGGCGCTGGGCTTGCCGCTGCGATTGTTTCCCAGCGGCGAGATGGCGGCGCTGCGGCAGTTGGTGGCGGCCTGGGGCAGGCAAGGGCGGCGTCCGTTGATACTGGCCGATGGCTATGTGCCGGGCAGCGAACAGGTCTTGCCGCTGGCCTGCTATGCGGCCCTGGCGCAGCAGGGCGGCGGCTATCTGCTGCTCGACGACACGCAGGTACTGGGCGTGACGGGTACGCAGGGCGGCGGCTCGGCGCGGCTGCATGGCTTGCACGGGGAAGCGCTGATCATCGGCGCCTCGCTGGCCAAGGGCTTCGGCGTGCCGCTGGCCGTGCTGGCCGGCAGCCGCACCCTGTTGCGGCGCTTCGCGGCGCACAGCCAGACGCGCGTGCATGCCAGTCCGCCTTCGGCCGCCGTGCTGGCGGCGGCGCGGCGGGCGCTGGCGCTCAATGCGCGCCATGGCGATACCCTGCGCGCCAGGCTGGCGGACAGGGTGGCGCAATGGCGGACGGGGATGGCGGAGGCCGGCATCGCTTGCCGGGGCGGCGGCTTCCCCGTGCAACGTTTGCCCGGGCGCGCCCATTTGCAGCCAGCCTTGCGCGCGGCGGGCGTGCTGGCGCTGGCGCAAGCGGGCGAAGGTCCCGGCGCGCTGACTTTTCTGCTGCGGGCGGACCAGATGTCCGGGCAACTGGAGCGCGCGATGGACTTGCTTGAACATCATACGAGGAGGCGATATGAACGACACGTTTGAAATGCTGCCCTTTGCGGGGCAGGCGGGGGCGGCGGGCGAATACGAGTGGGAACAGGAGCAGGAGAAAGAATGGGGACAGGAGGGCGAACTCGAATTTGAGTCCGAGTCGGAGTGGGAAGGCGAGCGCTCGCGCCCCGGCAGCGGGCGTTATGGCGGCGTCGTGCGCGCGCGGCCACCGCTGCGCGGCCCGCGCCGCCCGATGCCGCCCCGCTACCAGGCGAATCCGGCACGCCGTCCCCCGCGTCCCGTGCCGCCGCTCCTGCCTTATCTGCCGCCGCGCTATCGGGGCTGGGGCGGCTATGCGCCCGTCTACCCGGCCATCTATCGGCCCGTCTATGCCGTGCCGGAACCGGCCTTCGACGACCAGCAGGGCCTGGACCAGGGCTTGGACCAGGGGACAGATCCGGGGCAGGACGATGACCGGCAACAGGGCGAAGTCCCGCCGACCCTGGCCGGCACCCTGGGGCGGGTGCCGGAAGCGGCCGCCTTGCGCTACCAGGCGCTGGGGACGCTCGCCACGGCCTTGCGCGATCCGCATGGCCGGGGACCGGGCCTGTACGTGATCGAATTCGATGCGGGCGGACGCCGCCGCGCCTACAGCGGCCAGACGGACGATCTGCACCGGCGCCTGTTGCAGCACCGGCTGTGCGGCCAGATGATGGGCGTCGACCTGAGCACGCACCAGGTGTACGTGGCGCCCCTGTCCTCGGAGGCGCAGCGGCGCCGCATCGAGCGGCGTATCCACGACGACATGTTCACCAAGCAGCGCGGCGTACTGACCAACCAGCGGCGTGAGCTGGAACTGGCCGTGCTCGGCGAAATGTGGACCTAGGCTACCGTGAAGGAGACCATCATGCACCAACTCGACTGCGCATGCGCGCAATGCCGGCAGCGGGCCGGCGCCGCGTTTGAGGTGCTGGAATTCGGCCAGGACTGGCCCGGCAAGGACCGTCTGCCGGCCGTCTTCAGCGAAGAGGAAGAGCTGCAGCTGGCCATGGAATTGCTGGAAGTGTCCAGCGAAGAGGAACTGGAACAATTTCTCGGCAATGTCTTCAAGAGCGTGTGGAAGGGTGTCAGGAAAGTGGGCTCGGGCATCGCCAAGGTGGCCAAGCCCCTGGGCGGCGCCTTGAAGGCCGTGGCCAGGACGGCCTTGCCCTTTGTCGGCGGCGCCCTCGGTTCGATGATCCCGATACCGGGCGTGGGCATGGCGCTCGGCTCGGCCCTGGGGCGCGCGGCCAGCAATGCGCTGGAACTGGAGATGGAGAGCGAGGCGGAGAGCGGGGGGGCGGCCGACCGCGAACTGGAACTGGCGCGCCGTTTCGTGCGCATCGCGGGGCAGGCGGCGCGCCTGGCGGGCTACAGCGATGGCAGCGCGCGCGCCGTGGAAAGCGCGCTGACGCGGGCCCTGCACCAGCAATTGCCGCATTTTCGCTCGCCGGCGCCGCAGCAGGAAGAGGAAAGCGGGCGCTGGCGCCGGCGCGGCAACCGCATCGTCGTCATGGGCGACTGGCAATAGCGCGGCCACATGATCATCGATTGCCACTGTCATGCGGGTCCCGGCGACGGCTTGACGCGCGCATCAGCGGCGCAGTGTGCGGTGCGGCGCGCTTCTTCGGCGTGCCCGTGCCGTACGACCCGGCTGGGGAGGTGGCCGCGGCCGAATTGCTGGCGCTGATCGACCACCTTGTGCGCCACCCGAATATCCATACGGACAGCTTGGGCGTGCGCCGCTACGACTTGCTGCAGCAGGCCGCGCGCCGCGCGGGGCCGCACAAGGTCCTGTTCGGCTCGGACGGTCCGTGGCTGCATCCGGGGCTGGAATTGTGCAAGATTCATTTGCTGGGCTTGCCGCCGCTCGATGTGGCGCTGATCACGGGCGGCAATTTTCTGCGGCTGGCGGGGCTGGCGTGAGGCAGATCAAAGGGCGGCTGGCGGTGTCGCGCCAGTGGCAATATTCGCGGCCGTAGCGGCTTGCTCCGCGCAGGCGGCCGCCTTACGGCGTATCTGCAGGGCGCGGTCGCTCACGCCCAGGCGGGCGGCGGCGCGCTGGTTGTTGCCGTGTTCCTCGGCCAGCGCGAGGCGGATGGCCGTGTCGGTGGCGCAGCGCGTGATGTGCGACAGCTTGCAGCCCTGGGCCAGAGCCCGCCGCACGGCCGCTTCGAAGTGCTGGTCGGGCCAGAGCGGCGCCAGCAGCCGTTCGTCGGGCGGCAGGGCGCCGATGGTGATGGGGCCGGGGCCGCAATGGCGGTGCCAGATGCGCGTGACCGTCTGGCGCAGTTCGCGCACATTGCCCGGATAGTCGCGCAGCAGCAGGTATTCGCGCACGGCCGCGTCCATTGGAGGGGGAGGGCGCTGCGCCAGCTCGGCAAGGAAATGCCGGGCCAGCGGCAGGATGTCGTCCTGGCGCTCGCGCAGGGGCGGTGTCTGGCAACGCCAGCCGGCGATGCGGTAATACAGGTCGGCGCGGAAGGCGCCGCGCGCCACTTCGTGCTCCAGTTCTCGGTTGGTGGCGCAGACGAGGCGAAACTGGGTCGGTTGCCAGGTATTGCCGCCCACGCGCTTGTATTTACGCTCCTGGATGGCGCGCAGCAGCTGCGCCTGCAGCGGCAGCGGCAGTTCACCCACTTCATCGAGGAAGAGCACGCCGCCGTCGGCCAGGGCGAACGCGCCGTCGCGCGCCGCCGCCGCGCCCGTAAACGCGCCCCGTTCATGGCCGAACAGTTCGCTGCCCGCCAGTTCCGGCGATAGGGTGGCGCAGTCGAGGATGGTGAAGTCGCCTCTGCAGTTGCCGAGGCGGTGGACCAGTTGCGCCAGCAAATCCTTGCCCGTGCCCGTCTCGCCCGTGATCAGTATCGACGCCTGGCTGAAGGCGGCCATTTCCACCACCTGGTGCAGCAAGGCGGTCCAGGCCGCGCTGTCGCCCACCAGTTGCTGGCGCACGGCGCCGGACGCCAGCAGCTGCGCCACGGCTTGCCAGCGCTGCAGGCGCGCCAGCACCTGGCCCGCATCGATGCTGCCCGCCGGCCACGGCAGCACATCGAGCGCTCCGGCCGCCAGCAGGGCGCGCTGTTGCGCGCAGCTGGGAGGCAGGCCGCAGGCGGCAATGGCCAGCACGCGGGCATGGTGGCATAGCGCCGGCAGCGCTTGCAGCAGCGCGGCATCGGCCTCGCCAAACAGCACGATGCCTGCTGCGTCCACCTCGCCATCGTGCCGCCTGGCTATAGTTACCTGAGCCTGCTTCAAGGCCGTCATCAGCAAGGCGCCACTGCCAGCCGCCGCCTGCTGCATGATTTCCAGCCACACCTTGAGCGTCATATGCCAGCCATCACGAGGGCACGAGTGGCCCATCTTAGGAGTCCGATACCCCGGCCGTTTGATCTGGCGCAAGCGTGCGCGGTAGGCCGCAATGAAAAACGCCGCCTGATTTGCATCAGGCGGCGTTAAGTCGCATTAACTGTTTTTAACGAACGTCAACGTCTTTAGACGTTCTCATCCAATTTCACGCAATCAACAAAGTATCCGCGCTTGCCATCGACTTCGCGTTTCACGAGACCATGCACATCCGTCTCGAAGCCCGGGAAGCGCTCGTTGAAGTCGCGCGCGAAGCGCAGGTAGTCGACGATGGTCTTGTTGAAGCGTTCGCCCGGGATCAAGAGTGGAATGCCCGGTGGATACGGCGTCAGCAGGATGGACGTGATGCGGCCTTCCAGTTCGTCGATGGCCACGCGCTCGATTTCGCGGTGCGCCATTTTGGCGAAGGCGTCCGACGGCTTCATGGCCGGGATCATGTCCGACAGATACATTTCCGTCGTCAGACGCGCCACGTCGTAGGCCTTGTAGAAATCGTGGATTTGCTGGCACAGGTCGCGCAAGCCCATTTTTTCGTAGCGTGGATTGGCCGCCGCGAATTCCGGCAGGATGCGCCACATCGGCTGGTTCTTGTCGTAGTCGTCCTTGAACTGCTGCAGCGCGGTCAGCAGGGTGTTCCAGCGGCCCTTGGTGATGCCGATGGTAAACATGATGAAGAAGGAGTACAGGCCGCATTTTTCAATGATGACGCCGTGCTCGGCCAGGTATTTGGTGACGATGGACGCGGGGATGCCCGTGTCGCCGAACTGGCCGTCCAGCGACAGGCCCGGGTTGACGATGGTCGCCTTGATCGGGTCGAGCATGTTGAAGCCGGGAGCCAGGTCGCCGAAGCCGTGCCAGTCGTCCTCGGCGCGTATCATCCAGTCTTCCTGCTGGCCCATGCCTTCGTCGTTGAAGCTGGACGGACCCCACACCTGGAACCACCAGTCCTGGCCCCATTCCTGGTCGATCTTCTTCATGGCGCGGCGGAAATCGAGCGCTTCCATGATCGATTCTTCCACCAGGGCCGTGCCGCCCGGCGCTTCCATCATGGCCGCGGCCACGTCGCACGAGGCGATGATGGAATACTGCGGCGACGTCGAGGTGTGCATCAGGTAAGCCTCGTTGAAGGCGTCCTGGTCCAGCTTGACCGTGTCCGATTCGCGCACGAGGATTTGCGAAGCCTGCGACAGGCCGGCCAGCAATTTGTGCGTGGACTGGGTCGAGAAGATCATCGATTCCTTGGCGCGCGGACGGTCCTTGCCGATGGCGTGCATATTCTTGTAGAAATCGTGGAAGGTGGCGTGCGGCAGCCATGCTTCATCGAAGTGCAGGGTGTCGATCTTGCCGTCCAGCATTTCACGCAGGGTTTCCACGTTGTAGATCACGCCATCGTAGGTCGATTGCGTGATGGTCAGAATGCGCGGCTTCTTGTTCTTCGCTTCGCGCGCGAACGGATTGGCCTCGATCTTGCGGGCAATGCTTTCCGGCGTGAACTCATGCAGCGGGATAGGGCCGATGATGCCCAGGTGATTGCGCGTCGGCATCAGGAACACGGGAATGGCGCCGCACATGATGATCGAATGCAAGATCGACTTGTGGCAATTGCGGTCGACGACGACGATGTCGCCTGGCGCCACAGTCGAGTGCCACACCATCTTGTTCGAGGTCGACGTGCCGTTGGTGACGAAATAGCAATGGTCGGCATTGAAGATGCGCGCCGCATTGCGCTCGGACGCGGCCACAGGACCCGTATGGTCGAGCAGCTGGCCCAGTTCTTCGACGGCGTTGCAGACGTCGGCGCGCAGCATGTTTTCACCGAAGAACTGGTGGAACATCTGGCCGATCGGGGATTTGAGGAACGCCACGCCGCCCGAGTGTCCGGGGCAGTGCCACGAGTAGGAACCGTCGTTGGCGTAGTGCACCAGCGCGCGGAAGAATGGCGGCGACAGGCCGTCCAGGTAGGATTTCGCTTCGCGGATGATGTGGCGCGCGACGAATTCCGGCGTATCTTCGAACATGTGGATGAAACCATGCAGTTCGCGCAGGATATCGTTGGGGATATGACGCGAGGTGCGCGTTTCGCCGTACAGATAAATGGGGATGTCGGCGTTCTTGTAGCGGATTTCCTCGACGAAGGCGCGCAGCGATTTCAAGGCGTGGTCGGTTTCCTCGATGGAACCGCCGCCGAATTCTTCATCGTCGATCGACAGCACGAAGGCCGACGCGCGCGATTGTTGCTGGGCAAATTGCGACAAATCGCCGTAGCTGGTCACGCCCAGCACTTCCATGCCTTCTTTTTCCATTGCGGCGGCAAGGGCGCGAATGCCCAGGCCGGACGTATTTTCAGAACGGAAATCCTCGTCAATGATGACGATAGGGAAACGAAATTTCATGCATGTCTCCAAAAAAGCAAGCCGCCCCTGACAAATGTGAAGGGGCGGACTAGGGCGCGACAGCCAAGCGGTAATACAAACCGGCAGCCGCAGAAAAAAAATAAGAACGGGATTCTCGCAGAAATGCGGCGTCTGCGGGAAAAAAATATCACCCCAAGGCATCACAAGCTTGCGCTAGCGTGACGCATGGGTGTGACAGGGGTATTACAGCAACATTCTGCTCATCACTCTCAACCTTATCAGGCTTTGCGTTCCAGCGTGACAAAGGCGTACGGCAGGCCGGATTTCTCCGAAACATGGGCTACGCGCGCGGTTTCTTGCCACACGGCATGGTCAACGGCGGGGAAGAATGCGTCGCAGTCGAAGGTCTGGCCGATTTCCGTGATGATCAAACGCTGTGTCAGGGGCAATGCCTGCTGGTAGATTTCCGCGCCGCCGATGACGTAGCCCTGGTCGCCGTCGAGCAGGGCGATGGCCGCTTCCACCGACGACACGGCTTCCACGCCCTCATGGCGCCAGTCCGGGTTGCGCGTGACGACGATGTTGCGGCGGTTCGGCAGCGGACGACCGATGGAATCGAAGGTCTTGCGGCCCATGATGATGGGGTGGCCCGTCGTCAAACGCTTGAAGTGGGCCAGGTCTTCCGGCAGTTTCCACGGCAGGGTGTTGTCGATGCCGATGCCGCCTTGCTGGTCGGTGGCGACGATGATGGTCAAATGGCTCATGGGTTCGGTGAAAGTGGTGGGGGCGAGGCCCGATGCCCGCCATTATCGTTGAAATTGCCGAATGCTTCCAAATGCGCGCGCAGCGCGCCGGCCAGCGGTCCCAGCGCTTCCAAGGGGATCATGTGGCCGGTGTTGCCTTTCAGTAAGTGCAAGGTGGCTTGCGGCAGGCGCTCCGCCATGGCGCGCAGGTCGTCGGGATTGACGAGCTTGTCGTCTTCCGCGCCCACGATCAGCACGGGAACATCGAGTTCCGGCAAGCGCGCCATCAGGTCCGGGCGGTCTATGGTGGTGATGAATTGCGCCAGCAGCACGTCCTTGCCCAGGTCCAGCCCCATCTGCCGGATCAGATCCGTGATCGACGCATCGTCCAGGTGCGACGGGTGCAGCAGTTCGCGCAGGCGCTGGCGCGTGATGCCCGCATAGGTATTGCGCTCGAGCATGGCGACGATGCGTTGGCGCGCGCTTATTTCCGCCGGCAGCAAACCTTGGGCCGAATTGGCGATCAAAGTGAGGGACTGGATGCGCTGTGGGTGCGCCAGCGCGTGTTCGAGCGCCAGATAGGCGCCCAGCGAAAAGCCCACCAGATGGGCCTGTTGGGCGCTGTGGCTGGCGATCAGTGCCTGCATCTGCGGGCGCGAACGCGCCTGATGCAGGGGCACGTGCCGCAGATCAAAGGCGCCGCCCAGGGCAGGGGCCAGGCGCGACCACAGGCGCTCGTCGCACAGGGTGCCGGGGATGCAGTCGAGGCGTATTTTGGTATTGTTCAAGTACAAGCCTGGGTACACGATGGTGAAAATTTTTATCGAGCGGCATTATCCGTCATTTTGCGCATCGGGGCAGCGGCATGGTATTTTGGTATGGCATTATTTTCAATAGTGCGCGGCTGGCAAGCAGGAACTTTATGGTAGGCTCATGGCTCATCGCGCCGGGGTACCGGCGACCTGAGCTGTAACACCGAATGCAACCCCCACATTAAAGAGGAAAACCATGGCGATCAGTTTGCAAAAAGGCGGCAATGTCAACCTGAGCAAGGAAGCTCCTGGCTTGAAGAAAATCGTGATTGGCCTGGGCTGGGACCCGCGCGCCACCGATGGCGCCGCTTTCGACCTGGACGGCAGCGCCTTCCTGCTGAAAACGGATGGCAAGGCCCGTTCCGATGCCGATTTCATTTTTTACAATAACCTGAAGTCGGCCGACGGCTCCATCGTCCACGCGGGCGACAACACGACGGGCGGCGGCGATGGCGATGACGAGAAAATCGCCGTCGACCTGGCCAACGTGCCGGCCGACATCGACAAGATCGCCGTGGCCGTCACCATCCACGACGCGGAAAACCGCAAGCAGAATTTCGGCATGGTGGGCAAGGCCTACATCCGCTGCCTGAACGGCGACAACGGCGCGGAAATCGCCCGCTACGACCTGTCGGAAGACGGCTCGACGGAAGCGGCCATGATCTTCGGCGAAATCTACCGCGCCGGCAGCGAATGGAAATTCAAGGCCATCGGCCAGGGTTTCAAGGGCGGCCTGGGTCCTCTGGCCCGCTCGTTCGGTATTAATGCTTAACAACCAGTTGTTTGCGTAAATGTACCGGGTGGCACCGCCGCCCGGTTCTGTCTCTCCCATCTTTCTCCCTGACTCCATGGAAAACCTGATCAAGGGGCAGCGCCTGGCGCTGTCCGGCCTCGTCACGGGCAATATCGTGCAACTGGGCCTGGCCAGCGCCGGCGTGGCGCTGGATTTTGCCTGTTTCGGCCTCGACGCCAGCGGCAAATTGTCCGACGACCGCTACATGACCTTCTTCAACCAGCCGCGCACGCCATGCGGCGGCGTGGAAACTTCGGCGCCGTCCGGCGACGCGGCCGGTTTCAGCTATCAGCTCGACCGTTTGCCTGCCTCGATTGAGCGCCTGGTCGTCACGGCCGCCATCGATGGCGACGCCACGATGGCGCAGCTGGGCAGCGGCCATCTACGGCTGCTCAACGGCGGGCGCGAGCTAGCCCGCTACACGTATGCGGGCGCCGATTTTGCGCAGGAAAGAGCCGTCATGCTGGGCGAGTTCTACCGCAAGGACGGCGGCTGGCGCTTCATGGCCGTGGGCCAGGGTTTCAATGGCGGCCTCGACGCCCTGGTTGTCCATTTCGGCGGCGAGGTGGCGCAGGCGGCAGCGGAAGCGGCGCCGCCACCCAAGATTTCCCTGTCCAAAATCTCGCTCACCAAGGCGGGCCAGACGCACAAGGTGTCGCTGGAGAAGGGCGCGGGGGCGCCGAAAAAACTCACCGTCAAGGCCAGCTGGGTCGATAACGGCGATGGCGACGACGACAACGACGACCTCGATTTAAGAGTCGGCATCCTCTTGCCGAACGGCCAGATGCGCTTCATCCAGGCGCCGGACACGGCAGGCAGCTTCGATGCCATGCCCTATGTGCGCCACCTGGGCGACGTGGCGGGCGCGGCAGGCAAGGAGCCCGCCACGGAAACGGTGGAAGTCAATCCCGCGCTGGCGCAGCATTACGGCGGCACGGTGGGTCTCGTCTTCAGCGTGTATTCGGCGGTGGCCAATGGCGCCGTCTCGGTCGCCTCCATGCGGCCGAAGATGGTCATGCAATATGGCGAGCAGATCGTCGAGTGCGCATTCGACTTCCGCCTGTCCAAGGCAGCCGACGACGACACCGTCTATACGTACGTGATCGGCATGGCGCGCATCACGCCCGACAGCATCATCCTCGAACCGTCCGGCAAGACGTCGGAGCCGGGCAGCGAGGCGACACCGTGGCTGAGCTGGCAGGGCGACAGCCTGCAGCTGGCCTTCAACGGTCCCGTCGTCTTCAAGGGCGAGGACAAGGAAGACGAGGATGACTGCAATGCGGACAATCCGCGCCGCTACATCGCCTAGGAGATACTGATGGAAACCTTGTCCAAGGGACAGCGCTTGCCGCTGGCCAATCTCGTTCCCGACGGCGTGCTGCAGGTCGGCGTGGCCGCGCAGGGGCTGGCGCTCGACGTGGCCTGTTTCGGCCTCGATGCGGCCGGCAAACTGTCCGACGAACGCTACATGACTTTTTTCAACCAGCCGCGCACGCCGTGCGGCGGCGTGGAAGCGCGTGCCGGCAGCGGGGGCGATGCGGCCGAGTTTGCCTTGCAACTGGCGCGCTTGCCGGCCGGCATAGACCGCCTCGTCGTGACGGCGTCCATCGATGGCGGTGGCGTGATGTCGCAGCTGCAGTCTGGCCACGTGCGCCTGCAGGCGGGCGGACGCGAACTGGCCCGCTTTGCCTTTGCAGGCAGTGATTTCGCACAGGAAAAAGCCGTCATGCTGGCAGAGATCTACCGCAAGGATGGCGGCTGGCGCTGCATGGCCGTGGGACAAGGTTTCAATGGCGGACTCGATGCGCTCGTGCGCCATTTCGGCGGCGAAGTCGAGCAGAGCGCCCCGACGGCGGCTTCGGCCGTCATGCAGGCGAAGATCAACCTGGAAAAGCGCGTGGAACGGGAAGCGCCGCAACTGGTCAGCCTCGTCAAGCAGGCGGGCGTGTCCCTGCAAAAAGTGGGGCTGCTTGATCACCGCGCCAAGGTGTGTCTGTGCCTCGATATTTCCGGCTCCATGGGGCGGCTGTATAAAGAGGGGCTGGTGCAGCGCTTTGCCGAGCGCATCCTGGCCCTGGGCTGCAAGTTCGATGACGATGGCGAGATCGACGTTTTCCTGTTCGGCAAGAACGTCCACCATCCGGCGCCCATGGCCTTGAGCAACTGCAATACCTACGTGGGCCAGGCCATACAGCGCCATCCGCTCGAAGGCGATACGCGTTATGGCGCCGCCATGCAGGCAATCCGCGCGTTTTATTTTCCCGACAAGGCCGGCGGCGAGCGCACGCGGCCCGTCGCGGCCGAGCTGCCCGTCTACGTGATGTTCGTCACCGATGGCGGCACGAGCGACCAGGCAACGACGGAGAAGCAGCTGCGCTGGGCCAGCAATGAAGCCATCTTCTGGCAATTCATGGGCATCGGCAAGGGACGCAAATCGAAAAGCAAGTTCCTCGCCGCCTTTGCCGATTCCGACTTCCCGTTTCTGGAAAAGCTCGACGAATTGCAGGGACGCCTGGTCGACAACGCCAATTACTTTTCCGTCAGCTCGCCCGACGAGCACAGCGACGCGGAGCTGTATGACTTGTTGATGACGGAATATCCGGGCTGGCTGAAGCTGGCGCGCGGCAAGGGCTTGCTGCGGTAGCGGTCATCGGATGAGGCTGTAATGCCACAAGCGCAAGAGATTTGTAAATTGAAGTAAATAACAATGGTTCGCATTTGCTTTGCGTAATGGAGTCGTGGCATGCTGGAACTGTGCCCACACATGTGCCCTCACGCCGCGGCGTAGCGCCTCATCCGTAGCGTCTCCATTATTTTTTTAAGCAAATGCACAAACTCTTTTTTCATTGCCTGGCGGGTAGCAGCCTGCTCGTCTCCGGCACCGCTGTCCAGGCGCAAACTGTCCCTGGCGATACCGTCGTCAAACCCGCGCCAGCATCGGCCAAGGCGCCGGCCGCCGACGCGCCGCCTTCCGTCAGCGTGACGGCCGAGCGTCCCACGGGCCGTATCGACCGGCAAGTCTACGACGTCAAGTCCGACGTGGGCAGCAGCAACGGCACGGCGGCCGATGCGCTCAACAATGTGCCGTCCGTGGCCGTCGATCCCGATGGTTCCGTGTCCCTGCGCGGCAGCAGCAATGTGCAGATATTGATCGATGGCAAGCCGTCGGCCATGCTGCAGGGCGATGCGCGCGGCGCCACCCTGAACGCCATGGCGGCCGACGACATCGAATCCGTGGAAGTGATCAACAATCCCGGCGCCCAGTTCGGCAATGAAGCCGGTGGCGGCCCTATCCTGAACCTGGTCATGCGCCGCAACCGCAAGCCGGGCGGCTTTGCCACCGTCAACGCAAATGCGGGCATCGCGGGGCGCTACAACAGTTCCGTGTCCGGCAGCTACAACGAAGGTCCGTGGGGCTACCAGGGCGGCATCAATGTACGCCACGACGGCCGCAATTCCGTGGGCGAGGTCAGCCGCGAGCGCCTGGAACGCGGCACGGGAGCATTCGCCCCCAGCAGCCAGCAATCCACCAACAACGGCTTGAACGACTCGCTGGGCTTGCACGGCACCGTCAATTACAACCTGAACGCCACTGACACCCTGGCCGCCAGCGTGTCGTATAACGGCCGCAGCAACGACCAGCGTTCGCTTGACCGCTACATCAATGGCGACAGCACGGGCAGCACCATCGGCGACTATGTGCGCAGCACCGTGCGCAATGGCGACAGCCGCAACACCAGCTGGGGCGCGCGCTACGACCACAAGGGCGAATTGCCGGGCGAAACCCTCAAGATCGACTTGCGCGTGTCCTCGTCGACCAACGAGAGCGACAGCGATTACGCCAATACCTACGCGGTGGCGCCCGTCAACACCTTCGATAGCCGCGCGCGCCAGCACAGCGAGACGGGCAACCGCATCGTCGACTTCAGCGGCGACTACGAGCGCCCGCTGGCGGGCGGCACGGCCAAGCTCGGCTACAAGGTGGCCGACAACAAGAGCAGTTTCGACACCTTATATACGGACATCAATCCGGGCAGCCTGGCGGAAATCGTCAATCCCATGCGCAGCAACCGCTTCGAACTCGACGAGCGCACCATCGCGCTGTACGGCTCCTACCAGATGCGCCTGACAGAGCGCTGGGGCGCGCTGGCCGGCTTGCGGGCCGAATACACGGACTTGAACGTGCGCCAGATCACCAGCAATGTCGAGGCCGGCAACAACTACGTCAACTACATTCCCAGCCTGTTCGCCACTTATAAAGTCAGCGACGAGAGCAATGTGCGCTTCAGCTATGCGCACCGCATCCGCCGCCCGAATGCGGGTGACCTGAACCCTTACGTGATCTATCGCGACGAATTCAATGTGTCGGCCGGCAACCCGAAGCTGAAACCCACGCAGACGGATTCCTTCGAGATCGGCTATGAAACGAAGATCGCGGGCCTAGAAAGCAGCTTGCGCGCCTACCACCGGCGCGACACGGACGCCATCGTCGATTACCGCTACTTTATCAGCGACAATGTGCTCCTGACCACGCGCCAGAACGGCGAAGGCAGCCATTCGAGCGGCCTGGAGTTCAGCGTCAGCGGCAAGCTCACGCCATCCTTGACATTGAACACGAGCGGCAACCTGGCGCGCAGCCAGCAGACGAGTTCCGACGACCTGGGCAAGCTCAGCACGCGCACGGCGAACGCCCTGAGCGGACGCGCGCGCCTCAATTACCAGTTCGATGCGGCCAACCAGTTGCAGCTGGCCCTGCAAATGCAGGGCAAGATGCTGTCCGGACAGGGTTACCGTTCGCCCAACAATACCTTGAATGTGAGCTGGCGCCATACGGTGACACCGCAGCTGAGCCTGGTCATGAATGTGACGGATGTATTCAGCAGCAACAAGATGGAAACCGTCATCAACAGCGCGTCCCTGCGCGAGACGAGCACGCGGCGCTTCGACGGACGCATGATTTATGTGGGGCTGTCGTACCGCCTGGGCGGCGCCACGTCGGCGGCGAAGGAGGGTGATCGTGAGCCACGCTTCGGTCCGCCTGGCGGACGCGGACCAGGCGGTCCCGGCCCTGGCGGGCCGGGAGGCGAAGCAGGCTAGGCCGCCAGCGCGATCTGGTGCAGGAAGTCGATGAAATCGTCCGTATGGAGCTCGAAGCGCCACTCGCCAGTGCCATGTTCGGCGCGGTACACGGGCAAGTCGCCGTCGATGCTTCTTTCGTCCAGGTGCACGCAGTACGGGTCGCCGCCCGCATCGGCAATCACCACCAGCTTCGGTGGCCAGGCCGCGATTTGGTGATGGTGCACGGCATGGACGGAGTAACCGTGCTGGGCCTTCACCAGCTCGGCCGCCCCGTACAGATGCAGGCCCTGCGGGAAGCGCTTGCCGTCGACATGCACGCGCAGCGGCGAATACCATTCCAGGAAGCGGCGATATATCTCCGGCAATACCCAGTGCGCGTCGATCTCGGCCATGTCCTCGGCGCTGGCGACCGTCAGCCAGTTCGACGGTTGCGCCAGGTCCTGTTTGCGCTGGCGCTGCAGCGCCAGTTTTCGTTCCAGGAAAGTGGCTGCAATTTCCAGGCGCGAAAGCGGCTGGGTCAGCGTGTAATGCGTGGCGGGCGCCTTGTAGCCTGCGCCGTCAGGGTAGCCGTCCGCTTGCCAGGCCAGTACGGCGCCTAGTCGCAACTGCTCTGTCTTCCAGTGGCCGGGATCGGACGGCAAACCCTGGTCAAACGGCTGGCGGCTGAACATGGCCAGGCTTTTGATCGCCTTGGCGCGCACTTCCAGGCTGGTGGCGCTCGACGCTGCCAGAGCCACCAAGGGCGCATACGCGTCCACGCCTGTACTTTTCAGCAAGCCATCCACGCCCCAGTACGCCAGTGTGGGCTGCTCCAGTGCCCAGGAGAAAAAGGCCGCATGTTGACTGCCTTCCACCAGATGCACGATATCGCTCATTAGAAAGGTGCGCCAGTGCAGCAGTTGCCCATCGCGCGCATACGCCATCAGGATATCGAGCACGGCCAGCCGCTCGTCCGCGGCATGCTTTTTCAGCAGCCGTTCTTTCAGCCGTGCGAACTTGCTGCCGTCCGTTTCGTCAAACAGCTTGCGGTGCAGCGCTGCCAGTGGTGCGACGGCCATCAGACGGCCATCGCCGCCTTGATCGGCGCATGGTGTTCATAGCCTTCCAGCGAGAAGTCCGACGGCTCGATCTTTTCCAGCCATTCCGGCTCGTACTTGCCCGTCTTGGCGTAATCGGGCACGCGCTCGGAAATGACGAAGCGCGGCGCCGGGAAGGGCGTGCGCTTCAGTTGCTCTTCCACCATGTCGAGGTGGTTTTCATAGATGTGCGCGTCGCCGATGAAATAGGTGAACCAGCGCGGCGTGTAGCCCGTCAGGCGTGCCACCAGGTGCAGCAGGGCCGCGCCTTCGGCGATGTTGAATGGCGTGCCCAGGCCGATATCGTTGCTGCGTACATATAAGCACAGCGAGATTTCGCGCGTGCTGGCATTCGGGATGAACTGGTACAGCAAGTGGCAGGCGGGCAGGGCGACGGCGTCCAGCACGGCCGGGTTCCAGCCGTGGAACAGGATGCGGCGGCTGCCGGGATTGGTCATGATGGTGTCCAGGCATTCACGCAGCTGGTCGACGGCCTTGTACAACAGTACTTTTTGCACGCCGTCTTCGACGATGGGGGCAACCAAGGTAAAACCGTTCGCTTGCGCGTCGGCGATCTGCGCGGGCTGGGCGGCGTCCAGCAGTTTATAGGCGGGCCATTGGCGCCATTGCACGCCGTACACGGGGCCGAGGTCATCCTCGCCTTCGCGGTAGGGGTTGGCCAGCCATTGCGCGTTTTCATTGGCGTTCTGGTCCCATACCTTACAGCCCAGCGTGCGGAATTCGGCCGCGTTGCGCGAGGCGCGCAGGAAGGCGCACAGTTCGCCGATCACGGATTTGAAAGCCAGTTTCTTGGTCGTCACGGCAGGGAAGTTGCCGTTGGCCAAGTCAAAACGCATCATGGCACCCGGCACGCTCAGGGTGCGGATGCCCGTGCGGTTGTCTTGCCAGCTGCCCGTTTCGAGCACGGTCTTGATCAAATCTTGATATTGCTGCATGTATTTCTCCAACGGTAAGGATGGTGATTGTAACGCAGGCGCGACAGGCGGGCTGCGGGCCACGCACATAATTACGCTGTCGCCTCACCTGCAAACATGACTCTGTGGTAATTTGTGTGTCCTTAAAGAAATACACAGAAACGGCAGATGCTGGACGATGTTCTTGCGACAATTTATAAATAATAATAACGGCGCCGTGGTGGAGATGAGCAGGGCCGATTTTCTCAAGGCCAACTTGCGCCTGATCCTCGCCTGGCCCTTGCTGGGACTGGTGCTGTGCGCCGTGCTGTGGACGGCCACCTTGCTGCAACTGGAAGCGGAAAAGAAGGTGGCGCAGCAGCAGGCGCTCGACAGCGTGTCTTCGCTGTCGAAGGCGTATGGCCAGTATCTGCTGCGCACGCTCGAGCAGATGGACCAGCTGACCTTGCAGCTCAAGTATGAGTGGGAAAATTCGCGCGGCCAGCTGCGGCTCGACCAATTGAAGATGCAGGGCATGTATGCCTTGCCGCAATTTGCCATCGTCGCCATCCTCGACCGCAAGGGCCATCCCGTCACGGCCACGGCGCCGCTGCAGCGCCTGCGGGTCAACGAGCGCAGCGATTTCCTGCTGCGCCACTGGCGCAGCAATTCCAGCGCCCTGCGCATCGCGCTGGGGAGGGCCAATGCGGCCAACGCGGACGATGCGGCCACGGCGCCCGGTACCGACGAAAGCCTCGTGCATTTCACGCGCCGGCTGGAAGACGAGGACGGCAATTTCGACGGCGTGCTGCTCATCTCCATCCACTCCAGCTATTTTTCCGAATTCTACGACAGCGTCAACTTCGGCAAGCTTGGCATGTCCGCCATGGTGGGCGAGGAGGGCGAGCTGTTCAGCATGCGCCTCGGGTCGCGCGTCCTGCCCGTCCATGGCGGCCGGGGCACGCCCTTCCTCGACACGAGCTTCCTGGAAACGGAGAGCGGCGCCCTGCATTCGGGCGGCCGGATTGCTTTTTCCGACAAGCAAAGCCGCTACGTGGGCTGGCAGGCGCTGAAAGCCTATCCGTTTACGGCCGTGGTGGGCCTGTCGGATGGCGAAATGCTGCATCCCTACGAGGAAACGCGCACCATCTATATCGGCATCGCCCTGGCCGTCACCATGCTGTTGCTGGCCTTTGCCGCCATCGCCACCATGCTGTCGCTGCGCCTGGCGTGGCGCCACCACCAGTCCGAAGGCGTGCGCAACGCCTACCGCATGGCCACCGAAGGCACGAACGACGGCTTTTATATCATTGCCGCCCTGCGCGGTCTGGACGGCAGCATCCTCGATTTCGAGATGGTCGATTGCAACGAGCCGGGCGCCGGCTACTTTGGCGTGCGGCGCGAACAATTGCTGGGCATGCGGCTGCAGTCGCGCGCCCATGAGCCGTATTTCCGCGACCTGATCCATAATTACCGGGCCGCCATGGTTTCCGGCTTCTCCGAGGAAGAGATCGAACTGCCGGAAGGCAACCCCTTCAAGCTGCGCTGGATACGCCGGCGCGTGGTGCGCAGCGGCGACCGCCTGGCCGTCACCCTGCAAGACATCAGCACGGCCAAGGAGCACGAGCGCGACTTGCGCCGCCTGGCCAATGAAGATGGCTTGACGGGCTTGCCCAACCGCTACTGGCTGCAGCAATTCCTGCCAGGCGCCCTGGGGCGCGCCGCTATCGCGCGCCACATGCTGGCGCTGCTGTTCATCGACCTCGACGGCTTCAAGGATATCAACGACACGCAGGGCCACGCCGAGGGCGACAAGGTGCTGCGCGCCGCCTCCCTGCGTCTGAAGGCGGTGCTGCGGCCGGGCGACCACGTGGTGCGCCTGGGCGGCGACGAATTCGTCGTCGTGCTCGACCCCGTGGAGGACGACAGCCGCGCCGAGCAGGTGGCGCAGCGCATCGCCATCGCCTTCGACGAACCGTTTTACCTGGGCAGCGAGCGGCACAAGATGGGCGCCTCGATCGGCATCAGCCTGTATCCGCGCGATGGCGCCGAAACGGAAGTGCTGCTGAAGAATGCCGACATCGCCATGTATGCCGTCAAGGTGGCGGGCAAGGGCCACCACCGTTTCTTCCAGCCCGAATTGTTCGAAACCATCCGCAACCGCCGCGAACTCGAGCAAAGCCTGGTGGCGGCGCTGGAGCAGGACCAGTTCCTCGTCGTCTACCAGCCGCGCGTCGACGCCATGAGCGGGCAGCTGTGCAGCATGGAGGCGCTCGTGCGCTGGCACCATCCGCAGCATGGCATGGTGCCGCCCCTGGAATTCATCCCCGTGGCCGAGAGCAGCGGCCTGATTTCGCAGCTGGGCGAAGTCGTCATCGAAAAGGTGTGCCTGCAGATGGCGCGCTGGCAGGCGAGCGGACTGGAACTGGTGCCCGTATCGATCAACGTGTCGGCGCGCCAGTTCGGCCGTGGCGACGTGCACCAGGTGCTGGCATCCGCGCTGGCGCGCCACCGCATCGATGCGCGCCTGATCGAGGTGGAAATCACGGAATCGGCCATGATGGATGAACAGAACCGCGCCGTGGAGCAGCTGTCGGCCATCCGCGCGCTGGGCGTGCGCCTGCTGGTCGACGATTTCGGCACCGGTTATTCTTCGCTGTCGCAGCTGCAGAAGTTCGCCATGGATGGCTTGAAGATCGACCGCGCCTTCACCATGGAGCTGGGCCGCTCGGAGCAGGGCGAAGTGTTCGTGCGCGCCATCCTGTCGATGGCCCATGCGCTGGGCATGAGCGTGGTGGCCGAAGGGGTGGAGACGCGCGAGCAGCTCGACATCCTGCGCGCGCTGCAATGCAATGAAGTGCAGGGCTATTTCATCTCGCGTCCCGTGCCTGCCGAACAGATGCTGGCGCTGATGCATCAGCGCTTTCTGATACCGCTTCCAGCCCCTGCGCTGGCCCTGTAGAACGCCGTATTCAGCGAGAAAAACAACGCCGTTTCATAAAAAGAGCGAACGTTCGCTTTTTTCTAAAAAATATTATATGCTTCGCTCATGCCGTCAGTGAATTGGAGTTCACGGCGGCAAGAAAAGCGCAAGACGGGGCAGCTTGAGACGCCCGCGACAGTATGCCGAAGACCTTCATATAATAAAGAGAGACTAAATTGAAACATAAATATCTGCCCCTCCTGATCGTTGCCGCGTTCGCCGGCATCTCTTCCACCGCACAAGCGTCGGGCTACCGTTTCGGCTCGCAAAGCGTTTCCGCCCAGGGCACGGCCGATGCCAGCGGTGCCGAAGCGGGCGACGCATCGACCATTTTCTACAACCCGGCCGGCATGTCGCGCCTGGAAGGCACGCAGTTCGTCGGCGGCGGCACCCTCGTTGTTCCCCACTCGACCTACGCGGATTCGGGCTCAAAGCCTTTCTTCCCGGGCAATCGCACGCCTTACGCGGCAACCAAGGATTACGCGCCGGACGCCGTGTTCGCGCCTGCGCTGTACGCCAGCAAGAAAATCAATGATCAATGGACCGTGGGCGCTGGCCTGTTCGTGCCGTATGGCGCCAAGCTCGACTACGGCAATGACTGGTTTGGCCGCTACGCGATCACCAACATCAAGCTCGAAGCCATCGCCCTGAATCCTTCCGTATCGTTCAAGCTGGACCAGCACCACTCGTTCGGTTTCGGCGTGACGGCCGAATACATGAAGGCGGAACTGGGCCAGGGCGTGGACGTGCCGGGTTCGGTCGCCTACCTGGGCAAGTTCGCGCCTGGCGCATCGCAGGCCTTCCTGGCCAATATCGCCAAGACCCAGGGCCTGGCCGCGGCGCAAGCTGCCGGCGCCGCGCTGCAAGGCCCGATCAAGGATGGTCACGCCTCGATGGATGGCCACGACTGGGGCTTCGGCTTCAACCTGGGCTATCTGTACCAGCTGAACGAAGGCACGCGTTTCGGTATCGCTTACCGTTCGTCGATTTCGCACAAGCTCAAGGGCAGCACCATCTGGGACTTCTCGCAAGTGACGAGCAATCCCGCCGTGAACGCCTTCATCGCCAAGGCGTCGAACAAGGTCAATTCGGAAGCGCTGGTGGAATTGCGCACGCCGGAAACCCTGTCGGTCAACGCCTTCCATCAGATGGATGATAAATGGGCCTTGATGGGCGACGTCACCTGGACCCGCACTTCGCGCCTGCAGAACCTGGACATCCAGTTCCCGCCGACGGCCGAAGGCGCCGAACGCATCCGCCAGCAGTGGAAAGACACCTACCGCGTCTCGCTGGGTACCAACTACAAGTACAGCGAAAACCTGATGCTGCGCGCCGGTATCGCCCACGACCAGGCGCCAGTACGCAGCGCCGAACTGCGCCACCCGGCGCTGCCGGACAGCGACCGCATGCAGTACTCGATCGGCGCGAACTGGAAGCTGAACGCCAATTCCTCGATCGACCTGGCCTACAGCTACATCGACTTCAAGGATGCTGAAGTCAACTACAAGAATGACTGCTCGCCGGTGATGGCTGGCTGCACCGGCAACGGTGAAACCACCAAGGGCCTGTTCAAGACCCGCATGCAGTTGATCGGTCTCGCTTACAACTACAAGTTCTAAGCAGGTAGTGGCGGCCAACCCGGCCGCCATGAAATGAAAAAAGCGCCTTCGGGCGCTTTTTTTGGTCACGACTGTGGTGTTGTCGGCTTACGCGCTGCGCGCTAAGCCGACCTACCCCGACCTACGTCGACCTACGTTGTTCAGGCTTTGATGCGCATGGCCTGGTCCAGCAGGGTCAAGGCCAGCCGCACGGTGTCGTCGGGCAGGTCCAGCAAGTTATCTCCCACATACCACTCCACCACGCTGTGCCCGGGCAGGGCGGCGTGGCTGGCGCGGCCGAACAGCCAGATGCCGTGGTCTTGCGCCACCTGGTTGCGGATGGCGATGGCCCGCTCGCGCGAGACGGGCAAGTGCAGGTGCAGCATGTTGGCTTGCGGGGCGGCGGGATTGACGGCAATCGCCGGGAAGTCGCGCAGCAGCGCGTACAGCCACTGCGTGCGCGCGAAATAGCGCGGCATGGCGGCCATGCGCGCGTCGAACTGCATGGCGGCGGCCACCACGTAGGGCGTGCGGTGCACGATGTTGCCGCCCTGGCGGCGGAACCATTCGCGCGCCCGTTCGACAAAGGGGCGGCTGCCCGCCAGCACGGCGCCGCCGAGGCCGCCGATGCCCTTGTACAGCGACACATAGACGGAGTCAAAGCCGCCGCAGATGGCGGGCAGGGACTGGTCGAAACCGGCTTGCGCTTCCCACAGGCGCGCGCCATCCATGTGCAGATGGATATTGTGTTCGCGGCAGTGCCGCTTGATGTCGTTCAATTCATCCCATGACGGGCACTGGCCGCCGATCTCGCGCATTGGCAGTTCGACCTGCGCGGCGCCCAGCGCATCGGGCACGGCGCGCAAGTCGTCCACCGTCCACGGACGGTGCGGGTCGCCCAGTATCAAGCCCTTGAAGTGGTCGAGCAATTCATGATTGCCCCGCTCGTGGCGCAGGATGTGCGAAGTCGGGTGCAGCGCCACCAGGCGCGAACCGCGGTCCTGGCAGGCCAGGCGCAGGGCCGTCACTTGCGTCATCGTGCCCGTGATGCAGAATACGGCCGCCTCGAAACCGAGCAGGCTGGCGATCTTGTTCTCGAACTGTTCGATCAGCGCGCCTTCGCCGTAGGTATCGTGCGCAACAGCGTTGGCGTCGCACCAGGCGGCCATGGCGGCGAAGGTGGCCGCTGGCGTGGGCTGGCGGTGGCCGGGCAGGACGGTGTGGCAGCGCTGGCGCAGTTCAAGCTCGTTCACGGTGTTTTCCTTACAAGGTGGCCGTGGCCAGTTTCGCGCCAAAGCCGATGAACATGGCGCCCACGCCGCCGCCCATGCCGGCCGACAGGCGGCGACGGCGGCGGAAGGTGTCGGCCAGGCGGGCGCCGACAAAGATAATGGCCGTCAGGTAGCTAAAACTGATCACCTGGCAAATCAGGCCCAGGCCGACGAAGGACAGCACGGGGTTGCTGAAGGCCGGATCGACGAACTGGATGAAAAACGAGATGAAGAACAAAATGGCTTTCGGATTCATCAGGCTGATGATCAGCGCCTTGCGGAACGGATTGCTTTCTTTCACGGGCGCTGGCGCCACAGGCCCTTCACCGTCGGCCGGCGCGGGCGCGCGCAGCTTGCGCCAGCAGCCTATCAGCATTTGCAGGCCGATCCAGCCCAGATAGGCCGCACCGATGTATTTCACGACATAGAACAGGGCCGGGCTGGCTTTCAGCAGGGAGGCCACGCCGCATGCCGACAGCACCATCAGTATCAGGTCACCGGCGAAGATGCCGAAGGCGCCCTGGTAGGCGGGCCGCACGCCCCGCTGGGCGGCCACCGACAGCACGTACATGGAGTTGGGGCCGGGCAGGATGACGATGAAGATGGTCCCCAGTAAAAAGGTCCAGAAATCGGTGATGCCCAGGTTGGCGTGGAATAAGGCGTTCATGGCGAGTCGTGTTTAGTTGAGTTGTACGTGATGAAATTGCAGGGCAGCCAGATTCGCATAGATGCCCCCCAGGGCGACGAGCGAGGCGTGCGTGCCCGTCTCGACGATCTTGCCGTCTTCCATGACGATGATGCGGTCGGCCCGCTGCACGGTGGCCAGGCGGTGCGCGATGATGACGGTGGTGCGTCCCACCATGGCCGCTTCCAGCGCCTTTTGCACGAGGCGTTCCGATTCCGCGTCCAGCGCGCTCGTTGCTTCGTCGAGCAGCAGCAGCGGCGGGTTCTTCAGCAGGGCGCGGGCGATGGCGATGCGCTGGCGCTGGCCGCCGGACAGGCGCACGCCCCGTTCGCCGAGGAACGATTTGTAGCCGTTCGGCAGGCGCTCGATGAATTCGTGGGCGGCCGCCATCTTCGCCGCGGCAATCACCTCTTCATCGCTGGCGTCGGCGCGGCCGTAGCGGATGTTCTCCATGGCGTCGGCCGAGAAGATCACGGTATCTTGCGGCACGATGCCGATGGCGTCGCGCAGGGTGTGCAGGTCCAGCTGCTTGATGTCCACGCCGTCGAGGCGGATGCTGCCGCTTTGCGGATCATAGAAGCGCAGGAACAGCTGGAACAGGGTGGTCTTGCCGGCGCCGGAAGGGCCGACGACGGCCACCGTTTCGCCGGCGCGGATGTCGAGGCTGACGTGGTTGAGCGCGTGTGTATCAGGCCGCGACGGGTACGAGAACATGACGTCGTCGAGCGACAGCGCGGCGCCGGTGGCGGCGCGCGCGGGCAGCTGCAGCGGCGTGACCGGCGATTCGATTTCCGATCTGACGGCCATCAGTTCCAGCAGGCGCTCGGTGGCGCCGGCCGCGCGCTGCGCTTCGCCCATGACTTCGGACAGGGCGCCGATGGCGCCGGCCACGATGGACGCGTACAGGATGAACTGGCCCAGGTCTCCGCCCGTCATCGAGCCTTCCAGCACGGCGCGCGCGCCCAGCCACAGCACGAACACGATGGTGCCGAAGACGAGCAGGATGGCGATCATGGTGAGCAGGGCGCGGGCGCGGATGCGGCGCATGGCCGTCATGAAGGCGCCTTCGACGGAGTCGCCAAAGCGTGTCGATTCGATTTTCTCGTGCGTAAACGCCTGCACGGTCGGCATGGCGTTGAGGATTTCGCCTGCCATGGCCGACGCGTCGGCGATGCGGTCCTGCGAATCGCGCGACAGCTTGCGCACGCGGCGGCCAAACACGATGATGGGCACGACGACGAGAATCAAGAGGCCGATGATGATGCCCGCCAGCTTGGCGCTGGTGACGAACAGCATCACCAGGCCGCCCAGGAACAGCAGCACATTGCGCAGCGCCATCGAGATGCTGGTGCCGACGACGGCCTGTATCAGGGTTGTGTCGGTGGTGATGCGCGACAGGACTTCGCCCGTCTGCGTCGTTTCAAAGAAGGCGGGGCTTTGCGTGACGACGTGGCGGTACACGGCGCTGCGGATGTCGGCCGTGACCCGTTCGCCCAGCCACGACACCGTATAGAAGCGCGCCGCCGTGGCCAGCGCCAGGATGGACGCCACGCCGAACAAGGCGAGGAAGACCAGGTCGACGTGCTGGATGCTTTTCGAGCCGGCCGCGCCGCCGAAACCGAGGTCGATCATCTGCTTGAAGGCGGCGGGAATGGCCAGGGTCGAGGCGGCGGCCACCACCAGCGCGATACCGGCCAGGAAGAACTGTTTGCGGTACGGCGTCAAGAAGGGCGTCAAGCCCTTGAAGGCGGCCAGGCTGCCTTTTTTCAGTTCGCGGCTGGTGCCGGTGTCGGGAGTTGCTGCGGTGCTTGCGGTACTCGTACTGCCTGTTTCTGTGCTGGTTGTCATTGTTTTTCGCTTAGTTTTTACTGTATTTGGTCGTGCTTACAACTTCATCGGCTGGACGTAGCCCGTCATTTCCAGGTAGGCGCGGCCCACCGGCTGGCCGTCGCGCTCCACCGTCACGGCGCCTTCCCAGTACACGGCCCCCGTCGAGCGGCGCGAATCGAGTTCCTGGTCCGGCTGCAGCGGCTTGATGTGCCAGCGCGTCGCGCCCGTGCGGATATCGGTGGCGACCGGGTATTCGGCCTGCGTGCGGGGCGAGCGCCACAGCTGCGTGGGCGTGAAGTCGACGTCGCCGGGCGCGAACTGCGTCGTCTTGCCGGACGCATCGCGCCACGTCGAGTGCGCCCATAGTTTAGCACCTGTCTTGCTGCGGATCTGGAAGGCCATCAGCGCGCCGCCGTCATCGAGGTTGGCGCCTATCCAGTTCCAGCCGCTGGCATCCGCGTCGAGCACCTGGCTCGACCACTCGTGATCGAGCCAGGTGGCGCCCGTCACGGCTTCCGGCTTGCCGCCCGCGCGCGCGATCGTGCCCGTCGTGCGCAGCTGCGGCTCGCTATAGTAGTAACTCGATTGCGCGGGCAGCGCGCCCTTGCGCGAGTAGCCGTTCTCGCCCTGCAGCAGCACGGGCTGGGTGGGAGCGAGGGTCAGCTGCAAGTTGAAGTCGCGTGCGGCCAGGCTGACCCGATAGCTGCCGTCTTTTTGCCGCTGCATGCGCCAGTCGTCGAGCTTCACGTCCGTGTCGCCCACCTTGGCGTAGGCCAGGCCGAAGCCTTCGCGCGCGCTTTTCTCGTCGTGCAGCAGCTTGCCCACCTTCGGGTCGGACAGGGCAGCGTGGCCGATGATCAGCTGCTTGGGCGCAAACGCGCTGGGGTTATCCGCATCGGTGGCCGTCGCGCTGCGAAAGAAGGTCACCTGGTAGCCCAGTTGTTCGCCGCCGGCGGTTTTTACCCAGCCCGTGGCGTACCACCATTCCGTTTTATACGCGGGATGGGCGCCGAAGTCCTGCGGCATGCGCAGGGTCTGGCCGGCTGGCAGCGGCGTGACGGGGGCGAAGGCGGGCGGCGCGGCCAGGCCAGGCAAGGCCAGCGCAAGCAACAAGATGGCGATATGGCGCATTACCAGTCCTCCCTGACGGCGCGGATGGGGCCAGCGGACAGGGCCTGGCGGCCCGCGATCAGCGCCGTGGCGGCGGCTGCCGTCAGCAGGGCGGCGGCCACGGTGCTGATCAGCGGCCAAGGCAGGTGCAGCTGCATGGTCCAGTGGAATGATTGCGGATTGACGATGAAGACGAGCACAAAGCTGATCAACAGGCCCAGGACAAAACCGGTGGCGATGCCCAGCGCCGTCAGCGCGCCCCCTTCGAGCGCCAGGATGGATAAAATCTGCCCGCGCGTCACGCCCACGTGGCGCAGCATGCCGAATTCGCGTGCGCGCGCCAGGGTCTGCGCGGAGAACGTGGCGGCCACGCCGAACAGGCCGATGACGATGGCGATGGCTTCCAGCAGATAGGTGACGGCGAAGCTGCGGTCGAATATTTGCAGGCTCAGGGCGCGGATGGCCGACGGGTTCGACACTTCCAGGCTGGCGCCAAACGGCAGGGCTTTCAGGCGCTGCTGCAGCTCGTCGCCCGTGGCGTCCTTGGCCAGCCACAGGGCCGCGTCGCTCACGTCCATGTCGCCCGTCAGCGCGCGGTAGTCGTCGAGCGGCATCTGGATGGCGCCGGACGAACGCGCGTAGTCGCGCCAGATGCCGGCAACATAGAACTGGTGCAAGCCGCCAGCCAGCGGCAGGTCGATGCGCTGGCCAGGCTTGACGTTGTACAGGTCGGCCGCCGCTTCGGACAGCCACACGGGCCGGCTGCCAGTTGGCACGGGCAGGGTGTCGCCCACCAGCACCATGCTCTTGCCCGGGTCCTGCAAATTGACGGGGCGCGCCAGCAAGGCCACGTTGGGGCGGTCGGGCGCCAGAGACAGCGAACGCACGCGCTGGAAATCCACCCTGGCCACGCCGGGCAGGGCGGTGATGCTCGCCTGCTCGCGCGGGTTCAAGCCTGCCGTGCCGCCGCTGGCGGCCGTGCGCGCATACAGGTCGGCCGGCAGGATCTGCAGCAGCCAGTCGTCGACGGAGACGCGGAAACTCGACACCATGATGGCCATCGCCACCATCAGGCTGAAACTTGACAGTACGCCGCCGAGCGCGATGCCGGCCTGGCCCGAGGCGTTCGCCAGGCGGGCCAGGGTCAGGCTGCGCACGGGTGCGTGCAAGCTCGTTTCCGTGCGTAGCCAGGCACGCTGCAGCAAGCGGAAGACGACGGACGCCAACTGCGGCATCAGGGCGATGGCGCCGATCAGCAGCAGGGCGATGGACAGATAGCCGAACAGGGGCAGCTCGAACACGGGCGGCAGGAAAGTCAAGGCGCCGGCCAGCAGCAGGCACGCCAGCGCGGGCCAAGTCTTGGCCAGGCGCGTCGTCACGACTTCCTCGCTGCCCGATTTCAGGGCGATGGCGGGCGCGGCGCGGGCCGCTTCCAGCGCGGGCGCCGCGCAGCCCAGCAGGGCGACGCCGAGGCCCAGCGCGAAATACACGAAGGCGGCGACGGGCGTGAATTGCACTTGCGGCTGCACGCCCGCGAAATAGCCGGCGCCCAGGTCGCCGCCGAAAAAGCGCAGGGCCACGGCCGCCATGGCGTAGCCGCCCGCGATGCCCAGCGCGGCGCCAACGATGCCGAGGCTGGCGCCCTCCAGCAGTATCTGGCGCAGCAACTGGCCCCGTTCCATGCCCAGCACGCGCAGCAGCGCGAACTGGCCGCGGCGGCGGATGACGGACAGGGCCTGCGTGGAAAAGACCAAAAAGGCGCCCGTAAACAGGGCGACGAGGGCCAGCACCGTCAGGTTGACGCGGTAGGCGCGGCTCAGGTTATTGTTGCGGCTATTCTGGTTTTCGTCGTTGGGCTGGCCTACCTGGAAACGCCCCGGGTATTGTGCTTCCAGCGCGCGCTTCAAGTCGGTCTGGAAGGCGTCGCGGTTGACGCCCTGGCGCAGTTTCAAGTCGATGCGCGACAGCTTGCCCAGTTTGTTGAAGCGCCATTGCGCCGCGCCGATATCCATCACGGCGATGCGCTGGCCGGCGCGCGCGCGCTGCAGCGAACCGGCCACGCGCAGGGATACCGTGCCGGTGCCCGATTGCAGCGCGACCTGGCCGCCCTCGGCCACGGCCAGCCAGCGCAGGGCGGCCGGCGATAAAAAGAGGGCGTCGTCGGCCAGGGTGTCGAAAGGCTGGCCGTCGGCGGGGGAGCCGATCAGGTCGGGCGAAATGAAGCCGGCGCGGAAGACGTCGAGCGCCAGGATGTGCAGCGGGCCGCCATCCTTTTTGCCGGCCACGCCCGCTTGCAGTTCCAGCACGGGCGAGGCCACGGCCACGCCGTCGCGCTGCGCCAGCCATGGATAGATGGCTTCGTCAAACAGCGCTTCGCGCCCGGCCACCTGCACGTCGGCCTGGCCGGACAGGCTTTTGACGGCCGTGGAAAATTCATTGAAGGCGGCCGCGTTGATCAAATGGATGGCAAAGCCCAGCGACACGCCGATGGCGATGGCGAGGATGGCGACGAAGGCGCGCACGGGGTGAAAGCGCCATTCGCCCAGCAGCAGCCAGCGCGACAGCAGGCGCGTACCCGCCGGATTTGCCGCCGGCGCACTCAATTGCCGCATTCGACGGCCAGGCGTTCGCCGGCACGCCGTGCTTTCAGTTGCGCCGCATTGCGGTTCCTGTCGCCCGCGCCGATGGCGTCCTGCGCCGCCCATTTCTGGTCGAGGCGCAGCTGGGCGCAATGCTTGTCATGCAGTTCCTTCTGTTTGACGGCCCGCTCGCGCGCCTGGTCAGCCAGATTTTCCTGCTTCTTGCGCGCCGCTTCCAGCTGGCTGGCCACCCGCTCCTGGCGCGTGGCTGCGCCCTTGTCGACGGCAAGCGGTGGCGAAGGCACTTCCAGTATCTGTAGCTGGCCGCCCGTGCAGGGCGTGGCGCTGTAGCTGGTCTGGCCATCCTGCACGCATTTGTAGACGTCCTGCGCACTGGCGGAACCGGCCAGCAAGGCCATGAGCAGGAGGGACGAGGGCTTCACAATATCTTCCCCGGATTCATGATGTTCTGCGGATCCAGCGCCTGCTTCACGGCGCGCATCAGCTGCAGTTCCAGCGGCGACTTGTAGCGTGCCAGGTCGTTCTTCTTCAGCGCGCCGATGCCGTGTTCGGCCGATATCGAGCCGCCGAAGCCGTGGACCTGGTCGTGCACGATGCGGTTGATCGCATCCTGGTTGGCGAGGAAGTCGCGGTCCGTCATGCCGCCCGGGGGCGCCACGTTGTAGTGCAGGTTGCCGTCGCCCAGGTGGCCGAAGCACACGAGCTGGCAGCCGGGGAAGGCCGTTGCCAGGGCCGCGTCCGTGACGGCGATGAAATCGGCGATGCGGGAAATGGGCAGCGAGATATCGTGCTTGATGTTCTTGCCCGCCTGCGCCTGCGCCAGGGGGATGTGTTCGCGCAGCTGCCATAATCCCTCGGACTGCGCCACGGAACTGGCGACGACGGCGTCCTCGATCAATTCGTCTTCCAGGGCCGCGCCTATGCTCGCTTCCAGCAATTCGACGGCGTGCGCCTCGGACTGGCTGCTCGATAATTCCAGCAGCACGTACTGTCCATGCGCATCGGCGAAAGGCCGCGGCAGTTGCGGGAACTGCTCCGCCACCAGCTGCAGACAGTATTGCGACATCAGTTCAAAACCCGTCAGGCTGGCGCCGCAATGGTCCTGCATCAGGCTTAATAAACGCAGGGCATGGGCGGGCGAGGGCATGGCGGCCAGCGCCGTGATGCACGCTTTCGGCTGCGGATGCAACTTCATGACGGCGCCCGTGATCACGCCCAGGGTGCCCTCGGCGCCGATGTACAGGTCGCGCAAATCGTAGCCCGTATTGTCCTTGCGCAGGCCGCGCAAACCGCTCCAGATTTCGCCCTGCGGCGTGACCACTTCCAGGCCCAGGCACAGCTCGCGCGTATTCCCGTAGCGCAGGACGGCCGTGCCACCCGCGTTCGTCGCCAGATTCCCGCCGATGGTGCAACTGCCTTCGGCCGCCAGCGACAGGGGGAACAGGCAACCGGCGGCGCTGGCCGCTTCCTGGATGGTTTGCAGGATGCAGCCCGCATCGACCGTGATGGTGCGGTTGACGGGATCGAGCGCGCGTATGCCGTTCAGGCGCGCCAGCGACAGCACGACGGCCGTGCCGGCCGCGTCGGGGATGCTGCCCAGCACCAGGCCCGTGTTGCCGCCTTGCGGCACGACGGGGACTTGCCATTGCGTGCAGGCGCGCAGCACGCCTGCCACCTGCTCCACCGTGGCGGGGCGCAGTACGGCCAGGGCCTTGCCCGTGAACCGGTCGCGCCAGTCGGTGAGGAAGGGCGCCGTGTCGGCGTCGTTGGTGAGTACGTAGGCTTCGCCCAGCAGGTCGCGGCAGGCGGCGAGGAAATCGGTTCGGTCAGTCACAGGCATGTCGCTCATTTCTTGATGCTCACTTTATTCACTTTTTCCAGCAGCTCTTTGGCCATGCGCTTGGCGGCCTTTTTATACGGGCGCAGATACAGCACGGCGCACACAAAATAGACGCAGACGATGGCCGCCTCGCCCCAGGCCATCAGGGCCGAGGTGGCGTTCCTGTCGCTGTAGCCGCGCACCACGCCTTCCGTGAAGTACAGCAGGATGACCATCGATGACCATTGCAGGGTGTAGACGTCGCGCTTGATGACGCCGTACAGGGGAATGAGCAGGGGCGCAGCCTTCAGGACGACCCAGGAGCCGCCCGGCTGCAGCGGCGCGACAACGGTTTCCCACAGCACGCACCAGACGATCAGGGTGACGAGGCTGGCGATGGCGCCCCAGTGAAAATACTTGTGCAGTGCGCCGTGCATCATGCGCCTGCCAGTTTCGCGGCGTTTTCCGCCAGGCGCCGGCCCAGGGCGATGGCCAGGCGCTTTTCATCGTCGCTGAGCGCCTTGTCGCCGGCTATGCCCGACCAGTGCGTGGCGCCATATGGCGAGCCGCCCGTGGACGTCGTCATCAGTTCGGGATGCGTGTAGGGCAGGCCCATGACCAGCATGCCGTGGTGGAAGAGGGGAATCATCATCGACAGCAGGGTCGATTCCTGGCCGCCGTGCAGGCTGCCCGTGGACGTGAACACGCAGGCGGGTTTGCCGGACAGGCTGCCGGCCAGCCAGTCGCTGGCCGTACCGTCCCAGAAGTACTTCATGGCGGCGGCCATGTTGCCGAAGCGCGTGGGCGAGCCCAGGGCCAGGCCAGCGCATTCCTGCAAGTCGTCCAGTTCCACGTAGGGTGCGCCATCGGGCGGCACTTCGGGCGCCGTCGCTTCGGCCACCGTGGAGACGGCGGGCACGGTGCGCAGGCGGGCATCGCAACCGGGCACGCTTTCCACTCCCTGGGCTATCAGCTCGGCCAACTGGCGCGTGGCGCCATGGCGTGAATAAAACAATACGAGAATAATCAGATTGGTTGGCTTCATCATTGGTATTATAGGGCGCTTTACAGCCTGATACGACTGCTGTCATGGCGCCGTTCTGATTTTGCACATGTTTTCAAAATATATATTCCCCATCTTTCAATACCTGTGGCGCACCCTGCACGTCGGTGCCGACATCGTGCGCGGCCTGACGTGGTCCGAAACGCGCGACCTGCTGCAGTTCGCGCGCCGCCGCGTGCGCGAGGAAAGCCTGCCGCAAGTGGCGGGCAGCCTGACGTTCGCCACCGTGTTCGCGCTGGTGCCGCTGCTGACCCTGGCCCTGGCCATCTTCACCACTTTCCCGCTATTCAATACCTTCCGCCACGCGCTGGAAGATTATTTCGTGCAAAGCGTCATGCCCAAGGGGATCTCGAACACCATCCTCGGTTACCTGACGACGTTCGCGTCGAAGGCCACGCGCCTGTCGGCCATCGGCGCAGGCGCCCTGATCGTCACGTCGGTGGGCATGATGGGCTTGATCGAGCGCGTCTTCAACCGCATCTGGAGAGTGCGCCAGGAGCGCCGCTGGACCAAGCGCCTGCTGGTGTACTGGGCCATCGTCACTCTGGGACCGCTGCTGGTGGGCGTGTCGCTGACGGTGACGTCGCGCCTCTTCATGGCCACCAGCGGCGTCGTGGGCGCCGTGCCTTTCATCGGCGCCGTGTTTTATACCCTGGTGTCGATCGGCCTGACCATGCTGGCGTTTACCTTGCTGTACATCGCCGTGCCGAACCGCGACGTGGACTGGCGCGACGCGGCCTGGGGCGGCTTGCTGGCGGCATTGGCGTTCGAGGTGGCCAAGCGGGGCTTCGGTGAATTCATCCAGGAATTTCCCACGTATTCGCGCATCTACGGCGCGCTGGCCGCCTTGCCGCTGTTCCTTGTGTGGATATACCTGAGCTGGATGATCACCCTGGTGGGCGCCTTGCTGGTGGCCGCCTTGCCCGTCGTGAAATATGAACGCTGGTGGTACGAAGCGGCGCCGGGCAGCGAATTCGTCGACGCCGTCGCCATCCTGAAAGTGCTGCACCAGGCTTGCCACTGCGCCGATTCCGCCTTGGTCGGCGCGGCCGAGATCCGCCGCAGCACGCGCCTGGGTTTCGAGGAGATGGAAACCCTGCTCGACAAGATGGTGCAGCAGGGCTGGGTGGGAAGAGTGAACGTGGACGGCGCCGTGCGGGTGCAGTGGGGCAAGCGCGTGGCCGACAGTTCCGACCACTGGGTCTTGCTGGGCAACGTCAACCGCATCAGCCTGGCCGACGTCTACCGCCTGTTCGTTTTCGGCGGCATGCGCGTGAACTCCGGCTATCCGGCCGGTTCCACGAATGAACGCGACATCAAGGCGGCCGAAGAAGCGGCCGCGCTGGCGGCGCAGGTGGAAAACGCCGTGGAGCAGGGACTGGGCTTGAGCCTGGCGCAGCATTTTGGGGTAGTGCGCTGCGCGTGACGGGCTCCGGCAGCGCGCTCCTTGCCGGCCTATGCCCCGCACGATAGGGCGAGCATGTCATAAACTGGTCACCGAAGGCCGGTAAGCTTTCCTCTTCATTCATCTTGTTGAGGAAGCAAATATGCATTGTCATTTGAGCGGTTTGAATGTGTGCCGCGGCTTGGCCATCGTGGTGGTCAGCGGCGTGCTGGCTGCCTGCGGCGGCAGTTCCTCTGCCGCTCCTGAGGCTGCGCCCAAGGACGGGGAAGGCTTGCCGCACCAGCTTGCCGGCTGGGCAGCGTTGCCTGACACGGCGCGCTGGCCAGGGCCGGTTACGGGACAGTTCACAGCCGCAGTGCTGGGTGTCACCCCGCCGTTTGCCAGTGGCGTGCCGATTCCCGGCTTTTCCGCGCTGCTCAGGAATGACGACGGCAGCTGGACTGCCATGGCCGACAATGGCTATGGCGCCAAGGGCAATTCGGCCGATTTCGTGCTCGGCCTGTATAACGCCAGCATCAACTTCCGTACGGCCGCTGACGCCAGCAAGACGCCTGGCAGCATCAAGCTCAACAGCTTCCTGGCCTTCAACGACGCCAAGGGTTTCTTAAACGATGGCAAGGGCGTTGACCTGAAAATCACGGCCGATTACGTCAACTACCCCAGCAACACCACCGGAGGACTGGTCTTTGCCGACAGCGGTATCGCCGTGGATGCGCGCATTCGCGCTGGCCGCTTGCTGACCGGTTTTGATTTCGACATCGAGTCGCTCGCGCGCGCTGCCGACGGTACTTACTTCGTGGGCGAGGAATTCGGCCCCTATATCCTGCACTTCGACAAAAACGGCACGCTGATGGGCGATCCGGTTCCCCATCCTTTCCTGCGCAGCCCGGCCAATCCGGAAGTGCTGGGCAAGGGCGCCAGCATCACCTTGTCAGGCAGCCGCGGCTTCGAAAGCCTGGCCTACAACGCCGACCGCAGCCTGCTCTACGCGGTGCCGGAAGCGGCGCCAAGCGACCCGTCGCTGCGGCCCGTCGCAGCCGATGAGCGCTACCTGAACATTTTTGAGTTCGACCCCGCTGCCATGCGCTACACGGGCAAGAACCTCGTGTACCGCAAGGATGGCGCGGTCAAGGACAATGGCGTCGTGATCGGCGACATGACCAATGTCGGCGGCAGCAAGTTCGTGCTGATCGAACGCGATGGATTCTGGGGCGCCAAGGCCGTGATCAAGCGCCTGTACCTGGTGGACCTGAAAGAAAAAGACGCTGACGGTGCGCTCAAGAAAACGTTGTTGGTGGACTTGCTGAACATCTCCGACCCCAACGGCATAGGCGGGCAGGCGAGCAATATGCCCGTGGGTAAATTCAGCATGCCTTTCGACTCGGTGGAGAGCGTTGAAGTACTCGATGCCCAGACGCTTGTCGTGGCAATCGACACGAACTACCCGGGTGAAGACGGGCGCAAGCCGGGCAAGCCGGACGACACCGAAGTCATTACCCTGCGTTTTGACAAGGCGATGTTTGATCGTTCCGCCAAATAAAGACGACGTGCCGGCAATCCGCTCATAGCAGCACCGGCCGCAAGGCCGCCTGCAGCGCCACTACCTTGAACGCTTCCGCATCCTGCACCCGCACCACGCCCAGATAATACGTATCCTCGCCGTCCTGCAGGTTCACCAGGCGCAGCTGATGCGGCGCCAGGTGGGCGGCGATGGCGGCCAGGCCCTCGGCCATGGCGTCGCCGTCTTGCTGGTCCGCCCAGCGGAAGTCTTGCAGCGCGGGCAGGTCGATGTGCTGAGCTATGCGCGGCACTTCATCGACGGCCTTCCAGTCCAGGGTGGTGCCGTGGCCCAGCACATCGGCGGCCGTGGACCACAGCAGGAAAAAGCACGCCGCTTCAGGCGTGTCGCCTTCGTATTCCTCTTCCGGATCGTCCTCCGCCAGTGCTTCCAGGGTGATGTCCACGCAGCGCGCGGCCAGGTCCGCATCGCTCAGCACGAGCAGGGCGGCCATGCTGCGCAATTGCCCGCGGTCGGCCTTGGCCAGGATTTGCGCGGGCGTGAAGCTGCGGCGTTTGGCGGGCTTTTTCTTGCCCAGTCCCATGGCCTCGCTCAGTTGCGCCGTGATGGCCGCCTTGAAGTTGTCCACGGTGTCGAACTGCTCGAGCAGCTGGCCCGTGAAATCCATGCTCCAGGCCATGCCATCCTTGACGACATATAAAAAGTCGCTTTGCACGGTCACGCCGCGCAGATGGTGGGCCGGTGGATACTGCGGCGTGAACGCCTGTTTTCCGTCGAGGGTCAGCATGCAGGCGAGGCCTTGCGCATCGATGGCGAAGATCAGGTTCTTGCGCAATTTAGGTGGCGACGAGGTCGTGGCGCAATCGATGGCTTCGTACTGGCAAGGCGCCAGCAGCTCGCCCTGGTTATCGATCAGGCCAAACAGGAAGCGCCCCGCGATGCGCAGGCTGACGATGGCGATCTTTTTCCTGGTGCCGAAATCGTGCACGGAGTTGTAGACGAGCGGCACCACGACCTTGCCCGTCTTGTCGACCACGCCGTGCACATTGCGCTTGTCGTCATCGTCAATCTGGGCCGTCTGGCGCTCGATGTCGATCAAGCCATCTTCGCGTTCGCACATATTGTCCACCCTGTCGATGAGCAGCGCGCCATCGGGCAGGCGCAGCAGGCGGCTGGCGCCGTCCGGATCGATTCTCTGCAGCAGGTGGGGGCTGATCACGTACAGGGCGCCGGGGGCGGGCGGCAGCACCACCGTGCCATTCAAGTCCATGACGCCGTGCGCATCGGGCGCGTCCGCCGTGGCAAAGGTGATCCAGCCATCGTCCGCATAATAGACGCCCAGGTCCACATAGCGTTGCGACAGCGGCACGATCCAGCGGCCATACGGCGTGACGAGGCCAGTGACGTCCGGTTCGCCGGCGGCGCTCACTTCATAGCACAGCGCGTCCTCCTCCCAGCCGACCACTTCCAGGCCTTGCAGGAACGGCAGTTCGTCCGCGCCCAGTTCCTCGACATCGGCCAGCTGCGCGTCGGCCGTGGCCGACCAGTAGCCGGTGGCAGGCGACGCGGCGCCGATGGCCAGCAACGGCGCCAGCGCATCCCGCTCGTCGCGCAGCAGGGCAGAGTGCAAGGCTTGCGCCTCGGCGCGCAGGGCGTCGAGCCCTGCCACGTATGCCGGCGTGCCGATATCGTGGGGGATCAGCTGCACGCCATCGAGGATCAGCCACGGCTGGCCGCCGGCCAGCAGGGCGCTGATGGCGCCGCGCGCGACGATGGCGGCCGCGTCGCGCGGCTTGTCCATCAGCGATGACAGCGCTTGCCAGCTGGCCTGCGCCTGCGCCATCGGCGCGGCCAGCACGCAGGGGCAGTCCTCGCCATCGCCGTAGATGGGCCAGGCGACGGCTTGTGTGCCGGCGCCGACGAGCAGCTTGAACAGCATGGGGACGTCCAGCCGCCATTCGGCCAGGCCCGTGATCGTATCGGTGTCGAAGCCGGCCTGGCCGGGTAAAAAGGTGGTGCTGAACAGGGCTGCGGTATTGATCATGTCTCTTCGTTAAAAATGTTGGCTAGGTCAGGGCGACGGCGGCATGAGCCAGTGCGCCAGCGCGCCGCGCTCGAGACCCAGCTGCTTGGCCGCTGCGGCCGCTTCGAAGGCCCACAGACCGTAGTAGCCGCCCAGGCCCTGCGCGCGCAAATGGCCGTTGAACCAGTCTTCGTGGACAAGGGCGCCGTGCCAGCTGGCCAGGTAGTGGCGCAAGTGCTCGAGCTGCCGGGCGGGATCGTCCGCATCCAGGCACTCGAACAGGGCCGAGTAGGGTTCTGCGAAATACCATTCATCGACGGCTGGACGCTGCGGATCGACGGCGGACAGCAGCGCTTCGTACACGCCGTCTTCGCCATCGAAGGCCGTCTGCAGGGCGGCCAGGCGCATGGCCAGGTCGCGGCGGCCGAACAGCAGGGCCGCGCCCAGCAACTGCAGGGTGCGCGCGTAATCCGTCAATTGTTCGAAATCAAAGGCGGGCAAGGCCTCGTCGTCGTAGGCCGCGGCCAGGGCCGCGCGCGCCGTTTCGCAGGCGGCGACGGCCGCTTCCAGCGCCGTTTCCACGTCAGGCAAGGGCAAGCCCGCCGTGTAGCGCAGCGAGAAGACCTGGTAAGCCGTGCTGGCGGCCGCGCATGCCCAGTAGGCGCAATCGCCGCCGTCGATTTCCGCCTGCGCCTGCGCGCGCCGGTAGGCGGCCAGCAGGGCGTCGAGGTAAGCGAGGTTGCGGCCAAAGTCGAACGGGCCGGGCGGCGTCTGGCGCGGCGCATGTGGCCACGGTTCCTGCGCTGGCAGGCAGGCGTCGGCGCATTCGCGCTGGATGGCCCAGTCGGCGAAGACCTGCTGCAGATACTGCGCCGTCTCGTCGTCGTGCGCGATGGCGCCGGCGCCCACCAGGGTCGTGCCCAGCAAGGTGTAGCCGGGAAAGCGGCTGCTTTCGTAGGCGATGGTCGTCACGCTCTGGATGGCCTTGCCGTCGCTGAGGTCGCGCACGCGGAAGTACACGTCGTCCCAGCCGGCCAGCGGTGGCGCTGGCGGTTCATTCGACACGGTGGTCCAGCTGCCGTCGGCCTGTTCTTCATAGGCGTCGAGCAGTTCATCGATGCCACCGGGGCGGTCGATGCGGTTGTTGGCGTCGTATTGCAGTCCCAGTTCGGCCGCGAATGCCGCCGCGTGGCGGCCCGCGAAGACCAGGTATTGCGCGTTCAGGGTACCGACCAGCAGGTCCGTGTGCTGGCCCGCCACGACCAGCGCCTGCGGCAGCCGGTACCAGTGGTGGCCGGGGATGCCGGCCATTGGGCCGTTTTCGTCCGCCTGCGGGTTGGCGCAGCGCAGCTGTTCCAGCCAGTTGTAGCGCTCGTGCCGCGCCGCTTCCGTGCCGCTGCCGCGGCCAGTCAATTCATCGAACAGGGTATTCAACAACATGTGCATCTATCCTAAAAAAAGCGTTCATGCCGCTGCCGTTTGCGCAAACGCAAACAGTGCGTCGAGCACGGCGTCCGGCTGCTCGGCCATCAATTCGTGTCCGCTGTCGACCTGCACCACCGTGCCATGCGCGATGGACGCGGTCAGCAAGCGGGTCGACTTGGGTGGCGTCATCATGTCGCGCGCGCCGAAAATGAATAAAGTGGGGCAGTGTACCGAAGCGGCGGCGATTTCGCCGTTCGCGTAGGCATTGCAGGCAAAAAAATCCGTATGAAACACGTGATCGGGGTTGAGGGCGGCGATGCGCTGTTTCAGGCGCCGCGCGCCGCCCATGGCATAAAAGCCGGGGCCGGGGAACGACGGCTTTTGCGCGATTGACGAGTGCGACCAGATATTGACCATGTCGATGGCCGCCTGTTCATCGTTCAGCGACGTTTCCAGCAGGGCCGGCGAGACCTTCATCGGGTAGGTGGAGCCCAGCATGGCCAGGTGGCTGACCCGTTCCGGCGCCAGGAATGCCGCTTCCAGCGCGATCAGTGAGCCCATGCTGTGGCCGACCAGCATGGCCTTGGTCGCGCCGGCAGCGTCGAGCATGGCCAGTACCCAGCGCGCCAGTTCCTCGACCCTGGTCTTCGCGATACCGAGGCTGCGCCCGTGGCCCGGCAAGTCGACGGCCAGCACGTTCCAGCCGTGGTGGGCGAAATAGCGCGTTTGCAGGGCCCACACGGAATGGTCGTTTTGCGCGCCGTGGATGAAGACGGCCGTGGGCTGACCCGGGTTGAACGGTTTGCCGCCCGTGTAGCAGTAGGCCGTGGTGTTCTCGATATTGAATAACATTTCAGGCGCCTTTCTGCGACAGTTTCAGGCCACGGGCCAGGTCTTCGATCAAATCGTCCGCATCCTCCAGGCCCACCGATAAACGCATGGTGCCTTGCGTGATGCCCGCCTGCGCCAACTGGTCGTCGGGCACGCGGAAATGCGTGGTGGAAGCGGGGTGGATGACGAGCGATTTGGCGTCGCCCACGTTGGCCAGGTGCGAGAAGATCTTGAGGCTGTCGGCAAAGCGCTGGCCCGCCGCGCGGTCGCCGCGCAGGCGGAAGGTGAACACGCCGCCCGCGCCTTTCGGCAGCAGGGTTTTCGCCAGTTCGTAATCGGGGTGCGACGGCAGTTCGGGATAAGAGACGGATTCCACGGCCGGATTGGTCAGCAGGAAGTCGATGATTTTGCGCGTGTTGGCCACGTGGCGGTCCATGCGCAAGCCCAGGGTTTCGATGCCTTGCAGGATGGCGAAGGCATTGTGCGGACTCATGACGGCGCCGAAATCGCGCAAGCCTTCGCGCCGCGTGCGCAGGGCGAATGGCGCCACCGTCGATTCCTCGGCGAAGACCATGCCGTGGAAGCCGTCGTACGGCTCGCACAGTTCGGCAAAGCGGCCCGTCTTGTCGTACGCCGCTTGCCAATCAAAAGTGCCGCCATCGACGAGCAGGCCGCCGATGGCCGTGCCGTGCCCGCACAGGAACTTGGTGGCCGAGTGGAAGACCAGGTCGGCGCCATGCTCGAAGGGGCGCAGCAGATACGGCGTGGTGAACGTCGAATCGAGCATCAGCGGCAGCTGGTGTTCGTGCGCCAGCGTGGCAATGGTCGGGATGTCCAGCACGTCGAGGCCGGGATTGCCCAGGGTTTCCGCGAACAGCACTTTTGTATTTGGCCGGATGGCGGCGCGCCAGGCGTCCGGGTCGCGCGGGTCGACAAAGGTCGTCTCGATGCCGAAGCGTTTTAATGTATATGCCAGCAGGTTGTGCGAGCCGCCGTACAGGGCGCGCGAAGCCACGATGTGCGAACCGGCGCCGGCGATGGTGGACAAGCCCAGGTGCATTGCGGCCTGGCCGCTGGCCGTGGCGATGCCGGCCACGCCCCCTTCGAGGGCGGCGATGCGCTCTTCCAGCACGGCGTTGGTGGGATTCGAGATGCGCGAATACACGTGGCCGGCCCGCTCCATGTTGAACAGCGACGCCGCATGTTCCGAACTCTTGAAGGCAAACGAGGACGTGAAATGGATGGGCGTGGCGCGCGCGCCCGTGGCCGGGTCGGGCGCGGCGCCCGCATGCAGGGATAAAGTATCGAAACCGGGGTATTTCGGGCCGCTCATGGTGTCTCCGCCAAGTTTTATAGTGGCAAGATCGTAACCTGATTTACCGCTGAGCAAAAGGGCTACTGTGCAGGGCGCATGGCGCCGTGGCCTCAAGCAGCGCGTGTAAGCTGCAGTGTAAAAAAAGTGACCGGCAAGGCACGGCGGTGGTAGGATAACGGATCAGCGATATTCGGGCTGTCTGACCTGTGCGCGTGCGCCGCGCCGCAGGGAAGGCCGCTACATGCCGGCGAATTCCTGGGCTTCAGGCGAACTCTCATCGCAAGTCCACCAGGAAAGATTTTATGCCCGCAATATCGTTCGACGGCTCCCTTGCCGTTCCCGGACTCTCTATCGTCGACGGCCTCTGCCAGGCAGGCTGGCTCATGCAAGAGCATTTCATCTCCCCTGAACTGAGCCGCCAGCTGGCCGCCGAATGCGTGCAATCCATGCTCAGCGGCAAGATGAAGGGCGCCGGCGTGGGCAGCGGCCATGCGCCGCTGCTGCAGCCGGACATCCGCGGCGACCATATCGAATGGCTGGAAACGGGCCGCTCCGAGGCCTGCGACCGCTACCTGGAGCATATGGAAGCGTTGCGCCGCCTGCTGAACCGCGAACTGTTCCTGGGGCTGGAAGAGTACGAAAGCCATTTCGCGCTGTACGCGCCGGGCGCCTTTTACCGGGCCCATCTGGACCGCTTCCGCGACGACGACAAGCGCACCGTGTCCGTCGTGCTGTACCTGAACGACGACTGGCTGCCCGAGCACGGCGGCGCGCTGCGTCTGCACCCTCACGGTGCGCCCGTGGTGGACGTCCTGCCGCAGGCGGGCCGCATGGCCATGTTCATGTCGGGCGAGATGCTGCACGAAGTGCTGCCGACGGCGCGCGAACGCTTGTCCATCGCCGGTTGGTTCCGTCGCCGCGCGTGACGGAAGCGGTGCGCAATCTCCCCGATTTGATTGCGCGCAAGGCTGGATTTTTCCGCAGGCATAGGCTACAGTCGCAGTAAGGGCTAGAATAACTAAAATACCAATCACGCGGACAGGACGGCCAATATGAAAGTATCTGAAATTCTCCAAGTCAAGGGCAATATCCTCTACACGGTCACGCCTGACCAGCCCCTGCTTGACGCGGCCAATACCATGGCTGAAAAAGACATCGGTTCGCTGGTGGTCATGGAATTTGGCGACCTGGTCGGCATGCTGACTTTCCGCGAAGTGTTGAACGCGCTGCATGAAAACGCGGGCCAGATCGGCGGCGGCACCGTGCGCAAGCACATGGATGACCACCCGATCACCGTCACTCCCGATACGGAAGTGAACGAAGTGCGCCGCATCATGCTGGAAAAACACGCGCGCTACCTGCCCGTCATGAACGCCAAGACCTTATTGGGCGTCATTTCCTTCTACGACGTGGCGCGCGCCGTGCTCGAGGCGCAAAGCTTCGAGAACCAGATGCTCAAGGCGTACATCCGCGACTGGCCGGCCGAAACGGCCGACTAAGTGGTCGCCATGCAGTAACAACAACGCCGGCATTGCCGGCGTTTTGCATGGTCAAGCCAAGATGACGGCTATGCCGCTCCCTGCAGCGCCTCGTTGTTCAGCCAGCTGCCCAGCGCGCTGGCCGTCATGGGGCGGGCGAACAGAAAGCCTTGCGCCATCGGGCAGCCCAGCGCCTGCAGGATTTGCGCTTGCCGCTCGTCTTCCACGCCTTCCGCGATCACGGCCAGGCCCAGGTTGCGGCCCAGCTGGATGACCATTTCGGCGATGCTGCTGCCGCGCGCCGAGCCCGTGATCTCGGTGACGAAGGCGCGGTCGATCTTCAGGCGGTCGACCTGCAGGCGCTGCAGATAGGACAGCGAGGAAAAGCCCGTGCCAAAGTCGTCGATGGCGATGCTCACGCCCGTTTGCTTGATCTGCCACAGCATCTTGATCAGCAGGTCCGGCTCTTCCATGGCCATCGATTCCGTGATTTCCAGTTCGATGAATTCGGGCGGCGCCTGCGTCTCTTCCAGTGCCGCGCGCAGCATGTCCAAAAACAGCGGGTGGCGGAACTGCACTTGCGACACGTTGACGGACATGACGAAGTTGCGGTGGCCCTGTTCGCGCAGCAGCACCAGTTCGCGGCACGCCGTGCGCAGCACCCATTCGCCCAGGTCGATGATGATGCCCGAGTACTCGGCAATCGGGATGAAGCGGTCGGGCGAGATGAACTTGCCGTCGGGCGTCTGCCAGCGCAGCAGCGCTTCGGCGCCCACGGGGCGGCGCGTGGTCAGGTCGATCTGCGGCTGGTAGACGACAAACAGCTGGTCCTGGCTGAAGGCCGTGCGCAGCGCGTGCATCATGCGCACCCGTTCGCGGATTTCGATGCCCATGCTGCGCGAAAAATAGAAGTGGCCGGCGCGCTGCTGGCTTTTCGCCCGCTTCAGGGCGATGTCGGCGTCCTTCAGCGCATCGGCGCCCGTGCCCGCATGCTCGCCCAGGCGCACGAGGCCCAGGGTGGCCGACAGCTGCACGTCCTGGCCATCGATGCTGAACGGCGCCTGGAACAGGGCCAGTATCTTGGCCGGGTTGACTTGCGACGAGTCGCCCAGCACGCAAAAGATGTCGCCGCCCAGGCGCGCCACCGTCAGCTGGGAGCCCAGCTGCGTTTGCAGGCGGCCCGCCACGGCGATCAGCAGGGTGTCGCCGAACTGGTGGCCCAGCGCGTCGTTGGTCTCGGCAAAGTGGTCGAGGTCGACCAGCGACAAGGTGGCGTCGTCGCGCGCGGGGCCGGACAAGGTGGCGTCGAGGATTTCCACCAGGCGCGTGCGGTTGGGCAGCTTCGACAACTGGTCGTAGAAGGCGGCATTGTGCAGGTGCGACACCAGCTCGACGTTGTCCAGGCCCACGGCGACGTTGCTGCAGAAGACTTCCAGCAGGCTTTCGTCGATGGCGGAAAGGGGGCGCGGCAGCACCAGGTAGGCGGCCGCGTCGCGGCTGGCCTTGCCCGCGAAGTACAGGGTGGCATAGTCGTGCGCGTACACGTTGCGCCGCTGTGCCAGGGTGTGCTCGATGGCGGCCATGACGCGGGGGTTTTGCAGGCCGCACAGGGCGCTGTGCGGCAAGCTCGAAAAGCTGCCCGTGCAGGCCGAGACGAGCAGCTCCTTGCTGCCATTGTCCTGCAAGTCCTGCACGCACAGCACGCCGTCGGCGCGGATGCCCAGCAGGTCGGCGATCTGCGCCAGCACGCCGGCCGAGAAATTCTGCACGCCGTGCAGCGCCATCAGCTGCGTGCTGGCGTGGACGATCTGGTCCAGGCCGCGCCGGCTGCTGCTGATCGAGCGTATCTGTTCGTACGAGCGGATGGCCGCCGTGACCGTCGTAAACAGCTTGATGCGCGTCAGTTCGGACTTGGTTTTATAGTCGTTGATGTCGTAGTCGCGGATGGCGTCGATTTCCGGCGCATAGCCGGGCTGGCCCGTGCGCAGGATGATGCGCACGTCCGTCATCTTGAGGGTTTCGCGGATGTAGCGCACCAGGTGCAGGCCCGCGTCATCCTGTTCCATTACCACGTCGAGCAGGATGACGGCGATGTCGTCTTCGTGCTTGAGCAGTTCTCGCGCCTGGCCGGCCGAATACGCATGCACGAATTCCAGCGGGCGGTGCTGCATTTCCAGGTTGCCCAGGGCGAAAGTGGTGGTGGAGTGGACGTCTTCATCGTCGTCGATGATCATCACCCGCCAGACGCTGCGCGGTGCGGCCGTCAGCGGCGCAGCCGGTTGCTCATCGAGGAATACCAGGTCGTCGTGATCGTCCTTGTTGGCGTCAAGGGGGATGATCGGTGCGGGCATGTATAGCTTCTCCAGGATGACTCGATATTTTTTACGAGCGCGTCGCAAAAGCCCATGGCGTTGTTGCGTTGCCTCGCCGTACTTGCGTACTGTCTTCGGCAACGACGCCTAGCCCTGGGCATTTGTGACGTGCTCTCGGCGCAGCCCTCAACCAGTATTTTGTGGCGCGCTTTGATCCAAGTATATAGCTATTTAATAAGCAAAATGTTTTTTTAAATCTATTCTGTGGAGCAATATTTCTTGTTTTGCATTATTGCAACTCATATTTGGTGTTTTTGTGTGAAAAAATACACGGGATTTAAAAATGGCGATTTGGGTGGGGCAATATCGGGCCTGGGCGCGGCATTAGCGGCATGGCATGCCCCGCAGGCTGGTAGAATTGAGTTTTCCAGTCCTCACACTTCCTACTTATGTCCGGCAATTCTTTTGGCAAGCTGTTTACTGTTACCACTTTCGGCGAATCGCATGGTCCGGCCATCGGCTGCGTGATCGATGGCTGTCCGCCTGGGTTGATCCTGTCGGAAGCCGATATCCAGCCCGAACTGGACCGCCGCAAGCCGGGCACGTCGCGCCACGTGACGCAGCGCCAGGAATCCGATACGGTGGAAATCCTCTCCGGCGTGTACCAGGGCGTGACGACGGGTACGCCCATCGCGCTGCTGATCCGCAATGAAGACCAGCGCAGCAAGGATTACGGCAATATCGCGGAAAGCTTCCGTCCCGGCCACGCCGACTACACCTACTGGCACAAATACGGCGTGCGCGACCCGCGCGGCGGCGGGCGCTCGTCGGCGCGCCTGACGGCGCCCGTCGTGGGCGCGGCGGCGATCGCCAAGAAATGGCTGCTGCAGCAGTACGGCACCACGTTCAAGGGCTGCATGAGCCAGCTGGGCGACATTCCCGTGCCGTTCCAGTCCTGGGAACACGTGCATGCGAACCCGTTCTTTGCGGCCAGCGATGACGCGGACCTGATCGCGCGCATGGAAGATGCCATGGACCAGTTGCGCCGCGACGGCGATTCCATCGGCGCGCGCATCGACGTGATCGCGCAAAACGTGCCCGTCGGCCTGGGCCAGCCCATCTACGACAAGCTTGACGCCGACATCGCCTATGCGATGATGGGCATCAATGCGGTGAAAGGCGTGGAAATCGGCGCCGGTTTCGATTCGGTGGCGCAAAAAGGCTCCGAGCACGGCGACGAACTGACGCCGGAAGGCTTTATCGGCAATAACGCCGGCGGCGTACTGGGCGGCATTTCGACGGGGCAGGATATCAGCGTGTCGATCGCCATCAAGCCGACCTCGTCGATCCGCACGCCGCGCCGCTCGATCGATAAAGAAGGCAATCCCGTGATGGTGGAAACGTTCGGCCGCCACGACCCCTGCGTGGGCATCCGCGCGACGCCGATCGCCGAAGCCATGCTGGCGCTGGTGCTGATCGACCACGCCCTGATGCACCGCGCGCAATGCGGCGATGTGTCGGTGAGTACGCCGAAGTTGAAGTAAATTGAAATGTTGTCGGATGACGGGCCTGCGGCCCTGATCCGACCCACGGCCCATGTCATGCGTTGCGGTGATGTCGGGTTACGCCATTCTGGCTAACCCGACCTACGCGTCTGATCAAGGCTCATGTCATGCGTTGCGTGTAGGTCGGATTAGCGGGCATCGCCCCGCGTAATCCGACAACATCGTTGGCGCTTCCTGTTACGCCACCTTGTTCGCCACCAGCTCCAGCTGGTGCCGCATCTCCACCGACTGCACCAGCAAAGCCCGGATATCGTTGATCAGGTTGAACTCCGTCTGATTCAATTGGATCGGCGGGAAGCTGTCGTCCCAGTCGCCATATAAAAATCCCGTGGGGTGGCCATTGGCCGACAGGGGCAGCACGACGAAGCTGCGCGCTTCCGACAAGGTCGCTTTCCACCATTGCGGCAGCTTGGCGGCAAATTTCGGGTCGCGCGCATTGTCGATGAAGATCACGCGGTCGCTATTGAGGGCCGCGTGGAAGACGTTCGGTTCATACGCGTCGCCAAACACCATCAAATCCTGCAGGTCGGCCATGCCTTCGCCCATGCTGATGCGCGCCGAATACAGATGATCCCTGTGGTTGCGCACGAAGGCCACCGAGCGCGAAAAATCAAAGCCCTGGTGCAGCGTTTCGAGCGCCATCGAGACCATCTGGCCCGGACTGGCGCTGCCGATGGCGCCGCGCAGGTCGGCCAGGCCGCCGATCAATACGCGGTTGCCTTCGGCGCGCATGCGCGTCGACGCCAGCTGGCGCGCGCGCCGCTCGGCCGGTTTCGACAGGGGCGCGATCGACAGGTCGGCCGCCGCCATCGCCTTGGCCTTGTCCACGGCCACCACGAGGTCGGTCGCCGCGACGCCCAGGGTGCCCGCATAATCGTCGATCAGCGCGTGCACCTGCGCCGCGCCGGCCGCATCGTCGTGCCACAGCGAGTCGGCGCAGCGCGCCGCCATCGTCGACAGGCCCGCCATCCAGTCGGCGCCGCTGACGGGCGCGTTGTCTGGCGACGGTTCCATCGGACGCATGCCGTTGATCAGGTGCTGCGGCAGGCCCCAGTGGGCCGCCGTGGCATAGCCCACTTCCGGCAGCGACAGGCCGAGGATTTCGCGCGCGGCGGCCGCCTCGTTGCCGGGACCCGCATGCGCCTGCATGCGCGCCCAGAAATCCGTCATGTAGAACGTCACCATCATGCGGCCCAGGGTGTGCAGCATCGAGCAGACGACGGCCTGCTCCGCCTGCAGGCTGCCGGCGCTGGTGGCCACCTGCTGCGCCACCATCCCGGCCAGCACGGCCTTTTCCATTTCCACGTGGGCGCTGACGGAGTCGGGCGACGCCTGCGACAGCTCTTCGATCAGTTTCAGCCCCAGCGCCAGATGGCCGATGGCGTCGATGCCCAGCACCAGCACGGCCTTCGATACCGTGTTGACGCGCTGGCCGAAGGCCGAATACATGCCGCTGTTGGCCAGCCGCAGCACCTTGTGCGTGAGGACAGGGTCGGACAGCACCGTTTGCGTGATGTCGAATTCGTGGTCGTCCTCGCCGCGCATGGCACCGAGGATGGCGCTGATGGCTTTCGCGAAGCCTGGCATGTCGCCCTGCTGGCGCGTGCGCGCCCACAACAGGTCGAGGGTGTTTTTGCCGAGCTGTGTCGGTACCGTGAAATGACCTGGATTCATTGCACCCCTCCGCGCGGTTCATTGGCAGACGGCACAGGCACCAGCGCCGCATAGGTTTTGTCGCTCAAGGCCGATAGCGCGGCGTGGGCCGGCATCGGTTTGCCCGTCAGGTAGCCTTGCACGTACTGGCAGCCGCGCGATTCGATGAAGTGCATCTGCTCCTCGGTCTCCACGCCCTCGGCCACCACGGACAGGTTCAAATGCTTGGCCAGGTCGAGAATGGTGTTGCAGATGGCCGCATCCTTGCTCGATGCGGGCAAGTCCTTGATGAAGGTGCGGTCGATCTTCAGCACGGAAATGGGGAAGCGCTTCAGATACGCGAGCGAGGAGTAGCCGGTGCCGAAATCGTCGATGGCGATGCGCGCGCGGCGCTCCGTCATCTTGACGAGGATGGTTTCCGCATGCACGGGGTCGATCATCAAGGTGCCTTCCGTGATTTCCAGCACCAAGTGTTCGCCGGAGAGCCCCGAAAACGCGATGGCGTCATCGAGCACGTCGAGGAATTTGTCGTTGCGGAACTGGCGCGGGCTGATGTTGACGGAAATGTACAGCGGCCGCTTGGCCACTTCCTGGAACTGCTTGAGCTGCACGCAGGCCGCCTTCAGCGCCCAGGCGCCCAGCAGGTTGATCAGGCCATTGGCTTCGGCAATCGGGATGAAGCGCACGGGCGGCACCAGGCCCAGGGTCGGGTGCTTCCAGCGCATCAGGGTTTCGAAGCCTTGGATTTGCCGCGTGTGCGCATCGACGATGGGCTGGTAAAAGAGCAGGAATTCGCCTTCGCGCACGGCCTGGAACATGGCCGCTTCCAGCGAGATGTCGTGTTCCGACGGGCCGTTCAAGCGCGGGCTGTAGACCAGGCAGCGGGCCTTGCCCGTTTCCTTGGCGCGCGACATGGCCGCATCGGCCAGCGCCACCAGGCGCACTTCATCTTCCGCATGCAGCGGATAGATCGACACGCCCACTGACGCCCCCACGTAGATTGTGTGGCCATCGACTTCGAACGGCGCCTGCAGGGTGGCCAGCAGGCGGCCCGTCACCAGCTTGATCTGCGCGTCCGTGGCGCTGCCGGGCAGCACGGCGACGAATTCATCGCCGCCCACGCGCGCCAGGGTGTCGCTGTCGCGCAGGGTCTTGCGCAGGCGCGCCGCGGCCAGGCGCAGCACGGCGTCGCCGACGGGGTGGCCCAGGCCATCGTTGACCTTCTTGAAACCATCGAGACCGATGGTGGCGACGGAAAAGCCCTGGCCCGAACGGGCGGCCTGGGCGATCACCATGCGGATGCGGTCCGACAGCAGCAAGCGGTTCGGCAAGCCCGTGAGCGCATCGTGCGTGGCCATGTGGCGCAGCCGTTCTTCCGTGTTGTGCTGGGCCGACGTATCGCGCCCGACCACCAGCAGTTCGGCCACGCCGGCCGCGTTCATATAGGAAGACAGGCGCAGTTCGAACCAGATTTCCTGGTCGGGCGCTTGCAGGCGCACTTCCAGGCGGCCCGGCTCTTCCAGCGCGTCTTCCAGCGCCGCCTGCAGTGCCGCGCGCGACGCTTCGGCGGCCAGCGGCAGCAGCAAGTGGCCGGTCAGGCCCGATGGCGCGGCAAACAGGGTGGCAGCGCGCTTGCTGGCGAACAGGATCAAGCCGTCCGTATCGAGCCGGAACACGACGTCGCCTGCCTCTTCCATGAGGTTGTCCAACTCGTGGCGGGCCTCGCGGTGGGCGGCGGATGGGGTACTGGAAAACATCGTGCTGGCTTTTACCTTTTTATTATCAGTGCCGGCGCTCGCTGCAGGGCAGGGCGCCGACGGAAAGAGTGCGTCGTGCGTGACGCGCGCCATAGTGGCCGAAAGGGCGGCTATCGGAACGCGATCCACACGAAATGTATCATTGAAAAGCACCCGATTACATGAAATAGAGCAACATTGCTTCAGGTTTTGTAAATATTCCTGCCTTCCATGAAAAAAAACATGTTGTGCGACACACACAGACATTTTCATTCCACATAGAAACATTTATCTGCGCTTGCTTCCACTGGCGCGCTTGCCCCGCCATGCGCTTTGCGCTAGTCTGGCTGGCAGACGTTGTTGACGGTGCGTCCACGGCAGACAGGGCGCCATGATAACAAATCGCGGGAGACCCCCATGAATGCTTTTGACACGCATGAAGTTTTCAACCAGGCCACGCCGTTCGAGAACGTCAATCTGTTCGCCTGCGATCCGGCGCTGATCGAAGCGCTGCTGCGCGAGGGTGGCGGCGCGGCGCTGCAGGAGCTCGACGCGCTGGGCGAGAAGCTGGGCCGCGCCGAAACCTACGCGCTGGCGCGCCTGGCCAATATCCACACGCCCGAGCTGCAGCAGTTCGACCGGGCCGGGCGCCGCATCGACGAAGTGCTGTTCCATCCGGCCTGGCATGAGCTGATGGCCATCCTCGTGGGCGCCGGTGCGCACGCTTCGCCGTGGGCCGCGCCCGGTCCCGGCGCCCAGGTGGCGCGCGCGGCCGCCTATCTATTAGTGGGGCAGGTGGAAAACGGCACGCAGTGTCCCGTGACGATGACGTATGCCTCGGTGCCGGCCTTGCGCCAGGCGCACGATCTGCCGCAGATCGCGCAGCGCTGGCTGCCGAAAATCCTGTCGCGCGACTACGACCCCCGTTCCCTGCCCGTGGAGCAGAAACGGGGCGCCCTGGTCGGCATGGGCATGACGGAAAAGCAGGGCGGCTCGGACGTGCGCAGCAACACCACGCGCGCCGTGCCCGTGCCGCCGGACGAGGCCCAAGCCCTGTTCGGCGACGAGGCTGGCGGCGCCTGGCGCATCGTCGGCCACAAATGGTTTTTTTCGGCGCCCCAGTGCGACGCCCATCTGATCCTGGCCCAGGCGGATGAAGGGGGATTGTCGTGCTTCTTTTTGCCCCGCTACCTGCCCGACGGCAGCCGCAACGCCATCCGCGTGCAGCGCCTGAAGGATAAATTGGGCAACCGCTCGAATGCCTCGTCGGAAGTGGAATTCACCCATGCCTACGGCTGGCTCTTGGGGCAGCCGGGGCGGGGCATACCCACGATACTGGAAATGGCCAGCCACACGCGCCTCGATTGCGTGCTGGGCAGCACCGGCATCATGCGCGCCGCCTTGAGCCAGGCGCTGCACCATGCGCGCCAGCGGGCCGTGTTCGGCAAGCCGCTGGCCGAGCAGCCGCTGATGCAAAACGTGCTGGCCGACCTGGCGCTCGAATCGGAAGCGGCCACGGCCTTCGCGCTGCGCCTGGCCCGCTGCTTCGATGAAAAGGACGACCCGCGGCAAGCGATGCTGGCGCGCGTGCTCACGCCGGCCGGCAAATACTGGATCTGCAAGCGTGGTCCCGGCTTCGGCTTTGAGGCGATGGAGGTGCTGGGTGGCACCGGCTATGTGGAAGAGGCGCCGCTGGCGCGTTTGTACCGCGAACTGCCCGTCAACTCGATCTGGGAAGGCTCGGGCAACGTCATGTGCCTCGACGTCTTGCGCGCCTTCGGCAAGTCGCCGGCCGCGCGCGATGCCCTCGCGGCCGAGCTGGCGCTGGCTGGCGATGATGCTGCTGTCTTTGCCGATTATCGCGCGCGGCTGCTGGCCGACCTGGACGGGCCGCAAACGGATGAGTTTGGTGCCCGGCAATTATCTGAACGCATCGTGTTGGCCGTGCAGGCGGCCTTGCTGCTGCGCCATGCGCCACCGTTTGTCGCGCAAGCGTTCCTGGAGTCGCGGCTGGTGCAGGCGCCGGGTGGCGCATATGGCCGCTTGCCCGCCGGCACCGATTGCGTGGCCATCCTCGCGCGCGCCCTGCGCGAGTATTGACGTCAATAATGCCGATTATTTCGAAAATTCCGGCCACAGGCGGGCTGCGGGCTGGGATAATGCTGTAATCCATGATTTTATCGACACACTGCGCGTTCGCGGCCACGCTTGCCGCCGCGCCAGAGAGCAGAGAAAGAAAAACAAATGAAACAAGATCCACGCTTCCCGAATTTGTTCATTACCGATCACCCTTTGATCCAGCACAAACTGAGCCACATGCGCGAGCACGACACGTCGACGCGCACCTTCCGTGAGTTGCTCAAGGAAATCACTTTGCTGATGGGCTATGAAATCACGCGCGACCTGCCGCTGACGACGCGCGAAATCAAGACCCCGCTGGTCACCATCGACGCGCCCGTTATTGCAGGCAAGAAACTGGCTATCGTGCCCATCCTGCGCGCCGGCATCGGCATGAGCGACGGTTTGCTGAACCTGGTGCCATCGGCCCGCGTGGGCCACATCGGCGTGTACCGCGACCCGGCCACCCACATGCCCGTGGAATATCTGGTGCGCCTGCCGGACCTGAACGAGCGCACCTTTATCCTGTGCGACCCGATGGTGGCGACCGGCAATTCGGCCGTGTACGCCGTCGACGTGCTGAAAAAACGCGGCGTGACGGATGAGCAGATCATCTTCCTGGCCCTGGTGGCCGCACCGGAAGGCGTGACCGTGTTCCAGAACGCGCACCCGAACGTCAAGATGTTCTGCGCCGCGCTCGATTCGCACCTGGATGACCACGCCTACATCGTGCCGGGCCTGGGTGACGCCGGCGACCGTATTTTCGGCACCAAGTAAGCTGCGTCAGGTGAGTATCGCGATGGCAACCTTGATCGACCCGGATTTTCGCGCCCGTTTGCGCGCCCTGAATGAAAAATATGCGGCCGGTGTGCCGGCCCTGATGCAGGCGATCGCGCAGGCGCAAGAACGCTGCGACAGCGAAGGACCGCGCCTGGAGCCATTGACGGCATTGCACCGTGCCTTGCACGCGGTGGCCGGCTCGGCCGCCACCTTCGGCTTTGCCGCGCTGGGGCAGGAATGCCGGCGCATCGAGCAGCTGGTGCGCGTGCAGCTCAACGAGCCCGGACAGGTGCTGGCCGAGTGGCCGGCCCTGAGCGGGCAGGTGGGGGCGCTGTTGCGCTGGGCGGAGCACGATCCGGCCGCCACCCATTTCTGCGCCTGAGCGACTATTTTGCGTTCTTGTGGTTGCAATGATTCATTTGATGCAACGCAAAGCACCCGCGTCGAAGATTAGGATATAGTGTCTCCATGTCGCTGGTACAGGGCGCCGCAAGACGGGGATTTGGCTATTAAAGTAGTGTTCGTAAGTTTATTTTGCGAAAGAATGGTTTTTCTCAGTTTTGTTGGTATAATTGGGCATCGTTGGATTCGAGGTAGTAGTGCAGTTTGTCTGTCATTTCTTTCTTGCTTCAAACGATATAACGGGCGCAAGCCCAACTTAACTGAAATAGGAAATTGTAATGGCAACTGGCATCGTAAAATGGTTCAATGATTCGAAGGGTTTCGGCTTTATTACCCCTGACGAAGGCGGCGAAGATCTGTTCGCTCACTTCTCGGCTATCCAGTCGAACGGCTTCAAGTCCCTGCAAGAGAACCAACGCGTTTCTTTTGAAGTGACCGCTGGCCCTAAAGGCAAGCAAGCTTCGAACATTCAGCCAATCTAATACGCTGGATCAAACGAAATAAAGAAATCCTCGGTCTCCGGGGATTTTTTTTCGCCTGAATTTCTGTGAAGCATCGGTTTTGCGGGTGTTTTATGGGCTATGCGGCTCTTTTTGGCATGCTTTGCATCATCAGGTAGGTCGGCTTAGCGCTTGCGCGTAAGCCGACAAGAGTGGCGTTGGCAAGATGTATGGGCTGGTGTCGGCTTACGCTGCGCTAAGCCGACCTACGCCGACCTGCATCAGCCTGCATCAAACTGCGCTCTACCGGTCCGGCCGGCAGTGACTAGATTGCACGTTCGCGCCAGTAGTCGGGTTGCGAATACGAATGCCTTAAAAAATCCACAAACGCCCGTATGCGCAGGGGCAAGTGCCGGCGCTGGGCGAATACGGCATAAATGTCGTTGCCCGGAGCGGCGAACTGGTCCAGCACCGTCACCAGCTGTCCCGAGGCGATTTCGGCGCCCACTTCCCACATCGAGCGCCACGCCAGGCCCTTGCCGGCCAAGGCCCAATCGTGCAGCACTTCGCCGTCGTTGCACACCATATTGCCTGCCACCTTCAAAATGATGTTTTTGCCGTTTTCGCGGAAGGTCCAGCCCCGCTGGCTGCCTTCGCTGCTGATCGCCAGGCAATTGTGCTTGGCCAGGTCGGCCGGGATGCGTGGCGTGCCCGCCCGTTTCAGGTAGGCGGGCGAGCCGACGAGCACGCGCTGGTTGTCGGCCAGCTTGGTACTCACGAGCGAGGAGTCGGACAGGCTGGCGATGCGGATGGCGACGTCGATGCCTTCGCCGATCAAGTCGACGAGGCGGTCGTTCAGGTTCAGCGACACCGTCACGTCGCGGTGCTCGGCGACAAAAGAGGGGATCAAGGGCGCCACATGCTGGCGTCCGAAGCCGGCTGGCGCGGAAATGAGCAGATGGCCGCTGGCTTTCACGCTGCGTACTGCCACGGCCGCTTCCGCTTCCTCCAGTTCGCCCAGGATGCGCTGGCAATCTTCGAGGAAGGCGGCGCCTTCATTCGTCAAGGCCAGTTTGCGCGTCGTGCGCTGCAGCAATTTGACGCCCAGGCGCTGCTCCAGCGCATCGAGGCGCCGGCCTATCATGGCTGGTGCGATCCCTTCCGCGCGCGCGGCGGCCGACAGGCTGCCCTTGGCGACCACTTCCACGAACGTCGATATCTGTCTGAACTGCCCCATGCCGTGCTCCCGCGATGCCATCACTTGTGATAAAAACGCATAGATGAAGTGATTTTTAATCTCGTTTCCATGCCTTATAGTGCAATACTATAGAACAAACGCGCCGTCCTGCAGAGTGTTTTTGCGCCTCTGTCCAGCTTGTCCGCGCAGTCGTTCAGCTTATACTTGGATCATCAGATTACCTTTGCTTATATTTATTAAAAACGGAGAACTTCATGACGCAGAACACGATCGCACTTCCAGAAGGCATGCAAATCACGGGTGACATCCAGCCCGGCTACGAACAGATTTTGACGCCGGCCGCGCTGGCGCTGGTGGCCAAGCTGACGCGTGAATTCGAGCCGCGCCGCCAGCAATTGCTGGCCGTGCGCGTGGAGCGGGCCAAGCGCCTCGACGCGGGCGAGCGTCCTGATTTCCTGCCAGAAACCGCACACATCCGCGACGGCGACTGGAAGATCGCGCCGATCCCGAAGGCGCTGGAATGCCGCCGCGTGGAAATCACGGGCCCCGTCGAGCGCAAGATGGTCATCAATGCCTTCAATTCCGGCGCGGACAGCTACATGACGGACTTCGAGGATTCGAACACGCCGAACTGGGATAACCAGATCACGGGCCAGATCAATATGTTCGACGCCGTGCGCAAGACGATTTCGCTCGAGCAAAATGGCAAGTCGTACAAGCTGAACGACAAGATCGCGACCCTTGTCGTGCGTCCACGCGGCTGGCACCTCGATGAAAAGCACGTGCTGGTCGATGGCAAGCGCATTTCCGGCGGCATTTTCGATTTCGCCCTGTTCATGTTCCATAACGCCAAGGAGCAACTGGCGCGCGGCGCCGGCCCGTATTTCTACCTGCCGAAGATGGAATCGCACTTGGAAGCGCGATTGTGGAACGACATCTTCGTCATGACGCAAAACGAGCTGGGCTTGCCACAAGGCACGATCAAGGCGACCGTGCTGATCGAAACCATTCTGGCGGCGTTTGAAATGGATGAAATCCTGTACGAGCTGAAAGAGCACAGTTCGGGCCTGAACGCGGGCCGCTGGGATTACATCTTCTCGTGCATCAAGAAATTCAAGCTGGACAAGGATTTCTGCCTGGCCGACCGCGCCAAGGTCACGATGACGGCGCCCTTCATGCGCGCCTACGCCTTGCTGCTGCTGAAAACCTGCCACAAACGGGGTGCGCCAGCCATCGGCGGCATGGCGGCTTTGATCCCGATCAAGAACGATCCGGAAAAGAACGACATCGCCATGGGCGGCGTGCGCAACGACAAGGCGCGCGACGCCACCGATGGCTACGACGGCGGCTGGGTGGCGCATCCGGGCCTGGTCGAGCTGGCCATGGGCGAGTTCACGAAAGTACTCGGTGACAAGCCGAACCAGATCGACAAGCAGCGTCCCGACATCGACGTGAAAGCGTCGGACTTGCTGAATTTCCAGCCGGAAGCGCCGATCACGGAAGCGGGCTTGCGCTACAACATCAACGTGGGCATCCACTACCTGGGCAGCTGGCTGGCCGGCAACGGTTGCGTGCCTATCCACAACCTGATGGAAGACGCGGCCACGGCCGAGATCAGCCGCTCGCAAGTGTGGCAGTGGATTCGTTCGAGCAAGGGCGTGCTGGAAGATGGCCGCAAGGTCACGGCCGAGATGGTGCGCGCCATGATTCCGGAAGAGCTGGCTAAGGTGCAGCGCGATGCGCCGGGCGGCAACGGTCCGACCTATGTGCGCGCCGGCCAGATTTTCGAGGAAATGTCGACGTCGGAATCGTTTGCCGAATTCCTGACCTTGCCGCTGTACGAAGAAATCTGATCCTGATCAACTAGCAGCGTAAAAAAATCCCGGCGATGCAAACACGCATCGGCCGGGATTTTTTTATTGGGGAAGGATCTGCTTAAAAACTATTCTTCCACATCCGTAGCGCGGCGAATGCTTCCACAGGCGAAGCATCGGTGGTCAGCTTGCCTTCCACCTTCAGGCTCGTCAAAATCGCCGGTTCGCGGTAGCGCAGGAAGGGATTCGTGGCCTTCTCAAGGGCGATGGTCGACGGCACGGTGGCTAAACCTTGCTGGCGCTTTTCCGTGTCGACGGCGATGCGTTCCTGCAGGGCCACATTGCCCGGTTCGACGGCGTTGGCAAAGCGCAAATTGGACAAGGTGTACTCATGCGCGCAAAATACCTCGGTATCGTCGGGCAGGGCGGCCAGCTTGCCCAGCGAATCTGCCATCTGGCCCGGCGTGCCTTCGAACAGGCGGCCGCAGCCGCCCGCAAACAGGGTGTCGCCGGAAAACAGCCATGGCGCTTCGCCTTGCTCGGTACGTTGTCGTACGTAGGCGATATGGCCTTTGGTATGGCCGGGCACGTCGATGACGGTCATCTGCAAGCCCAGTTCGGGCACATAGGCGACATCGCCTTCGGCAAGCGGTTCCGTGATGGCTGTGATAGCCTCATTGCGCGGGCCGAAGACGGGGACGGCGAAATGCTGCAACAATTCAGGCACGCCACCCGTGTGGTCGGCGTGGTGATGCGTGAGTAAAATGGCAGACAAGGTCAGCTGATGCGCCTTGAGCGCATCGAGGATGGCCATCGCGTCGCCGGGGTCGACCACGGCGGCATGGCGGCCATCATGGATCAGCCACAGGTAATTGTCGGCAAAGGCGGGCACGGCAAGTACCGATAAAGCGTGTTCAGGGGAGTGTGTCATGAGCAAAAGAGAAAACTGAATGGACAGTGCGGCATCCGAAAAATCCATTATAGCGCTTGACGGCTGGCTGCAGACGCCGGCCGGTCTGTACGTGCGCGCCTGGGAACAGCAATGCCTCGACAGCCTGACCGTCGACATCTTCGGTTACAACGCCGTGCAGATCGGTTTGCCCCAGATCGACGCGCTGGTCGCCAACCGCATGCCGAACAAATGGCTGCTCGATGCGCGCCTGCCTTCCCGTTCGCCGCAGGAGCGCCGTCCGACCCTCGTGTCGGCCTTCGACGAGCTGCCGTTCGATTCGCAAAGCCTGGACCTGGTGGTCTTGCCGCACGTACTTGAATTTGCCGCCGAGCCGCACCAGGTCTTGCGCGAAGTCGAGCGCGTGCTGATCCCGGAAGGGAGGGTGATCGTCTGCGGCTTCAATCCGGCCAGCCTGTGGGGCATGCGCCAGGGGGTAGGGCGGGTCACGGGCCGCCACTACCTGCCGCAGGCGGGCGAGCTGATCTCTATGCCACGCATGAAAGACTGGTTAAAATTGCTCAACATGGGCGTTAGCCAAAGCTACTTCGGCTGCTACGCACCTGCCTGCAGGACGGAAAAATGGCTGCGCCGCAACGCTTTTATGGACAAGGCGGGCGCGCGCTGGTGGCCATATCTGGGCGCAGTGTATATAGTGCAGGCGATCAAGCGCGTCAAAGGGATGCGTTTGATCGGTCCGGCGTGGACCAAGAAACCGGCGACGGCGCCCGCAGGCGCACCGGTCACGAATAAAAGGCGGGAACAGCAAGATGGATAAGGTTGAGATTTACGCCGATGGCGCATGCAAGGGCAATCCCGGCACAGGCGGCTGGGGCGCGCTGATGGTGGCCGATGGCGCCAAGAAAGAAATTTACGGCGGGGAACTGAATACGACAAATAACCGCATGGAATTGAAGGCCGTGATCGAAGCCTTGACGGCGCTCAAACGTCCGTGCCAGGTGGTGCTGTATACCGATAGCCAGTACGTCCAGAAGGGCATCAGCGAATGGATACACGGCTGGAAAGCGCGCGGCTGGAAAACCGCAGCCAAGGCGCCCGTAAAAAACGTCGATCTGTGGCAGGCGCTCGACATCGCCCAGGCCGTGCACGAAGTGGAATGGCGCTGGGTGCGCGGCCACAATGGCCATCCGGGCAATGAGCGGGCCGATCAGCTGGCCAACCTGGGCGTGGAAACCGTGCGCGCCTGAGAACGCCCAAGCAAACCTGCTGCGCGTCGCGCTTTGTGGCCTGTGATGCTCACCGTACCTGCGTACGGTTGCGCTTCTCGGCCGCAAATCACTGCCGCTCGCTCCGGTTTTCTTGGGCGTTCGAGCATGCCGTGGTGTAGTTACTGGGTGCAGGTTTGCTATACTGTGCCCTTCGCTTTTTGCTTTTAAGACTGAATTCACCATGCGTCAAATTGTTCTCGATACTGAAACCACCGGCCTGAACCCGCGCACGGGCGACCGCATCCTGGAGATCGGGGCGGTCGAGCTGAACAACCGCATGTTGACGGGGAATAATTTTCACCATTACATCAATCCCGAGCGCGATTCGGAAGAGGGCGCATTGGCCGTCCACGGATTGACGACGGAATTCCTCAGCGACAAGCCGAAATTCGCGGAAATCGCCGACGAGTTCCGTGCCTACATCGCCGGCGCCGAACTGATCATCCACAACGCCCCGTTCGACATCGGCTTCCTGAACGCGGAATTCAAGCGCCTGAACCTGCCGCCCGTGCACGAGCAAGTGGTTGGCGTGATCGACACCCTGGTGCAGGCGAAGGAAATGCACCCCGGCAAGCGCAATTCGCTCGACGCCTTGTGCGACCGCTACGGCGTCTCGAACGCCCACCGCAAGCTGCACGGCGCGCTGCTCGACTCGGAATTGCTGGCCGACGTCTACCTGGCCATGACGCGCGGGCAAAACAGCCTGAGCATGGAAGAAGAAGTGGAAGTGGCCGCCGACGGCGCCGTCCTGGAAATCGTGCCCTTGGCCGAAGTCATCTTCCAGAGCGCCACACCCGAGGAACTCGCCGCCCACGCAGCCACCATCGCCGGTCTCGACAAGGCCGCCAAAGGCCAGTGCATCTGGACCGCCGTCACGTCGCCGCCAGCGGCCGCCTGAGAAAAAAGCGGGGGCCTGGCAAATTTCCTCTTGCCAGCCCTTGCAGATGCCGCAACACCTATGCGATAATTCGCCTCGCTTCGGGAGGTTAGCTCAGGGGTAGAGCACTGCATTCACACTGCAGGGGTCGCAAGTTCGAAACTTGCACTTCCCACCAAAAATTTAGTTTGTATTCAATGACTTGGGATTTCCCATCTTGTCTGAATACGAACTTGGGGCAAACTTGGGGCAATGGGTTTTTCGTCCCATTCTCCAGCCCCAAACGATACGGCCGCTTCCTGCGGCCGTTTTCACGTCAACGGAGTCCACAAACTTAGCTTGCGGGCGGTTCCTCTCGACGGAATTGTTAAGCTAAACCAGCGCCAGACCTATTTGTTGCCAGCGGGGGCATTGCTGCGCCCTCCGCCGGATGGCTTGCCCGTTCCACTTGGCCACCCTCCGCCATTTCCTTGCCCACGGCTACCGCCAGCTGCGCCGCCACCTTTACTGCCACTGCCTTGGGAGCCACCACTACGGCCCCCGTTGTTGCCGCTACCTTTGCTCATTTTTATCTCCTTTCCGGATCACTGTAAGTTGCATCACTCTCCGGTAAAGTGATGCATTTCGAAAGCTTGGCCTAGGTGGGACACCCCATGAAAATCGGTGCGATCCAGTAGCACTAGATTTTTGCCAGGGCGTCGATTTCCCTGATAATCAACCGAGACTTCAGAGGTAGCATTGTGTGGGTCATCAGAGTCTTCGGGTCACGCTCCCACTGCGGGGTATAGCCTACCAATTTTGCGTAGTGCGCGGCGTTGCTGCCCAAGCCTTCGTAGAACCGCTCGAACAATTCCTCTTCCTTCCGCTCCGAAAGTACCCGATATTGCGATTTGCAGAATGCACACACCTGTATGTAGAAGGGTATAAATAATGGCCCCGCCGCGTACTTTGCCTGATCTAGTGCAGTATTGAAATGCGCGAGCGCAAGCCCGGCATCACCGAGAAACAAGGCATCTCGGGCTCGTGCCCATTCTTTGAGCCAGTTGGGGCCATTCGCTAACGTTGCGTGCGATGTCCCTTCGACGAACCTCCTATGTTCTTTTTCGTAAATTAGCTCCAGGCTGCTCGGAATGTCCATTGCAAGGCTCAATGAACCAGGTAGGGTCCTGATTCCGGCGAGCAGAGCTTGATAGCGGTTGGGCGCTTGCTGGGCGAAGACTTCGTGGCCAATGGGATAGTCGTTGAATAGCTGATCAAGCAAGTCGCTGCTAGGTATTGCGTGACTCTGATCAACCTGGCCGTGCGTCAGATGGCCTCTTGCGGGAGGCTCGAATGGCCCGTAATCCGCCACATGGACATTGAGGTTGTGAGCGATCATGGCCGCAAACGCATGAGTCGCGAATGCCTTTTCATGAATCGCCTTCGGCAGGTAGTAAGTCAGCGGTTGGAGGGTGGGGTAAAAAGTTTCCCACTTCATCCGGCTATACTTGCGTAGCCGCTCGATTACCTGTTTGGACCGAGTATTGACCCCCTGGGAGGTGAAGTCACGGGTCCATGCTTGTTCGTTGAGCGGTCCCTCTCGCTGAAATTCGTGGTACTGGTGAAGTTTATGCAGCGATGTACCGGTGATCTTGCAAGCAGCATCAGCGAATCCCTTCAAGGGCCACGGTTCATTCAGCGCCGCATCTGGCCAAGTATCGTCTGGTAACAACTCGCGGGTTAGAGTCCCCGTCAGCAAGCGAAGATCTTGACTGAGAAAACACTGATAACTGTACTTTTGACTCTGCGCATCGCAGGCGTACTCTCTGACAAACTCCCGGTAGTGGGCAAGCGCCGACATGTAAAAGCTGACCGCAAGTTCGGCTACACTCCAGCGGGCGTAACGCTCATTGAGCAACACTATGATGTATTGGCGTAATTCTATATACTCTTCGAGGGATTCAAAGTCGGTTTTGGATAGATGATTGACATAGCTTTGGATCGTTCTACTTTTTTTAACGCTCTGACTATCCTTTGGCGCGAACTGGGTAGTAACTGCGACCAAGTCGTCGAGGGATCCATACACGCCGTCCTCTTTTTTAATTGCATCGAAAGCTTGTCGCAACGCTGTACGCCGCTCTTGCTCGGTGGCCGTGACGTGGAAGGTGACGTCTTCGTTGTCGCTGTTCCATAGTCCCAGGCTATCGCATATGACCTTGTGCAGGTATCCTAGCGTCGGCAGTTGATTAGTAGCTGGTATCATGTTTTTCCTTGAAAAGAAGTCGTCTCTATTCTACGGAGTTGACTACTTATTGCTAGGTATCAAAATCGCGATCGCGGTGAACACCTTGAACTTCTAGCTCCACTGCCACTCGTCTATCCGCCTTAATTGCATCAAGAATGTATATGGAAATGGGGGAAGCGAGCGCCCTGGCCAGCCTTGGCGGCCTGGTCTTCGAGCAGTCGCCCGTGCTCGAGATCGTGCATGGCGGCACGCCGAGGCTGCGCCTGGAGCGGGGCAGCATCGTCGCCGACCAGGTTTTGCTGGCGGGCGACGTCAGCCACCGTCTGGAACGGCGCAAGCTGAGCGGCATGATCTTCCCGGCCGCGGGCGGCATCGTCGCCACGGAGCCGCTGGGGGCGCTGGCGCGGCAGCTGAATCCGCAAGACCTGGCCGTGTACGACAGCCGCTACGTCCTCGATTATTACCGCAGCACGGCCGATGGGCGACTGCTGTTCGGCGGCGGCGCCAATTATTCTGGTAAGGCATCGCGCGATATTGCGGCCGAGCTCAGGCCCTGTATCGAGCGTACCTTTCCACAATTGCGTGGCGTGGCAATCGACTTTCAATGGAGCTGCGACATGGGCATCGTGTTCAACCGCGTGCCCCAATTGGGCAAGCTGGCGCCGAACGTCTGGTATGCGCAGGGCTATTCCGGCCACGGACTGGCCACTTCGCATATCGTGGGCGAGGTGATGGCCGGCGCCATCGGCGGCACGATGGACAAGTTCGACGTCTTCCAGCGCCTCAGCCATGTGCGGGCGCCGGTCGGCGATTGGCTGGGGCGCCAGGTCCTGGCGCTGGGGATGTGGTATTTTCTGATGCTGGAGCGGCTGCGCTGAGCCAGGGGCCTCTTTAATTGGAGCAAGGTGTGGCGTCTTGCTTATTGCGCAGACAGCGTCTGCGCAATAAGCGGTCATCCCGGTCCGCTTCATGTCTGTGACACATTGCTCTTCAGCATACAAACAGTTCACCGCACGCAACGACGCACGGTTATTGAAAACATGGTCAACGAAACCCGCACTATCCAGTCCGTAGGGAGAACGATGGCTCTGCTGGAAACCATTTCCGCCGCAAACGGCGAATTAAGACTGACTGAACTCAGCGCAAAAATGGGCTTGGAGCGTCTAACAAAACCAATCCCAGCGAAACAAACGGCACTGATGCTGGTCAAACTCACCTGACATCATTTTCAGGAGCCGATCCCGTGATCAAAGCACTTCTTCCGGATGACCTGTGGGCGATGATCCAGCCTTTGCTGCCAGTACATCAGCCATCCCCCAAGGGGGCCTCCTCGCATTGACGACCGCGCCGCCTTGACTGGTGTTCTGTTCGTCCTCAAGACCGGCTTGCCCTGGGAATATCTGTCCCGTGAACTGGGCTGTGGCAGCGGCATGAGTTGCTGGCGACGTCTGCACGCATGGCAACAGGCATGTCTGGCAACGCATCCACGAAGCCATGCCGCACCAATTGCGGGAGTACGATCAGATTCAATGGGAACGCGCCAGTATCGACTCGGCCAGCGTGCCATCCCCCCCTCGGCGGACAGCATGCCGGCCCCAATCCCACCGACCGCGGCAAGCTCGGTTGCAAGCACCCTCTGCTCGTCGATCAACGCCGATTGCCTCTGGTGGCGAGCATATCGGGCGCTCAGGTACATGATTCCCGGATGCCGATCCCGCTGCTCGAAGCCGTCCCGTCATTGGCAGGCCTGGCGGGCCGGCCACGCAAACGTCCGGCCAAACTGCACGCCGACTAGGCCTATGCTTCACGTGCCCACCGGGCCTGGCTACGTGGCAGAGGCATTGCACCGCGCATTGCCCGCTACGGCATCGAATCGCGCGAGCGCCTGGGCAAATGGCGCTGGGTCGCAGAACGCACCCCGGGTTGGCTCCACCGTTTATCCGCTATGAACGTCGTGCCGATATCCACAGGCGTTTCTCTCGCTTGCCTGCGCACTCATCTGCTGGGGATACATTCAGAGGTTTTGTTAGACGCTCTTGATCGATATCAAGCCGACTGAAGATTTGCGGGAAAGTGGGGAAGGGACTGGCAGGCGTGCGCGAATAAAAAGACAATAACGCTAAATTGATTGGAAGCCGGAGGGCGCCATGTCCGACATCATCGAACTGTTGCAATGGCCCGCCATGGCCGCCTCGCTGCTGGCGGCCTGGCTCGTGGGTTCGCGCGCGGCCGCGCGGCGTCTGGCCGGTTTCTGGGTTTTCCTGTTCAGCAATGTGCTGTGGGTCTGCTGGGGCTGGCATGACGGGGCCTGGGCCCTGATCGCGCTGAACGTCTGCCTGGCCCTGACGAACGTGCGCGGCATCGTCAAAAACGAGTGAGTCGTACAGGATTTGTTCAAATATATGTATCTTTAATTATTTGTTTCCATAGGTGCATACATGGCTTGTCAACCCGTTTGCGCTCATTTCCCTGCGTAAAACCGTGATATTCCCCCGTCAGCTTCAGATATTTGCTGTCTTATATAAGATTCGTCGCCATCGGATACACAAACAGTGGCAGGACAGTCTAAAATACGTGGTGGGCAAGCACGGCGTCACCGCCGGCACACTAGCCGTCCAAAGCAAGGCTAACCGTCCTGTGTTTGGAATGAAGAAAGTTAACCACCAGGCATCACCGCATACAAGGGAATGAACATGGCAACACAAAAATCCAAAATCATCTACACGCTGACTGACGAGGCGCCGCTGCTCGCGACGTATTCCCTGCTGCCAATCATCAAAAAATTCACCGCGCCGGCCGGCGTGGACGTGGTGTCCAGCGATATTTCGGTGGCGGCACGTGTACTGGCCGAATTTCCAGAATTCCTGACGGACGCGCAAAAAGTCCCGAATACCCTGGCTGAACTGGGCAAATTGACCCAGAATCCAGACACCAACATCATCAAGCTGCCGAACATCAGCGCTTCCCAAGGTCAGCTGATCGCCTGCGTGCGCGAATTGCAAGGCCGCGGCTACAAGCTGCCGGACTACCCGGAAGACGCGAAGACGGACGAAGAAAAAGCCTTGAAGGCCCGCTACGGCAAGTGCATCGGCAGCTCGGTCAACCCGGTCCTGCGTGAAGGCAATTCCGACCGCCGCGCACCGAAGGCCGTCAAGGAGTATGCGCGCAAGCACCCGCATTCGATGGGCGAGTGGAGCCAGTCGTCGCAAACGCACGTGTCGCACATGCACCATGGCGACTTCTACCATGGCGAAAAATCGCTGACCCTGGAAAAGGCGCGCGACGTCAAGATGGAACTGGTCACGGCCTCGGGCAAGACCATCGTGCTGAAACCGAAGGTCTCCCTGCAGGCGGGTGAGATCATCGACAGCATGTTCATGAGCAAGAAAGCGCTGCTGGAGTTCTACGAGAAGGAAATCGACGACGCGTTCAAGACGGGCGTGATGTTCTCGCTGCACGTCAAGGCGACCATGATGAAGGTGTCGCACCCGATCGTCTTCGGCCACTGCGTGCGCATCTTCTACAAGGACGCGTTCGCTAAGCACGCCGAGCTGTTCGACAAGCTGGGCGTGAATGTCAACAATGGCATGAGCAACCTGTACGACAAGATCGACACCCTGCCAGCGTCGCAAAAGGATGAAATCCTCAAGGATCTGCACGCCTGCCACGCCCACCGTCCGGAGCTCGCCATGGTCGATTCGGCCAAGGGCATCACCAACTTCCATTCGCCGAACGACATCATCGTCGACGCGTCGATGCCAGCCATGATCCGTATCGGCGGCAAGATGTGGGGTGCCGATGGCCGTCCGAAAGACGTCAAGGCAGTCATGCCGGAATCGACTTTCGCGCGCATCTACCAGGAAATGATTGGCTTTTGCAAATGGCATGGCAACTTCGATCCGAAGACCATGGGCACCGTGCCGAACGTGGGCCTGATGGCGCAGCAAGCGGAAGAATACGGTTCGCACGACAAGACGTTTGAAGTGCCCGAAGGCGGCACCGCCAACATCACGGACCTGGAAACGGGCGAAGTGCTGCTGACGCAAACGGTGGAAGAGGGCGATATCTGGCGCATGTGCCAGGTCAAGGACGCGCCGATCCGCGACTGGGTCAAGCTGGCCGTCACGCGCGCGCGCAACTCGGGCATGCCTGCCGTGTTCTGGCTCGATTCCTACCGTCCGCACGAGAACGAAGTCATCAAGAAGGTACAGGTTTACCTGAAGGATCACGACACCAAGGGCCTGGACATCCAGATCATGTCGCAGACGCGCGCCATGCGCTACACGCTGGAACGCGCCTTCCGCGGCCTGGACACCATCTCGGTGACCGGCAACATCCTGCGCGACTACCTGACCGATCTGTTCCCGATCCTGGAACTGGGCACGTCCGCCAAGATGCTGTCGATCGTGCCTTTGATGGCCGGTGGCGGCATGTACGAAACGGGCGCCGGCGGTTCGGCACCGAAACACGTCAAGCAGCTGGTGGAAGAAAACCATCTGCGCTGGGATTCGCTGGGCGAGTTCCTGGCCCTGGCCGTGTCGCTGGAAGACATGGGCATCAAGACGGGCAATGCGAAGGCCAAGATCCTTGCAAAAACCCTCGATGAAGCTACCGGCAAGCTGCTGGACAACAACAAGTCGCCATCGCCACGTACCGGCGAGCTGGACAACCGCGGCAGCCATTTCTACCTGGCCATGTACTGGGCGCAAGCCCTGGCGGCGCAGAAGGACGATGCGGAACTGGCGGCGCACTTTGCGCCAGTGGCCAAAGCCCTGGCCGACAACGAAGAAAAGATCGTTGCCGAGCTGAAAGCAGTACAAGGCAAGGAAACGGATATCGGCGGCTACTACCTGCCAGATCCGGCGAAGACGGAAGCGGTCATGCGTCCTAGCGCCAGCCTGAATGCGGTATTGGACAGCATCTGATGCAGTCCTGACAGGCAGTAAATTCTTTGCTGCCTGAGACAAAAAACGCCGCCGGAAGCGATTCCGGCGGCGTTTTTCATTTCCCCTCGGTGTTATTTGTAGTGCTTGTAGACTTCGGTGCTGCCATTGTTCTTGACCAGCAAGACGTCATACGCATCCTTGCGCGGTCCTTCCATGCCTGGCGAACCCATGGGCATCGCCGGCACGGCCAGGCCTTTGGCCTTGGGCTTGTCGCGCAGCAGCTGCTTGATCTCGCTGGCCGGCACATGGCCTTCGATGGCGTAGCCGTTGACGAGGCCCGTGTGGCAGGAGCCGAGCGCGTCGGGAATGCCGGCCAGCTTGCGGTATTGCGCCGGCATCTCGACATTTTTCGCGCGCACCGTAAAGCCGTTCGCTTCCAGGTGCTTGATCCATGCGGAACAGCAGCCGCACGAGGCGCTCTTGTAGACTTCAATGACGGGCAGGGCCGCCATGGCGAACGTGGGCAAGCCCAGCATGGCGGCGAAAGCGCCGCGCACTAATAAATGTTTGATCATGTGCTGCTTTCAGACGAAGTGGGTCTATCGTGGCCAACTTGGTGGCCTGCTTGGAATCTGTTGTGAATTTAAGCGGAAAGCGGTCTCGGAGGCCGGCGCAAGCCGTCGGGAATGAATCCCGTCAGCAAGGCGGCATTGCCTGTGGTGGCGTGTTCCGCGCCGTTGAGCACGACGGCAGGCACGGTGAAACAGGGCGGCATCAGCGCGCCCAGGCAAAAGGCGCTACAGGCGCCGCACGCGGGGTGTTTGGCGGAGGCCTTGCCGTTTTCCGGCGTGCCGGCGCTGTCCGGCTGCGCAGCGTGATGCTGGCAGGCGGCCGTCATGGCGGCGGCAGGCGACGCGGCGTCCAGCCGCATGGCGTCCGCAGCGGCCGCTTGCAGGGGCACCGCCGTGATCAACAGCAGGATCAGCCATGTTTTGAAGAGTCTCAGCATCGCCGGAAAGTATAGCATATGAGCAACTGCCTCCCGCCGCCAGACCGCTCAGCGCGAGGCGGCGGCCAGCACTTTCGACGCGTACATGGCCCGGTCCGCATGACGCAGCAGCAGTTGCATGGTGTCGCCATCGTCCGGATAGTGGGCCACGCCGATGCTGACGGTGATCTGCAATTGCTGCCCATTGCCCAGTTGCAGCGGCGCGGCCAGTGCCGCATGGATTTTTTGCTCGATCAGGCTGACGTCGGCCGGCGTGACGTTGCTCTCCAGAAGCACGACAAATTCATCGCCGCCCATCCTGGCCAGGGTATCGGTTTCGCGCATGCAATCGCGCAGGCGGCTCGCCACCGTTTGCAGCAGCAGGTCGCCACAGGCATGGCCGTGGTCGTCGTTGACTCGCTTGAAGTTGTTCAGGTCCAGGAACAGCAGCGACAGCCGGCCTTCCTGGCGGTGCGCGCGGGCGAATGCCGTGTGCAGGCGGTCGTGGAACAGGCGGCGGTTCGGCAGGCGGGTCAGCTCGTCGTGCATGGCCATGAACTGCATTTGCGTCTGCAACTGCCGGCGCTCGATGGCGGTGGCAAGTTGCTTGGCCACAAACTGCAGCAGATCCTGGTCTTGCGCCGTGCCGATGACGGCATCCTGGCTGCCTTGCAGGGCCAGCACGCCGATGCTGCCCATGGAGCAATACAGTGGCACGGCAAGCCAGCACGACGACAGGGCGCCGGCTGCAATTTGCAGCGCCGCCGGCAGGCCGGCCAGTTGTCCCGCCTGCAGCAGCAGGGGACGGCCGCTGCGCAGCACTTCATCGCACAGCAGGCTGGCCAGGGATGACGTCGGCTGGGGCGCGCTGTCGTCGGCATGGCAGGTCATCGGAGGGTGGACGCCGTCTTCGTCATGCAGCAGCAAGGTCAGGCTGCGCGCCGGCAAGTGTTCGCCGATGATGTGCTGGATGCGGTGCAGCAAGGCGGGCAAGTCTTGCGTTGCCTGCATGGCTTCGGAAATGGCGTACAGCGCGGCCTGCTTTGCCTGCGCCTGTTTCAGCAGGGTGATGTCGCGGGCCACGGCCACGCGCAGCTGGTCGGCGGCCGACCAGCGGGCCGACCACATGATGTGCGCCAGGCTGCCATCCTTGCGCAGGTAGCGGTTTTCAAAGTGCGTCTGCGCATGGCCGTCCATGATGGCGCGCGCGGCGGCCAGGGTGCGGGCGCGGTCGGCGGGAGCGACCAGGTCGATCATGAGCTTGCCGATCATTTCCCGCTGCGTATAGCCGAAGATGCGTTCGCAGGCGGCGCTGACGAACACGAAGCGCCCGTCCACGTCGACCATGCACACGGCGTCGAGCAACAAGTCGGTAAAGCTGGCCAGCGGCGCGCGCAGAATCTTGTGTTCCATACGGTACATTCTGAGACATTCCCGGCAGTGAATCAACTTGTTGCGGGGAGGCTGGGTCATCCGTATGAAAATGTTTCATTTCCCCGACACTCATGCTTTGCCGTTTCTTGCCGTTAATGCAGTATTGCCATGCAGTACTTGCCACCACGCCAGATAACGTGACGCAAGGCTTGCCTGGCGCCCGGGAATTGTGAAAAAACCAACCGTATCGATATTTTATTATGCCCCCATCCTTCAACTGCAAGGTTACCGCGCCATGACCTCCATTTCTCCATTGTCAAGCTGGAATAGCGCCCCGTCAGGGGCTTCCTCCGCCGCGTCCAGCCGCACGGAGGCGCCGTCGCCGTCGTCTGCCTCCATGCCATCTGCCATTGTTGCCCTCAGTCCCGAGAGCGTGAACGGCAGCAACCCGGCAGCGTTCACGAAGCCGCCGATGGTGTGGGAAAGCGCGACGCGCAACAAGGTGAGCGAGGCGATGACGAAGAGTTTCTCGTCATATGCGTTTGGCGGCCGCTTCAGCGGCCTGGGCGCGGCCATGCTGGGACAGGCCAAGCTGGGCAACTATAATTTCTCGCAGGCGATGCGCCAGCCGCCGCCGAGCACCACGCCGAATGTCTATGCGGCGTCCGGCATCGCGCCGGGCAGCCTGCACGGCAATGGCGAAGACAGGGTGACCCTCAGCATCACGACCAAAAGCGGCGTGGAAGTCAAGCTGTCGCTCGACAGCCAGGGCGACGGCCTGGCCGTGAACATGACGACGAGCGGCGACCTCAGCGACGCTGAAGCGAGCGCCCTGGGCGACCTGGCGAAGGGTTTCCAGGCGGCCATCGACGGCATGGGGCAGAGCACGCCGAAAATCAAGCTGGAAGGCTTGATGCAGTTCGACCAGCAGGTGCTGTCGTTGGTGAAGCTGCATGCGGAAGTCAAGGTACGCGGCGAACCGGAAAGCGTGCAAACCCTGGATTTCCAGGCCGATGGCGCGCAGCGCAAGGTCAGCTTCAGCGGCGAGGCAGGCAGCCTGGACCTGAAGGTCGACGCCAGCGCGCTCAATACCCTGGGCAGCAAGGAAAAGCAGGCGAAGGCGCTGGGCAGCTACATGAAGCAGTTCGACCAGGCGGCATCGCGCGGCCATGGCGATGCGGGCCTGGTGGCCATGCTCAAGGATAGCTTTACGGCCTTGCACAGCAATACCGCCGCGCCGCAGGTGGCCACGGACAGTCCCGAGACGGGCAAGTGGCGCCTGGCCGCCGAAGACAAGTCCATCATGACGGGGCTGGCCGATTTCAGCGCTTCCGTGTCGCAAGCCGTGAAATTCAGCAACCCGATGCGCAGCTCGGAAAAGGACGGCTTCAATTATGAAGTGTCGCAAAAGACGTCGCAGACCGGCGCCAGCCAGGATGCGCGTTCGCTCAGGCAGCAGCAGCAATCGAAGCTGAGCGCCAGCTTCCATGAGACCTTGGTTCCCGGCGTGCCGCTGCGCCTGACGGCCGCCACGGAATCGCAGAACTATACCTACCACCAGATCGAGGATACGGCCAGCAGCGATGCGCAGGTGGCCTACAAGGATGGCAAGATGGTCAAGGCGAGCTTGCGGCAGGAGGGCAATCAGTCCGAACATGTCATGAAGTATTTCCTGGGCAAGCTGGAATCGGACAAGACCACGCCAGGCAACTATTCCGTGCTGCGCGACCTGCTGCCCGTGCTGGGGCCGTACAAGACGGACGAGCTGGGCATGACTCCAGAGAAAAAGGCGGAGCAGCGCCAGCAGGCGATGCTGGCCTTGAGCGACGACGTGCTGCTGCAGTCGTATGCGGGCATGACCATCAGTACGTGGCGGGCCGATGTGTCGCCGGAAGAGGGCGGGGCCGCCGCCGCTTAGAAACGGCTGCCTCCAATGCAAAAAGCCCGTCTGCGAAGACGGGCTTTTTGTTTGCCGATGGCAAAATACGGCGCAAGCCTATGCCTTGGCCTTGTTTTGCTTGATCCAGTAGCCGATGCCCAGCGCGGCCAGCCACACGGGGATCAGGTAGACGGAAATGCGCAGACCCGGCGTCAGGTACATGATCACCAGGATGCCGGCCAGGAAGACCAGGCACAGGTAGTTGGTGAACGGGTAGCCCAGGCTCTGGAACAGGGTCGTCTTGCCCTCGGCCTTTTTCTGTGCGCGGAAGCGCAAATGGATCCAGCTGATCATGGCCCAGTTGATGATCAGGGCCGACACGACAAGGCCCATCAGCACTTCGAACGCTTCGCCCGGCATGAAGTAATTGACCACCACGCAGGCGCCCGTCGCCAGCGCCGATACGCCCAGGGCCACCAGCGGCACGCCGCGGCGGTTCAGGTGCAGCAGCGCGCGCGGCGCATTGCCTTGCTTGGCCAGGCCGAACAGCATGCGTGTGTTGCAGTACACGCCGCTGTTGTACACGGACAGGGCGGCCGTCAGCACCACCACGTTCAGGGCCGTGGCCACCAAGTTGCTGTCGAGCGCATGGAAGATCAGCACGAAGGGGCTGCCGCCGGTGACGACGTTTTGCCACGGGTACAGCGACAGCAAAATGCCCAGCGCGCCGATATAGAAAATCAGGATGCGGTAGATGGCCTGGTTGGTGGCGCGCGGGATCGTCGTGCTCGGGTCATCCGCCTCGGCCGCCGTGATGCCCACCAGTTCCAGGCCGCCGAACGAGAACATGATGACGGCCATGGCCATCACCAGGCCCTGCCAGCCATTCGGGAAGAAGCCGCCATGCTGCCACAGGTTGGCCACCGACGCCTGCGGGCCAGCGTCGCCGGAAGCGAGCAGGTAGGCGCCAAAGACGATCATGCCGATGATGGCGACCACCTTGATGATGGCGAACCAGAATTCCATCTCGCCGAAGGCCTTCACATTGAGCAGGCTGATGGCGTTGATGGCGCAAAAGAAGACGAGGGCCGAGACCCAGGTGGGCACGCCCGGCCACCAGTACTGCACGTAGATGCCGACGGCCGTCAGTTCGGCCATGCTGACGAGCACATACAGTACCCAGTAATTCCAGCCCGACAAAAAGCCGGGCAGGTGGCCGCAGTACTTGTCGGCGAAATAGCTGAAGGAGCCGGCGACGGGTTCGTCCACCACCATCTCGCCCAGCTGGCGCATGATCAAAAAGGCGATGACGCCGGCGATGCCATAGCCGAGCAGCACGGAAGGTCCGGCCATCTTGATGGTTTGCGCGATGCCCAGAAACAGGCCGGTGCCGATGGCGCCGCCCAGGGCGATGAGCTGGATGTGGCGGCTTTTCAGGCCGCGCTTGAGCTCTTGTGGTTCGGTATTCCCGACTGCCGTCATATGTTTTATCCTGTTTTTACGGGGCTGAGGTCGCTGATTCTAAAGCATGGACGGGCAAAGCAGGAGCGAAATGCATGTTGCACTGCGGAGGCGCAAGAAATGCCCCGCATCTTCGCCGAACGGCGCGCAAAACGGTGGCCTAGTCGTCTGCGCGCAGCGCGCCGGCCGCGACGATGGCCGGTTCATACACGGCCAGGAATTCCGGCGGCAGGCGGCGCGCGCGGCCGCTGCTCAATTCGATGCAGATCAGTTCCCAGCGCCCGCGCACGACGGTGGCGCCGTCGCTGTCGCGCACCAGCTGGAAGCGCCGCTCCATGCTGGAACGGCCGTCGCTGGCGCACAGCCAGGTGGCCAGGGTCAGCGCTTCGCCGGCGCGCGTCGGCAGCAGGTAGTCGTATTCGCCGCGGCGTATGGCCATGGCGCGGTCCAGGCGCCGGTAATCATCGAGGTCCAGTCCCAGGCTGGCCGAATGGTGCCAGGCGATATGTTCGCACCAGCGCACGTAGACGGCGTTGTTCGTGTGCTGCAAGCGCGACGCCATGCTGCAGCTGGTGCAGGAAGAGGCGCTCGTGCTGCGCTCGCCGCGCGACTTCCGCGTGCCCGTGCTCAGCGTGGCGCGCTACCTGGAAATCCGCGCGCTGCGCCTGGAACTGGAAGGGCTGGGCGCATTCGAGGCGGCGCAGCGCATCGACGACGCCACCCTGGCCGACCTGGAACGCTTGCTGCAGGCGAATGAAGACGCTATTGCGCGCCACGACCTGGCGGCGGCACTGCAATGCAACCAGGCGTTTCACCTGGGCCTGGCGCAGGCGGCCGGCATGCCGACCTTGAAACGCTTCGTCGACCATCTGTGGATGCAGACGGCGCCCCTGATCGCGGCCGGCTACGCGAGCTTTTCGCCCGACATGCGGGTGGGCCACCACCACGCCATCATCGATGCGCTGCGCCAGCGCGACGGCCCGGCCGCGCGGCACGCCATCGAACAGGACATCCTTGACGGCGGCACGCAGATGCTTGCGTACGTGATGCGCCAGGAGCGCATGCATGCCGGTGCAACACAGAAAGAAATGGACGAGGAAGAACATGAAGCACAAGACTGAACAGAAAACCGCCATCGTCACGGGCGCCAGCCGCGGCATCGGCCATGCGGTGGCGGAGCGCTTCCGCAGCCTGGGCTGGCGGGTCATCACCGTGTCGCGCAGCCCGATTCCCGGCGGCTGCCCGCGCGGCCAGGAGCACAACACGCATGTGTGCATGGATTTGTCGGACCTGAGCCAGATCGGGCAAATGGTCGACACCTTGCGCCCCATGCTGGGTGATTCCAAGCTGCATGCGCTGGTGAACAATGCGGGCGTGTCGCCGAAGGGGCCGGGCGGCGCGCGCGTCAATTCGCTGACCACCGACATGCAGACGTGGCAGGAAATGTACAACACGAATTTCTTTGCACCGCTGGCCCTGACGCGCGGCTTCGCGCAGGAATTGTCGAACGCGCATGGCTCCGTCGTGAACCTGTGCTCGATCGCCGGCTACCGCGTGCACCCGTTTGCCGGTTCCGCCTACGCCAGTTCGAAGGCGGCGCTGGCGTCGCTGACGCGCGAAATGGCCAACGACATGGCGCCGCTGAACGTGCGCGTGAACGCCATCGCGCCGGGCGAGATCGACACGGCCATCCTGTCGCCGGGCACCTCGCACATCGTCGACACGCAAATCCCCCTGCGCCGCCTGGGCACGACGGCCGAAGTGGCGGATCTGGTGGAGTTTTTGTGCAGCGAGCGCGCCTCGTACATCACGGGCGCGGAAATTCCCATCGACGGCGGCCAGCGCATTTAAGCGGGGAGGCATGAGCAAGCATATCGGCATCGTCGGCTGTTCGGCCGCAGGGGCGGCCCCGTGCTGCCGCACGATCTGTGAAGAGGGTGCGCATGCGCCGGGGGCGGATGAACACCCGGAAGTATCGATGCACACGCCGGCGCTGGCTGCCTGACTATTTGCCCAGCTGCGCCTGCAAGGCAGCCACCACGAGCGCGTGGTCGTCGGCCTGCGCCAGGCCGGACACGGTCACCGTGCCGACCAGTCCCACGCCGCGTATCAGCAGGGGGAAAGCGCCGCCGTGGCCCGCGTACTCGATGTCGTCGAGGTATTTCACGTCTTCGAAGGTGCTGCCGCGGCTTTTATACGAGATGCCCATGTAGTAGGAACTGCGGCAAAAGCGCTGCACCGTGTTGTTCTTGCGGCGTATCCAGTCCGCCTGGTCCGCCGTGGCGCCCGTCATGGCGTGGTGGAACAGGACTTGGCCGTTGCGCGTGATGTTGACGGTGACAGCCTTGCCCCGCTTGCGCACTTCCTCGACGATCCACAGGCCCACGGCCAGTGCGGCATCGTTGTCGAAGCGTTCGAATTGCAGGGATTCTTCCTGTTGCGCCAGGGTTTGCAGCAAATCGGCGTAATGATCCATCGTAGGGGCAGGTGATAGTGGCTGGAAGCGCTACTGTAGCGCACCATGGGACAGCCGCGCGCGCTTTTTCCATGGCGCGGCTAAAATAGACGGCATGAACCTGTCCCTGTTCGCCGATGAAGAGCAAGTCCCGGCCGGCCCCGTGCCGCTGGTGCCAGGCTCGTCCGCGTCCATCCTGCTGCGCGGTTTTGCGCTGCCTTACCTGGACGAGATGCTGCCGGCGCTGGACGCCATCGTGCTGGCGGCGCCCCTGCGCCACATGGCCACGCCGGGCGGCTTGCGCATGTCGGTCGCGATGAGCAATTGCGGCGCCCTAGGCTGGGTCACGGATGGACGGGGCTACCGCTATGCGCGGCGCGATCCGGACAGCGGTCTTCCCTGGCCGCCCATGCCGCCCGTCTTCCTGCGCCTGGCGCAGGAGGCGGCGCTGGCGGCCGGCTATCCCGGCTTCGCTCCCGACGCCTGCCTGGTCAACCGTTATGCGCCCGGTGCGCGCATGGCCCTGCACCAGGACCGCGACGAATGCGATTTCAACGCGCCCATCGTTTCCGTCTCGCTGGGTTTACCCGCTATTTTCCTGTTCGGCGGCGCCGAGCGGGCCGACAAGGCGGCCCGCATCGGCCTGCTGCATGGCGACGTCGTGGTATGGGGTGGCCCCGACCGCCTGCGCTTTCACGGCGTGGCGCCGCTGAAGGAGGGCCAACACGCGCTGCTGGGCGCGCAGCGCATCAATTTGACGTTTCGCAAGGCTGCCTGAGCTGGCGCCATGGCGTACCTGGCTTGCGTACGTATTGGGCATGCACATAGCGCCACGGAATGGCCAGGTAGACGAGCACGACGAACGACATCTCGAAGACATATTGCGCGGTGGCGGGATCCAGGCCGCCGTGCAGCCATTGCGGCAGCGCCACGAGCAGCAGCCACAGGGTCTTCCACAGCGCTTCCCACAGCAGCACGGGCAGCATCTGCAGCGGATAGCGCAAGCCCAGCAAACACAGCAATGAAAACGCGGCCAGCATGCAGTTCACGGTGCCGCGCATCAGTTCCCACGGCGCGTGCGGGGTGACGATGCCGGGCCACAGCACGCTGCCGAGGCCCGCGACGACCAGCAGATACATGGCGCGCAGCGCATACAGACGGGCGGTCGATACGGTATTCATGGTGCGGTCTCCAAGTCGTGTTAGGGCAAAGGGATTATTCGACTTCCTTGAGGATGGTTTCCAGGCTGCCCAGGCGTGCCTGGATCTGCGCCACGGATGCGCTCAATGCGGCCAGCGACGCTGCCGTTTCCACCTGGGCGGCGGCCATCGATTTGGCCAGCTCCTGGTAGGCGCCGTCCTGCGCCAGCCTGGCGCGCGCCTGCACGATGCCGGACGTGTATTTGAGGGCGAAGATGATGACGGCGGCCGTGCAGGGAAAGAAGAAGGCGGCAAAAAAGATATTTTCAGACATGATGGCCTCTACAGTTCAGGATTGATCCGGGGTGGGGGTGAGCGAGGACGCCGCCGTGGCGATGCTGGCCGGCGTCAGCCGCAATTCAAATGGGCTGGCCTCGAAATAGTTGAGGGCCTTGCCGTCATGCGACAGCTCCAGCTGGCTGGTGACCAGTCCCGCGTGTTCCAGTTTTTGCAGGTGCAAATGCAGCAGGGGCCGGCTGATGCCCAGGTCGCGCGCCAGCTGGCTGATGTAATTGCGCCCGCCGCTGGCCAGCGCCGCGATGATGCGCAGTCGGTGCGGGTTGTCGAGCGCCGCCAGCATGAGCAGCAAGCGCTCGCCCGTCAGTGGTGTGTTGATATCTGTCATGTGTCAACATTATCTGACATGTGTTAGCTAGTCAAGAAAAATATCGCATCACTTTAATGCAATATACTTGCAAATATGGCGGCTTTTCTCCATGATATGCAACTTGTTTGCATATGGAGCCATGACCATGAAGCGCGATTCGATTTCCTCTCCCTTGCCCGACGTGGCGGCCGGCCCCCATCTGGGCAGTCCCTTGCCGCTCGAGTGGGTGGGCATGCAGGGCATCGCCTTGCCCTTGTGGCTGGAAGAGGGCGGGCAGGCGCAGCAAGTCCATGCCTGGGCCGACGTGCAGGTCGATCTGCCCGATCCGGCAGTCAAGGGCATCCACATGTCGCGTTTGTATCTGCTGCTCGATGCGTTTGCCGCCGCGCAGCCGCTCGATGCCAGCGCGCTGGCCGCCTTGCTGCGGCGCATGGTGGACAGCCACGCCGATTGCGGCAGCACGCAGGCGCGCCTGGCGTTGGCGTTTCCCGTGCTGCGGCGCCAGCCGGCGCTGCTGACGGCGGGGCTGGCGGGCTGGAAATCGTATCCCGTGCGCCTGCAGGCCAGCTGCTCGCCGCAGGGCTTCACGTTGTCGCTGACGGTGGAGATCGGCTACTCGTCGACCTGCCCCTGTTCGGCGGCGCTGGCGCGGCAACTGCTTGCCGACGCCTTTGCGGCGCGGTTTGGCGCGGGCGAGATCGATGGCGACGCCGCGCGCGCCTGGCTGCAGCACCACGCGAGCCTGGCCACGCCGCACAGCCAGCGCAGCACGGCGACGGTCACCGTGCCATTGACGCAGCAGGCGGAGCTGGACCTGTTTCCCCTGATCGACCTGGTGGAGGCGGCGCTGGCGACGCCGCTGCAGACGGCCGTGAAACGGGCCGACGAGCAGGCGTTCGCGCGCTTGAATGGTGCTAATCTGATGTATGTGGAAGACGCGGCCCGCCGCGTGCAGGCGGCGCTGGCGCCATACTGTGCGCAGGCGCGTGTTACCGTACGGCATATGGAGAGCCTGCATCCGCACGATGCCGTGGCGCAGACGGGCAAGCTTGCCTGAACCTTTTACTCAAGCACCGTGGAGGAAGACAGCATGCCGGAGAAAATCGAGCGGGAAGTCGACGACGACAGCCTGGAAGCGGAACTGGAACGCGAACGGCGCGACCATGCGCTGATCGACGAGGAAAAGCTGGGCATGGACGAGCTGGAAGAGGAGCGGCTGAAGCGGGAACGCCAGCCGGGTGGCCACTAGCGTCAAGGTGCGAGGGGCAGGGCGATGCATCCGCGCTGGCATCGCGCCGCGCCGCCCGGTACAATTTCGCCTACTCCCCCCACTCCCCCAACCCCGGAGGCCCATGAAATATCGCGCATTCTTCCAGTTCATCCTCGGCCTGACAGGCGCCGTCCTGGCCGCCTCGCAAGCCCATTCCGCCACCCTCTGCACGGCCATGGCCGACGCCAGGACGGGCACGGTCTTGCTGCAAGAGGGCAATTGCCTGGACCGCGTCACGCCCGCGTCCACGTTCAAGATCGCGCTCAGCCTGATGGGCTATGACGCCGGTTTCCTCAAGGACGAGCACAAGCCCAGCCTGCCTTACCGCCAGGGCTATGTGGACTGGGGCGGCGATGCCTGGCGCCAGGATACGGACCCGTCGCGCTGGATGCAGTATTCCGTCGTCTGGTATTCGCAGCAGATCACGCAGGCGCTGGGCGCCGAGCGCTTCCAGAAATACGCGAAGGCTTTGCGTTATGGCAATGCGGACGTGTCGGGCGACAAGGGCAAGGACAATAGCCTGGAACGCTCGTGGATCAGCTCTTCGCTGAAAATCTCTCCGCTCGAGCAACTGGGCTTCCTGCGCAAGCTGGTCAACGATCAATTGCCCGTGTCCAAACAGGCGATGGAACAGACGCGGCGCCTGACGCGCCTGGCGGACGTGGACGGCTGGCAAGTGCATGGCAAGACGGGCGCGGCCTTCCCGCGCAAGGCCGACGGCAGCTTTGATGAAGCGCATGGCTATGGCTGGTTCGTGGGCTGGGCCAGCAAGGGCGAGCGCAGCATCGTCTTCGCGCGACTGGTGCAGGACGAGCAGAAGGGCCAGCAGTCAGCAGGCTTGCGCACGCGCGAAGCGATGCTGAAAGAATTGCCTGCCCTGCTGGAGCAGGCGCAGAAGTGACGGCCAGCATCGTCTCCGCCACCTTCATCGCTTCCGACGGCGACTACCTGGAAGCCGTCATCGAGGTGGCCGGCCAGCGCCTGCACGTGATGGACGAATTCGGCGGCGGACGCATGGCCGCCGGCACGCAGTTCCAGGCCGAACTGTGGCCCATGCCCGGCGAAATGGACGACTGGGACGCCATCTTCCGCGCCAACCCTGGCCAGGAAAAGCGCTTGCTGCGCCTGGATGGCTGGCGCTACCTGGCGCTCGGCGTCGTGACCCAGGTCGACCCCGTCATCTGCGATTGCGGCCTGCTGCAGCTGGAAAACCCGTTTACGACGCACGATGCGCGCTGCGTGGGCGCCTATGTGGGCGTCACCGTGGCGCGCCTCGATGCTTGCCTGGCGTAAAATCCGGCCCGCTTTGTTGCCCGCCCTATATACTTGCTGAAACGGATTTTCCGGCATCAGACAAGGTTATAGGCATGGCATCAGGCATGGAGCAGTTTCAGGAAAAAGCAAGACAAGTATGGACATGGACGCGCGCGCAGGCCTTGCGCGTGGTGGGCGTGGCATGGGCGAGGGCGGTGGCGCTGTACCGGCGCGGCCACGCGCACCTGATGACCTTGCCCCCCCTGCGGCGCGCGCTGGTGCTGGGCTTGTGGTCATTCCTGGCCCTGCTGGCGCTGATGGCCTTGTACATGCTGCTGCTGATCCCCTTGACGCCCAGCATCCATGACTTGCGCCAGGCGCGCGCGGCCGCGCCCAGCACCATGGTCAGCGCGGACGGCAAGGAGCTGGCCCGCTTCGATCAGGGCTTGCAGGAGCGTGTCACGTTAAAACAGATTTCGCCGAACGTGATCAGCGCGCTGATCTCGACGGAAGACCACCGTTTCTACGAACACCACGGCGTCGATTTCACGCGCACGGCGGGCGCCATCGTGCACACGGCGAGCGGCAACCCGCAGGGCGGTTCCACCATCACGCAGCAGCTGGCGCGCAATATGTTCCCCGAGGAAATCGGCCGCTCGCGCAACCTGAACCGCAAGCTGAAGGAGCTGATCACGGCCCTGAAAATCGAGGCGACCTACAGCAAGACGGAAATCCTCGAAGCGTACCTGAATACGGTGCCTTTCCTGTACAACACCTACGGCATCGAGATGGCGGCCCGCACCTATTTCGACAAGCCCGCGTCGCGCCTCGATATCCTCGAAAGCGCCACCCTGGTCGGCATGCTCAAGGGCACGAATTACTACAATCCCGTCGGCAATCCCGAGCGCTCGCTGCAGCGTCGCAACGTGGTGCTGGGGCAGATGCGCAAGCACGACGTCATCGACGAGGCGCGCTACAAACAGTTGATCAAGCGTCCGCTGCGTCTGCATTTCGAGCGCCAGAGCGAGCGGGCGCAGTCGGACAGCCATTTCACGGCTTATGTGCGCAAGTGGCTGATCGACTGGGCCGACGAAAACGATTACAACCTGGAACTGGACGCCCTCGTGGTGCACACCACGCTCGACTACGACCTGCAGCAGGCGGCCGAGCGCGCCGTCGAGCGCCAGGCCAACGCCTTGCAGGCCATCGCCGATGTGGAATGGAGCCGCGCCGGCGTGCCGTCGTCCACCTCGACGGGCATGTACGCGGGCATGCAGGGCGGCAGCGTGGCCTTCGATTATTTCTGGAAGTCGCATCCGGCCCTGCTGGACGCCTTCGTGCGCGAATCGGCCGACTACCGCAAGCTGACGGCCGCCGGCGACACGCCCGAGGCGGCGCTGGCGCAACTGAAGGGCGACCGCGCCTTCATGGCGGCCCTGCGCAAGTCGAAGACGCGCCTGGAAGCGGGCTTTACGGCCATGGACCCGGCCACGGGCGCCGTGCGCGCCTGGGTGGGCAGCCGCGACTTTGCGCGCGAACAGTTCGATCACGTATCGCAGGCGGCGCGCCAGCCCGGCTCCACCTTCAAGCCCATCGTGTATGGCGCGGCGCTGGAAAAGGGCTTGAGTCCCGACCACGTCTACCGCGATGCCGTGATGGATATCAAGGCGGCCGACGGCACGAAATGGCGCCCGACGGACATGAGCGGCACGACGGGGCGCGACATGACCATGCGCGACGGTCTCGTCTACTCGAAAAACACCATCACGGCGCAAGTGATGCAGGACGTCGGCTTGCCGCCGATCATCAAACTGGCGCGCGCGCTTGGTATCCGCGACAGCAAGCTGGAAAAAGTGCCGTCGCTGGCGCTGGGCACCAGTCCCGTCACCTTGCTGGAAATGGTCAACGCCTACGCCAGCATCGCGGCCCAGGGCGAAGCGCGCCTGCCATTCGTCGTCACGCACATCACGGACCGCGAAGGCAAGGTCATCGCCCGCTTCGGCGAAGACAAGCCCAAGCGCGCCATGCAGGCGGCATCGGCCGCCACCCTGACGGACATGATGCGCGGCGTCATCGACCGCGGCACGGGCACGGCCATCCGCAGCCGCTTCGGCATTCGCTCCGACGTGGCCGGCAAGAGCGGCACCACGCAAAACAATGCGGACGGCTGGTTCATCCTCATGCATCCGGAACTGGTGGGCGGCGCCTGGGTCGGTTTTAATGATGCGCGCGTCACCATGCGCAGCAATTACTGGGGCCAGGGCGGCCACAACGCCGTGCTGGTGGTGGGCGACTTCTTCAAGACGGCGCTCGACACGGGCAAGTTGTCGCGCGATGCCATCTTCCCCGGCGGCAAGCCACCGCCACCGCTGCGCCACGTTGAACCGGTCGAGGAACCGCAGGACGAGCCGGTGGAAGAGCCGGGAGACTTGCTGCAAGAAGGCGCGCCAGCCGCGCCGCTGGCCATGCCGGCCGAAGGCGACGGCGGGCAGGAGTCGCATGGCAAGGCGGTGCCGGAGCCTGCGCCCGCGCCGGCACCACAGCCCGCTCCTGCGCCAGTGCCTGCACCACAGGGCTGATGGGAAGTACCGGCTTGGCCAGCAGCCATGATGCCTGATTGATGCGCATCAAACCTGTCCGCACAGACGATGATTACCGCGCCGCGTTGCGGGAAGTCGAGTCTTGAGCCGATGACAGGGCGCCTGAATCGCGTGTACGAGATTCTCAATGGCACGCGTCAGCTGACCCTGCCGATGATTCGCCGCCTGCATGAGGAACTGGGCATCCCTGCCGAAGTGTGGATACGGCAGGCGGCCCAGGCCTAGCTGGCCAGCCTGTCTTTCGCACTTTATTTCACTGCCGTATTGCTCAAGGTTTCTTCGCAGGCAAGCACAGGCAGGGCTGGAAAACGTGCCGCGTGCGCCGGCAGCCTTCCTACCATTTGGGCTCGCGTGACCAGCGCAGCACCTTGGCAAGCCTGATCTTCACCGTATAGTCCTCTCCCGTTTCATGCTCCAGCCACAGGATGCCGTCTTCGATGCTGACCCAGGCATCGACTATACGCGTGTCGAACGGCATCGCCGTGTCTTTGATATCAATCTTCACCCGTCCAGACTCAACATTGAGCGACCTTAATACCCGCGTCGTTCGTTGCGTAAACTCGATGACGTATGAAGTGCTTGTTTTTTTTATCATCAGGAATGCTCACCCAGAATGCTTTGAATATTTTTTTTAAATATTACTATATAAAAATTTTCCCTAGCGCACGAAGGAAACATGTCAATAAACGCAGGCATATAAAAATTTCTGCAGAGAAATTTTTATTATTTTTAATAAATAAAAGTTCCAGGGGTGAAGTAATGGTTATTCTTGGCGCATTAACAAACGGTATCTTGTAAATTATTTCTCAAATGAAATTCAATTTAATTTTTTATAATATTAAGTGTCTTGCATTATCCCTGTTGATATAAGTCAATGTTTTTTGTGTATTGCTTTCAGAATATATTCTTGCTGCTAGGATATGAGGTCAACTGTGGCTTCATTGTGCGATGAATGCTTTAAGGAAATTAAAATTACTCTTAAGAAAATTATTCTGTTGATGCTGTATCGGAATTTCATGCGCCACATGGTAATTGCCAGAACTGCATAAACAATATGCTCAGTTATTCCATTCATCGCGGGAAAATATTGATGACGTGATGCGGCTTATATTTCGAAATGTATTTCAGTGATTTAAAAACGGGTGTTTATGTTTCAATTTGATGGCGAGGAATAATATCAAAGCCGATTATTGCAATGTGGGAGGAATCGAGTTCGATTAATTTGATTAATCGTTCGGATGCTGGAAAAGGATCAATGAATGCGGCCTGCCGATTTGCGGTAGTCCGAAGCGGGAGCATACGGTGCTTGTCCCATACTCGGCATGAATTTACATGGTAAATAAAAATTACATCGGTGGCCTCGCGCAGGTGGCGCTTGATCATCCCAGGCGGATCGATGCATTGACAGCACAAAAAATAGATGTGGCGATTATTTTCCAGGAAATGCTTGGTACCGCTGTGGCCGCTAAATATTTGCATACCAATGGCGTACCGCTATCCGTCGCATTGCGCGTATTGGTATGCGAGCGCAGAAAAGACCCGTCGCCGCCAAAAATGATCGGAATTGAAAAAGGGTAGTTCCATTGCACCGGTTCAGGCTGCTTGCGTGTCAGACCGTATTGCGCCGCAAGCCAGCTTCCCGCACCAACACCTGCAGCGCCGGCATGGTTTGGTGATGCAGTGTTTGCAGTTCCGCTCTCAGCGCGGGCGGGATGGTCAGGCTGCCGTTCGCTTGTTTGCGCACGGGCAGGCCCAGTGCCTGCGCCATTTCGACGGGATAATTCGTGAAGTCGCCGTAGGGCCGCTTGCCGTCGACGGACGGCGTGGGCCAATAGCCTTCGGCCAGGTAGTCTTGCGCACCCATGCCCAGCATTTCCAGCGGCATCCACGATTGCTGGCGCAGCAGTATCAGATGGCGGGCCGTCAAAGTGAAGGGCGTCTTGCCGTTGGCATAGCTGCCCGGTTTCAGGTCGGCCATCTGCACGAAGTGGGGCAGCAGCAGCGCCGCTTCCATCAGGCGCTGGGCGGCCAGCGCCGCATCCTTGCTGGCAATCGCTTGCGTGGCCAGTTCCACGGTATCGCCTTTGCCCAGCGGGTGCGCCGGGTTGAGCATGGGCGCGCCGCTTTCCACGGGCGACCAGCCGATATGGAAGCGCCGTATCAGCGCCAGATGGTGCACATTGAGCACCTTGGGCAGCGGTGCGTCGAGCGTGGCCACGATGCGCTGGCGCACGGCGCGCGGCAGGCCGTTGTTGGCCGCGCGCGCCAGCACAGGCGAGCATAGCAGGGCGCCAGCGAGACGCAGCAGCTGGCGCCGCAGCGGTTGTAGCACGTGCTCCATCACTTTGCCGTCACGTCCTGGCGCTGGAATTCGATGCGGTTTTCCTGGTAGTCCCACTTGGTGTAGGGCCCGAACACGCGCCGGTTTTCCTTGCTGTCGGCATTCGACTGCTCGCGCTTCATGCGCCGCACGAGGGCGGGGTCCGTGAGCGGCTCGGTTGTTGCGCCGAATACTTCGTGGCGTACGCTTTGCTTGGCGTCGGCGCCGCGCGAAATGATGGTGAGCTTGCGCGAAGCGGGGTCGAAGTACAGGCGCATGGCAAAGGTATTCATATCCTGCAGATACAGGCCGTTGTCGCGCCACTGGGCATAATAGTAATCGCCGCAGACGGCCTTCGGTTCGCGTTTCCATTCGCAGGAAAGGAGGATCAGCAGGTGATGCTCATCGAGCTGCTTGATCGAAACACGGCCCTTGGAATAGCCCCAGTTGCTGGGCGGCACGGTCGTCGACGAGAGCAACTTGTAGTCGCCAACGAGGTTGGGCATGGGCGCTTGCGCCGAGGCGCCAGCGCAAAGAAAAACGGCTGCCGCTGCGGCGCCGCGTATCGCGGAAAATGGAGTCATGATGGCCATAAAGAAAAGTTGCCATATTATAGATGGCAACTTGCCAAGATGGCCACGCGCTTGCACAGCGCGCCGGCCTTACTTCAGCTTGCTCAATTCCGCGATATCGATCTTGACGACCTTGTCGCCCACGGCGGCGACCAGCGTCTTGAAGTGGGGCGTCGCTTCATGCGCCGTGTGGCCTGCCTTGTCCGTCCATTCCTCCAGCATGATGAAGCGGGTAGGAATCTTGTTGTCGAGGTGCAGTTCGTAGCGCAGGCAGGCGCTTTCCGCGCGGCTCGGTGCTACGACGGTTTCCAGGGCGGCGCGCACGGCGTCGATATGTTGCTCTTGGGCATCGATGGTGGCGACGATGATCAGGGTCATGGTGGTCCTTGTGGTTGGGGTTCCGGCAGCTTAGCGTATCCGGCGCATTCTTGCCGGCCATCCCTTACTCGGCTTGCCGTGCGCCGATCTGCTCGAACGCGCCCGTCAATGCCTGCGCCCTGGCCGCATCGCTGATCCTGACCTTGCGCGGGCTCGGGCGTGACGGCCTGGTGACGCGCACCGTGTTTCCCACGTCCGGGCGAGACGAACATCAGGAAACCGATCACCTCGTCGTCGCAATACACGGCGCGCGCATGCATGGTGGCGGGATAAAAGCTGGCCTGCGCGATGGAATAGTCATTGCTGGTCAGATAGTCGCGCTGCTGGGGCAGCAGGGGCAGTTCGCTGATGACGTCGAAATTGTCGGCCGTGACGGCGCGCAGGCGGATGGCCATGTTCAAGGCGGTGAAAAGGCAGGACGTACGAGCATGGGAAAAACTTACTCAAAAGGCAATGCCGTTCCATCGCCCGCCCCGAACAGTTGCGCCATCGTCTGGCGCAGCCAGCGGTTCGACGCATCCTGGTGGTAGCGCTCGTGCCAGTGCTGCTTGACTGAAAAGCTGGGCAGTTGCACGGGCAGGGGCAGGATGCGGAACGCTTCGTGGTCCTGCATCTGCAGCGCGTAGCGGTACGGCACCGTGACGACGTGCTCGGTTTCGGCGACGATGCGCGACACGCCCAGAAAGCTGGGCAGTTTCAGCACGATGCGCCGCTGCACGCCGGCCGCCGCCAGCACTTTTTCCACGATGGAATGGCCCGTGCCCGAGCTTTTCACTTCGATATGTCCCTCGTGCAGGAATTGTTCCACAGTCAGCGTTTCGCGGATGCGCGGGTGGCCGCTGGCCACCAGGCAGACAAAGTGCTGGTCGAACAGTTTTTGCTGATAAAACCCCGATTCCAGGTGCGGCATGAAGCCCACGGCCAGGTCCACTTCGCCTCCTTCCAGGCGCTCCGGGGTGTCGGTGGCGATCTTCGACACGTCCAGCGTGATGCCGGGTCCGATCTGCTGCAGGTGGTTGAGCAGGGTGGGCAGCAGCACGATTTCACTGATGTCCGTCATGCAGATGGCAAATTCGCGCGTGCTGGCGGCCGGGTCGAACACGGGCTGGTCGGCCAGCGCATGCTGCCAGGCGGCGATGGCGGCGCGCACGTCCTGCACGGCGTTCTGCGCGCGCGGCGTCGGCTCCATGCCTTTCGAGGTGCGCGCGAACAGGCGGTCGCCGAAATGCGTGCGCAGCTTGCCCAGGCCGATGCTCACCGTCGATTGCGGCAAGCCCAGGTTTTCCGCCGCCCGCGTCACGTTGCGGCTTTTATAGATCTCGTCAAAGATGAACAGCAGTTCGATATCGAAGCGTGACATGGGACTCCACCATTATTTAAAAAATTGATTGTAGCTATTGTATTCCATCGCTTTACCAAATATTGACCTGTCGGCACACTGATTGCCATACCAAGAGCACAGCAAACGCAAGCACACGGATCAATTGGAGGAGAGAAATGGAACATACGCAAAAGCCGTCGGTATTGATCGTCGGCGGCGGCATCGGCGGCATGGCCGCCGCGCTGTCCCTGTCGCGCCTGGGGCTGGCCGTCACCGTGCTGGAACAGGCATCGACCCTGGGCGAGATCGGCGCCGGCATCCAGCTGGCGCCCAATGCCTTCGCCGCGCTCGACGCGCTGGGCGTGGGCGAACGCACGCGGGCCCGCGCCGTCTTCACGGAGCGCCTGGTGATGATGGACGCCGTCGACGCCAGCGAAGTGGGCACCTTCGTCGTCGACGCGGCCTTCCGCCAGCGCTTCGCCAATCCCTACGCCGTCATCCACCGCGCCGACATCCACGGCGCCATCCTCGACGCGGTGCGCACCTCGCCGCTGATCACGTTTGTGACGTCGTCGCAGGTGACGGATGTGGCGGAGGACGACGCGGGCGTCACCGTCACGGACGCGGCGGGGCGCAGCTTCCGCGCCGATGTGCTGATCGGCTGCGATGGCGTCAAGTCCGTCATCCGCGAGCGCATCGTCGGCGACAAGGTCCGCGTTTCCGGCCACGTGGTCTACCGCGCCGTGGTGCCGGCGGCCGACATGCCGGCCGACTTGCGCTGGAACGCGCCCGTCGTCTGGGCCGGGCCGAACTGCCACCTCGTGCACTACCCGCTGCGCAATGGCGAGCAATACAACCTGGTGGTGACTTTCCACAGCCGCGAGCAGGAAGCGTGGAGCGTCACGGATGGCAGCAAGGAAGAAGTGCTGTCCTACTTCGACGGCGTGCACGCGCAGCCGCGCCAGCTGCTGCACAAGCCGACCAGCTGGCGCCGCTGGAGCACGGCCGACCGCGACGCCGTCGCCAACTGGAGCACCAAGCGCATGACCCTGCTGGGCGACTCGGCCCACCCGATGCTGCAATACCTGGCGCAGGGCGCCTGCATGGCGCTGGAAGACGCCGTGACCCTGGGCGAGGCCGTGCGCGCCTGCGATTTCGACATGGCGGCCGCCTTCCAGCTGTATCAAACCTCGCGCATCGCCCGCACGGCCCGCGTGGTGCTGTCGGCGCGCGAAATGGGCCGGCTGTACCACGCCCACGGTGTTGAACGCCTGGTGCGCAACGACCTGTGGCGCGGCCGCACGCCCGCGCAATTCTACGAGGCGCTGGCCTGGCTGTATGGCTGGACGGCGCAAACCTGCCTGGCCACCACCGAAAAGGAGGCAGCATGACTTCCCATCAAACGCCAGAACGCGAGGCTTTATATGCAGCCCTGAGCGGCATGCATCTGTCGCCGCTGTGGCAATCCTTGCACACGCTCGTGCCGCCGCACCCTGCGGCGCTGTATGCGGCGGCCCTGTGGCGCTATGCCGACATCGCGCCGCAATTGGCGCGTGCCGGCGAAGTGATCACGGCCCACGAAGCCGTGCGCAGGGTCCTCGTGCTGGAAAACCCGGCCTTGCCGGGCCGCTCGTCGATCACGCAATCGCTGTATGCGGGCTTGCAGCTGATCCTGCCCGGTGAAGTGGCGCCCTCGCACCGCCACAGCCAGTCCGCGCTGCGCTTCGTCGTGAGCGGGCAGGGCGCTTACACGACCGTGGCGGGCGAGCGCACCACCATGCACCCCGGTGACTTCATCATCACGCCGTCGTGGACCTGGCATGACCATGGCAACCTCGGTGTCGACGGCGTCTGCGAACCGGTGGTGTGGCTCGATGGCCTCGACATTCCCATGCTGCGCTATTTCGATTCGGGCTTCGCGGAAAACGACGCGGAAGACAGCCAGAGCGTCACCCGTCCGGAAGGCCAGAGTTTCGCCCGCTACGGCTACAACATGGCGCCCGTCAAATCGCTGCACGAAGGGGCCACGTCGCCCATCTTCAACTACCCGTACGCCCGCTCGCGCGAGGCGCTGGACCTGCTGTCGCGCACGGACGCCATCGACGCCTGGCAGGGCTACAAACTGAAATACGTGAACCCGCTGACGGGCGGCTCGCCCATGCCCACCATGGCCACCTTCATGCAGCTGCTGCCCCAGGGTTTCAAGGGCAAGCGTGCGCGCAGCACGGACGGCACCGTCTACAGCGTCGTCGAGGGGCACGGCCAGGTGACGATCGGCGGGCAGGTGTTCGACTTCGCGCCGCGCGACACCTTCGTCGTGCCCTCGTGGGCCGTCGTCTCCTTCGATTGCCCGCAGGACGATGTCGTGCTGTTCAGTTTTTCCGACCGCCCCGTGCAGCAGGCCATGGGCGTGCTGCGCGAGCAGTTTTTGACCGATTGATTTTTCTGACAGGATTTCACCATGACCAACTTCATCTTCGCCCCCCAAGCCATCGCCGGCCTGCCCATCGTCGGCACGGATGCGCAGTTCCCCGTGCGCCGCATCTACTGCGTGGGCCGCAACTACGCCGCCCATGCGCGCGAAATGGGTTTCGATCCGGACCGCGAACCGCCATTCTTCTTTTGCAAGCCGAATGACGACAAGTCCGTCGTGCCCGTGCCGCCCGGCGTGACGGTCACCGTGCCGTATCCGGCGCAGACGTCGAATTACCACCACGAGATCGAACTGGTGGTCGCCATCGGCAAGGGCGGCAGCAATATCGCGCTCGACGACGCGGCCGCGCACATCTTCGGCTATGGCGTGGGGCTGGACATGACGCGGCGCGACCTGCAGATGCGCATGCGCGAACAGGGCCGCCCGTGGGAAATCGGCAAGGCTTTCGACTATTCGGCACCCATCGGCGCGCTCACGCCGATGGCCGACAGCGGCGAAATCACCACGGGCGAGATCGTGCTGGAAGTGGATGGCAAGGTCGTGCAGACGAGCGACCTGACGCATCTGATCTGGTCCGTCAATGAAGTCATCGCCAACCTGTCGACCCTGTTCGAGCTGCAGCCGGGCGACATCATCATGACGGGCACGCCCGAAGGCGTGGGCGCCGTCAGCAGCGGCCAGACGATGCAAGCGCGCATCGCCGGCCTGACGCCGATCACCGTCGCCGTCCAGTAAAACCACCGGGCCAGCGCGGCACAGACCGCGCAGCCCAAGCGAACAATAACAACGGAGACAAGACCATGACCACCCACGCAGGCACCGACGTCCAGCAATTCCTCGATACCCAGCCGTTTTCCCGCTACCAGAAGCTGATCCTCTGGCTATGCTTTTTGATTGTCGCCATCGACGGTTTCGACACGGCCTCGATCGGCTTCATCGCGCCCGCCATCCGCGCCGAGTGGGCTTTGTCCCCCGCCGCGCTGGCGCCCCTGTTCGGCGCTGGCCTGTTCGGCCTGATGGCGGGCTCGTTCCTGTTCGGCCCCCTGGCCGACCGCTACGGCCGCCGCCCCGTGCTGATTGTCTCCGTCGCGTTTTTCGGCGCCGCCAGCCTGCTGTCGGCCTGGTCGACGGATCTGACGATGTTGCTGGTGCTGCGCTTCTTGACGGGCCTGGGCCTGGGCGGCGCCATGCCGACGTCGGTGACGATGACGTCCGAATACTGCCCGCAGCAGCGCCGTTCCGGCCTCGTGACCATGATGTTCTGCGGCTTTACCATCGGTTCCGCGCTGGGCGGCCTGGCGTCGGCGCAGCTGCTGCACCTGATCGGCTGGCGCGGCGTGCTGATGCTGGGCGGCGCCTTGCCGCTGCTGCTGGTGCCCGTGCTGCTGCTGGCGCTGCCGGAATCCCTGCGCTGGCTGGTCTTGAAGGGGCGCGACGGCAGCGAGACCATCATGCGCCGCATCGCGCCCAGCCTGGCCGCCTTGCCGCGCCTCGTCGTCAGCGATAAAAAACTGGCCGGCTCGCCGATGGCCGAGCTGTTCCGCCCCGGCGTGATCGGCGGCACCTTGCTGCTGTGGTCCACGTTTTTCATGAGCCTGTTGATCATCTATCTGCTGTCGAGCTGGATGCCGACCCTGTTGAATGGCAATGGCCTGTCCCTGTCGAACGCCTCGCTGGTGACGATGATGTTCCAGGTGGGCGGCACGGTCGGCGCCATCCTGTTGGGCCGCTGGATGGACCGCTACAGCCCCCATAAAGTCCTGAGCATCGCCTATCTGGCGGCCGCCGGCTGCATCGTCGTCGTGGCGCTGTCGGGCAGCAGCCTGGCCCTGCTGGTGTTGGCCGTCTTTGGCGTCGGCTTTGGCGTGAGCGGCTCGCAAGTCGGCGCCAATGCGCTGGCCGCCGCCTTTTACCCGACGTCGAGCCGTGCCACGGGCGTCAGCTGGGCCGCCGCCGTGGGGCGCAGCGGTTCCGTGCTCGGTTCCATGGCCGGTGGCCTGATGCTGACCCTGAAGCTCGATAACGAAACCATCTTCTTTTTGCTGGCCATTCCCGCCGTGCTGGCGTCCCTGGCCCTGCTGGCCATGGGCCGGCTGATGCGTGCCCGGACCGCCGCCAGCGCCATTCCCGCTACCCTGAAAGAGAGCACAGTATGAAATTGCATGGCTATTACCGCAGCTCCGCCTCCTACCGCGTGCGCATCGCGCTGAACCTGAAAAACCTGCGTCCCGACACGGCCTATGTGCACCTGAGCCGCAATGGCGGCGAGCAGTTCATGCCGGCGTTTTCCAGCCTGAACCCGCAGCACCTGCTGCCCGTGCTGGAGGACGGCGGCGCCGTGCTGACCCAATCGCTGGCCATCATCGAGTACCTGGACGAGACGCTGCCCGGCCCGGCGCTGCTGCCGCAGGACGCCCCGGGCCGCGCCCGCGTGCGCCAGCTGGCCATGGTCTGCGCCTGCGACATCCATCCGCTCAACAACCTGCGCGTGCTCAATTACCTGACGGGTCCCCTGGCCCTGTCGCAGGAACAGAAGAACGCGTGGTACCGGCACTGGACCCATCTGGGCCTGGCCGCGCTGGAAGCGGAACTGGCGCGCAGCCCGCACACGGGAACGTTCTGCCATGGCGACACGCCGACCCTGGCCGATTGCTGTCTGGTGCCGCAGGTCTACAACGCGCGGCGCTTCCAGTGCGACCTGGCGCCGTATCCCACGATCCTGCGCATCGTCGCGCACTGCGAAGCGCTGCCAGCCTTTCAGGATGCGCATCCTGACAGACAGCCAGACGCCGAATAGAAACACCATAAAAATCAGGAGACAAACATGAAAAAACACAAGGCCATCACCATGGCGCTGCTGGGCGCGTGCGCCTGCGGCGTGTCCATAGGCGCCCACGCGCAAAGCGGTGTCACGCTGTATGGAGTGCTAGACAGCTCGCTGGCCTACACGACGAATGCCAACAAGGCCGGCGACAGTGTGACTAAAATGCCCACCTTGACGGGTTCATTGCCCTCGCGTTTCGGCTTGAAGGGTGTGGAAGAACTGGGCGGCGGCTTGCAGGCCATCTTTGCGCTGGAATCGGGCTTCGGCGTCGACACGGGCATCGCGGGGCAGGGAGGAAGATTGTTCGGCCGCCAGTCGTGGGTGGGCTTGAAGGGGCGCTATGGCAGCGTGATGCTGGGGCGACAAATGAATATGTCGTTCTGGGCCACGCAAAAATCCGACATCATGGGGCCGGCCCTGTTTTCCATCAGCAGCCTCGATCTCTACCTGCCGAACGCCCGCAGCGACAACGCCATCGGCTACATGGGCAGGTTCTCGAACGTGACGGTGGGCGCCACCTACAGTCCGGGGCGCGATGCCTCGGCGGCGGGCGGACCGGCGGCCACCGGTTGCGCGGGCGAAGTGGCGGGCAACGCGAAAGCCTGCCGACAGATCACGGCCTTGCTGGGCCATGACACGGGGCGCTACGGCGCCACGGCATCGTACGACATCCTGTATGGCAATGCGGGCGCGGCCAACGGCCTCACGTCCAGCCGCAACTTCGACCGCCGCGTGATCGCCAGCGGCTACGCCATGCTCGGCCAGCTAAAGATTGGCGGCGGCATCATCGACCGCACGATCCGCGCCGCCACCGGCTCCGTCGACTCGCAACTGCTGTATGTGGGCGCCGCCTATCCGCTGGCCCCCGCGCTGGTGCTCGATGGCCAGCTCGCGCGGCTGGCCGTCAAGGATAGTCCGAACGACAGCACCCTGGCCACGGCGCGCCTGACGTATCACCTGTCGAAGCGCACGGCCATCTACGGCGCCGCCGGCCGCATGAATAATGGCGGCACGGCCGCCGTGGCACTGGACGCGGGCGGTACCGTGGGCGCGGGGCGCAATCAGAATGGCGTGATGGCGGGGATGCGGCATTTCTTCTGACGCGGCACCTTACCGGGCGGCCACCGCCGCCGTCCCCGCCAGCGGCGCCTGCCAGCCGCCACCCAGCGCCCGGTAGGTGGCGACGGCAGCGCGCGCCGATGCCGTTTGCGCCTGCGCGCGCGCATCCGCCGCGCGCAGCAGCCGGGTGTCGGCCTGCAGCACATCGAACCGGCTGACCGCGCCCTTGTCGTAGGCTGCCTGCGAGGCGGCGCGGGCGCGCGCTAGCGATTCCACGCCTTGCGCCAGCAAGGTGGCTTGCTCCTCGTGGCGCAGCAGGGCCGAGCAGGCGTTTTCCACGTCTTCGACGGCGTGCAGCGCGGCGAGCCGGTAAGCGGCCAGCAACTCGGCTTCCTGGCCGCGGGAAGCTTGAATCTGCGCGTCGATGCGGCCGAAATCGAACAGGCGCCAGCGCAAGCCCAGCATGCCGGCGGCCTGGCCGGAACCGCTGCCGAACAGGGCGCCGCCGGCCGTGGCGCTGCCCAGCAGGGCGCCCAGGCTCAGTTTCGGGTAGTACTCGGCGACGGCCGCGCCCGTGCGTGCGCTGGCGGCGGCCAGGCGCCGTTCGGCGGCGATCAGGTCGGGCCGGCGCCGCAGCAGCTCGCCCGGCGCGCCGCCGGCCGTGATGTGCGGCGCGCGCGCCATCACGCCGGCGGCGGCCATCTCATCGCCGTAGGTGCCGGGCGCGGCGCCCAGCATCACGTCGAGCGCATGCAGCGCCACCTCGCGCGCCGTGTCCAGGCCGGGGATGACTGCGCGCGCCTGCGCCAGCGACGCTTCGGCCTGCCGCAGCGCCGGCTCGTTCACCAATCCCTTGCCATGCAACAGCGTGGCCAGTTCCAGCAGCGCCGCGTCGGTGTCGACCTGCCGGCGCGCCAGCTCGAGCCGAGCCTGCAAACCCTGGATCGTCAGGTACAGGTCGGCCGTTTGCGCCGCCACGGCCAGGCGCGTGGCGGCCCATCCCGCCTCGCTCGCTGCGTAATCGGCCTGCGCCGCTTCGCGTTCGCGCCGCAGGCCGCCGAACAGGTCGAGTTCCCACGACGCTTGCAGGTTCAGTTCGCGCGCGCTGCCGGCGCGGTCATGGCCTGGCGTGGCGTTCAAGACCTGGCCCAGCGGCGTTTGCACGGACTGGTAGGCGCGCGCCGCCTGGCCGCCCAGGCTGGCCGACGGCCGCAGCGCGGCGTCGGCCGCACCGGTGGCCGCGCGCGCCTGGCTGACCCTGGCCTGCGCCTGCGCCAGGTCCAGGTTTTGCGCCAGCGCCACCGTCACCAGGCGGGTCAGGCGCGGATCGCCAAAGCTCGTCCACCACTGCCGCAGTTCGGCAGAGTCAGCGTCCTGGCGCGTACCGAGCGCCGCCTGGTGCAGATACTGGGCCGCTTGCGGCAGCTCGGGCGGGCGGTAGTCCGGGCCGGTGGTGCAGCCGGTGGCGGTCAGGCTGGCGGCGATCAGCATGAGGGGCAGGCGCAGGCGGGGGAATGGCATGGTGGTCTTCCTGGTCATCAAATGAATAATGTGTGACTATAATACATATTGGTCACTTATTGTGCATTCCGGCGCGGCGCGTTAAGCTGTCGCCATGAATTCCACCACACCTGACACCCCCAGCCCCGCGCGCGGCCCCGCCGGCCACGACGTGCGCGACCAGATCGTTGCCGCCGCCACCGACTACTTCAGCCGCTACGGCTATGAAAAGACGACCGTTTCCGACCTGGCCAGGGCGATTGGTTTTTCCAAGGCCTATATCTATAAATTCTTCGAATCGAAGCAAGCGATCGGCGAGCATATCTGCGGCAACTGCCTGCGCCAGATCGAGACCGAGGTCAAGGCTGCGGTCGAGGCGGCCGGTCAGCCGCCCGAGAAGCTGCGGCGCATGTTCAAGGCCAGCGTCGAGGCCAGCTTGCGGCTGTTTTTCCAGGACCGCAAGCTGTACGACATCGCGGCATCGGCCGCCACCGAGCGCTGGCCATCCGTGCAATCCTACGAGCTGGCGATGGGCGCCTTGCTGCAGGATATCTTGCAACAAGGGCGCAAGAGCGGGGACTTCGAACGCAAGACGCCGCTCGACGAGACGGCCAGCGCCATCTACCTGGTGATGCGTCCCTACGTCAATCCCTTGCTGCTGCAATACAGCTTCGACAGCAGCGACACGGCAACCGTGCAGTTGTCCAGCCTGGTGTTGCGCAGTTTGTCGCCATAGCCGCTTCAATGATAAGTGACTGTTGACTTAATTGGTCACTAGTACCAGAATGAGAACCCTGATCACTCATTCATGGGATTCCTATGCGCTGGCGCCGCCTCGCTTCATCTGTTGTCATTTCCACTTTACCTCTGGTGCTGGGCGCCTGCGGCGACAAGGCGCAGGCCGATCCGCGCACGGCCACGCCGCTCGTGCGCGCCGTCGCGGTGCAGGGCGCCGAAGCGGGCGCGCGCAGCTTTACGGGCGTGGTCGCGCCGCGCGTGCAGAGCGATCTCGGTTTTCGCGTGGCGGGCAAGGTCAGCGAGCGGCTGGTCGACGCCGGCCAGGCCGTGCGCCGCGGTCAGCCGTTGATGCGCCTCGACGCCGACGATTTGCAGTTGCTGGCGCAGGCGCGCCAGGATGCCGTCACGGCCGACCGCGCCCGCGCGCGCCAGGCGGCGGATGAAGAAGCGCGCTACCGCGACTTGCGCGGCACGGGCGCCATCTCGGCGTCAAACTACGACCAGGTAAAGGCGGCGGCTGACGCGGCCGGCGCCCAGCTCAAGGCTTCCGAAGCCCAGGCCGGGGTGGCGCGCAATGCGCTGCATTACGCGGTGCTGCTGGCCGATGCCGACGGCGTCGTGATGGACACCCTGGCCGAACCGGGCCAGGTGGTCGCGGCCGGGCAGGTGGTGGTACGCCTGGCCCATGACGGCCGGCGCGAAGCGGCGATCCAGCTGCCGGAAACCTTGCGCCCCGCGCTCGGTTCCACGGGCCAGGCCACCCTGTTCGGCAGGCCCGGTGCCGGCGTGCCGGCCACCTTGCGCCAGCTGTCGCAGACGGCGGACCGGCAAACGCGCACCTTCGAGGCGCGCTACGTGCTCGATGCGGCGCTGTCGAACGCGCCGCTGGGCGCCACCGTCACCTTGCGCCTGCCCGGTGCGCAAGCGGCCGGCGACGCCGTGCAAGTGCCGCTGACGGCCCTGCACGACGCAGGCAAGGGGCAGGGGGTGTGGGTGATCGCCGGCACGCCGGTCCAGGTGAGCTGGCGACCCGTCAAGGTACTGGGCTTGCACGACGACGGCGCCGACGTGAGCGGCCTGAAGGCGGGCGAGCGCATCGTCGCGCTGGGCGCCCACCTGCTGCGCCAGGGCGAGCAGGTCAGGATCGAACAGGCGCCAGCGGCAGCCGCCGCGGGAGCGCATCCATGAGCGCCGCGGGCTTCAACCTGTCGGCGCTGGCCGTGCGCGAGCGTTCCGTCACCCTGTTCCTGATCTGTCTCATTTCGCTGGCCGGCCTGCTGTCGTTCTTCAAGCTGGGGAGGGCGGAAGACCCGGCCTTCACTGTCAAGGTGATGACCATCGTCACGGCCTGGCCAGGCGCCAGTGCGCGCGAAATGCAGGACCAGGTGGCCGAAAAGATCGAAAAGCGCCTGCAGGAGCTGCGCTGGTATGAACGGGCCGAGACCTACACCCGGCCCGGCCTGGCCTTCACGACCCTGACCCTGCTCGACGGCACGCCGCCCGACCAGGTGCAGGCCGAGTTTTACCAGGCGCGCAAGAAGGCGGGCGACGAGGCGGCCAATTTGCCGGCCGGCGTGATCGGCCCCATGATCAACGACGAATACGCGGACGTCACCTTTGCCCTGTATGCGCTCAAGGCCAAGGGCGAGCCGCAGCGCCTGCTGGTGCGCGAGGCGGAAACCCTGCGCCAGCGGCTGCTGCACGTGCCGGGCGTGAAAAAGGTCAATATCATCGGCGAGCAGGCCGAACGCATCTACGTGGAGTTTTCGCAGGAGCGCCTGGCCACGCTGGGTGTGCGGGCGCAGGACGTGTTCGCGGCGCTGAACGGCCAGAATGCCTTGAACCCGGCCGGCACGGTCGAGACACGCGGGCCGCAGGTATTCATCCGCCTCGACGGCGCGCTCGACGCGCTGCAAAAGATACGCGATACGCCCGTGGTGGCGCAGGGGCGCACCCTGGCCCTGTCCGATATCGCCACCGTGCGCCGTGGCCAGGAAGACCCGGCCAGTTTCATGGTGCGCAATGGCGGCGAGCCGGCGCTGCTCTTGGGCGTGGTCATGCGCGACGGCTGGAACGGGCTGGACCTGGGCAAGGCGCTGGACCGTGAAGTGACGGCCATCGGCACCGCCATGCCGCTGGGCATGAGCCTGGCCAAGGTCACCGACCAGGCAGTCAATATCGGCGCGGCCGTCGACGAATTCATGCTCAAGTTCCTCGCCGCGCTGCTGGTGGTGATGCTGGTGTGCTTTGTCAGCATGGGCTGGCGGGTCGGCATCGTGGTGGCCGCCGCCGTGCCATTGACCCTGGCCGTGGTGTTCATCGTGATGGCGGCCACCGGCAAGAACTTCGATCGCATCACCTTGGGTTCATTGATCCTGGGCCTGGGCCTGCTGGTGGACGACGCCATCATCGCCATCGAAATGATGGTCGTGAAGATGGAAGAGGGCTACAGCCGCATCGCCGCCTCCGCCTACGCCTGGAGCCACACGGCCGCGCCCATGCTGGCCGGCACCCTGGTGACGGCCGTCGGCTTCATGCCCAACGGCTTTGCCCGTTCCAGCGCCGGCGAATACACGAGCAATATGTTCTGGATCGTCGGCATCGCGCTGATCGCCTCGTGGGTGGTGGCGGTGGTGTTCACTCCCTACCTGGGCGTGAAGCTGCTGCCTGAACTCAAGCACGTCGCCGGCGGCCATGACGCGCTGTACGACACGCCGCGCTACCACCGCTTTCGCCGGCTGCTGGGAAGCGTGATCGCCCGCAAATGGCTGGTGTTCGCCACCGTCATCGCCCTGTTCGTGCTGGCCGTGCTGGGCATGGCCGTCGTCAAGAAGCAGTTTTTCCCGATCTCCGACCGTCCAGAAGTGCTGATTGAAGTGCAACTGCCTTACGGCAGCGCCATCGGGCAGACCAGCGGCGCGGCGGCCAAGGTGGAAGCGTGGCTGGCGCGCCAGGGCGAGGCGAAGATCGTCACGGCCTATGTGGGCCAGGGCGCGCCGCGCTTTTACCTGGCGATGGGGCCGGAATTGCCCGATCCCTCGTTTGCCAAGATCGTCGTGCGCACCGACAGCCAGCAGGCGCGCGACGCGCTCAAGCAGCGCTTGCGCGAGGCCGTCGCCGCCGGGCTGGCGCCCGAAGCACGCGTGCGCGTCACGCAACTGGTGTTCGGCCCGTACTCGCCGTTTCCCGTCGCCTACCGGGTCAGCGGCCCCGATCCCGAGGTCTTGCGCGGCATCGCCGGCCAGGTGCAAGCCGTGATGCAGGCCAGCCCGATGACGCGCACCGTCAATACCGACTGGGGCACGCGCACGCCTACCCTGCATTTCAGCCTGCAGCAGGAGCGCTTGCAGGCGATGGGATTGACGTCGTCCGCGGTGGCGCAGCAGCTGCAGTTTTTGCTCAGCGGCGTGCCCGTCACGGCCGTGCGCGAAGATATCCGCACGGTGCAGGTGGTGGCGCGCGCGGCCGGCGACGTGCGGCTCGATCCGGCCCGCATCGCCGACCTGACCCTGGCCGGCGCGAATGGCCAGCGTATCGCGCTGTCGCAGGTGGGCAGCGTCGAGGTCCGTTCGGAAGAACCGGTGATGCGCCGGCGCGACCGCCAGCCGACGATTACCGTGCGTGGCGACATCGCCGACGGCCTGCAGCCGCCCGACGTCTCGGGCGCCATCACGACCCAGCTGCAAGCCATCGTCGACAAGCTGCCGGCCGGCTACCGCATCGAGCAGGCCGGCTCCATCGAGGAATCGGCCAAGGCCACGCAAGCGATGCTGCCGCTGTTCCCCATCATGCTGGCATTGACGCTCTTGATGATCATCCTGCAGGTGCGTTCGATCTCGGCGATGGTGATGGTGTTCCTCACCAGCCCCCTCGGCCTGATCGGGGTGGTGCCCACCTTGCTGCTGTTCCAGCAGCCGTTCGGCATCAATGCGCTCGTTGGCCTGATCGCGTTGTCGGGCATTTTGATGCGCAATACCCTGATCCTGATCGGCCAGATCCACCAGAACGAGGCGGCCGGACTGGCGCCGTTCGACGCCGTGGTGGAAGCGACCGTGCAGCGCGCGCGTCCCGTGATCCTCACGGCGCTGGCGGCCATGCTGGCCTTTATTCCGCTGACCCATTCGGTTTTCTGGGGTACCCTGGCCTATACCCTGATCGGCGGCACGTTTGCCGGCACGGTGCTGACTTTGGTGTTCCTGCCCGCCATGTATGCGATCTGGTTCCGGATACGGGGGCAGGCAAGGGCTGCGCCGCAGGGTTAATCTGGCGCGGCAGGATCGGCAGCGGCGTGCGCCAGGCGTGCGCGCCGCAGTTCGGCCCATTCGATCAGTGCCTGCATCGACGGTCCCAGCGCATGGCCGATCTCGCTCAATGCATATTCCACCCTGGGCGGTACCTGCGCATAGACCTTGCGCACGACGATACCGTCCTTTTCCAGCTGCTTGAGCTGCTGGATCAGCATTTTCTGGTTGACTTCCTCAATCAGACGCTCCAGGTCGGAAAAGCGCAAAGGCGCCTTGGCCGCAAACAGCTGGCACAGGATGATGATCTTCCATTTGCCTTCGAGTACGCGCAAGGTCTCGGTGGTGGCGTCGGCCCAGTCTCGGCGATTTTGCGGATCGCCACAATTCCATTCCCGTTGTTCTGTCATGATATGTGGGTTACTTACTTTTTGGTGGGTACTTCCAATTATTGCATAAGGCTCCTAAAATCACAGCACATTGGACGATCAACGACACGGAGCTCATGAACATGAAGATAGGAATTATTGGAACGGGAAATATCGGCGCAACCCTGGCGCGCAAGCTGCTGTCCGCCGGCCATGAGGTGAAGATAGCCAATTCCGGCGGTGTCAAAGGCGTGCAAAGCGTGGCCGACGACATCGGCGCGGTGCCGGCCGATGTGCATGGCGCCGTCGATGGCGTGGATGTGGTGGTGCTGGCCATTCCGCTGCCAGCCATGGCCAGCCTGCCTGCCGGCCTGTTCGACGCGGTGCCGCCGCAGGTCACCGTGATCGACACCAGTAATTATTATCCTGGCATGCGTGACGCGGCGATTGCGCAGATCGATGCGGGCTTGGCCGAAAGCATCTGGGTGTCAGCCCAGCTGGGGCGCCCGGTGGTCAAGGCCTTCAACAATGTGCTGGCGCATACGCTGGCCGCGCTGGGCCAGCCTGCAGGCACGCCGGGCCGTCTCGCCATAGCCGTCGCCGGAGATGACCCGATGGCCATGCAGACGGCGATGACCTTGGTGGAGCAGGCCGGATTTGACGCGGTCGATGGCGGCACTTTGGCGCAGTCCTGGCGCCAGCAGCCCTGCACCCCCGCCTACTGTTGCGACCTTGAGGCGCCCGCGATGGCCAAGGCGCTTGCCGCGGCGGTTCCCGGCAAGGCGGCCGCGATACGCGACCGGATGCCGGCGCAGTTCGCCAAGCTGGGCGCGCATGCCAGCCATGACGACATCGTCGCCATGAACCGGCAACTGAACGTCTAGGCTCCGGCGGCATCCTGCCGGTAGCGCGCCGGCGGCAGTTCGAACTGGTTCTTGAAGAAGCGGGTAAATGCGCTTTGCGAGGAAAAGCCCAGGCGGTCGCCGATTTCCGCCACGCTCAGGCTCGTTTCGCGCAGCAAACGGCGCGATTCGCGGCTTTTCGCGCGCAGTTCCAGTGCGCGGAATGAGGTCTGTTCCTGCTGCAGCTGGCGCTGCAGGGTCCAGCGGTTCATTGCCAGGCCGTCGCACAGGGCCGGCAGCAGCGAGGCGCCGTCGGCGTCGCCTGCGCCTTGCTGGCCCAGCAGGTCGATGATGGCCTGCTCCACGCGGGCCGAAAACAGCTGCGCACCCTGCAACTGCTGCAATTGCCCCTGCGCGTGGCGCAGCGCGTGCGGCGCCAGCATGGCGTTGAACTGGGCGAAGGGCCGGTCCAGCGCCGGTGCGTCGAACGTCAATGTATTGCGCGCCTGGCCAAAGGTGGCGGCGGCGCCGAAGCACTCGGAAATGGCCGGCGCGAACCATGGCGCCTTGCCCTGGAAGCCGGCACGGAAGGCGGTGGGCGCGCCATCGTCGTAGGCGCGCGCCACCAGCGACAGCATGCGGAAATTGGCCAGCGCCTGCATGGCGCCGCCCGACGGGCAGAACTCGGACAAGTATTCGATCTCGATGCGCGTGCCATTTTCGCTCATCAGCATGAAATCGAATTCGCCGATCAGGCCCCGCAAGTGCAGCAGCTCGTGCAGCGCGCTGCGCAGGGTGGGGCGGTTGAAGCAGACGTGGGCGATGCCCGAGTAATGCGCGAACCAGTGCGTCACGTCGAGGTCGAGCAAACCGCGGTGCTGCGGCAGTTGCTGGGCGTAGGCCGTCATGCGGCGGTGCCGCTCGGCGTTGATGCGGCCGCCCGGCTCGTCCAGCTGCGCCGGCGTGATGCCCGTATGGCGGAAAAAGTCGGCGGGGTCGTGGCCATCGGCCTGCATGGCGCGCGCGCATTGCTGCGCGATCCGGTTCGAAACCGTGCGCGTGTCGGGTTTGTGCAAGGCTGTCTCCTGCTTATTCTGCTTGTTGTAGTAATTTTTCACAAATATTAGCACTTTGTAGGAGATTGTTGGTTGTTGTGTCATCTAACCAAAAATTGTTCTCGCGGGTATAAAACGCGTGCTGCGCGGTCAAGAAACTCACGTATTCTCACGCTATATTGTTTCGGCCGGCCTTGCTGCCGCGCCTTGATACCTACAAAAACAGTCTTGGAGATAATGATGAATTGCACTTTGAAACCGATGGCCCGCCTGGTCGCGGGCTGCGTCGCCACGCTTGCCCTGGCCGCCTGCGGCAACAGCGACTCAGGCAGCGCGGGATATACGCAACCCGTGTTCGGCACCACCACCTACGCCCAGCTCAAGGGCGACGGTTATACCTTCAAGGACATGAACCGCAACGGCAAGATTGACCCGTACGAAGACTGGCGCCTGCCGGCCGAGGACCGCGCGGACGACCTGCTGTCGCGCATGACCCTCGATGAAAAGGCCGGCCTGATGATGCATGGCACGGCACCCACCGTGGCCGACCCCACCGGCATCGGCCAGGGCGGCGCGTACGACCTGACGGCCCTGCAAGACCTGATCGTCAAGCAGTACGTCAACACCTTCATCACGCGCATGGCGGGCGACACGGCCAATATGGCTTCCCAGTACAACAAGGTGCAGGCCCTGAGCGAAACGTCGCGCCACGGCATCCCTGTTTCCATCAGCACGGATCCGCGCCACCATTTCCAGTACACGGTGGGCGCCAGCGCCGGCACGAAGGGTTTCTCCCAGTGGCCTGAAACCCTGGGCCTGGCCGCCATCGGCGACGATGCGTTGGTGCGCCGCTTCGGCGACATCGCGCGCCAGGAATACCTGGCCGTCGGCATCACGCAGGCGCTGTCGCCGCAGGCCGACCTGGCCACCGAGCCGCGCTGGTCGCGCATCAACGGCACCTTTGGCGAAGACGCGGACCTGGCCAAGCGCATGGTGCAGCACTATATCGAGGGCTTCCAGGATGGGAACACGGGCCTGCACGACGGCAGCGTGGTGGCCGTCGTCAAGCACTGGGTCGGCTATGGCGCCACGAAAGAGGGTTTCGACGGCCACAATTACTACGGCCGCTACATGACCTACCCGGGCAACAACTTCGCCTACCACGTGAAACCGTTCGAAGGCGCCTTCACGGCCAAGGCGGCTTCCGTCATGCCGACCTACGCTCTGCCGGACGGCAAGATCACCATCGACGGCATCACCCTGGAACAGGTGGCGGCCGGCTTCAGCAAGACCATGCTGACGGATCTGCTGCGCGGCAAATACGGCTTCGAAGGCGTGATCCTGTCCGACTGGGGCATCACCTCCGACTGCGACGCCAACTGCCGCAACGGCACGGCGCCCGGCGTCGCGCCTTCCTTCATGGGTTTTGGCACGCCGTGGGGCATGGAAGACGCCACCAAGGCAGAGCGTTACGTGAAGGCCGTGACGGCGGGGATGGACCAGTTTGGCGGCGTGACGGAAGCGCCGTACCTGACGCAGGCCGTGCAGCGCGGCCAGCTGACGGAGGAGCGCATCAACGCTTCGGCGCGGCGCATCCTGATCCAGAAATTCAAGCAGGGCCTGTTCGAGCATCCGTTCGTCGATGCGGCCAAGGCGGCCAGCACCGTGGGCAAGGCGGAGTTCATCGAGGCGGGCCTGGATGCGCAGCGCCGCTCGCTGGTCCTGCTGGAAAACAAGGACAAGGTCTTGCCGCTGGCGGCCACCGTCAAGAAAGTCTACCTGTACGGCATCGATGCGGCCGTGGCCAAACAGTACGGCTACACGGTGGTCGCCACGCCGCAGGAAGCGGACGTGGCCCTGCTGCGCGTGGCCGCGCCGTATGAAACCCTGCACCCGAACTACATCTTCGGCAGCATGCAGCACGAGGGCCGCCTCGATTACGTGGATGGCAATGCAGACTACGAGGCGATCAAGAACGCGGCAAAGTTCGCGCCGAAGACGGTGGTCACCGTGTACCTGGACCGCCCGGCCATCCTCGGCAACGTGCAGGACAAGGCCAGCGCCATCCTCGCCAACTTCGGCGTGAGCGACGGCGCGCTGTTCGATGTCCTGACGGGCAAGGCCAAGCCGCAGGGCAAGCTGCCGTTCGAGCTGCCATCGTCGATGGCCGAAGTGCAGGTGCAGAAGTCGGACGTGCCGTATGACACGGCCCATCCGCTGTACAAGTTCGGTTACGGCCTGGCGTACTAAGAACGCCTAACGTACTAACAACGCCTAACAAAACCGTAGCGAGCGGAAGGGAGTTGCGGTCGAGAAGCGCAACTGTACGAAGGTACAGTGAGCATCGCAGGCCGTAAATCACGACGCGCAGCAGGTTTTGATAGGCGTTCAACGCAGGGAAATCCAGCTGCGCTCCTGCACGGAGCGCAGCGCGGCGGCTATCAGCCGGTCCACCTCGTAGCCGTCGCGGAAGGTGGGCCAGACCGGCTGGCCGCCGGCGATGGCCTGCAGAAAGTCGCGCGCTTCGATGACGATCTGCTCGTTGTAGCCGGTGCCGTGCCCGGCGCCCTGGCTGAACGCCAGGTAGTCGGGGTGGGCGGGCCCCATCAGCAGGCGCTGGAAACCCTGGCGCTGCGCGGGGCGGCCGGCGTCGTACAGCCATAATTCGTTCTGGTTTTCCTGGTCGAAGGCGAGCGCGCCTTTCGTCCCCGTGATGCGGTAGGTGTATCCCATCTTGCGCCCGGCCGCCACGCGGCTGAAGGTCAGGGCGCCCAGCGCGCCGCTGGCAAAGCGCAGCATCACATTTCCCTGGTCGTCATTTTCCACCGCTTCCATGCCATTCTGGCCCTGGCGTTGCGCATGTACCGTGTTCATGTCGGCCACGAGAGAGTCGACGGGGCCGCCCAGGCGCAAGGCCAGGTTGAGCAAGTGCGAACCCACGTCGGCCAGCGCGCCGGCACGCGTTGCCGTCGCCTCGCGCGTGCGCCACGAGGCAGGCGCGCGCGGGTCGTGCAGATAGTCTTCCACGTGTTCGGCGGCGACGTGGATGATCTCGCCGATTTCGCCCGATTCGATGATGTGCCGCGCCAGCTGGCTGGCCGGCGTGCGGATGTAGTTATAGCCCACCATGTTGGCCACGCCCGCGCTTTCCGCCGCCTGCGCCAGCTGCAGGGATTCGGCGGCCGTCATGCCCAGCGGCTTTTCGCAGAACACGGGCTTGCCCAGGGCCAGCGCGGCCAGCACGATGTCCTTGTGCGTGGCCGGCGGCGTGGCGACGATGATGGCGTCGATGGCGGGGTCGGCCACCAGCGCGCGCCAGTCGCCCGTGGAGCGGTGCCAGCCCAGTTCCTGAGCGCTGCGGGCGGCGCCTTCCGCGCTGCTGGTGCTGATGCATTCGCACACGGGGTTCAAGGCCGTGGGAAAAATGCTGCGCACGGTCTTGTAGGCGATGGTGTGGGCCTTGCCCATGTAGCCGGCGCCGACCAGGCCGATGTTGATGTCTTGCATAGGGAGTCTCCGAAGTTGTCGCGGTAGGGGATCAGGCTTGCTGGCGCCAGGCATGGCTGCCTAGCGCGTCGAGGAAGCGCGTGGCGGGCCAGTCCTGCGCCAGCGCTTCGTGCATCAGCTGCTGCTGCGTGGGCGGCGCCATGCCGTCTATGGGCTGGTCGCGATCGAGGTTGCTGGGGAAGGCGTAGCCTTCGGCGCAGGCGGCAATCGCGTGAACAATGCCATCGCTGGACAGGGTTCCCACTGCCCGCAAGGCCTGCAGGGCCGGATACAGGGCGGCGCTCATGGCGCGGCGGTCCAGCGCTTCCATGGCGCGTCCGAATGGCGACGACACTTGCAGCAGATTGGCCATGCGGCGGATGTCGGACGACCGGTTATGGCCCGCCGCGTGGAACAGGGCGGGATTGAAGAAGACGGCGTCGCCTTGGGACAGCGGCAGCTGCACGCAATGCCGGGCGAAATAGTCGCGGAAGGGCGGCTGCTGCCAGGCGAGGAAACCGGCCTGGTAGCGCTGCGAATACGGCAGGTACAGCGTGGGACCGGATTCGACCGGCATGTCGCAGTGGGCGACGGCTCCCTGCAAGGTCAATAGCATCGACATCTGGTGCACGGGCGCCGGGTAGGCGGCGCAGCTGGCCGCACTCTGGAAACCCAGGTGATAGTCGCGGTGCGGCGCCTGGGCCGCACCGCCCGGGTTGACGACGTTCACTTGCGCCGTCATCTGGTAGGCGGGCCCGAGCCAGGCCTCGGCGATCCATGCGAAGACGGGATTGGCGTAGTAGCGCGCGAACGCCTCGGGCGCGCGCAGACACAGTTTTTGCTGGGCGTTCCAGATGCGGTCGTTCGTCCCCGGTTTGGCGAAATGGTCGCCGCCCGCCTGGCCGCTCGCATGCTGTTCGGCGATCAGCGCGCGGAAGACGTCGCTGACCTGTTCCAAGGTCGCCATGTCGTCGACGGCGCGCTGGAGCACGATCAGGCCGGGACCATCCATCAAAGCCTTGCCCCATTCGGCCTGCAGCGCGCGCAGCGATGCGGTACTGGCGGCCAGCGCACGCACCTGGTCGCAGTCGTAGACGAGGATATTGTTCTCCACCGCAGCGGCGTGGGGATAGTCGGCCAGTGTCGTGCCTTGGCTGACGGTGGCGATGAAATCATCGAGCTGGCAATCTTGCGGCGACAGCCAGAAGGGGGCGGGCGGCGCGGCGTTTGTGGTGGTCATGCGGTGTCTCCTGATGTTTTAAGTTGTAGAATCAGTATAGGGATGAAGGTCCGCATTTTTCATCAGGAAAACCATCAAAAAACCATCAATTGCCATGGACATCGCATGACGCATCCGTTTCCCGTCAAGGTCGTGGCGCTGCAGGCTGGCGTCAGCGTGGCCACCGTCGACCGCGTGATCAAGCAGCGCGGGGGCGTGCATGCGAATACCGTGCGCCGCGTGACGCAGGCGCTCGACGAGCTGGCGCGGCAAAGCACGCAGGTGGGCCTGGCCGGCAGGAAGTTCATGCTCGACGTATTGATGGTGGCGCCTCGCCGCTTTACGGACGCCGTGCGCCTGGCACTGGAATCGGAACTGCCGTCCCTGCATCCGGCCGTGCTGCGTTCGCGCTTTCACCTGCATGAAACCCTGGAAGTGGCGGGCATCGTCGACCAGCTGGAACGCATCCGCAAGAACGGCAGCCACGGCGTGCTGCTGAAAGCACCGGACTTGCCGCCGGTGGCCGAGGCGGTACACCGGCTGGCGGCGGCCGGCATTCCCGTCGTGACCCTGGTGACGGACTTGCCATCTTCCGCGCGCCGCAGCTACGTGGGCATGGATAACCGCGCGGCGGGCGAGACGGCGGCCTGCCTGATCGGCCAGTGGCTGGGAGCTGGCAAGCGACCCAGAAAACAGCAAGTGCTGGTGACCCTGAGCAGCAACCGTTTTCATGGCGAGGAAGAGCGCGAGATCGGCTTTCGCCGCGCGCTGCGCGAACGGCACCGCCATTTATCCATCGTCGAAGTGAGCGAAGGCCACGGCATCGACGGCGCCACGGGCGCGCAGGTGCGTGAAGCGCTGGCTACGCATCCAGGGATCGCCGCCGTGTATTCGATCGGCGGCGGCAATGCCGCCATCGTGCAGGCGTTCGCGCAGGCGGGCCGGCCTTGCCAGGTCTTCATCGGCCACGACCTGGACGCGGACAACGTGGCGCTGCTCAAGTCGGGCGCCATCCAGGCCGTGCTGCACCATGACCTGGGCCAGGACATGCGCCGCGCGTGCCAGGAAATCCTGCGGGCGCAGGGCGCGCTGCCGGCCCTGGCGCAGACACCGCCCTTGTCCGCCATCCAGATCGTCACGCCATGGAACCTGCCCGCGCTGAACGGTGTGAATTGACAGTTACCCGAGGCTGGCCGATACTCGCCGCTTCGCTCATCGCTCACCTCAGGAAGGAATCCCCCGATGTCCGTTATTCCGCAATTGCGCAAGACCGTGCTGGTAGCCGCGCTTGCAAGCGCGCTGGCCATGCCCGCCCTGGCCGCCGTCCCCATCGTTTCCGCAGCTGCCGCCGCTTCATCGGCCTGGGTTGACACCAGCAACCGCAACGCAGCCATCGTGCTGGCGGCGCAGGCGCGGTTCTCGCCCGAAGACGCCTCCGATACGGGCTTGGTCCAGTACGACGGCCTGGCCGCCGACCTGGGACCGAATATCGTCGAGCGCCAGGTGGCGGCGCTGCAGCAGGCGCGCGCGCAATTGCAGCAAAAGCTGGAACTGGAACGCGACGAGCGCCTACGCCAGGACCTGGAAATCCTGATCGGCGCCGTCGACCAGCAAATCATGGGCACGCAGCTGGAGGCCAAATACACGCTGCCGTGGGTCGACGTGCCGCAGATGGTGTTCGGTTCGATGCAAAGTCTGCTGCAGGAACAGCGCCCGGCCGCGCGCCGCGCCAAGGCGCTCGAACGCCTGCAACGCTATGTGGGCCAGTTCCCGGGCAGCACGCCGATCACGGCGCAGGCCAAGGCGCGTTTCACGGAAAAGATCGGCCAGCCTGGCCTGGCGGGCCCCGTGCGCCTGCAGGTGGAGCAGTCGCTGGAAAACGTGCCCACGTATATCGCCGGCATCCGCAAGCTGTTCGCCGACATGAAGATCACGGGCGCGGAAAGCGCGCTGGCGGCCATGGAGCAGCAGCTGAACGAGTATGCGGCATGGGAAAAGCAAGTGGTGCTGCCCCTGTCGCGCACGGATTTCCGCATGGCGCCCGAGCTGTATGCATTCCGCCTGAAACAGGTGGGCATCGACATCGCGCCGCGCGCCTTGGTCGAGCGGGCGCAGGTGGCCTACCTGGAAACGCGCGCCGCCATGCAGGCGCTGGCGCCCGTGGTGGCGGCCAAGCTGGCGTTGAAGGGCGTCGACGGCACGGACTACCGCCAGGTGCTGCGCGCGCTGAAAAGCGATTCGATTCCCAATGAGCAGCTCGAAGCGCACTACAAGAGCGTCAATACGCAGCTGGAACAGCGCATCGCCCGGCAGCGCGTGGTCGATATTCCTGCGCGCGCCATGACCATGCGCCTGGCGTCCGCCGCCGAATCGGCGGCCCAGCCGGCGCCGCATATGCGTCCGCCTCCGCTGATCGGCAATACGGGAGAACACGGCCAGTTCGTCCTCCCCGTCAGCAATCCGGCCGCCAGTGGCAAGGGCGAGGCGTATGATGATTTCAATTTCGCGGGCGCCGCCTGGACCCTGAGCGCGCACGAAGGGCGCCCCGGCCACGAGCTGCAGTTCAGCGCGATGGTGGAGCGGGGCGTGTCGCAGGCGCGCAGCCTGTACGCGTTCAACAGCGTCAACGTGGAAGGCTGGGCGCTGTACGCGGAAGCGGAGATGATTCCGTACGAGCCGGCCGAAGGGCAGTTCATCGCGCTGCAATTTCGCATGCTGCGCGCGGCGCGCGCCATGCTCGACCCGATGCTGAACCTGGGGCAGGTCACGCGCGAGGAGGCGGGCCGCATCCTGACGGATGAAGTGATGCTGTCGAAACCGATGGCGCGCCAGGAGCTGGACCGCTATACCTTCAACATGCCGGGCCAGGCCGGCAGCTATTTCTATGGCTATACGCGCATCCTGCAACTGCGCGCGGAAACGGAGCTGGCGCTGGGCGATAAGTTCGACCGCCTGGCCTTCAACAACTTCCTGCTGGGGCAGGGCTTGCTGCCGCCGGAGCTGCTGGCCAAGGCCGTGCGCGAACACTTCATTCCCGAGCAGAGAAAAGCGAAGGGCTGACGCCACGGCACGGGAACGGCAAGGAAGGGGAATTTTGCCGCGCCTCTTCTCTTGCCAGTCGTATAATGACGCTCATTGTGCCGGCCACCCAGGAGTTCCACTTGCAGCTACCGATCCGTTATCCGAACATGCCGCAACTGCTGCTGAAGGCCCGCGACAGCCTGCTCCAGCATTTCCGCCCCATCCTCAATCACTTCGGCGTGACGGAGCAGCAGTGGCGCATCATGCGCGCGCTGAATGAAAGCCCGACCCTGGAACCGCGCGAGCTGTGCGAGATCTGCCAGATTTCCAGTCCCAGCATGAGCGGCATCCTCGCGCGCATGGAAGAAATCGGCCTGATCGGGCGCAGCAAGTTCGAAGGCGACCAGCGCCGCCGCAAGGTGCACCTGTCGGAAGCGGGCGCCAGTTTGCTGATGCAGATGGGTAAACTCATCGACCTGCAATATGCCCACCTGGAAGCGGCTTACGGCAAGCAGGTGTTCGAAGACATGCGCCGCGCCCTGGAAGCGTTCATTGCCCTTGAAACCTTGCCGGTGGCGCCCGCCATCCTGCGCTGAGCGGCAACCCCTCCCATCTCCCCGTTCCGAACGCCATCGGGCGCGTGTTTTCACCATGCGCCGCCGCTGCTTTTCCCATATCTGTTCCTGTGATTTCCCCGTGCTGAGGGGCGTGCGCCATCACGTGCGCCGGTTTTGCTATAAGACTACGCCCGACAGTCAATCACTTACATGTGAGTAAATAAGCGTATAATTTGTTCCACTTGATCCAAATCAAGAAGAACAGCGGACGCCCGTATCCATGGATGGGGCGGCAACGCGGCGCCACGCCCGTATTTCGCCAGATAAAACAGCAAAGTCAGGAAAAAAATGAACACACCATGCATGCGCGCTGCGGCGCTGGCCGTCTCCACGCTCATTGGCGCAAACGTTTGCGCTCAAAGCAATGTCACCATTTACGGCGTGGTCGACGCGGCCACCGCCTACGCGAGCAACCAGGGCGGCAAGTCGAATACCTATATGCGCAGCGGCAGCTTGTCCGCCAGCAAGATCGGCTTCCAGGGAGTGGAAGACCTGGGCGGCGACCTGAAGGCGCTGTTCCTGCTGGAAAACGGCTTTGAAAGCGATACGGGCGCGCAAAGCTCGGCCAGCTCGCTGTTCAACCGCCAGGCTTACGTGGGCTTGCAGTCGGCAGCCTACGGCACCGTGACGGCCGGGCGCCAGTACACGCCGTACTACCTGCTGGTCGGTTCGCTGGCGTCGAGCAATGTCTTGACGGGCGCCACCGGCGCCCACCCGGGCGACATCGACGGCCTCGACACGACCGTGCGCATCAGCAATTCCGCCACCTACAGCATGCCCGCCTGGCGCGGCTTGCAGGCCAGCGCGCAATACGGCTTTGGCGAAGCGGCCGACGGCAATGCCGTGGGCAGCAGCTTCAGCGCCGCCGTCAAGTACAGCACGTCGCCAGCCGAATTCGCGCTCGGCTACCTGAAACTGAAAAATGGACAGAATGGCGCCGGCTGGAGCGACAACGCCTCGGGCAGCTTCGGCATCTCGGCCCTCAACCGGGGCTACGCTTCGGCCGAAAGCATCGCATTCATCGCCGCCAGCGCGCGCTACACCATGGGCAAGTGGATGGTGGGCGCCAATGCCAGCAACGTGCAATACGAGGCGGGCAGCCGCTCGGCCTTCCGCGACACGGCCATCTTCAACACGGCCGGCCTGATTTCAAGCTACCAGCTGACGCCGCAGTGGTTCCTGTCCGCCGGCTACAGCGACACCTTCGCCAGCCACGCCAACGGCATCGCCGACCGCGCGCGCTACCGCCAGTTGTCGTTCGAGCAGAATTACGCGCTGTCGAAGCGCACGGCGATCTACCTGATCGAAGCGCGCCAGCTGGCGCGCGGCCAGACCCTGGGGCAGGACGGCGCCATCGTCAATGCCGTCGCCTCGGTCGGCGATTCGCAAAACGGCACGCCGTCGTCGAACGGCGGCCAGACGGTGGTGATGGTCGGTCTGAAGCATTCTTTCTGAACGGTTGCTGAACGCACGGGAGCTTCAATTGGACGCTACACACAATAAGGAGGGGCGCGGCCCCCTGAATCCCGGCCGCCGCATGGTGCTGGCCGGCTTGCTGTCGGCGTCGGCCGCGGCGCTGATTCCCTGGGCGCTGGCCGAACCGGTCGCCAGTGCGGAGCAGGGCGCCTTCCTCGGCGTGTCGGCCATGCTGGTGGGACGGCAAGTGCTCGACCCGGTGCTGGCCAGGCGCCTGTATGACGCGCTGGTGGCGCAGGACGCCGCTTTCCCCGCGAAGGTGCGCGCGCTGCTGGCGCTGATCAATGCGCAGGGCTTGCAGGCGGCCGGCTTGCAGGAAGCGCTCGACGGGCTGGACCCGGCCCAGTCGCCGCTGGCGGCCTTGCCGCGCCAGATCGCCAGCGCCTGGTACCTGGGCATCGTCGGCACGGGCGAGGCGGCCGTCTGCGTCGCCTACGAGCAGGCCTTGAACGCGGCCGTCGTCGCCGACGTGCTCAAGCCTCCCACGTATTCCTACGGCGCCTACGGCAGCTGGGCCAGAAAACCAATTTAAGGAGCCATCATGGCTGAAGAACTCTCCGCCGATTACCTCGTGATCGGCTCCGGCATCATCGGCTCCCTGGCCGCGCGCAAGCTGGCGCTGGCGGGCGGCTCGGTGCTGATCCTGGAAGCGGGACCGCGCGTGTCGCGCGGCGAAATCGTCGCCCGTTTCCGCAACACGACGCGCCGCAGCGACTGGATGTCGCCGTATCCATCGGTGGCCACGGCGCCGCACCCGATCTACCAGCCCAGGGATAACGGTTACCTGGTGCAGGCCGGCCCGTATCCATACCCGGCCGAATACATCCGCCAGTTCGGCGGCACCTCGTGGCACTGGGCCGCGCAAGCGTGGCGCAACGTGCCGAACGATTTCCGCATCCATACCCTGTATGGCGTGGGCGTCGACTGGCCGATCAGCTATGCGGACCTGGAGCCGTTCTACCAGGAGGCGGAAGAGATCATGGGCGTCTCCGGTGCCGACAATACGGGTTCGCCGCGCAAGCAAGCCTTCCCGATGGACCCCGTGACGGAGCCGTACGCCATGCGCCGCATCCGCGAGCGCCTTGACCCCTCGTTCAAGGTCGTTGGCAACACGGTGGCGCGCAACAGCGTCAGCTACGATGGCCGCCCGGCCTGCTGCGGCAACAACAGCTGCCAGCCGATCTGTCCCATCGACGCGCAATACCACGGCGGCATCGCCGCAGTGCAGGCGGAAGCGGCGGGCGTCAAGATCGTCTGCAATGCCAACGTCTACAAGCTGGAACACGATGCGCAGGGCCGCATCACGGCTGCCCTGTACTACGACGTCGACAAAAAGAGCCACCGGGTCACGGCCAAGACGTTTATTCTGGCCGCCAACGGCATCGAAAGCCCGCGCTTGCTGCTCGTTTCCGCCTCGGACAAATACCCGAACGGCCTGGCCAACAGCAGCGACATGGTGGGCCGCAATCTGATGGACCACCCGAGTACCTCGATCACCTTCGACGCCGATGAAGACCTGTGGCTGGGCCGGGGCCCGCAAAGCCCCAATTCCATCAACACCATGCGCGACGGCGACTTCCGCAGCCGGCATTCGCCGTACCGCCTGGATTTCACGAACATCTCGAGAGTCGATGGCGCCACCAGGGAGCTGATAGGCAAGGGCGTCTTCGGCGAAGCGTTCGAACAGCAGCTGCGTTTCCGCTCGGCCCGTGAAATGAGCTTGAAAAACGTGCTGGAAGTGCTGCCGAATCCGGAAAACCGCATCGCCCTCAGCAGCGAAAAAGACGCCATGGGCATCCCCAAGCCGCAGGCGCACTACGCGATCGATGAGTACACGAAGCGGGGACACGAGCGCTCGAAGCAGGATTTCGAACGCATCGCCAAACTGATGGGCGGCACCAACCTGCGCCACAGCAAGGAAGGCGTGTTTGCCAACAACCAGCACATCTGCGGCACCCTGTCGATGGGTTCCGATCCCGCCAAGGCCGTATGCGACCAGTGGGGCCGTACCTTCGACCATGCCAACCTGTTCCTGTGCAGCACGGGCGTGCTGCCCACGTCCGGCACGTGCAATTCGACGGAAAACGGCCTGGCCGTGGCGCTGCGCACCGTCAAGCACATCCTCGACGAACAACAGGGAGGAACGGCATGATGGCGATCTTCAGACTGGCGGCCGGCGCCGCCTTGCTGTCCCTGGCCTTGCCCGTGCTGGCGGCGCAAGCGCCGGGTGCGGACGTGCAGGCGGTTGAACGCGGCCGCTACCTGGCCACGGCCGGCGACTGCATCGCCTGCCACAGCGTGCCTGGCGGCAAGCCGATGGCGGGCGGCCTGGCCCTGGCCACGCCGCTGGGCGCCATCGTCGCCACCAACATCACGCCGTCGACAACGCATGGCATCGGCAACTACACGCTGGCGCAGTTTTCCGCCGCCGTGCGCCATGGCGTGCGGGCCGATGGCGCCAATCTGTACCCGGCCATGCCCTACACGGCCTACGCCAAGGTGACGGACGACGACACGGCCGCCCTGTACGCCTACTTCATGCATGGCGTGGCGGCGGTGGATACGGCGCCGGCGCACAAGACGGACTTGCCGTTCCCGTTCAACATCCGCCTGTCGATGGCGGGCTGGAACCTGCTTTTCCTCGACAAGAAGCCGTTCGTGGCCGATACGTCGAAGAGCATGGAGTGGAACCGTGGCGCCTACCTGGCGCAAGGCCTGGCCCACTGCACCACGTGCCACACGCCGCGCAATGCGCTGATGGCGGAGCAGCTGTCGAAGGAGCTGGGCGGCGCCGACCTGGGCACGTGGTACGCGCCGAACATCACGTCGGACGTCAACAGCGGCGTGGGTGGCTGGAGCCAGCAAGACCTGGCCGGCTACCTGCGCACGGGCCGCGCCGCGCACCGGGGGCAGGCGGCCGGACCAATGGCCGAAGCCATCGACCATAGCCTGAAGCACCTGAGCGACGCGGACTTGAACGCCATCGCGCACTACATCAAGAGCGTGCCCGCCATCCGCGACAAGGCGGACGTGAAACCGGTGACGCAATGGGGCCAGGCTGGCGACGAGTTGAGCAGCATCCGCGGCGTGCCGCTGCCGCAAAACCTGAACACGATGTCGGGTGCGCAGCTGTACGATGCGCAGTGCGCCAGCTGCCACCAGACGAAGGGCGAGGGCAGTTTCGACGGCAGCTTGCCGCCGCTGTTCCACAACTCGGCGACGGGCCGCGGCAACAGCAACAACCTGGTGATGGCGATCCTCGATGGCGTGGAACGGCAGGACGGCAAGGGTAGCCATGCCGGCCACCTGATGCCCGCCTTCCGCCAGACCCTGTCGGACGAGCAGATCGTCACCCTCGGCAATTACGTGCAGCGGATGTACGGCAATCCCGCCATCAAGGTGACGGCCGAGCAGGTGACGACCTTGCGCAATGGCGGCGCGCCGTCGAACCTGATCGGCCTTGCCCGCGCGGGCATCATCGTTGGCGTGCTGGTGCTGCTGGCCTTGCTGCTGTGGTGGCGGGGACGGCGGCGCAGGGAAGCATCCGCAGCGTAAAAATACACCCTGAAGCAAAGGCCGGGGTCAGACCCGACAGGGTCTGACCCTTTTTTTACGCGGAATTTTGCAACTGGTTTGCATCTGCCGGAATTATGTACTATCATTAGTTACATGAGACGCGACAGCAAACTATCATCGATCCTCCATGTGCTGCTGCACATGGCCCATGCGGGACGCCCGATGACGTCCGAGGAACTCTCCGCTTACCTGGACACCAACCCTGTGCTGGTGCGGCGCGTGATGGCCGGCTTGCGCGAGCGCGGCTACGTGGCGTCGGACAAGGGCCATGGCGGCGGCTGGCGCATCGTCTGCGACCTGCACCAGGTGACCTTGCAAGATATCTACGTGGCCGTGGGGTCGCCCACCATCTTCGCCATGGGCAACCGCGTCGATCAGCCGGGCTGCCTGGTCGAGCAGGTGGTCAACCAGTCGCTGGCCGGCGCCTTCGACGAAGCCGAGGCGCTGCTGATCCGGCGCCTTGGCGCCGTCACCCTGGCCGACCTGGCCGACCGTTTCAGCCAACAATACGCCACACACAAAGGAGCACCGCATGCACATTCCTGAATCGCCTGGCATTCCGTTCGATGCCATCATCATCGGCGGCAGCTACGCGGGCCTGTCCGCCGCCACGCAACTGGCGCGCGCCCGCCGCCGCGTGCTGGTGATCGACGGCGGCCAGCGCCGTAACCGCTACGCCAGCCATTCCCACGGTTTCCTGACCCAGGACGGCAGCGGCACGGCCGCCATCGCGGCCGAGGGCAAGGCGCAGCTGATGGCGTATGCCACCGTCACTTGGCGGGACGGCATGGCCGTGCAGGCGGCGGCCAGCGGCGATGGCGATGGTTTTGATGTGACCCTGGCGGACGGTCATGTCGTGCACGGCCGCCGCCTCGTGCTGGCCACCGGCGTGATCGATGAACTGCCGCCCGTCGACGGCCTGGCCGAGCGCTGGGGCGGCAGCGTCTTTCACTGCCCGTACTGCCACGGCTATGAACTGGAGCAGGGTGCCATCGGCGTGCTGGCCACCGGCCCCCTGTCCATGCACCATGCCTTGATGCTGCCCGACTGGGGCACGGTCACTTTTTTCCTGAATGGCGCGTTCGAGCCTGATGCGGCGCAGCTGGCGCAACTGGAGGCGCGCGGCGTAACTTTGGTACGCGCGCCCGTGGCGCGGATCGACGCGGTGGCCGATGTGGTCATGGCGGACGGCAGCCGCCACGCGATGGCCGGCCTGTTCGTGGCGACCCGCACGCGCCTGGCCAGTTCCCTGGCCGGCGAATTGGGCTGCGCGCTGGAAGAGGGACCCATGGGGCCGTTCGTGCGCACCGACGAGCAAAAGGCCAGCAGCGTGCCTGGCGTCTTTTGCTGCGGCGACGCGGGCCGCACGGCGGGCAGCGTGGCGTTCGCGGTGGCCGATGGCGCCATGGCCGGCGTGGCGGCGCACCGTTCGCTGATGTTCGGACTCGATCAGGCGGCAAAACCGCCGTCGATCTTCAGCCCGGCGCCCGTGACGAACGCCGCTTCCGCGCTGGCCAGGTAAGCGACCATGCCGGCGATTTCATCGGCCGTGCCGTGGCGGGGCAGGGCCATCAAGCCGTGCATCAGGTCGGCGAAGTCGCCCGTCGGCGGGTTCATGTCCGTGGCGACGGGGCCCGGTTCCACGTTGTTGATGGTGATGCCGCGCGGGCCCAGGTCGCGCGACAGGCCTTGCGTCAGGCCGCTCAGCGCCGATTTGCTCATGGCGTAGGCGGCCGCGCCGCCGAACGGCATGCGGTGCGCATTCGTGCTGCCGATGTTGATGATGCGCCCGCCCGTCGGCATGTGCGCCACGGCCGCCTTGATGGCGACGAACACGGCGCGCACGTTGACGTTCAAGGTCTTGTCGAAGTCTTCCAGCGAAAAATCGTCGATGGCGCCGGGCAGGAACACGCCCGCATTGTTGACGAGGATGTCGACACGGCCAAACTGCGCCGCCACCTTGGCGATGGCCGCCGTCAGGGCGGTGGCGTCGGCCGCATCAGCCTGCACGCCCAGGGCCTTGCCGCCGGCCGCTTCCACCTTGGCGGACAGCGCCTGCGCTTCGGCGGCGGAACTTTGATAGGTGAAGACGACGTTGGCGCCCTGGCTGGCAAGGCGGCGCACGATGGCGGCGCCGATGCCGCGCGAGCCGCCCGTCACGAACGCGATCTTGTCTTGCAGTGGCAAAGAGGTGCTGGTGGAGGCTTGGGTTTGCATGATGAGCTTTCTAGGTAAGAAGTTGAGGAATTCAGTATCTGCCTTTCATTCCTGCCGCGCTAGCCATGAATCGCTACAATCACTTTCAACCATTGCTATCAAATGAGCGGGTAGAATAGGCATATGGAAGCCCTCAATCACTTGCAATCGTTTGTGCTGTCTGCCGAGCTGGGCAGCTTTTCGGCGGCCGCGCGCCGCCTGGGACTGACGCCGGCCGCCGTCAGCAAGAACGTGGCGCGCCTGGAAGCGAGTCTGGGGCTGCGGCTGTTCCAGCGCAGCACGCGCCGCCTGACCCTGACGGAAGGGGGCGAGCGTTTCCTGCAGCAGATCGGCGGCGCCCTGTCCACCTTGCGCGAGGCGATCGCCGGAGTGGCGGAAGAGGGCGGCCAGCCGGCCGGCATACTGAAAATCAGCATGGCGCCATCGTTCGGACGCAGCTACGTGGTGCCCCTGTTGGGCGACTTCATCGCCCGCTACCCCGGCGTCATCCCCGACTGCCATTTCGACAACCGGCAAGTGGACCTGGTCGGCGAAGGGTTTGACGTCGCCATCGGCGGCGGCATCGAACTGACGCCGGGCGTGGTGGCGCGCGAGCTGGGCCACGCCCACATCGTCGCCACGGCGTCGCCCGCCTTCATGCGGGGCAAGGCCATGCCCGTGCACCCGTCTGACCTAGCGCACTTCGACGGCGTGGCGCGCCGCTCGGCCGGCAGCGGCAGATTGCGCAGCTGGATACTGCGTGACGGATCGGGCGGCGAAGGCGTGGCCGAATGCCGGCCGCGCGCCATCTTCGACGATCCGGAAGCGATGGCGCAGGCGGCCATCCTCGGTGTCGGCGTGGCCCTGCTGCCCATGCCGCACGCGCTGGCCCATTTGCGCAGCGGCGCCCTGATCCGTTTGCTGCCCGGCTGGCATGCCGACTCCGGCCCCTTGTCCGTGTACTATCCGAGCAAGAAACTGCTGCCCGCGAAGACGCGCGTGTTCGTCGATTTCCTGCTGGAGCAGTTCCGCCAGCGCGATTTCGCCGCGCAGATACGGCCCGATTAAACAATGAAAGATCGTATGCCTGACAACTACAGCCTGTTTTATACCTACGACGCCGATCAGCCGGCCCGCTTCCAGGAGGCGCGCGTCTTTGGCACGACCGTGTGGACGGCCAGCGGCGCGGCCATGACCTGGGGTGCGGAGACGCGCACGCAGTATGCGAGCGTAGCCGAAGCGCAGGCCGCCTATCTGTCCCATTGCGATGCGGCTGTCGCCGGTGGCCATACCCTGGCGCGCGCCATGCTCGTCGACCCTGCCGTCTTTGATTTCGCGCTGCTGCAAACACTGGTGGCGGACGCCGCGCGCCTGGCGTTTGGCGCCGTGCGTCGTGCCCATCCGGAGCGGCACATCAACGCTTACGCGCTGGTCAGCGACGACAGCGCCATGACCATCGGCCCGGCGGCCAACAGCCGCGAAGCGCTGGCAGCGTCGGAATACGGCGAAGAGATGTTGTGGAATCCGGCCGAATGGGCGTTTGAGGATGGGGTCGCGTATTTCGACGGCGCCTACCGCTTGCTGCTGCAGGCGCACCGCGACTTGCCGTTCGACGTCGATTTCGGCGCCTTCCGTAGCGGCGTGTTCGACGCCTGCATCGCGGCGCTGGCGCAGCTCGATGCCGAAGGCTGTTTTGGTGCGGGTGCGCAGCGCGACGATTTCGTGCTGTTGTTCGAGGTCAGCGACAGCGAAGCGGTGGAAGGCGCGATGGAGCTATTGAATCCGCCTGCCGTGGCGGCGCGTTTCGCGGCGTGGATGGCCACATGGGAGGAGTGAAGCTTACGCCGCCACCAGCCTGAGCCTTGTAATCTCCGCCGGCGCGCCGATGCGCTTCGGCGGCCCCCAGTAACCGGTGCCGCGGCTCACATAAATCCACAAGCGGCCTTGCCGGTGCAGGCCCGCCACATACGGCTGCTGCAGCGGCACGAACAGATTCCAGGGCCAGAATTGGCCGCCGTGCGTGTGGCCCGACAATTGCAGGTCGTAGCCGGCCGCTTCGGCCTCGGGCGCGCTGCGCGGCTGGTGTGCCAGCAGGATGCGGGGGATATCGGCGGGGGCGCCGGCGATGGCCGCTTGCGGGTCGCTCTTTTGGGCCGGGTCGAAGCTGCCCGCATTGAAATCGGTGACGCCGGCCAGGGCCATGCGCGCGCCGTCGTGCTCGAGCACCGTGTGTTCGTTCATCAGCACGCGCAAGCCCAGGCGGCGGAACTCCGCCACCCAGGGCGCGGCGCCCGAATAGTATTCGTGATTGCCCGTGACGAGGAAGACGCCGTGGCGTGCACGCAGCTCGCCCAGCGGTGACGTGTGGCTGGCCAGCTGCGCCACCGTGCCGTCGACCACGTCGCCCGTGATGGCGATGATGTCCGCCCGCAGGCCGTTGGCGCGCCCGACGATGGCTTCCACGTAGGCGCGCTTGATGGTGGCGCCCACGTGGATGTCGCTCAATTGAACGATGGTCAATCCCTGCAAGGCGGCCGGCAGGCCGGCAATCGGCACCGTCACTTCGCGCACGCGCGCCACACGGCGGGCGTTGATGAAACCGACGGCGGTGGCCAGCAGGGCCAGAACGAGGACGGCCACGGCGGACGCCTGCGCGTGCGGTCGGGCGGCGGGAATCAGCAGGGTCAGTTCGCGCAGCACGGTGAGCACGAACAGCGAGGAAAAAAAGCCCATGCACAGCGAGCCGGCCCAGCTCAAACGGTCGGCCAGGCGCGCATCGTTGGTGACGGCGCGGGCGAAGATGGTCATCGGCATGAGCATGGTCGAGGCCAGCAAGACGGCGCCGCCCAGCAGCCAGCCGGCCAGGCCGACGGGCAGGGAAGGCAACAGCAGCCAGCCCAGCAGGGCGTGCAGGGCACCCAGTATCATGGTGATGCGCAGCAGCGGCGTGCGGGTTTTCATGTCATGGTTCCAGAGGTGGGGCGGCCGCCGATTATAGCGGACGCCCCGGCAACACGCAGCCGCCACCGCGCTCACGGCGCGATATGCAATCCCAGCATGGCCAGCTTGCCGAAATCGACGGGTTTGGCGAAGTGCTCATTAAAACCCGACGCCAGGGCCGCCTGGCGGTCGTGTTCCTGGCCATAGCCGGTCAGCGCGACGAGCAGGAATTGCTGCGGTATCGGCAGCTGGCGCAGTTTGACGGCCACGTCGTAGCCGCTCATGTCGGGCAGGCCGATGTCGAGAAAAACGATGTCGGGCTTGAATTCCAGGGTGCGCTCGGTCGCTTGCGTCCCCGTGTAGGCCGTGCGCACCGTGTGGCCGTACATTTCCAGCAGTTCGGCCAGGGTGTCGGCCGCATCGCAGTTGTCGTCGACGACGAGAATGCGCTGCTTGCCGCCGGTGGCCGCCTGCGGTGCTGGCACGGCCGGCAGCGGCACGTTGGCGTCGAGCGGCAGGATGACTTCGAAGGTGCTGCCCAGCCCAACGCCGGGACTGCGCACGCTGACCTGGCCGCCGTGCAAGGTCACCAGGTTGCGCACCAGCGACAGACCGATGCCCAGCCCGTCCTGCACCCGGTCGGGCGAGTGGCCGCTCTGTTCGAACAGGCCGAAGATGCTGTCGATGCTGGCGGCGGCGATGCCGATGCCGTTGTCGCTGAGGCGGATGCGCACGTTGTCGCCGTCGCGCGCGGCGGCAATGGCGATGCGCCCGCCCGGCGCCGTGAACTTGGCCGCGTTGAGCAGCAGGTTGGCGACGATCTGCGACAGGCGCACGGCGTCGCCGCAGACCCATAGTTCTTCCTTGGGCAGGTTCACGTCCAGCGCATGGCCGCGCGCCTCGACGCTGTGCGAGCTCGTTTCCAGCGCGCTGCGAATCACGCTGGCCAGGCTGACGCTTTCCCATTGCAGCGAGATTTTTCCCTGCGAGATGCGCGACACGTCGAGCAGGTCGTCCACCAGGCGCACCAGGTGGTCCGTGTGGCGGCCGATGGTGCGGCGCGCGTTGTCCTGCACGGCCGGCACGACGGGGTCGAGCTTGCACAGCAGGGCCAGCGCCGTGCGGATGGGGCCCAGCGGGTTGCGCAATTCGTGCGCCAGGGTGGCCAGGAATTCATCCTTGCGGCGGTCCACGTCGCGCAGCGCGCGCTCGACCCGGCCCAGGCGCAGTAGCGCCTTGACGTTGGCGACCAGTTCATCGGCCTCGATGGGCTCGACCAGATAATTGTCGGCGCCGCCGTCCAGGGCACGGATCTTGTCGGCCGAGCCGATGCAGGAGGCCGACGTTTGCAGCACCAGGATGGTGTTCGTTTCGGCGCCGCCCTTCAATTGGCGGCACACTTCGAGGCCGTTGATGTCGGGCAGCTTGACGTCGAGGAGGATCAGGTTCGGGCGGTCCTGGCGTGCGCGCAGCAGCGCGTCACCGCCGTTCGACGCTTCGATGACCTTGAAGCCGGCGCGTTTGAGGATGCGCGACTTGGCGTAGCGTGCGCCGTCGCTGTCATCGACGTTCAGGATCAGAGCATCGCTGTTGTTATCCGGTAGCATGCGCATTGTCCCAGGTGGTTGTGCCTTGCGGCGGAGCCGGCTCTTGCCGGTGGTGTTGGTTGCCGATCAGCGCGCGCAGGGTGGCCAGCAATTGCTGGCGCGACAGCGGCTTGACGTAATAGGCGTCGGCGCCCAGAGCCAGGCCCTTGCGCACGTCGTCGATTTCGGTGGCGACGATGACGGGCACCTGGCGCCGCAGCGGATCGTTTTTCAGCTCGGCCAGCCAGTGCCAGGCTGTTTCGCCGTGCAGCAGGATGTCGAGGATGATGGCGGCGGGACGCTGCTGTTCCCAGCGCTCCTGCGCTTCGCGCACGCTGCGCGCGGGAACGACGCGAAATTCGCTGCCGGCCAGGAATTTTTCATACAGCAGCCGCACGGGCGGATTGTCTTCCACCACCAGCACGCCGATGCGCTGGTCGTTGCCATTGTCGTTGGCCGGCGCGCTCGGCGGCAGGCTGCCTTCGGGCGCATGGTAGCTGGTGGGCAGGACGACGGAAAACAGCGAGCCTTCACCCGGCGTGCTTTCCACGCTCACCGTGCCATTGAGCAGGGTGGCCAGGTTGCGGCACAGGGGCAGGCCCAGACCCGTGCCCTTGACCTTGCGCTGCATGTGGTTTTCCACCTGGCTGAATTCCTCGAAGATCAGCTGCACGTCTTCGGCGTCGATGCCCAGGCCCGTGTCGGAGACGGAAAAGCGGATGGCGTCCTGCTCCGGCAAGGGCGTGGCGCTGACGATGATGGCGCCCGCTTCCGTAAACTTCAGGGCGTTGGCGATGAAGTTGCGCAGGATTTGCGACAGCTTGCCTTCATCCGTGTGGATGTGCAGCGCCGGGTCGGGGGCGATGAAGGTCAGGGTCAGCGACTCGGACACCAGCAGCGGGCGCAGCATGCCGCGCAGGGCGCTGAACAGGTCGGCCACCTGGAAGCTGTTGGCGTGCACGTCGACCTTGCCCGCCTCGATCTTGGCCAGGTCCAGCAAGTCGTTGACCAGGTCGCTCAGGCTGACGGCGCTTTGCAGGATGAACAGCACCTGCTTTTCCTGTTCCTCGGACAGCTCGCCGTCGATGCGCTCGAGCAGCAGCTTGGACAGGGCGCGGATGGAACTGAGCGGCGTGCGGAATTCATGGCTCATGTTCGACAGGAAGCGCGATTTCATCTGGTCGGCGCGGCGCAGGTGGTCGGCCTTTTCATCGAGTTCCGCGAACAGCGCCACCACGCCCCGGTTGGTGTCTTCCAGTTCGCGCGTCAATTGCAGCAAATCGTCCTGGCGCGTCTTCAGTTCGGCCAGGGTGGTGAGCAGCTCGCGGTTCTGCTGCTGCACTTCGGACAGCGTGATATCGGAGGGCAGCGCCTGCAGGCTGCCGGACAGCGCGCCTATCATGCCCCCGTCGAGCAGGGGGGCGTCGCGCGGGAACAGCTTGTGCAGGGTGATCTGCGTGCCTTCGCCCGGCGTGCTGCGGATGTGGCAGCGGTCCATCAGGCGCTGCGCACCCAGGATGCCCTGGCCCATGCCCGTCGGCGAGCGGTAGGTGCCGGACAATATGCGGTCGAGCTGTGCGATGCCGGGGCCCTGGTCCTCGATGCGGATGCTGAGCACCTGCGGCGCCGTCTGGCCGTCGATGGCGAAATGCACCTTGCCGCTGCCGGCGTAGTTGTAGACGTTGCGCGCCAGTTCCGACACGGCCGTGGCGATGCGCACCTGGTCCTGCACGCCGAAACCGCACAGGGCGGCGATCTGCCGCGCATGCTGGCGCGCTCCGACCACGTCGAGTTCACTGCCGATATGGGCCGTCAATATGCGTTGCGTCATGGCGTGTCGTTCCTTTCCGCACCGGCTGGCCGGTGCTCCTCGTGTTCGCGCAGCACCACCACCGTGACGTCGTCGCGCCCGCGCGCAAAATCGCGGTACAGCACGGCGGCGACGAGGCTGGGGTGGCAATGCGCCAGGCCCGGATACTGTTCCAGGTCCCAGCGCGTGTGCAGGCCGTCGCTGTGCATGATCAAGGTCGTGCCCAGCTGCCACGGATAGCAGAATTCCTGCACCTTGCGCAGATTGCTGCCGACGATGCCGTTATGCGACAGCAGATGCCGGCGCTGCTGCGCGTCGAAGGCGCAGGCGGCGATGTTGCCCACGCCCGCATAGCGCAGTTCGCGGCGCGCGCTGTCGATGTGGGCCACGGCCAGGGCCGCGCCGCGCGTCGTGCGCAGGGCGCCGTGGGCCAGTTCGATGAAGGGGGCGGGCAGGGGCGGCAGGCCGGGCGTGTCCTGTTCCAGCAGGGCGCTGGCGCGTTCGGACGCGCGCGCCGCCAGCGGGCCGTGGCCCAGGCCGTCGGCCACCATCAAGCTCAGTTCATGGCCTTCGCAAACGACGTTCCAGGCATCACCGCACACCTGTTCCGACGCCAGCGGCAGGCATACGGCGCCGACCTGCCAGTTCGGATGGGCGGGAATGGCGCTGCTGGCGTGCTGCCCCCAGACCACGACCATCAGCACGGTGCCCTTGCCGGGCGCCGTGTACAGGTCGAATTCCTGGCCCAGGCGGCGTATCGCGCCCAGGCCCACGCCGTAGGTGCCCGTGGTGGAATGGCCGTCGGCCATGTGCTGGCGCACGTTGCCCATGCCGGGGCCATTGTCGATGGCCAGCACTTCGATGCCGCTGGTGCCGCCGCGCAGCACCTTGCGCAGCAGGATCTCGCCGCGCTGCGCGTGCTTGACGATGTTGGTCGCCGCCTCGCTGATGATGATGGCCAGCTGGCCCGCGCGCACGTCGTCGAAGCCGATGCGGCGCGCCAGCTCGTTGCCGGCGCGCCGGGCGGCGGCGATTTCGCTCGGCTCGCTGATGGGAAAACTGCGTTGCCTGGCGATGTCAGGGGCTTGCTCGATGTGGTTCAAAACAGCTTCCATTTCGCGATGGTGACGGTGGTGCCCGCGCCGGGCGCCGTGTCGATGTGAAATGCGTCGGCCAGGCGCTTGGCGCCGCCCAGCCCCAGTCCCAGTCCGCCGCCGCTGGTATAGCCATCGGTCAGCGCCAGGGGAATATCGTCGATGCCCGGTCCCGCATCGACGAAGCGCAGCTCCAGCCCCTGGCGCGTGCCGTCGCAGACACGCGCGATGCGCGCTTCGCCCCCGCCGCCGTAGCGCAGGGTGTTGCGCGCCAGCTCGCTGGCCGCCGTGATGATCTTGGTCTGTTCGATCAGGCCAAATCCCATGGCGACCATGCTGTCGCGTACCTGCTTGCGCAAGCGCACGACGTCCTCGTCGCTGTGCAGGGGCAGAATCTGCGGCATCTGCTGCATCCCAGCCTGCGCACGTTCCTGTGCCTGCGCGCCTAGCATGGCGCCCCCGTCATGCGCATGCGCCGCCCCGTTCCAGCAGCTTGATGCCCAGCTCCACGTTGAGCGCCGTGCTCACGCCCTCGAGCGCCAGGCCCAATTCCACCAGGGTGATGGCGACGGCCGGCTGCATGCCGACGACCACCGTGTGTGCGTCGAGGATTTTCGCCATCGCCGCCGTGTTGCTGATCATGCGGCCGATGAAGGAGTCGACGATGTCGAGCGCTGAAATGTCGATCAGCACGCCCGTGGCGCGGTCCGTCACGATGCGGGTGGTCAGGTCGTCCTGCAAGGTCATCGCCAGGCGGTCGTGCATGTCCACCTGTATCGTCACCAGCAGCAGCCGGCCCATGCGTAAAATGGGGATTCTCTCCATAGGCGCCTCAGTGTTGTTGCTGCTGGTAGGTGATGCTGGAACCCGTGCGTTTCAGGGCCACGACGAAGGCGTCGGCCAGGGTGGCCTTGGTCATCACGTCTTCCAGGTTGACCCCCAGGTGCACGATGGTTTGCGCGATCTGCGGGCGGATGCCGCTGATGATGCAGTCGGCCCCCATCAGGCGCGCGGCGGCGATGGTCTTCAGCAGGTGCTGCGCCACCAGGGTGTCGACGGTGGGCACGCCCGTGATGTCGATGATGGCGATCAGCGCGCCCGTGTCGACGATCTTTTGCAGCAGGCTTTCCATCACCACCTGCGTGCGCGCGCTGTCGAGGGTGCCGATCAGGGGCAGGGCCAGCACGTTTTGCCACAGCTGCACCACGGGCGTGGACAGCTCCAGCAATTCCTGCTGCTGGCGCAGGATCACCTGTTCGCGCGCCTTCTGGTAGATGGCGATGGTCAGCAGGCCCAGCTCGTCGAACAGCTTGCTGGTGCTGACGATGGCGTCGCCCAGCTGTTCCGGCTGCGCCGTGATTGCCTTGCGCAGGTAGCCGAACAGCGGCTCCTTGAGGGCGAACATGAAGCTGGCCGTGTCGATCGGCGAATAGCCCTGGCGCACGCGCGACTGCGATATTTCGGCAAGCAGCTGGCGCGTGTCGTCCCAGGCGCCGCCTTCCGTGTCGAACGAGTCGCCGCTTTCCAGCGCGCCCGCCAGCAGCGGCAGAAATTGCGACGCCTGCTGGCGCAGCTCGTTTTCCGCGATCTTGTCGCGTCGCACGAGGCGTCCGATCAGGCCGGCCATCCATCCGTCCAGCAGTTCCGCGTGGTGCTCGTTGATGATGCCGGCCAGTTGCTGCGCCTGGCCCGTGCCCGTCTTGTTTTTCATGCTTATCCTTGGTTCGAGTGGAGGGTGCGGCACGGCCGCAAGCGGGCACGCGCTGTGATGAGCAAATTATAGGCAGGCATGGCCGTAGCTTGTGTTCTGTGCCGCACATAGTGGCGCATGTCAATTTACATTCCTGCAGGAAACTTTGAAGTTTTAAAGATGTATATTATTTGCATGTTTAAGCGAATTCCACTACACTGGCGGCACTCAACAAGAGAAACACGCCATGAATATCGACAAATTCAAACAGCAGCACCTGGCCATCCTGGCCGCCATCGATGACTTGCGCCAGCTGGCGCGCGGCGGCGTCGCCGCGCAGGCGCAAGCCATCGCCGAACAGATCGTCGCCATGAGCGGCTTGATCAAGCTGCACCTGGCCGTCGAGCAGCGCTACCTGTATCCGGCCGCGCAAGCGTCGGGCGTGGCCGAGGTGGCCCGGCTGGGGCGCCAGTATGAAAACGAGATGCACGGCATCGCCGGCGCCTACCTCGATTTCGCCGGCCGCTGGAATACCCCGGTGCGCCTGGAAACCGAACCGGACGCCTTCCGCAGCGAAGCCAACACCGTGCTGCACGCCCTGTTCCAGCGCATGCGGCGCGAAGACCATGAGTTATATCCAGCTGTCGAGACGCTGGCCTGATACCGCTTACCCATATCCACACAGGAGTTTTACATGCTGACCCAAGAACAACGCGCCATCATCACGGCCACCGTGCCCATCCTCGAGCAGGGCGGCGAAGCGCTGACGCGCCACTTCTACAAGAATCTGTTCCGCGACCATCCCGAAGTGCTGCCGTACTTTAACCAGGCGCACCAGCACAGCGGCGACCAGCAGCGCGCGCTGGCCAATGGCGTGCTGATGTATGCCAGGCACATCGAACAACTGGATGCGCTGGGCGACCTCGTGTCGAACATCGTCAACAAGCACGTGGCCCTGCAAATCCGCGCCGAGCACTATCCGCTCGTGGGCGCCAGCCTGCTGCAGGCGATACGCGAAGTGCTGGGCGCAGAGGTGGCCAGCGACGCCGTCATCGACGCCTGGGCCGCTGCCTACGGCCAGCTGGCCGACATCCTGGCCGGCGAGGAAGGGCGCATCTACAAGGCGCAGGCGGCCGCACCGGGCGGCTGGAGCGGCGCGCGCGACTTTACCGTGCGTAGCAAGACGGTGGAAAGCGGCGAGATCACGTCCTTCCTGCTGGCGCCCGCCGATGGCCGGCCCGTGCTCGACTTCGCGCCAGGCCAGTACATCGGCGTGGTGGCCACGGTCGATGGCGTGCCCATGCGCCGCCAGTACTCGCTGTCGGCCGCCAGCAATGGCCAGACCTACCGCATCAGCGTCAAGCGCGAAGCGGGCGGCAAGGTGTCGAACCATTTCCACGATCACGTGCAGGCGGGCGACACGGTCCAGCTGACGCCGCCATCGGGCGACTTCGTGCTGAAGGACAGCGACAAGCCGCTGGTGCTGATCAGCGGCGGCGTGGGCATCACGCCGACCCTGGCCATGCTGACGGCGGCCCTGCGCGGCAAGCGTCCCGTGCATTTCATTCACGCGGCGCGCAACCACGGCGTGCATGCGTTCCGCCGTCAGATCGACGAACTGGCCGCGCAGCACCCGCAGTTGCAGCGCTATTACTGCTACGCGGAACATGGCGATGAACATGACGCGCCGGATGCCGTCGGCTTGCTCAATAAAGAGCAGCTCGGCCACTGGCTGCCGGCCTCGCGCGACATCGACGCCTACTTCCTGGGGCCGCAGCCGTTCATGCGGGCCGTCAAGCAATACCTGCGCGAGCTGGGCGTGCCGGAACAGCAGACACACCATGAATTCTTCGGGCCGGCCGCCGCGCTGAATTGATCTCGTTGCAAGTGACGTGTTGCCACGGCGAGAAATTCATCTCGCCGTAAGGGGCCGGTAAGGCTGGCCCCGTATTGTGAATGCAAGCTCGAAAACAAAAGAGCAGCTTTTTACAATAACGGAGGCAATATATGCATGACGATCTGGTTCAAAAAATCAAGAGCGACCCCAGCTACCATCAGCTGGTCAAGGTGCGTTCCCGCTTCGGCTGGGCGCTTACGGGCCTGATGATGCTGGTGTACTACGGCTACATCCTGCTCATCGCCTTCAACAAGGAATTCCTGGCCACGAAAACGGGCGCCGGCGTGATGACCTGGGGCATGCCGATCGGCCTGTTCGTCATCGTGTTTACCGTGCTCGTCACCGGCATCTATGTGCGCCGCGCCAACAAGCAATTCGACGACCTGACCAGCGCCATCCAGGCACGGGTGCAGGCATGAGCGCCGCCAAGCATGCGCTGCGCGGCGTGTCCTGTCTGAGCGCCTTGGCCTTGCTCGGCGCCAGCAACGCCGCGTTCGCGGCCGGCGCCGACCTGGGCCAGGCAGTCAAGCAACCGACCAACTGGACGGCGATCATCATGTTCGCTGCCTTTGTCATCTTCACCCTGTTCGTCACCAAGTGGGCGGCCAAGAAGACCAAGTCGGCGTCCGATTTCTACACGGCCGGCGGCGGCATCACGGGCTTCCAGAACGGTCTGGCCATCGCGGGTGACTATATGTCGGCCGCATCGTTTCTCGGTATTTCCGCCGCCGTCTTCCTGAACGGCTACGATGGCCTGATCTACGCCATCGGCTTTCTCGTCGGCTGGCCCGTCATCACCTTTTTGATGGCCGAGCGCCTGCGCAACCTGGGCCGCTTCACCTTTGCCGACGTGGCCGCCTACCGCTTCAAGCAGGCGCCGATCCGCATCTTTTCCGCGTCCGGCACCCTCGTCGTCGTGGCGTTCTACCTGATCGCGCAGATGGTGGGCGCGGGCCAGCTGATCAAGCTGCTGTTCGGCCTCGAATACTGGATCGCCGTCGTTCTCGTCGGTACATTGATGATGATCTACGTGCTGTTCGGCGGCATGACGGCCACCACCTGGGTGCAGATCATCAAGGCCGTGATGCTGCTGGGCGGCGCCACCTTCATGGCAGTGGCCGTGCTGGCGCAATTCAACTTCAGCCCGGAAGCGCTGTTCGCCAAGTCGGTGGACGTGCATGCCACCAAGGAAGCCATCATGGGTCCCGGTTCCTTCATCAAGGATCCGATCTCGGCCATCTCCTTCGGCATGGCGCTGATGTTCGGCACGGCCGGCCTGCCGCACATTTTGATGCGTTTCTTCACGGTGCCGAGCGCCAAGGAAGCGCGCAAATCCGTGTTCTGGGCCACCACCTGGATCGCCTATTTCTATATTCTGACCTTCATCATCGGCTTTGGCGCCATCGTGCTGGTAAGCACCAATCCCGAGTTCAAGGATGCGGCCGGCAAGCTGCTGGGCGGTAACAACATGGCGGCCGTACATCTGGCCAAGGCCGTGGGCGGCAACGTCTTCCTCGGCTTCATGTCGGCTGTGGCATTTGCCACCATCCTGGCCGTCGTGGCGGGCCTGACCCTGTCGGGCGCGTCGGCCGTGTCGCATGATCTGTATGCCACCGTCATCAAGAAGGGCAAGGCCACGGGCGCCAACGAATTGAAGGTGTCGCGCGTGACGACGATCGTGCTGGGCATTATCGCCGTGGTGCTCGGTATCGCCTTTGAAAAGCAGAACATCGCCTTCATGGTGTCGCTGGCCTTCGCCATTGCCGCCTCGGCCAACTTCCCCGTGCTGTTCATGTCGGTGTTGTGGAAGGATTGCACGACGCGGGGCGCCACCATCGGCGGCTTCCTGGGCTTGATCACGGCCGTCGCGCTGACGGTGGTGTCGAAGTCCGTATGGGTCGATGTGCTCGGCCATGGCGAAGCGCTGTTCCCGTATGCCTCGCCAGCGCTGTTCTCGATGACGGCCGGCTTCGTCGGCATCTGGCTGTTCTCGGTGCTCGACAAGAGCCCCCGCGCGCGCATCGACCGTGCCGGCTACGAAGCGCAGCAGATGCGTTCGGAGACGGGCATCGGTGCGGCAGGCGCCAGCGCGCATTGAGGTTTTGGATAGTTGCAGCAGGAAACAATGCCCGGTTCGCCGGGCATTGTTGTTTTTGTGCGCTTACTTTGCCACGCGCAGGGGAATCACGCCGGCCGCCAGCGCCGGCACGCCTGGCGTCGCTTCGAGTATCGATGCCAGGGTCACCGTGTCGAGCACGGCCAGGAAGGCGGCCGTGGCCTGGCCCAGCTTGGCTTTCAGCAGGCAATCGGGTGTCAGCGGGCAGGTATTGTTTTCCTTGTTGAAGCATTCGGCCATGAAAAAATCGCTTTCCGTCTCGCGCACGACGGTGCCGATATTGATCTCGGCCGGGTCGCGCGCCAGGCGCAGGCCGCCATTGCGTCCGCGCACCGTTTCCACGATGCCGGACAGGCCCAGCTGGTGCACCACCTTCATCAGATGATTTTTCGAGATGGCATGCAGGTCGGCGATGTCCTGGATGGTCACGAGGCGGTCGCGGTGCACGCCCAGGTACATCAGGGTGCGCAGGGTGTAGTCGGTGTAGGCAGTCAGTCGCATGGGCTTCGTTCATAAAGATGTGGAATACATCCTTGTTTCAGCCGCCAGCATACAGGAGAGCGTGTATTCGCCGCCACCGCGATGTGTGTTGCGCCGCCACTTTTCACCCTCGAAAGACAAAAGTTGATTGCCTTTCGCTTAAATGCGTAGTAAATTTTCATATTGTTGCCCTGGCAAACAGCTCGTTAGCCCTTATTGGCCCTTTGAATACGGTTTTTATTGATGGAAATCAAGAGGATGGTGAGACAATAAGGTAAATTTACTACAAATTCGACGATGGGCGTTTCCCGGGCCGGGAAGCGCGAACTACGCAATCTGTGCGGTACCGCCGGTGGCCGCCCCAGGAAATGAATACCATGCAAATGAATGAAGTGAAAGACGAGCTGCTGAGCAGCGATATCCGCCAGTTGGGCCGTCTGCTGGGCGACGCCATCCGCAACCACCTGGGCGATCCCGCCTTCGAGCGCATCGAACACGTGCGCCAGCTGGCCATCCGTTTCCGCCGCGACAATGATGAGGCGGCGCGCGCGCAGCTGTCGGACGCGCTGCAAGCGCTGTCGCAGCAAGAAACCACGCAATTGACGCGCGCTTTCAGCTATTTCTCGCTGCTGGCCAATATTGCGGAAGACCAGCATCACATTCGCCGCACGCGCGCCCATTTGATCGCCGGCTCGCCGCCGCGCCAGGGTAGCCTCAGCCATGCCGTCGGCAACGTGTTTGACGCGGGCAAGGCCGATGCATTGGAAACCTTCTTTGAAGATGCGTTCGTCAGCCCCGTGTTCACGGCCCATCCGACGGAAGTGCAGCGCAAGAGCATCCAGAATTGCCAGATGGCCATCGCCCGCCTGTTGAGCGAACGCGACCGCGTGCAGATGACGCCGGAAGAGGCGGAACAGAACGAAGAAGCGCTGGGCCGCGGCATCGTCACCCTGTGGCAAACCCGTTTGCTGCGCACGAGCAAGCTGTCCGTCATGGATGAAGTGGCCAACGGCCTGTCGTTCTACGACCACACGATTTTGCGCGAACTGCCGAAATTGTATTCTTCGCTGGAAACCATGCTGGCCCAGCGCGATGCCCGCTGGGAAGATGCGGAATTGCCGAATTTCATGAAGGTCGGCAGCTGGATAGGCGGCGACCGCGACGGCAACCCCTTCGTCACGGCCGACATCCTGCGCAGCACCCTGCAAACGCAGGCGGACAAGGTGCTCGACTTTTACCTCGGTGAATTGCGCAAGCTCGCTTCGCAATTGTCGCTGGCGCAAGTACTGAATGCCTGCAGCGAGCCGCTGCGCGCGCTGGCCGAGCGCTCGGCCGATGCCTCGCCGCACCGCGTGGACGAGCCGTACCGTCGCGCCCTGCATGGCATCCATGCGCGCCTGGAAAATACGCGCGTGGTGCTTTCCGGCAAGGGCAAGCAAGCCGACGGCGTGCAGCCTTACGCTGCCGCCGTTGAACTACTGGCCGACCTGGACGTGGTCCAGCATTCGCTCGTCAGCAATGGCTTGCGCGCGCTGGCCCGTGGTCGGCTGCGCCAGCTGCGCCGTGCCGTCAAGGTCTTCGGTTTTTCGCTGGCGCCGCTGGACTTGCGCCAGAATTCCGATGTGCATGAGCGCGTCGTGGGCGAACTGTTCGCGGGCGCCCAGCCGGGCCTCGTCTACCTGGACCTCGACGAAGAGCAGCGCATCAGCTTGCTGTTGGCCGAGCTGGAATCGCCACGCCTGCTGACCTCGCCATATGCGCAATATTCGGAAGAAACGACGTCCGAACTCGACATCTTCCGCGCCGTGCGCGAAGCCCATGCCAAATACGGCCGTGAATCGGTGCCTAACTGCATCATCTCGAAGGCGGCCAGCGTGTCGGACTTGCTGGAAGTGGCCTTGCTGCTGAAAGAAGTGGGCTTGCTGCGCCAGGACAGCCGCGAAGTGGACGTCAACATCATCCCCCTGTTTGAAACGATCGATGACTTGCGCGCCGGCCCCGCCATCATGGCGCGCGCCTTCGGCTTGCCGTTCTACCGGGGCTTGCTGGCTTCGCGCGCGGACCAGCAGGAAGTCATGCTCGGTTATTCCGACAGCAACAAGGACGGCGGCTTCCTCACGTCCGGCTGGGAACTCTACAAGGCAGAGATCGAGCTGGTGACCGTCTTCAAGGAGTATCAGATCAAGCTGCGCCTGTTCCACGGCCGCGGCGGTTCCGTGGGACGCGGCGGCGGCCCCAGCTACGAAGCCATCCTGGCCCAGCCGGCCGGCGCCGTGCAGGGACAGATCCGCCTGACGGAGCAGGGCGAAGTCATCACGGCCAAGTATGCGAACCCGGAAGTGGGGCGCCGCAACCTGGAAGTGCTGGTGGCCGCCACCATCCAGTCGACCCTGCTGCCGCAGGCGCAGCTGCAGCCGAAGGCTTCGGCCGGCGCGGGCCATCTGGCCGCGATGGAAGAGCTGTCCGGCACGGCCCTGAACGCCTACCGCGACCTGGTGTATGGCACGGAGGGCTTCGAGCAGTATTTCTGGGAATCGACGGTGATTGCCGAGATTGCCGCGCTGAATATCGGCAGCCGTCCCGCCTCGCGCAAGAAATCCACGTCCATCGAGGATTTGCGCGCCATTCCCTGGGTCTTGAGCTGGGCGCAATGCCGCTTGATGCTGCCGGGCTGGTTCGGTTTCGGTTCCGCCGTGCAAGCCTACCTGGCCGCCCATCCGGCCGATGGCGCGGATGTGCTGCGCGGCATGTACACGGACTGGCCATTCTTCACGTCCCTGCTGTCGAACATGGATATGGTCCTGGCCAAGAGCGACATCGCCATTGCCGGCAAGTATGCGGAACTGGTCAAGGACAAGGCCTTGCGCGACGCCATCTTCACGCGCATCCGCGCCGAATATGCGGCCACCCTGGACGCCTTGAAACTGATCACGGGCCAGGAAGAGTTACAGCAAGCCAATCCGCTGATGCAGCGTTCGATACGCAACCGTTTCCCCTACATCGACCCGCTCAATCACGTGCAGGTGGAGCTGCTGAAGCGTTTCCGCGAAGGCAAGCAGGATGCGGCGGCGCGCACGGGGATACATTTGTCGATTAATGGGATTGCGGCGGGGTTGCGGAATAGCGGTTAATGAAAATCAAGCCCAACAGCTAAGGCTGGGGTCGTACCCTCAGGGTACGACCCCGGTACTTGCACTTGGGTTGGCTTTACGAACTCAGCAGAAAACATCAAGGAGACAGCATGACCATCAAAGTTGCCATCAATGGCTATGGCCGCATCGGCCGCAACGTCTTGCGCGCGTTTTATGAAGGCGGCAAGCAGCAGGATATCGAAATCGTCGCCATCAATGATCTGGGCGACGCCAAGTCGAATGCGCATTTGACGCGCTACGACACGGTGCACGGCAAATTTCCCGGCGTCGTCACCATCGACGGCGACAATATGCTCGTCAATGGCGACCGCATCCGCGTCTTCGCGCAGCGCGACCCGGCCCTGATCCCGTGGGGCGAACTCGGCGTCGACGTGGTGCTCGAATGTACGGGTTTCTTCACGACCAAGGAAAAAGCGTCGGCCCACCTGAAGGGCGGGGCGAAAAAAGTCATCATTTCCGCGCCGGGCGGCAAGGACGTGGACGCCACCATCGTGTTCGGCGTCAACCAGCACGTGCTGAAAGCCACGGATACCGTGATTTCCAACGCTTCGTGCACGACGAATTGCCTGGCGCCACTGGTCAAACCGCTCAACGACGCCATCGGCATCGAATCGGGCCTGATGACCACGGTACACGCCTATACGAACGACCAGGTGCTGTCCGACGTCATGCATGAAGACTTGCGCCGCGCCCGCTCGGCCACGCATTCGATGATCCCCACCAAGACGGGCGCGGCCGCCGCCGTCGGCCTGGTTTTGCCGGAACTCAATGGCAAGCTCGATGGTTTCGCCATCCGCGTGCCGACGATCAACGTCTCGCTGGTCGACCTGTCCTTCATCGCCAAGCGCGATACGACGGTGGAAGAGGTGAATGCCTTGCTGAAAACGGCGTCGGAAGGCGCGCTGAAAGGCATTTTGACGTACCAGACGGAACCGCTTGTTTCCATCGATTTCAACCACAACCCGGCTTCGTCGAATTTCGATTCGACCCTGACCAAGGTTTCGGGTCGCCTCGTGAAAGTGTCGTCGTGGTACGACAACGAGTGGGGCTTCTCGAACCGCATGCTCGACACGACGGTCGCCCTGATGGCGGCCAAGTAGGAACGTAGTACCGCTGATCCAGCGCACCAGGACGGCCGGCCCACAAGGCTGGCCCTTGTAGCAACTTATTTTAGAAAGCAGCAACCATGACCATGCAAGTACAGCAACGCGCCACCAAGATCGTTTCCACCATCGGCCCCGCTTCGAACGATATCGATACCCTGGTCCGCATGTTCAAGGCCGGCGTCGACGTCGTGCGCCTGAACTTTTCGCATGGCAAGGCGCAAGACCATATCGATCGCGCCCGCATGGTGCGCGAAGCGGCAGCCCTGTGCGGCCGCGAAGTGGCCATCATGGCCGACTTGCAAGGCCCGAAAATTCGCGTCGGCAAGTTTGAAGAAGGCAAGATTTTCCTGGAAAACGGCGCCTCCTTCATTCTCGACGCGAAATGGGGCGAGAATGGCGAGCTGGGCAACATCGAGCGCTGCGGCCTCGACTACAAGGAGCTGCCGCGCGACTTGCGCGCTGCCGACGTATTGCTGCTCAACGACGGCCTGATCGTGCTGACGGTCGACAAAGTCGTCGGCAGCGAAATCCACACGACCGTCAAGATCGGTGGCGAGTTGTCGAACAACAAGGGCATCAACCGCCAGGGCGGCGGCTTGTCGGCGCCGGCCCTGACGGCGAAAGACATGGAAGACGTCAAAACGGCGATGAGCTTCCAGGCCGATTACGTGGCCGTCTCGTTCCCGAAAAACGCCACCGACATGGTCATGGCGCGCCAGCTGGCCAATATCGCCGGCGAAGCATGGGACCACAAGCCGATGATGATCGCCAAGATCGAACGCGCGGAAGCCATTCCTGCGCTGCAGGAAATCCTCGACGCGTCCGACGGCATCATGGTGGCCCGTGGCGACCTGGCCGTGGAAGTGGGCAATGCAGCCGTGCCGGCCCTGCAAAAGCGCATGATCAAGATGGCGCGCGCGTCGAACAAGCTGGCCATCACGGCCACGCAGATGATGGAATCGATGATCGTCAACGCCGTGCCGACCCGCGCGGAAGTATCCGACGTGGCCAATGCCGTGTTGGACGGCACGGACGCCGTCATGACGTCGGCGGAAACGGCCTCGGGCCGCTATCCGATCGAAACGGTGGAAGCGATGGCCGCCATCTGCCTGGACGCGGAAAAGTGGGATACCTGCAAGCTGGATGCCGATTTCCTCAACGCCACGTTCTCGCGCATCGACCAGTCGATCGCCTACGGCGCCCTGTTTACGGCCCATCACCTGCGCGTGAAAGCCATCGCCACCCTGACGGAATCGGGTTCCACGGCACTGTGGATGAGCCGCTGCAACATCGACATCCCCATCGTTGCCCTGACCCCGAGCGTGGGCACGCGCCGCAAGCTGGCCCTGTACCGCAACGTCAGCACGCTGGAACTGACGTCCGGCACCGACCGCGACAAGGTCTTGCAGCAGGCGGAAGATTTGCTGGTCGAGCATAAAGTCGTGGCCAAGGGCGACACCGTCGTGCTGACCTGGGGCGAGCCGATGGGCAAGGTCGGCGGCACGAACGCGCTGAAAATCATGAAGATCGGTCAGCACTGATCGTATTGGACCCGTATCCACCGCAATGGCAGATGCCCGATCTGCCATTGCGGCGGCCGCATTTCCGTGTCAGCATGGTTTCCTGCCTGCCAAGGCGCATCCGGAGTTCATGATGACTGCATACCTGCCTGCCTTGATCTGGTCCCTGTCGGCCTTCGCCTGCCTGTTCATCGCCAAACGCCGCGCCTTGAAAACAACGGCCGTGCGCGCCATCCTGGTGACTTTCCTGGGGCCGTTTGCCATCCCCTTCGTGCTGGCCGCGAGGCCCGGGATGCACGGCTAAGCGTGCGGCCTGCGCGCATTCCTCTTTGCTATATTCAAACTTTTAGCTGAAGGAAAGCCCATGAAGCGCAACGCGACCTTGATTCTGATGACTGTTTTCCCCCTGTGTGCGGCCACGTTCGCTTCGGCGGCCGAGCCGGCGCAGCGCTTGCAGCGCGCCACGGGGTTGTGGAAAGTGACGCCCGCCACCTCGCCATTTTCCTGGGAAATCTGCGTCGACCACGCGCGCGACCGCCTGATCGACGACGACCTGTGGTCCGGCTTCGAGCAGGAATGCAAGATCGAGTCGCACAGCCGCCAGGGCGACAGCTATCAATTCGAATCCAGCTGCCCGGACGCCAGGCTGGCCGCTACCTTCAAGGGCGACCTGGCCAAGGCCTATACCCTGAGCGCCGACACCACCGTGCAAGTCAATGGCAAGAGCGAAGTGCAGCGCACTGAACTGGCAGCCGTGTTCCAGGGCGCCTGCCCGGCGGGGCTGGCGCCGGGCGCGAAGAAAATGCGCGGCGGCATGGTGATGAAGAGCTTGTACACCGACCGCTAAGCGCCAGCAGCCACGCTGAAACAACAGTTTCCAGGGATAGGCAGGCACCGGCATTGACGCCGAAGGCCATGATTTGTGATAATGAGAATTATTATCAATTAGACGCGCCTTGCCTGGCGCGCATCGGAGTCCCCAGTGAACATTGCGCAGTCCAGCGAATCGATAGCCGGCATCTACAGCCACCACCATGGCTGGCTGATGCGCTGGCTGCGCGCCAAGCTGCAGTGCGCCGACCATGCGGCCGACCTGGCGCACGATACCTTCGTGCGCCTGCTGATGGCGCCGCCGGAGAACCGGCAAAGCTTGCGCGAGCCGCGCGCCTACCTGACGACCGTGGCGCAGCGCCTGCTGATCGACCATTACCGGCGCCTGTCGCTGGAGCAGGCGTGGCTGGAAACCCTGGCGCAGCAGCCTGAATTGCTGATGCAGTCGCCGGAAGAGCGGCTGCTCGTGCGCGAAGCCTTGCAGCGCATCGACGCCATGCTCGACGGCTTGCCGCCGCTCGTGCGCAGCGCCTTCCTGCTGGCCCACGTCGATGGCCTCGGCTACGGGGAAATCGCCCGGCGCCTGGCCGTGAGCGAGCGCAGCATCAAGCGTTACATGGTGCAGGCGTTCGAGCGCTGCATCCTGCTGATCCTGTGACCGCTTCCATCGATCCCCGCGCGGCGCGGGCGGCGGCGCAATGGCTGGTGCGCCTGCACGGCGGCACCTTGACTGCGGACGAGCAGCAGGCGTTCCAGGCCTGGCGCGCCAGCGATCCCGCCCATGAAGCGGCCTGGCAGCGGGCCGAGCTGGTGTGCAGCACCCTGGCCAGCGTGCCGCCCGCGCTGCGCCAGACGGCGGATACGGCGCCGCAGTCGCCGCAGCGGCGCGCCGTGCTCTACGGCCTGGCCGGGCTGATCGCGGCCGGACCGGCCCTGTGGCTGGCCAGCCAGTCGACGCCCTGGCAAGCGTGGCGCGCCGGCATCCGCACGGCCAGGGGCGAGATCCGCCACATGACATTACCCGACGGTACGCAACTGGTGCTCAATACGGACACGGCCATCGACGTGCGCTTTGACGGCGCGGCGCGGCAGGTCTTGCTGCATGCGGGGGAAATCCACGTCGCCACGGCGTACGACGCAGCCGTGCCCGCGCGCCCGTTCCTCGTGCGCAGCAGCAATGGCGCCGTGCGCGCGCTGGGTACGCACTTCAGCGTACGCCACCTTGGCAGCGTGCTGGCGCCGCGCACGCAGGTGAGCGTCAGCGAGGGCGCCGTCGAGATCCAGCCTGGCGAAGTTCCCGGCGCCCTGCGCAGGATCGATGCGGGCTGGCAGGGCAGTTTCGATGACCGTGCCGTTTCTGTCTTGACGCCGCTGGCGCCGGGTGCCGCCGGCTGGCTTCAGGGCGTGCTGATCGCCGAGCGCATGCCGCTGGGCGCGGTGCTGGAACAGGTGGCGCGCTACCGCTATGGCGTGCTGCGCTGCGATCCCGCGCTGGCGGCCATGCCCGTGGACGGCATCTTCCAGCTGAACGACCCGGACAACATCCTGCTCTTGCTGCAGCGATCCTTGCCGATCCGGCTGGTGCCCCGCACGCGCTACTGGATCAGTGTCGAGGCGGCTTGAGCTGGTCGGCTTACGCGCGGCTGCGCCCCGCTAAGCCGACCTACGGTGTTCCATCTAGCAAACAAGCGCCACTATTTACATTTTCCTTGTCCCTTTTTGCGGATTGCTTCGTCATACAAGGTAGAGAACGAACAATCCGAACCATCGAAAGGGTCTACATGGCTTTGCAGCACCGTAACTTTACCGCAGCACGCATGACGCTCCACCCCACCACCGGCGCCGTGCGTGCCGCGCTGGTTCTGCTCCTCGCCGCGGGCGCGGCCGGCGCCGGCTTGCCGCACATGGCGGTGGCGGCCGAGTCCAGCCCGGCCGCCACCATGCGTGACTACAGCATTCCCGCCGGCAGCTTGCGCAGCGCGCTGGCCTCGTTTGCCATCGCCGCCGGAATCAACCTGTCCACCCAGGGCGTGGCGCTCGACAGTCTGGCCACGCCGGGTTTGCAAGGCCGCCATGGGGTCACGGCCGGCCTGCAAAAACTGCTGCAGGGCAGCGGCCTGGAAGTGGCGGACGGCGGCAATGGCAATTACCTGTTGCGCAAAATGAATACCGGCACGGCTGATGGCGGCCTGGCCAGCATGCCGGCCGTCGTCGTCAGCGCCGAGGCCGACCGCGCCACGGAAGGCACGGGTTTATACACGTCGAGGAATATGTCGACGGCCACGGGGCTGAATTTGTCGCAGCGCCACACGCCGCAAACGGTCAGCGTCATTTCGCGCCAGCAAATGGAAGATTTCGATTTGACCACCTTGCAGGACGTGGCGCGCGCCACGCCCGGCATCTATGGCAAGACGCAAGGCGTGTCCGACCAGGAAACCACGTATTTCGCACGCGGCTTTGCCTTGAGCCACGTCAACGTCGATGGCTTGCCGCTGGACGTCACGGGTTTCAATGAACGCAACGTCTCGGCCGACATGCTGATGTACGACAGGGTGGAAGTGGTGCGCGGCGCCACGGGCCTGATGGAAGGGGCGGGCGCGCCGTCGGGCAGCATCAACATGATACGCAAGCGCCCCACGGCCACGCCCCTGCTGAACACCTCGGCCCACCTGGGCAGCTGGAAGGACAGGCAATTGACGGTGGACGCCAGCAATGCGCTGAATGCGTCGGGCAGCGTGCGGGGCAGGGTGGCGGCCAGCTGGCGCGACAGCGACAGTTTTGTGGACGTGGTCAACAACCAGAACAGCACCGTGTATGCGATCGTCGAGGCGGACCTGACGCCGTCGACCACGGCCGGCATCGGCTTTTCGCGCCAGCACAGCCGCACCGATGGCGTCTTCGTCGGCTTGCCGACCATGCTTGACGGCCGTCACATGGACTTGCCCCGCTCGACCTTCCTGAATAATGCCGACTCGGTCCAGAAGCGCGACAACAACGTCGTCTTCGCCGACCTGGAAACAAAGCTGGAGCAGGGCTGGCGCAGCCGCTTTGCCATCACGCGCATCGAGGCCTCGTCGAGCACGCGCAACACCACCAACAGCCGCATCGATGGCGAAATATACAAGCTGAACCAGTCGGAAACGGGCTGGAAGTACAACACGGAGCAAGTGGTGGCCGACTGGCGCCTGAGCGGCCCGGTCACCTGGTTCGGCCGCCAGCACGACGTGATCGTCGGCGCCAGCTACCGCCATGACGACTCCGACGCGGGCCAGAGCTGGGAAGGCGCCGGTACGCGCGTGATCGATATCCGCCAGTGGAATCCCTACGCCTATCCGATGCGCGGCGCGCCGTTCGAGCCGTACAACTGGGGCCGCAAGACGGACGAGAAGGGCATCTATGCGGCCGGCAACTTCAGCCTGGCCGATCCGCTGCGCCTGGTGCTGGGCGGGCGTTTCGGCTGGTATGCGCAGGACGTGACGGGCTGGTATTCCAGCAACCCCGCCTGGCGCCGCGGCCTGACGGAAAACGCGAAATTTACGCCGTACGCGGGACTCGTCTACGACGTGGACCGGCATCACTCCGTGTATGCGAGCGGCACGCAGATATTCGAGCCGCAAAGTTCGCTGGACGTGCGCGGCAACACCTTGCCGCCCTTGAGCGGCACCAACCTGGAAGTGGGCGTCAAGGGCGAGTATTTCGGCGGCAGGCTCAATGCCAGCGGCGCCCTGTTCCGCATCCGGCAAAACAACCGCGCCATGGCCGATGAGCTCAATTGCCCCACGGGCGGCGCCATCTATTGCGCCCGCGCGGCCGGGCAGGTGCAAAGCGAAGGCATCGATCTGCAATTGTCGGGTTCGCCCTTGCCGGGCTGGCAGATATCCGGCGGCTACACCTATGTGCTGGCCAAGTACACGCAGGACAGCGTGGCGGCGAATATCGGCCAGCGCATCGCCACGGACGAACCGAAGCAGTTGTTCAAGCTGATGACGAACGTACAGCTGGGCGGCGGCCTGGCGCAATGGAATGTGGGCGCTTCCATATATGCGCAAGACAAGATTGAGCGCCGTGACACGGCTTACCTGACGCGGCAGGGAGGCTACGCCATCGTCGGGCTGACGGCCGGCTACCATATCAGCGAGCAGCTGCAACTGCGCCTGAATATCGACAACGTGCTCGACCGCCGCTATTACCAGGCGCTCGGCTATTCCTGGTCGGGCGGGCTGGAGCGTTACGGCGCGCCGCGCAGCGTGCTGCTGTCCTTGCACTACAAGATGTAGCCGTCGTGCCAGCGGAGCGCGCCTGGGCGGGCGCCTCTGCTACACTGCCGCCGTCCTTATCTTTTCACTTTGCCATGACCGCTACTCCTGTCCTCACGCCCCTGAAAAACGCTTTCCAGCAATCGCGCGCCGAAAACAACATCGAGCTGATCCTGCCCGAACTGCTGGCCGCGCAATTGCACGTCGTTATCGGCGGGCAAAGCGAACAGATCGACCTGTTCCTCGTGCCGTCGCCCAATCCCGAGCGCCAGTGCGTGACGGTGGCGGAAGACCCGGCTTTCCTGGCCGGCATCGCGTTTCCGAAGATTCCCGTCACGGGCGCGCAACTGGTCGCGTCGATTCCGGCCGAGATCGAAATCGTCATCCTGCATGGCGATGGCGCCAATTATCTGACGCGCGAGCAACTGGCATGGTTCCGTGGCATGCTCGTGCAGAAAGAATGATCGCCAGCGCTGCCTTGACCCTGCGACCCGTATGCGCGGCCAACGCCGAGGCCGTCATCGGGCTGCCGCTGCATGCGGCGCAACGCGATTTTATTGCCAGCAATGCCGATTCGCTGGCGCTGGCCGCCAGCCACGCCAACATGCACCCGCGCGCCATCCATGCCGGTGACGAACTGATCGGCTTTGCCATGTACGCGCTGCCGGGCAGTGCGGGGCGGCAGGATACGCACGTGCTGTACCGCCTGATGATCGCGGCGCCGTGGCAGGGGCAGGGATTTGCCCGCGCGGCCCTGGCCCTGCTGCTGGACGAGATGCGCGCGCGTGGCGCGGGCAGGGTGGTGCTCTATTACGTGCCCGCCAATGTGCGCGCCCGGCAGCTGTACGCGCACGCCGGTTTTGTCGAGACAGGACTCGACGACGATGGCGAGATGATGGCCGAGCGCCTGCTTTCCTGAGTCTGTGGCATCGAGGCAGCAGAATATTCTTCTTTTGGCAATTGTATTGCTGAAGTCCTATGAATATTTTCGTAAAGCAACTATACTCATGGCTCTTTAAAAAATCATCGTCACGCTGGCGGCCAGCCATCCGCGCCAGAGTTCGTACGCATTCCGCTTTTTCACTCTGTAAAAAGCACCTTTCCCCCGCGCGGCAGGCGCGGGCGTGATGACCGAGCCTTGCCCTGGTCGACTGCTACCGTTGTCATTTCCGCTGTATTGCCGCTTTACTAAAAAGCCTGGCGACGGCGCGCGGTGTGCCGTCATGTTTTGCGACGTTAGGTTTCACTCTCTTATGCCACGACAGTATGTTTAGTTCCATCTTTGCCGTATCGGCCGATACCACGCAGTACATCTATGGCACACACAATGCGTGGCTGGTGCTGTTTTCCATCGGTATCGCCATCTTTGCCTCGTTCATGGCCTTGCAGATCGCCGGCATGGCGCGCAGCAGCGAGCGCGGCTTTCAGCGCCAGACGGCCATCATCACGGGCGCCATCGCGCTCGGCGGCGGCATCTGGTCGATGCACTTCATCGGCATGCTGGCCTTCGACATCTGCACGCGCGTGTCCTTCGATCCGGGCCTGACCTTGCTCTCCATGCTGCCCGGCATGGCCGCTTCGTGGGTGGCGCTGCACATGCTGGCCCGCCCGAGCATCAACTGGCGCCAGCTGGTGGTGGGCGGCGTGCTCGTCGGCGTGGGCATCGGCTCCATGCATTACAGCGGCATGGCCGCCATGCAGACGTCGCTGGCCCTGCGCTACGAGCCATGGCTGTTCGCCCTGTCGCTGCTGGTGGCCGTCACCATGGCCATGCTGGCGCTGTGGGTACGCTTCGGCCTGAATGCCATGCGCCAGCGCTTGAGCCCGCTGGCATCCTTGCTGCTCAGCAGTGTGGTGATGGGCCTGGCGATTTCCGGCATGCATTACACGGGCATGCTGGCGGCGCGCTTTTCCGGCACGCCCACGGCAGGCGAGAACACGATCACCGTGCAAGCTTCGTTCGTGGCCCTGGCCGTGGCCCTGATCACCGTCACCCTGACCGTCTTCGTGGCGGCCGCGAACGGCTTGCTGCGCTACCGCCAGCTGCTGCGCCACGCCAGCGTCAGCGAATCGCGCCTGCGCGCCATCGTCGATACGGCGGCCGATGGCCTGATCACCATCGATGGCCAGGGCAAGGTACGCTCCTTCAATCCCGCCGCGGAAAGCCTGTTCGGCTGGCGCGAAGCGGAAATCGTGGGGCGCGACGCCAGCGTGCTGCTGCAGCCGGCCGATGCGGCCCAATACGAGGGCTATCTGCGCGATTATCTGGAAACGGGCGCCTCGCGCATCCTCGACAGCGGACGCGAACTCGATGGCCGCCACAAGGATGGCGCCGTGCTGCCCATGCGCGTGGCGATCGGCAAGATCGATACGCCGGGCCAGCCCCTGTTCGTGGCCTTTGTCACGGACATGCGTTCCTCGCGCAGCATGGAGCAGGCGCTGAAAGACAGCGAGCGCCAGTACCGCACCCTGATCCGCAACATCCCCGGCGTGTCTTTCCACTGCAGCTTCGCGCCCGAATGGAAGATGATTTTCATCAGCGACGCCGTCTTCAACCTGACGGGCTGGATGCCGCAGGACTTCGTCGAGGGGCGCGTGCGCATCTTCGACCTCGTGCATCCGGACGACCGCCAGCGCGTCAACGACACCTGCGTGCAGGCGGCCGGCGAACGGCGCGATTTCGAGAACGTCTACCGCATGATCCACCGCGACGGGCGCGAGCGCTGGGTGCGCGAAAGCAGCGGGCCCGTGCTCGATAACGACGGCGTGGTGCGCTGGATCGACGGCGTCATCCTCGACATCACCGAAAGCGAATTGCGCAATGCGGAATACGAGGGCAAGGTGACGGCCATCTCGCGCGCGACGGCCGTCGCCGAGTTCGACCTGCAGGGACGCATCCTGGCGGCCAACCAGAATTTCCTCGACCTGACCGGCTACCAGCTCGAGGACGTGCTGGGCCTGCACCACAGCGTGTTCTGCGAGCCGCGCTACGTGACCTCGCCCGACTACGTCGCGTTCTGGCAGCACCTGGCGCATGGCGAATTCAATACGGGCGAGTACAAGCGTCTCGGCAAGGATGGCCGGGAAGTGTGGATACAGGCTTCGTACAACCCGATCTTCAACACGGACGGCAAGCCGTTCAAGGTGGTCAAGCTGGCCACCGACGTGAGCGAGCGGCGCGCCATGCAGGAAAACCTGCGTGCGGCGAAAGACCGCGCCGAACTGGCCGCCGAATCGAAGACCAGCTTCCTGGCCAACATGAGCCATGAAATCCGCACGCCCATGAACGCCATCATCGGCTTTACGGAAGTGCTGCTGGGGACAGCCCTGGACAGCCTTCAGCGCCGCCATCTGGGCACGGTGCGCCAGTCGGCCCGTTCGCTGCTGGAACTGCTCAACGACATCCTCGACATGGCCAAGCTGGAAAAAGGCGCCACCGAGCTGGAACTGGTGGACTTTTCGCTGCCGGACCTGGTCGACCACGTGGCCGCGTCGCTGCGCATCACGGCGCAGGCGCGCGACCTGGTGCTGCATGTCGACGTCGATCCCGGCATGGGCCAGTTCTTCCTGGGCGACGCGCGCCGGGTGCAGCAGGTGCTGACGAACTTGATCGGCAACGCCGTCAAGTTCACGGAAGTGGGCCACGTGCGCGTGGCCGTCGGCATGCAGGGCGAGAAAGTGCATATCGCCGTGCACGACACGGGCATCGGCATTCCCGCCGACCGCCTGGACAAGATCTTCGCTCCGTTCACGCAAGCCGATTCCTCGATGAGCCGCCGCTTTGGCGGCACGGGCCTGGGCACGACGATTTCGCTGCAGCTGGTCGAGCTGATGGGGGGCACCATCACGGTGGAAAGCACCCTGGGCGTGGGCAGCGTGTTCCACGTACTGCTGCCGCTGGCGCCGGGCAAGGCCGTGTCGCGCCGTAGCGAGCAGCCCGTGGTGGCCTTGCCGCCGCTGCGCATCCTGGCGGCCGACGACGTGCCGCAGAACGTGGAGCTGCTGCTGATCAGCCTGGGCGCGGCCGGCCATCAGGTGATCGCCGCCAGCGATGGCGAGAGCGCCGTGCGCGAGTTCAGCAAGGGCAGCTTCGACGTCGTCCTGATGGACGTGCAGATGCCGCGCATGGATGGACTGGAAGCGACGCGCCTGATCCGGGTGTACGAGCGCGAGCAGGGCTTGAAGGCGACGCCCATCATCGCCCTGACGGCCAGCGTGCTGGAACAGGACCGGCGCGCCGCGCAGACGGCCGGCATGAACGGCTTTGCGTCGAAGCCGCTGGAAATGCACAAGCTGACGGCGGAGATCGCGCGCCTGCTCGACATCGCCGTGGCCATGCCGCCGCCGGCGGCCGGCGCGGCGGCGCGTGCCGCCACCGGCCAGGTGGACTGGCAGCGCGGCATCGCCCTGTGGGGCGGCCGCGAAGCCTTGCAGCGGGCGATTGGCCGCTTCGTGCAGGCCAATGGCGACTGCGCCGCCATGCTGGCGGCGGAACTGGAACGGGGCGGCGGCAGCGTGGCCGGCCACCTGCTGCACCGTATCAAGGGCGCGGCGGGCAACCTGTGCCTGGTGCAGGTCGAGAGCCTGCTGGGCCGCATCGAGCAGGCGATCGCGCGCCAGTTGCCGGCGACCGAATTGCTGGTGCAGCTGGCCGCCGCCTTCATGGCGCTGGCCGGCGAACTGGAAGAATCGGGCATGCCGGCCGTGGCCGTGGGTACGCCGGTTGCCGGTGTGCCGCTCGATGCGCCCGCCTTTGGTGCCTTGCTGCGGCAAGCCATCGCCAGCCTGGAAGGCGGGCAGCTCGACGACGCCCTGATGGCGCAGATCGCGGCCATGCTGGCGCCGCACGGCCAGCAGCCGCGCCTGCAGGCGCTGACCAGCGCCATCGACGACTTTGAATTCGCGCGCGCCGCGGGCGTGCTGCGCCAGCTGCTGGCATGGCTGGAAACGCCAGCGCCTGCCGACCTTTCCTGATATTGGGCTTACGATGACCTTACACGAAGACAAACCGATCCTGCTGCTGGTCGACGATGAAGCGACGAATCTGCAGGTGCTGCGCCAGATTTTGCAGGACGATTACCGCCTGCTGTACGCCAAGGATGGCGAGAAAGCGCTGGAACTGGCGCAGAACAATCCCGTCGAACTGATCCTGCTCGACATCATGATGCCCGCCATGACGGGCTATGAAGTGTGCCGCCAGCTCAAAGCCATGCCGGCCACCGCGCCCATTCCCGTTATTTTCGTCACCGCCCTGTGCGACGTGAAGGACGAGGCGGACGGTTTTGACGCGGGCGCCGTCGATTACATCACCAAGCCGGTCAGCCCGCCCATCGTGCGCGCCCGCGTGCGCACGCACTTGTCGCTGGTGGACGCCGAGGAATTGCGCCGCTCGCGCCTGCAGGTGATCCAGACCCTGGGCCAGGCGGCCGAATACAAGGATAACGAGACGGGCATGCACGTCATCCGCATGAGCTATTACGCGCGCCAGCTGGCGCTGGCGGCCGGCTACAGCGCGGGCAGGGCGGAAGACCTGCTCAACGCGGCACCCATGCACGACGTGGGCAAGATCGGCATCCCCGACGCCATCCTGCAAAAGCCGGGCAAGCTCGATGCGGACGAATGGCAAGTCATGCGCAGCCACGCGGCAATCGGCGCGGCCATCATCGGCGAGCACGCAAGCGGCCTGTTGAAAATGGCGCGTACCATCGCCCTGACGCACCACGAGAAATGGGACGGCAGCGGCTATCCGCAAGGATTGAAGGGCGAGGAAATCCCGCATGAGGGCCGCATCGTCGCCATCGCCGACGTCTTCGACGCCCTCACCAGCGAGCGTCCGTACAAGCGCGCCTGGACGATTGACGAAGCCATCGCCACCATGCAGCGCGACAGCGGCACGCACTTCGACCCGGAGCTGCTGGCGCTGTTCATCGAGCAGTTGCCGGCCATGCTGGAGATCAAGGACAAGTGGCGCGAGCCGGTGTGAACGGGCTGCGTGCCAGCCTGGCAGGTCGGATTAGCGAGGCAAAGCCCCGCGTAATCCGACAACGTTGTTGGCGCTGCCCAAAGTGAAGCTAACAATGTTGTCGGATTACGGCTCCGCCTAATCCGACCTACGGTTGCCAGCCCAGCCATTGGCACCAGTCGGGTAGGTTGGCTTAGCGCGGAGCGCGTAAGCCAACATCACCATGGGCGTGGCCAATAATATTGTCGGATTACCGCCTGCGGCCTCGGCGGCCCCGCCTAATCCGACCTGCGGTAGCTAATCCGCCAGCCGCAGAATCCGCCGTATCTCCAGAATCGCCTGCGGGCTTTCCTGCACGCTGTGCCACGACGGGATGACTTTTTCCGACTGCGCGCCGTCGAGGTGGGCGCTGGCGTAGGGCACGACGCCGTCGCTCGATTCCGCCAGCGGCAGGTCCGGCGTGTCGTTGCCCATGATGGAGTAGTAGCGCACTTTCGGGTTGATGGGCAGGTCGGCCACCAGGCGCACGAACGGGTCCTTGTCGCTGAGGTTATCGATGCTGTTGGGGATGCGCAGCGGCTCGCTGCTGCCCGTGTCGAGCTGCGCCAGGCTCCCGGCCGCGTCCGACAACTGGTCGAGCATGGTGATGGGCAAGGTGACGAGGTTGGCGATCCAGCGCGCCACCTTGTGGTTGGCGAACGAGGTGCCGCGATGCGGCGCGGCGATGAAGATGGCGCGGTTCACCTGCGGCATGGCCGTGAAATTGAGGTAGGGCGCCAGTCCGGCGCGCACTTTTTCCGCCTTCTTGCCTTTCAAATTGTATTCTTCCGTGATGGCGTCGAGCAGGGTGTTGCTGGCGTCGGAGACCATCAGGCGCGCCAGTACGCCGCCCATGCTGTGGCCGATCAAGACCATGTCGTTCGCGGCCGTCGCCTTGGCCGCAGGGTCGAATTGCGCCAGGGTCGCGTTCAGCGCCTTGCGGATGGCGGCGTTGTTGGCCGCCAGCGGCGCGTTGCTCGGGTAGTACACCTGCCAGATCTGGTAGCGGCGGCGCAGCTGTTCGTCGCCCATCAGTTCATTTGCCACGTTGATCCACGCTTCCGGGCTGCTGGCCAGGCCGTGCAGCATGACGATGGTGCGCTTGTTCGGGTCGTAGGGCTGCATCAGGTGCACCTGCGGGCGCGAAATGCCGTCGGCGCTGCCGAACAGGGTGCGCAGCGCCTGCACGCCGAAGCCGGAGCGGGCCAGCCACAGGCCATAGCCGGCCGTGAAGTTGGCCGCCACGGGCAGCTCCTGGCCGGCCATGCGCGTCGATTCGCTGCGTGTCGGGTCGACCAGCATCACCAGCAACTGCTGCGTGGCCAATACCTCTTGCAGGCTGTTGCCACCGAAGCGTATCAGCGCCGTGACGACGGGGAAGCGGCTTTCCTGGAAGGCCGCGTCCCTGGCTCCGGCGGGCTTGGGCATGACGGCCACGAGGTCGGCGCCGAAGCCGTCGCGCCGGTACACATTGCGCAGGCCGGAAAACGACAGCGAGGTGGCCGGCAGCAGTTCTTCGGGCAAGGTGCCGTCTTCGGGCAGGCGCAGGGCCGACAATTCGCTGTCGATCTGCCAGCCGGCGACGCGGATCACATTGCCGTCCGGGCGGTATTCGCCACGGTGGCGGAACAGGTTGCCGACGGCTTTTTGCACGGCATAGTTATAGTAGTCGCGGATTTGCGTCTGGCGTTCCTCGAAGGCGCGCTGGCCCGGCGTGCGCGTCGTGTAGAACAGGTAGGCATACGCGTAGCGGGCCGACTCGAGCCAGGCGGCCAGCGTTTCGGCACTCGGGTGGCCGCCCTGTTTTTCTTCCGCCAGCGCGCTTTCCAGCCACAATTCGGACAGGGTGGCCAGGCGCTGCTCGTCGCTGAGCAGCTCGGAGCGGGCCAGGTCGGCGCGGCAGCTGCCCGTATTGGCTTCGCAGGCGGCGATGTCGCTGCCGATGATGCGCAGCACTTCGCTGGCCGAGGCGCTCAGTTTGCCCGTCGTGAGGATGTCGCCGCGCCGCTGCTGCAGGTAGTCGGCCGGCGAGATCGCGCTGACGGTGACGGCGGCGCAGCCGCTCAGCAGCGCCGCCGCGCACAGCAGGGCGCCCAGGCGCAGGCGCCGCATCAGCGTGGCCGGCATCTCAGAACGAGTAGACCAGGGTCAGCGACGTTTGCGTATCCGTGTTCTTCTTGTCGTCCGGTACGCGCGTGTCGTTGCGGGCGCTGAAGGCGGCCTTCATCTGCATGGTGCCATTGATCTTGGTGCTGAGGGCCGTTTCGGCGATCGAGTGGGTGTTCGAGGTGCCCCGCTCCACGCTCACCGTCTGGGTGAACATGGCCGACTGGCTGATCTTCCACTTCATGGCGGCCGCGCCGCGTACCGTCAGGCCGTGTTCCGATTCGCCCGTGTCGTTGGTGCCGCTGAAATAGCCGGGACCGAATTCCACGTCGACGCTCTTGTCGGTCGACTGGTACCAGCGCGAGCCATGACCGACGGCCAGGGTCGAGTACTTGGTGTAGGCGCCGAACTTGTCGTTCACGTGCGAGGCCAGCACGAACAATTTTTCATGGTCGGCCATCAGCTTGTAGGCAGCCTTGGCGGAGGCGGAAAAGCGTTCGGCCGAGCGTTCGCGGATCTTTTGTCCCTCGTCGTTCGTCGTCTCGTCTTCCTTGAAGTAGCCGCTGAAGATGTACTGGTTGCTCCAGTCGTCGAGTTCCTGGCGCGCGTCGATCTTGCCCGTGACGGAGGTGCCGACCGTGTTGCCCGAGGTGGTGATGGCGCCCAGCTCGGCGGAAGTGCTCCAGCTGCCGATGGGGATTTCATCGAATAGCATGCTTTGTTTGGTGTCTTTGGCGGCGGCGCTGCCGCAAGCGATGGCCATGGCCAGCGCCAGGGCGAGAGAGTGGGTCGATTTCATGGCTGTATTGGTCTGTGGCGCGCGCCGGGCGCGCCCGATGTTCGTTAGTGGCAGTGGTGGCTATGGAGGCCGCGGCAAGCCGGGAGGCGCCGATAAAACAGGGGCGCGGGCGCGCGGCCAAACAATGTCGAGGCTGTATTGTACCCGACCCTGTCATCGCGCGCCGCACGCGGCGGGACTGGCAAGTGGCGCGCGCCTGGCGTATGCTGCGCATGTTTGCTGTCCCGATCTTTACAAGGAATTCCCGTGCGCTGCCTGGTCATCGAAGACGAAGCCGAAACTTCCCGCTATATCTGTGCCGGCCTGCGCGAGGCGGGCCACGACGTCACGTCCTGCGACAATGGCATCGACGGCATGCGCCTGGCCTGCGGCGAAGACTGGGATGCGCTGGTGCTCGACCGCCTGCTGCCTGGCGAGATCGATGGCCTGGCCATCGTCGCGCGCCTGCGCGGCATGGGCCGCAACACGCCCGTGCTGGTGCTGTCGGCCCTGTCCAGCGTCGACGAGCGCGTACGCGGCTTGCGCAGCGGCGGCGACGATTATCTGTCGAAACCGTTCGCCATCGCCGAACTGCTGGCGCGCATCGAGGCGCTGCTGCGGCGTGCCGCGCCCGTGCCCGAAGCGACGCAGTTGCAGGTGGCCGACCTGGTGCTCGACATGCGCACCATGCGCGTGACGCGCGCCAACCGGCAAATCGCCCTGCAGCCGCGCGAATTTCGTTTGCTCGAATACCTGATGCGCCACCAGGGCCAGTCCGTCACGCGCGCCATGCTGCTCGAAGCCGTGTGGGACTACCATTTCGACCCGCAGACGAACGTCATCGACGTGCAGGTAAGCCGCTTGCGCACCAAGGTGGACAAGGAATTCTCGCCGCCGCTGATCCACACGGTGCGCGGCGTCGGCTACACCCTGGGCGTGATCGACAGTGCGTAACTGGCACCGCTCGATCGCGGCCCGGCTGGCGCTCGGCTATGGCGTGCTGGTGGTCGTGTCGATCAGCATCGTCTGCGCCGTGTTCTATTTCGGCACCATCGGCGTGCTCGATCGCAGCGTGGACCGCAAGCTGGTCCTGCTCTCGGAGCGCCTCGCCGCGCTGTACGAGCAGGGCGGCAGCCGCCGCACGACGGCGGAAATCGGCCATTTGCTGACCGACCGCACCGACAGCGACACGGAGATCTTTTTGCTGGTGGATGCCGATGGCCGCCGCGTGGCGGGCAATCTGACGTCCTGGCCCGACACGGGCAGCCCGGCGGGCCGCTTGCTGCACCGCGACGTTACGCGCGAAGGACGCCGGGTGCCCGCGCGCATGCTGATCCGCGACCTCGATGGCGGTGCGCGCCTGTTCGTCGGGCGCGACATGGAGGAGGGCAGGTCGATCCGCGCCCTGGTGCTGCGCTCGCTGGCCTATGGCGCCGGGGTGGCGATCCTGCTGGTGGTGGCGGGCGCGTGGCTGTTCCGCCGCCAGCTCGAGGCGCGCATCGGGCAGATCCGCCGCACGGCGGGCGAAATCGAGGCGGGAGACCTGAGCCGGCGCATTCCCGTGTCCAGCGAAGATGAATTCGGCTTGCTGAGCCGCGACATCAACCGCATGCTCGACCGCATCGAACACCTGATGGAAGGCGTGCGCCACGTGTCGAACGCCATCGCGCACGACCTGCGCACGCCGCTGGCGCGCATCCGCAACAAGCTCGATGGCGCCTTGCGCCAGCAGCCGGGCGTGGCCGGTTACGAAAGCGCGGCGCAGGCAGCCATCGATGACATCGACGACCTGACGCGCGTGTTCGACAAGCTGCTGCAGATCGCGGCGGCCGAATCGGGCATGCGTCCCGAGAATTTCGACGACATCGACCTGCAGCAGATCGGCGCCGACATCGTGGAAATGTACGAGGCGACGGCCGACGAGCAGGGCGTGCTGCTGGTGCAGATGTATGGCGAAGGCGTGCCCGCGCGCGGCGACCGCAACCTGCTGGGCAGCGCCCTGGCCAGCCTGGTCGACAACGCCATCAAGTATGCGGGGCCGGGCGCGACGGTGGAAGTGTCGGCCGGCAGCGACGCGCAGGGCAGCTGGCTGGCCGTGCGCGACAACGGCCCCGGCGTGCCTGCCGAGGAATTGCCGAAACTGACGCAACGCTTCTACCGCCTCGACAAGAGCCGCCATTTGCCCGGCAACGGCCTGGGCCTGTCCATCGTGGCGGCCATCGCCGTCCTGCATGGGGGCAGCCTGGAGATTGAGGATGCGGCGCCGGGATTGCGGCTGAGGCTACGCCTGCTCAACTGAGTGCCCCGGCTTGCGCCTGACTCGCGAGGCGCGGCCCTTCCGGTGACACCATCGCCCTGGGAATTGTATATTTTGCATTTTAATATTACATCATGTTATTATGCGAATAATGTATAAATGTTATTTCATTTGACAGAAATGCAGTGCCACGGGCATATGGCCTAGCTGGCATTGATCATGGCGTTCAGGCCTCCCCCTTGCTGTTCTGTCCGTACAGTTCGGTAAACGATAATCAAGCGAAATCGAAATGGTTGATGCAAGTGTCCAGCGTCAGGATGATGGACGTATTATTTCCCTCGATGCCATGCGCGGGATTGCTTCCCTCGTGGTGGTGGTATATCACTTGCCGTATATCTACGGTTTCAAGATGCAGTACGCCTATCTTGCCGTGGAGTTCTTCTTTATCCTCTCGGGCTGGGTCATGGCACACAGCTATGAAGAGCGTATCGGCAACGGCTTGCCGTTCAAGAATTTTGCCTTGAACCGTTTGGCGCGCCTGTATCCGCTCTATCTGTGCGCGACTTTGTTCGGTTTCCTCGTCATGCTGGTAAAGATGCGCTTTGGTACTCCGTCGGCCAATCTGGCCTGTCTCGTGCCGAATGCTTTCTTATTACCCTGCATAAATCCCGTTGGCACGGCGTTCCCCCTGAACGGGCCGGCCTGGTCGATCTTTGTGGAAGTGGCGGTCAATATCCTGTGGTTTTTTGCAGTGTGGCTGGGCCTGTCTGCATTGCGCTGGAAATTCGCCTTGCACCTGTGTTTTACGGTATTGCTATGGGGAACTGCTATCTACAGCCACCGCTATATGGGTGGTTTCAATCCGAATGATTTGCATGAAGGTTTGTACCGGGGGCTGCTGGGGTTTTCCGGAGGGATTTTGCTCTTCAGTTTCCGCCGCCAGCCATGGATACTCGTCTATTTTGCGATAGTGACTATCGCCGTCCTCCTCGCTTTCGGCTTGCGCGGCGACAGCGGCGGCGTCACGCCGCTGGCCTTTGTCGTCATGGGCCTGCTGCCCGTGCTCGTGTGGCTGGCAGCGTGGTGGCGCCCAGCCATGTTGGAAAACAGTTTCTGTGCTTATCTTGGCGATATCTCTTATGCCGTTTATCTGCTGCATTTGCCTTTGGCAATCCTGTTGCAAAAACCACTGAGGTTGCTGCTGCCGGGGCCCGGGATTTCCAGCATCGCGCTTAAATCCCTGATCTTTAGCGCGCTGTTGATAGCGCTGAGCACTGCCAGTTTCCGGTGCCTGGAAATGCCGGCCCGCCGCTGGCTGTTGCGCCGGTTCCGCAATGGTGACAGGCAACAGCTTTCTTTTCCGGCCCGCTAGCGGCCTGCTACTCGTCATATTCAATGTAAAAATTATCTTTTCGTATATTTTAAAAGATATTAATTACCTTTTTTGCATCTATATGGAATAGTCTGATGCGAGGCTTGACCGCCGTCGGAATCTACCGCGCCGGAGCTTTTCATTCGTAGGGGTGTGAGATGGGAAATGCAGTGCCGGATGGTGCGATGGCAGGCAGCCGCGTCGTATCGCTCGATGGCATACGGGCATCGCCGCCCTGCTTGTCATGGTGTACCACCTGCCGATCATTTTCGGTTTTCATGTTCCTCATGCCTACCTGGCGGTCGACCTGTTTTTCATGCTCTCGGGCTGGGTCATGGCTTATAGCTACGAGGAACGCATAGGCCAGGGAATGGCATTCCGGCAGTTTGCATTGCAGCGCTTTGCGCGCTTGTACCCCTTGTATGGCGTGGCGCTGGCCCTGGGATTCTCGTATGCATTGGCCAAATACCTGTTTGGCACGCCGACGACCGCTACACTGGCTTGCATCGTGCCAAATAGCGTCATGTTGCCCTGCATGCTGGATGACACTCAAAACTTTCCATTGAATCGCCCCGCCTGGAGCATTTTCGTCGAAGTGGTCATCAATCTCGGCTGGTATTTTGTCGTGCGTTTCGGAATGCGCACCATGCGTTGGAAATTCGCCTTGCATCTGGGCTCAGTGCTGCTGTGCTGGGGCACGGCCTATATGGTCGAGCGTTTCTTGCGCGGTTATACGCCCGCGGATGTGACTGAAGGGCTGCTGCGCGGCCTGGCGGGCTTTTCGGGTGGCGTGCTATTGTTTTATTGCCGCAAGCAAGCCTGGATACTCGCCTATTTTGCGGCGCTGTCCCTGGCCATCCTGCTGGTCTTTGGCCTCAAGGGGCTCAGCGTCGAGCTGATGCTGCTTGCCTTCGTGGTCATGGCCTTCTTTCCGGCGCTGCTGTGGCTGTTGGCCGCCCTTCGTCCGGCTGTCCTGGAAGGCAAAATATCCGCCTTCCTCGGTGACATTTCCTATGCCGTCTATTTATTGCATGTTCCCCTTGGCCTGTTTCTTGTCAATCCCTTGCTGCGCCTGGTGCCGGGCGCCGGCTTGGCGCCGACCGCCATCCGCGCCGCATTGTTCACCGGAGTGCTGATTGCCGTTTGCAGCCTCAGCTACCATCGGTTGGAAAAGCCCGCGCGGCGCTGGCTGGTGGCCCGTTACGGAAAGCCGGGCCGGCCGATGGGCGCTGCGGCGGCACCCTGAGCGCCCAGGCTCGCCAGCAGCACATTACCAACTTGTAACCCCCCTCGTTTTCACCTCCCCCTATCATCCGCACTACCCGGTGTAGAGCGCCTGCCAGAGTGCAGGCGCCTGTTCCGGGCTGCCTGCGGCGTCGCCGCGTCCCGTTCATCAGACCCGTCGTAGAGCCGTTCGCATGCATACTTTTACCGCCACCGGCGACAGCGCCGCGCAGCAGCAGCAGGCGCCACTGCGCCAGCATGGCCACCGTATCAAGGCCGCGCTGGGCGCCATCGTCTTCCCCGCGCAGCGCGCGCGCTGGCAAGCTTTCGTTGCCGCGACGCCGGGCCTGGCGGCACTGGCGCAAGTCCATCCCAGCCTGCTGTACAAGATTTATCGTCCCTACGCCAGTCGCCGGTTCGGCTGTGCTGCGCGGGTGGACCTGCTGCGCGGGCATTACCGCTTCCTGTGGCAGGCGGGCGCGCGGCCGCTGGTGGAATACGCGGCGCGCCGCCCGCTGGTGCTGGCCGCCATCGAAGGCAAGGATGGCGCCACCTACCGCTTGCAGCTGACGGCCATCCACGACAGCCACCGCGAAGGGGATCTGTGCCTGCGCCTGACGCGCGACGGCGTGCCGCTGTACCTGGCCAGTTTCCTGTTCCGGCCGCAGCCCGGCGGCGCCGTCATTCAGCTGGGCGCCTTGCAGGGTTTGCGCTCGCAGGCGGGCGCGCAGGCGGTCAAGGAAGCCACGCGGGCGCTGCATGGCTGCCGGCCGAAAAACCTGATGGTGGCCGCCTTGCGCGACCTGGGCGACTTTTTCGGCTGTGGCCATCTGGACCTGGTCAGCAACGCCAACCGCATCGCGCTGAACTGGCGCCGGCGCCGCCATATCTCGTCCGATTACGACCTGGCGTGGCGCGAGCTCCATGCCCAGCCCACCAGCGACGGCAATTACCGCCTGCCATGCGGCCCTTGCCGGAGGCCGGACCTGGAGTTGGTGCCGTCGAAAAAGCGGGCGGACGCGCGCCGCCGCGGCGACATGCTGGTGCAGCTGGCGGCCGACATGCGCTGGCAAGTGGCCGCCCTGCTGCATGCGCAATGAAGGCGCAGGGCAGGGTTTCTTGACTTGCGCGGCTTTTTTGCCGGGCGGCCCGGCGCAAGCGGCGCGATCGGCGTATACTGATCGGCGTTGTTAACCTGAAGCCAGTCAACCCATGCCAGCACAATTCCCCACTTCGCGCATGCGCCGCCTGCGCGCGACCCCGCAACTGCGCGAGCTGTTCCGCGAAACCGAGATCAATCCGCGCGACCTGGTCCTGCCGATCTTCGTTGACGAAGGCAGCAGCGATTTCGTCGACATCAAATCCATGCCCGGCGTGCGCCGCATTCCCGAAGCGAAGCTGGCGCAGGAAGTGGAGCGCTACGCGCGCGCCGGCCTGCGCTCCGTCATGACCTTCGGCATTTCGCACCACAAGGACAGCCACGGCACGGATACCCTGAACCCGGACGGCCTGGTGGCCCGCATGTCGCGCATCATCAAGGACGCCGTGCCGGAAATGGTCGTCATGTCCGACACCTGCTTCTGCGAATACACGGACCACGGCCATTGCGGCATCCTGCATGGCGACACGGTCGACAATGACAGCACGGTGCTGAACCTGGGCAAGCAAGCCGTCATCGCCGCGCAGGCGGGTGCCGACATCATCGCCCCGTCGGCCGCCATGGATGGCCAGGTGGCGGCGATCCGCAGCGCGCTGGATGCGGCCGGCTTCCACGACACGCCCGTGATGGCGTATTCGACCAAATTCGCTTCCGGCCTGTACGGCCCGTTCCGCGACGCGGCCGGCAGCACCCTGAAGGGCGACCGCAAGACCTACCAGATGGACCCGATGAATCGCCGCGAAGCCGTGCGCGAGTCCCTGATCGACGAAGCCGAAGGCGCGGACGCGCTGATGGTCAAGCCGGCCGGCGCCTACCTGGACATCATCCGCGACCTGCGCGAAGTGACGCGTCTGCCGATCGGCGCCTACCAGGTCAGCGGAGAATACGCGATGATCAAGTTCGCCGCGCAAGCCGGCGCCATCGACGAGCGCCGCGTGGTGCAGGAAACCCTGGGCGCCATCAAGCGCGCGGGCGCGGACATGATCTTTACGTATTTTGCGATGGATGTGCTGAATAATCCGTATTGAGGTTAGTCTCTGGCGCGCCGTTAGCGTCCTTTTGCACCCCAAAAGCAAGAGCTGGGGTCGGACCCTCAGGGACTCGGCGTCCCCGTCCGACCCCGGCATTTGCGCCGTTGGGTTCTCTTCGATTTCCCCATGCCCCTGAAAATCTCCCGCATCCTGCACGCCGGCTATGTCTTCGAATGCGAAGGCACGGCCATCGCCTTCGATCCCATCGTCGAAAATCCGTTCAGCCGCAACTGCCATGCGTTCCCGCCCGTGCGCTTCGACCTGGACGCCGTGCGGCAGCTGCGCTGGGATGCCGTCTTCATCTCGCACTTCCACGACGACCACTGCTCGCTCGACAGCCTCGACGTGCTCGACCGCGCCACACCCATTTATCTGTACTGCGTCTTCGACGAGCTGTTCGCCATGATCCGCGCGCTGGGGTTTACGCAGGTGCGGCGATTGCAGGTCGACGTGCCCGTGCAGGCGGGCAGTATCGAGGTGATTCCGCGCCGCGCGCTCGATGACGATGTCGACTCGCTGTTCCAGGTGCGCGCAGCCGGCATGAACGTGCTCAACGTCGTCGATTCCTGGATCGGCCCCGCGACGCTTGAACAGCTGGCCGCGTTTGCACCATGGGACATGGTGCTGTGGCCATTCCAGACCATGCGCGAGATCGCCGTCATCGCGCCGTCGCAGGCGCAGCCTGGCCCCGTCGAACTGCCCGACGACTGGGTGCCGCAGCTGCGCGCGCTGGCGCCCCGGTACATCGTGCCCAGCTCCTGCCAGTTCGTGCAGGAAGACTGGTCCTGGTACAACCACGCGATGTTCCCCATTACCTATCGCCGGTTTGCGCAGAAGATCGGCACCGCGCTGCCGGAGGCGCACATCTTCCGCCTCGATCCGTCCACGTCCGTGCTGCTCGACGCGCACGGCGTGACTGACTCCGAACCCTTGTCCTGGGTGATACCCGTGGGCCCGCAGGATGTGGATTTCGATTACCGTCCCGACGCGCCGCCGCCCGCCACGGCGGACATCGCGCGCCGTTTCGCGCCCTTGAACGATGCCGACGCGGCGCTGGCGCTCGACTTTTGCCGCAAGGGCTTGCTTGAACGCTACCGCGACATGGAACTGCCCGAGGACAGCTACTTCCAGGCCCCGCGTTTGTGGCGCCTGTCCCTGTACGGCCATGACGGCGCGGCCACCGTGCTCCATTACCGCACGCATGGCGACGTGATCGACCTCGTGCCGGAGCCTGACGAGGCGCCAGGCTGGACGACGGAGCTGCCTCTCGTGAAATGCCATGCGGCGCTGGTGCTCGGCGAATCGCTGACGTCGATGTACATGCGCATCAACGATGGCCCTTTCGATGCCGCCGCGCGGGCGGAACTGGAGGAGGCCGACATCGTCGACGACCCGCTGATCCGCTGCCTGTTCAACGACGCCATCGGCGCCTACCAGGCGGCGCAGCTCAAGCGCTTGCTGGCCCGCTGAAGAAAGTCGCGTGACAGGGTAAGATAGCTGCTTCTGACTAGAACGGGAAAGACACCATGGCACAAGACTATGCACAAGGCAATGAAACGGCGATCCTGGCCGGCGGCTGCTTCTGGGGCGTGCAGGACTTGCTGCGCCGCTATCCGGGCGTGATCGCCACGCGCGTGGGCTACAGCGGCGGCGACGTGGCCAACGCCACCTACCGCAACCACGGCACGCATGCGGAAGCGATCGAGATCATCTTCGACCCGAAGGTCATCAGCTACCGCAAGATCCTGGAATTCTTCTTCCAGATCCACGACCCCAGCACGGAAAATCGCCAGGGCAATGACCGCGGCACCAGCTACCGCTCGGCCATCTATTACACGAGCGACGAGCAAAAGCGCGTAGCCGAGGACACCATCCGCGACGTTGACGCCTCCGGCCTGTGGCCCGGCAAGGTGGTGACGGAAGTGGCGCCGGCCGGCCCGTTCTGGGAAGCGGAACCGGAGCACCAGGATTATCTGCAGCGCTTGCCGCATGGCTACACTTGCCATTACATCCGGCCGGACTGGGTCTTGCCGCAGCGCGGGCAGTAAGAAAGCCGATATGCGTTACTGGCGCGTCGAGCGGCGGCAGGCGGAAGGGCAGCTGGACTTCGGGCGTACCCTGGAGCTGATGGCTGCCATCGGCCATGCCGACGTGAATGCCGTCGCCGGGGCCATCCTGAAAACGGTCAGCACGGTCGCGCCCATAGCCCAGTGCACGATCTTTGCCTATGAATTCGGCAACCGTCCGCGCACCGTGGCCGTGGCCGACCGGCGCGGCGGGCGTTTCCTGCAAGATATTGCCGACAGCTATGCGCGCCACTATTACGCGCTCGACGGCAACCAGCGCGTGATTGCGCCCGTGCCGGGGCGGAAAATCGATCCCGCCATCGTGCTGCACCAGCAAGCCAGCGACGAGATCGACCATCCCGGCTACCGTGCCGTCTGCTATCAAAAACCGAATGTGTCGGACCGCTTGTCCCTGCTGGTGCAACCGGCCGGCGATATCTGGCTGTCCGTCAATTTTTACCGCGACAGCAGCCAGGGCCAGTTCCTGCCCGGCGAAGTGGCCAGCATCGAGACCCTGTCGCCGCTGTTTGCCCATGCCGTCAAGCACCATTACAGCCTGAACGGCCAAAATACGCAGGGCGTCGCGCCCATGATGCTGGCCAGGCTGCGCCAGCATTGTCCCGCCTTGAGCAAGCGCGAACTGGACGTATTGCGCTGCGTGCTCGAAGGCCTTACGGCCGTGGAAATCGCCGAGATCATGGGCGTGCAGCCGTCCAGCGTGACGACGTACCAGAAGCGCGCCTATAAACGCCTGGGCATTTCCAGCCAACGCCAGTTGTTCGCCCTGTGCATGGCGCCAGCGCCTGTCTAGTTCCTTCGACGTAGCAATGGCTCCGCCTTTTTGACTGTTTTAGCCGCAAAACGTCCCCAAAATGGGGACAGCCGCCGGCATCGCCGTCTGCATACTGTGTTTCAAGCCGGGATCACCCGGCCGCTCTCACCCAATAAAAACAGCAAGGGGAGGGCGACACCTTATGGAGACAAGCATGACCATCGCCAAAGCGGCCACCCCCGCCACTGCACCCGTTCCTGACGCGGCCGCCAATCAACTGGAACAGCAGGTGATGCGCAAGGTATCGCGCCACCTGCTGGGATTTCTGTTCCTGCTGTTCGTGTTTTCCTTTCTGGACCGCATCAACATCGGCTTTGCCGGCCTGACCATGATGCAGGACCTGGGCCTGTCCGGCACCCAGTTCGGCTTTGCCACCACCCTGTTTTACATCGCCTACATCGCGTGCAGCATCCCCAGCAACATCGTGCTGGCGCGCATCGGCGCGCGTAAATGGATAGGCAGCATGATGATCGCCTGGGGCCTGGCCTCGACGGCGACCCTGTTCGCCAGCGGTCCGGCCAGCCTGTATGCGCTGCGCTTTCTCGTCGGCGTGACGGAAGCGGGCTTTTTGCCCGGCATGTTGCTGTACCTGACGTACTGGTTTCCCAGCGCCTACCGGGCACGCGCCAATGCCCTGTTCATGATCGCCATGCCCGTGACGGCCGCCATCGGTTCGGCCTTGTCGGGCCTGATCCTGGGCCTTGATGGGCACTGGGGCTTGAAGGGCTGGCAATGGCTGTTCTTGCTCGAAGGTATGCCATCCGTGCTGCTGGGCCTGGCCGTGTACGGCTACCTCGACGACTCGCCCAACAAGGCGAACTGGCTGAGCAGACTGGAACAGCAGGTGCTGGCGCGCATGCTGGCGGCCGAGCACAAGCCGGTGGCGTCCCAGCAGAAGACTTCGGTTCTGACGGAAATGTTGTCGCCCACGGTATTGAAATTCGGCGTCGCCTATTTCTGCCTGGTCAACACCCTGGCCATGGTGGCCGTGTGGACGCCGCTGATCGTGAAAAGTTTTAATAGCAATGCCAGCAACACGCAGATCGGCTTGCTGGCGGCCATCCCGCAAGTGTGCACCGTCATCGGCATGATCGCCTGGGGCCGCCGCTCGGACCGCTTGCAGGAGCGCCGCTGGCACATCGTCTGGCCGATGCTGCTTTCGGCCGGCGGCTGGCTGTTGACCGCATATTCCGGCAATCCCGTGATGCAACTGCTGGGCGTATGCATGGCTTCGACGGGTGCGTACACGGCCATGTCCGTCTTCTGGACCACACCGGACCGCGCCCTGAGCCTGGGCGCGCGCGCCATCGGCATCGCCGTCATCAACGCGACGGGCAATATCGGCTCGGCCCTGAACCCCGTTGTCGTGGGCTGGCTGAAGGATTTCACGCACAGCTTTGCTACGGGCTTGCTGTACGCCAGCGTGCTGCTGGTGGCGGGCGCGGCCATCGTGCTGACCCTGCCCATCGCGCGTGGCGGCAAAGAACAATCTTGATTGAAGAGGACCCATCATGAGCGACACGTTTCATCCATATCCCCATGTGCCGAAAGTCTATCCGCCTGGCAAGCCGGCGGGCGCATCGACGCAGCACGTCCCGGTGCTGATCGTCGGCGGCGGCCCCGTGGGCCTGGCCACGGCCCTGGGCCTGGCCCGCCACGGCGTGCGCTCCGTGCTGATCGAGGCGGACGATGGCGTCTGCACGGGCAGCCGCGCCATCTGCATCTCGCGGCGCAGCCTGGAAATCATAGCCCGCCTGGGCGCGCTCGACGGCTTTATCCATAAAGGCTTGCCGTGGGCAGGTGGACGCAGCTTTTACCGCGAGGAAGAAGTACTGCATTTCACGATGCCGCAGGATGCTAACCAGAAGCTGCCGCCCATGGTCAACCTTGCGCAATACCATATCGAGCAATTCCTGCAGGACGCGGCCGAGCGCCAACCCGAACTGATCGATATCCGCTGGCAAACGCGGGTGACGAACGTGGACAGGCACGCCGATGGCGCCACCGCCACGGTCGCCACGCCCGATGCAACCTACCGTATCGAGACGGACTGGCTGGTGGCGGCCGATGGCGGGCGCAGCGTCGTGCGCGAAGCGCTGGGCCTGAAACTGCAGGGCACCAGCTATGAAGGGCGCTATGTCATCGTCGACATCCACCTGAAAAGCGACCGTCCGACGGAGCGCCTCGCGTATTTCGACCCGCCGTCGAATCCCGGCTCGACCGTGCTGGTGCACAAGCAGCCCGACGATATCTGGCGCATCGACTACCAGTTGCGCGACGACGAGGATGCGCAGGCGGCCGTGCTGCTGGAAAACGTGGCGCCCCGCGTCGACAGCCTGCTGGCCATGATGGGAGAAACGGCGCCGTGGCATCCCGTGTGGATCACTATCTATAAAGCCAACGCATTGACCCTGGAAAAATACCGGCACGGCCCCGTGCTGTTCGCTGGCGATGCGGCCCACCTCGTGCCCATCTTCGGCGTGCGCGGAGCGAACTCGGGTATCGACGACGCGGACAACCTGGCCTGGAAGCTGGCCTACGTCGTCAAGGGACTGGCGCCGCAGGCCTTGCTGGACAGCTATTCGGACGAGCGCGTGTACGCCGCCCATGAAAACCTGCGCCACGGCACCAAAAGCACGGAATTCATGGCGCCTCCCACGTTTGCCTTCGATCTCATGCGCACGGCCGTGCTGGGACTGGCGGGCAAGCACGCGCACGTGCGCTCCCTGATCAACCCGCGCCAGACGAGCGCCATCGCGTATGCGCAGTCGCCCTTGAATGCGCTGGAATCGGATGTGTTTGCAGAAGGCCCTGCGCCGGGCACGGTCTTGCCCGAGTGTCCGCTGGCGCTGTCGCACAACGGCGGACAAAAAGCCGGGTATATTACCGATTTGGTGCAGCGCGCCGATGGTCATTTCACGGGGCTGTATTTCAGCGACGATGGCGCCGTGCCTGCCGAACTGCTGGCGCTGTGCGATATATTGCCGTTGACGACCGTGGCGATCACCCGCAGCGGGGCGCAAGGGGGCGCCTGGGACCACACGGCGCAGGTATTTTCGCTGTTCGACGCGCAGCCTGGCAGTTTTTACCTCGTGCGCCCGGATGGCCATGTGCTGGGGCGCTGGCGGCAAGTGCAGGCGGGGCAGGTGGTTGCTGCTTTGAAACGGCTATTGTGTTGAGCCAAACCCAATCGCAAATTCTGGGGTCGGACCCTGAGGGTCCGACCCCGGCTCTTTCGCTTTTCGGGTTAGCGAAGGAAGAACACTGGAAATCAGGAGATCATATGACCGACATCGAACTGGACAATCTTTACACCGAGCTGTGCCACACCATGGGCGGCCTGGGCGAACAGCGCTCGCCCCTGTTCCTGGCCCGCTTTGCCTTGCTGGCCATGGGCGCCATCGGCAAGGCTGACGTGGTGCAGGGCTTGCTGCGCGACGCGGCCGACGGCCTGGCGGAGCCGGCATGATAGGCGCCGGCTACCAAAGCGGCTTCGGCAACGAATTTGCCACGGAAGCCATCGCCGGCGCCTTGCCGCAGGGGCAGAATTCGCCACAGCAGGCGCCGCTGGGCCTGTATGCTGAGCAACTCTCGGGCACGGCCTTCACGGCGCCGCGCGCGCAGAACCGGCGCTCGTGGCTGTACCGCATCCGTCCCGCCAGCCAGCATCCGCCATTTACCTTATTGGCCAACACGCGCATCGTCAGCGATTTCCACGCCATGCCTTTCACTCCGCCGAACCAGCTGCGCTGGGACCCGCTGCCGCTGCCCGACAGCGCGACGCCAACGGACTTCATCGATGGCTGGCAGACGATGGCCGGCAATGGCAGCGCCGAAACGATGAGCGGCTGCGCCATCCACGTGTACGCGGCAAACCGCTCGATGCAGCGTTTCTTCTATTCGGCCGATGGCGAACTGCTGGTCGTGCCGCAGGAAGGCCGGCTGGCGATTGCCACGGAACTGGGCTTGATCGAGCTGGAACCGCAGGAAATCGCCGTGATCCCGCGCGGCGTGCGCTTCCGCGTGACCCTGTCCGACGGCGCGGCGCGCGGCTATGTGTGCGAAAACTTCGGCACGGCCTTCCGCCTGCCGGACATGGGCCCCATCGGCTCGAACGGCCTGGCGAACGCCCGCGACTTCCTCACGCCGCACGCGGCCTACGAGGATATCGATGGCGAGTGCGAACTGGTGGCCAAGTTCGGCGGCCATCTGTGGCGCACGATCTTGGACCATTCACCGCTGGACGTGGTGGCCTGGCATGGCAATTACGCGCCCTACAAATATGATCTGCGCCGCTTTAATGTCATCGGCTCGATCAGCTACGATCATCCGGATCCGTCGATCTTCCTCGTGCTGCAGGCACCGAGCGAAAATCCGCTGCTGGGCGCCATCGACTTCGCCATCTTCCCGCCCCGCTGGCTGGCGGCCGAACACACATTCCGGCCGCCCTGGTTCCACCGCAACGTGGCCAGCGAATTCATGGGACTGATCCATGGCGTGTACGACGCCAAGGCGGCCGGTTTCGTTCCGGGCGGCGCCAGCCTGCACAACTGCATGTCCGGCCATGGCCCCGATGCGCAGACGTTTGAACGCGCCTCGCACAGCGACACGAGCGCGCCCGTGAAGGTGGCCGACACCATGGCCTTCATGTTCGAGACGCGCACCATCCTCAAGCCGACGCCGTTCGCCTTGAACGGCGAACTGCTGCAAAACGACTATTTCGAGTGCTGGCAAGGCTTGCGCAAGCATTTCGATCCGGACCAGGCTTAGTCGAACCGCGCTCACGCGGCCCGCGCCAGCGTATGCGGGTTGGCAGGCGACATTGCCGGCTCCCTTGCCGCAGCAAGGTTCGGACCAACGCCCCGCATATGCAAAATCCGGATAAGCTAGCGCGGCACCATTCGTTCACGCCTGCGGATGGAGCGCGGTATAGTCGGCCCATGGAACTCTTAGCCCACAATTTCAGCAGCGATTTCGCGCGCAGCGCCCACCTTGCCCGGGGCGCCGGCGATGACGGCGACAGCGAGGCGCTGGTCGCCTTCCGCGACCCGCAGCAAATGAGCTTGCTGGTGCGCGCCACGGCCTTTGTCTTTGCCGATCCCCGCTCGCGCCAGTTGCACGAACTGATCGAGCGCATCGCGCCCAGCGAGGCGACGGTGCTGATCACGGGCGAAACGGGAACGGGAAAAGAGCTGATCGCGCGCCATGTGCACGGCTTGAGCGGGCGCGCCGAACAGACGTTTGTGGCGATCAACTGCGGCGCGTTTTCCGAAACCCTCGTCGAGAGCGAGCTGTTTGGCTATGAGAAAGGCGCGTTTACGGGCGCGCTGCAGGGTAAACCTGGCTGGTTCGAGACGGCCAGCGGCGGCACCCTGTTCCTCGATGAAATCGGCGACTTGCCGCTGGCGATGCAGGTCAAGCTGCTGCGCGTGCTGCAGGAGCGCGAAGTGGTGCGCCTGGGCGCGCGCCGCGCCATCTCCATCGACGTGCGCCTGATCGCCGCCACCAACGTGGACCTGGCCGAAGCCGTGCGGGCCGGGCGCTTCCGCGAAGACCTGTATTACCGGCTGCAGGTAATCGGCCTGCCGCTGCGCCCCTTGCGCGAGCGTCCGGGCGACATCATGCCGCTGACGCGCCACTTCATGGCCATCTATGCGCAGCGCCTGCACCTGGGAGAGGTGGAACTGGGCCTGGACGCGCAGCAGGCCTTGCTCGGCTACCCGTGGCCGGGCAATATCCGCGAACTGGAAAACGTCATCCACCGCGCGCTGCTCGTGTGCCGCAGCGGCGTCGTGCGGGCCGAGGACTTGAGCTTGTCGGGCTGGCACCGCGCGCCTGCCGCCGCACCTGTCTCTGCGCCTGTTCCCGACGCCTGGGCCGGCGGCGCCGACATCGCCTACGCGGCTCATGGCGCGGCCTGCCAGGACGATATGCTGGCCGCCGAGCGTTTTGCCCGCGCCTGGCAAGCCTTGCTCGACTCGGGCGAAGCCGTGGAATTCGAAGCCATGCAGCAGGAACTGGTGCGCGCCGCGTGGGAGCGCAACGAGCGCAACCAGGTGCGCACGGCCAAACACCTGAACCTGAGCCGCAACATCCTGCGCACTTTCCTGAAAAAGGCGGGCGCCATCGACTAGCCACGCGACTTGGCCAATGGAGCCGGACCCGCAGCGATGCGGCTCCGGCTTTTTTCATGGCTGCTGCGCGCGCAGCACGCTGCTGCCGGCGGTGCAGCCGATTGCTGCGCAAGCAGCAGCTTCGGGCCTCGATGGGCGTCCAGCGCATGGCATGTTTTCTGCGAGGAGGGAAGGGCAGGTCGCCACGCACGATGCGCCGCGGCCTTTTCTTCGACCCACGACAGGAGTCCATGCATGACCATCGAATTCATCTGGCAATTGCCCACCAGCGGCGACGGCCGTTACGCGGCGCCCGGCATTTCTCGCCGGGGCGAGCGGGCCGCTGGCGCGCCCAGTCCCCTGCAGGCGGGCGTGAGTGACCCGCGCGGCGTGCGTCCGCCCTTCAATTATTTCGACTACCTGCACCAGATCGCCCGCGCGGCCGACCTTTCCGGCTTCGACGGCATCCAGATACGCCACGATACGCAGGGCGATGAAAGCTGGATCGTCGCAGGGTATTTGGCGCGCAGCACGCGGCATTTGAAACTGATCGCCGAATTCGACGCGGCCTGGGGTTCGGCCGTGTACGCGGCAAAGAACGCCGTCAGCTTCCAGCGCTTTACGGGCGGGCGCTTCGCCTGGCAGATCGGCCACGGCGGCGATGCCGCGGCGCGCCGGCGCCAGGGCGATGCCGTAACGGACGCTGACATCTTGCCCCGCATCGATGAATTCATCACGGTGGCGCGCGGCGTGCAAAGTACTTCGCCGTTCAGCTTCAAGGGAAGGTTCTTCGAGGTGCAGGACGGCGGCTTCAAGGGGCCGCTGGCGAACCATCCCATTAACACCATCTATTTGACCGGCAATACCGCCGAAGCATTGGCCCTGTCGGCGCGCCAGGCCGACGTGCACGTGTTCGACGCGGCACCGCTCGCGGATTTGCAGCTGGCCATCGCCAGCCTGCAAGCGCAGGCGCGCCAGCTGGGCCGCACGGTGGCCGCAGGCGTGCGCATCGACGTGCTGGCCCGTGAAACGTTCGAGGAAGCGTTGCGCGACGCGCGCCGCTACCGCAGTGGCGCGGGACTGGCCGACGATGCGCCATTCGATGCCGGTGCCGCAGCCTTCTGGCCCGGCTTTGCGCAGGCGCAGACGGGCGCGCACGGCGCCCTGGTTGGCAGCTATGCACAGGTCAGCGCCGCGCTGCAAGCGTATGCGCAGGCGGGTATCTCCAGCTTCGTGCTGGCGGCCATCCCCCATTTCGAGGAAGCCTACCGCATCGGCGAGCACGTGCTGCCGCTTGTGCGGGCGGCTTTGTACACGCAACGGCAAGCGGCCTGAATCCCCTAATTTGAAGGAGTACCACTACATGGCAATCGACTTTTTCTGGCGCATCCCCACGCATGGCGAACCGAGTTCGCACCGCGCCCGCACGCCGTTTCGCGGCGACTGGTTTCCCGGCAATGACAACCTGCACCAGGCCGGCCTCGGTGGCGGCGGCGCCGACGGTTTTACGTATATCGACTACCTGGCGGAAATCGCCCGCGCCGCTGAACTGTCGGGATTCCAGGGCGGTTTGATTCCGTCCTTCCCGATGACGGATGAACCGTGGGCCATTTCCGCGCTGCTGGCGCGCGAGACGAGCACCTTCCGCTTCATGATCCCGTTCCAGCCCGGTTTTTTGAACCCCGTGGTGGCCGCGCGCATGACGGCCAGCCTGCAGCGGGCCACGGGCGGCCGCGCCCTGTACAACGTGATCACGGGCGGCGGCGGTCCGGCGCAGCTGTGGTGGGGCGATTCGGCCGGCCACGACGACCGCTACACGCGCACGACGGAATTTCTCGACGTGGTGCGCGGCGTGTGGCGCGGCGGGCCTTTTTCCTACCAGGGCAAGTTCTACCAGGTGGAAGACGCGGGCCTGGCCACGCCGCTGTCGGAGCAGGATTTCCCCGAGATTTATTTTTCCGGCTCGTCCGACGCGGCCCTCGGTTCCGCTTCCAAGCATGCCGATTACTACCTGACGTGGCTGGAACCGTTCGAGCAGCTGCGCGAGAAATTCGCCCGCGTGCATGAAAAGACGGCGCTCTTGGGCCGCAAGATCAAATGCGCCGTACGCGTCGACATCGTGGCCCGCGCCACGGAAGAAGAAGCGTGGGACGAAGTGCGCAAGGGCTTTGACGCCGTGGACCCCGCCACCTTGCGCCAGTTCCTCGGCGCCGATGGCGGCGACTCCGTGGGCGCGGCGCGCCAGCGGGGCAACCGCCCGACCACCCTGAACAGCTACAAGGACTTGATCACGGCGCCGAACATCTGGTCCGGTTTCAATTTGCTGCGCGGCGGGCAGACGCAGGGCATCGTCGGCAGCTACCAGCAGGTGGCCGAACGCCTCGACGAACTGGTGCAACTGGGCGCCGACGCCTTCATCCTGGCCAGCACGCCGCATCTGGAAGAAGCGTACAGGGTTGGCGAGGAAGTGCTGCCGCTCGTACGGGGACACACGTCGGCGCTCCTGCGCGCCGCCTGAGTATCACCTGTTGCCGCGACAGCAGCGTTACCGCCTGCTGTCGCGCAGGCAGCACGCGGCAGCGTCGCTGCTGCCAAATCAACAGCACTATCATGACGATAGTCTTCCTTTGAAATCAATCACTTAAGAACGATTTTTCTGCGCTGCGGCAGCGGGCATGCGCCTTGCAATACAGGTCATCACCATCTCGCGTTTTGACTTTACTCAAGGATAATCACCCATGCGCCGTTCGACTGCCTCCGCCGCCGTTTCTTCTTTCCCCTTTCATTTGACGCCAGTGCGCGGCGCGCTGCGCTCGGCCTTCGCCGTCGGCGGCCTGATGCTCGCTTCTAGCATGGTCCATGCCGAAGCGCCGACCGCCGATGCCATTGCCGCGGCCGACGCGAACGGCGGGGGCGAGGGCGCCTCCCTGCAATCGGTGACGGTGACGGCGCAAAAGCGCGAGGAGTCGGCGCAAAAGGTACCGAGCGCGATCACGGTCCTCGGTGGCAAGGAACTGCTCGACACGGGCATCGGCCGCTCGGCCAGCGAAATCCTCAACTACGTGCCGAACGCTTCGGCCGGCACGCAGCAGCATGGCCGCCCGCGCTGGTGGATACGCGGCGTGGGCGCGGGCCAGCAGCAAATCGATTTCCCGAATCCCGTCGGCTTCTATCTCGACGACGTCTACATCAGCAATTCCAGCGCCACGGGCTTTCCCCTGTTCGACCTGGACCGGGTGGAAGTGCTGCGCGGCCCGCAAGGTACCTTGTGGGGCAAGAACACGACGGGCGGCGCCATCAACGTCATTTCGCGCAAGCCTTCGTTCAAGTCCAGCGGCTACGCCAAGCTTGACTACGGCAGCTACGATACCAAGCTGGCCGAAGGCGCCATTGGCGGCGCGCTCGTCGACGAGGTGCTGGCGGGGCGCTTGTCTTTCCACACGGAGCAGCAGGACAGGGGCCGCTTCCACAACCGGTTTACGGGCGAGCGCGATGGAAAGCTCAAGGACAGCGCCATCCGCGGCCAGCTCAAGGCCCTGATCGGGCGCGACCTGACGGCGAACCTGAACCTGCATTACCGCGACTACACGACCAAGGGCGCCACGACGACGGTGGCCAGCTATGGCGCCAATGGCGTCTACCGCAATGGCTACATCCCCAGCACCAATCCCGATGACGTGAGCACGAATGCGCCGGCCGACAGCGACGTGAAACAGGGCGGCGCGCAGCTGAACCTGGAATACGCGCTGGGCGAGCTGACCCTGACGTCGATCACGGGCTATGAAAATTTCAGGAACGAGGCGACGGGCGACAGCGACAACACGCCGCTGGAAGTGGGCCGCAGCCGCTCCAAGGCCAGCAGCCGGCAAGTGTCGCAGGAGCTGCGCCTGACGTCGCCGCAAAACGGCACCGTGAGCTGGGTGGCGGGCCTGTTCTATTTCAATGAAAAGATCGATTCCGACTCGGCCGGCGCGCGCCTGCCCAACGGCACGGTGCCGGCGCTGGCGGGCAGCACCCAGCCCGTCGGCTACAACCGCACCATCTACCGGCACAAGGCGCGCAGCGCGGCCATCTTCGGCAGCACGACCGTCAACTTCAGCGAGCAGTTCCTGTCCACCTTCGGCCTGCGCTGGACGACGGAAACCAAAGACCTCGATTTGCAGCGCGTGCAGGCCGCATCGAACACGGTGACGTTTGGCGATGCGGCCAGCTGGTGGGACACGGTCCGGGGCGGCAATTACGCGGCCGCGTCGGTCGCCAACAACAACTTCACGTCGAATCCCTCGACCACGTGGAATGCGCTCACGTATGACGTGACACCCGAATACCGCTTCAGCCGGACCCTGCGCGGCTATTTGAAATACGCGCACGGCATCAAGTCGGGCGGCTACAACACGAGCGCCACGGACGTGCGGGCCCTGAACACGGTGAAACCGGAAACCCTGAATTCGTTCGAGGCGGGCATCAAGTCGGAATGGCTGGACGGGCGTTTGAATTTCAATGCCAACGTTTTTCACTATGATTACAAGAACGTGCAGGTCAATATTACGGGCGTGTACAACGGCGACCCCACGCAAAGCGTCAATTACCTGCAGAACGTGCGCAAGGCCCACGTGAATGGCGCGGAATTCGAGATCGAGGCGCAGCCGACGGACAATCTGCACATCAACGCCAACGTGGGCTTGCTGCGCACGGAATTCGACGATTTCGCCATCCAGAACAATGGCGGCGACCGTTCGGGCAACGAATTCGTGCGCTCGCCCCACGTGACGGCCTTGCTGGCGGCCGATTACCGCTACCCGCTGGGCAATGGCGCACAGCTGGTCTTCAGCGGCGACGTGCGCTACACGTCGAAGCAGTACTACTATGTCGACCCGCAAAACGCCGCGCGCGACTTGCTGAACCAGGGCGGCTTCGCGCTGGCCAATGCACGCCTGTCGTACGTGCTCCCGGGCGGCAAGCAGCGGATCACGGCCTATGCGAACAACCTGGCCGACAAGGTCTACCGCAACCACACCCTGACCAGCTTCGTGCCCGGTGCCGTCAACGGCGACACCGTCATCATCGGCCAGGGCCGCACGGTGGGCGCGTCGTACACCATCCAGTTCTGATGGCGATTGATTGATGTGAAGCCGGCAAACTCGCCGGCCATTTTTTTGATCAGGTAGGCCGGCCTGGCGCAGCGGTAGGTCGGCTTAGCGCAGCGTAAGCCGACAACACCACCACCGCATCAAGCCGCCACCCGCAACAACGCCTCCAGCCGCCGCTGCGCCTCCTCCAAAGGCCTGCGGTCGATCCAGCTTTCGATATCCACGTCGCGATCGAGGAAGCCGTGCTGCAGCTGAAAATCCTTTTGCTGGCGGAACAGCGCCACCTTGTCGTAGGACAGGTCGGGCGCCAGGGTCAGATGAAAACCGTCCCGATAAGCTTCCGCCACGGCGTCGGCGCCGGCCCGGGTCTCGCCCTGCAGGATGGCCAGCACGTCGGCCTGGTGGCTGCGGGCCCAGTGCGCGGCGCGCAGGGTCTGCGTCAAAAAGCGCACGACCAGCTCGAAATGCTGTTCCAGCATCGTTTCATGCACGGTGATCGGGCGCGGCGTGCCGTTGTTCACGCGGAAGCGCCGGTCCGGCAGGGCGTCGATGTCGATGCCCACTTCCAGCCCCGCCGTGCGGGCCGCTTCGGCCGCCGCCGCGCCTTTCACGTAGACGGCGTCGACTTCGCCGCGCAGCAGCGGCGCGATGCCTTGCCACAGGCCCGCGCCGAGATTGGCCGAGGGCTGGGCGTCGGCACCCACTTCCACCAGCCGTACATCGTCCAAGGTGAGGCCGGCCGAGGCCAGCACGCCCTTGTAGCCGGCCAGGCTCATGCCGCGCGCGATGCTGCGCCCGCGCCGGTTTTCGCGCAAGTCCTCGGCGCGGAACACGGGCAGCGCCAGGCGCTTGCCCTGCAGCTGCGCCGGCGTCGCGATGCCGGAGCCGGGGCGCACGAGGATGGCTTGCCATTCATCGATCCACGTCAGGCCGATCAGGCGCGTGGGCGCCCCTTGCGCGCGCGCGGGCAGGGCCAGCAGGTTGCCGCCTTCGCGCACGAGCGTGGACAGGCCGTGGTCGTAATGGTGGCGCGCCAGTTCGCCGCCCACTTCCTGCAGGGTTTTCAGGGCGATGCCGTCGCGGGCGAATTCCTCGTCCAGCCAGCCCAGTTTATAGGCCAGGCCCGTGGCCGTGGGCACGGGGCAGCGGGTGAACCAGACGGTATCGACGGCGGGGGATGTTGCGGTAGTCATGGGATTCCTTGGTGGTGGGTGAAGCCTGGAACCGTGCAGGAAACGTGCCCGCGCCGCTTGCTGGCTTGCCGACAGCGCGTGTGCAAGCTCCTGCTGCCATGCCAGCAGCCGCTGTTGCGCAGGCAGCAGTGCGCCACCATTTTCGGAGCCCCAGGGCTGGCACGCGTCTTGCGAAAGTAGAGGCATGACTGACCCGTATTCCAACTCAAGCAAATGGAGCATGACATGACAGACGTGGCACAAGCGGAAGCACAACAAGTACAGGCGCAGGACCTGACGGCGGCCGAACTGGCCTTCGTCGAGCAGGTGCGGCGCGACGCGCAGATCGCCTTCGACGGCTTGCGCGAGACGGGCAGCCTGACGGCCAACGGCACGGTGGGCTTTGTCGAGCGCACGCCGGGCGGCGACAAGGCCGTGGTGGTCAACGATCCGGGCCCGTTCCGTCGCGGCCAGCCATTGAAGGCGGCCGTGCTGGCGCTCGATGGCACGGTGATCGTCGGCGACGCGAATAACGGCGGTGCGCGCTATTTAAAGCTGTTCCGCGAACGGCCGGAAGTCACGTCGATCTCGCACGTGCACTCGCCATCGCTGGGCGCCTGGGCGCAGACGCACCGCACGCTGCCGATCCGCTACGTGCCCGTGCAGCGCTTCCAGCTGATACGCGAAATTCCCATCTATATCGACCGCCGCCAGCCGGAAGTCGATTTCATCCTCGGCGAAATCGCGCGCAATACGCATGCGACGGCCATCCTGGAAGCGAATGGCGGCGCCACCGTGTGGGGCAAGCAGGGCTTGCTGAAGCTGGCCGAGTTCATCCTGCTGCTGGAAGAGGGCGCGCAGATACAGATCGCGGCCGAAGCCATCGGCGGTTCGCGCGACTTCGGCCCCGGCGTGCTGCTGCAGCAATGGAAGATGAGCAAGCTGATCGACACGGCGCGCGCCTTGTCGTTATTGCCCGCCACCGACTTGGTATAAACCGTTCAAGAACAGGCCCACGATGTCATTGAAATTCTTACGTTTGCACTGGCGCGCGCTCGTCTCCGCCGCCTTGGCGGCCAGCCTGCTGGCGCCAATGATGGCCGCCGCCGAACCGTTGCCGGCCGCCGTGCGCATCGCCGTCGTGGCGCGCACGGCGCCGTCCGGCAAGACCGTGTTTGCCGGCTCGGCCGCCCAGGTGGCCTCGCAAGGCTGGCTGGCGGCCGAGCTGGGCAAGCTGGGCGTGAAGCTGGAATGGGTGCCCGTCACGACCAATTCCGTGGCGACGCAAGTCAACGAGGCGTTTGCCAACCACTCGATCGACCTGGCGCAGTATGGCGATCTGCCGTCGATTATCGCCAATGCCTCGGGCTTGCGGACGCGGCTGATCTTGCCCGGCGGCAGCGCCAACAACACCTATCTGGTGGTGCCGAACGGCTCGACGGCCAGGTCGATCAAGGATTTGAAGGGCAAGAAGATCGCCCTGCACCGTGGCCGGCCGTGGGAATACCCGTTCGCGCGCCTGCTGGAAGCGAACGGCATGAGCTTGCGCGACGTGAAAATCCTCAACCTCAATCCCCAGGCGGGCGCGGCGGCCGTGGCGACCGGTGGCGCGGACGCCTTCTTTACCCTCAGCGACGCTTTCCTGCTCGAAGATAAGAGGGTGGGCAAGATCATATGGGCCAGCAAGGCGCCGCCGCAGGACTGGAAGATGCGCGCGGAACTGTGGGCCGACAGCGGTTTCCTGCAACGCTATCCGCAGCTGGCCCAGCTGGTGGTGACGGCCTATGTGCGCGAGCACCACCGGGCCGCCGGCGCCGGCGGCGAAGATGAATACGTGCGCACCGAGGCGGCCGCGGGCCAGGTGGAAAGCGTCGTGCGGCGCGAACTGGCGGGCGATCATACGCCGTGGCAGGCGCGCTGGTCGCCCCTGTTTACGGCCAGCCTGCGCCAGCATTACGTGGGCGAGGCGGCGTATGCGAAGAGCGCGGGCCTGATAGCGCGGCCCTTGCAAGTCGACAGCCTGTTCGCGCCCCAGTTCGTCAACCAGGCGCTGGCGCAGCTGAAATTGCAAACTTACTGGGCGCCATGACTTCCCTCACGATCACCCTGCCGCGCGCCCCCGCGCCAGCGCGTGCGGCTTCTGTTCCCCGGCTGCGGCGCTTTCTGCGCTCGCCCTGGTCCGTGTGGGCGTCGCCGCTGGCCTTGCTGCTGCTGTGGACGGCCGCCACCACCTTCGAATGGATGCCTGCGCACATTTTGATGTCGCCATGGCAAGTGCTGCTGACGGCGCGCGACCTGGCCGACAGCGGCGAACTGGGCCAGCACCTGGCCATCAGCCTGTTCCGCCTGCTGAGCGGCTTTGGCCTGGGCGCCAGCGCGGGCCTGGCGTTTGGCGTCGTACTGGGCTTGTCGCCAGGCTTGCGCAGCTATGTCGACCCCACCTTCAATGTCTTGCGCCAGCTGCCCACGGTCGCCCTGATCCCCCTGTTTATCTTGTTGTTCGGCATAGGCGAGAGTTTCAAGGTGTTTATCGTGGCCAAGGCCAGTTTCTTTATCGTCGCGCTGGCCGTGCATGACGCCATCCGCAACCTGTCGCAGCGCTACTTTGAAGTGGCGCAAGTGTATTGCTTTTCGCGCTGGCAGCGCATCCGCCTGATCGTCCTGCCCGCCATCGTGCCGGCCGCACTGACGGGCATGCGCATCGCCCTGTCGCGTTCGTGGATGGTGCTGGTGGGCGCGGAATTGCTGGCCGCCGACAGCGGCCTGGGCCAGATGATGGAAATGGGCCGGCAAATGTTCCGCCTCGACGTGGTGATGGTGGGCGTGGTGCTGACGGGCGTGATCGGCTTCGGCCTGGACCGGCTCTGCCATGCGCTGGAAGCACGGCTGATGCGCTGGAAACGGAATGGAGAATCTGCATGAAGCAGCGTTTGGTACTGATCATCAAGGGTGCGCTGCTGCCGCTGGCCTTGCTGGGCGCCTGGCAATGGGCCTCGGGCCAAGGCGCGGCGGCCGCCTATATCTTTGTCTCGCTGGGCGACCTGGCGCACAGCTTGCGCGACCTGGTCTTGACGGGCGAACTGTGGGTGCATTTGCGCGCCAGCCTGGGCAGGACATTGGCCGGCTTGCTGCTGGGCGGCAGCGCCGGCATCGTCACGGGCGCGCTGATGGCGCAGTCGCCGCTGGCGGACCGGCTGATCGGCCCGCTGTTCCACAGCATCCGCCAAGTCCCGCTGCTGGGCCTGATCCCCTTGTTGGGCTTGTGGGTGGGCAATGGCGATGGCGCCAAGCTGCTGGTGATCGCCATCGCCGCCTTTTATCCCACCGTGCTCAACACGTATGCGGGCATGCGGCAGGTGGAGGGGCGCTTGCGCGAAGTGGGGCAGGTGCTGACCCTGACGCGCACGCAGACCCTGCGCCAGATTCTGTTGCCGGGCGCCATGCCGGCCATCGTCACCGGCGTCACGCATGCGCTGGCGTTCGCCTGGCTCGCTTGCCTGGGTGGCGAACTGCTGTTTTCGGCTGGCCCCGGCATGGGTTCCTTGCTGCTCAATGGCGAAGTGTCGGGCCGCATGGACGTCGTCCTGCTGGCCGTGCTCGTGATCGCCTTGCTGGCGCAAGCGATGAACGTGGCGTTCGCGCGGCTCGCGCGCCTGTTGGTGAAGGGGCGCAGCAGTGAGTGAATCCTTGCCATTCCAGTCAGACGCGGCCGTCACCGCCCGCGAAGGCGAGCTGCGCGCCTTCCTGCTGCGCTTTATCGGCTTGACCTTGTTGTCTGGCGTGACCATCGGCATGAACAAGGTGCTGGCGACCCTGCTGGGGTTACATTTGCACGTGAGCAATTTCCAGCTGGCCGCGATCAGCAGCGCGGAAACCCTGGCCATGGCGCTCGGTACCATTCCGGCCGGCTATATCTTGTCGCGCGGTAATCCCAAGCATTTGTACGCGGGAGTGAGCCTGAGCCTGGCGCTGGCCTTTTGCGTGCTGCCGTGGCTGCCGGGCTGGCAATGGGTGGCCCTGCTGATGTTCTTGGTTGGCCTGTGCATCTCGCTGCGCATCGTTGCCATGAGTACCGTGTTTCTCGTGCGCCTGCCGGAACTGGGCCAGGGCAAGGCGGGCTGGTACAAGGGGACCTTGATCCTGGGCATGCAATTCCTCGGACCCTTGTGCGGCAATTACCTGATCGCGCAGCTGGGGCTCAAAGCAGGCTTTTTGATTTCCGCCCTGATGTTCGCCATCCTGGCCGTGCTGGGCTGGCAAGTGTTGCCCAGCAATACGGCGCCGCGCAAGCTGGAGGGCCAGGCTTTGTTGCCCGGCGCGGCCAGCCTGCGCGAACTGCTGCGCCTGCCCATCGTGCGCAGCACGTATCTGTTCGAGATCCTCGCCAGCTTTACGGCGTCCAGCGTGGGCGTGTTTTCCATCTTGCTGGCCATCCGCGTGCTGCACTGGCCTGCGCATCACTCCGTCTGGCTGATGGCCGTGCAGGGCTTGAGTTGCGTGCTGGTGCTGCTGCTCCTGGGGCGCTTCGTGCTGGCCAGCCGCTACCGTGAGCAACTGTATGGCGGCGCCCACCTGGCCATCATGGCCGCCTTGCTGATCCTCGGCCTATGGCCTTCCAGCATCGCCTACCTGGCCGCCTCCATGCTGCTGGGCCTGGGACTGGGCGTGAATAACCTCGTCAATACGGACAATATCGCCCGCGCGCCCGTCGACAAGGCCAGGGTCTCGGCCCACTTGACCCTGTTCGGCATGGTGGGTGGCACGGCCGGCGCGCTGGCGGCGGGCCGCCTGGCCGACCTGACGGGCTTGCGCAATGTGTTCCTGATCTGGCTATTTCCCTGGCTGGCCGCCTGGCTGGTGTTCCACGGCAGCCGCTGGCTGCGCCGGGCGCCGCCCGCCGCCATTCCTTCCCTCGCCCCCACCGCAGAGAGTGCGCCATGAATGATTTCGTTTCCCCATCGACCTTGTCGCCGCAACAGCAGTACCTGAGCGGCGGCTTGCAAGTGCAGCACGTGAGCAAGTCGTTTTCGCTGAAAGGCACGCCGCTGCCCGTGCTCGACGATATTTCGCTGACCATCGCGCCGGGCGAATTCGTCGCCATCGTGGGCGCGTCCGGCTGCGGCAAGTCCACCTTGCTGCGCCTGCTGGCGGGCCTCGATACGGATTACACGGGCTTGCTGCTGCACGATGGCGTGCCGATACGTGGCACGGATCTGCGCCGGGGCCTCGTGTTCCAGGACCACCGCCTGTTTCCCTGGCTGACGGTGCAGCAGAACGTGGCCGTGGCCTTCAGCAATACCAAGGTGCCGCTGGCCGAGCGGGCCGCCCGCGTGGCGGCGGAAATTGCGCGCGTGGGCCTCGATGGCTACGCGGATGCCTACCCGCATCAGTTATCGGGCGGCATGTCGCAACGGGCGGCCATTGCCCGCGCCCTCGTCGGGCGGCCCGACGTGCTGCTGCTCGACGAGCCGCTCGGTGCGCTCGACGCGCTGACCCGCTTGCGCTTGCAGCAGGAGTTGCGCCGCTTGTGGCAGGACGAGGGCATCACCATGGTCATGGTCACGCACGACATTGATGAAGCCGTCTATCTGGCCGACCGTATCGTCGTGCTCGACGCCCGCCCGGGCAAGGTGCGCCGGGTGCAGGACGTGCCGCTGGCCCACCCGCGCCAGCGCGGCTCGCCCGGTTTTGTGTCCATCCGCGATGGCTTGCATGCGGATTTCAGCGACCTCGACGAATCGCATGCGCCCGTGGTGCAGGAAGAACACCCGAGCAGCTTGTGGGATGGCAATGAATGGGCGCGCAGGATGGCGCTGTAGTTTCCTTTTTGACTGGTCCACCCACTCTGGAGATACAAGATGAGCAATGAAAATCAAGTAGCAAAGCAAGCACTCGACACCCTGTGGTACACGCGCTGCCCCGTCCCCACAGGCTTGGGGATCGCCCTGCAGCAAGGCTGGCTGGAAGACGCCTTGCGCGCCGACGGCACCAGCTTGCGCTCCTTGCGCGAATCCGACCAGGAAGCCGTGCGCGAATCGCATTTTGACCATACCTTGCAAAATTCCGTGCGTCACGGCGGCAATATTCCCGCCCTGTGGGCACGCGCGGCGGGGCGCGAGACGCGCGTGATCGGCCTGTCGTGGTCGGACGAGACGCAGTTGATCTTGACCTTGCCCGACAGCGGCATCCAGACCGTGCGCGACCTGAAGGGGCGGCGCTTCGGCTTGCCCTTATGGGCCAAGGCGCAGATCGATTTTGCGCGCGCACAAGCCTTGCGCGGGCTGGAAAACGCGCTGAGCCTGGAAGGGCTGGTGGTTGCCGACGTGGAACTGGTCGATTATGTGGTCAACACGGGCCAGAGCGAAACGGCGCCGGAGCAGGGCGCGGCGACGAATCTGTTCAGCGGGGCGCGGCGCGGCGGCCAAAGTCCGGAATTGCTGGGACTGCTGCGGGGCGAGGTGGACGCCGTCTTCCTGAAAGGCGCTTCGGCCGCCCAGCTGGCGCAGCAGTTCGGCTTGCACACGGTGATCGACACGGGCATCCATCCGGAACCCCTGATCCGCGCCAACAACGGCACGCCGCGCACCCTGAGCGTCGACGCGCACCTGCTCGACAGGCATTTCAATTCCGCCGTGACCCTGGTCGACCAGGTGCTGCGGGCCGAAGCGTGGGCGCGCGGCCATGCGGACGAGACGCGGCGTTTCCTCGCGCGCGAATCGAATGCCAGCGAGCACTGGGTGCAAGTGGCGTACGGCAAGGATGCCCATCTGCGGCTGGACACGGACCTGGCGGAAACGTCGGTCGCGGGTTTGCAGGATTTCAGCGACTTTTTGTTCCGTTGGAATTTCTTGCCCAGCAAGGTCGACGTGCGCGCCTGGATCGATCCCCGTCCTTTCGAAGCGGCGCTGGCGCAGACGCGCCGGGCGGCTTGAGCGGCAAGCACGTCAACAGTGGCCATGTTCGATGATGAGGAGAATGCGATGCGGCGACGCACGGTGATGGGCGGGCTGGCCTTGCTGCCCCTGGCGGGACAGGCGGTGTCGGCGGTGTCGGGGGCGAAAGCGGGGGCGCCGCCGGCGGCCCTGCGCATCGCCTCGACGGGTTTTGCGGAAAACGGCAAGGCGGAACTGGGCGGCATCGCTTACCGGGTGCAGCAGGAAGGCTGGCTGGCGCGCGAACTGAAGCAGCGGGGCGTGCGGCTGGAATGGCTGCCCGTCACGGGAGACACGGGCGCGACCATGAACGAGGCGTTCGCCAGCGGGCGCATCGACATGGCCGCGTATGGCGACTTGCCATCCGTCATCCTCAACGCGGGCGGCGTGCGCACCCAGGTGATCGTGCCGGCGGGGCGGGGCACGGACCAATTCCTGCTGGTGCCCACGAGTGCGCGCGCCACGTCCCTGGCCGAGCTGAAGGGCAAGCGCATCAGCGTGCACCGGGGCCGGCCGTGGGAACTGGGCTTGCGCCAGCTGATCGCCGACCAGCGCATGTCACCCACGGATTTCCGCTTGATTAACATGGATTTGAAACCGGGCACGGCCGCGCTTGCCACGGGCGCCGTCGACGCCTTGTTCATGATCAATGGCTATCCGCTGGAAGACAAGGGCATCGGCCGCATCATCTGGTCCAGCAAGGGGCTGCCGGAACGCAAGATGCGGGCGGAACTGTGGGCGCGGCGCGACTTTACGCAAGCCCATCCCGACATCGCCGAACTGGTGGCCACGGCCTGGTTGCGGGCCCAGCACTGGGCGGCGCTCGATGGCAACCGCGAAGCGATCATCAAGGATGGCACGCGCAATGGCACGCCGGACAGCGTGGTGCGGCGCAGCTATGACGATCCGGGCCTGCAGTGGAAGGAGCGCTGGTCGCCCCTGTACGACGACGCCGTGTACCGACATTACCGCCGGGTGCTGGCGTTTGCGCAGGAACAAAAGCTGATCCGCCAGCCCTTGACGGCGGAAGAATTGCTGGAACCGCGTTTTGTCGCGGCAGGCCTGAAAAAGCTGGGCCTGGCCAATTACTGGGAACCGGCCAAGGTGTAGTGTGGCCGTGGGGCGTGGCTTAGCTTAATGCGGCAGGCACACGCGCCCCGCCACATTGACCACGTCGTCACCCGCATGCGCGCGCAGTTGCAGCAGCATCAGGGCCACGCCCAGCATCAGCGCCGCGGCGCAGAGTTTCTTGTGCATCGTCTTTCCTGTTCGTACGTTCGATGGAGGTTTGCCAGCATATTATTGCCCAAATTCAGCGTGCGGATGAGTAAATTGCCAAGTGTGCTCTACAATTATGCATCTGCGCATCCGCGCCATCCGAATTCTATGCATAGTATGTGAAGGGAATGACAAGCCTGTGACTTCCAAGCCGATCAAGATCGCCGCCACCGTCGTCGTGGCTCTCGCCGCTGGGGCCGGCATCTATACCTACACCCGCCCGGCCGCCACCGACGCTCCCGGCGCTCCCGGCGCTCCGGTCCCGGCCAACCCGGCCGCCGCACCGCAATCGACCGTCGATACGGCCGCCGTGGCCGCTCAGTTCCGCGACTTGCTGGGCAATTTCCGCAAGATCATTGTGCTGCTGGCTGACGAGCAAAGCTTGCCCGAAGGCGCGCGTGACGAAGCCCGCAAGGTGGGGCAGGCGCTGTTCCATGAAAACCAGGAACGCATCGCCAAGCTCGATCTTGCGCTTGATCAATTGATTGCGCCCACCAATCCTGGCCGCTTCGAGGCGCTCGACAGCCTGTTGACGTATATCGAATCCGATCCCGGCCTGTACGACGCGGACCGCCTGGCGTTCCGCGAACTGCTGCAAAGCATGCTGGCCGACGTGGCCAAAGACTCGTCCTTGCCGGCGATCAAGCTGCACAAGCGCATTTCCGAAGACCTCGACGCGCTGGGCGAGATCGAGCGCAATTATGAGAAGGAAATCCGGCAAATCTTCGGCAACCTGGGCCAGCGCGCCATCGAACTCAAGCGCGAACGGTGGGACGATTACGTGGCGCAGCTGAAAAAACTCTACAGCCGCGAACAGATTTTGAAGGAAAACGGCATCGTCGTGCCGTATGCGGTGCCGCCGGCAGGTTCCGTGCCCGAAGCCAAGCCGGCACCTAAAAAAGACGAAGCGGAAATCTTTGGCCTGGGCTTGCCGAAGAAAACCATCGTGCTGACCTTCGACGACGGCCCGCACCGGCGCTACACGGAAGAAATCAGCGCCATCCTGAAACAATATGGCGTGCCGGCCGTGTTCTTCAACGTGGGCCGCAACCTCGGTTCGCTCGATGCGGAAGGCCACGCCAAACTGGGCGCGGGCGCGGAAGTGAGCCGCAAGCTGATGAAAGAGGGCTATGCCGTGGGCAACCACAGTTTCAGCCACGCACAGCTGTCGAAACAGACGGGCGACAAGCTGAAGGGCGAAATCCTCGGTACCGACACTTTATTAAAGGCCATCAGCCCCGAGCGGGCTGCGCTGTTCCGCTTTCCGTATGGCGCGCGCAACAGCGAAGGCATGGCCGCGCTGGCCGATGCGCATCTGAAATCCGTGATGTGGAATATCGATTCGCTGGACTGGGCCGACCCCGTGCCCAGTTCCATCACGAACCGGGTGCTGGCCTCCGTCGACAAGGCGGGACGCGGCATCGTCCTGTTCCACGACATCCACGAACGCACGGTGAAAGCCTTGCCGGCCGTGCTCGACAAGCTGATCGCCGAAGGCTATCAATTCGCGGGCTGGGATGGCACGAGCTTCCAGGTGGCGAAAAGCACGGCGCCCGCGCCCGAAAAAGTGCCCGTGACCACCGGTTACGCCAATTCCTGGGCCGTGGTGATCGGTATCGACGATTATGCCAAGTGGCCGAAATTGCAATATGCGGTGCGCGATGCGCAAGGCATCCGCGAAACGCTGATTGAAAAGTTTGCGTTTGCGCCCGAGCGTGTCGTGACCCTGAAAAATGGCGAAGCGACGCGCAACAATATCCTGGCCGCCTTCCATGACAAGCTGGCCCATGGCGGCGTGCAAAAGAATGACCGCATTTTTGTGTTCTTCGCCGGCCACGGCGCCACGCGCAAGCTCAGTTCCGGGCGCGACCTCGGCTATATCGTGCCATTTGACTCCGACCCGGCGCAGTTCGCCACGGATGCGATCCCGATGACGGAAATCCAGAATATCGCGGAGTCCCTGACGGCCAAGCACGCGTTCTTCGTCATGGATGCGTGCTATAGCGGCCTGGGCCTGACGCGCGGCGCCGGTTCCAGTTCCTTCCTGCGCGACAACGCCAAGCGCATCGGCCGGCAAATGCTGACGGCCGGCGGCGGCGACCAGCTCGTCGCCGACGGCGGACCGAACGGCCACTCCGTGTTCACGTGGACCCTGTTGCAGGGCCTGGCGGGCAAGGGCGACCTGAACGGTGACGGCCTGATCACGGCGACGGAACTGGCGGCCTATGTGGCGCCGGCCGTGTCCAGCGTCTCGAACCAGACGCCCGCGTTCGGCAGCTTGCCCGGTTCGGAAGGGGGCGATTTCGTCTTCGAATTGCCGGGCGAGACGGAATTCCTCAGCCCGAACACGACGCAGCTGTCGACGGAAGCCATTGCCCTGAACAGCAAGCTCGACGCCAAGCCGGCGGCAGCCAGCGTGACGGTCAAGGATTTGCAGGGCGGCGAACAGAAGATCGTCACGCCAGGCGCCGTGCCGACCTCGACGCGCCAGCTGGCGCAGCGGGCCAACGACCGCGGCTTGCAGCTGTACAAGGAGAAACAATATGCGGCGGCGGAAGCGCAATTTACGGAAGCGCTGAAATTGCGTCCCGACTTCGCGCTGGCGGCCAACAACCTGGGCTTCGTCTTCTACAAGCAGGAAAAATACCGCGAAGCGGCCCGCTGGTTTGAAAACACGGTCAAGATGGACCCGTCGCGCGCCATCGCCTATCTGAACCTGGGCGACGCGTATGCCAAGGCCGGCGATGCGGCCAAGGCGAAGGCGGCCTATAAAACCTATCTGGAACTGGCGCCGACGGCAGCGACGGCGCCAGCCGTGCGGCAAAAGATGGAGAAGCTTTAATTTTGCCGACAGTCCACGTATTTGCCTGCAGCGGCCGTTTCCCCAGTTGGGAAGCGCTGCAGGCCTACCTGTCGCCCACGTACACGGACGATGGCGATGCCGTGCCGTCCCCATTCATCCTGGAAACGGGTCTCACGCAGTACGAGCCGGCCTGTTTCGAAAGCGCCATGCTGGCGTCGCCCGCGCCGCTGGCGCAATTGCTCGATGGCGTGTCGTATCCCGACAGCTGGCTGGCGCAGGCGTGCGCGGACGCGGATGGGCAAGGCGTGCTGGCCGACACGGCCGTCTGCGTGTTTGCGCCGAACCAGCTGGCGCACCCGCAGCGCAGTGTGCTGCATTACGTGGGCAGCTATGCCTACGCCGGTGGCTGAGCGCCGTCCTGGCGCTCTTCATGCAATAACTTGTTGACCGTGGCCAGCAGGCTGGTGCCCGACGTGGTGATGAAACGGGCGCCCGCCGCCTGCGCTTCCGTGCCGTAGCTGGCAACCGTATCCTTGCTGCAATACACGACGATGGGCAGTTCCGGCAAGGTCTGGCGCACTTCGCGTACCGTGCGCACGCCCGCATCCTTGATCCGGCGGCCGTTTTCCACCCTGGCCATGTCCGTGATGAACAGCGCGTAACGCTTCTGTTGCAGCATGGCCAGCGCCTGCCGCGTCGATACGGCCTGGTCCACCTTGATGTTTTCCCGTCCCAGCTGTTCCACCAGCAAGGTATTGTTGCGCGGATGGTCGTCCAGCCACAGCACCAGGCTGGACGGTTTTTGCGCCGTCGGCACGCCGGCCAGGGCGGTGACGGCCGCGCCGCCATCGGGCGGGCGGGCCAGCAGCAGCTGGGTGACGGCTTCCTGCATGTCGTCGAGCGATTTTTGCTGCAAGCGGCTCAGTTCCGTCACTTCGATTTCCTTGCCGCTTTCCAGGCGCACGGATTCATTCTTGACGAGATTGTCCGCCCGCTTGATGATGATGGACAGGTAGATGCGCGTAAGCAAATAGCCGATCAGGAAGCCGTGCACGGAAAAGAACAGCATGATGCCGCCCACCACGGCCATGGCCGTGGGCGTGTCGGTGGCCAGGCTGGGCGCGATGAAGGCGGCCATGCTGCGCGCGCTGCCGGGCAGGCTTTTGAGCTCGATCAAGCCCACGCCGACGATGATCTTCGTCAGCCAGTCCGACACTTCCACCAGGTTCGAATTGATTTCCATGGGCGTGGGCGTGCCCAGGAACAGGGTATTGCTGGCGTTGCCAGCCGCCGCATCGGTCCCCGCGGCCGGTGGCTCGTCCGCGGGGCGGCCCTTGCCGGCTGCCCGCTCGTCGGGCGGCGCCATGTTGACGGTGCCCGAAGGCAAGGTGCGCGGGATGCCGAACAAAAAGCCCAGCAGCATGCCGCTGACGCAAAAGCCCAGGCTCCACAGCAGGGCCGGCACGGCGTGGTAATAGGGCGGCAGCAGGGCGCCCGCCAGCACGGCCAGCAAGCCCGCCAGCAGGATGAACAGCAGGATGTAGGGCAGCACGTCGCGCTTGCGCACGGTCGCGGCGGCGGTTTTTGTTGCCTTGCTGGCACTGTCGCTCAGATCCACAGCCGCTCCTTGAAAAATCCTGAATCCAGGCACCCAGCCTGCCGCGTATATAGTCCGTGGGAAGCCCATGCTGACATCATAAAAAGGGAAGACGCGATGCGATTGATAAAAAGCAAACGGATGGCAGCTTGTGCAGTGGCATTGTTGAGCGTGGGACGCCAGGCGCTGGCGCAGGACGGGGCCGCACCCCTTGCCGAGGAAGCGCGCATCGTGCGCGTGGCGGGCCACTACGACAACGCCGTCGGCACGTCGGACGCGGCCAGCCAGGGCGTCATCACCAGTGAACTGATCATCAACCGGCCCGCCTTGCGCACGGGCGAATTGCTGGAATTCGTGCCGGGGCTGATCGTCACCCAGCACAGCGGCGACGGCAAGGCCAACCAGTATTTCTTGCGCGGCTTCAATCTCGACCACGGCACGGATTTCGCCACCTATGTCGACGGCATGCCCGTCAACATGCGCACGCACGCGCATGGCCAGGGTTATTCCGACCTCAATTTCCTCATTCCCGAGCTGGTGCAGCGTATCGACTACAAGAAGGGGCCGTATTTCGCCGGCGAAGGCGATTTCGCTTCGGCAGGCAGCGCCCGCATCCGCCTGGCCGACAAGTTGCCGCAGGGCCAGGCCAGCATTTCCGCCGGGCAGCACGGCTACGTGCGCGGCGTCGTCGCCGATTCGTTCGCCGCCGGGCCAGGCACCTTGCTGGTCGGCCTGGAAGTGAACCGCAACAACGGTCCCTGGGACGTGCCGGAGCGCGTGCGCAAGTATAGCGGCGTGCTGCGCTACAGCCAGGGCACGCAGGACGACGGTTTCAGCGTGACGGGCATGGCCTATAAAAACAGCTGGAACGCCACCGACCAGGTACCGCTGCGCGCCGTGGAATCGGGCCAGATCGGCCGCTTCGGCAGTCTGGCGCCCAGCGACGGCGGCGACACCTCGCGCACCAGCCTGTCGTATGCCATGCGCAAGCGCATGGAGAACCGGCTATTCGAATTCGATGTCTATCTGATCCGCTCGCAGCTGGAACTCAATAGCGACTTCACGTACTTCCTCGCCGACCCGCAGCAGGGTGACCAGTTCCAGCAAAGCGAGCGGCGCACGGTGGCGGGCGTGAACGCCAGCGCAAGCTGGACCACGCAGCTGTTCGGTCTTCCCCTGCGCAACAAGCTCGGCGTGCAGGCGCGCTATGACCGCCTGTCGCCCGTGGGCCTGTACAACACGCTGGAGCGCGTGCGGCAAAGCACGGTGCGCGAAGACCGGGTGCGCGAAAGCAGCATCGGGTTCTATGGCGAAAACACGGTGCAATGGCTGCCCTGGCTGCGTTCCGTGGCAGGCCTGCGCTATGACGCCTACCGTTTCAAGGTCGATAGCAGCATAGACGGCAACAGCGGCTCGGCGAACGACCACGTGGTGTCGCCGAAACTGTCCTTGATTCTTGGTCCGTGGAGCAAGACGGAATTTTTTGTCAATTACGGCAAGGGATTCCACAGCAACGACGCGCGCGGCACGACGCAGACGCGCCTGCCCGACGGCGAAGCGTCTGCACCGGTGACGCCGCTGGTGCCGACCAAGGGCATGGAGCTGGGCGCGCGCACGGAATGGCTGCCGGGTTTGCAAAGCTCGTTGGCCCTGTGGCGCCTCGACATCGCGTCGGAATTGCTGTTCGTGGGCGACGCGGGCGAAACGGAGCCGAGCCGCGCCAGCCGCCGCCATGGCATCGAATGGAACAACCACTATATTGCCGCACCGTGGCTGCTGTTCGACCTGGACCTGGCCGCTTCGCGCTCGCGCTACACGGAAAATGATCCGGCCGGCAATTTCATCCCTGGCTCGATCGACAAGGTGGCCTCGTTCGGCGTGACAGTGACGGACCGGGGCCCATGGTCGGGCGCCTTCCAGCTGCGCTATTTCGGTCCTCGTCCCTTGAACGAGGACAACAGCGTGCGCTCGGCCTCGACGACCCTGGCGTATGCGCGCGTGGCGTATCAGATCAACCGCAAGACGCGCTTGTCGCTCGACGTGTTCAACCTGTTCGACAAGCGCGCCAGCGACATCGATTACTACTATGCGTCGCGTTTGCCAGGCGAAGCAGTGGACGGGGTGAGTGACCGGCATTTCCATCCGGTCGAGCCGCGTTCCGCGCGCCTGACCTTGTCATACGCGTTCTGATAACGGTAGACTGGGGCATGACAGATCACTCAGTAAATACCAGCAAATTCCTTTCCCTCATACTGCGCCACGCGCCCGAAAAGATCGGCCTGGTACTCGATACCCAGGGCTGGGCCGATATCGGCCAGCTGCTGGCGCTGGCGACCCGGCATGGGCGCCGCATTTCCCGTGAGCAATTGGATGACGTGGTGGCGCGCGACAGCAAGACGCGCTACGCCATCAGTGCCGACGGCTTGCGCATCCGCGCCAACCAGGGACACTCACTGGCCGCCGTCGATATCGCACTGCCGCCCGCCACGCCGCCCGCCATGCTGTACCACGGTACGGCCAGCCGCTTTGTCGACGCGATACGCGCCGGCGGCTTGCTGGCTGGCGCGCGCAATCATGTGCACCTGTCCGGCAATCGCGAAACGGCCGTGGCCGTCGGCGCGCGCCATGGCAAGCCCGTCGTGCTGACGGTGGATGCGGCCGCCATGCAGGCACGGGGCCATGTGTTTTACCTGTCCGACAATGGGGTGTGGCTGACGCAGGCCGTGCCGGCGGCATTCATCGGCTTTGCCTGACTAATTAATGACTTAGCGCTTTGGCCCTGGCTTGCCCCTGGCGCTTGCGGCGCCAGATCAGCACGCCCGTCACGCTCAGGCCCGCCACCAGCACGCCCATGGCGCAAATGAACATTTTAAAAGGCCAGCCCCACATCGAGGCCATGTGCAGGGCGCTGATCCAGCTGCGGATGGTGTCGCCGCTGGCCGCTCCCGTGGGAAGCCAGGTGGCCAGTTGCCGGCCGCTGGCCGCGTCGAAAAAGACGGTGGTGAGTCCCTTGTGGGCGCGCACGTCGCGGCTGCTGCGCACGTTGTAGCTGTACACGCCCAGCGCGCGTTCATAGGCCAGCGCATTTTCCTCAATGATGGTGAATGCGTGCTGGCGCGCCAGCGCGCCCATCAAGTGGCGGCCCTGCGCGCGCGCGGCGGGCCAGTCCAGCTGTGGCCCCGGCGACGGCGTGTGCCGCGCGACGATTTCCTCGGTACTCTGGTGGGCAAACAGTGGATGCATGACGGCCGCATAGGCGCCGTACAGGTTGAAGGCGACGCCGCTCCAGGCAAACACCAGCAGCATGGCCCACAGCCACAGGCCGCCCGCGCGGTGCAGGTCGAACACCAGTTTATAGCTGCCGCCGTTGCGGCGCAGCAGCCACGATGGGCGCCAGCGCAGCAGCCAAGGTTTGCTGCCCGGCGAGCGTTTTTTCAGGCGGGCAGGGAAGGTCAGGGCGGCGCCGATGAAGCAGTCGACCGTCCACACGATGGCGATCAGGCCGAACATCAGCAAGCCCGTGTCGCCCAGCGCCAATGCGTAATGGAGGCGCTCGATGAAGGGCAACAGGTTGATGGCGCCCTCGCTGATTTCACCCCAGCGGCGCTGGCCAAGGATCGCGCCCGTGTAGGGATCGACGAACACCTCGTCGCTGGCCAGCGGTGTGTCTTCGGGCTGGCGCAGGTAGAACACCATGCTGTGGCCGGGTGGCGCGGACAGTGGCGCGTAGCTGACCTGCGCCAGGGGAAAGCGCGCGGCGATCGTCTCACGCAACAGCAGGGCGTCGAGCGGCGCCGCACCAGGCGTGGGCGGCGCCACGCGGAAGACGGCGGGCAGCATGACCGCCTCCAGTTCATCCTTCCACGCCAGCGCGCTGCCCGTCACGCCGGTCACGATGAGGAAGCCGGCCATCAGCAGGCCGGCATAGCGGTGCAGCGCCGCCAGGACGGGGCGCATGTGCAGCGAAGGCATCAGAAGCGGTACATGGCGCTGACGTTGGCCGTGCGTTCGGCATTGCGGTAGCACAGGTTGGGCAGGTAGCCGCAGTCATACAGGGTCTGCTTGTTCAGCACATTGTTGACGTTGAGGGCGAACTGCCACGGCCCGCGCGACACGCCCAGCGCCGCATCCCACTGCGTGATGCCGCCATTGCGGATGTTCAGGTTTTCGCCGTCGGAGTTCGAGCGCATGGCACCGAGAAAGCGCATGCCCAGCGCCGCATACGCGGGCAGGCTGCCGGCCAGCGTGAACGATTGGCGGGCCCAGGCCGAGGCGCTATGGCGCGGCGCGCCCGCTTGCTGCAAACCCAGGTCGCCATTGTTGCTCTTTGTGACCTCCGTATCTAGGTAGGTGTATTGGGCGATCAGGCTCAGACGGCTGGCGAACTCCGTGCGCGCTTCCAGTTCGACGCCGCGCGACTTGACCTGGCCCGTCTGCAGCAGGAAACCCGGATTCCCGATGTCGGACGTGGAGACATTGTCGCGCACCAGGTCGAACATGGCTGCCGTATAGCTGGCGCGCTGGCCCACGGGTTCGTAGCGGACTCCGGCTTCGAACTGCTTGCCTCGCGACGGTTTCAAGGCGCCGCCGCCCATCGTCGTGCCCAGTTCGGGCGAGAACGAGGTGGCGTAGCTGACATACGGCGCCCAGCCGTCATCGAACAGGTAGACGGCGCCCAGGCGGCCCGTGGTGGCCGATGGCGACTGGTGGTAGTCCGGTTTGACGGCGCCGTTATTGAGGTCGGTGACGTCGCGCGATTGCGTGGCCTTGTCGCGGCGCAGGCCGGCGGTGACGACCCAGCGGTCCCATTTCAATTGATCCTGCGCGTACAGGCCCAGCTGGCGCGAAGGGGCATCGGCGCGCGTGGGCGCCTTGGACGGGACCAGGGGCTGCTTCCCGTACACGGGCTGGTACAGGTCGAGCGGCTCGATGAAGCCCCGCTGGTGACGGTAGTCGTCCGTGTTGCGGATGTTCGCGTAATCGACGCCCAGCAGCACCTGGTGCGTCAGGCCGCCCGTGGCAAACCGCGCCTGCAGCTGCGTGTCGGCGAACAGGCTTTTCGAGTCCGTGTCGACGGGCCAGAAATATCGATCAACGGTACCGTCGTCGTTCAGGCCTCCGGGGAACATGTCCGTGCGGTCGTTCTTCAGGCGCGTGTAGCGCAGGTTCTGGCGCAGCGACCAGGTATCGTTGAATGTGTGCTCGAACTCGTAGCCCAGCATGGTATTGCGGCGCTTGAAGCGGTTATCGTCGCCCATCAGGTTCACACTCGGATCGACCTGGCCGCGCGGGCCCGGCTCCAGCAGCTGGTTCGGGAACGCGTACTGCTGGTTGTCCTGCTCGTAGCGGGCCAGCAGGGTCAACCGCGTGGCGGGGCCTGCCTGCCAGGTGAGCGAGGGTGCGAAGTACAGGCGGTTGTCGCGGTCGCGGTCCAGCCGCGTATGGGCTTCGCGGCCCAGCATGACGACCCGGTAGGTCCAGGCGCCCGGCGCGTCGATGGTGCCGCCCACGTCGGCTTTCAGCTGGCGGCGCTGGTAGCTGCCGTATTCCACGCCCACTTCGCGCACGGCGTCCGCGCTGGGACGCTTGCTGACGGCGTTGACCATGCCGCCCGGCGGTATCTGCCCGTACAGCACGGACGCGGGGCCGCGCAGCACTTCCAGGCGTTCCAGGCCATACGGTTCGATCGAGGCGCCAAAGGTGCGCCCCGAATTGCGCAAGCCATCTTGCAGGATGCCGTTCGTTTCAATGGTGAAGCCGCGCAGCAGCGAGGAATCGTCGCTGCCCAGCGGGCGCTGGTTCGGCGTCACGCCAGCCGTGTAGCGCAGGGTTTCATCGAGCGACTCGGCATTGCGGTCGCTGATTTCATCGGCCGTGACGACGGACACGGATTGCGGGTTTTCATTCAGGGCCGTATCCGTCTTGATGGCCGAGCCGGCGCGGCGCGCCACGTAGCCGCGCACGGGGCCTGTCGCCGTTTCGCGTTCGCTGCTGGCATTGATGGTGATGGCGGGCAGGGTGGCGCTGGCCTGGGCCGGCGTGGCTGCCGGTGCAGTCTCCGCCCGCAGCGCATACGCGCCGTTGGCACCCGCCACCACGCGCACGCCCTGGCCGTGCAGCAGTTCCTCGAAACCCTGGCGCACCGTGTAGCTGCCTACCAGGCCGCCGCTGCGCTTGCCCTGCAACAGGGCCGCGTCGGCCGACAGTTCCACGCCGGCCGCGCTGGCGAACGTGGTCAAGGCCCGTTCCAGCGGTCCCGCGGAGACCGCGTACTGGCGCTTCGCTTGCGTCGTGTCGGCCGTCTGCGCATGGGCGGCAGGGGCCGTGACGGCGACGGCGCCCACGGCGGCGCCTGCGAGGAACAGGGCCTGGATGGCAGCGGCGAGGGGGAACGCACGCAGTTTGTGCGCAGGTGCGGTCAGGCGAGGAGGCATGGTGCAAATCCTTGGAAAGTGGCAGGAAAAAATCGGTTCTTCCCGTATTCCGAACGAAAAGCAAAAACCCTCAACGTTTTTTCACTTATTTTTTCAGCTGGCCTGGCGCGGCCCCACGCTGACCCAGTAGCGCGTGCGGTAAACCAGCTGCACGGGCAGGCTGGCGGCCAGGTTGGCCAGCGAGCGGTCCGTGTCGCGCAGCGAATACACGCCCGTCACGCGCAGGCCGGCGATCGATTCGTCGCAGCGCAGCACGCCGTGGCGGTAGCGCCCCAGCTCGGCCAGCAGCACGTCCAGGCGCATGCGTTCGGCCACCAGGCTGCCATCGGCCCAGGCGGCGGCGCTGTTTTCGACGTTCGTCACATCTTGTACTTCCAGGCGCGTGTAGCCGGCCTGCTGGCCGGCCTGCAGGTGCAGGGCGGGGGCGCCGTCACGCATCGGCTGCAGCGGCTGCAGGGCGACTGTGCCCTGGAACACGGCGACACGGCTCTCGCCATCATCGAGGCGCACGCTAAAACGCGTGCCCAGCGCCGTGGCCGTGCCTTGCGGCGTTGCCACCAGCAGCGGACGGTAGACGGGCGCCGTTTCGTGCGCGCTGGTGACGAGGATGGCGCCAGCGCGCAGCACGATGCGCCGTTCACTGGCGCCGTAGCGCACGTCGATGGCGCTGGCCGTGTCGAGCACCACGTGCGTGCCGTCGGCCAGCACGATGGCGCGCGTCTCGCCAACAGCCGTGCGGTAATCGCTGGAGGTGCGCTGCCACAGGCCGGACTCGTGCACCAGCAGGGCCGTGCCGCCGACCGCCGCGATCATGGCCAGCAGCTGCAAGGCGCGCCGGCGGCTGGTGGTATGGCGCGGCGCCGTTGCCAGGGCGTTGCGCGCCACGTCGCGCGGTAACGTCTCGAATTGCCGGGCAAAGCGCTGCAGCCGGGCCCAGGCCCGTTCGTGTTCGGGGTGGGCGGCGCGCCAGGCGGCGCAGGCGTCGGCATCGGCCGCGCTGGCGTCTTCCGCCCACAGCCGTGCCATCCACTCGGCGGCGCGCTGCAGCACGGCGGGGGCGATGGGGGCGCTGTCCAGCTGGGAGCTCATGCGAATTGCGCCGCGCAGCAGGCCAGCAGCGCGCGGGCGATGTATTTTTCCACCGACGAGACGGAAACGTCCAGGCGCGCGGCGATGTCGGCGTAGCCCATGCCTTCGAGTTTGCACAGCAAGAAGGCGTCGCGCACTTTATGCGGCAGGCTGGCGAGGATGGTATCGATTTCCATCAGTGCCTCGACGATCAGCGCGCGCATTTCCGGCGTGGGTGCGACCGCTTCCGGCTGCGCGGCGATGGTGTCCGCGTAGGCTGATTCGATATGCCGGCGACGGAACAGGTCGACCACGAGGCCGTTGGCGATCTGCGCCAGGTGCTGGCGCGATTCGTCGCGTCCGGGCGCGCGGCCCCGCGCGAGGATGCGCAGATAGGTGTCGTGCGCCAGGTCGGCCGCATCGAAGGCGTTGCCCAGCTTGCGGCGCAACCAGCCCTGCAGCCAGCCGTGGTGGTCGCTGTAGAGCACTTCGATTTGCCGATGCAGTTCCAGTTCGGGGCGTAGCATGCAACCTTTCCATGCCATGGTCCGCGGACAAACAGGCCTTGATGCGATTGAGAATTGTTCGTATTGTAGCCCGGTTGTGCGCGCTTGTGGCTCGCTTGTGGCCGGCTAGTGGCTGTCCAACAACGCCATCAGCTTGAAATCAGCTTGATGTCGACCACTCTCTCCACCAGCCAGACGGCCGCCACCAGGGCGATGGCCAGCGAACCCACGGTCAGCACTTGCCGGTAGAACCAGGTCTTGCGCAGCAGCCAGGCGAGGGGTAAAAACGCGGCGACGATGGCCAGCTGCCCGAGCTCCACGCCCACGTTGAAGCCGAACAGGCTGGCCAGCAGGGACCCCTGCGGCAAGCCCAGGTCGCGCAGCACGCTGGCAAAGCCGAAACCGTGGATCAGGCCAAAGGCGAAGGCGGCCACGGGGCGCTTGCCGCGGAACAGCGGCAGCAGGTTGTTCAGCGCGGCCAGGATCACGGAAGCGGCGATGGCCGATTCCACCCAGCGCGACGGCAGGGACACGAGCGACAGGCTGGCCAGGGTCAGGGTGATGGAGTGGGCGAGCGTAAAGGCCGTGACGACTTTGAAAACGTCAATAAAAGCCGCATTCAAACCCAGATGCGAGGTCCGGGGTCGGACCCTCAGGGTCCGACCCCGATTTTCTGCCGTTGGGTTTAAGCGCTTTTGTTGCTCGCTTATACCAGGCAGCAGCACAGCCGGCAGCAGCAAGGACAGCAAAAACAAAATATGGTCGTAGCCGATCCAGATATGCCAGACGCCGTGTTTCACATACGCGCCGAACTGCGCCAGGCGGTCGGGCGTGGCCAGGGAAATCGTCTGGCGCGGACTGTCCGGGTCGAAGATGGCCGTTTGCGTATTGCCACCGCTATCGATTTTGACGAGTCCCTTGTGCTGCGGGTCGAGGTCGGCGAACAGGGTGTAGCCGATGGCAAGGCTGGCTGGCGCAGCGCCGGGACAGCTGGCCTGGAAGCGCAACACGCTGTAGGCGCCGTCCGTGTGATGGTCGAGCAGCTGTTCGACGGCTTTCAAGGGGCACGCGCCCTGGTCGCCGGCCACGTGCAGGCGCTGCAGCGCGTAGGCGGCGATGGCGGCGTGGCGCGCGCGGATTTCATCCCAGGTCAGGGCGCCGTCGCCATTGCCATCGAGGCCGATGGCGAAATCGAGGTCGCGCAGGGCGATGTCCCATTGCCCGTCGATCTGCTGGCCGTGCACGGCCAGGCTCAGGTAACTGTCGCTGGGCTTGTGGGCTTGCGCGGGCGCTAGCCACAGCCACAGGAGCAAAGACATGGAAAGCAGGCGCAGTTTCACAGGGTCCCCGCTTTCTTGTTAAAACTGATCTTCTGCCCATCCTGCGGCCCCAGCTGCCTGACGAGGCGCTGCAGGGCCACGTCTTCCACGCCATTGGCCGCGATCCAGGCCAGCACGGGCTGTGCCGCCGCATAGTTGCGCGCGGCCAGCGATGCTTCCAGCAAGATGCGCATGTCGGGCACTTCCTTCTGGATGGCCCAGTTTTTCTGCGCCAGTTGCAGGGCGACGGGGATATCCTGCTGCAAGAACAGGGCGAAGCGGGCCTGTTCGCGCTGGTGCACGGTGTCGCCCCGTTGCATGGCGGCGTTGAAGCGGGCTGCCAGTTCCGCTTTCGCCGCCAGGAAGGCCGGCTGCTGGCTGGGCAGCGCCTGCAGGGCCAGCGCGTAGCGCAGCAGCAGGGCATCGATGCGCTGCTGCTCTTTCAGCAGCTTGGCGACTTCCTGCGGGCGCTGCCGGTCGAGCAGGAAATCCGCGTAGGCGCCCAGCAGATAGCTGTCGCGCGGCTGCTGCGCCAGCGCCTTGGTGTAGCGGGCTTCGGCCAGCGCCCACTCTCCGCGCCGCGTGGCCATTTCCGCCAGCAGTGTTGCTGCCCAGCTTTCCAGTTCGGGCGCCGCGCCGGCGCTACGCTGCAAGGTCAGTTCCAGCAAGCGCTCGCTGGCCGCGGCGCGGCCCGTGACGCTGGCGATGTTGGCAAGGCAGGTGACGGTGACGAGCTGCGTTGTCAAGGCCGACAGCCGGGCGCAGCTGGCCGTCGCCTTCGCGTAGTCGCCCTGCACGGTGAGCACGGTGGCGCGCGTCAGCCAGGCCTGGCCGTTGCCTGGCTCCTGCGCGATGACGGCGTCGAGATCCTGCAGCGCGGGGCCGAAACGGTGGGTGCTTTGCAAGATGGTGGCGCGCAGCAGGCGCACGGGGACGGGTGGCGCCGCTTGCCGCCACCAGGGCGCCAGCGCCGCTTGCGCATAACCGAGGTAGCGCGGATCCGTGTCGCTGCGGGCCAGGGCAATGTAGCGCTGCGCCAGGCCGCTGGCCAGCGCCAGGTCTTGCGGTTTGGCGTCGAGTTGCTGGCGCAGGCTGCGCAGGGCCAGCTGCGTGGCGTCGGCGCGGCGCGGCAGCTGTTCGATGACGGCGCTGCCGTCTTTCGGCGTGTAGGGCGCGGCCAGGGCCAGCAAGGGCAGGCAGGCGCACAACAGGGAAATCGGTGTTTTCATCGTGGACGCCGTCGACGGGAATGGGTACGGGCGCCGGGGATAGCCCCCCGGCGCCCGCAGGGCTTACAGCGGCACCGGTTCCGTAGTTTCCGGAGATGTCGCCATGATGGCGTCGATGGCCACGCCATCCTTGTCATCGCTGGTGGTCAGGATGACGTTGCTGACGGCCACATAAAACGTGTCGAGCAGGACGACGGGCGGGGGATTGACGCCGCCGTCGCCATTATCGCCGCCGTGGCTGCTGCCGCCGCCACCGCAGCCGGCCAGCAGGACCGTGAGCGCCAGGGCGCCGCATGCATAGAGCTTTTTCATCGCGTTCTCCTCGTTACAGCTGCGGCGAACCGGCCACGGGATTTTTCAGGTAGGGGAAACCGGCCGTGAACGACGTTTCGTCGAGGAAGGCGCCATCCGTGAAGTGCAGGCCGCCGGCGGGGGCGTCGGCCGGGGCGCAGCCGATGTTCAGGGTGCACAGCTTGCCCATGGCCACGCGCAGGACCACGTCGACCACGTCGTCGCCGGGGCGGCGGCCGTTCGGGAAGCCCGCGTTATCGCCGCCGATGACGCCGAGGCGGTTTTGCGCACCGACGTTGGTGGCCGCGATCGAGGTGTTCAGGCGCAGCATTTCCGAGGCCGTCACGGTGACGGGCTGGTTCACGCCATTGATGCCTGTCAGGAAGGTGGCGACCAGGTCGTTGCGGGGGAAGTTGGTGGGCGCCTTGGCGCCTGCCGAGCCGAACAGCACTTCCACGAGGGCTGGCGCCGTGGGGTTGGTGACGTAATCGGCAAATTGCGCGTCGCCCGACGGCTTGCTGGCGTTGAAGCGGTCCTTGTCCTTCAGGCCGATCACCAGTTCATTGACCAGCGGCATGCCCAGGCGCGACACTTGCACCCAGGCGCCGCCTTCCTTCGACGCCGCGGTGGTGGTGCCCGGCGCGGGGTTCAGCAAACGGCCCTGGCGCAGGCTGGCCGTGGTCCAGCCGCCGATGACGGGATCGCTGCCCGCCGTCAGGCAGGCGGTCGGCACTTCCATCTCGATGGCCGTGACGTTTTTCCGGGCCAGGTCATCCTTGGCGGCCGACTCCGCATTCGCGGCAAACTCCGTGGCGGGCGCCTTGATGTTGATCAAGTCGAACGTTTCGCCCAGGTTCACGACGAACGGGTCCTTGCGCTGGCCGACGAACAGGCGCGCCGGCGTGGCGCAGCCGGGGATATTCACCGTGTAGACGTGTTGCGCGGCATACGCGGCATAGTTGGGGATGGCCTTGGTGCCGATGTAGTCGACGGGCTTGTCGAAGGTCGTGCCGCCGCCCGTGGCGTTGGTCACGCTGCTGCGCATGCCCGTGCGGCGGTCGCCCCGCACCACGGTCACGCTATAGGTTTCGCGCACGTTCAGGCCGGCCGGGTTGACGGTGTCGATGGCGCCGCCGTTGATGACGAGCGGAATCGAGACTTTCTTGCCGCCCACGGTGAACTGGCCATCCTTGATCGTGTTGGTGAAGCGGAACTGGAAGGTGAGGTCTTCCTTGCCGTCGCCATTGTTGTCGATATGAATTTCGTACAGCGCGTTCGGGTCCATGGCGAAGTAATTCGGGCCGCCGTAGGCATCCTGCAGGGGAATATAGTCGGCCACCAGCGTGGTGTAGGCCCCGCGTCCCGTTTCATAGCTGCGGAACATATAGAAGTCGGTGGCGTCGACCTTGGGGTTTTGCGTGATGAACGGCGCTTCGCGGTGGCTGGAAGCGTAGGCCGATGGCGCGAGGGCCAAGGCCAGCAGGTTGCCCAGGAGGGCGGCGCCCAGTGCGGTTTTCGAGTGTAACAATGACATGTCGATTCTCCCTGATTGTTATGCGCAGTGACGGAACTGGTGGAAATTACGGGGCTGCATCAGTTGTACGGGGCGCCAGCACGATCGGATTCATTCCTTGCAAATTATTTTTGGGCAGCGGAATGAACGGCCGTTGATCGTCAGGGGGCTGGCGCACGAGGTCGAATCTACGTGCTTATTGCTCCTGGTCAGGAATAAATATTTTGTGGACAAGAACAGACAGCTGCGCCAGTGATGGCGATAGCCTGTTGCGCTATGTCAATGCGTATGCGAAGGCGGGCAGGAGCGCGTGGGAATGCGTGAGTATGCGGGTATGGAGGCGATAGACGCTCGAAACCCGCTTGACCGGCGCCCCGCTTGCGGGGACAGTGCGCTTACCAGGCCAGCACTTTCGGGCCGATGGCCGAGCCGATGGCCGTTGGCACCAGCATGCCCAGCACGTACCAGACGCCGACGAAGCTGGCGGCCAGCTCCGGGCAGTGCAGGCAGTAGACGAGGGCCGCCATGGCGCCGGCGGCAAAACCGGCGGCCGCGCCGGCCAGGCGCAAACGCGTGGGCGCCAGTTGGCGCATCAGGCGCAGCACGGCGGCCAGGATGGGCAGCGACAGCAGGGCGATCAGCAAGGGGCAGCTGCGCCAGGTGGCGCCCCAGAACAGCTCGGCGCGTTGTTCTGGCGGGGCTTCCTGCACGATGATGGCGCCCAGCGCCCACATCAGCAGCAGGGGCATGGCGAGCAGCAGGGGCAGGGCGCGTGTAGCGGCGCCCGGCATGCACAGGCGGCGGCTGACGTGCCAGGCCGCCAGGGAGAGGCAGATGACGAAACCAACCTTGATCCAGAAATCGGGCAGCAGGGCCAGTTGTTCCAGGTTGGGCCGCACGCCCAGCAGCATGGCCATCAGCGCCACGCTGGCCAGCAGGCCCGCGCCCAGGGTGCCTGCATCGCGCCAGTGCGTGCCCGGCGGCGACGCGGCTGCCACGTCGGGGCCGCTGGCCAGCATGGCGATCAAGTCATCGGTTTTCATGGTGTGTTTCCTTCAATTCTTAAATTGGCCGCCAGTGCCTTCAAGCCGCGATGCACGGCCACTTTGACGCTCGCTTCCGAAATGCCCATGGCGGCCGCCGTGTCGCGCACGGACCAGCCGTCGAGCTTGGTATGCACGATGGCGCCGCGCTGCTGCGCCGGCAAGGTGGCCAGCAGCTTGCCCAGGTCGCGGCTGGCCTCGGCAGCCTCGGCATCGGCGCTGGAAAACAGTTCTTGCGCGCTATCTTCTTCGTCGTACGGCAAGTGCTGCGCCTCGCGCCGCCCATGCCGGCGCAGCCAGTCGATCAATTTATAGCGCGCGATCGCATGAATCCACGACGTCAGCGGCACGCCCGTGTCATACGTCAGGCGCTGGTTGTGGATGGCCAGCAGACACTCCTGCACCAGGTCTTCCACCTCGTCCGGCCAGCGCTGCAGGCGGCGCCGGAAAAACGCGCGCAAGTGCTGGCTGCTTGCCTGCAAAAAACTGCGGTAGGCCGCCGCATCGCCATCGAGCCCGCGCAGCATCAGGCCATGCAGCCGCAATTCCGTGCCATGCAGGTGTTTGCTTACAGGTATTCGTTGCATGCAGGCCTTTGGTGACAGGCGTTGAAAAAAATAAATTCAAAAATATGGGAGGGTGGCTGTAACCAATCCGGCCATCGCGGCGAATTGACAGGCAAGCACGCTTCTTAATTCACGCTTCTTATTTCACGCTTCTTATTTCAATATACCGGCTAAAGACCATGGACATCAAGCACCGCCTTGCAACACTGCTTTTACCCGTCCTGAGCATGGCCGTGGTCGCCCCGGCCATGGCGCAAATGGCGGCCGGCCAGCGCTGCGCCGTGCAAAGCGGGCCGCAGACGGCGGCCCTGGTGGAACTCTACAGCAGCGAAGGCTGCTCCAGTTGTCCGCCCGCCGACCAGCGCCTGAGCGCCTTGCGCAAGGAAGCGGGAGTGGCCAGCCTGATCGTGCCGCTGGCCTTGCACGTCACCTACTGGGACCAGATCGGCTGGACGGACCCGCTGGCGCAGGCGCAATTCGATGCGCGCCAGGCCGAACTGCTGCGCCACCAGCCGCGCCACGTGGCCTATACGCCGCAGTTCTTCGTGGGCGGCACGGAATTGCGCAGCTGGGATAGGCAGCTGCCATCCGCCATCCGCCGCATCAACGCGACCGCCGCGCCCGTCAAGATTGACCTGTCCGCCACGCCGGGGCCGGGTAGCAAGCTGCTGCTGGAAGCTGATGCCAGCGCGCCGGATGCGCGGACGGGCGGCCAGCTATATGTGGCCATCAGCGAAAGCGCCATCGTGTCCAAGGTGCTGCGCGGCGAAAACCGGGGCGCCACCCTGCAGCACGATGCGGCCGTGCGCCTGTGGCTGGGACCGGTTGCGCTGGCGCAAGGCCGCGCCCTGCTGCGCCGCGAAGTCAAGCTGCCCGCCAGTTGGCGTCCGGAACAGCTGCAAGTGGTGGCCTTCGTGCAGCGGGCCGACAGCAGCGCCATCCTGCAAGCCGTCAGCACGGCATCCTGCGCGAAGGGAGCGATGTGATGAACGGGCAAGCAAACGTGATCCACCCCGCCTGGCTGCGCATCACGCACTGGCTCAATGCCGTGGCCGTCGTGGTGCTGGCGACCAGCGGCTGGCGCATCTATAACGCGGCGCCATTCTTCCCGTTCGAGCTGCCGCGCACCCTGACCCTGGGCGGCTGGCTGGGCGGCGCCCTGCAGTGGCATTTCGCCGCCATGTGGCTGCTGGTGGCCAATGGCTTGCTGTATCTGCTGATTAACATCGTCTCGGGACGGCTGCGGCGCCAGTTCTTTCCCTTGTCGCCGCGCGCGCTGCTGGCCGATTTTGCGGCCGCGCTGAAGGGCAAGCTGGCCCACGCGGACCCGCGCCACTACAACATGGTACAGCGCGCCGCCTACCTGTTCGTCATGCTCGACTGCATCGTGCTGGTGCTGTCCGGCCTGGTGCTGTGGAAATCCGTGCAGTTTCCCATCTTGCGCGAGCTGCTGGGCGGCTACGAGAGCGCGCGCAGGGTCCACTTCATCGCCATGGCGCTGCTGGTGGGCTTTGTCGGCGTGCACCTGCTGATGGTGGCGCTGGTGCCGCGCACCCTGGTCGCCATGCTGCGCGGCCGCTAAGGAGATGAGCATGAAAAAAACCATCATCGTGCAAGAGCAGGGCCAGGCCATGCTGGCCGACGCCTTGCGTCAGATTAAACAGCCGTCGCGGCGCCTGTTCCTGCAGCGCAGCCTGACCCTGGGCGGCCTGTCCCTGCTGACGGGCTGCAACGCCAGCGACCCGTCCGGCATCGAAACGGCTTTGACGGCGGTGTCGCGCATGAACGACCGGGTGCAGGGATGGCTGTTCGACCCGAGCAAGCTGGCGCCCACGTATCCCGACTCGATGATCACGCGGCCGTTTCCCTTCAACGCCTATTACGGCGAGGATGAAGTGGAAGAGGTCGATGGCGAGGCCTGGCGCCTGGAATTGAGCGGCTTGATCGCCGACAAGAAAGCGTGGACCTTGCCGCAACTGCGCGCCTTGCCGCAGGAAACGCAAGTCACGCGCCACATCTGCGTGGAAGGCTGGAGCGCCATCGGCAAGTGGGGCGGCGTGCCGTTTTCCCATTTCCTCAAGCGGGTGGGCGCCGACACGACGGCGAAATATATCGGCTTCAAGTGCGCCGATGATTATTTTACGAGCATCGACATGGCCACGGCCCTGCATCCGCAAACCATCATGGCCCTGAGCTACGACGGCCAGGAATTGCCGCCCAAGTATGGCTACCCGATGAAACTGCGCATGCCGACCAAGCTGGGCTACAAGAACCCCAAACACATCCAGGCCATTTTCGTGACGAATACGTATCCGGGAGGGTATTGGGAAAATCAGGGCTACAACTGGTTTGGCGGCTCTTGAACACTTTTGGCAACACCTGTAGCACAGCAACAGCTTTACCACCGGGCAATCTCGCCCATCCCACACTGAGACAAGGACCTATCATGAAAACCACCATCACCGCCATCATCGCTTCCGCCATCCTCATGTCGGGCGCCGCTTTCGCCCAGGACGCCATGAAAAAAGAGCCGATGGCCAAGGACGCTTCGGCCGATGCCATGCACAAGGATGCGATGGGCAAGGACGGCATGAAAAAGCCGATGGCCAAGAAGCACATGAAAAAAGACCACATGGCCAAGGATGGCATGGCGAAAGACGGCATGAAAAAGGATGAAATGAAGAAAGATGGCATGGCCAAGGATGCGATGGCCAAGTAAGGTGGAAGTCCGGCGCCGTCAACGTGACGACGCCGGGCCTGGTTTGCGCTCTCCCTGCGTTTGCGTCAGACCAATCTTGCAATAACATTATTCTTGCTACGCTTCAAGATGCGAAGTTGCCAATTGGTGTAAGCTGGCTGTCTCGCGTTTTCCCCGCTTGCAGAATCATGAACGAACCATCGCTTGCCGCGCTGTCCCCCGAAGTACCTCCCTCCGACAAACCGATACGCCGCCGCTCGCTGTTCGCCGCCTGCAGTGCGCATGCCGTGCACGACGGATTGACGGACGTGATCTATGTGCTGCTGCCCATCTGGCAGGCGCAGTTTGCCATCAGCTATGCCATGGTGGGCCTGCTGCGGGGATCGTACTCGGGCATGATGGCCGGTTTCCAGCTGCTGGCCAGCCGCATGGCCAGGCGCTGGGGGCGCGAACGCCTGCTGGTGGGCGGCACGGCGCTGGCCGGCGTCGCCTACCTGGTCGCGGGGCAGGCGGGCGGCCTGGCCGTGCTGCTGTTCGCCTTGCTGCTGGGCGGCCTGGGCGCCAGCACCCAGCATCCGCTGGCCTCGTCCATCGTCACCGACACGCACGAGGCGGGCGGCGGCGTGAAGGAAGCGCTGTCGCACTACAACTTTGCCGGCGATATCGGCAAGACCCTGATCCCCGCGCTGGTGGGCTTGCTGTTGCTGGTGTGCAGCTGGCAAGCCAGCGTCTCGCTGCTGGGCTTGCTGGGCCTGGCGGCGGCCGGCTTGCTGTGGTGGCTGTTGCCCAAGCCGGGCGACATCCAGGCCAGCCGGCAAAAAGTCAGCAAACCCATCGCGGGCAATGGCTCGCCCGCGAGTTTCCGCGCCTTGCTGGCCACGGGCACCCTGGACAGCGCCGTGCGCATGGGTTTTCTCACTTTCCTGCCATTCCTGCTGAAAAGCAAGGGTGCCGGCACGGCCGGCATCGGCGTGGCCTTATCGTTGCTGTTCGTGGGCGGCGCCTTCGGCAAGCTGCTGTGCGGCTATCTGGGCGCGCGCATCGGCATGATGAAAACCGTATGGCTGACGGAATCGATGACCTCGCTGCTGATCGTGGCGGCTCTGTGGCTGCCGCTGGCCGGCGTCATGGCCATGCTGCCCTTGCTGGGGCTGGCGCTGAACGGCACCTCGTCCGTACTGTACGGCGCCGTGCCGGAACTGGCCGAGCCCGGCAAGCGCGAGCACGCGTTTGCCCTGTTCTACACGGGCAGCATCGGCGGCGGAGCGCTGTCGCCCGTGCTGTTTGGCGCGCTGGGCGACCATACGAGCGTGCCCACGGCCTTGCTGGTGCTGGCGGCCGTGTTGCTGCTCACTTTACCGTTGGCGTGGAAGGTGCAGCGGGGTTTGGCGCACGGCGCCGCCAAATGACACCACAAGAGGGCGTGGCGGAGGTGGCCCGGGCCATTTTGGGGATATCCAAGGATTTTGAATGAATTGTTCAGATAATTTATCGACAGCCACGGCCGATGCGGCCAGCCTGATCGCCTGCATTGAACGCGAGTTCGCTGGTACGCAGCGCGCGGAAACATCTTTGCGCCAATTTCTCTTGACGGATAAATACGGTATGTCGGAGGACATCAGCGAAAGGGAATGGGCTGCAAGTGGCAAGGAGCGAGTCGATTCGATCTGGCAAGAGATTCCCGATGCTGAAATCGAGGAGTGCGAAGGTTTGCTCGCCCATATGGAAGCTGAGGAATTTCTGTATTACTTGCCGGCATACATGCGCTACGCCGTGGCATATCATCATCGGACAAGCTGGGAAACAGATGTGCTTGGAATGACGGTGCATGCGCTTTCTCCGTTTGAACGGAACCGGGATTTGCGCGCGCATGCCATCGCGAAATACGCTGGCTTCAATGCGGCGCAAAGACAGGCCGTCGTGCTATTCCTGACGTTTGTCGCACAGGTGGATGAGAGCCTGTCCGGACAGTATGCCCTGGACGCCCTGGCAAATTACTGGCAAGCCGATACGGCATGACTTGCCCGCCAGCACTGCCATCGTCTACACTCGCCGCATGAAAAATTTTGAAAAGCGGCGCGACCGCTATGATTTGTTCCGCGCGTTTGACAATCCCCTCGTCAACATCAATTTCCAGCTCGACGTGCCGGATTTCCGGCCCTGGTGCAAGGAACGGAAAATTCCCGTATTCCACTTTTTCCTGTTTTGCCTGCTCAATACGGTCAGGGAGATCGACAACTTCATGTACCGCATCCACCAGGGCGAAGTGATACGGATCGACGATTTTCCCGCTTCCTACACCGTCATCAACGGCGATGAGAACCTCAACTACACGCGCTTCGCGATGACGGACCAGCTCGATCTCTTCATCGCGCGCAGCCTGGAAGCGAAACGCCTTGCCGAAGCGAGCTGCGCGCTGATCAACACGGGCGAGGGAGAGACCGAGCGCGAGCAGCGCAACAATATCTTCATCACCTGTTTGCCTTGGCTGGAACTGGCGGCCATCGAGCACCCTGTCTACCGCCACCGCGACGCCGACATCCCGACCTTTACCTGGGGCAAGTTTGGTCCCGCGCAGGACGATGGCCGCATGCGCGTGCCGTTTTCAGCGCAAGCCCATCACGGCTTTGTCGACGGCTACCATGTGCAGAAACTGGCGCAGGCCTTGGCGCGGCGCATCGCCGCCACCATTGCCTAGGCTAGATAATCGCTGGGCGCCTGGCCCAGCACGCGGCGGAAGGCGGCCGTGAAGGCGCTGGGGCTGGCATAGCCGAGGTCGAGCGCCACGCGGGTGACGGCTTGCCCGCCGGCCAGGCGCGTGATGGCCGCCAGCAGACATGCTTGCTGGCGCCATTGGGCAAAGCCCAGCCCCGTCTGGGCGCGAAATTGCCGCGTAAAGGTGCGCCGACTCATGCCGGCCTGCGCCGCCATCGCATCGAGGTTGCTGTCCAGGCTCGGTTGCCGCAGCATCTCCATGCACAGCCGCGCCAGCCGCGGTTCCTGCGGCAGGGGCGCGCTCAGGGACAGGGGCCTGGCGGCGGCAATCTCGTCAAGCAGCAAGGCCATCAGCCGTCCTGCCCGAGATTGCTCCGCATACAAGGCGTCGACGGTCACGGCCTCGGCCAGCAACTGGCGCAGCAGCGGTGGTGTGTCCAGCACCTGGCAGTGGGGCGGCAAGCCGGTCCCGGCGATGGCGGCCATGTCGATAAACACGTTGTGCATGGTCACGGCGCCATGCATGCGCATGCCGTGGGCGAGCTGGGCCGGTACCCAGCAGGCGCGTTGCGGCGGCACCAGCCAGTTGCCTTGCGGCGTGTGTACGCTGATGACGCCGCGCGCCGCATACGCAAATTGCCCGCGCGCATGGCTGTGGCTCGGAAACATTGCGCCTGCCGCATAGTCGCGCGCCGTGGCGATCAGGGGGCGCGGCACTTCCGTGTAAAAATCATCCATGGCCCATACTCTACAGTATATGACCTGCCATCGAAGGCGGGTCGCGTGCTTGCCGCTTACCATCACACTCTTTTTCAGGAGTGAACATGCACAATAGCTGTCATCGCGTGGGCCATGGCCCCCACGCCGTCATCGTCCTGCACGGCTGGTTTGGCGACGCGCATGCGTTCGCGCCGATGGAAGCGGCCCTTGATGGCGGCGCTTTCAGCTATGTCTTCATGGACAATCGCGGCTACGGCGGCATGCGCGGCGCCGCAGGAACGTGCTCGATGGACGAGGTCGCCCGCGACGCGCTGGCCCTGGCCGATGCGCTGGGCTTTGCCACGTTCAGCGTGGTGGGACACTCGATGGGCGGCATGGCGATGGAACGGCTGGCCTTGCTGGCGCCCTTGCGCCTGCGCAAGCTCGTGGCCGTGGCGCCCGTGCCCAGCTGCGGCGTGGCGCTCGATGGGGCGGCGCGGCAACTGTTTCTTGACGCCAGCGGCAACGTCGATGCGCGGCGCGCCATCATCAACCGCAGCACGGGCGAACGCTTGCCAGCCGCCTGGCTGGACTGGAAGGCGCAGTATTCGTGGGAAAGTGCGGATCCGGCCGCGTTTGCTGCTTATTTCCTCGCGTGGAGCGGGACGGATTTCAGCGAAGAAATCAAGGCGGCGCGTGTGGCACTGCCCTTGCTGGCGCTGGTGGGGGAGCACGACCCGCGTTTTGATGCGGCCCTGATGCGCCGCACCTATCTGGCGTGGTACCCGCAAGCCCGGATCGAGGTGCTGGGCAATGCGGGACACTATCCGATGAATGAAACGCCGCTGGCCCTGGCGGCCAGCATCGAGGCGTTTTTACTACAGTAGTTACGCTGCCTTGCTGCGCAGGCGCAGCAGGCTCAGGCCCAGCAAGACAAAGGCGCCGCCCGTGATGCGGTTGAACAACTTGGCGCGGCCCGGCGTGGCCAACTGGGTTTTCAGCAGGCGCGCCAGGTTGGCGTAGAACAAGTGGGCCAGCATGGCGCAGGCGACAAACGAGGTCGTCAGCACGGTGAACTGGATCGCCACGGGTTCGCCTGGCGTGATGAATTGCGGGAACAGTGCCGAGAAGAACAGGATGGCTTTCGGATTGGTCAGCGCCACCGTCAAGCCCTGGCGGAACAATTTCCAGAACGAATTCGGATTCGCCGCGCCGGCCACCACGGGCGCATCGGCCACGACGCTGGTCTTGCTGCGCCATTGCTTGATGCCCAGGTACACGAGGTACAGGGCGCCAGCCAGTTTCAGCAGCATGAAGGCCGTGGCCGAGGTGGCCAGCACGACGCCCATGCCGGCCATGGCCACGCCGGAAATGATGAACAGGCCAAAACCATTGCCCATGCTGCTGATCATCGCGCGGCGCGGGCCGACGGCGATGGCATTCGAGATGGCCAGCAAGACGGCCGGGCCGGGAGAAAACGTGACGAGCAGGGCGACGCTGCAGAAAAGCAGCCAGTTCGAGAGGTGCATGGATGTTCCTGGGTGGGGCCGAAGCCGGTTTGAGAGTCAAAACACTTGTATTGTACGAAGTTTTCGGCTCCCGCGTCAGTGGCCTCGGCTTGAATCAGGCTCGTGGTCAGGCAAACAGGCTGGTGATCACATGGTTGATGGCGGCGCCACCGGCGATCAGCCAGCAGAACAGCAGGCCGGCCAGCAGCAGGGGCTTGATGCCGGCGCGGCGGATGGCCGACATGTGCGTCGTCAAACCCAGGGCCGCCATGGCCATGGCCAGCAGGGTCGTATCGAGATCGGTGATGGCGGCCACGGCGCCCGCTGGCAGCAGGCCCAGCGAATTGAAGGCGACGACGCCGATAAAGATGAAGGCGAACCAGGGGATGGCCAGCTTGGCCGCCTTGTCGTGGCCGCTGTCGCCACCTTGGGCCTTGCCGCGCGCCAGCACGGCCGACAGGATGACGAGAAACGGCGCCAGCATCATCACGCGCACCATCTTGGCGATCACGGCCGCATTCGCCGCTTCCTGCCCGATCGACTTGCCGGCCGCCACCACTTGCGCCACTTCATGCACGGTCGAGCCGATGTACACGCCAAACGCCGTGGGCGCGGCGCCCAGCACGTGCCAGCCCAGGTTCAGCTGGTACAGCAAGGGATATAAAAAGATGGCGATGGTGCCGAACACCACAACGGTGGAGACGGCGACGGTCACGTCTTCGCTGCGCCCCTTGACGACGGGTTCCGTCGCCATCACGGCCGCCGCGCCGCAGATCGAACTGCCCGCGCCGATCAGAATGGCGCTGTTGCGTTCCAGCTTGAAGACCCTGGTGCCGAGAAACATGGCCAGGCCAAACGTGGACGCGAGCACCAGCGCGTCAATGGCGATGCCGGCCAGACCGACCTGGCTGATATCCTGGAAGGTCAAACGGAAGCCGTACAGGATGATGCCGAGTCGCAATAAAGTTTGCTTGGAAAAGGCCACGCCCGCGCCGCAAGTGGGCGCCAGGCGGCCATACACGCTGTTGCCCAGCACGATGCCCAGCATGATGGCCAGGGTCAGCGCGCTCATGCCGTGGCTTTGCATCCATTCCAGCTTGCCCAGTTGAATGGCGCCCCAGGCGATCAGGCCGCTCAGCAGCAGGCCCGGCAGAAGGCGGCCGTAGCGGTCGCTGAAATTGCTTGTGTTCGTTGTTGAGAGGGATGACATGCCGTATTCCATGTTCTTGTTGCGTATGGCATGACTGTACAGTTCACCGATTAAATGGTAAAACGGATTGTTTTTGTATGTTTAACCGTAAAAATAGGTAGATCAGATGGCGTTGACCTTGCGGCAGTTGCAGATTTTCCTGGCCGTGGCCGACACGGGCAGCACCAGCGCGGCCGGCGAGCAGATTGCGTTGTCGCAATCTGCCACCAGCGCGTCCCTGAACGAGCTGGAAACCTTGCTGGGCGCGCAATTGTTCGACCGGGTGGGCAAGCGATTGCTGCTCAACGACAATGGCCGCCTGCTGTTGCCGCAGGCGCGGCAGATGCGCGACGGCGCGGCCAGCATCGAGCGCCAGTTTGCGGGTGCCGACCCATCCGTGCCCGTCAGCCTGCAAATCGGCGCCAGCACCACCATCGGCATCTATTTGCTGCCGCAGATATTGGCGCAGGCGGCGCAGCAATACGGGCGCAGCATTCCGCAGGTGACCATCGCCAACACGGCCGACATCGCGGCCGCCGTGGCCGAGTTCCGTGTCGATATCGGCCTGATCGAAGGGCCGTGCCATGAAGCGGGCTTGCTGGTGGAACCGTGGTTGACGGACCAGATGCTGATCGTGGCTGCGCCCACGCATCCGCTGGCGCAGCTGCGCCATCTGCTCAGCTTTACGGAACTGAACCAGGCAGGCTGGCTGCTGCGCGAAGCGGGCTCGGGCACGCGCGAAGCCGTGGAGCAGGCGCTGGTGCCGTATCTGCACTACCTGCGCGCGGCGGGCGAGTTCAGCAATTCGGAAGCCATCAAATATGGCGCGGCGGCGGGGCTGGGCATCGCCTGCCTGTCGCGCGTCGTCGTGGCCGATCTGCTGGCCAACGGGCAACTGGTGGAGCTGGAAACCATGCTGCCGCCCCTGGAGCGCAACTTTTATCTGATCCGTCAATCGAAAAAGATATTGTCGCCGCGCCTGGCCGGTTTCCTGGAACTGTGCCGTCATGCATCGCGCATGGCGGGCTGACAGCTTGACTGTTTTCCATATAAGGGATAAATTCCCACATATGGAAAATTCAGCACTCACAAAAAACGGTACGGAACAGCGGCTGGCCGCGCGTTTGAAACAGTTGCGCGTGGAGCGGGGATGGTCGCTGGACCAGCTGGCCGGCGCCAGCCAGGTCAGCCGCGCCACCCTGTCGCGCCTGGAAAACGGCGAAGTCAGCCCGACGACTAGCGTGCTGGGCAAGTTGTGCGCCGCGTACGGCCTGGCCATGTCGCGCCTGCTGCGCATGGTGGAAGACGATTTTCCGCCCCTGTTGCGGCGGGCACAGCAAAGCGTGTGGACGGACCCGGACACCGGTTTTATCCGCCGTTCCGTCTCGCCCCCGTCGCGCGCGCTGGCTGGCGAAGCGCTCGAATGCGAGCTCGATGCGGGCGTGGCGATCAGCTACGCGGCCTCGCCCCGGCCCGGCATGGAACACCATCTGTTGCTGCAGGAAGGCAAGCTGAACGTGATCGTCGATGGTCGCTCGCACGACTTGCTGGCCGGCGACTGCCTGCGCTACCAGCTGCACGGTCCCAGCGCATTCATGACGCCGCCAGACAGCGGCGCCCGCTATTTTCTCTTTCTTGTCTGAGGTCGCCATGCCCCCATCACTACGCCATTTTTCATCCACCGACATAGTCGAACGCTTGCCGGAATTGGGCGCCTTGCTGCGCGACTGCGTGCACGACGGCGCCAGCATCGGTTTTATCTTGCCCTTCGACACGGCGGCCAGCCAGGCGTTCTGGACGGATAACGTGTTGCCGGCCGTCACGCGCGGCGTGCGTTTGCTGCTGGTGGCCGAAGTCGATGGCCGGGTGGCGGGCGCCGTGCAGCTGGACTGGGATACCAATCCCAACCAGGCGCACCGGGCCGAAGTGCGCAAGCTGCTGGTCGCGCCCGCATTCCGCCGGCACGGCATCGCCCGCCAGCTGATGCAGGCGTTGGAAGCACAGGCGCGCCTCTTGCCGCGCAGCCTGCTGACCCTGGACACGCGCAGCGGCGACCATGCGCAAGCGCTGTACTTGTCGCTCGGCTACGCGGTGGCGGGCAGTATCCCCGGCTATGCGCTGGCGCCCGCTGGCGACCGGCTGGACGCGACTACCGTCATGTACAAGCAACTGCGGCAATGAGTCTGCAGTTGTCCGATGCGCTTGGCGTTGTTGCCAGATAAAATCACCCGCCGGATTACAGAGTCTTCCTACTTGAATGCCCGGCATCGTCCGACTGGCGTGTGCCGGCGCCGCGCCTACACTGTTTCTTGCATGGACCCGGCGGCGGGTCCTTTCTTCTCACAGGAGGCTGATATGGCGAATATCCAGGCAGGATCGGACGGTGCGGCAAAACAGGAAATGTCGGCAAAGCGCTTGAACGTGGTCGACTGGATCTCGATGATCCTCCTGATCGTGGGTGGCTTGAACTGGGCGCTGGTGGGGCTGTTCGATATCGACATCGTGGCCAGCATCCTCGGCGCCATGACGGCCGCTTCGCGCGGCGTGTACGTGCTGGTGGGGCTGGCGGCGCTGTATTCCATTTATTTGTGCCTGCGCAAGTTGCCGGCCAAGCCCTAGGAGGAGCGTATGCCCGTCGGTGCCAATCCCAAGCGCGAACGCGAATTCAAGAAGCTGGAAAAAGATTTCAAGCAGGAAGGACGCTATCCGGGCCGCGAGGAAGAAGTCGCGGCGCGCATCGTGAACAAGCAAAGGGCGCAGTCCGGTGAAACCAGGCAGGCGCGGCAGCGAAAGAAAGCCGGCGGCGCTGGCCCGGATGCATCACAGCCGGACTTGCCCATTGCCGATTACCAGCAGCTGACGGCGGCGCAGATCCGCGACAAGCTCGATGGCCTGTCTGATGCCCAGCGCAAGCGGCTGCGTGCCTATGAGGCGGCGCACAAGCAGCGCAAGGGTGTGCTGCAAGCGCTGGAAGCTTGACCCGGCGTCATGGGCCGGATTGCCTGCGCAAACTGGACGCCGTTATTGCGTGCGCAGATAGGCCAGCAGGTCGGCTACTTGCTGCCCATTGCCGATGCCCCAGAAACGCATGTTATTGCCGGGAATGAAGTCGCTCGGCGCTTTCAGGAAGCTGGCCAGGTTTTGCTCGGTCCAGACGATATTCGCGTTTTTCATGGCCGCCGAATATTTGTAGTCGGTGGTCGAGCCGGCTTTGCGGCCGATCACGCCCGACAGCTTGGGGCCGAAGCCGCCGCGTGCCGATGGTCCCACCTGGTGGCAGGAGGCGCACTTGCGAAACGCGGCCTTGCCCGCTTCGGCATTGCCTGTGAGGGCGGCAGGAGCGGCAGCTTGCGCGACGGCGACTGGCGCCAGCAGCACGGCTGCGGCAGCGAAAGGGGAGAGCAGGCGAAAAAGAAGTGTCGATGTCATCGGTGGGACAGAGTGGGCGATATGGCAAGCAATGACGCATTTTACAGGCGGGCATCAAAACCTGCCTGCCCGTCGAGCACCGCTAACGCTTGCCGCCCTGTGCACCCAGCGCCGCCATGGCCGACGCGAACACGATGCAGGCGATGGCCAGCCACTGCGTCAGGCTCAGCAGTTCTCCCAGCACCACCATGGCGGCCAGCGCGCTGACGGCCGGCGCCGCGCTGCTGAACATGCCGAACACGCCTTGCGGCAAGCGGCGCAGGGCAAAGATTTCCAGCGAGTATGGCAGGGCGCTGGACAGCATGGCGATGGCCAGGCCCGTCAGCGCAATCGATGGCGCCAGCAGTGCCGTGCCCGAATACGCGACGCCGATGGGCACCGTTACCATGGCAGCCACCGTCATGCCCCAGGCCACGGCTTGGCCGCCCTGCAAGGTCGAGGCGCGCTTGCCGAAGATGATGTACAGCGCCCAGCACAGCGCCGCTCCCAGCGCATACGCGACGCCGACGGGGTCCAGGCTGCCCGGACTGCCTTGCAGGGGCAACAGCAGATACAAGCCGAACACGGCGCAGGCGACGGCCAGCAAATCGCGCGGCCGGCGCGACGACAGCATGGCGACGGCCAGCGGTCCCGTGACCTCGATGGCGACCGCGATGCCGATCGGTATCAGCGCAAAGGCCCGGTAAATCAGCAAGTTCATCAGTCCCAGCACGGAACCGTAGACGAGCAGGTTCAGCACATCCTTGCGCGTGAGGCGGTATCGCCACGGCCGGAAGATGGCCAGCAGGATCAGCGCGGAAAATCCCACGCGGTACGCCGTAATGCCTTCCACGCCGATGACGGGAAACAGGTTCTTCGCAATCGCCGCCCCCAGGTTGACGGAAATCTGCCCTCCCAGTACGGCCAGGGAAGGGAGCAGGATGCTGTCGGGGAGGGAAGAGGTCGAGGCGGGGGAGGTCATGGGACGGTATTTTAATACGCCGCAGGCCGCCAGTCGCTGGCAGATCTGCCAGCGGCGGTAATTTATCTGCCTGAATGGGCAAGCGGTCACTGTTGAGGCAGTGCAAGTATTTTCTGATAATGCTATTCTGCCTGCACACCGGGAACCGCCGGGTGCCACCCTGATTCTTCATCCTGATGGAGTCGCATTATGAATCGCAGAAGCATGGCAGTGACTGTCGCTTTGGTGTTCGCCACCGGCCTGGCTGGGGCGCAGGCTTTGCCGCCGCAGGCGCAATTGCCGGCCTGGGCGACGCAACAGCTCGATAGCCTGGCCAAACGCGAAGGCATTGAAGTCAGCGCCCGCATCAATCCCTTCGTCTTGCGCGGCGATTTCGATGGCGACGGCAAGGGAGACCTGGCGGTCCTCGTCAAGAACAAGGACAGCAAGAAAGAGGGCATCGTCTTCCTGTTCCGGCAGAAAACGGCGCCCCTGATCGTCGGTGCGGGCCATGCCTTGTCCAACGGCGGCGATGATTTTGCCTGGCTGGAAGTCTGGCAGGCGGAGGACAAAGGCTCGCTCCAGCACAGCTATCATGAAAAATCGCTCAAGCTGAAAACGGACGGGATCGTGGTGGCGAAAGAGGGCTCTGCCAGCGCCTTGATCTATATCAAGGACGGCAAGGCGGTCTGGCAACAGCAGGGCGATTGAATAGTGCCCGCGCAGGTCTGCTGGCCGAGGCGGCATGACGGCCTATGCCAGCGGCCTGTCGGGCAGTCGATTCATGGATCAATCAGGAGTAGCAGGGTAATGCATGTATTCAGTATCGGCGACACCAATTTCGAAGTGGATGTCGCGAAATCCCGGATCAGCGTGTCGGCACAAGCCGATGGGATGTGGGAAGTCAATATCAGGATCGAGGCCGACGACGATGTGTTCATGCGGCTGACGGAAGACGACGATGCGCCCTGGTCGTGGGCGCTGTATCCGCCATCCTTCTCGTTGCAGGGCTTGCGCGTTGCGGGAGCGGATGCCGCGCCCGTGCGGATGCTGGCCGTCGATGCCGGCAATCCGCACTGTGAATCCGCTCTCTACATGATGGAATACCGTGACGTCGCGGATCTGCGCCTGGTGGAATTGTCGGCGCAACGCCTGGCCGTGACGGGCAAGGTGGACTTTTTTGGCAAAAGCCTGCCTTTTGCCATCGATATGCCGAGCGTGGCCTAGCCTGATTTTTGGCGCGGGCGCTGGCGAGGGCAGCCTTTGCAGGCCGCCCCATCGTCATCAGTCCAGCTTCAACGCCTTTGCCACATCCCGCCACGCCACATACTTGAAGTTCTGCGGTCCGTCGGGCAGGCGCTTGTAGCCGTCCTGTATCACCAGCATGCCTTGCGCATACGCGCCGCCCAGGTTGGCGGACGTCACGTCCAGGCCATCCGTTTCCGACGTGCCGTCGATGCCGGCAGGCAAATTGAAGCCCACCTTGAAGCGGCCGCGCACCTTGTACGGGGCTTGGGCGTCGAGCACCACATAGCTGCTGTCGCCCTGGCTGGAGACGATCAGGTAGCCGGTGTTGGCCTTGGCTTCAGGCTGGCGGTAGATGGCCATGCCTTCCACGTCCGCCGTCAGGTGCTGGCCGACCGGCAAGACCATGGCGAGGGCATCGGGCTTGGCGGCATCGGCCGAGGTGGTCCAGATACCGCGCGTTTCCTCGCCCAGGAACAAGCGGGCGTTGGCGTCGTCGGCCACGCAGCCTTCCGGTTGGGTGGCGACCTTGAAGCTGCGCAACAGGGTGGCGCTGAACTGCTTGCCGCTCATGTCGATCTTGTACTGCTGGAAAGTGCCGTCCTTGTCGTTGATGAACGCTTGCACGCCGCCGCTGGCCGGCTGGTACAAGCACATGCCGTAGATGCTTTTCAGGCCGGTCGGAAAACGGCCCGCTTCCGCCACGACGCCAGCGGCATCGATGGTAAACAGCATCATGCTGTTGTCGTCGCGCTGGGTGGCGACGGCCAGGTCGACCTTGCCACCGCCAAGCTGGATGTTTTGCCGCACGTCGACGTTGTTCAAACGGCCCACTTCCAGCAGCTGTGTCTGCTTGCCCTGCAGGTCGTAGACCAATAAGCCCTGTTTCTTGTTGGTGCCCAGGATGCGCACATTTGCAGGATCGCTGGCCAGCCAGATGGCAGGATCGTCGGCCGCGTCGCCCTGGCGCGCCATCGGCGCCGTCTGCGCTTGCGGGGCGATGATGGCCACCGCAGACGACGTTTCCGCCTTGCCGGCCCATTTCAATGGCCGCGCTTGCCAACCGCTCTTGCCGCGCAACATCAAGGAATTTCCGTCGAGCGCCAGCTGGCTGTCGCCCTTGCGCACGTTCAAGGCCACGGCTTGGGCTGGCTGTGCCGTCCATTTACTGCCCTGATGGGAGTACAGGTGCAGCATTTCCGCCTTGCCGTCGAGCACGGCCACGCCGCCAGGCAGCACGGCCAGCGCGCCGGCGCCGCCGTCCAGCTGGCCGTACGGCTTACGCAGGGCCACTACTTCGCGCTTGCCCATGCCTTCCGAATCGGCGTCATACGCCCACACGCCCATGTTCGACTCGCTGACCAGCAGGCGCTGGGCGCCGTCGTCGGCGCGGCAATGCTTGGCGTGCGGCGGCAAGGCGAGTTTGCGTACCAGGCTGCGCTGTTCACCCTGCATCACCCACTGTTCCGCCTGCCCATCCTTGCCGATCAAGAACAGGTGATCGAGTTGCTGGGCGTCGCGGTAGAGGCACGACGCTTCCACGGAAAACGTGGGAACGGGGAACGGTGCCAGGCGATTGAGCTTGCCGGCCTGCACGTCGACGGACACGGGCAGCGGGCGCTGCGTGTCCGCGTCCAGGAAGACGGCCAGCACCTTGCCGCCGTCGCTGCGCGTGTCGAGCTGCTTGGCGCGCACGGCGATACGGTCCTGCTCCTGTCCGCTGGCGTTGAACAGGCGCAAACCGTGCTTGTCCAGGGTCAGCCAGCCGCCGCCCGGCAGGCGCGCCAGTTCTTCCGCTTCCTGCGTGAACGAGGGGACAGCTTGGGCAGGCGCAGCTTGCGCCGTGCCCGTGAGGCAAAAAGCAGCCAGCAAAGCGCTGCAGAGTACGGTTTTTTTTATGTTATTCATGTTAGTTGACATCATCAGAAGGCGCTGGCTTTCAGGCTCACTTTGAAAGTGCGGCCGTATTGTTCGTTCTGCACGTTGTATTGCTTCGTGCCTTGATAGACATAGTATTTCTCGTTGTTCAGGTTGGCCGCTTCGAACAGTACCTGAAACTGCTTGTTGATCTGGTAGGACAGCGAGAAGTCGAGCTGCTTCTGGCTGGCGACGATATGGTCCTGGCTTGGGTCGAGGATATCGCCGCCCATTTCCAGCAGATACGGCGACTTGTAGTTGAGGGCCAGGCGGGCGCTGACCGGTCCCGTTTCATAGCCCAGCATCAAGTTCATCACCTGGTTCGACTGGCCCGGCAGGCGGATGTCGCGGTGCATCTGCTTGTTCGTCGCCTTGTCGAAGCGGCCGATTTGCGCGCTTGAGGTGCTCAAGGTGCCGTTCACGCCGACGAGGAATTTATTGAATGGCGCCGGCAGCATGCGCAGCGGCTGCATGTAGGCCAGTTCGATGCCTTTGACTTTGGCCGCGTCGCCGTTCGCATACGAGGTGGCCGTCGTGTAGCCCGTCCATTGGCCCGTGCCGGCCAGGTTCGTCGTGTAGGTGAAATTCTTGATGTCCTTGTAGAAACCGTAGGCCGACATCACGCCGTCGTTGCCCAGCACCCGTTCGATACCGAGGTCCAGGTTGTTTGCTTTCAGCGGTTTCAGGTCCGGGTTGCCGATCACGGCTTCCGTGTTGCTGGCCAGGCTGATGCCGGGCGCCAGCTGGCTGAAATTGGCGCGCACGACGGCTTGCGTCCAGGCGGCCCGCACGCTGGTCTTTTGATCGACGTCATAGCGGGTTTGCAGGTTCGGCAGCCAGTTGGTGTACGAGCGTTCACGCGTCAAGGGCGTCGCCACGCCGGCGCTGTCCACCTGCGAGCCGGCCGCTTCAAAGCTGGTGCGTTCGGCGCGCACGCCGCCCAGGATGTGCCAGGCGTCGAAGTCATAGCTGTTTTGCACATACATGGCGTTGATGTCTTCATGCATGCGGTAATCGTTGATGATCGATTCCGTGGCCAGGCGCGCCTTGGCGCGGTCGAGTCCCGCCACGCGGGCGCGTATCAGGGCCGGATCGAGCGCCACGCCGATGTTGCCCAGGTCGTAGTCGAGATTGTGGCCCTGCACGAAGTTGCTCATCGAGGTGGAGCCGGCGCCCCAGTAATTGCCGCTCGTGGCCTTGCTGCTGTTGTACGCCCATTGATCCGTGTCATTGGTCTTTTCGCGCCGGCTGACTTTCGCGCCGAATTTCAGGGTGGCGATGTCGAACTTGCGCGCCAGGTCGATGCGCGCATGGTGTTCATTGTCCTTCGAGTAGCGCTTTTGCAGGGTGATGGCGTTGAGCGCATAGCTGGCCGGATCGTACAGCGAGGCGGGGCCGCTCAATTTCGGCTCTTGCGTATCCGTAAAGCTGATGCCGGCGAAATTGCTGATGCCGCGGAAACGGCCGTCGTTCAAGGATTCCGGCGTGTCTTCCGTGGCGCGGCTCAGGCCGCCTTTCACGTCCAGGGTCCAGTCGCCCGATTTCTGTTGCGTGCCCAGCACGAGCGAGCGCACTTGCTGCGTGTACTTGCGCTGGCGGATGCGGCGTTCGGCGCGTGCGCTGGCCGTCTGGTCTTCGGCCGCGCTGCCGCCCGCGATATTGCTGATGGTCAGGCGGTCACGCACTTCATTGTCGGAAAATTCGCTCACAAAAGAGCGCAAAAACCAGCTGTTGCCCGCTTCGGGACGGTAATCAAGGTTGACGGCCAGGGCGCCGCGTTTGCGCACGGGCAGGTAGTCGCGCAATTCCAGACTGGACAAGTTGCCCTTGCTCCAGGCGCCGCCCGTTTCCACGTCGTCGGAGCCGAACGAGCGCTTTTCCGCGCTCAGGCCGGCCGCCACGCCCAGCTTGCCGTCGAGGAAGCGCTGTGCCCACAGGGCGCCGCCGCTGGGGCTGGTCTTGCCCGTTTTTTCGTCATGGCTGGCGCCCACGTTGGCCGACAGCAGCTTGCCCGGCAAGTCGAAGGCGGACAGTGATTTCACCTCGACCGTGGCGCCCAGCGAGTTGGCGTCCATTTCCGGCAGCAGGGTCTTCGATACTTCCAGCGTGCGGATCAGGCCGGCTGGCAGGATGTCGAGCGCGACGGCGCGGCGGCCCGCTTCCGGCGATGGCACGAGCGCGCCGTTGATGGTGACGGCATTCAAGTCGGGCCCGAGGCCGCGCACCGTGATGTAGCGGCCTTCGCCCTGGTCGCGCTGCACGGACACGCCCGGCAAGCGGGCCAGCGCCTCGGCCGCGTTTTTATCGGGCAAGCCGCCGATATCGTCGCTGCTGATGACGCTGATGATGTTGTCCGCTTTCTCTTGCGCGGCGATGGCGTTGCGCAGGCTGGCGCGCTGGCCGCTGACGACTACGGTGGCGGCCGGCTGGCCATCCTCGCCTTGCGCTTGTGCATGGCTTTGGCCGCTGAAGACGGCCATGATGCCGAGGGCCACGGCCGTCAGGCGCAGCGGGGAGGGAATCGAAGTGTGCATGGTTTTCATGAAAAGCTCGGTTAGGGGAAGGAACCGGGCGGATTCTAGGCAGCAAATATGACGGTTGCGTGACAGGCAAGGGCTTGCCACCTTGAAAACAACGGCCCGTGAACGCTTTATGGCTGGAAATGAATCGTGGTGAGCTGAAATGACCTGCCACGGCTGAGCGCATGGGCAATGGCTTGCCGGATTTGCATCCGCTGCACTGGTAATGCTGAGCCGTTTGCACCTGCCGCACGGGCGCGGGGCATGTCATCGTGCCGTCATGGGCGGGCGCTATCGTGGCGACAGCACCACTTTTAAAGGTTCCCCACATGCTGCCGTTGCACCGTAACAGCCTGATTGCCGCCGCGCTCGCGTTGCCCCTGTTCTTTTTCCTGTACGCCACACTGGGGCACCCTAAACCGATTGCCATCTGGAAGTGGATGGATATCGTCTGCGAAGGCGGCACGGCCGTCATGGCGGGCGTCTGGTTTTTGTTTACCCTCAGCAGCCGCCCGCGCGGAAGGGTGACGAGTCTGATCGCCGGCGGCTTGTGCGCCATCATGCTGGGCTCGTGGGCCGATTGCCTCGACGAATTCTTCGCTATCGACAAGAGCGCCGTGTGGGATAACTGGCTCGAAGGCTTGATTCCGTTTGGCATGCTGCTGGTGACGATCGGCATGTATTACTGGCGCCAGGAACAGTTTCGCCTGAACGAGCACCTGCAAAAGCGTGAACGCCTGTTCCGCGACCACCGCGCCTTCGACCGCATCACGCAGCTGGCCGACGCCAGTTACCTGCGCACGCAGATGCGCCTGGAACAGGAGCGCCGGCCTGGCCTCGATTGCGCGCTCGTCTTGCTCGATATCGACAGTTTTCACCTGATTAACCGCGAATACGGCCACCGCGAAGGCGACCGCGTGCTGCAAGCCGTGGGCCACATGCTGCTGCTGAACTTGCGCAATGACGATTTGCTGTGCCGCTATGCGGGCGACCGCTTTGCCGTGCTGATGCCGGGTGTGTCGCGCGAGGACGCGGCCGTGAAGGCGCGCCACCTGTGCGCCATGGTGGGGCAGATGCGCCACTACGCCAACGACAACCGCGAAATCCGCCTGAGCCTGCGCCACGCCTGCTCGCTGACGGATGGCGTGCCGGAAGTGGTGCTGGCCGAGCTGAGCCGTGCCGTGGAAACGCCGGGCCGGAGTGCCGGTCCCCGGGCCGGCACCGCCGCGCCTGCCTGATGCCGTTGAACCAGCAAAGCGACCCCAGCATCGCCGCCCATCACCAGCCGGCGCTGGTGCTCGACTACGCGCGCAGCCGCGAGCTCGACACTGCGCCGCTGCTCAAGGGCACGGGCCTCGACGGCGGCGCGCTGCCGTCCGCGGAAAGCCAGGTCAGCGCCGCGCAATACCTGCAATTGCTGGCCAACGTGGCGCGCGGCCTGGACAGCGCCGACACGAGCTTCATGCTGGGCCAGCAAATGCTGCCCGGCCATTATGGCGCCGCCAGCCACGCCTTGCTGCAGGCGCAGAATTTGCGCCAGGCGCTCGGCATCCTGTGCGATTTGCATACCTTGCTGTGCCCGCTGCTGCAGCCGCGCTTGCGCGAGGCGGGCGACATGCACGTGCTGTACTGGGTCGATGCGTTTGGCGCGCCGAGCCAGCTGCCCTTTCTCGTGGAAATGCACATGACGGCGCTGGCGGCCATGTGCCGATGGCTGGCCGGGGAAGCCTTGCCGTGGCGCTTCTGCTTCAACCGCGCGCGGCCCCGCCACGTGGAGCAGCACGAAGTGCACCTGGGCCAGGCCCTGCGTTTCGATTGCCAGGTCGACGCCATGCTCATCGATTCCAGCTGGCTCGACAAGCCCTGGCCGCGCGGCAATGCCACGGCGGCCGCGCTGGCCTTGCGCGCGGCGGCCCTGGCGCCCGTGCCGGCCGTCAGCCTGCTCGGTGCGCTGTACGATTACCTGCTGGCCAATATCCGCTGCGCGCCGACCCTGGAGCGTACGGCGCAGGAATTCGGCGTCAGTCCCGCCACCCTGAAACGCCATCTGGCGCGCCACGGCACGCATTTCCAGGCCGAGCTGGACCAGGTGCGCGCGCACAAGGCGATCTACCTGTTCCAGGCGCATGGCTACGACAACGATGCCGTGGCCGCCTACCTCGGCTTTCATGATGCCACCAACTTCCGCCGCTCGTTCAAGCGCTGGACGGGGCAAACGCCGCAGTTGCTGCGTCATGCCCTGGCCCTGTTCGTCGCTGGATGAGAACGCCGATCAAAACCTGCTGCGCGTCGTGACTTGCGGCCTGCGATGCTCACTGTGCTAGAGCACAGTTGCGCTTCTCGGCCGCAATTCACTTCCGCTCGCTACGGTTTTGATGGGCGTCGCCCATTCCATGTGGGGCGCGCGGGTTTTGTCGGGCGTTGCGCGCCAGCGCCACGGACAGTCGTTCCTGCGGGAACAATTGCCCGTTCTGCTACATCCATAGTACACTCGATCAGAGAGCGAACAGACGCGCTTTGAGGCGCTCCGGCACGGCGTCGCGCGACGCCGCAATACCGCCATTGCGATGGCGGCGCCGGCGGCAGACGACTGGTGTGCCGTGCCTTAACCCAGCCTGGAATCGGGTGTCACCAGTGTGGTGCGCCGGAAACCGGGCAACTTGATAATGCTCAATCGTGTATTCACAATCGCAGATCGATCCAGTCGTCAGTTTCCGCAACACCCAGGGTGAGGCGGTGCGCGGCACGATTTTCAACTTGCAGCGCAATTCGCTGGTCATGGAAATCTACAATCCATACTCGATCGTGCAGGTCAGCGAGGTGCTCAATGACGTGACGGTGCGCATGGGGGCGAAGAACGCCTACGTGGGCAAGGCCGTCGTCATCAGCAGCGTCAACACGGGCCTGACCGCCATCGTTTCCGTGACCCTGATCGACGAGTGGCGCGAGCTGAGCGACGTGGTGGTGGTCAAGGGCGCCGTATTGAAAGAGTCCAGCGCCTTCGTCGCCGGCTGGGGCGAGCGCTTCCGCATCCGCCGCGACTACCAGATCGTCGTCAATGAAATGCGCGCCTTCCTGTCGGAAGTGGCGCGCTGGGTCGAGCAGGTCGACTTGTCCGACTCGCTGCCGAAGGAAAACGGCCGGCTGCGCCCCGACATCTTCGATGAACTGGCCTTGCCGCTGATGGAGCAGACCCAGCTGTACCTGCGCCAGCTCGAGGTGGAAGCGTCGCTCGTCGAGGAAGAGCGGGCGCCGGCCCACCGCGCCTTCGCCCAGGCGGCGCTGCACCCGCTGATCCTGCGCGCACCGTTCGTCTTCCGCACCTTTACCAAGCCGCTCGGTTACGCGGGCGACTACCAGATGGTCAACCAGCTGCTCGACGACCCGCGCCAGGGCCCGAGCACGTATTTTCAGATCGTCAATGCGGCCTTCCTGCAGGCGGCCGTGGCCACCGCGCACCGTAACCGCATCGATATCCTGACGGAATTCCTGTCGCAGAAGGCGGCCACGGCGCGCGCCGCCGGGCGCGTGTATAAAGTGCTCAACGTGGGTTGCGGCCCCGCCATCGAGGTACAGCGCTTTCTGGAAACCTGCCCCGATGCGCAGTGGCTGGCCTTCGAACTGGTCGATTTCAGCAGCGAGACTCTGGACTGGACGCGCGCGCGCCTGACCACCATCATGCAGCGCACGGGGCGTGTGGTCGAGATCGACTACGTGCACGATTCCGTGCATAACCTGCTCAAGCGGCGCCATGGCTCGGGCGCCACGGGCTTGCCCGGCAGTTTCGACGCCGTGTATTGCGCCGGCCTGTTCGACTATCTGTCCGACAAGGTGTGCGCGCGCCTGCTCATGCACTTCGCCTCGCGCGTGGGGCCGGGCGGACGCTTGCTCGTCACGAATGTGCACGCCGACAATCCTGGCAAGTTCGGCATGGAGCATTTGCTCGAGTGGCATCTGATCTATCGCAATGAAGCGGGCCTGTCGGCCCTGCTGCCCGAACATGCGACCGAGCCGAAAATCTATGTCGATGCGACGGGCGTGAATGTGTTCGCGGAAGTGAGCATTCCTTGATGGATACTCCAGGCCTGCACGCCGGCTACACGGCCGTTTTGCGCGACTTCCGCCTGGAATTCAGCCGCGGCGGGGCCTACACGGGCATCGTGCTGATCCTGCTGGGCATGGGCCTCGATTCGGCCCTGTATCCGGACAAGCAATCGGCGTTTACCGGTGCGCGCATCCTGGTGTCCGTGCTGATCTTTTGCGTTGTGCTGGCCATGCGCACGCGCTGGGCGCAAGACCGCATCCAGGGCCTGACCTTTGTGTGGCTGATCCTGCCGCAAATCATGATTGCCTGGATGATCGCCGTCACGGAGGGCGCCACCTCGATCTATTACGTGGGCATGACCCTGGCCATCTATTCCTCGGGCATCGTGCTGGCCTTCGGCCTGTGGCAAAACATGGTCTTCGGCGCCATCTCCTGCCTGCTGTACGTGGCCGCCTGCGCCTGGCATGCGGGCGGCTTCGATCTGCCGGGCACGTTCGTTGTCAATTGTTTGTTCCTCATCATGTCGGCCAGCATCAGCGCCGTATTTACCTATTTTAACGAGCGCGCCCGCTTCATGCTGTTCCAGCTGAAGGCGGAAGTGGCGCAAAAGAACACGCAGCTGGAAGAGACGAATAAAAGCCTGGCCGATATCAAGGGGCAGATGCTGCAGCAGGAAAAAATGGCCGCTATCGGCACCCTGGCCGCCGGCATGCTGCATGAAGTCAATAACCCCGTGAATTTCTGCATGATGGCCATCGAGGTGGCCATCGAAGACCCGGCCGCCAAGCAAAGCGCGCTCGTCAGCGAATGCCTGGCCGACGCCAAGCAGGGCATGCTGCGCGTGCAGCACATCGTGTCCGATTTAAAAACCTTTGCCTACCGCAGGAGCGGCAACCAGCTGGAAACGGGACACTTCCAGTTCCGCAGCGCGCTCGATGCGGCCATCCGCCTCGTGGGCCATGAAACGAAGAATGTCAGCATCAGCCACGATTTGCCGGTCGACACCCTCGTGCGCGGCGACGAGGCGGCCATCGTGGGCGTGCTGATCAACTTGCTGGGCAATGCCGTGCTCTCCATGCGCAAGGGCAATGCGCCGCCGTTCGAGATCCGCATCACGGCCCACTGGGATGACAACCGCCTGCGCATCAGCGTGCGCGACAACGGCCCCGGCATCGCGCCGGAAAACCTGGCGCGCGTGTTCGAGCCGTTCTTTACCACGCGCGAAGTGGGGCAGGGCCTGGGACTGGGCTTGAGCATCAGCTATGGCGTGATCGAGCGCCACGGGGGAACATTGAACGCCGAAAGCGAGCTGGGCAAATGGGCCAGCATGAACTTCGACTTGCAGCGCTCGAATTGGGAGGGCCGCTAGCATGGACAGCGATAGCCGCGCCTGCGTGCTGTACGTGGATGACGAAGCGCTCGCCTGCAAGTATTTCGAGCGTGCCGTCGGGTCCCGCTACCGCGTACTGACGGCGCAGAACGTCGATGCGGCGCTGGCCTTGCTGGAAGACGAGGCTGGCCAGGTCGACGTGCTCGTCACCGATTACCGCATGCCGGACCGCCTGGGCAGCGAATTGCTGCAGGAAGTGGCGCAGCGCTATCCGCACATCGTTTGCATGCTCGTCACGGCGTATGCGGACAAGGACGTGCTGCTCGAGCTGATCAATGGCGGTTCGCTGTTCCGCCTGCTGGAAAAGCCGCTCGACCTGGCCGCCATGCAGACGGCGCTGGAACTGGCCGTGCAGACGGGCCGCGAGCGGGCCGCGCGCCGCCAGGGCCTCGTGGCGATGGAGGAGTCGCTGGCCTTCCTCGCCCATGAATTGAACACGCCGCTGGCGGCCATCGCCAATTTTGCGCGCGGCATCGAACGGCGCGCGCAGGCGGATGCGGCACAGCAGCCCGAGATTGGCGAAGCGGCGGCCCTGATGCACGACAATGCGCGCTATTGTTTGTCCGTGCTGGCCAGCTTTGTCGATACGGTGCGCCTGGCCAGCGCCGGGCCCGGCATGCAGGGCGGACGCCGCGCCGGCAGCGCGCGCCAGCTGCTGGCCGCCTTGCTCGACAGCTATCCCTTGAGTACGGCCCAGCGCGCCGCCATCACGGTCGAGGAGGGCGACGATTTCGCCATTGCCGAGTCACCGAACTGCGTCGCGCTGATATTATCGTCCGTGCTGGCGAATGCCTTGCGTTCTGCCGGCGAGCAAACCCATCCTGAGATCGGCATCCGCATCGAGGCCGGCCGCATCACGGTGCGCGACAATGGCGCCGGCATCGCCCCCGAGATTGTCGAACAGCTGTTGATCGACCCCGTCGGTGCCAGCGGCAACGAAGGCAAGGGATGGGGCATGGTGTTTTGCCACCGCATGATGCAGTCGTTCGGCGGCAACCTCGATATCGCCACCGAGTTCGGCACGTCCACCACGGTAACCCTGAATTTTCCAGTACATATAAGGAACGAGCATGATTGACGCCAATCTGCGTTTACCGGCTCAGCGTGAGCCGGCGCAAGGCTTGCCGACGATACTCTATGTCGATGACGAGGCCAACGCCCTCAAATACTTCCAGCGCGCCATCGCGCCGCTGGCCGACGTGCTGACGGCCACTTCGGTCGAGGAGGGCAAGCGCATCCTCGACGAGCAGGCCGACCGCATCGCCGTGCTGGTCTCCGACCAGCGCATGCCCGGCGCCTACGGCAACGAATTGCTGTCGTATGCCTGGGACCGCCATCCGCACATCGTGCGCATTCTGACCACCGCGTATTCCGAACTCGAGCACACGGTGGAAGCCGTCAACCAAGGCCAGATCCACCGCTACATCCAGAAGCCGTGGGATATCGCGGCGCTGCGCATGGAACTGAAACAGGCGCTGGAACTGGCGCGCTTGCGCAACGAACACGCCCAGTTGCTGCGCGAAAAGCTGATGGTGCGCCAGCGCCAAGCCGTCGCCAACCGCATCGGCACCCTGTACGCCCTGTGCGCCAGTCTGGCCGGTCCGGAACAGCAACTGCCCGTGGAAGCGTATTTGTCGGCGGCCCTGACGGCCGGCGTGACGCCGCCCGAACCGGACTGGCTGCTGATGGATTATGCTGACCTGGTCAGCTCGGAAGCCTTCCGCGGCACGGCCTTTGCCGCCGCCGTGCGCCAGCAGCTCGACACGCTCGAGCGCGAGCATCCGGGACGGGGCGTGGAGCAGGCGATCGACATGCTGCTGCCCGTATTCGGCGCGGCGCTGCAAAACCACGGCGGCACGGCGCTGTTCCTCGATGGCCGGCTGCTGACGGAATTCCTGGAAACGCCGACCACGGCGCCCGTCTCGGCCATCCACTCGTTCTGGCTGGCCAGCTTGCTGTGGCTGGCGCGGCGCGGCTGGTCCCTGCAGTTGAGCAAGACGGAACTGGGCTTGCAGGGCAAGGTGGTGCAGGCTGAACCGGCGCTCACGCCCGATCACCTGGCGGCCTGGATCGAGCAGTTCTGACGGGGTAACAAGGGGGTACCAGGTAAAACAGGGCCGCGCGGGCCCTGTTTGCTGCGCGCGGACTCAGCGTTCCGCGGCCGCCTTCAGGTTGTTCAAGCCTTTTTCAAAATCCTTGCCGATCATCCTGTCCATGCTGACGAACACCGTCATGACCTTGCTGACGTAAGGGCTGGGGCCCGTCATGGTCCAGTTCACCTTGGTGCCGTCGCCCTCTGGCGTCATGGTAAACGTGGTGGTGTTGTGGCTTTCGAACGGTTTGAGGAAGTCCAGCTTGATGACGGTGCGTTCGGGCTGGGCCGCTTCCGTGATTTCCATGCGGCCGGCGCCCACCTTGTCATTGCCTTGCCATGCATATTGCGCGCCCTGGCCGTTGGCGGGACCCGCAAACGTGCGGCGCATGGCGGGATCGAGCTTTTCCCACGGCGACCAGGCGGCCCAGTAGTGGAAGTCCGTGATCAGGCCAGCGATTTTCTCGGGCGGGGCCTTGATGGTGATTTCGCGCTGGACACTGAAGGTATCGGGCTTGGTGGTGGCATAGCCGAGGATGGCGGCGACGACGACTACGATCAGCAGCAGGGTTTTTTTGATCATATGCTCTCCAAATCTTGAATGGTCGATGCGAACGAATCAAGGCAATCTTAGCAGATATGAATGGCTGTGCGCGGCCTGTTGGCCTTTATTTGCACCAGCTTTGCGCAGGGCCGCCCGCACGCCCATCCTGCGCCACGCACAGGCGCGCACGCCAGGTTTGCGCGGGTTTGTGGTGATGGCCGCCGTCCGCTAGAATGCTGGCCTGCAACGATTTCACTTAGGGAAATATGATTCAACGATCGATCGCCAGGCTGACCCTGGCGTGCGGCTTGCTGGCGTCCGCCTTTGCCGCGAACCTGGCGCATGCCGATGCCTGTCCCGCCCATTACGTCGATGGCCGCAAGCCGGAAATCACCAATCCCAAGCTGGACGTGGCGACCAAGGAGCTGTGCTACAACGTGTTTGGCGTAATGCACTCGGGTATCACGCGCACGCCGCTGTGGTCGGCCGAGCACCTGACGGCCAACAATCTCGAAGCGGCGCAGGACTTGTCGCGCGAAAACTCCTTCCACGCCGAACGCAAGCTGCCCGCCGCCCAGCGCGCGGAGCTGGCCGACTATGCGCGCAGCGGCTTCGACCGCGGCCACATGGCGCCCAACGGCGACATGCCGGACCGCGACAGCCAGCGCGACAGCTTTACCCTGGCCAATATGGTGCCGCAAGATTCGCGCAACAACCGCTATGTATGGGCCGGCATCGAAGGCGCCGTGCGCAAGATGGCGAAGAAGGAAGGCGACCTGTACGTGATCACGGGCCCGGCTTTTATTGGCGGCAACTTGCGCAAGGTGGGCCGGGTGATCGTGCCCAGCCATCTGTACAAGGCCGTGTACAGCCCGCGCCAGCGCGCCGGCGCCGCCTACTTCATTGAAAACGTCGATACCAAGACGTATGAAGTGCTGAGCATTGCGCAACTGGAAGACAGGATAGGCATCGATCTGTTACCGTCGCTGACGCGCCAGCAAAAACTGCGCATGCTGAGTTTGCCCAAGGTGAAGAGCAAGTCCAGGAAATAAGACCGTCAAAAAGGAAATCCCATGTGCGCAAAGAAATTCGTCCCGTATGCCAATGAAAGCGATGTGCTGGAAATCGGCAGCCTGACCATCGAGAACCGGGTCGACCGCATCAGCATCAGCGGCGACGTCGACCTGACCCAGGACAAGCCGGGCCTGGCCCTGGCCAAACAGCTGCAAAAACTGCTGGCCGACGTGGTGGCGCAGCTGGAAAAGCAGGAACTGCCCGAGCAGCTGCCGCCGCCCGAGGTGACGTCGGTGGCCAATCCCTTCGAGTGAGTTGGCCATGGCCGGGCTGCATTAGTATCGTCAGACCAGGCCCGGAAGCCGCTTGAGTTCGGCCAGCAGCAAATCCCAATGCCAGATTTGCTCTGGAATATGCAATGCGCCGCCCGGCCCCGGGCGCAGCATGACTTCGGTTGCCACGCCATTTGCCATGAGCTCGCGTTGCGCCCACTGCATCACGCGACGCTGGCCCGTCAGCCAGCTGCGATGTTCAGGCGACAGCAGCGCCAGGGCGTGGGGCAGGCGACAAGCTAGGGTTTGCCGCAGGCGGACGACTGCTGCTTTGTCTGACCGCTCAAAGGCGGGCTCAAGCACGTAAGCCTGGCCGGCCGCGTCACGGACGTCATATTTATCCTGCAGGTAGTGACTGACACGGTTTCCGCTCACAACGGTCTCGATCTTGCCTGACAGGACGTCAAGCAAGAATGCATTGACGCCGACGTAGCAATGCTCGCTGCGGCCATGTACCACATATGCCTCTGAATTGGCACGGATGATCCAGTAGTCGCCGCGTTCGGACAGGATGCAACACTGGATCGCGTGCTTCACGTAGCGCGGCGACTGCGTGTCGCCTTCGCAGAACTGCAATATCATCGCTTGTGCAGCGTCAGCGCTGATCATCATTTTCGCGGCCCCTGTGACCACTGCAGATAATGCAGGGCAATCGCGATGCCGTTCATGGCGATGGCCCAGTTCCGCAGTTGCCACAGCGACGGCCCCATTTGAACAGCGTACGGTGACACATATTTATAGAAAAACATCTGCACCAGGTACAGTGCGAATGCGGTGGCCAGGATGCTGGCCCTGGCCAGGCGTCCCGGTGTGTTGCCCACCCACTCCGCGATAAAAATGATCGGCAAGGTAATAAAGATCAGCTTGTCGCGATGCAGGCTTGCCGGATAGATCTCGGTAATGCCCAGTACAATCGCATTCAGGCACCAGTAGGCATAGATGGCAGCGATGATGTACAGGCAGGCGCCGATGCGCCGCCGGCCGCCAGGGCTGGGAGACGGCGCTTGCATTGATGCAAAGTACAGCCGGGCATCCTCGCGGTACAGCAGGTAGAGGAAGGCCGCGAACGCCGGTATGGCAAACAGCAGTCGCAGGGCGAGGCTGCCCTGTGCCGGTGCATCGATGGCGATCATGCACCCCATGCCCATGGTGCCGGCAATGACGTAGGCCACGCGGGCCCAGCGTTGTGCGCAAAGCAGGCCCATGGCAATGAAAAAATTGGCATAGCCGCATGCTTCAAGCAACTGCAGCGCACCGGACGTCACGTGGCGGCCAAACAGCATGAAATAAGTGACCATGCCGCCCCCGTTCATGAGTAACAAATAGGCTATCACCGTGACGGCTGCGGGACGCGGGCGTCTCGCCTGGCCACTGTCGGGCATGGCAGGCGGGAGCGTCTGCGGTCGTGGAGTATCGAATACTTCGGATGTCATGAGGATGTACGTGCCATGAGTTTGCTACGGCAGGGCGCGCGGCAGGCGCCCGTGCGAAAGAAATCCCATCCGACGGCCTGTATCGGATGGGGCTGATACAGCGCCGGCTTACCTGGCAAACGCCTGCGCCGCCGGTGTCACGGTGACGGCCGCAGGCTGGATGTTCAGCTGCATCGCGCCGATGACCTTGTCTTCATCGAGCAAGGCCTGCGGCTTGTTGCCGTCGTACTTGATGGGAGAAAACGCATCGCTGACGAGCTTATCCTTCAACCCGGCCGCATCCTTGGCGACGATCACCACGGACAGGTTCTTTGCCGACAGGTGCTGCTTGATGGCGCGGTTGACGTCCGCCACCGTCAGTGTCGACAAGCCGTCACGCATCAGCTTGGTGAACTCGGGCGTGCCATACCATTGCGAATCGAGCGCATAGCCCAGTTGCTGGTCCTGCGTCGACGTCATGACGAAGACGTTCTTCATCAGGTAGTCGCGCGTGGTGGCGAAGTCGTCCTGCGTGAGACCATTGTCGATCAGCTTGCCCAATTCCGTCAGGGCCACGCGCAGCGCGAAGTGGGCATTGTCCGGCGCCACGGGGCGTATCCAGACTTCGAACAGCTGCGCCTTGCGGCCCAGGTTCGGGTTCGGGAAAAACTGGTACATGCCACGCGGGAAGGCTTCGATGTAGGCGTAATCGCCATAGTTCATGCCGCGGATTTCACGGATGCGCTGGTACAGATAGGAATTCGAGGCGCGGTGCTCGCCCAGCCACGTTTTGGCCAGCCACAGGGCGGGGAAGTCCGGGTGCGTGCGGGTCACGTCCAGCGGCAAGCCGAAGGAAATGGCCGTGGCGCGCGTGTTTTTCTCGATGATTTCCACTTCCAGGCCGTTCGCCTTGCGGCCCACGGGTTTCACGGTGGCCGGCAAGCCCGAACCGGCCGGCAGCTTGCCCAGCGCCTGCGTCAGCGACGCCGTCATGGCATCCGAGACGTCGCCGGACATGCCCACCTTGACGGCGCCTTGCGCATACGCGCTCTTCCAGAACTGTTTCACGTCGTCCAGGGTGATGGCGTCGATGCCGGCGACCGTGCCCAGTACGGGGTGGCCGTACGGCGTGCCTGCGTACACATTGGTTTGCAGGCGTTCCTTGGCGAATTCCTCTTCGTTATTGTCTTTCAGGTCCAGCAGCAGCGCGTTCTTTTGCGCATCTTTCAGGCGGCGGAAGTCGTCTTCCCGAAAACCGGGCGAGAGCAGCAGGGGCAGGGCGATGGCGTTGAACTGCGTCCAGTTATCCTTGTGGATGGAACCCGTAAACGTCGTCATTTCCTTGTCCGTCTGCTGGCTGAAACTGCCGGCCAGCGGGAACAGTGCCTGGTTGACTTCATCGATCTTGCGCTCGGAAGAGCCGCCCGACGCCACCATGGCGGCCGTCAGCGCGGCCAGGCCTTCCTTGCCTTGCGGGTCTTGCGCGGAACCTGCCATAAACAGCAGCTTGTAGCGGATTTGCGGCAGCGCCGACTTTTGCACCAGCACGTCGAACTTCGCGTTCGAGGCGGCCGGCAGCAGGCTGGCCAGCTTCGGCGTGGTGGCGATGGCGGCCGCCATCGGCTGGTGCGACAGGGTCGTCACCACCAGGCCCTCGTCCGTCAGGTATTTGCGCGCGGCCGCCTGCAGGTCGGCCGGCGTGAGCGTATCGATCAGGCGGTAGTACTGGTTGATGGTGGCATACGAGCGGTCGAAATGCACGAAGGACGCCAGGGTGCCGGCGATCTGCTCCGTATTGTCGAGCGAGCGTATCAAGCCGTATTTTTCGGCCGACTTGGCGTCCGCCAGGTCTTGCTCGCTCACCGGCGTGTCGCGCAGCTGCGCCACGGTGGCCAGGATGGCGTCGCGCACGTAGACGGCGTCATCGATGTTTTTCACGCGCGCGCCCAGCACGGCCAGGGTCGGATCGACCCGCTCCGGCGTCATGTCGAACAACTGGTCGACCTTCTGTTCATTCTGCACCAGGCGTTTATACAGGGGCGAGGTGCGGCCGAACGACAGCGACAGCAACGTTGCCAGTGCCGCCTGGTCCTTGTCCTTGACGGAAAACGCGGGCGCGTGGAAGCCGACGGCTACCCACGGCAGGGTCGGCGTGGGCCAGGCCACGTGCTTGTAGACGGGGCCTTGCGGTTTCGGCTCGACGGGCACGGCCGCCTGCTGCTTGCCGCGCTGCCAGCCGCTCCAGTATTTTTCCACCAGCGCGATGGCTTGCTGCGGCTCCACGTCGCCGGCGATGATGATGGTGGTGCGCTCGGGACGGTACCAGCGGTCGAAGAAGAGCTTCGAATACGCGTACTGGTTCGGCATGTCCTCGATGTCCTGGATGAAGCCCATCGTCGTATGCTTGTAGGTATGCGTCGTGTAGGCGCTGTCGCGCATCACTTCGAACAGTTTCGACACGGGATTGGCGCTGTTCTTGTTGTACTCGCCCAGCACGGCGCGCGACTCCGTCTTGAACGCGTCTTCCGCGTAGTCGAGGTGCTGGAAGCGGTCCGCTTCCACCTTCAGCACGGTTTCCAGGTCCTGCTTGGCAAACGTCGTGTGGTAATTGGTCAGGTCGTCGCTCGTATACGCGTTCTGGCGCGCGCCGGCGCGGGTGATGACTTCCTGGTATTTTTCGGGCGGATACGCCTTGGTGCCGCGGAACATCATGTGCTCGAAGAAATGGGCGAAGCCGGACTTGCCCGGCTCGACTTCATTGCGCGAGCCCGTCTGCACGGGTATCTGCAGCGAGACGAGGTTCGGAAAGCCGGTCGGCACGATGATGATCTTCAAGCCATTGGCCAGGGTCTTTTCTGTTGCCTTGAATGGCAGCAAATCGGCCTTGCTGGCGGCGGCGCTGTGGGTGGTGGCCGGTTTGACGGGGGCGGCGCCCAGGTTCGACGAGGCCATGGCCGACAGGGCCAGGGCGAAAGCGGGTAACAAGGCAGGCATGATTCTTGACACGGGGGCTCCTTCTTTTTGGAAATGTGGAAAGTGCAACACCGCAGCATAGAAGATTCGTGCCGCCCTGCATAGGGCCTAGAAGTCGGGCCGCAGGATGCGCTTGGTGAGGTGGCTCAGAAAATCGCGCCGGACGGGCAGGAACATGCGGATGTAGACGATGTCGTGCGCGCGGTCGTGGTGGTAGATGACGCGGATATCCTCGCACAGGCGTTGCCGCACATCCATGCCGACTTCGCGGGCGGCCTCGACGGGCACGCCGCTGTCGGGAAAGGATTTCAGATCAGAGAATAATTGCCGGAAAGCGCAGATGAACTGCGCATGGGCGGCGGCCGTATGGCGCGCCCTGAAGTCGCTGCGCAGCTCATGGAAATCGGCTTGCGCGCTTTTCAGCACGGCGATGCGCGTCATTTCAAGCCTGGTCGAGGCTGGACAGGAAGTCTTCTTCGGACACCACGTCGCCGCGCGCGATGTCCTGGTTGCCCATGGCGACCAGTTTCATGAACGCATGCTGTTCCTGCATCTGCCGCGCCTGCCGCTTGCCTTCCTGATACGCGTGCATGGACAGCACGACCATCTTCGCTTCGCCATTTTGCGTAATGATGATGGGCTCGTCCTGGCCAGCGTCAAAGCCGTTGACGATCTCCGTCGTATTGGCCTTGAGATAGGAAATCGGCTTGATGCGTTCCTTGAGGTTCATGGTAGCTCCGCGATTGAAATGTGCGACAGGACTAAATATACACCAAATTTGGTCGTGTTTCCTGATGCTGGTACTTGTTGTTTACGTCAGCGTCGTTTCCGGCAGGCTGATGCGGTTGCGGCCCAGGTGCTTGGCGCGGTACAGGGCGCAGTCGGCCGTGTGGATCAGCTGCCCCAGTTCCGTGCCGGGACCGGGCAGGGCCGTGGCGGCGCCGATGCTCACGGTAACGCAGGCGCCGTCGGCGCGCTGGCGCGGCAGTTGCAGGCGCTCGACGCGCTGGCGGATGCGCTCGGCCACGATGGCCGCGCCCTTGAGCGACTGATTCGGCAGGATGACGGCAAACTCTTCGCCACCGTAGCGGGCCACCAGGTCGTTGGCACGCATTTCGCTGGCCACGGCGCCGGCCACCTTGCGCAGGCACAGGTCGCCGCCCTGGTGGCCGTGGCTGTCGTTGTATGCCTTGAAATTGTCGACGTCGGCCATCAGCAGCGACAGGGGCTGCTCTTGCCGCTGGGCGCGCTGCCACTCGGCCAGGAGGGTGTCGTCGAAGCAGCGCCGGTTGGCCAGCCCCGTCAGGCCGTCGCGCGTGGCCAGGCGTTCCAGTTCCACGTGTGCGCGCTTTTCCTCCGTCATGTCGCGCAGGGTTTCGACGACGGCGATCAGCTCGCCGTAATTGCCGTAGATGGGGCTGGCATCGACGGCCAGGTAGCGCCGCCGTCCCGTGCGCGGCATGTCGCACCAGTTTTCCGCGCACAGATTGCTGCCCGTGCCGCTGCGGTATTGCTGCTGCGCGTGCAGGGTGCGCACGTCGCCGCCGCGCCCGGCCAGCAGCAAATCGGCCAGGGTGGGGCGCTCATCGTTGTAGAAGCAGCGGCCCGGCGCGCGCGCGCCCAGCACTTCGGCCGCCGGCACCCCCGTCAGCTGCTCGCAGGCGCGGTTCCAGATCATCACCTTGCCATGCACGTCGAGTACGAAGGTGGGCACGACCAGCAATTCCATCATCTTGACGGCGAAACCCTGGGTTTCACCATATGGCGATGGGCTGGCATGTGCATGGCTATCCGGCATGAAAGCGTCCTTCCTGGGCGTGAATGGGGCTGGCTCGCAGACCATGATGCAGCGTGGCGCGCCGATGATGTTGATATTGGGCAATATTTCAATGGTGGGCCAACGTTTCATCATGGCAGATCGGCAAGGGGAGCGACACGCGCAAGGTGGTGCCGGCGCCGCTGCGGCTGTCGATGTGCAGGCTGCCGCCCGCGGCGGCCACGCGCTCATGCATGCCGGACAGGCCGCAGCCGAGGCGCGGCGGCGAACCCGACAACCCGATGCCATCGTCGCTGATGCGGCAAGTCACGGTGGCGCCCGTTTGCTGCAAGGACAGCCGGACATGCGTGGCGCGCGCATGGCGGGCAATGTTCGCCAGCGCTTCCTGCGCCACGTGGTACAGCAAGGCGTCATGCGCGCGGCCGGCGGATGCATCGAGCCGGTAGTCGCAGCCGCAGCCGATGCCCGTGGTGCGCGTGAAGTCGGCCAGCAGTTGCTCGCACGCCGCTCGCAGGCCCGCGTCGAGGGCGGGCGGGCGCAGGTCATGGATGACGCAGCGCAGCGCCGCGATGGTCAGGTCGACATTGCGCGCGATCACGGCCAGCTGTTGCGCCAGGTGGGGAGCCGCGCCATGCGTGCCGGTTTGCAGCATGGACAGGTCGATCTTCAGGGTCAGCAGATGCTGGCCCAGGTCGTCGTGGATGTCGCGCCCGATGCGCAGGCGCTCCTGCTCGCGCGCCTGTTGTTGCCCCCTGGTCAGGCGCGCCTGTTCGGCGTCCTCACGCAGCTGGTCCAGCGCCTGCAGGCGCAACGCCTGGCGGTGCTGGCGCCACAGCAACAGCGCCAGCGCGCCGAGCAGGACGGCGCAAGCCACCATCAAGGGTGGGGCGACGCCGGCCGGCGGCACCGGCCCGGCCGCGTATCCGGCGTGCACGGTGGAGAGTGCGCTGGCCGCCAGGCAGGCCAGAATGCTCAGGAGGTACGGCAGGCGTAGCCAGCGTTGCATCATTTCCTCGCTCCTAAATGTTTTCCAACAGGCAATGTTATTACAGAAAATATATTAACCCATGGCTATTAATATTGTCTAAACGCAAAAGCTGCGCAATTATGCGTGACGCTGTGGCTTTCCGGCCCATTGGCGCCGCCAGGTCAGGTGACGGGAACGGCATTTGCACGGGAAGTGTCGTGGCGGCATATAATAGAGGGTTGTCAATCGGCTTTTGCGGTTCCGGCGGCATGCGCCGGCATCGCTGCGTACGCCCTGCGCGAGGACGCCAGCCAGCTCTTAGGAAATACAGTGACTTATAGCATCAAAGAGATTTTTTATACCCTGCAGGGCGAAGGTGCGCACGCGGGCCGTCCGGCCGTGTTTTGCCGCTTTTCCGGCTGCAATCTGTGGACGGGCCGCGAAAGCGACCGGGCCACGGCCGTGTGCCAGTTCTGCGACACGGATTTCGTCGGCACGGACGGCGAACTGGGCGGCAAGTTCAAGACGCCGCAGGAATTGGCCGCGCTGATCGACAGCCTGTGGCCGGCCAGCTACGCGCCGAGCAAATACGTGGTGTTTACGGGCGGCGAGCCACTGCTGCAGCTGGACACGGCCCTGATCGACGCCATGCACGCGGTCGGTTTTACCATCGCCATCGAAACCAACGGCACCTTGCCCGTGCCGGCCGGCGTGGACTGGATCTGCGTCAGCCCGAAGATGGGATCGACCCTGGTCGTGCACAAAGGCAACGAAATCAAGGTGGTGATTCCCCAGTTCCAGCAAGACCTGGCTGCTTACGAACAACTGGATTTCGAGAATTTCTTCGTGCAGGCGATGGATGGCCCACTGGCCGCGCACAACATGAAGCTGGCCATCGAAACGTGCAAAAGCAACCCGAAGTGGAAGCTGAGCCTGCAAACCCATAAACTCCTGCAAATACCTTAATAAAATAACATGCTGACTATCACACGCAAGCTCGAATTCGACGCGGGCCACCGCATTCCCGACCACAAAAGCCAGTGCCGCAACCTGCACGGCCACCGCTACACGGTGGAAATCACCCTGGTCGGCAAGGTCATCGAAGCGGAAGGCAATTCCGACAATGGCATGATCATGGACTTTTCCGACGTGAAAACCCTGGCCAAGCAACATCTGGTCGACGTCTGGGACCACGCCTTCCTCGTCTACGAAAAAGACACGGCCGTGCGCGACTTCCTGGCCAGCCTGCCCGACCATAAGACCGTCGTCATCGACCGCATCCCGACCGTGGAAAACCTGGCGCGCATCGCCTTCGAGATCCTGAAGGCGGCGTTTACCGACCATTTCGGCACGGGCTTGCACCTGCATAAACTGGTGCTGCATGAAACGCCAAATTGCTGGGCAGAAGTGACCGATGACTGAAACGCACGCTGGCGCGCAGGACGCGCGCTACATGCAGCTGGCCCTGGAGCAGGCACAGCACGCGTGGGAGCTCGGTGAAGTGCCTGTCGGCGCCGTTGTCGTCAAGGATGGCGTCGTCATCGCCGTCGGCTACAACCAGCCCATCGGCCGCCACGACCCCACGGCGCACGCGGAAGTGATGGCCTTGCGCGCAGCCGCCGAAAAGCTGGGCAACTACCGCTTGCCCGGCTGCGAGCTGTACGTGACCCTGGAACCGTGCGTGATGTGCTCGGGCGCCATGCTGCATGCGCGCCTGGCGCGCGTCGTGTATGGCGCAGGCGACCCGAAGACGGGCGCCTGCGGTTCCGTGTTGAACCTGTTCGAACAGCCGGCGCTGAACCACCAGACCGCCATCGAAGGCGGCGTGCTGGCCGACGAGTGCGGCGCGTTTCTCAAGCGTTTCTTTGCCGAGCGCCGCCGCGCCCAGGCCGAAGCGCGCAAGCTGGCCAATCCGCAGGGCTAGCGTTCCGCGGAATAGGGCAGGGCCGCCATGGGCCTTCCCGGCATGCCAGCCATCCCGGCTGGCATTTTTTATAATTGTTGCGAAATAACATCTGACTAGACCAATTGCCATTCTCAAATGAGAATGATTCGTGTTACAGTATTGTTTTCGCCAGCAAACTTCCCTTGCGCATCGTTATCGATCCGGGTTCAAGAGCCAGCCTTTACTCTTAGACCGGATCATCATGACTACTGTGCTTTTGCAGCGCACCGCTGCACCCGTCGTATCCCCAGCCCATCTGCCTGCCCGCCGCCATAACCTGGTGCTGCGTGCCGCCTTGCTGGGCTTGTTCGCGGCGCCCTTGCTGCCTGCCACCGCACAAACGGCCGCCATCAATGCGGGCGTGGCGGCGCAAGAACCGGCCAAGCTGCCCGTCTTCCCGGAAATCGTCGTCAACGCCCAGCAGGATTACGCGCGCCGCGCCGGCACCAGGACGGTTGTGACGGCGGAAGACCTGGAGCGCCGCAATGTCACCGAGATGGGCGGCATCGTGCGTTATTTGCCCTTGATCAGCGCGCCGGCGGCGGCCTCGGGCAGCGGCAGCGTGTGGGATGGCTCGGGCAATACGGGCTACAATATCCGCGGCCTGGAAGGCAACCGGGTCAGCCTCGATGTCGATGGCATTGCCTTGCCCGATGCGGCGCCCAAGCCCGATGCCAATACCCTCAACGCCTTCGGCACGGGCCGCGATTATTTCGATCCTGAAACCTTCCGCGAAGTGCGCATCGATTCGGGCACGACGGCCGTCAGCGGCGCCAGCCCCGGCCTGGGTGGCGGCGTGGCCTTCGTCACCAAGTCGCCCGAGGATTACCTGGGCGAAGGGCAAGACCATTACGTGGCCTATAAATACGGCCGCGCCACGGCCGACCGCAGCAATGCGCACACCCTGACGGGCGCCGCCCGGATCGGCGCCAGCTTGCAAGGCCTGGCCGTGTACGTGCACCGCGATGGCGAGCAGATGGACAGCCGCGGCACCACGCCGCCCAATCCCGATGACTGGCATTCGAACGCCTTGCTGTCCAAGCTGGTGTGGACCTTGCCGGGTGAACAGAAGCTGGACTTGACGGTCGACATGTTCGAGCGCAAGAACAAGCGCGATCTGCGCAGCAAGGTCAGCACGTATTATCCGACGGGCGTGCAGCAGGATTCCACCACCAAGCGCACGCGCGTCAGCCTGGGCCACGACGTGGTGCTCAAGGATTTCGCCCTGTTCGACCGCCTGACGTCGAAAGTGTATCTGCAGAATGCAAAAACCGAAGACCAGACGCAAGGCCTCTACACCTTCGGCAGCCCGGCCCGCCGTTCCATCGAGACCAACTTCAAGAACGACAGCATCGGCTTGAGCTCGGAAGCGTTCAAGCAGCTCAATGCCGACAACGCGCTGCTGTACGGCGTGCAGCTGGAACAGCTGAAAACGCGCCGTCCGTGGCGCGAAGACCGGGTCATCGTTGCCACGGGCCAGCATCAGGTCACCAACAAGAATCGCATGGCCGACATGGACACGAGCAAGCTGGCCCTGTACGTGCGCGACGATCTCAGTTTCAATCTGGCCGGCAAGAAAGCCGTGCTGACGCCGGGTCTGCGCGCCGATTACCGCAAGAACGAGCCGAAAAACCTGCAAAGTTATGCGATCGCCGTGCCGAACGCGGCCAGGGAAGTGCGCAAGGAAAGCGACACGTATTTCACGCCCAGCCTGAGCCTGTCCGTGGAAGTGCTGCCGCAGATGAACGCCTACGCCACCTTCACGCGCGGCACGCGCCTGCCGACGGCGGCCGAGCGCACGGGCACCTACGATTCCTTCAGCTATACGGGCGCCGGTACCGGTTATGCCGTGCTGGGCAATGCCAACCTGCGCAAGGAAACGAGCAAGGCCTATGAACTGGGCTTGAAAGGCGACGTCGTCAAGGGCTTGAGCATGCACGCCTCCGTGTACCAGACGGAATACACGGACATGGTCGACTATGTGATGCAAAAAGACGATCCGGTGAACTACCCGACCATCACGCGTGGTTTGTTCCGCCCGGAAAACATCGGCAATGCCCGCACCTGGGGCGCCGAGCTGACCCTGCGCGCGGAACTGGGCGTTTGGGCGCCGGCCATGCAGGGCTACCACGTCGACCTGGCGACGGGCGTGGCCAAGGGCCGCTCCTTCAATACGCGGACAGGCGAGAGCGGTGGCCTGAACTCGGTGGCGCCGGCCAAGTCGGCATTGACCTTCGGCTATGACCATGCGAACCAGCTGTTCGGCCTGGCGCTGACGGCCGTGCATGCGGGCGCCAAGCAGGCGCCGGAAAACCTGCTGATCGGCGATGCGGGGCCTTTGTTTACGGTGCCGTCGTACACCATCTTCGACCTGTCGACCTATTGGAACGTGCACAAGAACGCGAAGATCGTCGTCGGCGTGTACAACTTGACGGACCGCAAGTACTGGGATTACGCCGCTTCGCGCAGCCTGGCCGCCGGCACCACGGCCGCCAGCCGCGCCGAGATCGAGCGCTACGCCAAGCCGGGCCGCAATGTGGCGGCCAGCCTGAGCCTGAACTTCTGAATTTTTACCGGGGAGGGGTGCTTGCCCCTCTGTTTTTCCATGTTTGATTGAATGGTCTCTCTATGAAGTTATCCAAACTCGTTCTATCCCTGCTAGGCAGCCTGCTGATCGCAAACGCATACGCGGCCCCAGCCACTTTGGCGGAACGCTGGTCCACCTTGCGCACGGAACAGCCGAAGCTGCAGATACGCGACGCGGCCCGCGCGCTGGGCGTGTCCGAAGCGCAATTGCTGGCAACCAATATCGGCAAGGGCGTCACGCGCCTGCAGGCCGACGGCAACCAACCGCGCGAAATCATGCGTGCCGCGCTGGACCTGGGCATCGTGCAAGCGATCACGCGCAATGAAAACGGCGTCATTGAAACGACGGGCGTCGCCAGCAAGTTCAAGCAGGCAGGCGACAAGTCGGAACAGGCCGACGCCAAGCAGGATCCGGAAACGGAAGCGCGCCAGCGCAATATCGCGGGCGGCTACCTGGGCGGCCAAATCGACCTGCGTTTCCACTTTGAAAACTGGAAATATGCATTTGCCGTGGAACAGGCTGGCCGCGATGGCAAGCCCACGCGCAGTCTGCAATTTTTTGACGCCAACGGCACGGCCGTGCATAAAATCTACCTGCGCAACGAACCCGGCGTGGCCGTCTACGACAAGCTGGTGGCGACGTTCCGCATGCCGCAGCAAAGCGCGGAACTGAACGTGCTGGCCGTGGCGCCGAAAGCGGCGGAAAAGCCGGACGCCGAGATCGACGTCAAGGAATTCCAGCTGGCCTGGAAAGACATGACGGACGTGCACCAGTTTGCGCAAATCATGCGCGAATTCCATTTGTCGCGCGAACAGGCCTTGCGCCTGGCGCCGGCGGGCGTCGTCGAGCGCGTGAAGCCTGAAGCGCTGCGCACGCTGCTGGAAAACGCGGCCAAGGACCAGGTCGCCATCATGGTGTTCCTGGGCAATGACGGCCTGACGCAGATCTACAGCGGCAAGATCGAAAAAACCATGGCCGCCGGCGGCTTCTTCAACGTGCTGGACCCGGACTTCAACCTGCACATCCGCGACACGGCGTTGCGCAGCGGCTGGGTCGTCAAGCGCGGCGGCGTCACCTCGGTCGAATTCTTCGACAACGACGGCACGCAAGTGGTCTCCTTCTTCGGCGTGCGCGAACGGGGCAAACCGCAGCCGCAAAGCTGGGTGAATTTGGCCGATTCCTTGCCTAAGGCCAAGTAAGTTGCAGCACAGTTGCCGCGCGCCGTATCGGCGCGGCAACACTTCAGTGTGAGTGCCGCGTGCCGGTCTCATGTCTGAAGCACAATAGTGGTATGCTGCTTGCAAGGCCGCAGCGATCGTGCCTGCGTGCTGGTTCCTGTAAGAGAGGCAATCATGGCAACCATCATGGCGAACGGCCTCAACATAGCTTATGAAAGCCACGGCGACCCCAACGATCCGTGCGTGCTGCTGGTCATGGGACTGGGCATGCAACTGATTGCCTGGCCGGCGGACTTCGTCGAAGGCATCGTCGAGCAAGGCTTTCGGGTGCTGCGTTTCGACAACCGCGACAGCGGCCTGTCGAGCAAGATGGCGCAGGCGGGCAAGCCGTATCTGCCCCTGGCCTACGTGAAAAACCTGCTCGGCTGGCCCCTGAAAACTTCCTATACCTTGAACGATATGGCGGACGACGCGCTCGGTCTGCTGGCGGCCCTGCGCATTGCACAGGCGCACGTGATCGGCGTGTCGATGGGCGGCATGATCGCGCAGGTGATGGCGGCGCGCGCGCCGCAGCAGGTGCTCAGCCTGACGTCCATCATGTCGAGCAGCGGACGGCGCGGCCTGCCCGGCCCCACGCGGGCCGCGCGCAATGCCTTGCTACAACGCCCGAAACGCAATGCCAGCCGCGCCGAACTGATGGCGCACATGGCGGCCACCGTGCGCGTCATCGGCAGTCCCGCCTATCCCGTGTCGGAAAAGCTGCTGTACCAGCGCATCGAGGCGGCGCTGCAGCGGGGCAGCTGCCCGGAAGGCGTGGCGCGGCAGATGGTGGCCATCGCCGCCTCGGGCGAGCGCACGGCCTTGCTGCCAACCATCAGTTGCCCGGCGCTGGTGATTCATGGCGCGGCCGACCCCTTGATCCCCGTCGCCTGCGGCATCGATACGGCGGCGCTGATCCCGGGCGCCCGGCTCGAGGTGATCGAAGGCATGGGGCACGACATGCCGCCCCAGCTGATCGAGCGCCTGCTCGCCTTGATCGATGTGCATCTGCAAGGTAAGATGGCGCCCCAGATGCGCTCCCAGCCAGCCTAGGCGCGCCACCATTTTTTTAAGGCACGGGCATTTTGAAGACACCTGAGATTGGCATCGCCATCGTCGCGCCGGGCGGTTATGCGCCCGACGCGGCGGCTTTGGAACGCGGCATCGCCCGCTTGCAGGCGCAAGGCGCCACCGTCCACAATTACTACGATCCCGAGCACACATTCCAGCGCTTCGGCGGCACGGATGCGGGCCGCCTGGCGCAGCTGAACGCGGCGGCAGCCGACCCGGACGTGCAAGTGGTGATCGCCTTGCGCGGCAGCTACGGTATCAGCCGCATCCTGCCCGACATTGATTTTCAGGCCATGGCCGATAGTCGTAAATTGTTTGTCGGCTACAGCGACTTCACGGCCTTCCACATGGGCTTGATGGCGAAAACGGGCCGCGCCAGCTTTGCCGGCCCCATGGTGTGCGACGATTTCATCCGTGACGAGCCCGAACAATTCACGCTGGACCAGCTGTGGTCCTGCCTGGCCGGTCCCACGCATACGGTCACGGGTACGGCGGCGGGCAATCCGCAGGTCGAACTGCAAGGCAAGCTGTGGGGCGGCAACCTGGCCATGCTCGTGCATCTGCTTGGTACGCCGTATTTCCCCGAGATCGATGGCGGCATCTTGTTCCTGGAAGACGTCAACGAACATCCGTACCGGGTCGAGCGCATGCTGCTGCAATTGCTGCATGCGGGCGTGGTTCAGCGCCAGCAAGCCGTGGTGCTCGGCGACTTTTCCGCCTATAAATTGAGTCCCATGGATAACGGTTACGATTTCGACGCCATGCTGGCCTACGTGCGCGAACGCCTGCCCGTGCCCGTGCTGACGGGACTCGAGTTCGGCCATATCCGCCGCCGGGTCACCTTGCCGTTTGGCGGCCATGCGCGGTTGCAATCGGATGCGTCCGGCTTCAGCCTGCAGATCACCGATTACCCGACCCTGGCGCGGCCCTGAACTCACTGAGCGTCAAGCCCGGCAGGTTGCTGCAGCTCGACGTGCTGCGCGGCATCGCCGTGTTCGGCATTTTGCTGGTGAATATCTGGGGCTTTGCCTGGGGCACCTTGTCCCTGCGCTACGGCACCTTGCCGGCAGAGCCGCCCGTGCTGGACCAGCTCGTCATTTTTGGTGTGGCGGCGCTGGCGCAATTCAAGTTCTATCCCATCTTCGCGTTTCTGTTCGGCGCCGGCTTTGCCCTGCAGACACGTTCCCTGCAACGCCAGCTGGGCAGCTGGGAGCAGGCGCAAGCGGCCTATCGGCGCCGGCTGCGCTGGCTGCTTGTGTTTGGCCTGCTGCATGGTTTCCTCATCTGGAGCGGCGACGTGCTGACCTCGTATGCGGTGGCCGGCATGCTGATCCTGCCGCTGGCAGCGGCCAAACTGAGCCGCATACGCAACCGCGCCTGGCTGGTGGCGGCCGGTTTTCTGCTGTTCATGTGCTTGCTCATTCCCGTGGGCCAGCAGGGCGGTGCGCCGGACATCGCGCGCGACCTGCAAGGCTTCGCGGAACGTTACGCGATCTACACGCAAGGCGGCGCTTGGGCCGTGGCCAGGCTGCGCGCCAACGATTTCCTCGTCTCCCTGCTGTACGCGGCCGTCATGCTGCCGCACATCATCGTGCTGTTCCTGCTGGGCATCTTGTCCGTGCGCTTGGGCTGGCTCACGCAGCCGCAGCGCCACCAGCGCCTGTGGCGCCGCGTGCGTGCCGTGGGGCTGGGCGTGGGCTTGCCGTTCAACCTGCTGGCGGCGGGGGCCGTCGCGTGGCAGGTGGCCGATCCATATCAGACCGTGCTCGATACGGCCCTGTTCGAAGTGGGCCTGTTCGCCGGCGGCCCCGTGCTGGCGGCCGGTTACGTGGCGGCGCTGATGCTGGCCGGCCCCTTCCTGCTGCGCTGGCTGGCCGCATGGCTGGCGCCCGTGGGACGCATGGCGCTGAGTAATTATCTGCTGCAATCGCTGATCGGCACGTGGCTGCTGCAGGGGCCTGGCCTGGGCTGGGGCGCAAGCCTGCGTCCGGCCGAGATGCTGGGCCTGGCGATCGTGATGATGGCAGGGCAACTGCTGCTGAGCCGCTACTGGCTGCGGCACTTCCGCCAGGGGCCGATGGAAGCGCTGTGGCGCCGCCTGGCGCGCTTACCTTAATCCGTTCCCCAGTCGAACGCGCCTTGCGCCGCGGCCGGTGGTGGCGGCTTGGCCTTGGCCGATGGCACGAGGGGATTATCGACGGCATGCCACTCGAACAGTTCCGCATCGAGCATGCAGGTGCGTGCCAGGTGCAGCGCTTGCTCGGGTGTCAATGCGGGATCGAGCCAGCGCTGCGCGTCTTCGCGGCTGACGGCGACGGGGCGGCGGTCGTGGATGTCGACCATGCCGCCCAGGCTGTCGGCCGTCACCAGCACGAAGCCCGCTTCCTCGCGATTGACCTTGTAGGGACCGAACTGGGCCAGCGCCAGCAGGAACAGGGGCGCGCGGTCCTTGCGGTGGATGTGCCACGGCTGCTTGCTGCCTTTTTCTCCCGTCCATTCATACCATCCGTTCACGCAGACGATGCCGCGCCCCGCGCGCAGCAAGGGCTTCCAGTAGGCGCCCGCCAGTTTTTCCAGGCGGGCATTGATGGCGATGGGAATTTTTTTCTTGCCGGGGGCGGGCACGGCTTGCGCGGCCCAGGCGGGGCGGTAGCCCCAGAACACGTCGTCGACCTTGTGCACGCCATCCTGGACGTGCAGCACGGGCCGGTAAGTGCCGGGCGACACGTTCAGGTGCGGCTCGGCCTCGCTGTTGAACACCGCGTCGGTCCAGCCGAACGAGGACGCCAGCACGGGCGCCGTGTCATGTTGATCGAGTCGTCCACACATGGCCAAATCATACCTGATCGCCGAAAGCCGCGCGGGCAGGCGTGCGTGCTTCCTGTGTGTGATCAAACGTACAGACTGCTTGGACGCACGGGCGCACAGTAGGCTCTCGCCTCGGAGGAAATATGTCTTTTGAAAATCCCACCATCCACAAAGGTTTTATCATCAGCGCCACGGCCAGCCAGCGCCGCGATGGCCGCTGGGTCGGCTCGTATATCAGCCAGAACCAGGCGTGCGGCGCGTATGCGGATACCTGCGATTACGACGATTGCAGCAACGAGAAAGAGGCGCAGCAACTGGCCCTGTCGATCGGCTGGCGCCTGGCCGATGGCGTGCAGCTACGCTAAAGCGGCCTTAGCGCTTGCCTCGCAGGGCCAGCAGCAGACCTGCGAGCGGGAACAGCAGGGCGGCACCCAGGCGTACGGCGGTCAGGGAAGCCGTCTCCACGCCCAGCACATGGGGCAAGACCAGCAGTAAAAAGGGAGCGGGCACGGCAATCGCGAAGAAAAACAGATACCACGAGTAGCCGTTTTTCTTGGCCAGCAAGGCGATCAGCGCGCAGCCGACGAGGAAGACGAGCGGTAAATTCACAAATTCCATGGTGTTGAGTTTTCATCCGGGAAAGCGCGTCATTATACGCGCCGCCCTGGCGGAACCAGCGTCAGTTGCCGACGAAATCCGGCGGCTGCGGCGCCTGTTTTCCGGCGGCCGGCGCCTCGGCTGGCAGCAGCGCCTGGATGGCGCCGTTATAGATCAGTTCCTGGGCATACGCCGATGCCTCGATCAAGGCCGCATGCACGGACTTGAAACTGCTCGGTGTTTCAATCAGCACGGGCTTCGCATACACCTGCTGCGTATCGCCGCGCTTGCTGACCAAAATCATGCCCCGGTACCGCCCATCCTTCTCCAGCGCCCCCGCCACATGAAATTCATACCCCCTGATCTGGTGCTTTTGTTCCTGATCCATGTCTCCCGCCTCCAGACCTGATTGTGGTGGCCCAGACCTTGTTAAGCGTATCGAACAGCTGAGTGTTTGATCTGAATCAATGCCCACATTCTTGACCACCTTCCAACGTACGTCACGACGCTTGCTGCAAGCGTAGCGAGCGTCGGTGATGTGTGGCCGAGAAGCGCAACCGCACTTTGGTGCGGTGAGCATCGCCAGCCGCAAAGCGCCCCGCGCAGTAGCTTGCGGCAAGCGTCATCACCCAGCGCGAATGGCGCGGATCTGTTGTGCGGTTTCTTCGATCTCGCGATACGCTTCCTGGATATAGCCATTGATCGGGTGCCCATCCATCCACTCGAAATAGGCGCGCTCGTCGTGTTTGATGGCAAAAGGGACGTGGTGGTCGCGTATCGATTCGGCCGTTTCGCGCACCAGCGAGGCAAAAATCAGCTCAATAGTTTCCATGATGGTCACCTTGTGAGACAGGAATGCAGAGTGTTGAATGTAGCACAAAGCGCGCCGCCGGGGCCGCGCGCATCGGCCCAGGCTTCAGGCCGGGTGACCGATATGCTCGTATAAGATCACGCAGCCGATGACGATCAGTACCAGGCCGCCCACCAGTTCGGCGTGCCGTCCCGCCATCGTGCCCAGCACGCGGCCCAGCATCACGCCCAGGGTGACCATGACGAAGGTGGAAAAACCGATGGCGGCGGCCGTCACGACGATATTTGCCCCCAGCAAGGCCAGGCCGGCGCCCACGACCATGGCGTCGATGCTGGTGGCCAGGCCCGTGACGGCCAGCACCCAGAACGAGTGCGATTGCGCCGGCGCTTCCTCCTCGTCGCCATCGCCCAGGGCGTTGCGTATCATCAGCAAGCCGATGATGCCCAGCAGGCTGAAGGCGATCCAGTGATCCCACGCTTCCACGTAGGGCGCCGCCACGCTGCCCAGGGCCCAGCCGATGATGGGCGTGATGGCTTCGATGACGCCAAAGATCAGCCCCGTGCGCAGCGCCTCGCGCCATTGCGGCTTGTGCAGGGCGGCGCCCTTGCCCACTGCGGCCGCGAAGGCATCGGTGGACATGGCAAGGGAGAGGGCGGCGGTGGCGGCGAAATTCATCGTTGGCTTTCTGTAAAACTTGGCTGGGATGGTAAGTTGCAAACTATAAACCCGGCGATTTTACCCTACGTACAAGACGACCAAGGAAGCGGCCAGACAATACGCGCCAAAGAAATGCCAGCGGCCCTGTTCCAGCCAGCGCGACAGCCAGCGCAGGGCCAGCAAGCCGGCCAGGAACGAGAGCAGCATGCCCAGCAGGCTGGGGCCGAGCAGGTGCAGCACGCTGTTGCCGTGTTCCAGGTGATCCAGGCTGCCGTTTGTCACGGCCTGGTAGAAGCGCCAGCCTTCCTTGACCAGCACGGCCGGCGTCAGTACGACGGCCAGGGCAAAGCTGAATTCTTCGGCGCGGCGTTGCGGCACGCCCATGGCGATGCCGGCGGAAATCGTGGCGCCCGAGCGGGAAAAGCCCCGGAAGGGCAGGCACAGGCCTTGCACGGCGCCGATCACCATCGCCTTGCCGACGGACAAGGTGCCATGCTGGCGCGCCTGCTGGCGCGACGACACAATGATCAGCACGCCTGCGGCGGCCAGCGCGGCGGCCATCAGTTTCGCGTTGCCGAACAGGTGTTCGATTTCAAAACCGGGCGCATCCTTGCTCATGACATGCGTAATACCCTTCAGCAAGCCGAAGCCGACGATGCCCGTCAGGGCCGTGGCGGCCACGAGCAGCAGGATATTGCTGCGGAAGGCGCTGGCCGAACTGAAATACGTGGCGCGCCAGGATTTCCAGAAATACACGATGACGGCGAACATGGTGCCCGTGTGCAGCATCACCAGCAGCATGGTCAGTTCTGGCGACGTGGGGTCCAGGCCCATCAGCTTTTCCGCCATGATGACGTGGGCGGAGCTGGACACGGGCAGCAGCTCGGCGAAGCCCTGGACGATGGAAAGGATAAATAATTGAAGAAAACTCATGGATATCTGTAATCGGGCGGGGAAAGAAGGGCCGCCGATTTTACCCGCCAGAAGTGGCGGGCACGCCCGTGCCAGATTACAGTTTGTCCATGTCTTGCTGCCCGGCCGCTTATTGCGGTTTGAACACGGCGCGGAAAGCCTTCAGGGCGGCCGGGTGATAGATGGTGCCGTGTGTCTCTTCCGACATCTTTTCCACATGCCATTGCAAGCCGGGTGGCGCCTGTTTCTGCAGCACCTCGGCCAGGCGCTGCACTTCGATGGCGATGCCCGCTTCGCTGCTGGCTGCCAGGTACAAGCTGTGCTTGCCTGGCTTGCCCCTGGCCATCAGCGTGGCCGCCTGGCGCGGCAGGGCGCCCTGATTCCACCACAGGCTGGGGTCGAACGCCAGGTAATGGTTGAACAGCTGCGGTTCCAGCAGGTACGTTTCCACCACGAACAGGCCCGCCAGCGATTCGCCGACGATGGCCGTCTCGCCCGTCGTGCGGTAGCGGCGCTTAATTTCCGGCATCAATTCATCGCGGATGAAGGCCCGGTAGGCCGCCGCGCCACCCACCACGGGGGCGATCTTGCGGTCTTCGGCGCTGTCCGTCGGCCCCGTCAAATCGCGCCGGCGCTGCGTGTTTTGCATGCCCACCAGCATGAAGGGACGCATCGTGCCATTCGCTACCGACACCTGCAGCAGGCCGGCCACGTGCAAAAAATCTTCCGCCACGCCGCCGTCCGGCATGTACAGCACGGGCAGCGGTGCATCGGGCGGCGTATCCCAGGCGCGCGCCATGTACACATTGATGTGGCGCTTTTCCTGCAGCGCTTGCGAATCGATGCTGAAACTTTCGCCGATGACGAGCGGCGTGGCCGCGCTGGAGGTCGCGGTAGCGGCGGGCGCGGCAGTGGCGAGGTGGAAGGGGCAAGACAGCAGCAGGGCGGCGGTGAGGTGCAGTGCAAGGCAAGAGCGGCGCATGTTTTCCCGTGATAAGAGTTTGATCGATGACATGTACGCGTATGGACATGCCATCGGGCGATTCTATCTTATCTTTGAGGCAGCATTATTTTATCGTCAAGAGTTGCCGATCGCGCACAATACCGGCCTTGTCGATCGTGTAGGCGACCAGCAGCGCACCATCCTCGGCGCAGGCGTGACAGGTGATCAGGGGCGTGGAAAACAGCAGGCGCTGGCCGCCATCGTCGGTAGCCGTGCTGCCGATGAAATCGGCGGGCGCAAACGGGACGGAGTCCGGATGGGCGGCGGTAAACGCGCGCCAGGCCGGTGTGGCGCGGTCTTCCTCGCGCACGGAATCTTCGTCGACGTCGATGGCCGCGCCATCGCTGCCGATCAGCAAGGTGCCTTCATTCGTGTTGGCGCGGAATGGATAGGTGACGGTGGCCAGAGCCGCCTTGCCCATCGGGCGCCAGTCGGAAATGAAACCGGCCTTGTTTGCCTTGATCAGCATCCTGGCGGCGGCGATGGCTTGCGGACGCGCGCCGCTGCGCTGCATGGTGCGCAACAGGCAGACGTCGGGCGCCGTGGCCGATTGCTCGCTGCGGCAAGCCGACAGCGAACGCTCCTGCCAGACGGCGCGCGCGTCGACGGGGCCGATGGGCGGGAGGTCGGCCGCCTGCGCGGCCGCCAGGCAGGACAAGGTCAGCATGGCGCAGCTGACTGCGTGGCGGGAAAATCGTGTGGACATGGCGTCTTTCAATAGCGGAAGCAAGAGTTGCCGATTATAGGAGGGAGCCGGCGTGCCTGCGCGCACGGAACGTCCGGCTTGCGCCTCGATCAGCGCTTCTTTGCCGCCGCCTGGCGCAGGGCCTTCGCTTCCTGCTTGTTGGGGATGTGCGGGCGCGTGGCCAGCTCGGCCTTGACGGCGGCGATGGCGGCGCCGAACTGTTGTTCGGCCTGCTCGACGCTGGCGCCCGCATAGTGCTGCTGGTTGGACTGGGCGGCGCGCAGCCGGCGCAGCAGCGCCAGCAATTGCTTACCGTGCAGGGCGTGCAGATCCTGCGCCAGCACTTGCGCGCCCAGCGTGACCTCCACATGCTCGGGGGCTAGCATGCGCAGCAGGGCCAGGCCTGCGGGCTGTGGTGCCGGAGTCAATTTATCCATCCAGCCATTGTAAACGAGGCCACGATTACAGGTATTCCCAGATTTCATCGAACGTTTCGCGCGCGAAATCGTTGCGCCAGGCTTCCGAGTTCTTTTCGCGGCTGACGGCAAACACGGCGCGCCACGCCTGCTTTGGCGAGCTCGTGTAGGTGGCGGCGATCTTTTCCAGGCCGGCCTTGCATTGCTCGAGCTTGCAGCCGCTCTTTGCCAGTTGCTGTGCGGCGGTCGCCCATGTCACGGGCACCTTGACGACCTGGCATTCGAAGCTGACGGCGGCCGTCTGGATGCCGTTTTCCACCGTCACCGGGGCCGCCTTGGTAGCCTGGCATGCGGCGCCATTCTTCGCGGCGATGACGTTCGCCGCCAGCTGTTCGGCGGCCGGCGTCACGGCCGCGCGCATGGCGGCGGGGAAGAGGTCGGCGATCAGCTTGCCCGTTTGCGTTGGGAACTTGGCATCCGCTTCCTTCAAGCCGCTGTACGACGCGTATTCTGCGCTTTGCTGGCCCGCCAGGCGGGTGGGGCGCAGGTAGGCGTTGAGCTTGGCGACGCTCGCTTCATCCTGGTTGATGATGGTCTTGATGTACAGGTTGGCCACGTCGACTGGCGCCAGTTCCGCGGTTTCGGCGGCGACGGCGGGCTGCATCAGCGCTGCGGCGAAGGTAGCGGCCAGCATTCTGGCGGCAGGAAATTGCTTGTGCATGTATGTTCTCCACGATTCGATGTCAGGCGCCAAAAAATGCTTTTCAGCAACTCTGGCGCGCGCATTATAGATGGTGAGATTCATAATGTTGCGCACATCAGGCGTCGGTCTTGTTGGCCGCTTCCAGCAAGGCCAGCAGCAACTCCTTGCGCCGGCCATCGGCCTTGCGCGCCAGGGCCGCCAGTTTTTCCAGCTTGCCCCAGATCGGATACAACATGTGCTCGACCAGATAGCCTTCCAGCCCTTGCAGTTGCTGGCAGAACAGTTCCAGTTTCTCCAGCTCTTCCAGTTCCGCCTGGATCTTGACCTTGGCGTTGTCCGTGCACGCGCGCAGGCAGGCCGCCAGCACGGAGACGGAGTCGCGCGTGACGCCATGCTTTTCAGCAAAGGCCGCCGTGAACTGGTCCTGCACGCACTGGTGCTCCTCGTCGACATTGGCCATATAGTGCTGCACCAGCGGGAAATGGCGGGCATCGAGCAAGCCCAGGCCGAACACGGCGTAACTGCCTGGCATGCAATTCTTTTCGCCTTCCGTGTCCGCATAGAACTCGAAATGCTCGATGGCGGCGCGCGCATAGTCTTCCAGCTGCGGCTGCAGGGACGCATGGGCGAGGGCGTTGGCAAAGAAGCGGTGCGTGTCGGATTTCGCCAGGCCCTTGAGCGGCAAATATTCCTTGACCCTGGATTTGAGCTTGATCTGGTAGCTTTTCGGGAAGCCGTTCTTCAGCAAATGCGTGACGAACGCCAGCGCCTGCCCATACGCCTCTTCCTCTTCCCTGGCAATCGTGATGCTGATCGTGGCAAACACATCGTTGGCGCGGCATTCCAGCAGCGCATTTTTCACGTGGATGGCGTCGTCGGGGAAGGTGCCGCTGCCTTCCTCGAGCATGCGCGCGGCCCGTTCGCTGCCCAGTTCGCGCGCGATTTCCAGGAATTTCAGGCCCTTCGATTTGGCGTAGCTGGCGTCATGGCGCAAGATCATCACCGCGCCATACAGCAGCAGGTCGATCGGCTGCAGTGTCCGTGCATTGGGCGCCGCGTCCGCTTTCAGCGTGTATTCGGTGGCGCGGTAGGCAGACAGGGCGCGGTCATAAAACTGCGGCAGGAACACGTTTTCCGCCCATTCCGTGATGGCGCGGATGATGTCGGCGCGGTGCTCGACCAAGGTATCCGGCCGGGTCTTGTTCAAGGTCTGGATGCGGTCGTACTGGGCGATGGTCCAGGCCACGTCGAGCTGCGGGAACAGCTGCGGGTCGAGCAGGTGGCGCGCGAGGAAGAACGTTTCCAGCGGCTTCGTCGGAAGGTTGCCATGCGTGAGCTTTTGTCCGATGTACGCGTGTATGTTTTCCAGCAAGGCCTGGCGCTTGCCATCGTTGACGTATTCCAGCAACACCAGGTGCAGCTTGCCCTGCGCCGTCTGGAACTTGCCGCGGCAGGTGAAGCGGTAATCGATCATCGGCGTGTCCGCCAGCGGCGCCAGGCGGGCCTGTAGCACGGCCGTCAGTTGTGGTACGACGTCCTCGCGCATTTGCGCATCATCAAGCCTGGCCTGCGTCCTGGAGCGTGGCGCGTCGTCGCTATCCAGGCCCAGGTCGATATCGTCGACCATGGTGCGGCCCGGCTTGTAATCGAGCATCAAGTCGTTGAAGATGCCTGCTTGCAAGGTCGTGCGCTTGACGGCCTGCTCCAGGTCCGTGCGTTGCAGTCGTTCATCGAACCAGGCGTGGATGGCCGCGCTCATTTCTTCCGTTATGTGCTCTTGCAAGGTAGTCATCGTCTGTTGCCTCTCCATTCATGTTGCGTTTGGATCATTCTTGCGCGGCAGTATAAAACAAGACGTTGCAATGCGCCGTGCGTACCGGTGTGCGGACGGCGGGACGGAAAGGTGATCTTTCGCGCAATGTTGCATGGCTGGCCGCTGTGCGGCCCGCACCGATACCGCTTTTGTATTTCCGCACAGATCGTCAAGTAAATGCAGGTATGGCTGGACGGAAATGTTACATCTGGGTATTCTGCGCATGATACTTATTTCTATACAGTTATTTCTATACAGAAAAAGGTAAGAGGGCGGTTCGTGCCGGCGGCAACGTGGCGCGCGCAGCCACGCAAGGTCAGGCATGCAAAGGTGAAGTCGTCCGCCTGCTGAGCGAAACGTCATGTTTCGGCTCGCGACGGGCAGGGAAACGGTGCTGTCATCTTTAAAATAGTAGGAGAGGTTGCTCATGGATGCAGAAAAGGATGTTGTGTACGGTACAGAAGATTTGTTGATGAGTTTGTGCAACTCGGTGGTTCGGGTGCTCAACGTTGCAACGCAAAGCAAGGTCAATTATTCGGGCATGGTGCAGCGCATCACCAAGACGGGTTTGAAGCCGGATATCGGCTGCTTCGTGATGTTCGATGGCGGTTTTACTGGCCTGGTCGTGCTCAATTTTGCCGCCGATACGGCGATGGAAATCTACGAACGCTACATGTTGCACATGGGTATGCCGAAGTCGGAGCTGGCCAGCTTCTACACGTCGGACGAAGTGTCGAACATCATGGGCGAGCTGATGAACCAGATCGTGGGCGACTTCACGGGCAAGGTACGGCGCGAGCTGCAAACGAACATCACCCAGAGCCAGCCGAAGATGCTGGTGCTGAACAAGCAGGTGATGCTCAGCGTTGACACGCCGCTGGACCGCCCGGAAATGCGCCGCGTCACTTTCTATACGGAAAAGAATAATATTTTCTATCTGGAACTGGCGATCGACCGTACCGAGTTCATCAAGCTGCACGATTTCGATTCGCGCGAAGTCGACGCCGACTCGCTGATGGATAGCGAATACGCGAACCGCGAACGGGATGCCGCTCCGGCACCTGCGGCGGAACCGGAAGACGACGACAACGCCGACCTGCTCAAGTCGCTGGGCATGTAAGCGGTGCTTGTCGACCGAGGCTGGCGGCAATTTTGTCGCCAGCCTCGGTACGTTTACAGCCTGCAAGGTCTTGAACTTCCGACGCTGGCCTGCAGGGAGCCGTGTTATCGCGGCAACGTCAATGTTTCCATGCGGCGAGTGCCAACCATGCCGCCTTGCTGGCTGTCATCGAGCGACCAGTATTCGAGCGCAAAGGCATAACTGCCGTCGATGATGGTCAGCGATTCTCTCTGGCGCCCGTTGGGCGCCTTGTAATACAGGCGCCGCGCGGGCCTGCCGTCCACAGTCTGATTGAACGATTGCAGCGAGATGCTGGCGCGCTTGCCCGCCTTGCCCGCCATCGACATTGCCGTGATCGTCACATAGGCCCGTTCCGGGCAGCGGGCCAGCAGGTGGGCGCCGCTCAGGATGGTCGGCTGCGCCTGGTCCAGCGGGAAGCCGAACGGCTGCGCGCCGACAATGTCCAGGCAGCCCATCTGTTGCGCAAGGCTGGACAGTACGGCCGGATCGAGCGCGCTCGTATGGTGTTTTTCAGCGGCCTGCGCCTGGCCCAGCGCCAGACGGCGCTCCAGTTCGGCCAGCGAGATGTCGCTGGGCACGGGCAGCGGCGCGGGGGCGTCCGGATCGGAGGCTTTTGGCGTTTCCGCCCGCATGCGCGAGCCGACAGAGTGGCTGCTCCCGGCTGTGCCATCGAGGGCATGGGCGAGTGGCGCGGCGCTGGCAAGGGCCATGCCCAGCGATATGGCCGTATATTTCAGCATGAAATCTCCCGCAATCTGATACAAATGGCGCGTATTGTGTCTCAGATTGCCAGCGTATGCGCGTTCCTTGGCGGTCCTTGTTAACGTGCGACCATCGCCGACGCAATCTCGATCGAACTCAGTTTCCAGCCCCACACGCCATGGCGCTGCAAGACCAGGGCGCCATCCTGGGCATTGCCATCCTTCGCGCGCACGACGAAGGTGTTCAGGCCGGCATAGCCTGCGGAATAGTCGGCCTTTTTGCGTGCGCCATCGGCGGGCGCATCGGCACTGGTTTCGGCCTGCGGGCTGACGGCGCTCTTGTTGACCAGCGCCACGACGCCGGCGGGCGAGACCATGGTGTCGACCATCTTGCCCAGCATGGCGCTGGCGATCGACTGGCCCAGCGCGGCCAGCGGGTTGCCGCTGCCGGCGGTCGCCTCGATGCTGCGCGCCATGCTGGTCTCCAGCTGCGCCTTGACGCTGGTGCGCAGGGCGGGGAAGTCCACGTGCTCGGCCAGCGCTTCGGCGTTGCGCTCGGCCAGCGCTGTCTTGATCTGGTGCAAGGCATAGTAGGGCGAAGCGTAGGCGGTGGCAGCGATGACAATGACGGCCACGGCGGCGGCGATGGTGATTTTCTTCAAGTGATGCCTGTGAGGTGGAGGGTAGAAAACGGATGCCACGCAGCGTATCTGCTAAAGGGGAATACGGCAATCGTATTTTCTTGCCATTTATTTCTTTGTATTTGACTTCCAACGTCCTGACCGGGCCACTATAGAGGGAAGAGGGTGGGTGCTGTATAATGGGAGAAAAGTACTTAACTAGCTGTTTTAACTGAATAAAGACCCAATATCACATGCTATCTACAGCAAATATTACGATGCAGTTTGGCGCCAAGCCATTGTTTGAGAATATCTCCGTCAAGTTCGGCGACGGCAACCGCTATGGTTTGATCGGCGCGAACGGCTGCGGCAAGTCGACGTTCATGAAGATCCTGGGCGGCGATCTGGATCCTTCGGGCGGCAACGTCATGCTCGATACCAACGAACGCCTGGGCAAGCTGCGCCAGGATCAGTTCGCCTTTGAAGACATGCGCGTCCTCGACGTCGTCATGATGGGCCACACGGAAATGTGGGCCGCCATCCAGCAACGCGACGCGATCTACGCGAACCCGGAAGCGACGGACGACGACTACATGCAGGCGGCCGAGCTGGAAGGCAAAGTGTCCGAATACGACGGCTACACGGCCGAATCGCGCGCCGGCGAACTGCTGCTGGGCGCCGGTGTCGCCATCGACCTGCATCAAGGCCCGATGAGCAACGTCTCGCCAGGCTGGAAACTGCGCGTGCTGCTGGCGCAGGCGCTGTTCTCGAATCCGGACATCCTGCTGCTCGACGAGCCGACGAATAACCTGGACATCAACACGATTCGCTGGCTGGAAGACGTGCTCAACGAGCGCAACTCCACCATGATCATCATTTCCCATGATCGCCACTTCCTGAACCAGGTCTGCACCCACGTGGCCGACATGGACTATGGCACCCTGAAGATTTATCCAGGCAACTACGACGAATACATGTTCGCCTCGACCCAGGCGCGCAACCAGCAACTGGCCAACAACGCGAAAGCGAAAGACAAGGTTGCCGAGCTGCAGGAATTCGTGCGCCGCTTCGCCGCAAACAAATCGAAGGCCCGCCAGGCGACGTCGCGCGCCAAGCAGATCGAAAAGATCAAGGTCGACGACATCAAGCCATCGTCGCGCGCCTATCCGTTCGTGCGTTTCGACGGCGAAAAGAAATTGCACCGCCTGGCAGTGGAAGTCGAGAACATCTCGAAAGGTTTCGACCGCCAGCTGTTCAAGAACTTTTCCATCATGGTGGAAGCGGGCGAACGCATCGCCATCATCGGCGCCAACGGCGCCGGCAAGACCACCATGCTGCGCTGCATCGCGGGCGACATCGCCGGCCTGCAGCCGGACCAGGGCCGCGTGAAATGGGCGGAAAACGCCAACGTCGGCTACATGCCGCAAGATCCGACGGAAGATTTCGCCAAGGACACGAACCTGACCGACTGGATCGGCCAGTGGACGAAAGAGGGCGACGACGACCAGGCCGTGCGTTCCATCCTGGGCCGCTTGCTGTTCGGCGGCGACGATGTCAAGAAGGCCGTCAAGGTGTTGTCCGGTGGTGAAAAAGGCCGCATGATGTACGGCAAGCTGATGCTCGGCCGCCACAACGTGCTGATGCTCGATGAGCCGACCAACCACATGGACATGGAATCGATCGAGTCCTTGAACATCGCGCTGGAAAAATACGCGGGCACCCTGATCTTCGTGTCGCATGACCGCGAATTCGTTTCTTCGCTGGCCAACCGCATCATCGAGATCAAGGAAGATGAAGTGGTCGATTACCGTGGCAATTACGAGGATTACCTCAAGAGCCAGGGTATTGATTAATTTGTAGGGTAACGTTGCGTCGGATTACGCGCTGTGCGCTAATCCGACCTACGTCAGGGTGAGTTGGTCGCGTAGGTCGGATTAGCGCAGCGTAATCCGACATTACAACGTCATCCGCCAGCACCACACCGACGCGCCGCGGTTCATTCGTTCCGGCGCACCTGCTTCATTGCAATCGTGCCGGTCTATCCCGTTTTTGTTTGACACAGCCATGCAAACTTTAGCCATCAAATCCGTCGAGTACGAACATCCACAAGACGGAGCCAGCTGCACTGCCCACGCCTGGGCACGCACGCCAGCGACGCCGTCCCCGGCTGAAAAAGCCGAACTGATCACGCGCATCAAGCGCCTGCTGATCGAGCGCGAGGCCGTGCTCGTTGCCCACTATTACGTTGATGCCGACCTGCAAGACCTGGCCGAAGCCACGGGCGGCTGCGTCTCCGATTCCCTGGAAATGGCCCGCTTCGGGCGCGACCATCCGGCCAAGACCCTCGTCGTGGCCGGCGTGCGTTTCATGGGTGAAACGGCAAAGATCCTCAGTCCCGAGAAAACGGTATTAATGCCCGACCTCGACGCGACCTGTTCGCTCGACCTCGGCTGTCCGGTCGATGAATTCACGGCCTTCTGCGACGCGCATCCGGACCGCACGGTGGTGGTGTACGCCAACACCAGCGCGGCCGTCAAGGCGCGCGCGGACTGGATGGTGACCTCGTCCATCGGCCTCGACATCGTGGCCCACCTGCATGCGCAGGGCAAGAAAATCCTGTGGGCACCAGACAAGCACCTGGGTTCGTACATCCAGAAGCAGACGGGCGCCGACATGCTGCTGTGGCAGGGTAGCTGCCTCGTGCATGACGAGTTCAAGGGCATCGAACTCGATCTGCTCAAGGAAGAGTATCCGCAAGCCAAGGTGCTCGTGCACCCGGAGTCGCCCGCCAACGTGGTGGCGCTGGCCGACATGGTGGGTTCCACGTCGCAAATGATTGCGGCAGCGCAAACCATGGACACGGACACTTTTATTGTCGCCACCGACAACGGCATCCTGCACAAGATGCGCGCGGCCGCGCCGGGCAAACGCTTCATCGAAGCGCCCACGGCCGGCAACAGCGCCACCTGCAAGAGCTGCGCGCACTGCCCGTGGATGGCCATGAACGGCTTGCTGAACCTGGCGCAGACGCTGGAAAACATGCACAACGAAATCCACGTCGATCCTGCCGTCGGCCAGCTGGCCGTGCGCTCGATCAACCGCATGCTCGACTTCGCCGCCGCCAAGAAGGCGGGCCTCAAGCCGGGCGCGGACCTGGCTAAAGAAACCACATTGTTCCAAGGAATCGGTCCAGCATGAGTACCCTCGTTAATTCTTTCGCTCCTTTCGATCCGGCCCTGGCGCGCGCGTTCGAAGGCAATTTGCTGGCCGCCTTGCTGGAAGACGTGGGCCAGTGCGACCTGACGGGCGAGCTGGTGCCGCCCGACCACATCGTCACTGCCCGTGTGATCGTGCGCGAAGCAGCCGTGCTGTGCGGCGCGCCGTGGTTCGAAGGCATCATGAAAAGCCTGGATCGCAGCATCGACATTGCCTGGCATTACGCCGAAGGCGACATGATGACGGCCGACAGCGTCGTCTGCACGATCGAGGCGCCGGCGCGCGCCTTGCTCACGGCCGAGCGCAGCGCCCTCAATTTCCTGCAACTGCTATCCGCCGTGGCCACGGCCACGCGCCAGTATGTCGACGTGATCGCCGGCACCAAGGCGTCGATTCTGGACACGCGCAAGACCTTGCCGGGTCTGCGCCTGGCGCAAAAGTATGCGGTGCGCGTGGGTGGCGGCAAGAACCAGCGCCTTGCCCTGTACGACGGCATCCTGATCAAGGAAAACCATATCGCGGCGGCGGGCGGCGTCAGCCAGGCCCTGGAAAACGCGCGCAACCTCGACGCGGGCGTGCCCGTGCAAATCGAGGTGGAAACCCTGGCGCAATTGCGCGAAGCGCTCGATGCGGGTGCCGTCTCCGTCTTGCTCGATAACTTCAGCAACGACATGATGCGCGAAGCCGTGGCCTTGACACAGGGCCGCGCCTTGCTGGAAGCGTCGGGCGGCATCAATGTCGACACCGTGCGCGCCATCGCCGAAACGGGCGTGGACCGCATCTCGATCGGCAGCCTGACCAAGGATGTGCGGGCCACCGATTACTCCTTGCGCATCGTCGGCTGATGAAAAAAGCAGGGCGGCGCCTGCTGGCCCTGGCGCTGCTGTGGCCGGCATTTGCCGTGCCTCTGCAGGCACGCGAACTGCTGGCCGTGGGTGCGCAGTTCGAGCGCGTGTTCGAGTATCAGGATGGCGGCGAGTATGGCGGACTGGGCGCGGAACTGCTGCGCCTGATGGCCGCACGCACGGGTAACACCGTGCGTTTTCGCATGGTGCCGTGGGCGCGCGCGCAAGCCATGCTGGTGCAGGGCCAGGCCGATATCCTGATCGGCCCCTACAAGACGCCCGATCGCATTGCCAGCATGGCGTTTTCCGACAAGCCGTTTTACCAGGACCAGATGGTCTTTTATACGCGCCAGAACGCCAGCCTCAGCTGGGACGGCGACTACGCGGTGCTGAAGAACCGCAGGGTGGTGCTGCTCAATGGCTGGGCGTATGGCGCGGAATGGGAGCGCGTACGGCCCGGCTTGCAGGTCAGCGTGGCCAACAATGTGGAAAATGGCTTGAAGATGCTGGTGCACAATCACGTCGACGTGTTCGTCAGCAACCGCCGCAATACCGATCCCGTCATCGCCCGCCTCGGTTATGGGCGCCAGGTAAAACCCCTGCCCAGAATCATCGAACTGCAAAACGGCTATTTTGCCTTTCCCCGCTCGCCCACTTTCGACAAGCTGCGCCTGCAGTTCGACCAGGAATTGAACAGCCTGATCGACAGCGGTGAACTGAAAAAGCTGGGCAAGCGCTACGACGTCGCCGTGCCCTGATGGATGCGCATGCCGGCCCGCAGGGCGGCATGCGTTGGTGCCCGAGGGTGCCCTTTACAACTGGCGTGCCTCGAACGTATTGCACTGGGCAATCTGGCCGCTCTCGATGCCCTTGGTAAACCAGCGTACGCGCTGCTCCGAGGTGCCGTGCGTAAACGAGTCGGGCACGACATGGCCTTGCGACTGGCGCTGCAGCGCGTCGTCACCGATGGCCGTGGCCGCTTTCAGCGCCGCTTCCACGTCGCCCTGTTCGAGGATCTTGCGGTCCTGGTTCGCGTGATAGGCCCACACGCCGGCAAAGCAGTCGGCCTGCAATTCCAGGCGCACGGACATGGCGTTGGCCTGGCGTTCTGAGGCAGTGCGGCGCGCATTGTCGACCTTCTCGGACAAGCCCATCAGGTTTTGCACGTGGTGGCCCACTTCATGCGCGATGACGTACGCTTCGGCAAACTCGCCCGACACCTTGAAGCGCTGCTGCATCAGGTTGAAGAAATCGAGGTCCAGGTAGACTTTCTGGTCGCCTGGGCAATAGAAGGGGCCGCTGGCGCTCTGGCCCGTGCCGCAGGCGGTCGGCGTGCTGCCCGAGAAAAGCACCAGCTTGGGTTTTACGTAGCTGCCGCCTTCGGCCTTGAACAGGGCGCCCCACGTGTCTTCCGTATCGGCCAGCACGGTTTTCACGAAGCGGGCCATCTCGTCCGATTCGGGCGGCTGGCGCGCCGGGGCCTGGCTTTGCTGGGTGCTGACCTGGCCGCCGCCGCTGAGCAGGTTCAGCAAGGTCAGGGGATTGACGCCCAGCACATACGAGCCGACGAGGGCGATGACGATGGTGCCGATACCGATCGAGCGCCCGCCAAAACCAAAGCCGCCCCCGCCGCCGCCCCCACCGCCATCTTCGCCACGGCGATCTTCCACATTGTCGCTTTCGCGATTGCCTTCCCATTTCATGATATTTACTCCTGCTGCGATTTGCGATTGATTGGTGACGTCTGAATATGTTTCTTGCGACGAATCTTGTTATTATCGCAGTAAACTGCGCCGCGACAGGGGTGACAATGTTACCCTTTGCAACTTTCCACCCACTCCACAACAGGTACACGCATGGCGCTTGCCAACGATACACTCATTTCGCCAACGGCGGTGGTCCAGGCGCAACTGGACGCCTATAACGCGCACGACGTGCCGGCCTTGCTGGCCATCTATGCCGATGACGCACAGCAATTCCAGCACCCCGATACCTTGTTGGCGCAGGGCGGCGCGCAGATCGGTCCCCGTTTTACGGCCCGTTTCGCCGCCAGCCGGCCCCGGGCGCAGTTGCTCAACCGCATAGCCTGCGGCAAGCTGGTGATCGACCATGAAATCGTCCATGGCGACACGGACGATGGCGTGTCGGCACAGGAACTGGTGGCGACGTATGAAGTGGAGCAGGACCGCATCAGCCGTGCCTGGTTCAGCTTCGGCTCATTGACACGCCTGCGCGTGGCGCTGCCGGCCGACGTGCCTGCCATGAATGCGCTGATCGCCCGCTCCGGCGTGGCGCTGAGTGCGGGGTTTTACACGCGGGAACAGGCCGAAGCCGTGACGCGCCACGTGTTCGGCGTCGATACGCAGCTCGTTGCCGACCGGACGTATTTCGTGATCGAACGCGACGGCGCCATGCTCGCTTGCGGCGGCTGGAGCCAGCGCGCCACCCTGTATGGCGCCGACCGCGCCAAGAGCGGGCCGGACCCGCTGCTCGATCCGGCCAGCCAGCCGGGCCGCATCCGCGCCTTCTTTGTCGAGCCAAGCGCCGCCCGCCAGGGCCTGGGCAGCATGCTGATGCGCCATTGCGAACGCCAGGCCCTGGCCGCCGGCTTTACCGCCCTGGAACTGGCCGCCACCTTGCCCGGCGTGCCGTTGTACCTGGCCAGCGGCTTTGCCGTGACGGAAGAGTTTCATCTCGACTTGCCTGATGACATCAAGCTGCCGCTGGCGCGCATGCACAAGCGGTTGTAAAACCATGTTTTACCAGGGCAGCGGCGCCTTTTCCCCATTGGCGTGCTCGCCGTAGTACAGCGACGGTAAAAAGCGCGAAAGATAGGTAAATTCACTGTAGCAATGGCGCAGCAAATTCAGGCCCAGCACATCGGGCACGTCGCGCACGGGGTTCAGGCTATTGCGGCCCAGCAAGAAGCGGCTGCGCAGCACGCAGCCCGTGGGCGTGTCGCGCGTCAGGTGCAGCATTTCGCCATCGAGCGGGTCGCCGTGCGGGTCCATCTGCACGTGCTCGCCAAAACCGATGCGCGCGCAAATGGCGGCCGACAGGGCGCCGCTCTCCTTGGCCTGCTGCAGTTGCGCCGGATCAAACACGTCTTTCGGGTCATGGAACTTCAGCTTGGCTTTTACGGGCGGAATGTCGCCCAGGGATTCCACGGCCTCGATCGAGGCGCCATAGTAACTCTCTCCCTTTTTCCACGCGCTGTTCCAGCCGTGATGGGCCACGTGGTCGTGCGGATGCCACCATTTGATGTGCTGCGTCGTCTCGAAAAACGTAAACCACCAGTCCAGCATGCGCCCGCTGCAGCCGTGCAGTTCCGTGCGCGCCGCCACCAGCAGGCAACCGTCTTCCAGGCGCGTAATGCCGGTTTCCAGGGGCAGGGGAAACGGGTCGAGCAAGTCGCCCGTGCTGGTGATGTTCCATGGGAATTCCATATGCTGCGTCATGTCGTTCTCCTTTGTTGGGGTGGGCCAATTATATATTAAAGAAACGTATGACGTTTCCTAAATATGTTTCAGTGTAAAATTATCCATCGATCAAGTTTGGAGCCGGCATGCAGGAAGAAGAAAGCAAGGCTGTGCGTGGACGGGGCCGTCCGGCGCGCCCGCCCGAGGAAGCGCGCGAGGCGGCTGTGCAAGCGGCCACCTGGCTGCTGCTGCACGAAGGCTATGCGGCCACGACCATGGAAGCGGTGGCGCGCCACGCGGGCATGGCCAAGAAGTCGCTGTATCACTATGCGGCCAACCGCGAGGAACTGGTGGCCCTCGTGGTGCGCGGCTGGACGGATGCGTTCCTGCCGGCCATGGCGCACGATGCGGCCGCACCTGGCGACGTCTTGCCAATGTTAAAAGAGATATTGCAGGCGATGGTGGCACGCGTGCTGACGATGGATGCCGTAGGGCTGTTCCGCCTGCTGTGCACGGAGTTTCCCGCACGCGCGGACTTGCTGGCCGTGTATCAACGCAATGGCATCGAGCGGGGCACGGCCCTGGTGGCGGAATGGCTGGGCCGCCAGGCCGCGCGCGGCCACATCAAGGTCGGCAACGCGCCTGAACTGGCCGGCTTGCTGCTGGCCATGGTGATCGCCGAGCCGCTGCGCCAGATGGCGCTGGGGCTGCTGGCGCCCGTACCGGCCTGGGATGCCGGTGCCCGCATCGATGCGGCGCTGCGCCTGCTGGGCGGATCGTCGTTCAGCTTGGCTGGTGCTTCAGCGCTTCGCGGTAGCTGAGGGGAGAGAGCCGCTGGCGGTGCTGCGTGGCAAAAGCCAGCACGGCAGCAGGCGCGTGGCGCGCGTAATCGCGCAAGGCCCAGCCGATGGCCTTGCGGATGAAAAACTCGTTTTCGTGGGCCAGCGCCAGCGCCGCGTCAAATAACCAGGCGCCATCCGTGTCGGCGCGCCAGCCCAGCTGGTGCAGCAGGGCGATGCGGCGCAGCCAGAAGTCTTGGTGGCGCAGCGCGTCATCCATGTGCGCATGGCCGTCGCCGCCGCGCTGGTGCTCCGCCTGCAGCACCTCGCCGACGATGCCCGCCATGCCGTCGACGCTGTCCCACCACGCGCGCTGGCGCGCCAACGCCAGCAGGGCGGGAATGTGCCCGATGTTCAGCTGGCGCCGGTGCAGCGCCAGCATGTCGAGCGCCACATGCTGGTATTCGCGCTGCGGCTGCTGCCACAGCAATTGCGCGTGTTCCAGCAAGGTCGCGGCATCGATGCCCTTCAGGCCCGCCAGCAAGCCCCTGGCGGCCAGCCGCCGCTGCGGCGCTGCCACGCCCAGGAAAACGAACCGGTCGCGCATATAGGCCTGCATGGGCGCTACACGGCCCGGTTCGGCAATCGCTTCCAGTGCGGCTTTCAATTCTGCATGTAGATCCATTCCATCTCGCATTCTTCAGGCGTAAAAAAAGCGCTCCAATGAGCGCTTTATATCCGGGCAGAATGCCCGATAAAACCGTAGCGAGCGGAAGTGAATTGTGGCCGAGAAGCGCAACCGTACTCTAGTACGGTGAGCATCGCAGGCCGCAAGTCACGACGCGCAGTAGGTTTGATCGGGTATTCTTATTGGATTTTGGCTTTTTTCATCAACTCATCGCGGTAGGCGGCGAGTTTCTTCTGTTGCAGCGACTCGGCTACCTGGCCCTTGACTTCTTCCAGTGCCGGCAGTTTCGTCGGACGGGTTTCTTCCAGCTTGATCACGTGGAAGCCGAATTGCGATTGCACCGGCGTTTGCGTGACCTGGCCTGGTTTCAGGGCAACCATGGCGTCGGAGAACGGTTTCACGTACGAAGCAGGGCTAGCCCAATCCAGGTCGCCGCCATTGGCTGCGGAACCGTCTTTCGATACTTTGGCCAGTTCTTCGAACTTGGCGCCGCCTTTCAGCTTGGCGATGATGTCTTTCGCTTCCGCTTCGGTGGCGACCAGGATGTGGCGTGCATGGTATTCCTTGTCGCCCGCTTGTGCCTTGAACTTGTCGTACTCGGCCTTGATTTCAGCATCCTTGACGGGGTTCTTCTTGACGTAGTCGGCCAGCAGGGCGTTGATGATGATGCTTTGACGGGCATTGTCGATCTGCGACTTGACTTCCGGACGCGTGCCGTAGCCTTGCTTGTCGGCTTCCTGGATCAGCACTTCGCGGCCGATCAGGTCTTTCTTGATGGCTTCGCGCAATTGCGGCGAATCGGCTTGCTTGCCTTGGGCGACGACTTGCTTGACGACCTGGTCGACGCGCGACGATGGGATGGCCTTGCCATTCACGGTGGCGACGTTTTGCGCGAACGCAGGGATCGCTACGACGGCGACCAGGGCTAAGATCAGGCGGGCTGGCTTCAAAATCATGTTCATTCCTAATAAATATACTAAAAATCGATATGCGCGACTGTCGCGCAGTGCGCATTCAGGCGCAGAATACACGACCGGCGCCGAAAAGGGCGCCGGGGAGGTCAGTTCTTACTGAACTTTCGCTTTTTTGATCATTTCTTCCTGATACGCTTGCAGTTTCTTTTGCTGCAGCGCTTCGGCGATCTGTGGCTTGACTTCTTCCAGGGTCGGCAGTTTTGCCGCGCGGGTGTCGTCCAGCTTGATCACGTGGAAACCGTTAGGCGTTTGCACCGGGGTGTCGGTGACCTGGCCTTTTTGCAGTTTCACGAAGGCGTCCGAGAACACTTTCGGGAACGACGATGGGGCTGCCCAGTCCAGATCGCCGCCGTTGTCGGCCGAACCGGTATCTTTCGATTGCTTGGCCAGGTCTTCGAACTTGGCGCCGCCTTTCAGCTTGGCGATGATGTCTTTCGCTTCCGCTTCGGTGCCGACCAGGATGTGGCGCACGTGGTATTCCTTGTCGCCGGTCTGGGCCACGAAACGGTCGTATTCGGCCTTGATTTCAGCGTCGTTGACCGGGTTCTTTTTCAGGTAGTCGCCGACCAGGGCGTTGATGACGATGGCCTGGCGTGCATTCTCGATTTGCTGCTTGACTGCTGCATCTTTACCGAAACCTTTGTTTTCCGCTTCTTGCATCAGCACTTCACGGCCGATCAAGTCTTTCTTGATCATTTCGCGCAGTTGCGGCGAATCCGGTTGCTGGCCTTGGGCGACGACTTGCTTGACGACTGCATCAACGCGCGACGATGGGATAGGCTTGCCATTGACGACGGCAACATTTTGCGCAAAAACAGGTACCGCGACAACGGCGAGTAGTGCGATCAGCAAGCGGGCTGGCTTAAAAGTCATTATTAAATCCTGTTAGGGAAAGTTTCGTAAAAAACGCATGGAAAGAAATTGACAACATGGCTCGGGTACGCCAAAACGCCATCCTTACACTACTTCGGATGGCGCCAGGGCCACAATCGCCAATGCATGTATCTCATTATGCATCATATCGTGCACGGAATCATACACCAGTCGATGACGCATGACGAGCCTGAGCCCCTCAAATTGACTAGAAATAATCCGCAGATTGTAATGGCCTCCGCCCGAGGCGGCGCCCGCATGGCCCCGGTGGCGCGCCGAGTCGTCTTCCAGCACGCATTCCAGAGGGGAAAGTGCCGTTTCCAGGCGGGTACGAATGCGTTCCATGCGCGTTGTCGTGTCGTTCGTCATCATGCGTCTTCCTTGATATGTTTGGCCAGGAACAGGGTTTGCGCCACGATGAAGGCAAAGAAGATGCCCGTCGCGCCAAACGCTTTGAAACTGACCCAGGCAGCCATGTCGCCCTTGTACAGCACGAAGGCCACGAACAGGTTCAGCGCGCCGATGGCGCCAAAGAAGATGATCCACGCGGCCAGCAACTGGTTCCACACGGCATCGGGCAATTGCACTTGCGCTTCCATGGTCTTGCGGATCAGGTTTTTCTTGAAACCCACGTGGGCGATCAGGAGGGCCAGGCCGGACAGCCAGTAGATCAGGGTCGGCTTCCATTTCAGGAAGAAATCGTCATGCAGGTAAATGCTGGCGCCGCCAAACACGACAAAGATGAACAGCGACAGCCACAGCATGCCGTCGACCTTGCGTCCGCGCAGCAGCAGATAGCTGACTTGGCAAGCCGTGGCGACGATGCCGACGAGGGTGGCAAGTATCCACGGC